>NZ_JAHZST010000002.1 GCF_019457885.1 Shewanella nanhaiensis
AATCTGGCGCGGATCTCATCGTAGAGCTGGGACTAATGAAGGTCTCAATAGACTCTGAATACATTAGCGCAAACCAACTCCTGTTATCTTGCTTTATTATTTGCAATAACGGGGCGTACCATACATTCTGTCCAAAAATGAGTTACAACAAGAGTCCACTTCGAAGAGGTAAACAACCTCGTGTGAATGCGGCTATGACCTTCGACAGCATGGACGCTGCCGTAGAGGCTATAGGGATATACTTGCGCCGAGTCATAGAAGTATTTACACATCAGCATGCTGCAAGCAATAAATACCAGTTCAGCTATGATTCCCAACAAGCTAATCAAACACAAACTAAGCCCAATGAAACCAATCAAAAGATATTTAAAGGGCTTGTTATCCGGCAAGCTAAGCCTATTTGTTATCCCACAAGCCCCTAAGTTTCTGTTATCAACTGCAAACTCGCAAACTCACGATAAAGCTCACTCGATTGCATCAACTCTTGATGAGTTCCAGTTGCGACTAGCTCTCCCTTGTCCATCACAAGAATTCTATCGGCATTGAGTACCGTTGCTAGGCGGTGGGCGATGATCAGCGTGGTCTTCCCCTCCATTAAGGTTTCCAGCGCTTGCTTAACCTGCTGCTCACTGATGGCATCTAGCGCACTTGTGGCTTCATCGAGTAGCAGTATCGGCCTGTCGGCAAGTATGGCTCTGGCAATGGCGACACGTTGCTTCTGCCCGCCGGATAACCTAACCCCCCGCTCACCTAAATAGGTCTGGTAGCCATCACTAAACTCACTGATAAATTCATGGGCTCGAGCGGCCTTACACGCTGCGATCACCTCCTCCTCACTGGCATCGAGTCTGCCGTAACGCACATTCTCTAGCACACTCATGGCGAAGATGACTGAGTCTTGGGGAACAAGGGCATATTGCTGACGCAGCTCTTGAAGTTTTAACTGGGCAATGTCGATCCCATCTAACTCTATTGCACCACTGTTTAAGTTGTAAAACCTCTGCAATAGCTCAAACAGGGTACTCTTACCTGCGCCACTCTCCCCCACTAAAGCGACTCGCTCACCGGGCTGAATATTAAGTGATAAATCGCGGATCACCTCCTCATCCAATACTGCTTTTCCGCCACCCTCTCGGATATTTTGATAGGCGAAACGCACCTCTTTTAGCTTCAGGCCACCTGTGACCTTAGCCGGTAACAACAAAGGCTGCTCGACATCAGGAATATCCACGGGGGCTTCTACCAGCTCAATCAGGCGCTCGGCTGCACCAGCCGCTCTTTGGATCTCACCAATCACTTCACTGATGGTGGCAACCGATCCCGCCACCATCACAGCATAAAACATAAATGCAGACAGCTCGCCGCCAGTAATGGCTCCAATCATCACATCCTGTGCGCCGACCCAAGTGACCAATGAGATAGCTAAAATACTGAGAAACATCACAGTGGAGATTAAGATAGAGCGGTATTTTATTCGGCCACTGGCCGCACTCATCACAGCTTCGACACGGTCGTCAAACAGATATCTATCCCGCGCTTCATGGGTATAAGCTTGTACTGTGTGTATCTCGTGCAAGGTTTCATCGACGTAGGAGCCCAGATCCCCCACTCTATCCTGGCTCTGACGAGACAGATCCCGCACCTTACGTCCAAAGAAGAAGATAGGTCCTAGCACCACTGGTACCGCAAGCAACACTAAACCAGTCATCTTCAAACTAGTGATCGCCATCATCACGATGCCGCCAATAACGGTCACGCTTGCCCTAAGCGCCATTGAGAGGCTAGAGCCGACGACTGATTGCAGCAGAGTTGAGTCAGCAGTAAAGCGGGAGATCACCTCACCGGTACGCAGCTTGGCATAAAAGGCCGGTGAGAGTTTAAGCAGATGGTCATACACTTTTAGACGAATATCGGCGCTCACCCGCTCACCCAACCAGGTCATCAGATAAAATCGACAAAACACTGCTGAACTGCTGATGGCAGTGATGCCGATAACTAGGAAGATGATCTGATTCAGCCTCTCACCATTATCTTGCAGAAATCCTTCATCCACCATCAAACGCACTCCTTGGCCTAATGAGAGCCAAGAAAGAGAGCCGATAAATAGGAATATAATGGCAGCGATAACACGAGTTTTATAGGGACGAAGAAAACCGCCAATCCAGGGAAGTACCGCACGTTTAGCTGACTTATCCCTGCCAGAGTGAATTGGAGCCCTTGCTGTCGTATTTGAACTTACATTCATGGGCGCAGAGGAGAGATCTTGGCTCAAGGCTATATCCTTAGGGCAATAACATTTAGGGTATCTTGCTAGAATAACAAAACCCACGTATAAACGTGGGTTTTGTTTGTATCAGAAGGTTATTTTTAAATTGCTGCTGTTGGGCTTGTAAACTCAGACTTGGCAGGAGCGCCATGGTGGCCATCGCGCTTCCAATTTACATCTAGCAGTTCAGAACCTGTCAGGCTAAACGCTTGACCAAAGCCCTTCACATAGAGCCCCTGCTGAGGATTTAATTTAAATAGATTAAAATCACTCAATTTAGCTAGGTTATCTATCATCTCACCAAATCGTGCTGAGAGTGCTTCCACCCCTTTGTCGAATCCTAGACTATCTCTTGCCACTAGCTCAGCCACAGCATCGAAAGTGAGTCGCTTACGGGCGAAGACGCTTTTAGCCTCCGTCTCATCTTCAAGTAACATCACAGAGACCATTGAAGATTCTTTGAGATTTACACCATGTCGAGCTAACTCACTGACCAGTATATAAAAGCCGTCATCGGCCAGTGCAAAGGGGGCATAGCTTGCGTTAGGCACACCCGCTTTATTTTGAGTCGCTAACTGTAGCGTCGAGCGCTCAGCTTTAAAGCTCTCTATCTCTGGCAGCAGTCTCTCCCTTAATCGCTGGTTTTTCTCTTGAGTAGACACTCCACTCTCACTACTTTTCAGCTCTTGTGACATAATTTTCTCTCCTGCGCTATTTTGTAAAGCTAAGCCGCAATGGCTCGCTCCTTCAATGCATTAAAACGAGTCACCTGCTCAGGAAGGAGAACTCGGTTACTATCTCGCCCTAAATACACCTTAAAGATCATCTCCCCTTCACTGCCAAAGAAGTTGATTGAGTGACTCTCCTTTCCTCGAAATGGACGGCTCACCAGCGCAATAGCTGTGAGGCCATCAAGACTCAGATGACCGTGCAGACCATTACCTTGAGTGATCAAGTTGTAATAGCCATAGGCATATTTCCCCTGTGGGAAATCCCCCTTAAACTCAAAAATACTGCCAGAGACTGAGACGATGGTGGTCATCGGCCCCCAGTGAGGCAGACAGGAAAGCAGCTCATCTTTATCCGCCAATGGAAATAGACAGACCTGATCTTCGGGCAGGGCGGATACAACCACCAGCTCTGAAGTGCCAAGTTCGGCAGCGGCCTGGCTTGGCATCGCATTGGGGTGACTGTCGAAATACTCACGTATCACATCATTACTGGGCTGCATCAATTGACTCCCTATTTTTGAAGCTAAAATCGGATAGCAAAGCCTGACCTCTACTATCCGATCCGCTCCTGTAAACTTATATATAGATATCAACAAGGGAATAACCATTATCCTCAATCACTGCCTTGTTCAGCTATCCTACGGGAGCTCTGAAACGAGCATCTTGAGGTAGCTTGGGTATAGACCATGTTAGAAACGGTAACGGGCGGAGAGCTTCATGTTTCGACCTTGCTCATAGAGGGTCTGCCATGCTTGGCGATACTCCTCATCACCGATATTTTCAATGGCAAAATCGACACGAAGACCTTCAAATGTTCCCATAGCAGGCTCCCATGCTAAGTAAACATCCCACAACGTATATGAATCGTAATCTTGCTTGTTCTCGCTTGGTAGTTGATCTTGCTGGGCCACATGGGTAACACGTGTCCCAAGCTTCATATCTCCCTCCATGATCCCCTGCGAGAGATCTACGCCAAACTTCTTAGCTGGAATATTGCTTAAGTACTCATCAGAGCGCTTATCTTTCCCCTCTGTCTGGCCGTAATCAAGTGTCAGACGAGTCTGGTTAAAGCGGTAACGCGTCTTAAACTCAAACCCAGTAAGACGAGCTTCGTCGACATTATTCCAAGAGGTTGTTTGCTCGAGCCCTGGAATACCCATAAGCGGGTTCGATACCGATTGCTCAATAAAGTCGTCCACATCATTTCTAAAGACGTTAAGGGTGATCCCTAGCTCATCATTACCCGCTAAATCGGTGAAATGAAGATCCGCTTTCAGCTCTTTATTCTTCGCCTTTTCAGCCTTTAGATCGGGATTGATCTCGAAGGTGTTACATAAGCCACCGGGCAGAAAGCCTGGAATTGGCGGAATGCAGTAGTGAGTGCCTGTGGAGTACATCTCCTCAAAACTCGGCGCACGAAAAGCCTCATCGTAACGCGCACTAAGAGTTAGCCAAGAACTGGTATTCCACACGAGACCTAAAGAGGGAGACCATGCAGTGTCATCTGAAGATTTTGACAACGTTTTGCTTTCATTTTCAAAAGTGTCGTATCTAAGTGCTGGCTCTAACGACAGTGAGTCTGTCAGTGTCACCTGAGCCTTAGCAAACGCGCCCCAAACTGATGTTTCACCATCAATATCACCTGGGCGCTGCCCCACTTGGCCGGCATCATCTCTGACTGTTTTTATCTTGTCCTGATAACCATCGACACCATAGGTCAATGTTGTGTCGCCAAAGATAGAACTGTTGTTAATACTAAAACCTAAGGTCTCATATTCGGTGCTATCGATTTGACCCTTAGTGACTCTGTCTTCATCATAATCTGTGCTGTTCCAGTAGAGCGTACTCTTGATATCCAAATAAGGATTACCGCCAGAGTTAAAGCTGTGCTCTAAGGTGAAGTTTTTATCTTTCGTCTTACGCTTAACAAGCGGGACAGATCTGCCCACTTCTGCCGCAGGATTACTAGGCACCAACTCATCGGTATCTGAGAATCGAGCCGAGAACTGTAGACGCTGTTCATCACTTGGCTCCCAACCAAACTTCATCAAGCCACTGCTTCTTTGTGAAGCGCTATTTGCTAATGTTTGGTCTCGACCTATCTTGATATTATTACTGTCGTTATAGCTCCCATTAATCAACCAATCGAAGCTATCGGCGATCCCATAAATGGCGCCACTGGTTTTTACATTATCGCCGTTAGTTTCATAACCTTGTTTAAGGTAACCTCCAAAACTTTCGCCTTCATCGAGCATCTCTTTAGCTGACTTGGTATTTTGCGCTACCACACCACCAATAGCACCACTCCCCCACAAGCTACTGGCTGGGCCGCGAACCACCTCAACCGAGCTTAGGAGCTCAGGATCCATAAAATAGGTTCCTCTGTGCCCAGAGGCTGTATTTTGTCTGGCACCATCTATAGTCTGCAGAACTCGCTGCCCCCCCAAGCCTCGGATCTCAACCCCTTGTGACGAGGCTCGGGGACCATTACTCACAGTGACATTGGCTTCATTGCGCAGTGCTTCAGCCACAGATGCAGGTTGCTCCTCTTGTAGCTCCTCTTCATCGACAACTGCAACGCTGCGGCTACTCTGAGATGCCTTTTCGGCAATTCGAGTAGCAGTCACTAATACTTCATCAAATTCAGTTACTTGTTCAATTTGTTGAGCGTAAGCAGTTGAGCTAAAAGCCATGGTTAGCGCAACCACAACAGGCTTCTTGGTCATCATCTTCATTTTCAAGTTCTCAGTTTTATGCAGTTATATGTAAGGTATATGTGGTTATAAGGTCTATTTTTGGCACTCTACCTGAGAGTAAAAAATAGATCAAATGAAAATCATTATCATTTGCGATCTTATTTTTATTCGTATATCTTGGATGGGTAATAAACAAAGAAGCCCAGCAAACATGACACCTAAACGATATTTTACCTTTGCCTGTTTAACAGCCCTCATTCAGGGCGGGGTCATTGCATCGCAAGGAAAACCATCACAGCTTCCAGCTGGAGTAGCGATGGGATCACTACAAAGTGTGAGCCTAGCACTCTCAACCCCAGCCGCTCAGGCATCACAAACTGCAGATAGTAAGCCTGTAGAGAAAAAGGTGGATCAAACAGCCGAGATAAGCACAACACCCGAGCTAAAGAGTAAACCCAGTGCACCGAAAACAGTGGAGCATCAAGTCGCTAAACATAAAAAACAGGTTGAACAGAAGAGTCTCGATAACAATTCAGCCCCACAAACTAAACCGAAAAGCAAAATAACAGAGCTTAATCAACAAGCTGACACAGAAACATTAATGGCTGATACAGCCTCCAAAGCAAACTTAGCCCCCGAACAAGTCGAGGTTCAGGCGAAACAGGGAGTATCACAAACCAGTATCGCCCTGAGCCGCCCCACTTTTTCGGTGCCTCCATCACGACCCAGTTATCCTAAACTGGCCAGAAAACGGGGATTTGAAGGAACTGCAACTATCGAAGTGATGTTTAACCAAATAGGAGAGCAACTCTCCCTCACCTTGATCAACAGTTCAGGTTTTAACCTGCTAGACAGGGCTGCTTTGAGCGCAGTAAAGAGCTGGCAATTCGCGGCTCCATCACCACAAACAGCCTACGCCTATACCGTGAGAGTGCCGGTTAAATTTGCCCTTAACTAAATAAGCTGAAGATTAGTCATATCATCAAGGAACACCCCATGCCCCACTCGCTTTATCACACTCTGAGTGAACAGTTAGGTTATCTCACTTGGCCACTGTTTATCTGCGCCTTCATCACCTTGATGATCATCTTGGAGCGGCTAGCCCTTATGCTGTTTGAGCTACCTAAACGTGATACTTGGCTAACTAAGCTTAGAGAGGGAACAAGTAGCGCTACTTCGGAGCAGTGTCAGCAGCTATTAACCCAACTAAGCAGAGGCAACAGCATGTTGGCTAAAGGCAGCTACCTTCTGCTCACCCACAGAGATCAGAGCCGCGAGATGCGCGAAGAGATCATCAATCTGTGGCTGCTAAAACAGCGTGGAAAACTGCAATCGGGGCTAAAAGTACTACAGGTGATGGGGATCATCACTCCCCTACTTGGATTATTGGGAACTGTGCTTGGACTGATAGAGATGTTTAACCAACTTGGATTATCGCAAGGCCCAGTAACGCCAGCCCAACTCGCATCCGGGCTAGGATTAGCCATGAACACCACTGCGGCAGGACTTATCATCGCCGTGCCAGCAATCACCTTAGCTCACCTGTTCACCCTCTGGGCAGAACAGCGCTGCAGTAGTATCGCCCACGGACTTAACCAGCTTAATCTCTGGTTGGACGGTTTTGATCAAGCCATGAAAATAGGTCAAGAAGCTGCCGGCCACCAACAGATAATGACACAAACCAGTTTAGACAAGATTCAGGAAAACAGGCCTGAGAGCACCACACCATGATAGAAGTTCAAAATGAAGGAAATAACACGATTTCTGGACTAGATCTCACGCCTCTAATCGACATTATCTTTATCGTTTTAGTCTTCTTGCTGCTCACGGCGAATACTCAACTGCTTAGTCTGCCAGTGGATGTTCCCACAGAGTCCAGCGCTGAACTAACCCCGATAGATCAAGTTGAAAATATCACGATTAATGTTCTGGCTTCAGAGCCTCACTGGGCACTCGACGGAATAGCCTTTGAGCAGTTTACTGAGTTCGAACACGCCTTTATCAAACAGTATCAGCAACAGAGCGAGGCCAAGGTGATTATTGCCGCTGACAAAACTGCGCCAGTTCAACCTTTAATGACTTTACTTTCACTGCTGCAGAGGCAGCAGATAACCAATACTCAAATTTTGATGGAACAGTAACCAACAGTTCCCTCAACACATCTATCGATTTGGAGAGATATCATGTTAAACAAGACAAAACTAAATGGGTTTATTCCGCCAAAAATAGTGGCCACGACCCTACTTTGGGCTGGACTGTCAGCTGGCATTTCGGCACATGATGCTGAGCATCACAATGAAGTCACTCGCCTAGTCAGTGCTGGGGCTGGTATGACAGAACTGGTCATTGCACTCGATGCTGGCGATGAGCTGGTTGCAGTCGACTCCACCAGTCAACTTCCTGAAACATTGAGCTCGGTAGAGAAATTGGGTTATCACAGAATGCTATCAGCTGAAGGTATTTTAGCCTTAGAGCCTGACTTGGTCTTGGGAAGCGATGCCATGGGACCGGAAACGACCTTAGAGGTACTAGAAGGCGCCGATATTAAAGTCGTAAAACTTGCAGGGGCGGAAACTGCAGAGCAACTACTGAGTAATATTAATAAGCTAGGTGAACTGCTAGACAGGCAGAAGCAGGCTGAAACACTGAAATTTCGTGTTGCCCAATCCTTCGACTCAATTAAGCAAAAAAGAGTGAGTATTACAGGTTCCGACAAGGTTCCCTCTATCCTGTTTATGTTGCTGCAAGATGACAGACCCGTACGTGTTGGCGGCGAAGGAACTGCTGCCGATACCATCATTAAACTCGCTGGAGGAAAAAACATCGCTGACTTTGTTGGCTACAAAAGCCTCTCTCAAGAGGGAGTACTAGCGCTTCAGCCGGATCTTATCTTAATTTCAAGCCGCTCAGAGAGTGAGGAGCAGAGCGCGCCAGATAAGGTCTTAAAACAGATGCCGCTGCTTATCCACACTCCAGCGGGTGAACATAAGATGATCCATACCTTAAAGGCACAGGCACTGCTCGGCGGTTTAGGGCTAAGCTCACTCGAAGCCGCTGATAAGTTAGCAAGCAGCCTTATTGAGATACAGAAGTATTAGTCGATCTCAAATACAGCAAACTTTAGAGAAAGATAACTCCTATGGAAAATCGCGCCTGGCTTTGGCCTAGTATCCTTACTTTTTTAGTGATCACTTGCCTACTATCGATTGTGACAGGGCCGCTACAGATAGCCCCCTTAACCAGCTTCAATGCGGTGCTGAACTGGGCGACACATTTAGAGCTTGGCGCTGTCGCTCCCCACGAGCAGCTCGTCATTAATAACGTTCGCCTTCCTAGGACACTGCTGGCCATGACTGTCGGAGCAACGCTAGCTCAATGTGGCGCCGTGATGCAGGGGTTGTTTCGCAACCCTTTGGCAGATCCCGGGATCATAGGCGTTTCATCTGGCGCTGCTCTTGGGGCCGCTATTTGTATCGTGCTTTTCCCTGGAAGTGGTGAGTATTCAGTCGCTTTTGGGGCATTTATTGCAGGCCTAATTACGACACTGGTGGTTTATCGTTTAGCAAGTAGTTCATCGGGAACCTCTGTCGTCCTTTTACTACTTTCCGGTGTCGCTATTGCAGCCTTAGCAGGGGCTGGTATCGGCTTGCTAACCTACTTGGCTGATGACATGGCACTTAGGGATCTAACACTGTGGCAGATGGGATCTATTGCTGGGGCGCAGTGGCAATATGTCACCTTAAGCCTGCTGGCACTCCTGCTGATTAGCTGGCAGTTCTATCGCTCCTCTAAAGCATTAAACGCCCTACTGTTAGGTGAGGCAGAGGCACGCCATTTAGGGGTCGAGGTAGATAAATTAAAGTTTAAGCTTATTTTTCTGTGCGCTGTTGGCGTTGGGATATCCGTTGCCGCCACAGGGATTATCGGCTTTATCGGTCTGGTGGTGCCCCATATAGTCCGCATGATTATCGGCCCAGATCATAAGCGTCTACTACCTATTAGCGCCGTACTCGGTGCCATCATCTTAGCTTTAGCCGATGTGGGAGCCCGATCATTGGTCGCTCCCTCAGAGCTGCCAGTTGGTTTAGTTACGGCTATGCTCGGTGCGCCTTTCTTTATTTTTATGCTGCTAAAGCAGAAAAACAGGCTGATTTAGGAGCTTAACAACCATGATAGATATCAAGCATGTTTCAGTCAGAATTAATCACAAGCCAGTACTCACCAATATCAATCTGCATATTCCATCTGGCAAAGTCACCGCGTTACTT
Organism: Shewanella nanhaiensis; assembly: GCF_019457885.1. Lineage (GTDB taxonomy): Bacteria > Pseudomonadota > Gammaproteobacteria > Enterobacterales > Shewanellaceae > Shewanella > Shewanella nanhaiensis. The sequence continues at coordinate 9,962 of NZ_JAHZST010000002.1, forward strand.
GGCCCTAACGGTGCAGGCAAGTCCACCTTACTTAAAAGCCTCAGCCAAGAGGTGCAACTCGATGCGGGAAAAATAACCTTAAATGATCGACCGCTGCAGGATTTTGATCGTCTTGAATTAGCCAAGCATCTCGCTGTTCTACCACAACATGCCAGCCTCACCTTTCCCTTTGCGGTTCATGAGGTCGTGGCCATGGGTCTCTATCCACTGACCTTAAGCAGTAAACAGGGGATGGAATTGGTAGACGAGCAGCTCAGCAGGTTAGCGCTAACCTCTTTAAAATACAGAAGCTACCCAACACTCTCAGGCGGTGAAAAACAGAGGGTGCAACTGGCTCGAGTGCTCACCCAACTCCAGCAAGCACAAAGACCGCCAGTATTACTCTTAGATGAGCCCACTTCCGCATTAGATCTCGCCCAACAACACAGAGTCCTATCTTTAGCAAAAGAGTTGGCCCACCAGCACAACTATGCTGTGGTTGTGGTGCTACACGACCTTAACCAAGCCTCACGCTACGGCGATAACTTAGTGATCCTTGAACGTGGCCAAATTGTAAGTCAGGGGCCAGCAAGAACCACCTTAACACCACAGACTATCAAACAGGTCTGGCAATATGAACCTCAGATAGTTAACGCCCCAGGATGTGAAACACCTTTGCTATTTTAAGGGCATGTACCTCACCAAGGATTTTCGATATAGTCTTTGCCATTCGCGCTTAAGTAAATATGAATGATGGCAAAAACAATCTCAAACGAAACTCAAAACGAAGCCATGAAGGTGGCTAAAGCGACTCAAAAGCCGGGACAGACCAAAGAGCAGACTAAGCTGATTGCTGCTGGTATCGAAAAAGGGATAGCTGAATATAAGAAGCAGCACAAGAGTAAAGCTCGTGACAGAGACAAGGCTCGCAAGCAAGATATCAAGGCAAAAGCGCGCGCCAATGCCGATAAAAGTGAAGCCAATACAGAGGAAGAACCAAGCACCAGCTCCACCACTCAATACCTGCCTTGGGGACTACTGCTATTGAGCTGGGCTGGATTTATTGGCTTCTACCTTACCCGTTAAAAACGGGAAGTATCAAGCTACGAGCTTATCTGTTCAACTCGTAGCTCGAAACTCATAACCCGTAACTCGCAACAGGGAGTCTACCCCGCCTTTTGCATCAGCATCCCTTTCAGCTCAGCTATCTGGGCCTTAAGCTCAGCCACATCGGCAGCACTAGCAGGTTTATCCACTTCAAGCGACTCATCGGCCTCCTCTTCACGCATAGCCTGAGTTTCTTGGGTCATCACATCCAGCACTGCACCCACCATCATGTTTAAAAACACAAATGCTGTCAGGAAGATAAAGCTTAAGTAATAGAGCCAACTTAGGGGATACACCGCCATGGTCTCATACATAACCGAGGTCCATGATTCGAAGGTTGATACCCTAAACAGGGTTAACATGGCAACCGACACATCGCCCCAAAGAAAGTCATTGATATGAGCGAACAACATGCTACCAATCGCGCCATAAATGTAGAAGATCACAAACATCAGCAGGGCGATATAACCCATACGAGGGATCGCTTTAAGCAGTGCATTGACCAACATTCGCAGCTCAGGGATCATCGACACCAGACGCAGCACCCTAAAGATACGCAGCAGTCGTGCAATCAAAATACCCGCGCCACCTGCTGGAATTAGACTGCCGATAACAATCAAGGTATCGAAGATGTTCCAGCCGTTACTGAAAAACTTTTTCGGTCCATCGCTGGCCAAAAAACGGATAACAATCTCAATCGCAAAAAATACCGTGATCCCCACGTCTAACACTACTAAGCTCTGCTCCATCCAAGTCGGAAGATGATAGGTGTGGGCACCAATTGAGAGCGCAGAAACGATAATCACAAAAATAACAAAGCCCTGAAAGGCCTTACTGTTATCAATCAACTTAAGCTTGCTCTGTAATCCAGAAACATTTGCCAGCACGACATTCTCCTAGCATGTATAAGGTTTGTTTGTTTATGTATGGATGATGGAGTGGCAATTCAAGTTGGGTAAAGGTGATTATACCTGTTAGCCATAAGCACCACAGCCGATCGAATCTAGCAGAGATTACTTAAGAGGAGCTTAATAGAGACTAGAGGCTATAGCTAAATAGCTTATGCTAAAATCTCAGTGATCTCGCTTAGGTGAGTATCAACCCAAGCACTGCTGATAGGCCCCCAAGTTATGATGCGGTAGTAGCCAGAGTTATTGCGCTCACCATCTTGAATAAAACGGCACTCGATACCTATGTCACCCAATACGGCGATGGCATCTTGCAGCGTTCGTCTAGGCATACCTGTTAACTTATTTAATGAGAGCAGATTATGTTGTTCACTGTCGATATGATGTGCAAGGTAGAGTTTGCGCAAAAACGCTTTCTTCTGTTTAGAGATCTCAATGTCCAAATCGGTACCTAAAGGGTTAAATTATTCTTGTTCTGCTAAACATGCTAACAGAGAAAAACCTTATCCCCTAAAAGTCGCTCTAAAGATGTTCATAAAAAGGCCCCTGGATAATAGTAGAGACAGGTGTAGGGTGTCCTGTACCTTCTAATCTGGGGCTGAGTTAATATAATATTTAGATATCAATGTCACTCAAGAGTTAACACCTCCCTGTGCTAACAGCTAACTTATTAAAAAACGGTTTCCTATCGACTCTGTTAGGCTGTGCAACCCAAATTTAAGCATCTCACTCTCAGAAGGCGGCTCACAACTCCACTTATTACTCGGAGCCAAATTAAAAGCATGCTTCATTGATGCCAGCATCTCAGCCTGTTTTAGCGCTGCGATTAACGGGTCGATGACAGGAACGCCTAACTCCTGCTGCACTTTTTCATACAGGCCAAAGTTACAGGTACAGCCTAAAATTAACGCCTCAGCATGATCTTCCTCTATCGCCAACCTTCCTGCCTCAATAATACGATCGGTTGTCACTTGAGTATCACACTGCAATGAATTTGCACTCATATCAATTGAGCGCATAGAAGCTAAATACCCCCCATACCCGTAGCGTTCAGCCCTCTCTGTCATCTGTTCAATCCACTTTACCTGACCCACAATCACAGAGAACTTATTGGCAATATTAGCTGCAACTTGCATACTCGCCTGACAGGGAGCGACAACCAAAGTGTTTTGGCAGATCTCGCGGCAATCCTCCAAAGCCAGATCGTAGAAACAACCAATCACCATGGCATCGACGCCATTCACATCTCCCTCCTTAGCAACTTTCACCACATCGCCTATTACGAGTGATTCATAAAAACGGTATTCCAAGTTATCCATCTTGGCTTCTGATTGAAGCGAGACAACTTCAACCTCAGTACCTTCATTTGCAACCTGCTTTAATGCCATTCCCATAGGTTCATCATAATGAGATTGAGCAATAGGATTGAGCCAGCGAATGCGAATTTTACTTTGGTTATTCATAACTTCCTCCATGAGTGACATCGAATCCATACTTAGCTTTGGCGTACTCAAGGCTGACGTAGCCATTATTTATATCATCCACTAACGCCGCTGTTTTGCGCTTTTTCGGATCCCCAAAACCTGCACCATTTGCCGTAATGACCCGCACAATATCATCTGTATCAAGGGTCACTTCAGACGCCATCGCATGTACCTCAATCTCACCATTGGTGCGGATAACCTCAACTCGGTTTACGCTACCGTCCTCACCTTTGTTAAGCCCCCATGGAGCTATTTTATTACGTGTGTACGCACAGGTGAGGAAGCTATTATCGGAGCGAATAACATAATCAATCACCACGCCTTTGCCACCTCGATACTCACCCGCCCCAGCATCTTCATCATTCAACGCCACTTGTCCTACGGTCACGCCGTAGCGAGTTTCAGCAATTTCTGCTGGGCAGTTAAACGTATCGCCATGCATGGCGCAAAACATAGCATTGGCACCATCAAAGCCATCTCCGGCTCCCCAACCACCAATTTCGGGCTCAATAATGGAGTAGTGCAGTCCTGTATCAGGGTGCTTTCCTCCCATAATGGTGGCGCAAATTGAAGAGAAGTTACCACTGGGCAGGGTGTCGGTGACTTTTTCTGCCAAGCAACGCCAGATAAGATCATTAAGGCGGATCATGGTTTCAAAATAGATCCCACAGGGCCCTGGCGCTTGCACATCATAGATGGATCCCGAACGAGTTTTGACATCCAACACTCTGAAACAGCCCCCATTCGCAAGCTGACGGTCACCAATCAAGCCCATCAGAGCCATCTGACACGCCAACATGGTGCCATCTTTAGAGAGGTTGATAGGCAGAGGGCTCTGAATAGGCGCCTGAGTTAAATCGATAACCAATTTGCTTCCTGATACCTCGATAGCAACAGATAGATGGCTACCATCGTCTTGAGCTTCATCTATCTCATACTGGCCATCAGGTAGTGCCTTAATGGCTTTCTCTGCCATGGCTTGACCCAGTTCAAGATAATTCTCCACCGCATGGACATAGCTGGAACGACCATATTTATTGACCAGACTCAGGATTCGTATGCCCCCCAATCTCAATGCCGATATCTGTGCCCATAGATCACCCTTTAGAAATTCCGGCATTCTAGAGTTTGCAGTGAGCATATCAAACACCGAAAGTATCGGCTCATCATTGACGAACAACTTAACGGCGGGAATACGGATCCCCTCTTGATAGATCTCAGTCGCATCCACAGACATTGAGCCAGGAGATTTACCGGAAACATCATTCCAATGGGCAATATTCACCGCCCACGCTAGGAGCTCCCCCTCCATAAATACAGGCTTAATCAGCACCACATCATTGAGGTGGGTTACGCCGCCATAGTAAGGATCGTTAGTGATAAATATATCGCCATCATTGATATCTTCAGGCTTGAACTTGTTGATAATGGCTTTAACAGACTTGTCTAGCGCCCCTACAAAAGCAGGGATCCCGGCGCCCGCACTCGCTAACTCTCCTTTGGGATCGGTTATCGCCGTCGCCATATCTAATACCTCATAGATAATCGGACTCATCGCCGTCTTGGCTATGGTGTAAAACATCTCATCACTGATTGAGCGTAATGAATTTTGAATAATTTCCAGTGTAATGGGGTCGTCATTAAACATGCTCGCCTCCCTTATTCTTTAGCAGCTCAACAATCACATTGCTGTATTCATCAAGAAACACGGTTTGATCAGGATGGATGACAATCGTAGTGCCAGTTTGCTCGATAATCGCAGGGCCGGAAAATGCCATCATCGGCTCCAGCAGATCACCGTCATATATTACAGAGGTATGCACGCCGTCTTCGGCAAAGTCGACTTCACGCTCCCCTTTGATGGTTTCGGCAATCAAACGTCCGCTTTGCTGCTGTTTAGCTAACTTCACTTTGCCAACGTCCGCTTTGCCAACAAGATGCAATCCGACCAGCTCTATCTCATTATCTAGGTTGTAGGTGTATTCCTGTTTATAGAGTTGCTGAAAAGACTCCCTGACTTGATCGATAGAACTCTCATTGAGTATCAATGGCAAAGGCACCTCAATAGAGTGCTCCTGGTTCTCATACCTAAATCTGCCGAAGAACTGAAATCGAGTATCTTTTGATGTGAAGTTTTCACTAATAAACTCATCCGATAGCTCTTGGTACAGCTGCGCCATCTGCTCATTAATAAATACTAAGGTTTGATGTTCCCACGGGCTTAAGTAGGTTAATAATATGTCTCTTCGAATATCAGACATCATCATCCCCCAGGCGGAGAATACTGCGGCTGTTGCGGGGATAATCAATCTCTTAATACCTAACTCTGCCGCCAATGCTGCTGCATGCATCGCACCACCGCCGCCAAATGCAACCATAGTAAAGTCTCGTGGATCATGGCCTCGATTGACCGAAACCAGCTTTAACGCATTTACCATATTATTATTGGCAATCCGCACGATCCCCCGTGCCACATCTTGAGTTGAAATACCCATTGGTGCGGCAATCTTCTCTAATGAGGTTTGAACACTGGCCATATCCGCTTTTAATTCGCCACCACAGAAGAACTCAGGATTAATACGGCCCAAAGCCAGATTAGCATCTGTGGTCGTTGGTGCTGTGCCACCTTTGCCATAAGCAACGGGGCCAGGATAAGCCCCTGCACTTTGAGGGCCCACATGAAGTTTATTAAAATCATCAACCCAAGCGATTGAACCACCACCGTTACCAATTTCAACCAGATCAACCACAGGTACCATAATCGGATAACCAGCACTGAGATGACTCTTCTCGATGTAATAGTCTGAGGTGATTTTAACTTCGCCGTCACTAATCAATGCGCACTTGGCCGTGGTGCCACCAATATCTAACGCAATGATATTGGGCTCATTGATTATTTTACCTAGTTCGGCAGCGCCCCATATACCACTTGCGGGACCAGACTCCACCATAGTGATCGGAACCTGCTTAGCTGATTTTAAGGTATCTACACCGCAGTTAGACTGCATCACATAGAGCTGACCTGAGAAATCCTTCTCCTGCAAACCATGATGCAAACGGCTTAAATAACGCGAAGCGATAGGTTGCACATAGGCAGAGAGAGCTGTGGTACTCGTCCTTTCATATTCACGCCACTCTCGGGATATTTGATGGGAGCAGATAACCTCCAACTTATCCGTCAAAGCATTAATAGCGTTTGAAAGGAGAGTTTCATGTTGTGGATTCTTGTAGGCGTTCAATAAACAGATCGCCACAGCTTCAACGCCCTTATCCTCCAACTCCCTTATGATATTTGCCAAAGGGAGTAACTCTAATGCCTGAGTCACCTCGCCGTGATAATTAACTCTTTCATTAATCTCAAACCGCAAATGCCGCGGTACATAAGCTGGTGGTTTTTGGTAGTTAAGATTAAAGAAGTCTGGTCTATTCCCTCGACCGATCTCCAAAACATCTCTGAAGCCTTGAGTGGTTATTAGCGCAGTTTTGGCGCCTTTCCTTTCGGTTAAGGCATTAATAACAACAGTAGTACCATGAGCCATCACATCTATCTGTTTGGCATCAACCAGTGCTTTGTCCATGACATTCAACACCCCCAGTTCAAAGTTAGGAGGAGTGGTATCTGATTTTGCCGTTTTAAGCTGCTGCCTTCCTGTTTTAGGATCCTCACTTAAGTACACAAGGTCAGTAAAGGTACCGCCCACATCTGTCGTCACGAAGACCTTATCTTTTACCCTACCTTCCTTCATGATATTTTCCTCCTTAATCACTGCTTTCATAAAGAACTCTCCTGTAACACCGGCAATAAGAAGGCGATAACAAACCAGGAATACAGCGCCTCAAACTCTTCTAGGTCGCAATCTAGGTAAGCATTTTCACTGGAAAGAATATTGACTGTCCCAATCACCTTTCCCTCAACAATGACGGGCCAATTAATCACAGCACCTAAGCCCATGGATGAGATAAGCTGATGATCAAAAAACACTTCAGATAGTGCTTTCTCGGTATTAGCGATAAAGGCTTCACCCTGTTCAAGAACCTGTTTACTCCAGTCATTGGTTTCTATCTGTTTATAACCCCCAATAGGATACTGCTTAGGGGCAGAGCTATAGATCCGTTTAGCTTGTCCCCCCTGATGATCGATCTCTGTTAGCGTAAATAGTCTGATGGAGTAGCTCTTAGCCAGCTCATTATTAAGTACCTCAAAGAAGAGATCTGCTGACACTTTTCTAAGGGAGTTAATCAGAGCACGTTGTATAAAAGGCGTCATAATTACTCCATATTCCAGCGCAGCTCGATACCAAAGGTTCGCTCTTGAGCTGGGTGAGCAAAGCCACCTAGTACCCATTCAGCAAGATACTCTTCGTTACCTAGGTTTTTGGCCCAAAGGTTCACGCTCCAATCCCCTTCATCACGATTAAAACCCAGTCGTGCATTGACTAAATTAATGGCATCACGGGCACTGGTATTAGAGGGATCCCAATACTGCTCACCTCTTTGCTCCCAATCTAGTGTTAAAGTTGATAACCAACCGCTAAAGAGTTCAGCATGGAACTGAGCACCTAAATTAATTGTATATTCAGGTACATAAGGAGCCTTATTCCCAACATCTGCAGGATTTAAGCTGTAAGCTTTAATTTCACTATCTGTAATACCAAATGAGCCATAAAGGTCGATGCTGTCATGTAACTCGGTCTTAAAATCAAATTCACCACCAATCAGGGATACCTCATCGATATTGGTCAATACCTGCGCCCCCAATGACCCAACAAAAACAAAATAGTGTTGGTTATCGATACTGGTATTAAATAGCGATGCATTAAAACGGGTAGATATATCTGGGTAGAGCCCCTTAATGCCTAGCTCAAAGTTACTGGACTCCTCCGCTTTATAGAGATCACTTACCCCAGATAACCCAGCCGATGCAGCTAAGTCGCCCACACCACTTTGGTTAAAGCCACCACTTCTGAACCCTTCTGAGAAGTTGGCATAGAGGCTTAAGTTAGGTAAGCCTGTATAGACGTAGGAGACTTTAGGTTGGAACTTACTGAAGGTCTCTTCGCGAACCTCACCTGAGTTCGAGTCAAAACTAGCCGGAGCACGATTGGTTTGCTCTCGAGTGTCCGAATCATAACGCCCTGATATGCTTAACTCTTGAGTATCTGTAAGGTCATAATTGAGTTGTGCAAATATTGCATAGGATTGGTTATCGTTACTATCAGCTAAAAAAACGGTCGCCGGACTAATGTCATCATTCAGCGGTGGTGTCTTTTCAACTCTTGGGATCCCTTTTCCCAAATCTAAGCCGTTAAAAGATGAGATAAAGCGATCAGTTTGCAGATAGTAGAGGCCGGCAATCCAACGTAGATCACTGTCATCATCAGAGGTAAATCTCAGCTCAGCACTTTGAGAACTGGTATCTAAATATTGAGTTTGTACCCCATCAAATACATTTGGACCAAAAGGTGATGTGGCTGAAATATTACGGCTATAGGGAAACTGGTCGCCAGATAAAAACTCTGTCAGCTCATCAGCTGAAAGGATGAGTCCTGCCGTCACATCTGAGATATTCCAATCAAGCTTTAAAGAGGCCGAGGTGATTTGACGATCATTTTCACCGAGATTATTCGCTTCAATATTTAGACTGGCATCATTAGCGTCGTTAACTCCAAAGAGTGGCTGATAGATATAGTTAACCGCCCCTCCCTCAGTCTCTCCCCTCGCAATTCGTAGATCGGCAGAAAAATCATCATTTGGCTGCCAGATAAATCGACCTCGAATGTTTTTATCTTGTTGAAAATCGACTTTTTTGTTGAGGTAAACATTATCAATCAAGCCATCAAAGTCTTTATAGGAGGCCGTAATGCGATAGTTTAAAGTATCTGTCATCGGCCCACTTATCGCGCCAGACAAGGCTTTCAAACCACCATTACCGAGATCGAGCTCAGCATAACCCGTTAGCTCATCCGTTGGCGCTTTCGTGGTGATATTGATCGCGCCACCGATGGCATTTCGCCCATAAAGTGCGCCTTGCGGCCCTTTTAAGATCTCTATTTGCGCTATGTCATAAAGATCCTGATTAAATTGATTAGGGCTAATTTGCAATACCCCATCAACCGATATGGCCACAGGCGACTCACCATTTCGAACCTGAGTCAGTCCTCTTATGGTGATAAAGCTAGTTCCAGCATTCTGAGCTTCAACCATGGTCATATTCGGCGTCAGTGAGATAAAATCTGCTGCACGCTCAATCCCTAGATCTTCAATATCCTGCTCACCAAATACAGTGATAGCCATTGGTACTTCTTGTATATTCTCTTTACGCTGCCTAGAGGTGACCTCAATCACCTCCATCTCACTCTCTTGTAATTCGCTCTCTTCAGCTTGCAGTGAAAAGCTCACCAAAAGCAGGTTACTTATTGTCGCTGTCACGCATGCTCCAGCTGTTATAACTCTTGAAAATATGCTCATCTCTCCCCCTATTACTCTGCTTTAATCTTGTTCAAATGTGACTAAAGTGTTGCAATCCGCTAAGGTTTGTTCAATGAACACAAGGGGTAGTTAATCGAGCATAGAGTGAAAACCTACCCCATTGGGTAGTTCTTAATGGGTAAGTGTGTTTCAAAGGTTTTTTAGTATTTAATAGATCAGATAATAATGAGAAAAGGGACCTAGCTTTGCCAAAAAAACCGATGCCAAGCTTTCTGCTACAGAAGTTCAAGCCACCTCAGCAACAGGTAAAACTGTCACTGAGAACCCAGCTACTGGAGCTGCTTAGCCAAGCAGAAGCAAAGAGCTTGATCACGGCTGTCAGCCCAGCAGGTTATGGCAAATCAACCTTGCTCTCTCAATATGTAGAGATGCTGAACCAGCAAGGTAAAGCTCAGGTGATCTGGATTGCTATCGACCCATCTGACAATGAGCCTAATAAGTTTTTCAACATTTTCTCTCATGCATTGGTTCACCACAATATCGCCGATAAACAGCTGATCAACCGAGCAAACAGCATCTCAGCGAATACAGATTACGACTCTTTTTTTATCGATATAGTGGCTATTCTTCATGAGGTTAAGCACTCTATTTATCTCTTTATTGACGATTTTCATTTTCTGTCTGATAAGGTGATCTTGCATTTTTTTAATCAAATTTTGCAGTATGCTCCTCAACAACTTCAGTTGATCATTTCTAGCCGGATCCAACCCAGATTAGAGATAGCTAACCTTTTGGCCAGTGGGCAGATGCTGATGCTTCAGCCGGAACATTTTAAACTCAGCATTGATGAAGCCTTTCAGCTCTACTCAGAGCAATTTAGTCAAAGTGAAATCACCGCTTTTCATGATAAGACTGAGGGGTGGGTCGTTGCTATGCAGCTTATAGCCCTCTTTCATCAGCAGCACCCAGAACTTGCTTTGACCAGTCTTCTCAACCAATCTATCGATATTCTCGACCTCTATATGTCAGAGCAGATCTACCACAAGCTCGATGCTAATGTTCAGCACTTTCTGCTGCATACTTCACTGCTGGATAGGTTTGACCCTCTCATTGCCAATTATGTCTGTGAGATAGATAACTCAACCCAATTAATGTCACAGATCATCCCCTTTAGTTCTTTAGTTATCCCCATAGACAGTCAGCAAGGCTTTTTTCGCTATCACCATCTATTTGCTGATTTTTTGAAACAGAGACTATTACAGGAGGTAGGAGAACAAACATGTAGAGAACTAAGATGCAAAGCAGCTAAATATTACGCCAATAATGACTACTTTGAAGAAGCAGTTAACCAATATATTCGCGCTAACCATATTGAATCGGCTATCGCACTTATAGCGTCAGCGGGAGGGTGGGAGCTAATTTTAACGCGAGGAATTGGCTATGTAGAATCACTCTTAAGTCAGTTTAATCGCACCCAGATCACTAACTCACCAACTCTCGGTCTCATTCAATGCTACCTGTATTTGAAACTGGGTGAGGTGAATCAAGCGTCAAACTCCTATGAGCTCGCCTACACCCTTTTCAAAGAGTACCAACAGCAAGAGAAACCCAGCTCAAGCCAGTCTCGCGATTTTAGTATTATCAAGATGCTTATCGATCTCTATCTAGACAGAGGTACCGACAATCGGCTGATTAATACATTAACTGAACTGCTCGAAACCCTTGAAGAGAGTGACCATTTAGGTCGTGGAGTGGTATTGGCAGGCCTTGGGCTTATTCATAACCAACTAGGACGATTTGAAGAGGCACATTCAGCAGCCATCTCCAGCCACCAACAGATGCAACTGGCAAATTGCTGGGTAGGGATTAATTATAATATCTTCCATCAAGGACAAAGCCTTGCTTATCGTGGACAGTTAAGCGAAGCACATGAGCTGTTTAAACGTGCCAGTAAAATGGCAAAAGAGCACCTTGGTTTAGATAGTGGACTACAATCCATGGCGAGCTGTCTCAAAGCCGATATCCACTACCAAGTCTACCAGATAGAGAAGGCAGAGGAGTTACTCGCCAGTGGCATTAAGGTATTGGAAAGTAAAGACTGTTGGCATGATATTTATGCGGTAAGCTTCAAGTTAGCCATCAATCTTGCCATTGCTCATGATGATCACAGCCTATGCCAACATTACTTACAAAGGGGTTATCTGGTCGCCCAAATAAGGCAGTTGGAGAGGCTTGAAAAACTACTAGATGTACTTAACCTAAAGGTCACAGATAAGTTTTGTCACTTGGACAAATTTAACCAACTAAACAGTCAGATCATTCGTGAAACTTATTGGCAAGCTCCTCAACCTATGTGGTTTGTAATAAGCGAGTATTACTATGTCATCGCTAACCACTATTTATCACGTAATATGAGTAATCAAGCACTCAGTTATAGCCAGAAACTCAGCCTACTAGCCCAAGAAAACAACCAAAAAATCGATCAAGTTAAAGCCTTGGGCATTCAATGTTTATCCCAGTTTTCTATCGGTAATGAGAAAAAAGCATTTAGATTAGTGACTCAGATGTTAGAACTTGCCAGCCAAGTTGGCTGTAAACAGGTGTTTTTTGAGCTTCCTAATCACATTGAGGCTCTACTGCTTAAACTGAACCTTCATAGCGACGAAAACCAACTTAGCAGTGAGGGAAACAGCTTACTTACTTGGCTAATCTCTGAGCTAAAAAAGTCACACCAAGCTCAAAATAACCCTTGGCACCTCTCCTCGCGGGAGCAACAGATCTGCCCACTACTCTCTCAAGGTTTCACCAATAAACAGATCAGTACCACCTTAGGGATCTCTGAAAACACAGTGAAGTTTCATCTTAAAAACCTCTTTCAAAAATTAGGAGTCATTAATCGTCAGCAAGCCGTACTCGCATTAGCGACACCTAAATAGCCCCTCTTTAACATCGGTAATCTTATTTAATTGTAGGTAAATATGTCTCCCCCTAGAGATACAACACTGCTTGCTGATATAGTCGTTCACATAATAAAAAATGGAAACTGATTATGTCTGAGCCAGTTAACTCAAAGGTAGAAGCAAGCGAACAGCCAGTTCATCACCTTGAAGCTGAGAGTTATGCCTGCAACATAGATCATGAGCCACTCTCCCCTGCCCAGTGGCAGGGTTTTGATCAAACTCCATTGACCTTAGTTGAGGGCCGCTACTACACCCAAGTGTTAATCGAAACTTCAGTCGCCGCACTCCTGTTTATCACTCTGCTCACAAGCTTCCTTATTATTGGTGCTGAGATGCCAATGCATATCATAGCCATCATTGTTCCGGGTCTGGTGTTAATCGCAGCAACAATTATCTGGCTTAGAGTCTCCCATGTTAAATCCATCGCTTATGGAGTCTGTGAACATGAACTCCTGATGCAGAAAGGGATAATCTGGTTTAAACGTATCTCGCTTCCCTATACACGCCTACAACATATCTCCCTCTCTCAAGGGCCTATAGAGCGTAAATTTAACTTAAGAACGTTAAAATGTTTCAGTGCTGGCAGTGGCAGCGCCGAGATTGAGCTGCCAGGACTCGAGAGCAAGGCCGCCGAAAAGCTCAGGCAGCATCTGCTCACCATGGCGAGTAAAGCCTCGCAAAAGGGTATCGAGGAAACAGAGATAACAGCTCCATTGTCACAAACAGCTCCAAGCCTCGAAGAGCTCGCTACAGACACCCGAGTAGACAGTGATAACCAAGTTGAAAACGATGCAAAGCGCTAATATGTCAGTCCAAACATCCAGATGGGCAGGGCTCTCTGCTTGGTCTATTATCAGCTATAGCTTTAGCACTATTCGACAAGTGTTGACGAATGGCTATGCCATCATCCCCTTCGTTTATACAGGCTGGCAAACAGGCTTTAACTCCCCTTGGCTTATCATAGCGATAGTTGGCGCTATCTTGGCTGTTTTTGCCTACGCCACAGTTCAGTGGGCCATGTTTCGTTATCGCCTCTATGAGGACAAACTCGGTGTTCGCCACGGGCTAATATTTAAGAAAGCCAATGAGCTCCCCCTAAGTAAAATACAGAATGTTCGTCTTGAACAACCTCTCTACTTCAGGCCGATGGGACTCTATAGCTTAGTGGTGGAAACCGCAGGTTCCAAAGAGGATGAGGCAGTATTAGCAGCGGTTAACTATGAAAGAGCGATAGCAATAAAGCAGCATCTGGTCGGGGAAAGAGCTAAAACTCAGCAAAAAGTTGGCTCCCCTTTCACTGAAGCAAAAAATCAGCCAGCGCAAGGCGCTATTCTAGACTCAGCTCTAGAATCAGTCCAAGAGCAAACCCAAGAGCAAACATTAGTGACTAAGGGGGTTAAGGATCTACTACTGTTTGGTTTATATCAAAACAACCTCTTCTGGTTTTCCATTATTGCAGGTCCCATCTTAAGCCAATTAGATTGGAGTGATATCGCCGATACTCAACTGGCGCAAAGTTCACTGCAATGGTACAACCAAGCCGCAAGCAGCAGCCTACTTTACCAAGTGCTCATCATCACACTGCTCATTATCGGCTTCTACCTGCTGCTATCACTCATCTCTATGACTGCAGCCGTACTGAAATATTACCCCTACCACTTAGGGTTAAACAGCAAAACACTCCATAGAACCGGTGGCGTGATTGCAAAACAAAATGATGCTTTAGCCCTGCATAGGGTTCAAGTCACACGTTTCTCACAAACCCTAATAGGCCGCTTATTAAAACTTTGGACGCTTCATTTTAAGCAAGTTCAAGGCACCGAGATTGAGCAAAAAGCTAAAAAGCATATGTTGATCCCAAGCATGAGCCGAGCACAGATATCTGAGTTGATGCCCCAGATTGATGAGTCTGGCACTAAGCCACAACAGCTACCAACATATTACAACCCCATCCACTTCGGTTGGTATTGGCGCAGAGCCTTACTGCCCCTACTTATCCCTCTGATCAACACCATAGGGTTAGGGCTCAACCCTATGACAGAGGTGATGTGGGCAGTTGGGCTAGCACTGAGCTTGGCTATCTACCTTAGATACCGTCAATGGGGCTACCGATTAATCGAGAATACTTGTTGGATACACAATGGTGTATTGGGGCAATCTTGGTATCAGGTTCCGCTCATCAAGGTACAACACGTCGCGATAACGCAAACCTCTGGCCAACGTAAACGTGGAACCGCCACGTTAGAACTAGGCCTGGCTAGCGGAACACAGACCATCCCCTATATGCCAGTTGAGGATGCAAGAGAGATAGCCGAACGTACACTTGTAATTACCAGTAAAGATCCCAATAACTGGATATAGATTGATAAAACCTAGTACCTAGGACCTAGTATCGAAACCAAAAAATCTAGGCTTCAAATAAAGGAGAATTATCTTGAGTAGTAAGGAACAAGTATCCCAGCAAGCAGAGCATATCACCCCAGATACCATTATCGACTTCTGGTTTAAAGAGATAGATCCTAAATGTCACTGGGTTAAAGATTTAGATTTTGACCAGCAGCTCCGTACCTGTTTCGGGCCACTACTGGAGCAAGCGAAAGCTGGCGAACTCTATCACTGGCGGGCGACTCCACAAGGCCGCTTAGCTGAGATAATTGTATTAGATCAGTTCTCCCGTAACATCTACCGCGATACCCCCCAAGCCTTCGAAGCGGATCCAATGGCATTAGTCTTAGCCCAAGAAGCCGTCGCATTTAAGGTAGATCAGGAGATTAACCCAACATATGTTCCTTTTTTGTTTATGCCCTATATGCACAGTGAATCAGCCAAGATACATGAAATAGCCATGGTGTTATTTAAACGTGAAGCTGCACAGGTAAGCTTAAGCTTTGAAGAGAGACATAAGGCGATCATCGACCGCTTTGGTCGTTACCCCCATAGAAATGAGATCCTTGGCCGGTCTTCTACGGCTGATGAGTTAGAGTTTTTGTCAGAGCCTGGGTCGTCATTCTAGTAATACAGAGCAGACTTGTCCGATAACAAGCAAGTTATCTCTTAGATTGGGCTTTAATATCAAAAAGGGTTAGCGGCTCTATTTTTTATTGGTTTGAATTTTTACATGGGCCGTTAATCGCTTTTGAACATAACCACACAGAAGCTTGTAAGTACTATTAATGAGTTTATTACACCCTATGTTTCAGATAACTCTATTAAAAGAGTAAATGATACCAGATTACCAAATAGATCAGTGTTCGCAGAGACAGAGATTATTTCATGACCTTCGCCTTCCATCTCTTCGATTTGAGCATTTAGCAATGTTAAGTCAACTTCCCCGAAGAACCTATTTGTTCTTTTATTAAAAATAACAACTTTACGCATATTAAAGCTCCATCTCTTATGCTCATCAATATTAAGAATCGCTACTGTTTTGCTTTATGCCTGCGCGCTGAACAATCTCAGTATCGAAGCCATCGATGCTCTTTTGGTTTCTTTTAACCCAATAGTTTTCGATCCCCTCAGCCCCATGTTTATCTGACCACTTTTTCAAATCATCTCGATCGCTTTCAAAAGTAAAATAGGGAACAGACATGCCACATGATGATTGCACCAGACTGATATCTAATACAAAGATTTGACGAGCAGCGACACTCTCAGGAAAGAGTTTGGCATACTGCTCCCACTCGGTATCTTTAATATGCAGTACTTCAGCTTGACCATAAGTGCGTAGAATGAGTGGCGAGCCTTCAAATGCACAAAACATGATAGTCATTCGAGGATCTTGCAGTACATGAGAGGCCGATTCATTGCCACTACCAGTTAGGTTTAACCAAGCAATTTTACTTGGACTAATCACTCGTAATGAGTCGCCCCCTTTCGGCGATAGATTCACACTGCCAGTTTGAGCTGCGGTAGCGACAAAATAGATTTTTTGCTTCTCAATAAACTCAATATGTTTACTTGAAAGCTCTGCAAATTGCTTTCCCATAAAATAAATCTCCCTATTCACCTTCATTTGAAGGCGGTATAGCATCATTTCGTATCGATTCTAGCTCGGCGTAGAGATACTCAGTAAAGAAACCATGCATCAGAAAACGTTGACTTAAATTCCAAGGGCCAACGAGGTAGTGTGGGTATTTGTTGTAGGCCATCTCTACTATCTCAGGCTTACCGATAATACGACCGATACGGATAGCGATAGATTGATCTAAGTTAAAACCGTTGATCGCATCTCGGTATTCATCCCGCTTAAGTAAGAAACAAAAAAGGCACATAAACAGCGCATGAGCAGTTTCAAAGTCAATAACTTGAGTTAGCTTTCTATCAAGTTCAAATGCCTTCATATCTATCTTTTTCCAGCGCTTCCATTTCAGCTCTGTATGCGCAATTTCCTGGGCATCTTTTGCATCCCCCAAATGATAAAAGGCATCAAATAGCTCTTGGTCATGCTTAATAAAGGTATCTCGCATCATGTCGTCGACACACTTAGGGTACAGATCAACAACCACCTCTTTGCCACTGTTTTCGGCTAAAAAGTTAATCACATTTGATTCGGTTGAGAAGTGCCTAAGGATTAACAGGTTGGCTTCAGGCGAGACGAGATTTTTACAGAACCAACAGATCATCTTTTGCAGTAATGAATGCCCACTAAACTGAGGCAGCGGCAGCCTTTTGAAGAACCAAGTTAAGTGCAGCAAGATAGCAAAAAGGAACTGTAGTATTGGCCTCAACGTCCAACGAAATGGGTTATCGAGATCTTTAACCCAGAGCTCAACCGCAGCTTTTTCAATCGGTAGTGAGTTGTCGTTCCCTATCGCCCGTATAAATGCACTCTGCTCTCTATTAGACATGGTCAACCTCCTCCAATTGAAGAATATAGAGTCTGGCAACCACTTTCGCGGTTCGCTCAATCGCTTTTATTGCCCCATCATCCACTGCAACGCGATCCACCAGCTTGTAGAGCTCTTCAAGATGATGTTCATCATTTTCACCGTGATAACGCATAAATTGAGTAGCCTCTTTGGGTAGCTCAAGCTGCTCCTCAATCAACTCTGCCCATTTGCTTGCCATCTTGTTGCCAAGCCCCTCAATGATCCACATAGCACCAATGAGATCGACAGGGTTTTCTTGACTAGCTCGATACATCAAAAAGCCGTGCAGCGCCTCTGAGCCAATATTCTTACTGCTGTTTTGAATCACATTGATATCACCACCAACAGCCACATAATCACTCTCCAACATCAGAAAATCTTTATGTTCATCTTTGGCGTGGCCAATCACAATTGAGCGAACATCGGCATACTCCCGGTTGAAACTCGATGCACAGCGGGTGATCCAGCGGGAGCCCTCGATCACCTGCTGACGTAGGTTTAACAGCAGTTTTTGGTAATCTTCATGGCTCAAGCGGCCTTGCTCTAAACGTTTAACGATAGGGGCCTTAGAGAGCGCCAGATCAAAATCAAACCAGACTTTAAGTAATGACTGAAGACAAGTTTGGCCAGAGGTTGTTAATACATCTGCTGTCATAAGCTACTCCACTACCGTTAAATGCATATAGGCACAATTAAATCGGCCACTTTCAGGCACCATACAAAACAGGGTTTCACCAACAGATAAGTCCTGTGTGGCGAGAAACTCATCCAGCATAATGAAAATAGACGCGCAGCCCGTATTTCCCCGTTCATACAGGTTTGTGTACCACTTATCCTCTGGGATCTGCACTCCAGCAACCTCAAGCATCTCAACGATTTTGCTTTTAAAGTAGGCCGATGAAAAATGACATAGCACGTGATCTATCTCTGGCACTTTGAACATCCCATCTTGTAACAGCTTTAAGAAGCCATTTACTCCGACCGAAACAATATTATCGAGCAGGCGAACATCTTGACGTAGCAGCAAGGCACCCGCTTGCTCAGCCTCACTGTACGTTGGAAAGTCTTGCCAGCTTTTAGTTGCATTTTTAGGCATCCCCACCGACATACACACTGGGTATACATCCGCATGAGAAAAGCTTTTTATCCAATCAATTCTTAAACTTTTGCCTGTTTTTCTTGGTTGGCTCTCAAGTAACAAGGCCCCTGCACCATCAGACAACATCCAACGCAAAAATTCAGCATTGAAATCTATTTCCTTCCCCTCAACTTGCTCATATCGAGTATGTTTAAACAAGCGAGAGGCTAGTTCACTGGCGATAACTAAAGCGTTAGCAGACTCCTGCGCCTTAATATTGGTATAAGCCGATTTAAGTGCCATCATGCTGCTGGAGCAGATCCCATGACTCGTCTGTAACTCAACAGAAGAGATATCTAACTCAGCTTGCACCATGCTACCAAAGCCTGGTAACACCAGATCCCCTTGGCTGGTCGCCACACTGAGCATCTCTATCTGGTGAGGCGAAATATAGCTAGCATCTAAACACCTCAGTCCTGCATTTGCTGCCATCTCGCTGTTTGATATTTGCGTTTCTTGCTGCTGATTGATCGCATAATGGCGTGTTTTTATGCCATTCGATTGCAATATTTTATGTTTCAGTCGGCTCTTTTTACCGTTTACCAAGCCTAAGATATTCTCTATCTCATCATTATCAATCGGCGGCCCTGGCAGGTAATGCCCTGTACTATTAATGTAGACACTCACTTTATTGCCCTCGATTTAATGGCCACTCGAATACATCGAATATTTTCCTCAATGTAGGGAAATACACAGACAATCGACATAAAACTTAAATAGGTCAGCAGATAACCACTGCCGCCATGTGGGGTGTCCACAGGCACAAGTGACATATTCCCTTCCCAATTAAAGGTGACTAAATTGATGAATTGTGGCCAGTTAATAATAATGATGGTGATTAACATATACATGGGAAGTGTCCCAAGATAGTTATGAGCATGCATCTCCCAGATAGAGATCTCTCTTTTTGGAGAGGCATATCTCACATCGGCATGAGCAACCATCTCGTGCAGTATCCAAGTAAAAAAGCAGATAATTAGGATGAGGACGTTAACCATATACAACAGACAGAGCACCATGGGGATTGCGATTTGAATCCCCATTAACGAGTGCATTAGGGTCTCTTTAACCCCAGAGGTGTGCTCTATTTTTGTTGCTCTATGACAGAACCAATCGGCTAATCCTGCAATGCCCCATATTGGCAATAACATAAAAAGCAAAAAGTTAATCAGTAGCTGTGACGTATCCATGTCACCGTTTCCTTAAGCGTTTATTCCAACCTTGCTAGACACGTTAACATCCCTGTATCAATTTGTAAGTGAAAAATCATTAATCTCCATGCCCATAAACTCATGGAAAATAGAGTTAAGTTGCAGTTAACTCTATTGATTAAATTGTCGACTTTATTAATTTAGGGGCAGATAGATATCGGTGATAAGTTCATGTTCAGCCACTTCAGGGAAGAAGTTGTGATAATGAAAGAAACAGGGGAAGTCGCGAAGAGATTCGCCACTTTGGGGTAACCATTGACCGTACAGATAGTGCACTTTTGCATCTAAATTATCATGGGAACCATGATGACGGATCACGGCGCAGCGTCCTTGAGGTATCACTTTATTAAGCACACCCAGGCTGTTATCAGGCACTTCATGCAGTACCGAGCCACAGATATCAAACCTGAAATCTTTAGCTGGCACAGATTTAGGATCTTCATAGATCATCCCAAATGTCTGGCTTTTGCTCACTGGTGATAAGCCAGTCTGTTTACGCCAGGCGATAAACTTAGCCGCAGACTCATTAACCAACTCAGGGGCACCACGGTGCTCAAAAACGGCAATTTTAGTCTCTGCAAAATTTACCAATTCAACCTTTTGATCTTTACCCATCTTTTTTACTCCAAAGTGATATTTCTCATTCCATTCCAACCATTTTGGCTGGCGGCGAAATTCAGTAGGAGATTGGTCAAACGCCTTCTTAAATGCCCGAGCAAAAGACTCGGGGTAATCAAACTTAGCGTCTAAGGCGATATCGATAATCTTGGCCTCATGGTCGAAGTAGAGCCGGTATGATGCCCTCTTTAACCGTAAAAGCTGAATATATTTGGCTATGCCTATACCAAGGTAATCTGAAAACTGACGGTGAAAATGATACTTAGAAAACCCTGCAAAATCACTCAGGTGATCAACTGTGAGCTCCTCATCCAAGTTTGCATAGATATAATCACAAACCCTGTCCATCACTCTGATGTAATTATCTAGATCTCCATTAGCTTGCATATCTTCCCTTGTCTGTTTAATTAGCCACTTATTATTGGGATACTCCTGTTTAGCATACCCCCTACTGAATTGTTAGCCAGTATCTAGGGAATTTAAGACGCTTTCCTAACCAAAGTTGCTCAATTGCCGAATATCTCGGTCATCCCTTACTTAAATAGGGGATGGTACCAGCAAGATCTGTATCATCGATAAGTTGAAAGCGGCTTTCACTACCAGCAACTCTAGCGCGGCCATAGGGAGCGTATTCAGGATCAGATATAAACGCCTGCACCAATGCTTCGGTTGGAAACGCTAGCAAAGCGATGAGTGTTGTCTCCAATGGGCTCCCCTCAAGGGTTTTCACATTACCACTGCGAGACAGGTATTTTCCTCCATGTCGGTGCACGATCTCATGCACTGAGGCGGCATATTCCGGCACCCAAGTATCCTCAATAATTTTAATATCTGCGATCACATATACAGTCATGTTTCTCTCCTTAGTCGAAATTAACTATGCTAATTATGCTCAATTGCTATGCCTTTCAGCTTGCCTCTAACACAACATCCTAGATAGTCCAAAAACTGGACTCGAGCAGTACAGTTTCCGTACTAGTGTTCGTAAATGGCATTTGCTAATCTTTTGGCTAAGCCCCACCTCTTGGAAACCGAGATGAGTCAACCTGGTTATAAACAATTTTGCCCAGTAGCCATGGCTGCAGAGATCTTATGTACTCGCTGGACTATGGTACTTATAAGAGAGTTAGTCGCTGGTACAACCCGTTTTAATGAGCTGCGTCGTGGGGTGCCAAAGATGTCACCTACGCTTCTATCACAAAGATTAAAAGAGCTTGAAACTGCAGGTATTTTGGAAAAAAAAGAACATAGATTCGAGAAAGGAATATTTGAATATCATTTAACCAAAGCAGGCAAAGATCTCTACCCCGTTGTTGAAGCCATGGGGAACTGGGGGCAGAAATGGGTCGAGTCTCAGATCTCTCTTAAAAATCTAGACCCCTCGTTACTCATGTGGGATATGCGTAGAAACTTAGATCCAACTCCCCTACCAACAAAACAGACGGTCATTCAGTTTCTGTACCCTGAACTATCCAGATCTAAGCAGCGTTGGTGGTTGGTTATCGAGCCCAAAGGCGATGTCGATCTCTGCTGGGCCGATCCAGGCTTTGATATCGATCTCTATGTCACCACTGACCTTCGTACCATGACAGCAATCTGGATGGGACTAACCACGGTCAAACGGGAAAGTGAGCAGATGAAACTAATAGGCACCAAAGAGATCGCATCATCGATGCAAATCTGGCTGGGGTTGAGCCCATTCGCCACGCAGAAAAAGCTGGTGCCTTAAGGTGAGATTACAGTTAACTCCATGCCCTCTGCGACTTGATAGGCGCTCTTCTAATACGTCCTCCCCCCAAACTCTTCTATCAATCAAATACAACTCAAAAGTAGCTAACTGCGCGAGAAAATGACAACAATTAGTAAACTCCCCGCTCCAGTTTATCTCTAAGCAAGTCTTCATCTTCAATCGATTCTGTAGTTTGAATAAACTTAAGATATGGTGTGGGGAGTTGGCTCTCCATTGCACCTATGATGACGTGGTTGAGATACCAAGAATAAGGCTTGAGTGATGCCGAAATATTAAGGGCGTAGTAAGTGATCGCCTCATGCTCTTCACCTGTAGCACTCACAACCTTGACCACTTTCTCACCATAGCCAACTCCCAGACTTTCGGCGAGATCTAGGTTCAACTTCTCATTTTCATCTATCTCGAAAAGAGCACCGAAAATTTGTGATTGAGGCTCATCTGTTTGATAGGCATCACACTTGCCTGAGCCATCTCTACCTAGCTTATGAAACCGCAGCTCATGGCCAGTTAAAATAAATGTGCCGATCCGTTTAGCGCTGGGGGT
This sequence comes from Shewanella nanhaiensis, assembly GCF_019457885.1. GTDB lineage: Bacteria > Pseudomonadota > Gammaproteobacteria > Enterobacterales > Shewanellaceae > Shewanella > Shewanella nanhaiensis. The sequence goes on from NZ_JAHZST010000002.1 coordinate 32,958, forward strand.
TCGCGCTTTTAACCTGGCAATCGACATGTTTGAGCCATATGCGAAGTATTTCATTGTTTTAAATTCCTAAGATATCTAAAAGATATCCTAATCAATACTAAGCAAGGTCGCTAACATCACATAAGGTGCGTTTAGATTTGGTATAGGGATCTTCACACTCAAAGCTAACATGGCGCTTGATATCTTTAATATCGATATCGATTGAGGAGAGTGCTAACTTTATTAATTGATAGAGGTACTCATCATGTTGAGCCGATTTTGCACTGCTAAGCTCTGAGCTTGAGCCAAATACACAAGTTATCTGAATAGAACCAGCCACATTGCCATAATGGACTCTATGGGTCAGCCACTCAAAACCTTCGACGTTCTCCAGTGCGGTTTCACACACCTGAGTCAAGACCTCTCTGATATTATGCTCAATCTTCTTGTCTGACTTTTTCATTACTGTTTAATCGAGTAATCTTCGAAATAACACTCAGCTCGATATTACTCTGATCCCTCCTGTTTTGCCTTCTCTTCATATAATTTTATAAGCATTCCCGATAGTTGCAAGATTTCCGCATTTATCATCTCTCGTTTCTTCTGTGCAACCTCTGATTTATCTCCCTGCAGATCCTTCAACTCCTGCTTGAGCTGCTCTATCCGCTCTTTAATTCGCTCGATCTGCTTATCTATTATAGATGAAGACTCAGATTCACTCCTCTCTGTGGCTTCTGCCCCCCTATCTTTAAGCTGCACCATCGCACTGCCAACATCTAATTTTTGTGCCGCTTTGCCAGCTCGTGAGATAGATACGGTGTCAGCGCTACTTATCTGAGCCGAGGTTTTATCCGGTGAGCCCCTATCCAGTTTGGGAGTGATATATCCCTCTGACACAGATCTTGTCTCTGACTTTAATGAGGTACTAAATCCATTTATGTTCACAGCTCCCCCCTATTTCAGTCGTTACTCTCAAGGTATTTTTATCAAAGCAGACGCCAAATACCCATGACTCAAGCGAACGTATCAATACGTATCAGCCTATACCCACTTATCGGCTAGCTAAGAGGTTGCTTAAGCTTTATTGAAAATAAAAAAAGAGGCTAGCCTGAAGACTAACCTCTCTGTCTAACATATCTATGGGGATAGGTGAGACAAGGTTGATGATTTTGGTAAAACTAAACGCCTCTACAGTAAGGTCGCTAACATCTCATCGGAGTATTCAACGAGCTCCTTGCCCTCACGGACTCTAGATACATAATCTGGATTTGCAATAAAAGGCCTGCCAATAGCGAGCAGATCAAATTTATCTTGAGCTATGGCACTGCTACCTGATTGGGCGGTATAACTTCCGACCCCCACTAGTGTCTTGTTATACACACTACGGACATAAGCAGATGCACTACCTCCCAAATAATCAAACTCCATGGCATCATCAAAAATACCAATATGCAGGAAGGCTAGGTTTCTCAGCTCAAGCTGAGGAAGAAGATAATCGAAAACAGCGCGATCACGCTCATCACTGGCCATATTGAAATAAGCACCTGGCGAGACTCGCAGCGCGGTTCTTTCATTGCCAATACGCTGGGCAACTGCATCCACAACTTCCAGTGCAAAGCGGGCCATATTTTCAGGAGTTTGGCCATATTCATCTTGGCGATGGTTACTGTCATGGTGCAGGAACTGATCAAGTAAATACCCGTTAGCACCATGGATCTCGACGCCATCAAAGCCTGCATCTATCGCATTTGCCGCAGCTTGTGAATAATCAGCAACAAGCTGAGCAATATCTTCATGGGTCACAGCTTTAGGCACTTGATAAGTAAGCTCACGCATTCTTGGAACACTGCCCTCTACGCCTACTGCAGAGGGAGCTAAGACATCAGTTGATCCTGTTTTCTTAAAAAAGTGTGGGTGGGCAACCCGACCTGTATGCCATAGCTGGGCAAATATCTTCCCCCCACCTTGGTGTACCGCATCAGTCACCACTCGCCAACCATCTATCTGCGCTGAGGAAAATAGACCTGGAGTATTAGGATAACCTTGACCGTCAGGGCGAATAATCACGGCTTCAGAGATAATGAGTCCAGCCTCTGCACGTCGAGCATAGTAATCCGCCATCGCCTGAGTCGGTACGAGTTCCTCATCAGCCATGCAACGGGTCAGTGGTGCCATCAAAATGCGATTTTGCAGGGTAATGGTCTCGTTGAGCGCAAAAGTTTGAAAAAGGTTATCAGTCATAGCGACCTCTGTTTCTTGAATGTTCATTCAAGATATTCTTATTTGAACGATCATTCAAGTATTATTTTGAACAAACATTCAAAATTAAGTACAATCCAGTGAACGAGAGTTAATGAGTCGCCGCCCATGCGTAATGCTGAGTTTGATAGAGAGAAAGTACTGAGATCCGCCATGACCGCCTTTATGGACAAAGGTTACGGTAAGACAAGTATGCAAGATCTGACCAAAGCGACTGGATTGCATCCCGGCTCTATCTACTGTGCTTTCGAAAATAAGCGCGGTCTTCTATTAGCCGCGTTAGAGCAGTATAAGATCGACAGAACAACTGAGTTTCAGGGTTTCTTTACTGGCAAGAAAAGTGTATTAGCAGAGCTGAAAGACTATCTGGATAATACGGTTCAGGAGTGTATTAGCTGTGAAGCCGCCAAAGCGTGTCTGCTGACAAAAGCCCTTAACGAGATGGCTCAGCAGGATGAAGAGGTGCAGAAGATCATCACTGAGAACCTAGCCAACTGGCAACAGGGGCTCGCCGACGTGTTTACACGCGCCCAAGAGCAAGGTGAACTCAGCGCAGAGCGTGACAGTCAACATCTAGCACGTTTTCTCGCCATGGGGATCTATGGACTAAGAACTTTTGCTCACACTCACCCTCAAGGAGACACACTGCAGGAGCTAGCCGATCAACTCTTCAAGGATATCTGCGCCTAGTCTTTTTAAGCTCTAAAATAGTAATCAAGCGTTCAGTCCTTAGTAGATAAAAACCTATCTGCTTGATAAATAGAGCTAGCTGGCTCATCAGTACAAAACCTTGCAAGATAAGCACAGACAAGGGCCCTGTTTTTGCGGTATTCTGTCTACTTCAAGTACTATCAAAGCGCCCTATGACCATAGATGTAACTAATCTCAACGAACCAGAAATTACCTGTGGCACTTGCCAAGCATGTTGTTGTCGCCTCCAAGTTCTAATCATCTCTGACACAGGTGTGCCCGATGAGCATATCGAAGAGGCTGAGTGGGGGGGAGAGGTGATGCGCCGTCTGGACGATGGTTGGTGCTCCGCGCTAGATCGTGAAACTAAGATGTGCACCATCTACGAACAACGTCCTTGGATATGCCGTGAATTTGAGATGGGCTCCTATGAATGCAAAACAGAGCGCACCGATAACATGTAACCTCTTGCTATAAGCATTACCTATAGCTCAACCTTGTTAACATAACTAATCCTGAGTAAGCTAACATTTATGACCCATTTCATAGCTCGTAGCTTATTAAGGATCCCCAGTGAAGCTAAGATCGATACACTACTTTCAATCTGTCTATGAACAGGGCAGTATCACCGCAGCTTCACGTCAATGTTTCGTCTCTCAGCCCTCAATCACTGCGGCAATTTCACAGCTAGAACAGCAACTCAATGTTGAGCTGTTTGTGCGCCATACAGGTGGCGTTCGTCCAACTTCCGCCGCCGATAAACTCTATCCATTGGCGAGAGAGATGAGTGAAAATGAGCAAGCTATTCTGCATCTTTTTAAAGATAGTCCCGCCCCAGTGCCGCTCCGTTTAGGCCTAATGCGCTCTCTCGGTGCTCAACGTATGAGTGATTTACTGACAGAGTTGACCCAAAGGATCGACAATCTTGAACTCACTCTTGTGGAGCCTGACGAGCCCAGTGATGCCAGAGTCGTTTTATCTCAATCAGCATCCAGTAGCGAAGACTTTATCCCTATTTGGGAAGATAAGTACCAACTCGCAATCCCCTGTAACTGGTCTTTAGCTTCTAAACCTATTATCAAGATAGAAGATCTCGATGGACTGCCCTTCATTAATCGCACGCCATGTGATGTACAGGACAGGGTTAAACATGCCATGACCAAATGTGGCGCCCAATTTCAGTCCAGAGCCAATATACGCACCATAGAATATACTTGGCCCATGGTCTGCGCTGGCGTAGGCGCAGCTCTCCTTCCCGATTGGCAGGAGATAAAACACAATAAGGCCTTAGTGTTAAGGCCGATTGAGGGGGAGAAATTAATTAAACAGATAGGGTTAGCTTACAGTGCCAGTCGGCTGAGTGAGCCAGTTATTGCGGCGGTGATATCCGTTTGCCGAGGCAAGGCATAACAGGCGCTAACAGCTGTAAATGCTACTGATGAGGCGACAGTAACTTGAGTCAACTAACGCCTCATTTAACGGATCATTTAACCACAAGCACCGGACACTTAGCTTTATTAGCAACGGCTTCCGATACATTAGGGTTAAGCAAGTGAGATAAACCTGTGTGACCATGACTGGCGATCACTATCATCCCCACTTCCTGCTCAATACTCTCCTCTATTATTTGCGCCATCACATCCCCGCTCCTAACCACAGGAATGACACTGAGCGCTTCATCTAGATAAGCCTCAATTTCACTGGCTAACTTAGTGAGCTTCTCTTTTGAGAAATTTTCCATCTTATACTCAAGCTCAGCCGGCGTTTCTACCGCTATGCCATAGTTATGATGGCCTAATGCTTCGCTATTGATATGCAGCAATCGAATATCGACATGATAAAGATTCGCCATCTCGATGGCATATTTCAGCGCATGGGAGGCAGTTTCAGAAAAATCCGTTGGGCATAAAATCTGACGAGTACGCATAATTAGCTTCTCCTAACTCACTGTTTAACTTCAATTCCGTTTAAACTCAATCATCCAATCTCATTACTTCACGGCTTTTATTTCACCACTAAGACTGGACATTTAGCACGATTCGCTATCCCTTCGGCGACATTTGTGTGTAGAAAATGTGATAAACCGCTACGGCCATGACTGGCCATGACTATCATTCCAACATCAAACTCAACTGCATCAGCTAAGATCTCCTCAATGGGAGAGCCCCGCCTAATAACAGTCTCCATCGGTAGCTCACTTTTTAGTTCAGAGAGCAGGTGGCGCATCTTATCTGCAGCCGCGTCCTCCATGCTCTTAGCCAACTCCTCGGGAGTAATGGCGAGTATCTGGTAGTTTTCAGCACCCACAGGCTGATCCACCACATGGATTAATCTCAACCCTACCTGATAAAAATTGGCCATTTCAATAGCGTACCTTAATGCATGAGATGCCGTTTCGGAAAAGTCCGTTGGACAGAGTATTTGTCTGGTTCTCATAACTACCTCCTATGACCTCATAATTATAGTTTTTTCTTAGCCATCCTTTACCGAAAAACCTCTCTCCTTACATTAATTCTAGTTTTATGCAGCCCTAAAAATGTTGATCTTGATCACACATACTGCTTACTTAGTCTCTTAATTTATATGCTAAATAAAGCCATGTTCCGCCTACAACCCGCTTTAAAAACTTAAGACTAAATATCAAGGTAATTAAAGTTAAAACAACCAGAAAACAGCCACAAAAACAGTTCTCATCACTAAAAACCTCATTTTTAATATATGAATACCTGAAATTTTAGCTAACTAAGCTCGGTCTTGATTTTAGGTAGATATGCTGGCTTTTGAGACCGGATAAATGAGCCGTTCACAATCAAAACAGTTTTTTTATGTGGTTACCTGAAAATTGTCACTAATCTTATACCTGAGTTCAATAATTAATCAAAAAGGGTAATATCATGAATACTAAAGCTCAAGCCACCCTGACAGGGGCAGCTCTTGCACTGACAATGGCAGGACTAACTGGTTGTGCTAGTACAGAAAAGTCGGAAACAACTCAAGCGGCAATGGCAAAAGGTAGCACTGATCTCGTCCACTGTTATGGCGTTAATGTCTGTAAAGGTCATAACGATTGTAAGACAGCAACCAACGCTTGTGGCGGTCATGCAAGCTGTAAAGGCACTGGTTTTGTCGCTATGCCATCAAAGAGCTGCGCAGATGTGGGTGGCAAGATTCAGGATGATTGGGTCGGCAGTATCGCTAAAACTGACTTAGTTCATTGCTACAGTGTGAACGTCTGTAAAGGTCACAATGACTGTAAAACAGCCAATAATGCTTGTGGTGGACACGCCAGCTGTAAAGGCACAGGCTTTGTTTCGGCTCCAGCTAAATCATGTGCGGATATTGGCGGCAAGGTAGGCGCTTAATCTTATATCGTAAACAAAACAGGCAGCAGATCCTTTTCGCTGCCTTTATTTACCACTAATCAAGGTGAACCCAGAGTGACAGAAACGGCACTGACACAAGATTTTCTCGGATTTGGATTGGGCTTAAGAACCAATCACTTTGACCATGTTCTGACAAATCGCCCCGATATAGACTGGTTTGAAGTATTATCGGAAAACTACATGGTGGCAGGTGGCAAGCCTAGATACTATCTTGAAGCCATAGCCGAACAATATCCGATTGTGATGCACGGTGTGTCTATGTCCATCGGCAGTACCGACCCTCTGGATATGGAGTATTTAACCGCCCTTAAAAAGCTCGCTAATGATGTTCAACCTCAATGGATCTCAGACCATATCTGCTGGACCTCTATTCATGGAGTGAATAGCCATGATCTTCTGCCCCTGCCCTACACCGAAGAGACCATCAAGCATGTGGCTGAGCGCGTAGTTCAAGTTCAAGATTTTCTAGGCAGACGGATCTTGTTAGAGAACGTCTCCAGCTACCTCTCCTATCAAGACTCAACCATGGACGAGTGGACGTTTCTCAATGCGGTCGCTGAGCAAGCCGACTGCCTCATACTTTTAGATATCAATAACATCTATGTAAGTGCTAGAAATCATAATTTCGACCCTGTCACTTACCTCAACAAGATCGACCCTAAACGGGTACAACAGTTTCATCTTGCTGGCCACTCTGACTATGGAGATTATGTTGTCGATACCCATGATCACGACGTGCCTAATAGTGTGTGGGAGCTTTACCGTATCGCCCTTGAACGTTTCGGTGCCGTCAGTACTATGATAGAGCGAGATGGCAATATCCCTGAGTTTCCGGCATTAGAACAGGAATTACAGATAGCCAGAGATATTGCAGATAAGACATTGCCTGAACTCGCTTCTCAGCTAGCGAGTCTCAATAGACAAGCTCAAAAACAGAGCTCAAAAACAGGAGTGTTTTGATGACGAGTCTTAAGCAAACACAAGCACTCTTTATGGATTACATACTCTCAGATAAAGAGAGTGATGCCGCCCAAGGTGATAAGTTTTCAGCTTTCTCCTCTATTATCACAGCTAAGAGTGAAGAGGATGGCAAAACCCGACTTGGGATCTATGCCAGCGCCTATCGACTTAGATTAATTGAGACCATAGAGACAGATCACGAGATCTTAGGGATATACCTAGGCGATGAGCTTTTTGACAAGATGGCTCAAGCCTATATCAATGCGCACCCTTCATCATTTCGCTCGCTGCGGCACTTCTGTGACGCCCTACCGCAATTTTTAAGTGACGATAGCTTCTTCAGCCAATACCCTATCTTATCCCATATTGCCGCTTTCGAGCGTCGTCTACTCAACGCTTTCGATGCCGAAGAGCAGCCTAGAGCTAGCTTTACCGAACTTGAACAACTTGCCCCAGAGCACTGGCCCGAAAGCCAATTCAGATTCCACTCTAGCGTGCAAATATTTCAGTGCCAAAGTAATGCAGTCGAAAGCTGGCAAGCCTTGAAAAATGCGCAAACACCGCCCCAACCCGACTACAGTATCGCCAGTGCCTGGCTGCTCTGGCGAGGTGAAGAGCGACTCACCGAGTTTATCTCTCTCACTGAGTATCAGCTGGTGCTTTTAGAGGGCTTCATCAAGGGTAATACCTTAGCCCAGCAGTGCGAACTCATGCTCAACTACTTTGATGAGGAGCAAGCTCCCGTTAAGATATTACAAGCGATACGAGCTTGGTTCGAGATGGGGATCATCCGCGCAATCGCGTAAACATTGATAGTTAAAGTTACTTGGGATAAGCCTCCCCCTCCTCTTGGCTGACACTGGCTGAAGAGGCATGCCTATGTATCCATCGCCAGCGATCCGTTTTCTTCAACACCACACTCCATCTAATAGGGATCAATAACTGCTCTCCCTGATAGTCAACATCTATGGTTAACGAGACAGACACTACGGCGCAGTCACCTGAGATGATGATATTTCTCCAGCCCCACAAAAAACGATTCGCTTTGGCTTCGGCAAAGTTTCTAAGAAACAACTGCCTTACCGAATCTCGCCCCTCACAGAGTTCATCCTCCCCAGTTCCAATAACAGAGATCTCTTCACTGTCATCAAAAACATGCATTAAGGCTTCGATATCTTTTGCACAGTAAGCCGATGCATAATCTTCAAGGGTTTTGAGTATTGCTTCGAGTTCACTCATCTTCTCTCCTTCATTCGCTCCCATTTCACTAATCTAGGTCTAGTTCACCAATAACAGGTTATACCTAAGCCAGTAGCAAGCCAAAATAAACTGGACGTTTTTTATTCACTGATTTAAGATAGACAAATAGACCGACCAATCAGTCGGTTTATCTTTTGTATATTTTGATGAAACAAAAGAGCAGCCGTACTCACATTTACCCTAAGCAGGAGCGAGCAGATGAACATGCCTATTCAACAGACAGAGAGTGACCTAGCTCAAGGAGTTAACTTAAACGAACTTCTTCAATCTCAGCAGCAAAGCTATCGCTCTCAACCCGCTCCCACCTATGAACTTAGAGTAAAACAACTTAATGCACTTAAAGCTGCACTACTTAAATTTAAGCAGCCTCTAGCTGAAGCACTTAACCGAGATTACGGCACACGATCTGTCGACGACACAATGATCTCAGACATCATGCCCTGCCTTAACAACATCAACTACAGTCTTAAAAACCTTAAGAAGTGGATGAAACCAAGCCGCCGTCATGCTGGGCTCCTGCTCGCTCCAGCTAAGGTAAAGGTTCAATACCAACCTGTAGGAGTTGTCGGCATTATCGTGCCTTGGAACTTTCCAGTGATGCTCTCGGTTGGCCCACTTATTACCGCACTCTCTGCCGGTAATCGTGCCATGTTAAAGCTGTCTGAGTTTACTCCTGAGACCAATAAGGTGATCACAGAGATGCTAAGCAGTATCTTTGATATCAATACCGTTGCCGTCGTTGAAGGGGAAGCCGATGTGGCCGCAGAGTTCTCAGCACTCCCTTTCGATCACCTGCTTTTTACAGGCTCTACTACAGTGGGCCGCCATGTGATGCGTGCAGCAGCTGCTAATCTAACGCCAGTCACTCTAGAGTTAGGTGGAAAATCCCCTGTTATCGTAGCGCCTGATATGCCGATAGAGACTGCCGTTGAGCGAATGATCTATGGTAAATGCCTCAACTCAGGCCAAATATGTGTGGCACCGGATTACATCTTAGTGCCGAAAGAGAAACAGGTTGAGTTTATTACCGCCTACCAGAAAAAGTTCACCGCCATGTATGGCAAAGTGAGTGAAAACAGTGACTACGGCGCTATCATCAATCAGCGCCAGTTCGAGCGCTTAACCTCAGTGCTCGAAGATGCCAAAGCTAAAGGCGCCACTGTAGTCAGCGCCAATAATGAAGCGATCAACACAGAGAAACGCAAAATTCCCACTCAACTTATCACCAACGTCAGTGATGAGATGATATTAATGCAAGATGAGATATTCGGGCCTCTGCTGCCCATATTAGGTTATGACAATCTCGATGAGGCGATAGCCTACATCAATGACAGGCCCCGCCCACTAGCACTCTACTTGATGAGCTTTAACCAAGGTACTCAAGATAAGGTGCTTAATAACACCCACTCAGGTGGTGTCTGTATCAATGAAACCGTCTTCCACGTTGCGGCCGATGATGCGCCATTTGGCGGTATCGGACCATCGGGCATGGGACATTATCACGGCAAAGAGGGCTTCTTGACCTTAAGTCATGCCAAAACAGTACTTAGTCGAGGTAAACTCAACACAGGTAAATTTGTTCACCCACCTTACGGTACGGGTATTCAGGCCATGCTATACAAGCTATTTATGCGATAGCTATTTCGAGTTTCGAGTTTCGAGTTTCGAGTTTCGAGTTTCGAGTTTCGAGTTTCGAGTTTCGAGTTTCGAGTTTCGAGTTTCGAGTTTCGAGCAGTAGCCTAAAGCAACGCCTAATAGCACTTAAACGAATAATATGAATATAAAACAGTGATAAATATAAGCAATCGATGAGCAAACCAGATAAGAAACAAGCGATTTTAGATACCGCACTGACGCTATTTGTCAGCCAAGGTTTTTATGCTACCTCCACCGCCTCTATCGCCAAACAGGCGGGGGTGGCGACAGGTACCCTGTTCCACCATTTCCCCTCAAAAGATGAGTTGATGAACCACCTGTTTATCTCCATTAAGCAGGAGTTTGCTGACGCTATCATAGTTTCAATCACTGACAGCGGTGAACTAGAACAGGATGCACAACGTCTCTGGTACGCTGCGATTCAATGGGCCATGGATAATCCCCTCAAGCAGGAGTTCTTCCAACAATACTCCATGTCCCCCTCTATCCCACTTGAGATCCGCGAACAAGCGATGAACTCAATACTCAGCTTCATGGGATCCCTGATGCAACAAGGACAAGCCCTAGGACTGTTTGCATCTTACCCATTAGATCTTATGCAGGACAACTGCCACGGCCAATACCTCGCCGCCACCCGTTACTTTCTCGATAACCCAGATAAATGGCAGCTGCCGGCACACAAAGAAGCCAGCTTTGCGATGTTTTGGAATGCGATGAGAACGGATAACGGATAACGGATAACGGATAACGAAAATATAATAGTGCCTCACTAGCAATGAGGCACTATTAAGAGTTACTCCTTCTCTTTCTTACTTTTGCTCTCTTTTTTACCACCAGGCTTACGCTCTTTACTTTTTGGAACACCACTGCCATGGGCATCATTCCAGTGCTTATCATCTAGGTTTTTCTCTGCTTTCTCATGAGCCTTATCATCATGCTCAGGTTCAGCGGCATAAGTGGCGGTACTGAAAAGTAAGATTGAAATAAGTAGTATTAGCTTTGTATGTAACATCATTTAATCTCCATTTATTGATGATGGTGCGCGATTAGCACGTTTTTTTGGGGTAATTTCTTTAGGGAAAACAAGATAAAACGGAGCGGACTCATCATAAATAACGGTGGGCAGCTCCGAAGAGTAAAGGTCCTCTTCCTGTGTTGATTCTTGCTTGATGATCTCTTCTAAAAGCTCAATTTCTTCACTTCTAATTTGATATACCTTTGCTACATCTTCATCTGAATATCCGAGCAAGTTCATCTTCTCTTTCACCAGAATCCAATCCAACGCCTCTTTAGTACTCCTTGGTTTAGCCGCTCCCTCCCAAGGTAGTGTCTGCTCAACTTGAATATAAGACTCAGTACGATAAAAACCTCCAGAAATCGTACCAATAAAAAGTGAAATAGAGACAGCAAGCATGCTAATGCCTAAAAACCTAGCGCCATACTTGTTAGCATTATTTATATTCAGCACATATTGAGTACCCAATAAAGTACCAATAAAACCAAAAATGCTGGTTAAGAACAGCCCGATAACAGGGGTATTCGATGCCCCTAAGAGAAAACCTATAAACAGTGAAAAAAACGTAAATCCAAGATATAGACTCATAACGCTCCCTGTACAATCGATTACGCTCAAAACTGACACTCATTCAAATCAATATATCGAAAAATAGCGCTTTTCCGATTAAAAGCGCCACAAATCAATATATTCTCAGATAACATAACAGAACAAATAATAACCACAAGTCTAAACAATTGAGTCTTGTTACTCTCAGTTCACTGAACCGAAGCAAAGAACAACCTAAGCCTATTTATCTCGACTACAGTCTGGTTATACTCTGCGCGTGTGTTAACCTCTTTACTCATTGGTTAACTGATTATTTCATTTACTCTTTATGACACGTATATCGGTTTATTTTAACTCTAAGGTCGTTTCATTATGGTAGATGCAAAAAAGCACCGATTACCTTCGCTCAATATTCTACGAGTATTTGAATCTGCAGCACGACACCTTAGCTTTAAAAAAGCAGCAGAAGAGCTGTTCATTACTCCTCCAGCTGTAAGTCACCAAATTAGAACCCTTGAACAACAGCTAGATGTGTTGTTATTCAAACGCTTAAATCGTTCGTTGACACTGACCAACGACGGACAGGTCTATTTTTATAAAGTCCAACAGTCGCTCCAACAACTGCAAAGTGCAACCGACGAACTGATTGCCAACAAGGAGAAATTCACCTTTGTGATCAACAGTGTCCCTATGGTCATCAGTGCTTTACTCGCTCCCTTTATCCATGAATTTCAGGAACACCACCCAGATATCAGCATTCAAATGGACTCGGCACCAAATATGATGGACTTTGCGATAAAAGATCTCGATGTCGCGATTAGACGCACTAAAGGTGAAGAGCCTCATCTCATCTACGTACCCATTTTTAAAGTAGAGATAACCCCAATCTGTCGACATGATTATTTCGCTATCAACCCTAGTGTTAATCCTGACACATTAGAAAACAGCCGGCTCATTCGGCTCACAGCAGATAAACATAACTGGCCTCACTGGCTCAATGAGTGGGATCTTGACACCCCGTCGGGCAATGAGCTCATACTCAGTAGTTTTCGCTCTGCCATTGAATCTGTTCGCTCTGGCGCAGGGATAGGTATGGGCTACAAACCTATGATTAACCATTTATTGCAGGAGGGAGAGATCATCACCCCTTTCCCAAATAAAATTTCATCTTACAGTGAGGCCTATTTAGTTTATCGCAAACAAGATAAAAACAGAGCGATCATCCAGGCATTTGAAATCTGGCTAAGAGCAATAATCAAGAGATTGGGTTGGTCTGAATAAGAGCAAAGAATTGATTGAATTAACCTAAGCCCTAGTAACATAAATAAGAGGTCATCATTTCATTTCAAACAAATAACCTTCCCTACCTAGCTTTCAGATAAGAATAACTTACCTGAGAGTATGGCTATTTGCATTTGACCCTTCTGGTCACTCCTTTTAACCTTATTTAATCCATTTTACTTCGAGCACGATTAACCGAAAGTAATACTGATCAGTTTAGTTTCAAAACTCAAAATACACTCTCCAAAACATCTTTATAGGAATAGATGGGATAAATGCTGCCGACTAGAAATAGGTGACCTTATTTATCTGAATAAATTAATAATAAAGGAATAAATAATGAAACAGATCCAGCCTCAATTAACACCACTGCTTATCACTACATTATTAAGCACAAGTATGCTGCTAGGTTGTGGCAATGGAGATAATGAAGCCCCAACACCGACAGATAGAAGCAATACCCCTCCCATTGTATCAATTACGGGGGAGAATACGGTTGTTGAGGGGCAAGCATTAACTCTTACCGCCAATGCATCGGATGCAGATGGCAGCATTAGTAGCATCAAATGGTCCACATCATCAGCAGATATCACCCTAATCGATGATCAAGCCGCCAGCGTTAGATTTATCGCACCAGCGGTAGACAGTGATAGCGAGCTAACACTTGATGTACAAGTTACTGACAACGATGGAGCCACCACAACTGAAAGCATAACCATTACCGTAACCCGCATAACCTCCAGCGTCACGATCAGCGGTCTAGTTACTGATGATATTATCAGTAATGCCACTGTCGAAGTGTTAGTCGCCGATAAGGTCTTTACGACAACAGCTAACTCCCAAGGTCAATACTCAGTTGCAGTCACACTCGATGGTATTGAGCAAAATGATCATTTAGTGCAGATAAGAGCAACCGGTGATGCCGAGATAAATCCCGAGGTTGAATTTGTCTCACAACTTGGATCTTTAAATCGCTTAATCGAGCAAGCTGGGAGTGACAACACCTTAGTAAAGAATGAGAGCTTAGGCGTAAACGTGACTAACGTATCGACATCAGAGTTTGTATTACTCAGTCGTGATGGAGAGCTACCCGCAACTAATGATGCCCTTGATACCGCTAAATTAGCCATAGATCAAAATGAGAAACTCACCCTATCTGCATTGATCAAAATCGTTGTAGATGGTGAGGGAGATAATGCCTTTAGCTTGCCAGAAGGTGTTGATTCAACCCTTGATTTAATTGATGATGCGCTCACTGTTGATGCCTTTATCGACACAGTTAATCAGCATGATGACAGCTTAATCGCAGACACCATACGAACCATATCAAATGATGAAGATCTTGTGGCGCCACTAGCTATTGTTGGCTCTTGGATCTTTGAAGGCTCACATGATCTGGTGATCAATTTCTCCAAGTCAGGTTTTTATACCCATATGGAAGTGTCATCAGATGACTGCGGACAAGATGGCTTTGAAGTAGGAAACTACACTTGGAGCCCCGATACTGGCGTCATGAGCATAACCACGATTGAAGATACTAATGGCTGTATTGGTATGCATGATGAAGAGCCGCTTAATCAAGAGGTCGTTCAAAGTGGCATATTTACTGTTAATGGCAATAGCATGACAGTGACAGAAGAGCATGACGGCGAAACCCTTACGTTTACCTTAACACGCTTAATAAGTGCTACTAACCCTCTAGTCGGTGGCTATTTTAATCCGACCAGCACTGGTTATCAAATATTAGCCATTTTTGAGGATAACCACTTCTTAGATCTCGGCCACTCCCAAAACCGATATGGGTTAAATGCTGGTACTTACCTGTGGGATAGCAGCACAAACTTACTCAATTACACAGACGTAGCACTTAACCAACAAAACGTACAGTACAGTGAAACTGTGGTTGCCGTTCACGGTGATATTGTTATTTGGAAAGATGATGAAGATGCAGGTGTGATGCGTAGAACACGAACAACGAGTCAACAACCTAAGTTAAACTTCGATGATCTGGCAGGTCACACCTTTACAGGTATCGATAATGAGTCCGGTTGGCAGCATGATATAACCTTTAATAACGACAATACCGCCCAAGAGATCAGCAACGATGGTATTGTCGACTTTAATTGGCAACTCAGATTTGGGCAGTTATACATTAATGAAGATGGCTGGACGTTAGTGGGATCGCCTACCGATATCTCGGCAGGAACCCTTAAGTTCGACATCTACGATTTCGAACTCGATGCCAATGATAACGGTACAGAAGCAGGCTTTTATACTATGTCATCAGAAACATGGACTAAAAAATAGCCTAGCTTTTCTACAGTAGAGTGAAGTTAACCAACAAGATAAAGTAACCCTGTTGGTTAACTACTCGATGTTCCATAATACTCTCTCGTTTCCTTGACTGTAATAGTACCAGTATCCCATAGCTCTACTGACAGCTTTGTATCAGTAGATATTCATTAAAGCTCGAGTAAAACTAGAAAGTATAATCAAGCTTCATTCGAAGGCTGGCTAGACAGATGGTAACCAAACCCTTACACAAAGCCCCATATCATCGCGATTATGTAGGCTGATCCGTCCATCGTGGGCTTCAATAATTTCACGGCAAAGAGGCAGGCCAAGTCCTGTACCAGACTGCTTAGTAGAGTAGAAAGGCAGTAGAGCTTGTTTAAGCACATCGGCAGGCATTCCGCTGCCCTCATCTTTTACCTCAATCACAGTCCCACTCATCACTCGTCCTTCACTATCCAGAGCGCGATTATTGGCATTATGTGGGGATGATGCTTCAATGCTTAGACTCACTCCCGCTATTTTTGAACCTGATTCATGGGCATTTTTCAGCAGATTCAGTAGCACCTGTTCCATTTGAATAAGATCAAACTCACCATCCTCTTCAGGCAGTTCACCAAGCAGAGTAAACTGGTAGTGCTGGCCTAACTGATCCACCAGCTTACGCCAATTAACCCGCTCCTTTTTAGGTAGGGGAAGTTTAGCAAAGCGGGCATAATTAAAGATAAACTGGCTGAGGTGACTCGTCCTGTCCTCAATCGTATCGAATATCATCTTAAGCTTAGGATCCTTGAGCTCTTTGGTGATCATACGCCCGGAATTGACCATAGAGGCGATAGGGGCCACAGAGTTATTCAGCTCATGACTGATTATCCGTATCACCTTTTTCCAAACAGCCACCTCTTGTCTATTCAGCTCATGAGTCATCTGCCTTAGCAGTACCAGATGATGATACTGACCATTTAGCAAAAATTGTCCTCGAGAAAGGTGCCAAGTCTCATCCTCATCTTGCCCTTCAACAGAGAGAGTAAACAGCCCGCCTTTGGGCTTGCTGAGTGCCGATGCCAGTTCATCACTGACCCTGTCCATCAACTCCTGCAACAGGAAGCCATTAATATGGTTTCCTTGATGTAATAGATGTCTCGCAGCATCGTTGGCGTAGATTACTCGCTGATCATCATCGAGCAGTAACATCACATTTGGCGAACTCTGGATCACTTTATCCAGCAACAGTTCACGCTGATAGATGTACTGCCGCTCCTGCCTTAGGGTTTCTGCAGACTCATTAAATAGCTCAATCAGAGCCTGTAGCTGAGGATCTCCACTAGCTGGAATCGTGACACTAAAATCGTTATCTTTAAAATTAAGCAAACCCACCTCAAGAGCATTAAGGCTAGTGGCGAGAGTACGAGTGGCATAATAACTAATAACCCAAGCGCACAGGCCTGCAAGCATAAATATCATGATAAAAGAGAACATTGAGGCGGCGATAAAGGTTTGTGGCTGCGTCATCTTAAACATGACAAGTAATGACAAACCGGTACCGACTTGGGAGGCTAATACAGCCCCCAGAATCAGTTTAATGCGAAGCGAGAGTAACGATAGCAGTGCCATAAACAGATATACCTTTAAAATTCGATCATTTATCGATACCAAACTTTTCCATTCTGCGATAAAGGGCCTGTCTACTCAAACCTAATGATTTAGCCACTCTGGCAATAACGCCACCGTGTTGAATCAATGCCGCTTCGATCTCACTCTTCTCGATCTGAGTTTTATCTGTTACTGGCTTATTTAGGTCAAGTGGATCTGTTTCTGAGGCTTCGACAGGACTCACTATATCGGGCTGGTTCTGCTCTTGAACAGAACTAGCTCCTCCCTCCTGTAGATGACCCGCGCTCACTAAACCAAAATCTGACGATGTTAAACTCGCACTGCTCGCCAAGATCACAGCACGCTTACAGGCATTTTCCAGCTCACGCACATTTCCCGGCCAAGGGTGTGCGACTAATGATTCTTGCGCTTGCTTATTCAGGGAAAACTCCCCACCAATAAAGTGCTCTACTAGAGGCAGTATGTCGTCCTGACGTTGATTGAGCGGTGCTAAGGCAAGCTCAATCACGTTAAGTCGATAGAAGAGATCTTCTCGAAAATGTCCCAGTTTAATATCTTCTGCAAGATCAGAATTAGTCGCACTCAGTACCCTAACATTCACTTTTTTCGTTTGGTGACTCCCAAGGCGCTCAAACTCACCAGTTTGTAACACCCGCAGCAGTTTTATCTGACCCGACAAGGGCAGATTACCTATCTCATCCAGAAACAAAGTCCCACCATCGGCCGCCTCGAAACGACCGATACGTGTCTTGTTAGCACCTGTAAAGGCTCCAGCCTCTGCACCAAACAGCTCAGCTTCTAATAGATCGATCGGCAGAGCACCGACGTTAACCTTGATAAAAGGCTTAGTTTTGAGCGATGAGTTGGCGTGTATGATATCGGCAAGCTTATCTTTACCCGCACCATTGGGGCCAGTGATCAGCACTGATACATCGGAGCGAGCAATCTGCAGCGCCAGATCCACGCTGCGCTGCATGGCACCACTGCCAAAGACGATGCCACAGAGATCAGCACCTTTAATCGCTGACATACGATCATTCTCAACCCGAGTCAGTTGAGTATTGGCTTTAGATAACGCATGCAATGAGATCAGATTATTGATACTGGTGACTAACTTGGTGTCATCCCAAGGTTTGCCCATGTAATCTGCTGCTCCCTCTTTAACTAACTCAACAGCTATCTCAAGTTGAGTCCAGGCCGTCAGCAATACGATAGGTAGCTCAGGCTGCTGCTCTCTCAGTGCATAAAACAGGGCCTTTCCCTCTTCACCAGAGGTAGTATCTTGGGTGAAATTCATATCCTGAACCACTAAGGCGATATCGTGTAATCGAATGAGCTCAAGGGCAATTTCTGGAGAGAGACAAGTAAGGGTATTAAAGCCGTTCAGCTCTAACATAAGCGACAGTGCGTTACACACTGCCTGGTTGTCATCGACGATGAGAATCGTATCCATGCTTGGTTATAGTTCTTATATTGTTGAATATCGAAGTATTAGATCCATCAAAGTAACTGAAAGTGAAAGAGAATTAAAGACCAATACTTACAAGCCTCTTTCACTCACGGTTGACGCTCACTAATAACTAAACGCTGCGTGTTGCTATCGCTGGAGATATCTTGGCCGCTTTTCTAGCTGGCAGAATCACAGCTACCGTCGTCAACACCACTAAACCTACAACGGTAGCGATAGGGTAGATAAGCTCAAGCTGAGGTAAGCTGTAAACACTCATTAGCTGCCTTCCTAACTGCACAGCAACCAGCGCACCTATAACCCCACCAGTTAGACAAATAATGTAGTTCTCGACTAGGAAGAAGCTAACAATATCACGCTTCTTCGCCCCTAAAGCGCGGCGCGTGCCTATCTGTTTAGTACGACGTTCAATATTAAACATCACCATGCCCGCTAAGCCCAGAGAGGTGATAAGCAATAATAGAATCACCATCATAGAGAGCACTGTCGCCATCAACTCATGATCACGATAGACACGCTTTCTGTGCTCAGTGATCATAGTAAAACCATCAATCACTCGATTCTTATTCTCTTTGTGTAGAGCCGCTATAATCTGTGGCTTAAGCTCTGTCATCAAGCCCGGTTCTGCACGAACAAGGAAACGGTTAAATGAGGTAAGCCCGAGCTCAACATTCAAAATAATCGCATTATCTAAGTGGCTGCTATTCACCCAAGCCCCTTGTAAGGTTTTAACCACCCCGATCACCTTAAGTGCTTGCTCTCCATAACCGCCAGCATAGATGGTCTGACCCACAGCAGGCTCATCCCCCCAAGTTACAGTAGCAAAAGCTTGACTAACAATTGCAAGGTTGGCGGTATTAGGATGGCCAGACTCAATCTCAGATTGATAGAAGTTACGACCAGCAATCATCTCAACCCCTAAGGTTTCCACCATCTGCTCATCACCATAATAGATCGCAGCCTGCGGTGCATCTTTCGCGGTCTCTTCACTCTGACCATAGGTGAAAGTTGATGACCAGCCACCACCGCTCAGTGGTGTCATACTGCTGGTGGTTGAAGCTTTAACTCCAGCTAAGCCACGAATAATATCCATATCTCGACTGTTTTGAGCCGTATAGTCGACCCCCTCTTCGAAGTTATAGACGGTGAAGTCAAAAACTTCATCTTCTACTAAGCCTGACTCACGACTCATCAACTGCACCCGCTCATTGATAATAAAGCTGGCATTGGCAACGATGGCCACTGATAAAATAATCTGTAGCAGTAACAGTAGCGGACCGCTTTTGTTATGTCGTAGCGTGCTGATAATCGGTTTGATCTGCAACATAGTTCTTTTCCTTAAACTCTTTTGTCTACTGACTCTTCAGGTGAACACTAGGATTCGTAGAGCAGATCCGCCAAGCTGGATAAAGCCCTGCAATCAATGCACTCGCAATAGCTACACCAGGAGCTAACACCCACATACTCATTCCAAGTTGAGTTAATGCCTCCTCAAGTTTGAAGTGCGCTGACAAAATCGATAGCGATCCCCAAGCCCAGAGCAAACCAATCACACCACCAAAGAACCCAATCACTCCCACCTCTACCATATGCTGAGCAAATATTTGTGCTCTGCTAGCACCAATAGCGCGGCGAACCCCGACCTCTGGAGCACGTTTAAGGAACTTGGCCAACAATAGGCCTAACATATTGACTAAACAGACAATTAAGAACAGTACGCTTAGACCCACCAATACCTTATTATCTTCAGGGACAACATTGTTCACCTTAAGCCAAGTGGCCACATCAGAGAGATCTGCTTTAGCTTCTGGCATCTCAAAACGGCCAATCAATTTTTGCTGCTCGATATAGTTGCTAAGCCAGAGCCGATACTCTTTTACCTGCTCAGGGGTATTAAGTTCGACCCAATACTGGTTCCAGTGAGTTTCTGAAGCAAGTCTGTCGGCGTAGGTCACAATATCTTCACGCTTCCAACTTTGGTTATTACCCCAACTCTCAAACTCCTCGATAGGCGCTAGAGAAAAGGGAACGAACATCCGCTCTGCATCATTAAAAGCACCGTTGTTAACGTCATAGTATTTAGGGCTTGGGTTCCAGTACTTGATCACACCTACAATCTGATAGGGCTTCTGGTTAAGATAGATAGTGCGGCCAACACTGTTTTCACCGCCAAATACCTCTTTGTTCAGATCTTCTCGGATCACCACTTGATAGGCAGGATCGATATCGACCTGCTTACCCCAACTGTTACCGTAAAGAAACTCCACAGAGAACAGACCGAAGAAATCACTGTCTGCCACACGTGCGCCCTCTAGGATAGGCACGAAATTGTCATCGTCAGTTTGGACCGCCATCCCAGTTCGAAACATAGGGCTTTGACGAGTAGCAATACTGCTTTTTCGTAGATTAAAACTATCTTGATAGGTGATCTGTGGGTTGATTTCATCCCAAGAGTCGAGCCCTTGGCTCATCAAGCGCACCTCATAGAGCTGGCTTGAACGCTCACCCGCTGGATTAATGTTGGCCATCTGATAGATATTCAGGCTGGTGATAGTAATGCCAATACCGATAGAGATCGCCAGTACCATCAACAGGGACAATAGCGGCGTTTTTTTAATACTGCGCCAAGCTAAATCGAGATAATAGAAAAACATAGCCTCTCTCCTTATCCTGCAACTTGTTCAGTTTGAGCCTGCTGCCCATCACTAGGCGACTCTGTATCAGAGACTAGATGGGGCTTCTCAGCACCACCTTGATACATGGTAAAATCACACACCTGACCATCGACAATCTGGATGTTTCGCTGCGCGCGACGAGCCAGTTCAGGGTCGTGAGTTACCATAATAATCGTGGTTCCCGCCTTATTGATCTCCTCAAGCAGCTCCATCACCTGACGTGCCATCATGCTGTCTAAGTTACCCGTTGGCTCATCGGCCAATAGAAATCTTGGCTCTCCCGCCAGCGCACGTGCAATGGCCACACGCTGCTGCTGACCACCGGAAAGCTGTGACGGCAAATGCTTCATTCGTGCAGCCAATCCAACCTGCTCCAGTGCATGTTGCACACGACGTTTACGCTCGGCGGCATTAAAACCGCGGTAGCGCAGTGGCACCTCAACATTCTCAGCAAGGTTTAGATCTGGAATTAAGTTAAAACCCTGAAAGATGAAACCTATCTTCTCGTTTCGAATCGCCGCACTCTTGTTATCACTCAAGTTAGAGATATTCACGCCATCAAGAAAGTAATCACCATGAGTAAAGCCCTCGAGCAGACCAGCAATATTAAGGAAGGTCGTTTTGCCTGAGCCCGATGGCCCAGTGACAGCCACAAACTCCCCCTCTTTCACCTCTAAATTAAAATCTCGCAGCGCATGGGTCTCAACTAAATCCGTTTTAAATACTTTACTGATACTCTTCATCGATAACATTTTAATATTCCCTGTTTTTATTCGTTCTAAAAGTCAGCTTATAACCGCCCACTTCTGATTCGTTTTCTATCACTTTGGCTTACCGAAAAATGAACTCAACCAAAGCCTTCACCAACTTCCAAATTATCTCGCGTAAATGCTCTAACCCACCAACAGCATCGCTACCCACATTGGAGAGTTCATGGACGGACACATTCATCGGTGCCGTGACCTCCAATACATTCAAACCAAACACAAACCAATCTTCGACGCTCTGAGTTGAAACCTGCACCGCAACCAACAAGATCAGCAATGCACTCACTGTGATCACTTTTTGTGGGCTAAGTCTTCTCTCTTGAGTAAGTTGCATCTCAATTTTTTGCTCTAATCTATTCATCTTGCTCTCCTTAGCGAACCAAGACTTGCTGAGCTTGCTTGAAGGGCTGAACGCTTGAGATGACCCATACATCACCTGCCTTGCCCCCCTGTAGCACCTCGATATGACTCATGCTGCGAGCCCCCAATTGGATCTCTGTCTGCTCAGCGATATCGCCATTCATGGTGTACACCTCTCGCCCACCACCGGTTGATACAAATGCCCCACGCTTCACCATCAAGACGTTGGGTCTGTTTTCAAGTAATACTCGTGCTGATAATCTTTGATTTTGACGAAGGTGCAAACGGTCATCTTGCTCAAAACGGACACGGGCAGTAACCTCACGATTTCTTACCTCAGGAGAGATAGAGGAGAGCTCCCCCATCAAGGTCAGTTCACCAAATTTCAACTCAACATCCATGCCTAGACCAAGTTCATCGGCGTAGGATTCTGGTACCGCTAACTCAGCTTCAAAAGCACTTAAATCCACCACAGTTAAGATAGGTTGGCTCTGACCAATACGCGCTTTCTGCTCTGTTAACCAGTTACCGATGATTCCGCCAACTGGCGCTTTAATATTCAGTGCTGCAACTTGACGCTCAAGCTCACTCACCACTAGCTTCTGACGGTTAACCTCTGAAGCCTTATTTTTAATCTCAAAAGCTAAGGTATCACGAGTCAACTCAGCTTCTTGCTGTGCATGGGCCGATAGTAGCTTAGCCTTATGCAGATCATCTTTACCCTTCTCGAAATCGATCTTTGAGATAAGTTTATTCTCAATTAACTCATCACCACGACGACTCTCTCTGTCTGCGGCCTCAAGGTCGACCTTAGCCATATCCAGTGTCTGTTGCGCTTTTAACTGCTCTCGACGAGCGTCAAGACGGGCGCGCTCCAATGAGCTCTGCATCCCCTCAAGCAAGGCTTCCTGCTGCTTAAGACTATTCGTTAACTGATGGCTTTCGATAGTGGCCACCACATCCCCGAGCTCAACTTTGTCACCGGGTTTTGCCAGTAACGTCACCGTACCTTGATCTGTGCTGTAGAGGATTGGTGCATTAGCTGCAACAATTTTACCTGTGGTGGCAATATCTCGAGTTAGAGTCCCCTGCTCTAAGGTCGCAAACCTTAAGTCACTACGACTAATCGACTCACTGACATTACTGCCACCAACACTTGACCAAACCAGACCTGAAACCAAAAGTGCTGCGGCAGTTGCAATTAAAGGCCATTTAAGTCTGCTAGCTTTGCTTGCCTGTACCACAGTGTCCTGTCCGCTCGTATCCTGAATCATCTTCCTGTCCTGTCCGTTTGGTAAGTGTTTATCGCTCATCTAACTTGATTAATACAAGGTATGTGCCAAAAGCAACTTAACATTAAAAATCAACAAGATAAGCAAAACAAAAGGATAAGAGATTAAGAAAGTGTCCGCGGACAGATAGAGAATGTGTCCGATCTTCTACTCATATCAGTAGAAAGTGTCCGATCTATTCTCATATGGGAAAATAAAGTGTCCGCAGGCCAAAAACTTGGGCGGACACACTAGAGATTTCACGTTATGAAGCTGTGACTTTAAAGAGGGGAAGAACTATCTAAAAATGTGGCTCAGCGCATCGCTCAAGATAAAGCTAGGCTTGGGCTTGACTCCCTAGGTAGTTTTGACTCAGCTTACCGATATAGAGCCCAGTGATCATCGCGAGCATAAATAACCCTAGGCTGATATCTAAGCTGCCGAGATTCACCAGCGCAGGTCCCGGACAGATCCCTGCTATTCCCCAACCTAAGCCGAAGATCCCAGCGCCAAATATCAACTGACCATCAGGCTTTTTCACCTCAGGCAGGTGATACTGACTATCACAGACAGGCCCTGAACTAATCGCAGAGTTTGCGCTGGTTCTAGATTTAACCCTTGGCTTAACATAGAGATGAAACACTGATATATAAACCGATAGTGCACCAGCCATCACAAACATTAGCGAGGGATCCCAGCTGCCATCGAGCAGACCCTTAAGATCGAGAAAACCGATAACCTTTGTTGGTTCTGCCATACCAGAGAGCAACAAACCTGCACCAAACAGCAATCCTGAAAGAGATGCAATCCACTTATTATTCATTTTTTACTCCAAAAACGGCAAGAGTGATTAATATCATTTGATACTAATGGATTAAAACAGCAGCAAGCATGCCAGTTAGCATAAATACTCCAGTCGCAATCACTGAGCGAAGAGATAACCTGCCGATGCCACAGATCCCATGACCACTAGTACAGCCAGAGCCTATGTTGCTGCCAAGTCCCACCAGCAAGCCCCCTATGATTAACAAGGGAGTGGAAACCTGATTAAATTGAGGTTGATTATGTGATGATGAGCCTGAAAGCAACGCATAAACAAAGCCCGCTGAGACTAAGCCAAACAGAAAAAACCACTGCCAAGCTAAGCCAGTTTCTTTATCACTACCAGCCCTCTCCTTGGGCAAGAGAGCCGAAGATAAAATGCCACTGATCCCTGCAATTCGACCATTGAAGAACATCAAACCAATAGCGGCTAGACCAATTAAACTCCCACCTAAAAACGACATTAATAGGCTCATGCAGTCACCGCCTGATAGGTCTTAAACCCACCGCTTAAGTTTCTGGCCTTAAAACCATGACTAACCAACATTCGATAAGCTACATGCCCTCGTAATCCCACCTGACAGAAAACCAGTACTTCCCTATCTCGGGGCAGCTCATTGAGCCTCTCCCTAAGTTGATCCAGTGGAATGTTTACCGCTCCCGCTATTGAACCCGCTTTAAGCAACTCGCCAGGATTTCTAACATCGAGTAAGATCTGGCTGTCATCACGAGCATCAATATCTGCGCTGTGACATAAGCATGTCTCGCCTTTCAATCTATTAGTGGCGACAAAGCCAGCCTGATTAAGCAGATCCTTAGCCGAGCCATAGGGCGGTGCGTAGGTCAGCTCCATATCTTGCAGATCATAAACAGTTAATCCCGCTCTTATGGCCACAGCCAACACATCGATTCGCTTATCAACGCCATCACGTCCCAAGGCCTGAGCCCCTAAAATTTTGCCGTTATCTGTATTAAACAAAAGCTTTAATGAGATAGGGTGCGCACCAGGGAAGTAGCTCGCATGACTGGCGCCATGCAGATAGACTTTATCGAAAGGTATCTCTGTTTTAGCGAGGCGCTTTTCACTCAGGCCTGTACTGGCAATCGCTAAGTCAAACACTCGACAGATAGCCGTTCCTTGGGTCTTTTTATAGCTATCATGACCACCGAAGATATTGTTTGCAGCGATACGACCTTGCCTGTTTGCCGGCCCTGCCAGTGGCACTAGGCACTTTTCACCTGTTAATAGATCAAACTCCTCGACCGCATCTCCCACCGCATAGATATCGGCATCACTGGTTCGCATCATTTCGTCAACAATGATCCCCCCCAGCTCACCGATGGCCAGCCCAGCATCTACTGCTAAACGGGTCTCAGGTTTGACGCCAATAGCGCAGATTAATAGCTCTGTATCAAGAGACTCACCATTGCTTAAGAAGAGGCTCAATCCAGAGCTTGTCTGTTCGACACTAGCAAGGCCAGTATTAAGTCGCAGATCTATCCCTTTCGCTAGAATCTCACTGTGGAGCATATTCGCCATCTCTACATCCACAGGCGCCATCACCTGATTCGAGAGCTCCAGCATGGTCACCTCAATATTAAGAGCATGAAAAGACTCCATCATCTCAAGGCCGATAAAGCCGCCCCCTACAACCGTGACATGGCCAGGCCTGCTTTGTTTAACACTGGCTAAGATCCTATCCATATCGGGGATATTGCGTAGCGAGAAAGTAAGCGGTGTATTTAAACCTGGGATTGGTGGCGTGATTGGCTCAGCTCCTGGAGATAAAAGTAGTGCATCGTAGCTTTCACTGTACTGCTCACCGGTAATGAGGTTCTTCACCAATAGGGTTTTGGCGACTTTATCGATGGCAATCACCTCCTGCTGTACGCGCACATCGACATTAAAGCGGGACTTGAAGCTAGCAGGCGTTTGCAGAATAAGCGAACTGCGCTCAGGGATCTCACCACTGATATGATAAGGAAGACCACAATTAGCAAAAGAGACAAATTCACCACGTTCAAACATGATGATCTCGGCCTCCTCATTCAAACGCCTTGCACGAGCCGCTGCCGATGCACCACCAGCTACACCACCAATAATCAGTAACTTCTTCATCTTCAACCTCAAGCTTTTAGAATATGGATGCAGTCTATTATATTTTTAAGTCCATTAGAATTTTTTTTATTAAAAAAATCTAATGTAACAGTTGTAACATAAGAAAAACTAAAAGATTCATATTGTAGAGTGGAGATAAAGCCTGAATAATTAGCCTAGAACAGACTCATAAGTCGTAAAAAAATATAGGGAGCGCTTGTTCAAAGTAGAAGTGCACCAAAAAGTGAAGAAAGATATATACCTTAGCTCGCAGCTAGAGTTTCGACACTCGACACTCGAAATTCGAAACTCTTAGCCTTTAACCTCTAACTAGAACGCCTGACAGAAGATAGTGAAGGAGGAGATAATGGCAACAAACCAGCTTAAAGAGCGCAATGTGCCTTTGTCGATAAGGTATAACACTTGATAGGCGATGCGAGCTAGCACATGCACGATAGCAAAGATCACAGCGGTATCGTTAACACTGTTTGTCGCGATCACGGTCACGACCGCGAGTCCAAAAGTCAATAAAGATTCAAATGCATTTTGATGACCAGCCACAGCCCGAGCACCAAAACCTGTTAACTTTGCCTGTTGATCTCTCGGGTGAGCATTATCATAGCCACCGGCTTTTGCCATCGCGACAGCTACGGGGCCTTTCGCTAGATAGGGCAACAACATAGCAATAAACAGACAAATAAGTAGGGTGGTCATAGGGTAGAGATCCTTTATTAGTTAAAAACAGGTGCGAGTTAAAGATAAAGCTAAGAAAGTTACTAGTATCATAACTAGCAACTTATTTTCTCGCTTTATCTAAAGCTTCACAAAGCGCATTAACCCCTAATAGTGCCCTAGGCGCTGCCCTATGTAAAAGATCGGCATTAAGCTGGTAGATATGTTGCTGTTTTACCGCAGGGATCTCCTGCCACTTGCTCCAATCAACACCTAGCACATTGCCCTCATCTTGGCTCTGAAGGATCACTTGTGGCATCTTAAGCAGTACACTCTCAAGACTCACCTGAGGGTAATCACTGGCAGCATCAATATAGACATTATCACCATGACAAACATCGATGATCTGTTGGATCCAGCTGTTTTTAGCCACTGTCATCAAGGGGGTAGACCAGAGTTGATAGAAGACTTTTACCTTCTGCTTAGCTAAATTGTCCTTGCGTAACTTAGCCAGCTGAGCAAGGTACTCATCACCAACCCTACCAGCTTGCGCCCTATTTCCGGTCAACTCCCCCAAGGCCTTAAGCTCGTCGGCGACCGCCTCTAGTGTCTTAGGGTCGCTATTAAATACCTTAAACCCTAAGCTCTTAATCCGCTCAATATCTTCTGCTTTATTGCCACTGCCCCACACCAGAACCAGATCAGGGTTAAGCTCAATCACACGTTCAATTTGGACCCCGTGATAGCCGCCAATACGTGGGATATCAAGTGCAGCTTCAGGAAAGTCAGCATGATCTGTGGTGGCTACAATCGTCTCACCCGCCCCTATGGCATAGAGCATCTCCACCGAATGAGGTGATAAAGCAATCACACGTTTCGCAGGCGCAGCCACCACTATGGATATAGGCAGAAAAACAATCAACAACAGCATCTTATCTATTAACTTCATCACACTCTCTTTTTAAATTAATCCACTTTTATCGCTAAAAACCATGCCAACTACAACAGATATCACAGAGCGAGGATATCAGTCACTCGCCATATTGACAGTAAAAACAAACAGCAGTAATATTTATCAATCAAGGACAAAGTAAGTTATTAGTAATCAATAACTTGAAACGCTTCAATCCTTACCTTGCAGATGTGGTGGAATTGGTAGACACGCTAGCTTCAGGTGCTAGTGCCCGCAAGGGCGTGGGAGTTCAAGTCTCCCCATCTGTACCAAACTTCTCAGTCTTGTTTCCAAGTAAAGCCTATACTTTTATCCCCCCCAGAACATACACACTTCGCACCCAAAAGCCGCTGAAGGCTCATGTGATGGGGTGAGCCAGCATAGACAATACGTCACAGTTATGGCTGCGAAGAAATGCAATTTCAAACTGATCGGGATGAGGGGTAAGCCGTCAAGTTTTTCCAGACTATGAGCATATGCACCTTTTACCCTAAAGCCGCTGAAGGCTCATGTGATGGGTGAGTCAGCGTAGACAATAACGCCACAACAAAGAAAGCGAAGAAAGTAAATGGTGTCATGAAGAAGCGAAGTACAAGGCGCCCCACAGCGAACAACGATGACATACCTTTAGGTAGGCGAGTTGTGAGCGAGGACGCAACGCAGTAATTCGCTTCTGCAATAACCATTTTCAGTAGTCGAAGCCGGGCTGGGCTTTGATTCCGGCTTCAAACGCATGTTTGATCGGCTGCACCTCACTCACGGTATCCGCTAGCTCGACAATGGCTCGATGACACGCTCTCCCCGTCACTATCACATGCTGCATCTTAGGCCTGTTTTTTAACGCTTCAACTACCCGCTCAACATCTAGGTAGTGATAACTTATCATGTAGGTAAGCTCATCGAGCATCAGGCAATCAATAGTCTCATCTTTGAGTAACTTCTCTGCCGCAGCCCAGGCACTTTCCGCGGCTTGAGTGTCCTTTTCTCTGTCTTGGGTCTCCCAGGTAAAACCTGTGCCCATCACATGAAAATCAACACCCGCCCCCTCAAGTAGAGTACGCTCACCACAGTCCCAATTTCCCTTGATAAACTGAACAACGACGGCTTTCTTACCATGGCCGACAGAGCGAGCTATGGTACCAAAACCTGAAGTGGATTTACCCTTACCATTACCCGTTAACACGAGCAGTATGCCCTTCTCCTCTTGAGCGGCAGCAATTTTGGCATCCACTGTCTCTTTGACTCTCTGCTGCCTCTCTTTATGGCGCTGAGCTTTTCGCTCCTCCTGAGTCATCTCACTCTTATCTGTCATGTTCGACGCTCCGTTATTTTCTGTCATGATATTTCCATCAATTAGTTAATTGCTCAGGCAAAATTCAGCGATAAAGCTGGTAGCTTCACGATCTCAAAATCTCTTCTATCTTCTCTATATCTAAACTTTTCTCTAGCTGATCGGCAAACCGGTTGAGTTGCTCCTCACGGATGGCATCGATATCCACCACTTGGGCATGATCCAATCCCGCCCATTTGAGGATAAGAGTGCAAGCCTGAGGCGAATCAAATACGCCATGAAGATAGGTGCCTAAAATTTGGTTGTCTTTAGAGAGCATGCCATCACTAAACTTTTCAGCTTCATTCTCAACGGTGAGACTAAACGGAGAGTTTTGGCTCAGCTCAGGATTTAATATTTGAGACTCACCACAATGGATCTCGTAGCCTTTCACTGCAGCCTGCTCCCCTAACAAAGAGAGCTCGCCAGTGACCTGTCTTAATACCTTGTCTGGCTTAAGCTCTGTTACGAGTGAGAGGTAACCTAACCCTTCTGTATCACCCACCTCACCTTCAACCCCACTAGGGTCGTCAATCACCAAGCCTAACATCTGATATCCGCCACAGATCCCCATCACCTTACCGCCATACCTAAGGTGTTTAGCTAGGGCGATATCCCAGCCCTGCTCACGCATAAAATCCAGATCAGCCCGAACATTTTTACTGCCCGGCAGTATGATCAGATCGGCTTGAGGAAGTTCACCAGAAGTCAATGGAAATTGAGACTGAGTCTGCACTGAGACATAGTTAAACTTAATCTGCGGGTGCAACCTAAGGGGATCAAAATCGGTGTGATTACTGATGCGAGGAAACACTAAAACAAGGACATTAAGCTTGCTGTTTTGGGATTTAATGGGCGATACAACCAAGGCATCTTCAGCGTCCAGGTGCAGATCATGTAAATAGGGCAACACACCTAACACAGGTTTATTGGTATAGGACTCTAGCCAATCGAGTCCGGATTGCAGCAGCGCAATATCGCCACGAAAACGGTTAATCACAAACCCTTTCACCCTAGCCTGCTCAGACTTAGAAAGCAGCGCTAAAGTGCCAACCAGATGAGCGAAAACACCACCTTTGTCGATATCGGCTATGATGATCACAGGGCAATCTACCGCTTCGGCAAAGCCCATATTAGCAATATCACCTTCACGCAGATTAACCTCAGCAGGGCTACCTGCCCCCTCTACAAACAAAGTGTCATAACGCTCAGATAGACGCTTAAAGGAGTCGAGTACTGCCGACATCGCCTTGACCCGATACCCTCCTTTCTCCTTTACTCGCTCGCCATCTTGACCAAAAAAAGTCTTAGCTTCCATCTGTTCAAGGGCTCTACCTTGCACAATCACTTGAGCGCCCGTATCTGAACTTGGCTTAAGCAAAATTGGGTTAAAATCTGTGTGCAGAGGTAAACCACAGGCTATCGCTTGCAGCGCTTGGGCACGTCCTATCTCACCACCATCGGCAGTGACCGCACTATTAAGCGCCATATTTTGTGGCTTAAAGGGAGCAACGTTAACACCGCGACGGGCAAACAAACGGCACAAACCTGCGACTAAGGTGCTTTTTCCGGCATCAGAAGTGGTGCCCTGTACCATAAGTACTTGAGCTGGAACTGCTGTATCTGATACAAGTTTATTTTTGGGGCTCATCTATCTATCCCTTTAACCTCATGGGAAGCCCAGCTGTGACTAACACAACTTCGTCAGCAATCTTGGCGATATCCTGATGCAACCAGCCAGCTTCGTCGACAAAGCGGCGGCTTAACTCCCCCATAGGCACTATGCCACACCCTACCTCATTGCTCACTAAATAGAGCTCTCCAGGCAACAATGGCAGGGCTTGCAACAGCATAGTTTTGGCTTTATGCCAACTCTCTTCTGACTGAGTTTTAGGCTCAATGAGCAGATGATTGGTCAGCCAAAGCGTTAAACAGTCCACAACTATCACTCTGTTATCTCTAGCAATGGCTTTAAGTGTCTCCACCAGCTCAAAGGGCGTCTCATAGGTTAACCACTCAATACTGTCTTGCTCTCTATCGAGCTGATGTCTGGCGATCCTTTCATGCATCTCACTGTCCAGCGCCTGAGCAGTCGCGAGATAAACACATTCATACCCCTTTGTAGCGAGTGCAACTGCGGCTTGAGTAGCAAAACGGGTTTTGCCACTCCTAGCGCCCCCTAAAATCAGATGGTTCACAGTGAGAATCCCAACAACATAAGGTAACAGGCTAACTCAGCAAACTGTTGAGTCGCCCCCAGAGTATCTCCTGTATAGCCGCCAATTTGACGATGAAATAGATAGATAAGCCCCCAGCGCAGCAGCACAAGTCCGATAGCAATATAGAGGGCGCCGCTCAATCCACTACACCAGAGCACAAACACTGCCGTCGCCAGTAAGATCAATAACTCATTGACTGTCTGATTTTGAGCCAGAGGTTTGCTTTTACTAGAATCATCATCGCGAACATAGGATTGGGAAAAGATAAGGCTCGCCGCGGTCACTCGGCTCAAGGTGTGGCCGACTATCAGAGCTGTCACGACGATATCTGGGTTATAGAGCGCCAACTCACTGAGCACAATGAACTTAAGCATAAGCCCCATCACCAGAGCGAGCGCCCCATAGGTGCCTATCCTTGAGTCTTTCATTATCTTAAGTTTATCGGCCACACTCCATCCACCACCTAAACCGTCGGCGGTATCGGCCAATCCATCTTCATGAAAGCCACCAGTCACCACTAATCCGGCGATCATGGCAAATATAATGCTGACAGAAACAGGGAGAAACCCGCGAGTTATCTCATAAACCAGCGCACAGATCCCTCCCACTAAAAGTCCAATCAGTCCAAAGTAACGATTAGCTTTATTTAAACTCTCGCCATCAACCTTAACCCATCCCGGCATTGGGATACGGGTAAAAAAGCCCATGGCGATAAAAAAAAGAGTCAACTGTTGACGAAAAACATCCATAGAAATATCCAAAAAGCATTGACGAGTAGAAGCTCGAAACTAGAGACTCGAAGCCCGTAACTCGCCAATCGTGTTTTAAATCTCGATCCCAGCATCACTAAAGCTGGCCATCTCATTGTAAAAACCAGCAGCAGCTTGGATCATAGGCAGAGCTAGAGCAGCTCCGGTGCCTTCACCTAATCTCATATCCAGTTTCAATAGCGGGCGCGCATGCAGGTGCTCCATCATCAGGCAGTGACCCCGTTCATCTGATTGATGGCCAAAGATCATATAACCGCGCACATTGGGGTTTATCTTTACCGCTACCATGGCTGCAGCCGTGGCAATAAAGCCATCAACCACCACCAACATGCCTCTCTCGGCAGCGGCAAGCATGGCGCCGGTCATCTGCACTATCTCAAATCCGCCAAGGCAGGCTAAAATATTAAAGGGATCGGTCAACTCAGATTCATGCACATGCATCGCCTGCTCCACCAACATCTGTTTACGCTTTAAAGTTGCCGCGTCGATCCCTGTGCCACGACCCACACAATCGACACTATCCATCTCCATTATGGTTGCCATAATCGCTGCAGCCGAGGTGGTATTTCCTATGCCCATCTCACCTAGGGCAATTAAGTTACATCCAAGCTGATGGTGATGCTCAATACGTGCTCGCGCCATCTCCATCCCTTGTTTCACCGCACCTAATGTCATTGCAGCTTGACGATGGATCGGCGCAGTCCCTGCTCCCAATCGCTGATCGATAATACCAGCAACGCCTTCTAGCGGCTGTAAAATCCCGCAATCGATCACTTCAAGTTCAAAGCCCACCTGACGGCAGAACACATTGATAGCCGCGCCGCCATTAATAAAGTTCATCACCATCTGAGTAGTCACTTCGCTCGGGGCTATCGATACTCCCGCAGCAGCAATACCGTGGTCGGCAGCGAACACCAACAGTTTAGGGTTCAATATTTGAGGCTTATCTTTACCTAGCACACGCGCTATCTGTTTAGCCAAAAACTCAAGTTCACCAAGCGCCCCTAATGGCTTGGTTTTATTGTCAATTCTATGCTGAATTTCATCATCGAACTCATGATTGATTGGCGCAATATCAAACCCAATATCTAACATATTCTACACCTTGATTTAATCATTTATAATTTCAGTACTACAGG
Source organism: Shewanella nanhaiensis (assembly GCF_019457885.1). GTDB lineage: Bacteria > Pseudomonadota > Gammaproteobacteria > Enterobacterales > Shewanellaceae > Shewanella > Shewanella nanhaiensis. The sequence continues at coordinate 66,439 of NZ_JAHZST010000002.1, forward strand.
CAAGCCATAAGTCAAAAGTCGTAGCAAATACGAGAACTAAGAAAACATGAAAGCGGTAAAGCCGCAAGCCCCATAACCACTCTTTACCTCAAAGGCTCTATTATTTACCAGTAATGAACTAACTCTTTCTCCGCAAAATTGTCAGGAAGAAAACACTACCAATCACAGCCGTAATAATGCCGATAGGCAACTCCTGATGTTCCAATAGTGTCCGAGCCAATACATCAATCCAGATCATAAATAGACCACCGAATAGCGCTGTGGTCAGCAGAGGAAAGTAGCCAGGAAACAACATTCTGACCGTGTGTGGGATCATTAAGCCAACGAAGCCAATCCCACCACAATTCGCCACTAAAATCGCAGTGATGAGCGAGCAGAGCAGCAACATCTGCAGGCGCAAACGGGCGACATTAACGCCTAATGTATGGGCGGTTTCATCTCCTGCACGCATAGCCATTATCTGACGTTTAAATAACAGTATGATTACAGTAGAAAATATCACGACAGCCAAGGGAAGATACAAAGTATCCCAGCTGGCTTTTGCGAAACTACCTAGACTCCAGAAAAGCACTGATGCCGCAGCCTGAGGGCTAGAGAAGTAGAGTAGGAGACTCGTGAGTGCACCAAACATAAATGAGATAGCGACACCAGAAAGCAGCATGCGCTCAATCTGGCTGCTCATGGTGCGGCCACACAAACTCAGCACCATCAATACTGACAAACCAGCACCGATAAATGCCCCCAATGGCAAACTTAACCACTCGTAACGCTCGAACAGCCCTGAGCCAGATAAGAGCCCAGAGCTAGAGAACAGCGTCAACACCACCACAGCGCCAAACGAAGCGCCCGATGAGATCCCAAACAGATAGGGATCCGCCAACGGATTACGGGTCACGGTCTGTAACACACTACCTGCAATAGAGAGACCCGCTCCCGCCGTAAAAGCCAGTAAGATCCGCGGAAACCTAAGTTCTATGATAATCCGCTCGGCAATTCCTGCGCTCTCTCCCGAACCAAAAGCTTTATGCTCTAGTACATTCAACACGTCGGCAAAGGAGAGATCCGCAGCGCCAAAACTCGCTGCAGCCACCAAGGAGACAAGCGAGATGATCAATAAAGAGAGGTTAATCCCAACCTGATGTAGGCTAGGCTTTATGGCCACAGTCATCTTGCCCTCCCTGCTTCTCTCTAATGGAGGAGTAGCCATAGAAATAGCTGATCTGAGGATTGGCATGTTGAGGATGCGGCTCGACTTTACAGCAAACACCAAATACGTCCCCAATTCGCTGCTCTGTTAACACCTCTACTGGTGTGCCATGAGAGATACACTTGCCAGCATCTAATAACAGCAATTGATCGCACAGTGCACTGGCAAGATTTAGATCATGAATAGAGGTGATAACCGAAATATTAAGGCTGCGAAGCAGCTCTAAGATCTGTATCTGGTAACGAATATCAAGATGATTAGTAGGCTCATCTAAAATCAGCAGTTTAGGTCTTTGGACTATCGCCCGGGCAATTAATGCACGCTGCTTCTCACCACCAGAAAGGTGCTCATAAGTTTGCCCTGCTTTATGGGTCAACCCCACTTTTGCTAGCGCATCAGTGATAATTTCTCTGTCTTTAGCTGTGGTTATATCGAAAGGTCCCTTATGGGGCGTTAACCCAATAGCCACAAGCTGTGCTGTGGTCAGGTCAAAATGGTGTGGCGTATCCTGAAGTACAACCGCAACTCGCTTAGCAAACTCCTTTGCTGATAGTGTTGTTATCTCATCACCAAAAAGGGTAATTGTGCCTGAACTTGGTTTAATGTAGCGGTAAAGGCAGCGCAGTAGACTGGACTTACCTGCGCCATTGGGACCAATGATGCCTAACATCTCCCCTTTCGTCAGACAGAAGTGGATACCGGATAAGATCTCACGCTCATCGGCATGCCAGCTTAAATTATCGACCTTAAGTATTTCAGTCTCTTGAACACTCTGCTTTATCACTTAACGCTCCGAGTGAAGCTTGAGCGGCAAATTTCAGGCACAACAAACATCGAGATGTGGAGCAACCCGAACTGGCTTAACTTGTTGATGATGACGTGGCACTGCCAATTGATGCAGTGAAAAAACAGCATTTGAAACGCTCCCTCGAGTTACCCGCTCGAGTTTTTTAGCGACAAAGTTAGGCAGGTATCCTGACTCATGGTTTAAAGAGGTACTCATGTCCTAGGTCCTAGATTTAGATCCTAACGACCTCTTTAAAACACATACAGTTGCGGGTACAGTTTGGGCTATTAATAGCTAAATGCTACTCCCCAATTCCCTATTAAGATTGAGTTCGCTTTCAAGCGCTTTGTTGTACTCAGCACTTGCTCGCTCCCAACACCTCACTTTGCGGATCTACCTCTGGGCATTCACTCTATCAGCAGCCAAGTTAAACAGATCCTAGGTGGCGCTATTATGCCGTGTTTAATAGCTGAGTAAAACCGTACCGATTGAATAAATTCACTTGGTATTACCGCCCCAATGCAGTTTAGTGAATAGCTCCCCTTGAGCTGAACTGTAAACGGTGATCTTCACCACACAGGCATAATCCAGTGCAAGCTGAGTATAAAAGCCTGCAACTCCTGTTGCACCTAATGCCTTAGACATTAGATGACGGATCACACCACCATGGGTCACCAGTAGCAAGGTCTGCCCGCTGTACTGGCTTATTATCCTCTCCCATCCCTGATTTACTCTGGCCTCAAACTCCTGCATCGTCTCGCCATTAGGTGGCGTAAACGCCCAAGGGTTCTTCCAGTACATATCCAGCACACTTGAGCTCTGCTGAAACAGTGTCTCTAGTGTCTCACCATCCCAGTCGCCAAAATCTATCTCCTTGAGTCCATCCTCCATCTTCAGCGGGATCCCCTTTTCAAGGTAGAGGCTCAAAGCAAATTCGCTACATCGGCGCAGTGGAGAGCAGATCACCTGCTCAAACTCAATATCTAACCCAGCTAATGCATGCTGCATCTGCTCCTTGCCAAGCTGACTCAAGGCCACATCGGTCTGGCCTCGTAATATATCACCGCCTTCGCATTCACCGTGACGCATCAGGTAAAGGCTGGTCGTTTTACCATTGCTCCAATCTTGCGTTTCACTTTCTTCCATCCATCGCCTCCGACATTCACTTCCTTCCACACCTTCAATATCCACACAGCCTAAGTTTGCAATCTATCCCCTCTTAGTCAAGCAATACTAATCGGTATAGGATGGATACTCGACTATCACCGGACTCTGGTTTATTATGGACGTCTATACGTATAAACATCCAAAATAAAGTTCAGATAAAACCACATGCCAAATTAACTGAAATTGGTATAAAAACAGAGTAAACATCTGAAAGTATAGATTTATAATATAGGCACACGCTTGAGCCTGAGCAATTAAGTCGTTAAAACAGGTAGAATTTATGACCACTGGAACCCTAAGTACCAAAAACATAAAAGCGAAAGGCCAACAACTCGAGCAGCAGCTGAAACAGCAATTGAGCGACGGGATCCTTATCCTAGATGGCGCCATGGGCACCATGATCCAAGACTGCAAATTCGAAGAGGATGCCTTTCGTGGTGAGCAGTTTAAGGAGTGGCATTGTGATGTTAAGGGCAACAACGACATGTTGGTGCTCACCCAGCCAGATGCGATTAAACAGATCCACAAAGATTACCTACTGGCCGGTGCCGATATTATCGAGACCAACACCTTTAACGCGACCCGTATCGCCATGGCCGATTACGACATGCAGGAGCATTCGGCCTCGATCAACCTTGAGGGGGCTCGCTTAGCCCGCGCCGCTGCCGATGAAGTCGAACAAGAGACAGGTAGAAGCTGTTATGTGGCTGGTGTTCTAGGTCCAACCAATCGAACCTGCTCAATCAGCCCCGATGTGAACGATCCTGGCTATCGTAACGTCAGTTTCGATGAATTAGTCGAAGCCTATATTGAATCTATCAATGCATTAGTCCAAGGCGGCGCCGATATCATCATGGTGGAAACCATTTTCGATACGCTCAACGCCAAAGCTGCACTGTTTGCTATTGAAACCGTGTTTGATGAGCAAGATTTCCGTTTACCTATCATGATCTCAGGCACCATAACCGATGCCTCAGGCCGTACCCTTACCGGACAAACCACCGAAGCCTTCTACAACTCATTACGTCACGTTAAGCCGCTCTCTATCGGCCTTAACTGTGCACTGGGACCAAAAGAGCTACGTCCCTATGTAGAAGAGTTATCAAAAATCTCTGAGTGTTTTGTCTCGGCGCACCCCAATGCGGGTCTACCAAATGAGTTTGGCGGTTATGATGAAACACCGAAACAGATGGCCGATATCATTGGCGAGTGGGCCGAGGAGGGTTTTCTCAATATTATTGGCGGCTGTTGTGGTACCACACCCGATCACATCCGAGTTATTCGTGAAGCTGTGATTAAGCACCCGGCGCGTAAACTACCCGATATTCCAGTAGCTTGTCGCCTCTCAGGCCTTGAGCCTCTGACCATAGATGAGAACTCACTCTTCCTTAACGTGGGTGAGCGTACTAACGTCACCGGCTCTGCCAAATTCCTACGCCTGATTAAAACTGGCGAATATGAAGAAGCACTGAGTGTCGCCCGCGATCAAGTGGAAAACGGCGCTCAGATCATCGATATCAACATGGATGAGGGGATGCTCGACGGCGTCGAGGTGATGCAGAAATTCCTCAACCTTATCGCTTCAGAGCCAGATATCTCCCGCGTACCGATCATGATCGACTCCTCCAAATGGGAGGTGATCGAAGCCGGCCTAAAATGCATTCAGGGCAAAGGGATCGTTAACTCCATCTCCCTAAAAGAGGGCGAAGAGAAGTTTATTGAGCAAGCCAAACTGGTTAAACGCTATGGCGCTGCTGCCATTATCATGGCTTTTGATGAAACAGGCCAAGCGGACACCGAGGCACGTAAAGTCGAGATCTGTACTCGCGCTTACAACGTTTTGGTCGACAAGGTTGGCTTCCCACCAGAAGATATTATCTTTGACCCCAACATCTTCGCCATCGCAACCGGTATCGAGGAGCATGATAACTATGCCGTCGATTTTATCGAAGCAACCCGCGAGATAAAGCGTACCCTGCCCCACGCTATGATCTCAGGAGGAGTATCCAATGTCTCCTTCTCATTTCGCGGTAATAACCCAGTGCGAGAAGCGATTCACGCCGTATTCCTCTATCACGCGATTCAAGCTGGCATGGACATGGGTATCGTTAACGCTGGGCAGCTAGCCATATATGACGATATCGACCCTGAGCTAAAAGAGAAAGTTGAAGCCATAGTACAAAACCTCCCCTGCAGCGCAGTGGATAAAAACGGTGAAGCAACCAATAACACTGAGCTATTGCTCGAGGTTGCAGAAAAATTCCGTGGCGATGGCGCTCAAACTGGCAAAAAAGAGGATCTCGAGTGGCGCACTAAGCCCGTGAATGAGCGTCTAGCTCACGCACTGGTCAAGGGCATTACCGACTATATCGATGAAGATACTGAAGAGGCGCGTACAGCGGCCACCAGACCACTGGATGTAATTGAAGGTCCTCTGATGGATGGCATGAACATCGTTGGCGATCTCTTTGGCTCCGGTAAGATGTTCCTACCACAGGTGGTGAAATCCGCCCGAGTGATGAAAAAAGCCGTAGCTTACCTCAACCCTTACATCGAGCTTGAAAAGGTCGCCGGTCAATCTAACGGTAAGATCTTAATGGTCACGGTAAAAGGTGACGTACACGATATCGGCAAGAATATTGTTGGCGTGGTACTGGCCTGTAACGGCTATGAGGTGATCGATCTCGGTGTGATGGTTCCTGTTGAGAAGATAATTGAGGTCGCCAAAGCGGAGAATGTCGATATTATCGGGATGTCAGGACTTATCACCCCAAGTCTAGACGAGATGGTGCATAACGTTAAAAGCTTCCATAAAGCGGGCCTAACCATCCCTTCGATTATTGGTGGTGCCACCTGCTCTAAAATTCACACCGCAGTGAAAATAGCCCCACATGCACCAACTGGCGCCATCTATATTGCCGATGCCTCGCGCGCCGTTCCTATGGTTTCTAAGCTAATTAATGATGACACTCGTCAAGCCACCATAGATGAAGCCTATAACGAATATGATGTGATGCGTGAAAAACGCCTTTCACAGGCTAAACGTAAAGTGATCACCTCAATCGAAGCTGCCCGTGAAAATTGTTGCCAGCACGACTGGGAGAGCTACACCCCATTTGTGCCTAACCAATTAGGTCGTCAGGTATTCGATGATTACCCACTAGAAGATCTCGTCGATCGCATCGACTGGACACCGTTTTTCCGCAGCTGGGAGCTGTACGGCCACTTCCCTAAGATTTTAGATGATGAAGTCGTCGGTGAAGAGGCACGTAAACTGTTTAGCGACGGTAAGGCCATGCTTAAGAAGATCATCGATGAGAAGTGGCTCACCGCCAAAGGCGTTATCGGTCTGTTCCCTGCAAATACCGTGGGACATGACGACATAGAACTCTACACAGATGAAAGCCGTAGTGAACTTGAGATAACCACCCATCATCTGCGGATGCAGATTGAGCGTGTGGGCAATGACAACTTCTGCCTCGCCGACTTTGTCGCTCCTAAAGACTCTGGCGTTGCCGATTACATGGGTGGCTTCGCAGTCACCGCAGGTCACGGTATCGACGAGCATGTTGAGCGTTTCGAAGCTGACCACGATGACTACAGCGCCATTATGCTCAAGTGTCTGGCAGACCGCTTGGCCGAAGCCTTTGCAGAGCGTATGCATGAACGCGTTCGTAAGGAGTTCTGGGGTTATGCTGCCGATGAGGTACTCGATAACGAAGCGCTTATTCGTGAGAAATACAAAGGGATCCGCCCCGCACCCGGTTACCCAGCTTGTCCCGATCACACCGAGAAAGGCTTGCTATGGGATCTACTAAAACCCGATGAAACTATCGGCCTTAACATCACCGAGAGCTTTGCTATGTTCCCCACCGCCGCAGTTTCAGGCTGGTATTTTGCTCATCCTAAATCACGTTACTTTGGCGTGACCAATATCGGCCGAGATCAGGTAGAGGATTATGCAGCGCGTAAAGGGATGAGTGTGGAGGAGGTTGAGAGGTGGCTAGCACCAGTGTTGGACTATGACCCAGAGTAAGAGTGACCCAGAATAATCTGGTCGTTCCTATTATTTAAATTGCGCCTGCTGGCTGATGAGATATCTGTTTTGATTCTTATTGGTGGCAGGTGTTTTTGTATCAATTGTGAGAAGTTACGGCGGTCCTATTTTTTCATTGCCATCCCAGTGTTCTTTCCTCAATTAAATCAGCGGAAGCATAGCGCTCAGTAGTGGGAATGTTCTTTGCTTCTTCTCTTATGCTGCAAGCTATTCACCACAGAGGACACGGAGAAAATCAAAAGCGATAATCTTTTACTCTTGTTTTTTCTCACAGCGCAGCGTTCTGTTATCCGTAAGCGAAGCGTTCCGTCAACCATGAGCAGCTCGTTCTGTACTCAAGCGGCCGCCCTCGACGTTCATCTAAGTTTTTCTAACAGTGAGCCTGCGAACGACCTCGCAGGAACCTAGTGCCGTCCTAGCAGGGCAAAGCCCGCCCTCTGCTTCTCCCACTATCTCTCGCAATTATCTCTGCCACTATCTTTCACCACAACCAGACGCCTTCATTAACATTATATAAATTAATATTCTTCTTAATATTATTTAATATAGCCCAACGGTTCTATCAGCTTATCAACCACACACTTTCAAACTCACAACAAAACCGAACAAATAGAGCTTTTAATCTATTAAAAAATATCAAAAAAATCAGATTTAAAAACCTCCAGCGTATATAAAATTGATACGTTCCATATATAAAACTGATACGTCATAAACATCTTTTCATATTTACTCGCCCAAAATTTCGTGATCAAAATCACACTTCAGCACATAGGAATAAAACTTACATAAAATAACAACTAAACCAATTAAAACATATAGATAAAAACAAACACCACAAACCAAGCAGACACAATACAGGCACAAATGAAATATATAACCCCAAGAAAAAGATACATACGACGCGAAAATGTTAACCAGTCAGCGTTCAACCTATAAATTTAAACATATAAAAACCATCATGAAAATAAATAAAAACCAAAACGATTGACACTATTTAAATAAAAAATCTAACATCACAAAAAACAACAAAGTTAATTATTCAAATAGCACTAAAATATAAAAAAGAGGATTAAACATGATAAGAAACCGTTCGGAATCTACAATAATTACCAGTATCAAAGTAATAAGTTCACTAATTGTAAGTGTTATTAGCTTCCAGTCATACGCATTGACAATTGATGCTAAAGATCTACTGTACGGGCAGATCCCTTCATCAGATGAAGTTGTCACTGTCTATGCAAGTGATGCTAACTGGAAGAGAGAGATATTCCTTCCTATCAAGCCAAAAAATAATACAAAAATTAATGTTTCATCAGATGCGGCTTACCATTTTGATGTAAATGGGGAGATCGTTGGATTTAATGAAATAACGGTCAGCAAAGGCGAACGATACCAATTTGTATATAAAAATAATCTAAGAAGTTGGTTACTTACAACTAACAATTTTACCCCCAATAGTATCGGCCAAACCATTCCAAACAGTAAAAAGTATGTCACTTACACACTTTCAAATGCGAATTGGTATAACACCATATTCTTACCAAGCGAAAAAGGAGATGCTGACAAAATACTCATACGTTCAGTCGCAACCTACGACACTCATTTAAATGCTGACAACCTGCTTCATGGACAAGGTGATCTGCTTATAAAAACTGGTGATAGCTTTATTCTTAATTGGAGCGATAAAGAGAGTAAGTGGGCTGTACAAACTGTTGGTTACAAAGCTAAAGCAACCTCAACAATACGCGATATTACTTTTGCAGAGCTATCGATAAACACCTCCACTAAAGGCAATCAACTATACAATAATGGTTATATGCAAAAACCTATTGAGATCAAATATAGAGCCTACCTTTATGGCGATGATATAGCTCAAACCCCCATAGAGTTATCAGCCGAAGAGGAAAAATATTACTTAAAAATAGCTCAATTTGGAGAGTCAACGCCACAGCCTATATCGTTACTTTATCCACAGATAGATATCTCATCCTCAGTCAATGAGCGATATGAATCCAGCCTTGGTCAAAGTAGTTACCGTGCAGAGCCACGCAGCAACAATTACTTCAAGGCCACCGTTTACATGACTTATAAAGGGCTTTCGGGAACTGATACAAACAATAGCTTAGATCTATGTGTATTCGCTAACCCAGAAAGAACAGATGACTATGGTCCTATTTCAGGCTACCCAAATGATAACTGTAACTCCGCGGCACCAGGAAATAACTATAGAAGAGTCAACGTTATCAAAGGGGAATACAATCGATATGTCGACAGTGGCTATGACGCAAACAGTGTCAAAATGTCATTTGATGAAGACAAGGTTCTCTGTGTGAATGAGGTCGATTGTCATAACAAATATAGAGTAAGAAATGGTTGGACCCGAGGTGTCAGTTACGCAAAAGAAAATCATTATGTTTTTAGCTCACAAAGGAATAATCATTATTTCAGACCTGTCGATGGTGTTAAATCGATAGGAGTGGCTAGAGGGTGTGTTTTTGACAGCAAAGGCGATCAAGTTGATGGTATTTGTAACAATGTAAAAAGTAGTAACTGGGATTTAGAAGACTGGTACACGACAGACTTTTTATTTGGCAATACCTCTATGCGTGACTTCTCATACTCAACAAAAGATAAGAACAGTAGTAATAGTGGTTTTAGCTCACAAGATACTTGGCGCTTCTATTTAACCGATGTTAATAGAGAGAACTCATTTTCTATTGTGGCAACCAAATCTGTCATCGATTTTTACTCAGGTGATAGTGGTAACTTTGTATTTTGGACAGACGCAGGTCACTGGTCAGCTTCGACCTCAGGAAACAAAGTCGATATCAGTCATCAAATAGAAGATAACTACGGCAATCATTTCATATTCAGCGCTAAAGTCATTGGCGAAACGAATATGGGGGCCAATGCGGGTGTCTCTGATCAATACGTATTAACTAAACTCGATAGATCTAGCATAAAAATAGTGCCTGTCTACGATTAGTATCCCCACTTAAAAATATAAGGCCGAAAAACGGCCTTTAACTCAATTAGCTTATTGGGAATCCCCATGGAAAATTCAAATAAGAAAGATGCATTAAATTGCATAAGTAGACGAAACTTTTTAAGTGGTAGCATTTCAATTGCGCTCTTAACAGGAATTTCATTAACCTCGATAAAAAGCATGGCAAAAGCCATTAACCTCGATTCAAATTTATTGTTAACTATCATCAAGCATGAACTGTCTGGATTTAATGGTGAACTGCTAGACCCTATTACTGGTAACTATCAGCTTGGGCAAGGTTATCGTTTCTATAACCCCATTTTAATGCGCTTTCAATCACCTGACTCCATGAGCCCCTTTGGTGAGGCTGGCCTTAATGTATATGCCTATTGCCACGGTGATCCGGTCAATTTCAATGACCCAACGGGTCATTTAGACGGATGGAAAATTGGTTTTGGAATTTTTGCTGTCGTCACAGGCATTATTGGTGCCGTTTTAGCCCCCTTTACTGGTGGAACATCATTTGCTGTAGCTATGGGGGTCCTTAGCGGCGTATTAGGAGCTATTGGAGGCAGCTTAACCATAGCTTCGGCTGCTGTTGAAGATTCAAACCCAACAGCCGCTGCAAATTTAGATATTGCCTCAATTGTCTTTTCTGTCGCATCCATTGCTGCTGGCGTTTCCGGCGCACTAAAAGGCACAGTGAGCGGATTTAAATCTCGCTTTAGTACAAGTAACTTTAAAACCACATCGAAATTAAAAATTGGTAAAAGCGCCAAAGCTCGTAATGATAAATTTTTTACCAAAATTAAAGATAATTCTTTTAAAGAAGTCGACGCACGTAGCGGTGCGTTAAGCGTTGAGACTGCCGATACTGTTATGGCAACTAAGCTAGAGTCTCATGTTGTCGGCCAACGTGATCTCTCCTCAAAGTTTATCTCCATGAAGCCAAAAACACAGTATAAACCCACACGTTTTTTGAATAACACCATGGCTTGGAAAGTTGAAAATATAGCTAAGACAGGGATGAACTCTGGACATTTTGCTAGGAGCTTTGCTGGGGCACTTGTTAGGCAGGGCTTATCTATGTCTTCAGGCAGTTTTTTAGCAGCATCAAAACTAGTCACAGCAAGAGATAAACTAGACAATATCAACGAAAACAACAATACCGATACACCACAAGCGCCCGGAACATTCGGACAGATCCAAGCCACCTTCTCTCTCGACACTGACATCGTCAACCGCCAAATACGTAATGGTATTTTCGCCTAAACCTAATAGATATGGAGTGACAAAATGGCTGATCAGGTTTTCACATATGCGAATAACTACAATGGCTTTGCTACAGGTGATGTTAATGAACGCACTGGGTCTTTTGATTTTTCAATACATCTCGTCAAAATTAATGCGAACAAATTAAAAGGGCCTGAATTAGAGATAAATACAAGCATTGATACCTTTAATCAACAGGATCATGGCTTTGGTCCTGGGCTAAAATTAAGCTTATCAAAAATAGATTTGATTAATCATATTTTCACTAATTCAAGTGGCGTTTCAATTAAGTTAGATATTAGAAATATTTTACCAGCAGAGCCCTGTTTAAATGACTTTAAGATTGAATATAACTCAAGGGTAAAAGAGTACAAAGTTAGCTATATAGATGGGCAAAAGGACTTTTTAAAAACTGATGCTCAGGGTAAATCCGCAAACCTAGTGAGAAAAGAAAATACATTAGGGAATGGGGTTAATTTTAGATGGTCATCAACCAATCAATTAATTGAAATAAAAGACGATTCTGGTTTTATATTTTTAAGCGTAAAAAAAATAGGGGCAGGTGGAGCAAAAGAGATTAGCCTGCTAGGCGGTAAATACTTTGTATTCATCAATTCTAATGAAAAACTCACCACGCTTTCTCTACCTTATGAAAACCAAGGCGCTTACCAGAACGCATTAAACTATAAAATAGTTAAAAAATACGATGGGAAAAGCAACGTTTACTGCATTGATGAGGTGCTTTTACCCGATGAAACAGCCCATAAGCTAGTATATGGTCAATATCTATCACTCCCTGCACGTGCCGGTTTTACATCACTGCCCGTTGTCACTGAACATTCGCTAATACGCTCAGGGCAGACAATCAGGAAGACGACCTTCGACTTCCTGCTAGAGGGTCATCAAGGCAATAATGCTTATGGCCTAGGCGCTTCTGTGCCCTATCAAGCCTATAGCGACACCATGTATAGAATAAAAACTCCCTACTTCTATCGTAGTCAAAAAACCAGTGTCGATCATGAAGGACATTCACTGGTAACCACTCAAAAGTTTGATAAATTCCATAATATTCGTGAAGCAAAAATCGAGTATAAGAACTGTATAACAACAGAGGAGACAACTTACTTCTCTACAGACAATGGTGATATATCAACCCAAGATCCAAGATTAAAGCTGATAAAGAACCATAAGAAGCAGTTTTCAAACAATGGTAGCAGTCGCACTGAATCAATTTATTATCAGTTTGATAATTATGGCAATTTACTCAACGAGTATGATCCTGAAGAGGGTGTATCGATTACTTATGAATATTACAACACCCTTAATGGTGCAATAGATAACGCGATTGAAAAATGCCCTAAATACGGCTTTATTTACTTCTTAAAGTCGCAATCAATTACAGATACTAAAACAGATGAAGCACGCATCGTTTCTCGAAGGAAATATCGTTTACTCCATGATTCTGTTTGTATTGAAGAAGATAAAAATGAATATTCACAAACAAAAGTTAGCTACAGCTACTGTCCAGCAGGAGACGATCTTGGCCGAATAAGTGCAATCATATTAGAGAGCAATAACCATCAAAATAGAGAAGAGAGTCATTATGAGATCATTGATAATAAGCTAAAGGTAACGACTACGACGTCCTGCTCTAGTGAATTAAATGACTCCATTAAAAACTTTACACTGTTTAACATGACATCTGGAGAGATAGTAGAGAAAAACGAACAAGGAAGATCCGTTCGTTTAGATTATTATTTTGATGGAAGGCTCCAGGCTGAAATCACAGCTCCAAACTCGGAGTATGAATGCAAAAAAGAGTATATTTACTTCGACTCTCAAAGCAAAATTGAAGAATTCGATTCTTATGGTAATAATAAAACGACTCAGTATGACGCACTCGGCCAAGTAAGAGAGGTCTATCTAACCATACCTGGAGTGATAGAGAACTACCTGAATATAAGCAATGAGTTTAATTCGCTGGGACAGCAAATAACAGAAACTCAATACGATAAAACCTTGCCATCAAGCCTTCAATTACCCATCGCAGAGCAAACATGGGCACTGACCAAAAAATTTGAATATGATGGCTGGGGAGAGTGTTTCCAAGTCACGTTACCAGATGGTCAAATTCAAATCGATCAATTTGATCCCATAAGCTTGAAACAGGTAACAGGCACTGCAGGTCAGCCCTATTCAGTTAACCAACGTGATCCCTTAAATCGTCAGGTGATTACCGAGCAATTTGATCAACACAATCAGAAAATGAACGTTGGAACTACGACGGTTTATGATGGATTTGGTCGCATCCGCAATAGCGTGAACCATCTTGGTGTCAACCAAGATTTTGGCCATGATTTACTCAACAGGGTGACTTCAACTAGAGTGCATTACCTACATAATGCTGACTTTATCGATTTCACCACATCAAAAATATACTCGCCGTACCATACCAGTATCGACTTTATCGAGTCTGTCTCCCTAGACAACATAAAATTAGGCCAGCGTAACTTTGATGGCTTTGGTCGCTTAATAGATGAAACCATTGGACAAACTCAAACGAGTTATCATTATTCGGCAGGGGCGATACATTTTCATAAAGTAAAATTGTCAAACGGACAAGAAGTCGATGCACATTTCAATAGTGAGATTGGCGATTATACTCAATTGGGTTTGAAGCATTACATCCCAGATAACTTACGCGGTTCCATCCGTAACGCAGTCAGAGAGGATACTGGCAACCATGTTGATTACGAATATCGATTCGATGGTTTAACCTCAATAGAGAGAAACCACTCCGATACTCAGCACTATGAGTACACGTTATTTGGCTTCCCAGTTGCTTCTAAATTCAGCGATACAGACTATGAGCTTATCGAATACGATGATTTTCAGAGAGTAAAATCGACCTTCGATGGAAGTAATACAGTTAATTATATGAACTATGACCAATTTTCTCGTGTAACAAAAATCATAGTCACAGGTGCTAACCCTACTGAAATAAACCACGATTACTCAAAATTTCCCTATGAGGTCGTGACAACTAGCACACAGGAGACACATCAACTGATTGAAACACGTCAATTTACTGATGACGGTAAAGTTAGAACAAAGCTCACCAGCCTAAACGGCGATATCTTAACTGAACATTTTGAATATGATCCTATTGGACGTTTAACCTCTTACCGAGCAGATGGCGCCAGAAGCCCTAAAGATCAATATGAAAATACTATAGTAAGTCAGGTGTTTCGTTATGATAATTTGAATAATATTTGCCATGTAGCAACCGTTTTTGATGACAGTTCAGTAGATAACTCTGAGCTTATCTATGACATAAACAATCCCACTCAATTAATGCATATTTCACATACCCATGCCTCATATGAAGATATAGATTTGAGTCACGCTTATAATGAGTTTGGCAAGCTCACTCAAGATGAGAAAGGCTTACAGTATTCATATGATGAATACGGTGAAATGAGGGCTATTTATGATGAGCATGGACTATTAATATCATCCTATGAATACGACGCTGTTGGACGACTGATAAGCCAATCGATTAATAATGAACCTAACTTAGAGTTAATCTATTCAGGTAATAAATTAATAGGTCAAAAACAGGGAGAGTTAAGAGTACAGCACCTGCTCGCCGACAATAAACTTATCGGGAAAAAGTTCAGCAGTGCTGAAACTCAACTGGTTTCATCATACCTAACAGACTCAAGTAACACGCCCCTAAGCGTCTCAAAAAAAGGAGATATCAACAATACAGAAAACTACCTTTATACCACTTATGGGTATAGGCACCTTCTAGCTCCACCTTCGTAATTATCGAACTTAAAGTATCAAGGCACGCTCCGTGCCTTCTTCTCTGCTTTCAACCTTTCCACTCGTACCTCGAAGCAAAGTGAGCTAACAGTGGGCCTGCAAACATTCTCACAGGTTCGAAATGCTCCCCAAGCAGAGTAAGGTGATTCCTATCAACTTCAAAAGCTTTCCGCTGAGCCCTAAATACTGATATTGTGTTTTTTACTTTTATGGCACATGGAATGTAGGCCAAACTGATGGAATCGATAACTCAAGTCTCTGATACCCCAGAAAATCACAGTACAAAACCTATACGTAACGCAAATATTGATGCTATTCGTGGACTCGCAGTACTGGGGATTTTGTTTATGAACATCTATTATTTTGGTAACGCCGTTTCAGGTTACGCCAGCCATGAAATATCCCCTCTTCATGACACCTTAGTGGAACTATTTAGTAATTTTTTTCTTGAAGGACGCTTTATCAGCCTATTTGCAATGTTATTTGGTGTAGGCTTAGCGGTTCAGTTCGATCGGTATTCTAAACAGAATATCGACGCCTATAAGCAGATTAAATCACGACTGAAGTGGCTATTAGTTTTTGGCGCCGTACATGGGATTGTTATCTGGTCTGGTGACGTACTGTTTGCTTACGGGCTCAGTGGTTTTTTAGCCCTTTGTTACCTGCAGCTTGATAACGATAAACTAATAAAAAAATCACTGCTGTTTATTGCCATCTCAGTGTTTACTTTTACTCTTTTTAGTATCTTCTCTCCCGAAGAGCGGTTTATTCGAGGGTCTGAGCTATTTGAAGAGGAGTACTTGATATGGTTCAGCACATACTCTGAACAGCTATTGATGCAACTGATTATATTTACGACTTTGTTGTTGGTTGTCCCATTAACACTAATGTGGCTTTCAGCAGGTTTGATGCTGCTTGGCGTAGCACTTTATCGTAAAGGCATTTTTCAGCAAGGATTTAGCAAGCGACATCTTATCTGGTTTGCTTTGACGAGTATTTTTTTCTCTACTCTAGATAGCCTACTCTCCTTTTCTGAAAATCCAATATTACATACCCTATCGGGCGTGATCGTACTGCTCAGTGCAATTCCGATGGCGCTAATTTACATGCATCTGCTGATAAAAATATGCCAAAATCGCTCAACAGTTTTAGCTCCTCTACAAAAAGTAGGTCGACTTGCCTTCAGTCTATACATACTGCAATCAATTTGCGGAGTATTGCTGTTTCGTCACTTTGAGCCAACTCTGGTAAACACCCTAGATAGACCAGACTATATGCTAATTGCCATTGGCTACTCAATTCTCCAGCTTATTCTAGCCACCATATACCTTAACTATTTCAATCAAGGGCCATTAGAGAAACTGTGGCGGAGACTAGCAAAAGCTAAACCAAATGCGGTTCAAGAAAACGATCAACTTCTAGATCAAAGGAGATGATAAGATTGATAAAGAGATATCAAGCTCCTACTCAAATTACCTATCAAACATAGTTGATACAAAAGTACCCGCTAAGCTCGCTGTGAAGGTTAACTCAATCTTGAAGGAGGGATAAAAAGCCACTCAAACCTTCAGAGCTGCTGAGATTGTTTTTATTTCAATTATGTGAACTGTGCAACTAGGTTTCAGCGCACACTTGTACTCATAATAAGCCACGCCAAATAGTATCTGACCACTTTTTGACAACTGGAGCTTGTAATGAAAACTAGTGACTACCCACTCTCACAGCATAAAGAGTCTCTATGTACGCAGTGCAGCCAAAAGATCGACTCAAGTTTAATTACCTGCCCTGAATGTCATGCAACCCAAGGGTTAGAAGCCCTTGCTGGCGTCGATCCAAACATACATATCAAGAACCAAAAACTCGCAATTTGGTTTAGCTTTCTGCTGAGTGGGCTCGGAATACACAAATTCTATTTAGGCCAGTATATGAAGGGCAGCTTATACCTAGTCTTTAGCTGGACTTTAGTCCCTGTACTCGTCGGCTGGATTGACGCTATCCGAACTTTGAATATGAGCCCCTTTAACTTTGCCCAGCGTTACTCAAAAAGAGTAGAGCGCTATTGCATATAACAAATACCAACTTAACTCATTATCTAGATTACCTGTCACACCTAGGCACATATTTAACGAGGTGATCTAGCAGATGAGGCTTCAACTCTAACCATACCAAGTAACATTACTGCTTATGGTATTCCTCAAAATCTGATGCGATATCTTTCATCTCCTGCATCTGTAATTCACGTTGCTTTTTAGAAAGTTGCATAAGCTTATTTTCCAACTCAATAATCTGTTTCTCATCTACAGCTGTTAAATCCTCTTTCTCTTCAAGCTGTAATATCTTCTCGTTTATCAGATCCATCTCATCAAGGAGCTTTTCTGAGGGCATTTGCGCCTCACCTTCCCCCTCCCAAGCATCCAATTGCGCTGCAGATAAGCCTGTTGCACTGGGAACTTCTCTACTCATGCATGCCTCAAGCTCTGACTCATCCCCTTGCATGTTATGATTTTTCAAACAGTGGGTTAAAGCAGCTCTAAAGCCTTTTTCTAAGTGGGCTTCAGATACGCCAGTTGCAGAAGAGAGCCCCTTAAACTCTCCCATACGCTTCATTTGAGTTACGGAAAACTCGACCATCTTATCCACTTCATTGGCAATTGAAGAGAAGCTAAGCGATGCTAACAGCAACAGTGGTAGTACGTTCACTTTCATAAATTAATCCTTTAATTCCTAGGGATGAGTTACAAATCAACTTACATTCACCATACCTAAAGTAAAAGTGAAAGTCTGTAACTTCAATAGAGGATAAAACTGACGAAAGAGATGAAATTCTAAGAGTACAAAACGGGCTTGGAACGGGAAGCTTTGCTAACAGAAAAATTAAACCCACTTTTCGGTATGAAAGGGGAGGTATTGCGCTGAGCATCACTCTCCACGCCAATAGAGTTTCCACTCATTAGGCCCTATTTCGCCTTAAAATAGGGTGAAATCATAAATTTATGTCTAAACTCAAATGGCTCAATGCTTCTCTTGACGGAGCTTGTCCGTGGCGAGATCTATAACAAATAAAACTTGAATTTATGGTTTTTTATCTCGCAGACGGTTGCAAATGCAGAGGATTATCAATAGATTATTTTCAAGCCTGTAATCCCTTCTCACTCAACCCTAAACCTAGCAGACACGATCTGCTTGCTAAAAAAGGACTAAAAGATGAGTTACAAGACACGAGTATTATGCGCGACAGCGATGCTTCTACCATTTTTGACAACTGCCGCTTCCGCTAAAAGTGCTGAGCACAACGTTTCAGATCAAGTGATCGAAAAGCAGAGAGCCGCACTGGCCGCCAATACAAAAGGTAAAGGTTACGGCCCTCAGTCGCCACGTGATATTGATACCATCCAAGGCAGTAACAAACGAATATTTGCTCAGGCCCCTATCTACACACAAATGAACCTATGCAACATTCATTTTCACAAAAATGCAGAACATAAAGGTGGTGAATTCACCAAATATGCCGGAAATGGTGATGGTCATGGATACCACAGTGGTTACCAATACTCAGGAAAATTATCCAAAGCGGAGCTCACTCCACTTAAGCATAAAGTAGGTGCAAGTAAGCATGGTAGCCTGTATCCAGGAGATACCATTGAAGTCCACTATGTGCACTCAACAGCTCAAGTCGCACCGGGAGCAACATTAGGTGCCTGCCTTAGCGATGCCAATAAAAATCCTCAACTCAGAGTAGAGACTCAGGTGTATGTGTTGGTCAATGACGCTAAGGCTAATAACTTTTTAACACTCACTGAGTTAGGCATGAAAAACGGCTTAAATCAGGCTATTAATATTCCAAGTAATACTGGAAAGCCAGTTCAATATACAGGATCGACAACAGGACCTGGCTATAACGAAAAAGCCTCACCACTTCAGGTAAGTTGGAGTGTTCGACCTCAGGTGATGAAGGTTGATATTAATAGTGTTGGTAAGTGGTTAGAATCGAATGCTTTCGATGAAGATCATGCCCATGGCGTGAGAAATCTAGTGACGAACCCAGATCTTCTCTCTGCTGCTCATTAGCCTTGGCATAGGCGATAATTAGAAGTTATTTTATATTATCAAGGTAACTATCATGATGGTCACCTTGATAAATCTACGCCTCTTCTCCTCTAGAGGCTTGGAGGTACTGACGCCCCAACAGCACAAGTAAAATCCCACCTAACACAGCAAACGATGAGATAACCAGTCGCATCGTAATCGCTTCACTGGCAAATATCACTCCACCAATTGCGGCAATAATTGGCACAAGCAACTGCAATGCCGCCGCTTGCATAACTGACAATCCCCTCAAAGCAAAATACCATAGCGCATAGCCAACACCGGATGCGATGACACCAGACAAGACAGCAAAGATGATCCCAGCTTGAGTCAAGCTGGCAGATTGGATTGTGAGTAGAAGTAAAATGGCGATAAAAGGTAAGGTTCTAATAAAGTTATAGGTCGTATCTAATATGGGGTCTTTACAACCTCTCCCCTTTACCGTGTACAAACCCCAAGCTACGCCCGAGAGTGTCATCAAAATAAAGCCTGCCATTGATGGTGTACTCAAGGTTGGCAGAACTAAATAGACAAATCCGCTAAAGGCGATAACCACTCCCATCCACTCAAGATAGTGCAGGCGATTACCGGAGAGTAGGCTTATCAAGATCATGGTTAACTGCACCGCACCAAACAGAATCAAGGCGCCAACTCCAGTATCTAGAGAGATATATGCATATGAGAAAGTCACGCCGTAAAGGAATAACATAAAGCCCGCTAGCCAAGAGCCTCGCCCTGTTCTTATCTCTTGCTCTTTATAGGTTTGTCGCTGTTTTATCAGCCTAGTCAGCAACAAAATAATCACTAATACTAAACTGCCGGATAGAAACCGAATGACGGTAAAGCTGGCGGCATCTATAGCCCCGTCACCTAAGGCTAAACGACATAAAACGGAGTTCCCTGCAAATGCCAGTAATGCGAAAATAGTGGCTAAGATAACCTTTAACTGAGCAGGACTCTTCATTAAATGCTCCACCACAAACCCCTTCGGATGACTGGACTTAACCCTTTAACGACAAAAGAGATCACTCTTTAAGCTCTGTCGCCACTTTCAGTTTACTGTGCAGTGTTTTATGAACCGGACACTTTTCCGAGATAGCTAACAAGCTCTGCCTCTGCTCCCCGGTAAGCGCACCAACTAGCTCTATCTCTCGGCTTAAGGTGTCGAGTTGAGTATTAGCAGTCTCACAATCTTCACAGTCTTTGATATAAGTTCGGGAGTGAGAAAGATCTATCTTAATATCTTCCAGAGGCCACTTTTTTCGTTCTGCATACATACGCATGGTCATCGATGTGCAGGCACCAAGAGCTGCGAGCAGGTGCTCATAGGGATCTGGACCTAAATTTTTACCCCCCACTTTTAATGGCTCATCGGCGAGCCAAACATGGCTATCGCTGATAATAGTCTGAGTAAATTTATGATCTTTCTCCTCCACTCTTAAGTGCCCCTCTGTCACTTTATGAGAATGCTTAGCTGCGATGGAGAAGTCCAGATAACGGCCACTCCAACTGGCAACCACACTCGCGACATAATCAGCATCAGCTTTACTGGTCAACAGGTGATCGGCAGTATCTAAACTCACAAAGCTTTTAGGGTGCTTAGCTTGGGTATAGATCTTCTCAGCCTGTGCGATAGAGACCGCATCATCAACCGGAGAGTGCATCACTAAAAGGGCTTTTTTATCCAGAGAGAAAGCCTGTTTAGCATGATGATCCAGATCCTCCAAAAAGTGCTTTTTAATGGTAAATTGTCGTGGACCTAAATTAACAGCAGCTAAACCTTGTGAATTGATTTCATCAATTGCACCGGAAAAATTATGCACCACATGCTCTGCGTTTGCGGGAGCCGCTATTGTCACCACCGCCTTGCACTCTGGAATGTCATTAGCAATAGCGAGCACTGCAGAGCCACCTAAACTGTGACCGATAAGCAGCTGAGGTGCATCGTATTGTGCTCTTAAAAAGTCAGCAGCAGCCTTGAGATCGTCAAGATTGGATGAGAAGTTAGTATTGGCAAAGTCACCATCACTGTTACCTAATCCAGTAAAATCAAACCTCAATACAGCAATCCCTTTTTGCACCAAAGCGCGGGAGATCCTTGAGGCCGCAGCAATATCCTTACCACAGGTAAAGCAGTGAGCAAACAAGGCGTAAGCACCAATCTCCCCCTCCGGACGTTCTAGCAGACCTGCCAAGGTGATACCGTTACTGGGAAACTCAATTTTCTCTTTCATTTTAACAACCTCAGGTAAGGGGTTTACAGGGAGATTAGGACCACTAATTAAACTGCGCAACCGGATTCAAGATATAGACCCGAGCAAAGAGGAAAAGCTTTCCTATCCAAATAAAATATAGCCTATCTCAAACGACTGAAATTATCAGACATGCATCACAATTCCTGATTATTCAGGAGATAAGTCTGTCGACAAAAAAAGCGATTCGAATTATTTTATCAAAAGATAATACTCACAAAAATCAGGTAAATAGCCGGGTAATAAAGCCCAAAAAACAGCACTTCAACACCAACAATTCGCGCACAACTGAAAAATGTAACTTAACAAACAACCCCTATCGGATCCTCAGGTAGCGGGGCTTTTCTGTGTGCGCTCTCAACAGCTATACAGTTGTTACGGAACGTAAAATGAAAAAACACTTTGAACTTATCGATAAGCCAACCTTTTTTGGGGCTTTAATACTGCTTTTTTCGGTTGTGATCCCCTTGCTTATATTCCCAGCAGAGGGAGCACATTGGATTGCTGTAGCTAAAACTTTTATGACAGATAAGCTAGGTTTTGCTTATCTTGGCCTAGGGTTAGCGGCATTCTTCTTTATGATATATATCGTCTTCTCCGATATAGGTCAGATAAAACTAGGGGACCCTGATGAGGCACCCGAATTCGCTCTCGCCTCCTGGGCAGCCATGCTATTTTGTGGCGGTATCGGTGCTAGCATCCTCTATTGGGGAACGATTGAGTGGGCCTACTACTATCAAAATCCCCCTTTCCAATTGGAAGCGGGTAGCGAGGAAGCTGTCCGCTGGGCAGCGACCTACGGCCTATTCCATTGGGGACCGATTGCTTGGTGTATCTATATGATCCCAGCAATCCCGATTGCCTACTTCTTCTATGTTCGCAAGCAGCCTGTACTTAAAGTTTCTGCCGCACTTATGCCTGTTATCGGTGAAGCAAATAGCTTTGGTAAACTTGGTAAAGTGATCGATATTCTGTTTATCTTCGGTCTATTGGGCGGAGCAGCAACCACACTAGGTTTAGCCGCACCTCTGATCAATGAGGGGATAAGTTATCTGTTCGGCATTCCTACATCCACAGACAGCCAGATTGGCGTACTTTTACTTTGTACGGCTATATTTGCTTACTCATCCTATAAAGGGATGGACGAAGGGATTAAAGTTCTAAGTAACATCAACTTCTGGGGCGCGTTAGGCCTACTGGCTTTTGTACTTGTCTGCGGTCCTACCATCTTTATGTTAGAGACAGGTTTGGACTCTATCGGTCGCATGCTATCTAACTTTTTTGTTATGGCGACTTGGGCAGAACCTTTTGGCGGCTTAGGAACCTTTGCTGATACCCACTTCCCTCAAGATTGGACCATATTCTACTGGGCTTGGTGGTTGGTATTTGCACCTAGTATGGGTCTGTTTGTTGCGCGTATCTCTCGAGGCAGAACCATTAAACAGATGGTATCTGGAGCCGTATTCTTTGGTTCGCTAGGTTGTGCAATGTACTTTATGATCTTAGGTAACTACGGATTATCACTGCAGTTATCGGGTCAACTCGATGTCGTCGGCATACTGAACTCAGAAGGGGCAACTCGCGCTATCTTCTCTATCTTAGAGCAGCTACCGTTTAGCACCTTGATCATCGCTCTATTTACCTTACTATGTATCATCTTCACTGCGACCACTTTCGACTCTATCTCCTACATTCTAGCGTCGGTAGTACAGACAAATGTCACTGAAGACCCTATGCGTTGGAACCGACTTTTCTGGGCTTTTACCCTCTCGTTTATGCCATCAGTTCTGATGTTTATGGGCGGCTTAGCCACACTACAAACCGCCGCGATTGTAGGAGGCCTGCCCCTACTTGTTATCGCGATAATGTTGATGATCTCAGGCGTTAAAGCAGCCATGTTAGATCTGAGCCATCAGGATGATTATGTGGATCCGGTGATCAATATATCTGATCTGCCAGAGGTCGATCCTTGGAGTAAAGAGGGCCAAGCCCTTGCGCGTTTTGAACTGTTACGAGATAACGCCATTGAAGCCGCAAATTTAGAGCGCGAAGCCATCGATGCTATCTGGTTGCTAAAGAAACAACTACGCAGGGAGGCTCTATCTCGTGGTGAGTCTAGCCTAGAGCTTGGCAATGCTCCGGATGAAATTATTACAGAGTTACGCCAACTGACTGAGGATGCGATGAAAGCCAAAGAGCGCAAGCTAGAAGCTTCAGAACAAGCTCAAGCAGCTAGAGCCTCTTTTAACGAGCTTATGCGTGACAAGGAGGAGGGTGAACTATCATTGGCTCAAGAGGAAGCTAAAGCCGCTATTCAAGCAAGATTGAATACACAAGGCTAATCCATTAATTAGAATAATCCTAACAAAAAATACCTAACTTATGCCCGTAGTAACCACTTCTGCGGGCATTTAATACCGCCCTACCAAAAAACACCTGCCAAAAGTACAATCAACTACAAGAAAAAGCCTTAGCAGTTCCAAACCCTACCACCTCAAGAAAATTCAGCTATACAAGAGGGAAATATCACATTTTAAATTTAAAACCTCTTATCACACCTAGAACCACGTCTATACTTTATAAACTTATCTGAAGTGCATCTTTATCGCTCAGAACAATGCAATCAAATGAAAACTAAAGAGGTTGACCATTAATGACTGAATCTAATGTTTTTCATATTGGACACCAGCAATCAGATCAACTCAGAGTAAAAGAGTTGAGTCACTATATATCGGTCATTGAAGAGAGCGAGTCTTCATTAAACTCTTTGGTCACCCTATTAGCACAGCTATGTGATGTTCCCTTCGCAGGAGTCAGTGTTATTGATAGTGATAAAGTATGGATCAAAGCCCATTACGGCATTGAAGCTAACTACTTACCCAGAGAGGGAGCATTTTGCGCCGAAGCGATAGAATCGGCGCAACCTTTGTTTGTGGTAGAGAATGCTATTAAAGATAAACGCTTTATGAATAATCCCTTAGTGATTAATAATCCATATATTCGATTCTATGCTGCAGCCCCCTTTCATGGTGAACATGGGTTCGCTATCGGAACCTTATGGGTCATGGATATCAAACCTATAAAAATAACTGACAAGATGGCGCTGATAATAAAATGTTTAAGCGCCTACTTAGCACAGGCACTGGAGACCCAATATAAATGTGAAATCACCCAACTCCCTAATAAACAGTGCTTTCAACGGCAGCTGCAAGGGTTAATGAATAATGTAACCAATCGGTTTTCCGTAGGAACAATTCATATCCAAAGGTTGCGGCACATCAGTAATATCTATGGGCCTGAATTTCGAGATGAACTCATTGCTACCATAGGTCGTCGATTTAATAGTTGGGCTCAAAGTGATCAACTGGTTTCCCACTTTGGTAATGGAAATTTTGCCTTCTCTTTTATCGGTGAGAGAGAACAACAGAACATCGAAGCGCTCTTATCCTTATTAACATCCCCTATCACTTTATCAGGTATCACCACCTCAGTGACTGTTAATGCAGGCATCGCCTATACACTAGCAAAAGAGGCAAGCGCAGCTGCATTAATTGATATGGCGGAATTGGCTTCAGTGGAAAAAAGAGCATAGGTATCACCAATATTCATTATCAGGAAAATGGAAGCAGTAACAATCAACTGGCGATTGATATTAGATCTTGCATGCATCAAGATGAAGTCGACAACCATCTGACTCCCTTCTATCAGCCTCAAATTGATATGGTGACAGGAACTTTAATCGGCTTTGAAGCCTTAATGCGTTGGAATAACTCCCGCTATTTAAACACCTCAACCTGGCAAGTATTAAGCATTGTCGAGTCAATGGGGATGATACCAGCACTGGATCTGGTTATTTTTCGTAAAGTGTGCAGAGATATCGCTGACTGGAAAGCTAACGGGTTAACGGTTCCTAAAGTCTCTACCAACCTATCTAGAACTACACTACAAACGGCTTCATTACTGGATGAATTAGAGCAAACTCTTAAACAGTATGGGCTTGAAAACACAGATGTAGAACTGGAGATCACGGAGAGTGGCTTCTCTTTGGATGATAAACTGTTTTCAAAGCAGATCTCGGTTCTCAAAGAGGCCGGATTTAACATTGCCATCGATGACTTCGGGACAGGCATGTCCAACATAGCCACGATTAGGGACGTTGAATGTCACCTACTTAAGGTCGATAGGCAGTTTGTTCATGGAGTATCGATCAACCAACATATAGCCGCTTTGCTCAGGTTAATCAAAGGAACTGCCGATCTGTTAAATATTCCTTTATTGGTGGAGGGGGTGGAAACTCAGGATGACTTAGACTGGTTAACTAATGAAGGTATCAATTTAATCCAAGGTTGGTACTTCTCCAAAGCACTCCCTGCAATTATGATCCCTGGACTATTGCAAAAAATCAACAGTACCCCCAAAGAAGAGCAAGGGAGATACTCCAACAATGCTGAGCAACTACGCTGCCTATTGACAACCATAACCGCAGGACAAACACTTCGTTAAGCTTATCCGCAGGAAGACCTATCTCGCTTATATTTGCGATGAGCCCCTCTCCCATTTAACAGCTATTTCACTATATTAATCCTAACTGTAAATAAGTTATCCTAGCTTCGCATTTAAAACCCTTACCTAAAAATGCCGAATTGAGCACAAGGAATGAAGCTGGAATGATCGCACCCGAACAGTTGGTTCAACTATCAGGTATCAGTAAGACCTTTATCGATGGTGACCAACGCCATACTGTGTTGAATAAGTTAGATCTCACGCTTTCTCAGGGAGAAACCATAGCGCTAACTGGTGCCAGCGGCAGTGGTAAAAGCACCCTGCTCAATCTCATCGCAGGTTTCGAAAGAGATGATGCTCACTCAACTGTCACAAACTCAGCCTCCTTGACTGACCATCATTCACACTCAAGCGATACAAACAGCGGTACACTCACCTTACTCGGTCAAGATACCACCCATTGGAAAGACAGGGATTGGAGCCAATTTCGCCAGACCTCTTTAGGAGTTGTTTTTCAGCAGTTTAATCTACTCACGCCACTCAATGTCAAAGATAACATCGCTTTTCCTCTCAGGCTCAATGGTCAAGATTGGAACTCTTGGTGCACGCATCTGGCCAGTACTTTAGGCCTAAATGAACTATTAAACCGCCACGTAGAGAGCTTATCTGGTGGACAACAGCAACGAGTCGCAATCGCGCGGGCTCTTGCCCACAAGCCGCCACTTTTATTGGCCGATGAGCCTACCGGAAACCTAGATCAAACAGCCAGTATGGAGGTAATGCGACTCCTATGTGAGCTGGCTGGTGAACATAAAACCTCAATTCTCATGGTGACCCACAGTCTAGAGTGCGCTGACTTTATGCTTCGAAGATGGCACTTAGACAGAGGCAAGATCCATGAGTAAAACCGCTCAAAATAGAGCAGCGAGTTTTTTATGCGAGCTCAATAATCGATGAATAACTTCTGGCTGAGCCTGACTGTTTTTATCAGTCATTACCGACAAGCGCCACTGCAGGCTGGCGCGATCACTATTGGCATCATTTTGGCTGTCATGCTACTCACTGGTGTGCGGGCCACCAATGAAAACGCAATAAAAAGCTACAGCTCTGTCACTGAACTATTAAGCCAACAAGCTAAATGGAACATCACCCCAAGCTTAGGTAAGAAACACTTAGATGAGTCACTCTATTTCGACATTCGCGCAGCTGGATTTAACCTTAGTCTGCCAGTGATTGAAGGGGTTGCCACCAGCTCGGATAACAGACGATGGCGAATACAGGGAAGCGATTTAATCGCAGCATTAAGTTCAACCTTAAGCAGCAGTGATAACAGCAGCCAAACCAACTCAGAAAGCAATCACAGTCAACCCGCTCTTTTCTCCACGGCTATCCCACTAGGGAAGATCCTTTCGGGTACTCCTATCGTTATCATGAGCCAATCGATGGCCAAACAGTTCGATAAGGGAGCTAAGTTCTCGCTCTCTGGCATCGAGCTTGAGATAGTCGCCCTCGATGATAGTAGTCAATTAGGTTCGAGTATCTTAATGGATATCTCTTTAGCGCAGAAGATACTCAAGCAGACAGGGCAGCTGAGCTACATCGCGCTATTTAGTGATGTCTCAAGCCAGAGAATTCAGCTTGAAACCCTGCTCAGAAAACGTGGCAATCTGATTGAAAGTGATAACGGTGATAGTCTCACCGCCCTAACTGAAAGCTTTCATCTGAACTTGACAGCCATGAGTTTACTGGCTTTTGTTGTGGGGTTATTTATCGCTTATAACGGAGTTAGGTACAGCTTGCTCAAGCGGCAGCGATTGCTCACTCAGCTGCAACAGCTAGGGGTGAATAAGACTGCCTTGATGTCGGCATTGCTCACTGAACTCACCATCTTAGTGCTGTTGGGGTCTATAGCAGGCTTTATCTTAGGTCTTCAGCTAAGTCACTGGCTACAACCTATGGTTTCAGTCACCCTAGAACAGCTCTATGGCGCTAAGATTCTACCCGGTAACTGGCAGTGGTCCTGGCTATTTCAGGCATTTGCTTTAACCCTTTTTGCTGCACTTGCAGCATGTAGTTCACTCCTATTCCAATTAACCCGCCAGGCTTTATCGGGAAGCTCTAACCATTTTACCCAGATAAGCAATACGGCTAAGGTACAAAGATATCAGCTATTCACGGCGTTTATTCTAGGCATTATCGCTTGTATACTCCTACCTCTAAGCCAAGATTATCGCTATACCATGGCTCTGCTCGGGCTCGTTATCATCGCCATTCCACTGGCACTGCCTACCTCTTTAACCATCATGATTAACCTACTACTTAAATGTATTAATAAACTCCAGCAGAGAATTGGATTTAAGGGGTTACTGCATTATCAGATAGCGGAAACTAAAGAGTTAATCGCGCCACTCTCTCTGGCCATGATGGCAATGTTACTTGCACTCACCGCCAATATTTCAATGAATACCTTGGTAGGGAGTTTCGAAACGACCCTCAAGCAGTGGTTAGAATCACGTTTACACGCTGAACTCTATATCAGACCCGCCGCCGATCAGATGCTAGAGGTCGAAAGCTTCTTAACTAAGCAAGCAGGTGTCGATGCCGTCTACAAACAGTGGTACCTCAGGAGTCAGCATGAAAAGCTACCTATTAACTTAGTCACCCGCGATGAAACCTCATTAAGAGAAACCACAGTACTAAAATCATCCCTCAAAAACCTCTGGCCTGAGCTGCAAAGAGGCACACAGGTGATGATAAGTGAGCCTTTGGCCATAAAGCTCCAGATTAACTTAGGTGATGAATTAACCTTAGCAGCCATCCCAAGTATGCGTTTTACTGTGGGCGGCATATTTTATGACTATGGCAACCCTTATGGTGAGATTATTACCTCACCTAAGGTATGGCAAGAGCAGGACTTTCCTTCTACCCCCTTAAGTTTAGCGGTGGGTTATCAGGGGGAAACAGATAGATTAAAACAGGCTTTGCAGGAACAGTTCTCCATCCCTGATGCGATGATCTACAGCCAAGAGAAGATAAAGCAACAAGCGATTATCATGTTTAAAAAAACCTTCTCTATTACTCAGGTACTCAATACATTAACCCTTCTTGTCGCGGCTATCGGACTCTTTAGCGCCTGCTTTATGCTAACTCAAGCCAGAATGGCGCCTATGGCCCGCCTATACACATTGGGAGTGAGCAGGGTGCAACTCACCCAGATGGTGTTCATTCAGATGGGGATCATCGTCTTGTTTACCTGCTTTGTCGCGCTGCCGACCGGTGCGATATTAGGCTATCTGTTGATCCATAAGATCACTTTGCAAGCATTTGGTTGGAGCATCGCCATGGAGTGGGACTGGTTAGCTTACGGCAAAGTCGTAGCCCTTGCACTTGTCGCAAGTTTATTTGCTGTTGCGCTGCCTCTGTATCGCCAGACTAAAAAACCACTTATCTCCAGCTTACAAAGTGAGGTTTTGTAATGACGATTGTTCAGATAAAAATAATTCGAAAAAACATCCTCACAACCATCTTAGCTTTAGCCATAAGCTTTATGCTATTTGCCTGCTCCAAACCACACAACACAGAGCAAGCCGTTTCAATGGGTAAGCTAATGGGACACTCTCAAGAGGGAGCAGGTCAAACCTACACTCAAGTCGAGAAAAGCCGAGCTATCTCTTTTCCCCAAGACCATTTAGCTCACAATGACTTTCGTCAAGAGTGGTGGTATTTAACCGCTAATTTAGAGACTGAACAGGGGGAAAAACTCGGTCTACAATGGACTCAATTTCGTATCGCGCTAGCGCCTAAAGAGCTCCTCTCTGCCTCAAATAAAAAGCCTGAAAATGAGGAGACAGAGAACAACAGCTGGGTAAGCAAACAGCTCTATATGACTCACGCAGCAGTCACCACACAAGAGCAACACTTTGCCGAAGAGAGATGGTCCAGACATCACCCAATGCTTGCGGATGTATCAACAGTGCCACTGACCATAAAAATCGATAACTGGCGCTGGATAGGCACTGGGGAAGAGCTCTTTCCTGCCTCACTCGCAGTAGATGGCGACCAGTTTAGTTATCAATTATCTTTAGACACTCATGCTCCCTACCAGCTACAGGGTGAGCAAGGTTATAGCGTTAAAAGTGCAGATGGATCAGTGGCTTCACACTACTATAGCCAGCCTTTTATTCAGGTCTCAGGCCAAGTTACCCTGCAAGGTGAATCCCATCAAGTGACAGGAAAGGCTTGGTTAGACAGAGAGTGGAGCTCACAGTTTTTAAATAAAGATCAAGCAGGCTGGGATTGGTTTGCACTCAGGCTAGATGACGGCTCTACCTTAATGCTGTTTCAGCTTAGGGGAGAGTCAGACAGTGGAGCTAGCTTCTACAGTGGTCGGCGTATGTTTAGCGATGGCAGTGGCCGCAATATTGAATCTGATGAGATAACAATAGAGGTACTAGAGTGGCATCAGATAGACACAAGCCGCTACCCAATCTCATGGAAAATAAGTATCCCTTCAGAGAGTATTCAACTCACAACCCAGGCCTTGAATCCAGATGCAAAGATACCACTAAGTATCAGTTACTGGGAGGGACCTGTGGTGATATCTGGCAGTCATCAAGGTGAAGGCTATATGGAGCTAACCGGATACTAAGTCTAGCTTCTAGCAGAATCAGGTAAAAACATATCTAATTTTAGTTAACACCAGTCAATTTCACTACCTCTAAATGATAATAACCACCGTATTTCACGAGTGTAACAACTCTCCTATCTAACGAACAAAAATCGTTCACTAAATAAGCTTTTTATGAACTAATCTATCAACTAATCAAAGTGTTCGAGCTGATATAAACAATAAAGGTCAAAATGTGAACTCCATCACGCACAAAATATTGATCTTGATCTACTAATACCTCAGATACCCCTTACTAGGTATACCCACAAAATATGTAAGGTCTAGACTCGATAGTAACTTAGACAGGTAGCCCTCCTAAAACTAACCCCAACTGCTACCTGTCACTTCTACGTCGAGGTAAAACAGAGATGAGTCAGGAATATCATGTTACCAGTCTGGTCGTACACGCAGCACCCGCTGAAGTTTCACAAGTAGAAGCCAAGATACGATCACTCGATGGTGCGGATATTCATGCCGTGACCTACGAAGGTAAATTTGTGATCACTTTAGAGGGCAAGACGCAAAAATCTATCTTAGATAACGTTGAAGCGATAAATGCCTTTGAGGGGGTTCTCAACAGCAGTCTGGTCTATCACCAAGTGGAGCCTATAGAAGAGTAAGCAGTGAAGTAACAAGCTGAAAAGCAATAATAAGATCTAATACTAACATCAAATAAATTTAAGCAAGAAAACAGAAGAGTGAGGAACACCATGAGCATTAGCCGTCGCGAGTTTCTAAAAGCCAACGCTGCCGTTGCCGCTGCAACCACAGTTGGTGTGACTCTGCCAGTGAGGATCGTTGAAGCCGCTGAGCAGAAAGATAACATCAAATGGGATAAAGCCCCCTGCCGTTTTTGTGGCGTAGGCTGTAGCGTTTTGGTAGGCACCAATAATGGCAAAGTCGTTGCCACAAAGGGTGACCCAGAGAGCCCAGTTAATAAAGGCCTTAACTGCATTAAAGGCTACTTCCTATCGAAAATCATGTATGGGAAGGATCGTCTAACGACACCACTTCTACGTATGACCGATGGAAAGTACGATAAAGAGGGTGAGTTTACCCCAATCAGCTGGGATAGCGCCTTTGATATCATGGCTGAGAAGTGGAAACACACTCTAAAAGCTAAAGGGCCAACTGCAGTCGGTATGTTTGGCTCTGGTCAGTGGACAGTCTGGGAGGGCTACGCCGCCTCTAAGCTGCACAAAGCAGGTTTTCTCACCAACAATATCGACCCTAATGCTCGTCACTGTATGGCTTCGGCAGTAGGTGGCTTTATGCGTACCTTTGGCATTGATGAGCCAATGGGCTGTTATGATGACTTAGAAGCGGCTGACCACTTCGTGTTGTGGGGCGCCAACATGGCAGAGATGCATCCCATTCTATGGGCTCGCCTGTCAGACCGCCGCTTAAGCAGTCCAACGAGCCGCGTTCACGTACTCTCTACCTTTGAAAACCGTAGTTTCGATCTAGCCGATAACGCCATGGTTTTCCGCCCTCAATCAGATCTCGTCATCCTTAACTACATCGCAAACTACATCATTCAAAACAATGCAGTTAATAAAGAGTTCGTTAACAAGCACACTAAGTTTGCCTTAGGCACCACAGATATCGGTTATGGCCTTCGTCCTGAGCACCCGTTAGAGCAGAAAGCGAAAAACCCAGGTAATGGTAAGTCGGCGCCGATAAGCTTCGATGAATATGCAAAATTTGTCAGCACTTATACCCTTGAATATGCGGCCAAGATGAGTGGTGTTGAGCCAGCAAAACTCGAAGAGATGGCCAAAGCTTATGCCGACCCATCCATCAAGGTAATGAGTTTGTGGACCATGGGCATCAACCAACATACACGTGGTGTTTGGGCAAACAATATGCTCTACAACATCCATTTGCTAACGGGTAAGATCGCTACCCCAGGTAACAGTCCATTCTCACTAACAGGGCAGCCTTCAGCATGTGGAACCGCACGTGAAGTGGGTACCTTCGCTCATCGTCTTCCAGCAGATATGGTTGTAAAAAACCCTAAACACAGAGCACTATCAGAAAAACTGTGGCAACTTCCTGAAGGCACCATACCACCAAAACCAGGCTATCATGCCGTGCTTCAGAGCCGTATGCTCAAAGATGGCAAGCTTAACTGTTACTGGACCATGTGTACCAACAATATGCAGGCAGGCCCTAACATTAACGATGAAATTTATCCAGGGTTCCGCAACCCAGAGAACTTTATTGTCGTGTCAGATCCCTACCCAACTGTCACTGCAATGGCGGCAGATCTTATTCTACCGACTGCGATGTGGGTGGAGAAAGAGGGCGCTTACGGTAATGCCGAGCGCCGTACTCAGATGTGGCATCAACAGGTGAAAGCTCCCCAAGGGGCTAAGTCAGATCTGTGGCAGCTGGTTGAGTTCTCAAAGCGCTTCAAAGTTGCGGAAGTTTGGCCAGCAGAGTTAATCGCTAAGAAGCCTGAATATGCCGATAAAACACTCTTTGACGTGCTATTTGCTAACGGCGAGGTCAATAAGTTCCCAACCTCGGACTGTAAGGGTGAGTTAAACGAAGAGTCTGATCACTTTGGCTTCTACCTGCAAAAAGGTCTGTATGAAGAGTATGCTCAGTTTACTCGTGGCCATAAGCATGACCTTGCAAGTTTCGATACCTACCATGAAACTCGCGGCCTACGTTGGCCCGTAGTGGACGGCAAAGAGACACTACGTCGCTTCTCGAAAGGCGATCCCTACCTCAAGGCAGGTGAAGAGTTTAACTTCTACGGTAAACCGGATGGCAAAGCGGTGATCTTCGCACTGCCATTTGAACCAGCAGCAGAGGAGCCAAACGAAGAGTTTGACCTATGGATGTCAACAGGCCGAGTACTCGAACATTGGCATACAGGCTCTATGACAGCCCGCGTACCTGAGCTATATCGCGCTTACCCTGATGCCCAAATCTTCCTCCACCCTGAGGACGCTAAGGCCCGCGGTCTAAAACGTGGGGATGAAGTGATCGTAGCTTCACCTCGCGGTGAAGTGAAAACACGGGTCGAGACTAAAGGTCGAAACAAGCCACCGAGAGGCGTGGTATTTATGCCATTCTTCGATGCTCGCCAGTTGGTGAATAAGCTTTTACTAGACGCGACGGATCCGCTCTCGAAAGAGACAGATTTTAAGAAGTGCCCCGTCAAAGTAATGAAAGCCTAATGTGCCTAAATAGCGGAGAACAAACGATGAAGAAATTATTCACTGCAGCGGCGCTTATCATGGCGCTGGGTGCCTGCTCTGGTCAGCAAACTGATACACAAGCTGATCCGGTCAATATTAACTCTCTTGGAAAGTCTGAGATCACAGAAGTGCGCGCCGCCGATGCGATGCCTCTCTACCCTAAACGCGGTAAGTCAATTGAGCGGGAGTTTGTCCACCAGCCTCCTATGCTCCCCCATAAGGCAGATTATAAGATCACCATGAAGAAAAATGGCTGTATGTCTTGTCACAGCTGGGATAAAGCTGAGAAACGTAAGGCAACACCTATCGATATCTCACATGTTAAAGATGATAAAGGTAGTCTGAACAACCAATATTATTCATGCTCTCAATGCCACGCTCCTATGGCAGAGAATAAGCAACCACTGGTCGAGAACACTTTTTCGAACAAGTAGATGCTAGAGTAAACTGTTAATAAAAAACCACCTTTTCAGGTGGTTTTTTATTTAGCTTAATCTCTTTATTGACTGCAACCTAAGCTCTCAAACTCTTCTGTCGACATATACTCTGTCGTTGGCAGGTAATCCCCCATTACAGCGTATTCATCGCCTGGCATGGAAGTATTTTGAATCGCTTGGGGAAAGTCCTCTTTCGGCAGCATATTTCTGACGATAAGCAGCGCCTCATTCAAACGGTTTTCTCCACCCTCAATTACACGCCCAAATCCATCACCTTGCTCAGTCCAAGGCAGGTAGTTATGCCCGCACTCATTTGTCGCGTTAGTCGGTTTATCGGCTAATAGACTCGTCACAACAGTGTAGTAACCATCCTCATCCAGCGTTAACTCCTCATCAAACAGACAAGCAGTAACGGCCTGAGAGTAATACTCATTTTGACATATAGACCAGTACCTTAGCTGAGAGTCTCTCTCATCATAAGTTGGCACTGATGTTAACGTTCTAGGAACAGATGGGAGCTTTCCTCTTGTCACTGCCACCGCACCAAAATCATTGTTCAGAAATGTACTGACATATTGATTATCGGCATTGGCATAAAAGGTCACCTGCCGCTCAGGCATACCGTCACAGCGACCTAAAAAGGCGCATTGAAAACCAAATGTGCCATTGTAAGCCGCTCTCCAAACAGCAGGGTTGTGAGCAGGTTCTACCGCGGGGTTAGCCCTTACCTGCTGATAAGTTTGTGCAGGAACTAGAGGAATAGATAAATTATCGGTATCAACCTGCAGGGCACTACATGCCTGCTCACCCACAAGCACCTCTCCTGACTCAAGGGTCAATTCAACAGCGGGAAGTGGCACATCTCCAAGCCCATCACGGCCCTCATCAGTGACATAGATACGATAAAGCAGTACCGACTTATCACCCGAATTAACATAGTCATAGAGAGTATTTGGGGCCCCCTCTCCATCAGGTTCGCCTTGGGCTATCTCAATGGTAAAATCTCTTGGACTAAGTTGACGTTCTGCTCCCTGCAGATAGGGATTAAACGATCCCAGATCTGGCACTATGTTCTGATCGGTTAAAGATGATGCCGGAGAAGTATCTAGACGATAACTGTTTAGCGACATATACCTAGCATAAGGATACTGGCCATTGAGGGTTAACTTGGCACCACTAGGCAGTTTGTAGCCCGCATGCCAGTAGTTAGCACCAGTATCTGGGTAGGCAAAGTTACGCTCGGGATGATCAATATTGTAAGGCCCTACCCAAAAACATGGACTCAGTGTCACCTCCTTTTGAACCACCTCTTCAGTGGCATCATCACAACCACTAAGCAACAGTGCTGATAAAGAAGCGCTGATGACAGCAAGCATAAAGCGCTTTCCTCCTAACCAATTTAAGCTATTCATACCCATACACCCTTCCCCTTCTATTTATCATTTTTTATTAAGCTTGCCCCTACAGGTACAACTAAATCAGCACTCTGTTACAAAACTATCTGAGCAGGTTTGAGATCAAGCCTATTTATTTGTAACCTAGCTTATCTGGGAGTGAATTAATGGTTACATCGGGACAGGTTTATGACTTTAGAAGACAAGTTCACCGTACCAGCTGAGGCAACCACCTTATCTTCCTGGGCCCTTGCTATCTGTCGAACCATAGACAGCTACGGCGTTGAAAGTGGCGAGCTGCTGCAACAAGTTGGTATTAACCCCACACTACTTCAAGACCCCAATGCCCGCATACCAACAAAGCTAGTCACACAACTTTGGCATCTAGCGGTGGTGACGACCGGAGATGAGTCCATAGGGCTAAAGGTGGCTAATTTTGTTCAGCCAACCAGCTTTAATGCTTTAAGTTTTTCGCTGCTGGTCAGTGAATCTCTGCTTGATGCTTGGGAGCGGGTAAAACGCTACTATGAGATCATCAGTAATGTGCTAGAGATGAAAATCGAGCGAGGAGAAAAAGAGTCTGCACTCTGCTTTATCCGTTTACCCGAAAAACACTATGCTGATGAAGCGATAGATGCCTTTATGGCGACAAACCTCTCTATGTCGCTACAGATAAGTCTTGGAGAACTGCAACCAAGCAAACTCGAACTTGAGCGATCCTCTCCCTCAGATCCTAGTCCCTTCCACTCGCTATTTCTCTGTCCAATTGAATTCAATGCTGATGCTAATCGTATCTACTTTACCAATGAAGCACTTAACATCCCATTTCCCTCAGCTAACAGGGCGCTAGCACTGAAAAATGATCTTGCCGTTGAGGAGTACTTAGCTCAGCTCTCGACTCAATCCTTCAGCAGCAAGGTTACTAAAGAGATTGTTATCGCCATGAGTCTTGGTAATCCAGAGCGAGAAAGCATAGCTAAAACATTCCACATGAGCAGTCGAAACCTCCAGCGAAAGCTAAAACATGAGCAGACCAGCTTCAGTGAACTGTTAGATCGCATCCGCAAAGAGCTAGCATTGAAGTACATACTTAATTCTGAAGTTGCAATTATTGAGATATCTTTTCGATTAGGCTTCAAAGATCCAAGTAATTTCACCCGTGCATTTAAACGCTGGTACCAGCAATCTCCCCTCCAATACCGTAAACAGAAGTAACTTTTAATCTCTACGCTATAAGGTGTTTATTTAATAACCATCTCGTTCAACAATCGATATTATCACTATTGCTATCTCATCGAATTAAGGTAATTTGATTAAAACGCCAATTAAGGAGCCTTATATGAAACAAGGTAAGCACGATCCGCAACTGTTAAAACTCGCGATGGAGATTGGTGTAGGCTACGCAAAGAAAAGAGGGTTCGCCGATTTCGACAAGGGGATCTCACCTAAAGATAAGGTAGAGTGTATCTACCGTTTACTGGTGACAGATAAACTGATCCAACCTCTGGCAAAAGATAAAGAAGATGGGCCAAATATGAAACATAAGCTGATCTTATGGATCACTCGTCAACTGCCTGCAGATCATGAGCTATTAAACTAGTGGTTCAGTCTAAAGTGTGGGGGGATTGCCGTATCCCTTCGATATAGCACCACTCCTACAGCGCTTGCTCCTTATCTCTTATTGAGTTTTGTTAACTTAGATTTTGAGCTGGCAGCTCTGGCTGGTAGATGCTGTACTGATTCCTTCCTGCTTGTTTTGACTGATACATGGCTAGATCTGCTACCGTCAATAAACGCTCTAAATCACGACCATGTTGAGGGTAAACTGAGATACCAACACTGGCCCCCATCTCTATCGTCACATCATCAGATAAAGAGAAATGTTGGCTCATTGTCTTGACCAACTTTTCCCCCAAGGACGCTATTGCAGCTTCACCTCTGTCTTCAAGTCGGCTTGTATCAAAGTAGCAACCAACAACAAACTCATCCCCCCCCCAGCGGATGCAGATATCATCATTTCTAAACAGAGACATTAATCGCTTACCGACCTCAACGAGCACCGAATCTCCCGCTTCATGGCCATGGATATCATTAACGGCTTTAAACTTATCCAGATCGATATTCAGGATCACTGCCATCTCACTGTTCTCGCTTGCTCTATTAAATAAAGACCTCAATAACCGCTCACCAGCACGCCTATTTTTCAAATGAGTTAGTGCATCATGATCAGCCTCAAAGCGTGTGCTCACCTCTCTCTCTGTCCTCTCAGTCACATCATACATTAAGACCTCGATGATAAGCCCACTCTCCTTATCGCTATCCATCACTTTTGAAAATAAGCAGTGCACCCAACAGTCACGGCTATTGGCCTGGGTTTTCAACTTTAAATCCAGAGCAACTGTGTCCAAATTATGGTCATGGCGGATTTTTAAAAGAAACTCCTCCAACTGCTCTTGCTCATGAAACCAATCAGTTAGCTTTAAGCCTATCGCATCTGAAATGGAGTGAGTTTTTAAAAGAATATTCTGAAAGGCTGGATTGGCGGTAACAAGCAAGTTGTTGCCATCGATTAAACAGATCCCAGCGCTAGCCTGCTCAAAGATCAGCCTAAATTTCTTCTCCAAGACCTCTGTTTTCTCCCTCATATCTCGCTCTGACTCGATAGAACGATTCAATGAAGAGATAAGTCGGTTTATCCCTTTAGCAAGACTGCCAATCTCATCACCGTGATGGAATCTAGGAACCTTAATCTCTATATCTTTTCCAGGCTCTACCTCTTCAAATTTGTCGGTGATCTCATTGAGTGGAGAGGTTAACGTTTGATGTACAATAAGAGAAACAAGAAGGGCTGTTGTGACCGTTAACAGGGCTAGCATCTGAGCTTGGTTAACCGCAGAGCCTTTAGCGTTGTGGTTAATAAACACCTCATCAGCTAACAACTTTAACTCACCTATCTGTTCTGTCTCATTAAAGGGATGAAAGAGCTTTATCTTTTCAACATGATCTAAATTTAACAGTGAGCCTGAACCTGAATCCAGAGAAAACCCAGCAATGCTCATCAACTCAACGGCAGCAACAAGATCATTCATCATCAAACCAGTAATAATCTCTTTAGCCAGCTCCTGATCTTGGACATAAACAGCAATAGTCGCTGTCTTCTCGACCGTTTTCACCAGCTGATGAATGTCAGCTCTGGCTCGCTCCTCAATTCTAGTCACTTCACCAAAATAAAATGCAAAGGAGCTTAAGGCAGCAATAATTGCAGCTCCTACGGCAATAGCAGCTGCAACTTTAAAGTAGAGCTTACGACTAAAACGCCTCAAAACGGTAAACCACCTTCAAACCTTCTGTTAGGTCTTGACTGGAGATATAACCAATCGCCAAATCTGTTTGTTTGATCTGCGTAATTAATGCCTCTGGTGAATCAGCTTCCTCAGGAGGAACACTTCTGCCAGAAAAGAGTAGCCTAGCCCAATAAGCATTCACTTGAGCCTCTGTTCTATTCACCAGAAGTTTATAAAATTGTCCCTTTGTTCTTGATTTAGATGCCAGATCAAACACTTTAGCTTTATCACCATTTGGAAAGGTGACATAACGGCCCATAAAGAGGTCCACCACTTCCCCCTTTGTGAGGGACTCAACCCGACTACTCTCGCTGACCACAACCAACAGCTCTTCGGCTACCACAGTGGGCAATAAGCTAATCAGGGTAAGTAACACCATTAAGCATTTCATAGGCTAAAGATAAAACTGAAGTTGAGTGAAAAGAGGTTGATCTTTTCATCTTGAAGCTGCGGCATTGAGTTTGGCTTAGTCCATAGCACATTACCCGCCATATCGACCTTTGTGTGATCCCATTGAAACTTAAGGCTAGTGTTAGGGTACAGATCCCACCTGACGCCTAAACTGTAGGATCTTTGTTCACCCCTTACCGCATTCACAGCAAACTGTGAACCTTGATATAGCCCATTGATCTGGCTAACAACTTCAGGTGAAAGCAACTGAACAGGAAGCTGAGGTGGTTTAAATGATATTGGATCGTCAAGGTTATTTAAGTAGGAGGCTACAGAGTAAAAAGTAAGATTATCAAAACGATATCCAACACTTAAATAACCACTATAGTAAGGTGGAACTATTCCCCAGTCAGATTCTGTTAAACTAAATTCAGACTGAACAACCCATCTATCACTGTCATATTGCAAACCTAATGCATAGTACTGAATCCCTTTTTTAGGCCCATCTAAAACATTAGAGATACTGGCAGCATCAGGCCAAAGCTGACTCGGCAGCGCCCTCAACCCCTCCACAAGATCTTGAGTGACAAAATCAACCTCATCAACTTCAGCATCTGTTATCGCTAGCCTGAACAACCAAGGAGCCTGAGTAAATATCGAGGTGAAAACAACAACATTGTTAAGATCAATTTCAAATTGATTAGCATTTGCGCTCAGCACTGAGTGCGATTGGCCATACGCTAACTTATTCTCCCATACCCCATCGCCAAAATTAGCAACATAACTGACATCGACACCATCAATTTTAGCTATTGAAGTAGAGAGCTCATAAAACTCTGTAACAGGCCTAGCCCATAAGTAGGCATAACCTACATTTCTATATTCTGAGAGCATATAAAGATCTGAGCTGGTCCGACCGACCCTTAATGCCCAGTGACGACTAGGACGGTAGCGCAGAAACAGTAGCTCCAGACTATCTATCGCTTCGCTGCTTATTCTATCTTTAATAACCACTTGAGCCACTGCATCGAAGCGTTTAGGAAGCCTTGCATTGAGTTGTAAACCTAGCAGGGAGTCGGCATTAAATGAGTAGGTATTATTGGCTGGTTTAACGGTTAATTCACTATGAAATTTAAGTGCATCATTACTGTTATGAACCACACCTAATGTCCCAAAACCGCTAAAAGTCAGGTCAAACTCAGACTCTCCTGCGTGAAGTGAGTCAATAGGTGCCAAAGATAGCGTTAGAGATAAAGAGAGTATCCATCCCCTAGCTAACCATACCTTTGCAATATAAGATTTGATATTCATCCCCTGGGTTCATTCGCTCAAAAGCTGTAACCATTAAACTCAAACTTTCACCGCCTCTATTAAACGTAGAACATCTACCTCTAAATCAGCAATG
Source organism: Shewanella nanhaiensis (assembly GCF_019457885.1). GTDB lineage: Bacteria > Pseudomonadota > Gammaproteobacteria > Enterobacterales > Shewanellaceae > Shewanella > Shewanella nanhaiensis. Next base: position 107,435 of record NZ_JAHZST010000002.1, read on the forward strand.
TATGAAGCTAAATAGTTTGAAAACTCATTGGGATTATTCGCAGGGTAAAACTGAGGAGCTAAAAACAAAAAAGCAGCAGTGAGAAGGTATCTCAACCGCTGCTTCCATTTAGTTAGCTTTTACTATTTAAGCTGTCTCTTTTTTCCAGCCCAATCTTTTCTCAATAGAGTCAATCATCGCTGAGGCAACATCAATACCAGTCGCAGTTTCGATGCCCTCAAGTCCAGGTGAAGAGTTAATCTCTAGCAACAAAGGACCTTTACTTGAACGGATGATATCGACACCAGCAACTTCTAACCCCATGGTTTTAGCCGCTTTAATTGCAAGCTTTCTCTCCTCTGGAGAGATCTGAACCAATGAAGCAGTACCACCTTGGTGAATATTAGCTCTAAACTCACCCGGCGCCGCAGTACGCTCAATCGACGCAACAATTTTGCCGTCGATAACAAAACAGCGCAGATCTTTACCTTGTGCTTCCTTGATAAACTCTTGAACCAACAAGTTAGCCTTCAGAGATTTAAATGCATTGATCACACTCTCCGCCGCTTTTCGGGTTTCGGCAAGCACGACGCCTTTACCTTGGGTTCCCTCAAGTAGCTTAACAATCAGAGGAGCCCCACCAACCATATCAATCAGATCGGTTGTGTCCGCTGGCGAGTTTGCAAAACCACTGGTCGGAATATCTAAGTTATTCTTCTGCAGTAACTGTAGAGAGAACAGCTTATCTCTAGAGCGAGTGATCGCTTCAGAGGTATTCAATGCCATCACACCTAAACTCTCAAAGTGGCGAGTCAGTGCACAGCCGTAAAACGTCATACTTGGGCGAATACGTGGAATAACAGCATCAAGATCATTTAAGATCCGACCATCACGGTAGTGAACCTCAGGTTGAGATGCATCTAACTTCATATAGCACTGCTTCACATTAAGGAAGTACATCTCGTGACCACGTTGCTGGCCAGCTTCAATAATGCGCTGGTTACTGTATAAGTTTGGATTACTAGCAAGTAAACCTATCTTCAATCCACTGCGAGGAACCTCTATATGGCCATACAGCTCTTTAGCTTCATCGTCGCTCATCTCACCTAAACAGCAAGTGGTCGAAGGATCGACTAAGATCTTACTGCCCATAGCTTCACGGCCCAACAACATGCGATATCCCATGTTGGCACGGTTAGTCAAAGTCAGCTCAATCTCCCAACTCTGCTCACCAAGTTGTAGCTGTTCGCGTACAACATAGCGCTTCTCTGTTTCGCCATTGGAACTCTTGATCACACGACGATCGATAAGTTTTGACTCACACTGTAAGGCAACTTTACGGCCACCCTGCAGAGGGTGAACTTCGTAACTCACCCAAGTGCCATCTTCGCGCTTAGAGGTTGAGATATTGATTGCGTGGATAGATGATGTTTTAGCTCCGGAATCGACACGGGCCTTAATCGCTTTAATACCTAAACCAGGTAAAGCGCACCACTCTTCACTACCGACAATGATTTTATTACTCATATTTTTTGCTACATGAATAGATTAATTAAAACGAGAAAGTACACCTGTTTTCTATTTTTACAAAGATATTATTTCTAATATATTTAAATTGATTATTTTCATTAGGTTAGCTAGTTAAACATACCTAAAAAGCCAGCCTACCCATTACTTTTTCTATTGCTAGTACTTTTTTTTGCTCTAAAAACGACCAATTTGTTCAGCTTCAGGCAAAAAAATACCTATCAAAGTGATAGGTATTTTTATTAGTTAATACTTAAGTTGCAGCTAATTTAACCAAAGCTAAGCCCGCTAAACTAGACCTACTTAAGATTAAGCATCTACAGGCGATACAACAAACAGCAGATCACCTTGTGAGACTTGCTGACCATTGCTGTTTAGCACTCGTTCGATACGGTATTTCTTATCTTCAGGATAAAGCACAGCGTCTTTACGGTTATAACCAGCAAGGTTGAGCTGAGAGAACATCTTCATCGCTTCTGTCAACGCTAAAGTCTGATCCGCAGTGACAATGTCACCCTCTTTAACAAAATCAGCCTCACCTGGCGCTGGAGAGGTGTAGAAGATACCTGCACCTTGTGCCATCACTTTAAGCTCATTACTCTCACCAACACGCAGTGATGCAGTATCAACACCCACAGTTTCTGCCGCCGCTTCCATCTCAGCTATCAGTTCAGGAATATCTAGCTCAGCCATCAAACGAGGTAGGTAGTTAGTGTCATACACACCTTCGTTGAATGTACCGTCTTTCAAGATACGGGTCAGTAGTGGGATATTCGTTGCAATCCCCTTAATAACCACACTGTTTGCTAAGTAGTCATGCAGCTTAGTGATCACATCTTCACGGCTTTCACCACGACAGATTATCTGCGCAATTAGGCTATCGTAATAAGGTGATACCTCTTTACCTTCGCCAGCAATAGAGATAATTTCGATATCATCACGCTCTGGCATCACATACTCAGTGATCAAACCAGGATGTGGTAGCAACTGTAAAATACCGTTGCTATCCAGTGCCGCTTTCTCAGCCGTCACACGCACTTCAATCGCATAGCCTTTATCTTGTGGCTCTAAGTCTTCAATTGAACGACCCGCAGCAATATCAAAACCAGCGCTTACGATGTCGATGCAAGAGGTCGCTTCGGTTACTGGATGTTCAACCTGTAATCGAGTGTTCATCTCCATAAAGTAGACTTCATTCGCGTCTAAGTTATAGATAAACTCAACAGTACCAGCCCCCATGTAATCAGTCGCGTTACCTAGTGCACGAGTATACTCAAGTACCTTCTCTTTCAGCTCTTCAGGCAACATAGTCGAGCCTGACTCTTCAACAACCTTTTGGTTATTACGCTGAACTGAACAGTCACGAATACCCAATACCTTAGTGTTACCAAACTGGTCACGAAGCAACTGAACCTCTATGTGACGCAGTGAAGTGACATATTTTTCAAGGTAAAGGTCGCCATTACCAAATGCTGCAGCAGCTTCGGTAGAGGTCTGCTGGAACAGGCTTATCATGTCTCCTGGACGTTCAACAACCTGAATACCTTTACCGCCACCACCTTGTACCGCTTTAAGCAGTACAGGATAACCAATCTCATTGGCTACGTTTACCGCTTGCTCAGCATTAGTCAGGATACCGTGACTGCCTGGAACAACTGGAACACCGTTGGCTTGGGAGGTCTTAATTGCGTTCGACTTGTTACCCATGGTCGTCATCGAGTGAACACTTGGTCCAACGAAGTTAACGCCATTGTTAACACACAAAGCAGCAAACTGCGGACTCTCAGAGAGGAATCCAATACCAGGGTGAAGTGCATCTACATTCTCATATTCAGCAACTTTCAGTACTGAGTATGCGTTTAGGTAACTCTCATCTGAAGTGTTACCCCCGATACAGACAAGCTTATCGTGATCTTTAAGCATATCGGCAGGTACTGAGGTCATATCCGGATCCGATGCAACCAGCACGACATTGATGTCGTTGTCATGTGCCTTGCGGATAAGTTTAACCGCAGTACAACCACGAGCATGAACCAGTACCTTGTTGATAGGCTTCATTAGCTGACGAGGATCGTCTTGGACAATCTCTTCATCGGCCACCAACATCTCAGGCACTAAGGTTGATAACGCTTTGGTGATCACCTCTTCAATCTTCGCCGTTGGTTTAGGCATAAGCGGATCGATTCCCGCTAGCTGCTCATCAATGGTGTCACTAAACGGGTTAGTCACTAGCGCATTCATCGCACCAGGCACTTTTGACAAGTAGTTAGACAGAGTTGCAGTCGATGGCAGGTACGCAGGAACAACCATTTGGCCTGCAAAAGGCATGTTAGTACCAGACAGGTAGTAAGTTTGCACAAGTGGGTGAGTCACAAAGCTCGCCTGTGCACCACCAGTACAGTCACCATAACCAAACATCAGAACTGGAAGCTCATTGTCACGAATAAAGCGTGTGATACGATCGTTTACCACAGCCATAGAGAATAGCGCTGCCGCCCCCTCTTTCGTCTGCATACCACCTGAGCTGATAAAACAGATAACAGGCAGCTTACGCTTAGCACACTCAATTAGCAGTGCAGAGAACTTCTCGGCACTGGCCATATCGAATGCACCCGCCTGGAATGCCGTGTTTGATACCGCTACACCGACTTTCATCTGCTGACCATCTTGCTCAAAATCAGCCATACCTGTGATAAGACCACAAGGACGGATACCTTTATCCAGTGCATCTTCAATAGAGAGTCTAAAACCTGGGAAATTAAGCAAGTTGGCAGACATCTTGTCGCCATTAATCTCTTCAAAATCGGTGAAGAACTTGTTGGTGATATTTTCCCAACTCATCTTACCGCTGCGCTTCTCATCACGTAGCACTTTCTGGATCAACAGATCCTGATAGCCCATGGTGAGACGGTTCCAGAAATCTTTACGACGACCGATACGCACAGGGTTGATAGCACCTGTATACTCATTGTCTTCGCTTTCACTGTCGAAATACTCAGGCAGTAAGCGCTCAAAGAAGTAGGTCAAGATAACGAACAGACTGTCATTTAACTGAGGGAAACCAACACTCTTCCACTGCTCAGTTTTAGTAAGTAGCTCTGCACGATTTGACTGAGACATAAAGAACTTCAGCCACTTGTAGAACTTACCCTTATCGTTAGCCGTATCTTGAGTCGAAATCGCACGGTCGATAGAATCATGAAGCAAGTTATCGACAGATGCGCGAGACAAGCTCTTAGACATCATGGCTTCCTTAGCGATTGACGCTAAGTTACCCACAACATTGTCATAAAGTGCGTTAAAGATAAGAATGTTGTAACACTGCCAGATAAAGTCTTCACGTAACTCGTCGTGAATAACCACATCAAGTACAGTCAGCTGGTTCAGCTCTGGCCAATCGGCTTGAGTGACTTCAGGTGGCAAGGTTTCAAGGTACTGGATAAGCCCTTTAAAGTTGTTCTCAGCGTTGCCTTTCCAGCGGTGGTATAGAGACCAACCAATGTTAAATAACAGCGCCTTACGTGCTTTCTTGTAGTTCTCTTTTGGCTCACCCAAAATCAAACGAGTCAGCATGTTACGCTCTGTAGAAACCTCATCACGCTTAGCAGTAAAGTTGCCCCACAGCTTATTTAGCTCTTCATCGTAAACCAGTTTATCTGGGCTTGATAACCAAGACTGGAAGACTCGATCTTGCTCCTGCTGAATACGCGCTAATAGATCGCCTTCAGGCACACTGACTTTAGACAAGCGGCCATACTGCTCTTGAGAGATAGAGTGAATACGGCTACGTAGCGTCAGATAACGCAAGTAACGATATGCACTACCAAACAGGTTAAGGTGCATCGTCGGGTTATTCGCTACAGCCAGCTCAGCATGATCCTCTAGCGCCGCTAGATTTTTAGAGGGGCTTAGGAAGCGACCTAAACTACGATCATAGTGTTCACGTAGGTCGTCAGACTCACGCACAAACTGAATAGCCGCCTGCTCTACAGCTTCAACACTGCTGATGATTGCACGGCGTAGGTTATGTTGACGCTCATCTTTATCTGATGGAGAGAAATCGATAATGCCGTCGATACAACCTGATGTGTATAGCTCTTCAGGTGATACACCAACAGACTTAGCACACTCCTGCCAAGAGAGGTTGTACTTACGAGCAATGCTCTGCAAACCCTGTGGCTGAATGGTGTTGAAGATACCGTCACGTAGTGAAAGTAGAATGTTAGCTGCTGCTAATGGGATAGCGCCACCAGAGTAACCAGCACCAATCACGATACCGACTGTCGGTACGTCAACGTTAGCACTCTCAGCAATCGCTTTAGAGATACTGTGTGCTTGGTTCTGGCTGTTGGCAATCTCACCGGCATCGGCACCGGGGGTGTCGATAAGGTAAATAATCGGCATCGCCAATTCAGCATACTGACGGATAGCCTTACAAGCTGCGAGGTGATGCTCTGGCAACCAAGCACCATTACCCGTTGTACGCTCTTGGGCAATAAAGCCTAAGCGGCGGGTACGAGTTCCGAAATTAAGTTCAATTTCAGCACTGTAAAATGGGCCCATATGAGTTTCGGCAATCAACTTGCCTTTAAGGTCAGCAATGACGCGCTTAGCGCCAAGGCGGCTCTTATCCAATGTAGGTTGTATCACGCGCGCGACATAACCATCTACATCTAGCTGCTCCAGTTCTTTAAGATTTGACTGGATAGCTTCGTCATCTAAGAGACCTTTAATCTCTTCAGATAAACTCTGTTTACTGTGCTCAGGAAACAGTGAAAAGTCTTGTGACAGGTGCTCAGCTTTCAGAAAAAGCGGATCGGCTGATTGAGCTTGAGTCATGTTTGTGGGCTTATTGTTGCTGGTCATCAATTGATCCTCTGCTTAGCCTCTAAAATTTTTAGCTAATAAATATAACTTTGTTAAGGTGTCAAATACCATTAAACTAGCCTAGACGCTTTGTTCCATATTTGAGACAGTGACAAAAATATGCCAGATCTTAACGGTATGATGCTGTTTGCAGCGGTTGTTAGAGCCAAAGGCTTCTCTCAAGCCGCCCGTGAAATCGGCATGCCAAAATCAACCATAAGTCGTAAGGTTGCTCAGTTAGAGGAGCAGCTTGGAGTCAGATTACTGCAGCGAGACACTCGAAATTTGAGTCTCACTCAGGTAGGCGCACTCTTTTTTCAGCACTGTACTAGCATCAGTGATGAGATTGAAGCTGCTAAGGCCACCATTGAAAATACCCATAATGATGTATCTGGCTCATTGAGGGTGGCGATCCCTGTCTCATTCAGTCAGGAGCTGATTGCCAATCTGTGTAGTAGCTTTATGCGCCTTTACCCAAATATCGAATTAGATGTGCAGTTTACCGACAGAGAGGTGGGACTGGTAGGTGAAGGTTACGACATTGCAATTAAGTATGGACCACTGCAATCATCCGATCTGGTGGCACGCTTACTTCTAGAGCGACAGCCTATTCTGGTTGCCAGCCCAGGTTACCTAAAAGCCAACGGCACACCTGCAACACCACAAGAGTTGATGGAGCATAGCGGTATCTTATTGGGTACTTCACGCTCGGCACCAATCTGGCCTCTGGGTAAAGGCGCTAGAAAAACCATGGTCAGCTTTAAGCGTAAAGTCAGGGTAAATAGTGCAGTCATGGTCAAGCAGTTGGTTCTGGATGATTTTGGCATCGCCATGCTATCTAACTCTGTGTGTAAAAATGAGCTCGCCAGTGGCTCGCTGGTTCCCTTACTGCAAGAGTGGCCAATTGAGCCAATTAAGGTCTATGGCGTTTATTCGAGCAGGCGACAGCTGGCTGCTAATATCAGTGTTTTTCTCGACTTTTTTACCAAACGTTTCAATAGCCATGAATCACTGCAGTCGTTAATGATCTGATACCTGCTCCTACAAACACTCTTATCCCATAGATAGCTGATACAAAAAAGACGCAACAAACTAGTGCGCCTGAGACGAAAATGCCAAAGTCTCTAAAATCGATATGGGAAGCGTAAACTCACCTGATAATCGGGAGAGTCTTCGGTTAAACCAGCACCTATGTTAGTCACCATAGAGAGTGAATCACTCAATGCCAATGTAGCCCCGATACCTAAGGTCGCGGTATTGGTATCTGAGCGTGGAATATCTTCCCAAGCAAATCCTTGTGTCCTCTGTTTTGTTTTAGAGTAAAACCTTTGATTAAAGCTCATACCTAAACTCATCTTCTCTGACACGGCAAAGGCCAAACCTACGCTATAGTCGATATAATCCCCCAGATCTATCTCACCGGGAGAGTTCCCCTCAAGTCCAGACAGATCACCAAACTCACCAGGCAGAGACCAACCATAATTGAGGTTGAAGAAGACGATGGCAGGATCATAGGTCTTAGCAATACTAAATCCTGTGGAGATCCCCCAAACTCCAGAACCAGTCGCTATTTCAGTTGGATAAGTCAAGTTAGCAGTTGGAGATGACGCTAGCGGAATGCCGAAAGGGTGTTTTCCCGTAGGCGCCTTGACCCTGACGTTCCACACTAGATCTGGCCAGCCACTCCCCTCTTTAACTAAACGGTAGTATGCTGCAACGCTCATATCACCAATCTCACCACCATCAGTTTCAGCTGTCTCATAGCGCTGACTTGAGTTCCCCTCACCAACAGAGTCATATTGGTTCCAGCGATACATCACGGGAATATCCATCTCAAACTGCCAACGATCTGTTGCACTGTAACGGGTCACCAAATCCATCTGTATCGTATTGGAACGGATCCTGTCTAAGTTAAGGTTGCCAAGAAAGATGGCATCTAGCGCCAAAAAACCCCTTAATACCAGATCTTTTCGGCTGTAGTAACTGTATGTAAATGAGGTCTCAACGGTAAGAGGACGATCAAACACATTATGGGCCTCCTGAAGCACATCCTCAGTACTACGCCCCCTGTCTGGTGCCTTTTTCTTGGTTGAACTTTGGCTCGAAGCAGTTTGAGCCTTGGTATTAACAGGCGTTTTGGCTACAGGCTGCCGCTGAATGCTGGCATCTCTAGTCACTGACTTTTGATTAACATCACCACCCTTCAAATTGGCCTCTTTGGTCAATACCTGTCTGGCAATATGATTTATCGCTTGTTGTTGCTGTTTTAGCTGCTTATTAAGCATAATAAGTTGACGTTTTAACTGAGCTATCTCCTGCTCTTCTGTCACTGTTTTTTTCACTTCCTCCCCCAGTGCAAAACTCAAGTTAGTGAGTAAACATAGAGGTGAAAAAACAACTAAAATCCCGGCATTTATCCTTGTAAGTTTCATCAGACTATTCCTTTAGCTATGCTTCTAGTATCCCTGAAGTAGCCTTTTCAATATTTCATGGCATTTTCTAAAGCCTATATGCAATCAGTTGTTTATATATTTATTAGCTGATTAAGCACTAGGCTGTGCATTCTTAATTTTTCCTTTTAATTTCATTAAACCTCCTACCGATGTACTTTCTCTAACCTGAGTTAACACTCGAAATTTCTACAACCCCAAAACAATAAGATCGTTAATATGTTGCGCCATCAATTGATTATGTTGGCTCGCAATATCCACTCCTTGGTAGCGGATCATCGCTTGATTACTCACACCATGAAAAGCGCCACCAATATTAATAGATTGTATTAACTGCCCATTGCCATTATTGATGACAACCCCCTGAGTCGCACTTCCGCCAGGCAACGACACCTGATAGCCCAATCCTCCTGGCTGAGTTGAGAACACCACATGGCCATCACCGCTAATCAAGGTTTGACCTATGTCGAACTGAGCTCCTCCAAGGGCTTGCAACCTACCTTCACCGATATCCATATCATTGAGTGCTCTGTTTTGATCGCCCGCGATCTGAATTTTCTGCTGCAAACCTGTCTGTTGACCAAGACTGGTTAACGATACTGAAGATCCATCGGACACAGTCACAGGTTCCTCTATACTCACTATCACAGCAGGAGAGTCACCCTGCAGACTTAACTCCACCTGCATCTGTACCTGTCTGGAGATCCCTTGAGCGGTTAGATATTGAGTTCGCATCTGCAGGCCAAAATAGTAGTCCTGCCCACTTTGTGTATATTTCCCTCTCATCGTCGCCAACACTTCATCCGGCAACTCAAGCTTATTTTTGGTAAAATCGAGGTTTAACTCTGACGCTTCAAGCGGCACCGCCACTGCCGTACATAAGCAAGCCATCCATAGATATTTCATCCTTCCTCCTAAAGCATGTCTGAATACGCGAATCCAAACTCCATTAGCTCCGCATCGGTTAATGGCTTATGGGTAGAGAGAGCCCGATAAGTGAGTCTGGCTCGAGGTTGCAGCAGCTGGTTCTGCTTGTCGTACTCTTTACCAATGACCACAAATACAACCCGATTCCACTTCTGAACAAACTCATCCAGTGCCATTATCCTATTTCCTAACGCTGGATCCCCCAGATAGACCAGACCGTCCTCTACGCGTCTTAACACCACAAAATGGTGATAGCCTGAGTCGTTTAACAGTACAATCGCAGGGATCTTCAGTAACAGCAGCTCCTCATCACTTATGTTATAACCTCGCCCTCTGAATTCACGGGCTGTCAGGTATCGCTTCATATCCAGCAGAGAAAAACCCTGTTGTTTAACCACATCGATATCAGCGGATTCCAACATGCCAAGCAATACACTCTGCTCCGTAATCTCATCGTTGCCATAAGCGTACTTAAGTATGCTAGCAAGGCTTGCGGCCCCGCATGAAAAGTCTGTTTTCTGCTCTATCACATACTCAAAACGACGCTCGCGTATACTCTGTATCTCTTTGCTATAACTCCCCATGCCTTTGACTAAGCCGTCAAGTACCATCTCAGCAGCAACCAAAGAAAAGATAGGAATAGATAACAGAGACACAAGTACAACAATTAATGTGTATTGCAAAAAGATATTCATCTGAATCATTGACCTTAAAAAGGGGGAGTAAACTCCCCCAAAATTAACCTGAGTATTATTCAGAAATAATGGTACCTGCCGCCGAGATAGCAGTTAATGCCAAGCTGTTTGCTTGAAGATTACTGGTACCTGACGCCATATTCACACCAATATTACCGCTAGCACCGGCAAACGCTGTTCCGGATATAGAAGCTGTATTGTTGGTTTTCTGGGTCACTGTTTGAATAAAGAAAGGTAGTTGGCCACTGACTGTACCACCGAGCGCTAGATCTCCCTCTTCAGCAAAGGTCAAACGCTCATCACCGGTTGCATTATCGCCATCAATATCGATATGCCCCCAAGGCTCAGTACCTGGACCATCATGTTCAATGTTGCCGGTCCAGATCTCAGGGTAGTATGCCCCTGTATGAGTTGCTGTACCTTCATAGGTACCTGATGCATCAAGTGCGAGATTGACATCAACATACTCCACAGAGTCCTGTACGACCCCCATGTTGTAAGTGCCATTCGCCATCGCCATCTGCACGTTAGAGACTGAAGCTTCCCCTAGATTTCCGCTATAAGATGACAGGGCCATATTGTTAGCCTGAACATTGTTATTGCCCGATGCCACGTTCACACCGATATTACCTGAAGCGCCTTCAAATGCAGCGCCAGAAACCGATGCAGTATTGGTTGAACCATAATTGTACACGCCGTTGTAAACGCTAGTCTGTTGACTAAATACCTCTGCATCACCTGAGCCGAAAGCAAAATCGGCATCAATAGAAGCTAATGCGGCTGAATTAGCCTGAACGTTGTTATCACCGGCAGCTACGTTGACTCCAATATTACCCGTAGCTTCACTAAATGCATTCTCCCCAATGGAGCTATCATTATCGTGATAACTGTTGTCTGTCATGTTTCCACTGGAGCTCTGGTTATTTTCAACCACAGCCATTCCCAAACCATTAGCCTCAATCTGACCACTGATCCTGACAACACCTTTATATTTTAAGTCTTTTTCAACATTGACAGTTTTAGTCAACGTGACGTCACTGTCTGAATATTCATCTGCATTTACAAAGGTTGAACCACTAATTGCGGCAGCTATACTAAGCACCAAAGTGAGTTTTTTCATCTTTTCTATCTCCATTTATGATGATTTAATTCCCACTGGACAACTGCAGTGAGAATCGGTTTATGGCGGTGTTGCCATCGCCAGAAATTTGATTAAGTTGGACGATCCCTTGGACTTCAGAGAAACTATCAAGAGCGATATCTGTTGAATTTGAGGCCTGCTGTCCAATGGAAATTGGACTAGGTGAGCTCGATACTTGAGTCAAAGCGCTATCACTTAATCCAAGCGCGCTTAACCCAAGTCCATTAACAGTTGCCAGTTCAATTGTGCCTAAGTTTGCTTGGGTATTACCTCTGCCACTAACTTGGTTAATACCAATTAAACCTTGGGCGCCGACAAAAGCTTGGCTTTCAATAACACTGGAGTTAATGGACTCATATTCATCGAGGATTGGATCGTTGAACAAACTTTCCTGAATGGATAACAAGGTGATGCTAGGACCAATGCTATGAGCATTGGCTTGTACATTTTGATCCCCCGCAGCAATATTTACCGCGGTGCGCCCCTGTACATTTTGAAACGATCCTGAGCCTATACTGCTCGTTTGATCTGTGTAAGCCGAGTGGGAGAGTCCCATCATAGACAGGGCTACAAAGTATCGAATATCCATATTTCACTCAAATCCATGTGTGTAGACTTAAGTAAGTAGCAATTGCGATGCCAAAAAAATAAAACCTATATTTCAACAGCTTAACAAAATCCAGAGTTTTCATCGTCTTAATTCTGAGATCGCAACTGCATAAGTTATTGTTTTTTAATAATCTTATTTTTTTTCTTAATTCTTATTTTTTAGACACAGCTCCTCTGACTGGTCAATATCGTGTTTTTCCAGCAGTCGGTATAAAGTCGCTCTGGAAACCTGAAGGTGAGTGGCTGCCTGCTCTGCATGACCATTACTGAGCTGCATTGCATTGATAATTGCGCTACGCTCAACTTGATTTTTCAACACCTTTAATGGCAACACCTCAATCTCTTTCACACTAACGAGATCCAGTGCAGCGGCATTTACCCTGCCTTTATCACTTAATACCACAGCGCGCCTCACCCGATTTATCAGTTCACGCACATTACCGGGCCAATCATGCCTTTGAAGTGCGCGACATGCATCATCGGTCAGATGACAACCAGGAAAATCAAACTCCCTAGCAAACACATCGACAAATTGTCTGGCTAAAGGGAGAATATCTTCACTACGCTGTTGCAAGGTCGGAGTATGAAGCGTAACGCCATTAAGACGATAGTAGAGATCTAACCTAAACTCCCCTTTCGAGATCGCAACATCGAGATCAATATGAGTCGCTGCTAGAATACGGACATTGGCTTTACAAGCCCCAGTACCTCCAACCTTATCGAACACACCTTCTTGCAGAAAACGTAGCAAATTCGCTTGCTGATCTAGCGGCAGATCGCCAATTTCATCAAGAAAGAGTGTGCCGGTATCCGCTAACTCAATTTTTCCTTTTCGCTCAGCGACTGCGCCAGTAAAGGCCCCTCTAGCATGACCAAAAAGTTCAGATTGCACTAACCCCGACACCATAGAACCGCAATTTACGGCAACAAAAGGCCCTGAAGCACGACGTGATTCTTGATGAATATTAAGTGCCACCAACTCTTTACCTGTACCACTTTCACCACGGATCAAAACAGGAATATCGGTAGGTGCGACACGACTAATCTGCTCATCCAAAGCCTGCATAACAGGAGAGTGGATCAACATAGATTCATTTTCTGACTTTAAACTTGATTGGCTTATTCGTTTCAGAGTAGAAAGACCGGAGGCATGACCTAACATCCTAAAAAATCTTCCATGATCTATAGGCTCAGTATGATAATCCCAAGCGTACTTACCTATTACTCTCTTGATATCCGTATTTTTAAGCTGTTGGCGATTGACGATAATCACAATTAGCATGTGGGAGTGGAGCCCATCGAGCAAACGCTCGATCAATATAAGATCCCTATAACCTCTTAGATCTATGACTCCCAGATGTTGATTACTTTCCGAAATCCCTTCCAGCTCTTTAAAATCACAATGAGTGATCTGATATCCATCTCTTTTGATACTCTGATACAAGCAATCATCATAGTGTTGACTGACTAACAGAAGGTTCTTCATTGATCCCCCTAAAAATCTTATTTATAGGTCCAGCCATCCCATTACTACCCTGTTAAGATGACTTATATGGTACTCTCTCTATTGTCCCCTAAGATAAAATACCAACGAAAACGCCTTACTAAAATACGCCTCAACAACAGATTTTTCTACTTAAATACAGCTAAAGATCATTTATAACTCAAAGCAAAAACCAAACTTTACAGTCACCAGTTCGGTAAACATCTAAATAAAAAGCATATAACGCTGAAAAATTTGGTTACAATTGTAACTGGATATCTCTTAAACATTCAGGCAGTCACCAAAAGAATAGTGACTATTAAGCTCAATCACTTAGCGTCGACTTTTCATACTAAGCTTGCTGTTGCATACTGTTCATTAGAAAACAGAACAAGCGCACTGTGATGACTTCCCTAAAAGTAATCACCAAATAACTCACGAATGGACCATCTATGAACAGAGTAAGTACTGCACTCCTCTTCAGCGGCCTATTAAGCCTGCTTCCTAATGCTCATGCTCAAGTTGAGCTCGATATTGAAGAGTCCAGAATTGAAAGTGCCACAGCAACACTTCCTGAGGTAACGACTCGATATCAAGGCTTAATTGATAGTTTAAGTTCACAATATCGTCAGGATACAGATGAACTTAACGTCACCAAAATGGCCGCCAGGCAGGGAGAGCGCCTGTGGCAGCAGGCTGTAAGAGATGTTCAATCAGGCAACATAGATGACAGGCCGCTTTATTGGAGTCGTCTCACCATGCTAAAAGAGTTAAAAACAGCTAAATCTGGATTCAATATTGCCCCATGGCAACGAGAGGTACTACTTAATGCCGTGGAAAAATCCTCTCGTGGTTTCAGTAATATAAAATTTGATGATGACACACAAATCAAAGTTTTATTAAGTGGTTTCGATCCTTTTTTCCTCGACCGTAATATAGGTCAAAGCAATCCATCTGGCGTGACGGCTTTAGCCTTAGATGGGTATCGATTTACGGTTGCAGGCAAAAAAGCTCAGATTGAAACTGTGATGATCCCTGTCCGCTTTGCCGATTTTGATGAAGGCCTCATAGAGTCACTACTTACCCCTATATATCGTGAAAACAGTGTCGATATGATATTTACGGTGAGTATGGGCCGGGATGATTTCGACTTGGAGCGTTTTCCAGGCCGTAACAGAAGTGCTGCTGCACCAGATAATCTAAACGTACTCACAGGTGCCAACAAGCAAAACCCTTTGGCGCCTCTCTTTGAAGGAAAAAGCTTAAATGGTCCTGAGTTTGTTGAATTCTCACTTCCAGTTAAAGCGATGCAATCGGCACAAGGTAAGTGGAAAGTTAACGATAACCACAGTGTCACTACGCTAGAGAAAGGCGCATTCGATGCCAGCTCATTAGCCGAGCTAGAGAGTGCGACATCGGTTGAAGGCTCCGGCGGTGGTTACCTCTCAAATGAGATCTCTTATCGCGCAGTCCTACTCGGTCAGCAACTAAACAGTCAGATCCCTGTCGGCCACATACATACTCCTAGAGTCTCAGGCTATGATGCAGAGGCGGAAGCTGAAATCTTAGCCCAAGTAAAAGCTATGGTCATTGCGGCTGCTACAAGTTTATAATCAAGGTGATCCAAAGGTGCTCGGTTTATCCGAGCATCGATTAATAAAAAGATGACTCAGTGGTATTGATGTTTAACTTATTCCGCCCCTCTAGTACTAAAACGCTAAGTAGAAAAACCTTAAAATTGAAACCTAGCACCACTCAAGCTGAGTATTTCAACCTAGCACACACATTTTCTTCTGCACTTCATAACCGAGTCGCTCAGCGAGTTCTTGAGTGTTATGCCATAGCAGAAAAACAGCTCGAACAGGTTTTTCCTAGACCTGAGATCAACTTTAAGCTCAGAGGAAAAAGTGCTGGCACTGCACATCTACAACAAAACCAACTCAGGTTTAACTCCACCTTGCTGACAGAAAATCAAGACGCCTTCTTTGAGCAAGTTATCCCCCATGAGATTTGCCACCTACTCGCTCATCAACTCTACGGCAGAGTTAAACCCCACGGTCGGGAGTGGCAAGCATTAATGGTCACCTTATTTAAATTACACCCCAGCACCACCCACAGCATGAATACCCAATCGGTGGAGGGTAAACAGTTCTCTTATCGATGCGACTGTGGACCCGTTAACCTCAGTGTCAGACGCCATAACAAGGTTGTCAGAGGGGAAACCCAATACCGATGCAGACGCTGTAAGAGAGAGTTAGTGGCTAACTTATAATACCAATCGGTAGAATGAGACTCTTTGCTTTACTGCCTTCATCCCGTAAAATCCCGCTCAAGACAGACAAAGCTCTGCCAACTGCAGTTGGAATGATGGCGTCCCCATCGCTCCTTTAGGGATCAAAATTGAAATCGTTAACTAAAATCGGCCCAGCCTTCTTAATAGGTTTAGGGCTATCTTTGCTATTTTCTGCGCCAACTTATGCCTCAGGCTCTCACCCAAGCAGCTTCTACCAAGCGAAGAAACGTGCAAAAGAGATCTATGCTCGCTCGCTTCCAGCAACCAGCTTCTACTGTGGCTGTGATATCAAAATTAATGGTAAAAAATGGCAAACAGATTTTGAAACTTGTGGTTATCAAGTCAGAAAGCAGGAAAAACGTGCAGCCCGAATCGAATGGGAACATATCGTCCCCGCATGGGAGTTCGGCCACCAGCGTCAATGTTGGCAGGAGGGAGGACGTAAAAACTGTGGAAAAAAAGATCGACAGTTCAAAAAGATGGAGTCAGATCTTCACAATCTAGTCCCAGCTATCGGAGAGGTCAACGGCGACAGAAGTAATTATCGATTCAGCCAATGGAACGCCTCACCTGAGCAGTATGGCCAATGTGCTATAGTGGTTGATTTTAAATCGAGAAAAGCTGAGCCTCCCAGTTATACACGAGGCCAAATAGCGAGAACCTATCTTTATATGCAGCAAGCATATGGTTTAAAAATTGCGAAAAGCCAATTAAAGCTATTTAAGGCATGGGATAAAACCTATCCAGTTGATACTATTGAGTGCAAAAGAGACAGAGAGATAGCTCGCACTCAGGGGAACCATAACCCTTTTGTAAAAAACCTTTGTGACGCACAAGCAAGAACCCAATCTCTTGCTGAGTAGGAATATAGATGAGAATCCCAAGAATATATCAGGCATCGCCATTACAAATAGGCAATCAAGTCGAGCTTGATGATGAACCAGCCTCTCATATCGGCCGAGTACTGCGTATGAATGCAGGCGAGCAGATCAGCTTGTTTAATGGTGATGGCCATGAATACCTGTCAGAGATCACCTCTGCCAGTAAGAAAAATGTCTCTGTTAAGGTCTTATCTTCAACGCTTAATGAAAGCGAATCACCACTCCACCTTCACTTAGGACAGGTGATCTCTCGCGGAGATCGCATGGATTTCACCATACAGAAGTCAGTTGAACTTGGTGTAAATACCATTACGCCACTGTTTTCTGAACGTTGTGGCGTGAAGCTCTCAGGCGAACGTTTAGAGAAAAAGATACAACAGTGGCAGAAAATAGTAATAGGGGCCTGTGAGCAATCTGGTCGCAGTCGGGTACCTGAAATAAGGCCAGCGATGACAATTGAAGCGTGGAGCGCCGAGCAAACCGATGCAACAAAATTGAATCTACACCCAAGAGCCGCCCACGGCATCGGTGGTTTATCGCTAGCATCGCCTACAGTAAGGCTACTTATTGGTCCTGAAGGTGGACTATCTGAAGCTGAGATCATGATGACAGAGCAGTATCAGTTTACAGATGTTCTGCTTGGCCCAAGAGTATTAAGAACAGAAACTGCAGCACTCACAGCCATTAGCGCCTTGCAATTAAGATTTGGAGATATGGGTTAACGTCCCCATATCATAATCACCCCAATTTATGTCCATCGGATCTCGATGGCAGAAGGAAGTATACAGATGATCAAACTCGGCATAGTGATGGACCCCATCAGTGAGATCAATATTAAGAAAGACTCTAGTTTTGCCATGTTACTTGCAGCACAAAGCCGTGGCTATGAACTCTTCTATATGGAGATGAAAGATCTCGCTATGGTCAATGGTGAAGCCATGGCAACCATGCGTGGATTGAGTGTTCAGCAAGATGAAAACAACTGGTTTGAACTGAGCGAACCTGTCGATACTCCACTTGCCGATCTCGATGTGATCTTAATGCGTAAGGATCCCCCTTTCGATACCGAGTTTATCTATGCAACCTATATGCTTGAGCGAGCAGAAGAGGCGGGCGTACTTATTGTCAACAAGCCCCAAAGCCTGCGTGATGCCAATGAAAAACTCTTTACAGCTTGGTTCTCAGAGTTTACCCCTGAAACCATAGTGACGCGAGATGAGAAACGGATCCGTCAATTTCATCAAGAGAAGAAGGATATCATCATCAAGCCATTAGATGGCATGGGTGGCAGTTCAATATTTAGGGTAAAAGAGAACGATCCTAACTTAGGTGTGATTATTGAAACCTTAACTAACCATGGTCAGCAATACACTATGGTGCAGGGATTTATTCCCGATATCACCTCAGGTGACAAACGTATTTTAGTGGTTGATGGTGAGCCAGTACCTTACTCACTTGCACGTATTCCACAAAAAGGGGAGACCCGAGGTAATTTAGCTGCTGGCGGACGCGGCGTTGCACAGCCTCTGTCTGAGAGCGATTGGAAAATAGCACGCACTATCGGTCCAGAACTAAAGAAACGTGGACTCATATTTGTTGGGCTAGATGTTATAGGTGACAAGCTTACTGAGATAAATGTCACTAGCCCAACCTGTATCAAAGAGATTCAAGCAGCGTTCGATGTCGATATAACAGGCATGCTAATGGATGCTATCGAAGCTCGTATTAAGTCGGCATAAAGGCGAATTCAATGACACTAACACGTTCCCTCTTTACCGGTTTGGCTCTCCTATCTAGTACCCTATTGGGTATTGCCCACGCCAATGATGATAGTCCAGGCCTAACCATGATGGGAACGACACCTAGTGTTCCTAAGAATATTGTTATTATGATTGGCGATGGTATGGGTCCTGCCTATACCAGCGCTTACCGCTACTACAAAAACAACCCTGATACAGAAGAGATTGAACAAACTGTTTTCGACAGGTTACTCGTTGGCAGCGCCAGTACATACCCAGCTAAGGTCAGCGGTTATGTAACAGATTCAGCAGCTGCTGCAACCGCACTGGCAACAGGGGTTAAATCCTATAATGGCGCCGTATCTGTCGATATCCACAAGCAGCCAATAACAACCATTATGGAGCAAGCAAAAAAGCGAGGGCTTGCAACAGGCATTGCGGTCACATCACAGATTAATCATGCAACACCAGCGGCTTTCCTTACTCATAATGAGAGCCGCCGAAATTATGATGAGATAGCAAAAAGCCTATTACATACTTATACCGATGTGATGCTAGGTGGTGGGCAAAGGTATTTTCCCCCTAAGCTAATTCAGCAGTTCGAAGCTAAAGGTTATCAGTATCTTTCAGATTTTTCCCAACTAGAAACAGCAAGTTCACCTAAGGTAATCGGCCTATTTGCTGACGTACAGCTACCTTGGGCTATCAATGAAAAAGGCGCCCACAAGCTGAGTAAGATGACCAGTAAGGCACTGGAACTCTTATCTGAAAACCGAGATGGGTTTGTACTACTGGTTGAAGGCAGTCTTATCGATTGGGCTGGACATAATAATGATATTGTGACAGCAATGGCTGAAATGGATGAATTTGCTAATGCCATTGAAGTTGTTGAGCAGTATACCCGCCAACATAACGATACCTTAATGCTAGTAACTGCCGATCATAATACTGGTGGCTTAAGCATAGGAGCTGAAGGGGAATATATTTGGAAAACAGATATCATCAATGGTGTGTCAACTAGCCCAGATGTGATTGCTACGCGCGCGCTCAAACATGATAATTGGCAAACAAAAGTCAGTGATGATCTTGGCTTTAAGTTAAGTCAGAATGAAGAGACTCAACTCTCGCTAGCTCGCATGCAGGGAGTAGAAGTGATGACTACCGCTATTAAAAAATTGATCGATACTCGCTCATTTACAGGCTGGACAACTGGAGGGCACACTGGAGTTGATGTACAAGTATTTGCGTCAGGTCCCGCTTCAACTCTCTTCAGTGGTTTTCAAGACAACATAGATATCGCCAACAAGCTGATGAGCTTACTCCCCAAAGAAGCTAAAGCTGTAGGTAAAATAAAAGAATCAGCAACCATTGAAGTGGATGATACTAACGTCAAAGACGCTGTCGCAGCGACCCCCCTCAATAATTAACCTAGCTAATCATTCGGGAGCTAAGCTGTGCACAATGACACAAACTTTAGCTCCCCAGCTTACCGAGTTGCGGGATCTGTTCTGCAGGCCATACTCGACTAGCCTCAATCATGTTCAAGATCTGAAAAACCTTATCTTCATCCAAAGGTTTAGAGTAGAGATACCCCTGTGCTAATTCACACCCCATCTCAGCTAAGCAATCAGCCTGCTCCTGTACCTCTATCCCCTCAGCAACCACAGTCCTCCCTAAGTTATGGGCAAGATCGATAACCGTACTCACAATATGTGAATCCACACTTTCATTGAGTACTTCTGAGGTGAAGCACCTATCTATCTTTAAGACATCGAAGGGAAGTTGTTTCAGGTAGCTCAAAGATGAGTAACCAGTACCAAAATCGTCAATCGCGATACGCACCCCTAACTGCTTCAGGGATTTCATCGATGACATGGCCAGATCCACCTGCTCTATCACACTCTCCTCCGTGACTTCCAATAGCAGACTTTGGGGAGGAAGTTCGTACTTGGCCAGAATATGCTGAACCAAGGGGATTAAACCAGGATCCATATAGTGCTTAGCTGAAAGATTCACCGCAAGGTACAGATCATTCCAGCCCTGTTTTCGTAGGCGGGATAACATAGCTCCCCCCTCCTCCAACACATAGTTTCCCACTTGAATGATCGCCTCACTATTTTCGATGTTAGGAATAAAATCCCCAGGCATGATTAAGCCTCGCTCCGGGTGGAACCAACGAATAAGTGCTTCAAAACCTTTAAGCTTTGCATCAGGCAATCCAACAATAGGTTGCAGAAACAGAGATAATTGCCTCTCCTCAATAGCCGCACCTATATCTTGTTCAATCATCAATTTATTGTTCGCTTTAAGCAGCATATCTTCAGTAAAGACACGATAATTACTACGCCCAGCGTCTTTAGCCTGATACATAGCCAGATCGGCATACTTAATAAGTTCATCTGCCCTAACATTCATACTCTTGCAATAGGCAACACCGATACTGGTCGTCACGATTAACTTATGGTTCCCCAAGGCAACTGGCTGCTGCAGTGCAGAAAATATCTTATGGATCACTTTGCGAACATCTTGATCTGAACGTATCCCTCTAAGCAAGATAAGAAACTCATCACCTCCTTGTCTAAATACTGTGTCCATCGCTCTCACGCTATTGTTGAGCCTAGTTGCGACTATTTTTAATAACTCGTCACCTTGTGTATGACCTAAGGTGTCATTAATGCGTTTAAACTCATCTAAGTCTAAATACATCAAAGCAACCTGATCATGAATACGACCCACGCAAGCGATGGTTTTATTAAGTTCATGCATCAGCATCGCTTTATTAGGAAGACCTGTCAGAGTATCTAACATCGCCAGCCTCTCTAACTCGGCAGTGTATTCATCAACTTCGAGCTCAAGATGCTGAAGTCTATCCGCAAGTTGATGGGTCGCGCTGTTTATCTGATCCACCTCATCAATAAAGAATGATGCTCTTTTAGGAGATTGTTGCTTCAAAATCTCAAAGTCATGCTCCGCAAGCAGTGGCAACATGCTGGCATGTCGACTTAGACTGACCACAGGGCTCCAGGCCACTAAGATGACTAAAAAACCAGATAAGAGTAACGATATCAGCAAGGTGCCTAACATACTTTCTTGAAATTCATTCAAGAGTAGTTGCCAATTATTGATATTATTGATCACCAGTATCGACGGGGAGTTAGGTAGCTGAGCTAACGGAAATATCCAGATGGCGGAATACTCATTATTAACTTCATAAACCCCACCTTTATTGGCAATATGCTCCCATGAAAAATATTCAGCGGCTTGCTCTAATAGGGGAAGGCTTGTACGTTTATTGCTTAAGCTGTATAGCTCTCTAGCCCAATAATTACGACCAACAGGACTATCCAATTTAGGGCCTAACACAGCTAGTTCGAAGGTTTCATTAACCCGAAATATTGACAAGATGTCGGTGAGTTCTAACTCCAAAAACAGCAAAAAAGGATCACCATTAATTAAGTTTGGTACTAGCACCTGAATGACACATTCATGGTGACAAACAATCCGCCAATGTGGCTCGACACTAACTGGACTGGTTTCAAACCATTGAAGATCTTCGGAGTCAATCGCTTTTCCAGCATGAGCTAACACCTCTCCAGAGGGAGACATTAAACGCATAGAACCCAACTCCCAATAGAGCTGAATATCAGGCCAACGATTATCCAACATCCTCTGATATTGGCTTATATCCGTTGTTACGCTGCTCTCTTCACTTATCAACAAGGCTATCTGCTGTGCGGCTATCAGTGAATTATCGACGGTAAGAGAGATAGCGCTATCAAGGTTTTGAGATAATTGATTTCTTTGAGTCTCGAGAAGATAGCTCTGCTGGTTGAGCAGTTGACGGAAGGTAAACGCCCCCAATATGCCTCCCAAGATGGTAAACATCATTAAGACAGCCACCAAAAGCTTCCACTTTAGACTAACAAAAAAAGTTCTACCGTCGGACGCTGTCATCAACTTACCACTGGAATCGATATGAAACTTGCAGAGCAAACATAGACCAATTTTTTGCCTGCACTGAAGGGTTGGGGTATACCACAGGAGTGACCCAAGAGGCTCCCTCTACTTGATGATACTCCACAGCTAAAAGCCAATCATGGCTAGGAAACCAACGTGCTCCTATGGTCCAGTCATCGGAATAAGCAAAGTAGGCAGGAATGCCTGTACTATTCTCATAATCCTGCCCATCTTTATCGTCAGTATTATCAATGTGCTTATCGAATCGAATGAATAACTCCACCTCATGGGGGAGATAGGTACGAAAATCCAGATAGTAACCTAAACTAGGCTCCTTAAGCTCACCAAACTGTGCAGGAAAAACTAGGCCATTAATGATCCTGTCACCGGTTACATACTCACCCGTTAACTCAAAGTTCTGGTATCTAAACTGTCCGGAAAACACCCAGTTGATCAGCTGAATATCTCCCGGAAAGTAATTGCCAATCATTGGCGGTACGTAACTCACCTCTGCATCATAATAGGTCATCCCTAGGCGCATATAGTTATTTTGAAACTCTATATCCGCAGCATAATAATGCTCAGAATCGAACTCCCCAAGTTCTGTCCCTCCCATAACATTGCGCTCTAAATCTTCAGTAACATCTACTTTCCCAAAAGTAAGATGCCAATCCAGTGTCCCATCAAAGATCTGATGTACACCAAATAGATCGCCTCCCTCTACGTGCAGTTGAGCATCTCTGAAATAATCACTATAGATCGACTGAGGTAGCATGATACTGGGTCGAGTGAAAGGCACATCACGAGTGCTAGAGTAAAAACCTGCTTCATTTTTAAATAAACCGCCGCGCAGCCCCAAGGTTTCATCGCCAAAATGATAGGTATATTCTGCGAATAGATAGTCAAACTTCACTTTCGAATCGTAGAGCTCCCCCCACTGCCTAAAACTAAGTGCACTGGCAACTCTAAAGTGCTCCATTGGCTTCCATGAAACCCCAAAAGCTGCTTCAGTAATATCGAAAGCATGATCATCACTGCCCACAATGAACTGGGTATCATCGGCAACGATAGCTCCTTGCCCTATAAAGCCATTAAATTGCAGTTCCGATGCGGAGGTTATTGACGATGTACTCAGCAAAATAAGTGAAGCAAAGAACCTAACGGGTATAGACATACAAACCTCCCGCTACTGATGCCGTATTACTGATGTAACCGATAGCACCAGGAGTTTGTAAAATTAACTGTTTCATCTCAGCCTCAGATCTTAAAATTTGCGGTCTCTCCCCTGTACCGGAAAAAACCAAACGGTCCCAGCGTCTTTGCAGCATATAGGGCATCATATCCAGCTGCTGGAAGCAGAACTCTTTATGTAGCTCGGAACTTGGATGAAGGATGAAAACATGGATCTTATTACCATCTGGCCAATAAGTTTTCTGCATAGAAAAGATGAGTCTTAACTCTTTTGCTGGAAGGGGAAAATCAACTGCAGAATCATTCACTATGACTTGCGCCGCAATCGAGTGAGCACAAAAAAGGTAGAACAGTAACATCCATGTAGCCAATAGGCGCATTCAAGGGTCTCCTACATTAATACGTTCGCCATAAACTCCATGGCCTTACCTAATACCAACACATACTTTAGCCAGTACTTAATCGCTCTCAACTAAAGCTTAGGCAAAGAAATCCTATGTCGCTTGAATATTTACATAAACTATTTTAGATTTTATCTCATTCAACCATATTCAAAACTCTTCAACTTCCTTAAGCCTCTAAAAAGGCAATAAGACTCTCAGCTCCCCCTCAGCGAGAAAACGATTCAAAGATTTATCTCTTCGTTGTAAACCCTGTATTCACCTAGGCTATACCAAACAATCACCATATTATTTGTATTAAAGCTGTTAGTTAATGAGGCGAGCTATCACTTGGGTTCTCCCTCCACAAAATCACACAAATAGTAACAATTACGTTTGAAATACAGATCCATTTAAATCTATTACTATCGCTATCTATTTTTGCGATATAATTGCCGACAAACTTAATCAAACGTGATCGTCAGTGCTAACTAATCCATCTCAACTTATTCTTAAGAATAGCGACCTTTTTACCAACCAAAATGTATTAGTTCTCAACTGTGAAGGCGATCTGTTACCTAAACAACTGCTTGAGATAGCCTCTTGTGTGACGGCCCTTTCATTGGATTTTCATCACCACTTAGTGATGAGTCAGCACAGCTCACCTAATCTGGCACTGCATTTTGGTCATCAACTTCCCAACGCCGATCAAACATTCGATAGTGTGATCATCTACTACCCCAAAGCTAAAGCCTTGGCTGGATACTTACTTAACCTTGCCGGACAACACCTCAAAGTAGATGGTGAATTAATCGTTGTAGGAGAGAATAAAGGTGGAGTGAAATCCATTGTTAAACAGATACCAGACTACTTCGACACGCCTTTTAAACGCGATAACGCCAGACATTGCCTGCTTTTTACCAGCCAACTCACTCAAAAAGCACCAAATATTCGGCTAAATGACTGGGTAAACAGCTATCAACTTGATACTCCTCAAGGCGAACTCACCATCTGTAATTTAGTCGGAGTATTCAGTGAGAAACGACTCGATGAAGGAACAAAGTTACTGCTCTCGCACCTACCAAGATTATCGGGAAGAGTATTAGATTTTGGTTGTGGAGCTGGTGTCATTGCTGCAGCGCTGCTTAAGGCCCAACCAGAGCTAGAGATTGAGTGTGTGGATATCAATGCTATGGCACTAAAATCCTGCGAATTAACACTCGAGGCGAATAACTTTACAGCTAAGGTCTACCCATCTGATGGCTTATCCCAGACTCAAGGACGTTTTGACGGCATTATCTCTAACCCTCCTTTTCATGATGGATTAAAAAGTACCACGGATATCGCGAAAACCTTTGTAAAGGAAAGTGTGCAAAAGCTAAAAAATGGTGGAGGTTGGCATATCGTTGCAAATCGACACTTACCCTATAGCGACACAATTGCCGAATTTTTTGGTCAGGTAAATGTGCTAGCAGAAAACAACAAATACAAAATTTACTCAAATAAAATAAAGCATAACTAGACGAACAAACTAAAATTTCGAGTGGTGACCAAATCCAGCACCACTCCGACTTTTCTGCCTCTTTTCTAAAATCACTTCTATTATAAAATAAACAAGTTAGATTGGATCACTTTTCGGCTTCTTAAGCCTTCTAAGGCTAAACTTTATACTGTTATACTCAAAACCAAAGAAATAATAAAAATAACAGATCATCCCAAACGGAATTATATATGTTGGCTCCAGAACTCATTGAATTAAGTGTTGATAATAAATTTGTTGAATTTAAGGTGATCCCCAATACTCATGGCCCCATTTCTGAAAGCGCGGTGATGGCTCTTCTGGCACTACCTGAATTCAATCAGCTACACCCATTAGAGAATATTATTGAAAAAGCGATCACTCAGGTTAATCAGCTATGTGATCAGGAAGATGGTCAATTCGAGCAGTTTTTCAAGATAGCCGAACGTATTGATGGCCAGATAAATGTCAAGATTGCCGAAGATAAGATGTCGGCAAAAATGGAGCTAACTGCACCTTGGGGTGGAGAGAAGGTCACTATTCAAGGGATTCTTCAAGCACTAAAGGCCAGCAATGTCTGTATGGGCTTGAGTAAAATAAAGATACAAGCACTACTCAAAGAGCTATCAAGAAAGCAAGCAGGCGAAACCTGTGAATGCGTTATTGCCACAGGAAAACAGAGCATCAATGGAGACAACGCTTCGATAGAGAGAAAGGTCCCTCTTGCCAGAGAGAGGTTACTACAACCGCAAGAAAGAGAAGATGGCACTGTCGATATGCACAACTTAGGCTCTGTCATCATGGTCGATCCCCAAGATCTGCTAATAGTTAAACACCCCGCGACAGAGGGAACCAGCGGTTACAATATCCATGGAGAGATTTTAGAGCCTGTTCCCGGTAAAGATCTCCAGCTTATCCCAGGCAATGGAACTGAACTTTCAAGCAGCAATCCCAACCATCTTATCGCCAGCGTTTCTGGCCAGCCTGTTGAAACAAAAACTGGTATGCAAGTCGATGATGTGCTGAACATTAAGGATGTTGATGTCGGCTATGGAAATGTCGACTTTAAGGGCAGTATTCTCGTCACAGGCGATGTTCATGAAGGTATGGTAGTAAAGAGTACTGGTGATATTACCGTAATGGGTTTCGCAGATTCAGCAACACTCATTGCTGATGGGGACGTCATTGTCAGTAAAGGGATTATAGGCAGGCAGCTCAAAGAGAAAGAGCTATCAACCAAGATTAGAGCCAAGGGGCAGATCTGCGCGCAGTTCATTCAATATTCAGATCTCGAGGCTGAGGGGGAGATCTTAGTGACCAAACAGCTACTCCACAGCTATACCAAGACTAAACAAACACTCATTGTTAGTGATCCAAATGGTCGACGAGGCGATCTGGTTGGCGGTATTGCTAAGGCTGATAAATCGGTGATTGCCGTGACCATAGGCGCCACAGCTGGAACTAAAACTGAGATATTCTGTGCCAGGAGACAAAACGAGCTTAAGGAGAGGTCAAAAGAGTTAGATCAGAGCATCAAAGCTATGGTCGTAACAAGCCTAGATCTCGAAGCAAGGATGCGCAAACTTCCACCAAAGAGTGAATGGCAAGGCGATGAGATGATGGTTGAACAAGTGCAGATGATGCTTGATGAAAAAGCGGAGCTTGCTAACCGCCGCGTGAGAGAAGAAGCAGAGTTTGGACAACTTCAAGGTGAAATAGAGAATTACTACCGTGAATGCCATGTTGAAGCCCATAAACATATCTTTGCCAATGTAGAACTACATATCGGGCAAGCCTTTAACCGTACCCAACGTGAACACGGCACTTGCATGGTCTTCAACCAAGGCAAAGAAGTCAGATTTGATTACGAAACCAAACATTAGCCTTTTTTAGAGCGGACAGTGACAAGTGTCCGCTCGCATCCCCCTAAGATTCCATGCATAATCTCCTGCTATATCTCAACTCACATCATGCTAAGAGAACATAGTGGAACTATTAAGAATCGATTGTTTAGGAAAGGAGCTAAGGCTAGAGGGCTCGATGGCTGGCTGGCAGCAGCTCTTTTGGGGTGGTGAGCTAGTATCTGTTAAACAAGCATCGGTCGATAATGAAGGCCTGAAAAATCATCAATTTGAACTCAGATCGCAAACAGCGAAAGTCGACTCGACTCAAGCAGTATCTGCCGACTCTATTGCATCAGCAGAGCAAGTAAAAACGATCTTTGTTAATCTTGAAATCGATCTCCAATGGCAGCCTTTTAATCTCGATTATCGTTTAATTGTCGACGACAACATTGTCACTACAGGAACAAGAAACAGTAAAGATATTGAGCGCCAAACGCCTGTGACTCCCATTGAAGTAAAGCGTCAATTTAGTCTTATAGGCCTAGCTTCCTTGGGTTTTAAGCTGCTTAAAAGTGCAAAAGTTATTAAGGTTGTACTGGCAGGAGCCAGTGTCGCAGCATACTCTTGGTTATTCTCTTTCCAATTTGCACTAGCCCTTATCGCCTGTCTGGTTTTTCATGAATATGGCCATATTCGAGCCATGAAATATTTCGGTATGAAAACCAAAGGAATCTACCTTATCCCCTTTATGGGAGGCCTGGCGCTCAGCGATGAAAAGATCAATACCCGTTGGCAAGATGTAGTGATATCCATCATGGGACCCACATTTGGCCTCTTAATGTCAGTGATAGCCTTAGTGGCTTTCTGGATAACAGATAACCCCTTCTTTGCCGGTTTAGCTGCCTTCAATGCCCTACTCAACCTCTTTAACTTACTCCCAATATTGCCATTAGATGGCGGCCATATATTAAAGAGCGTAAGTTTCTCCATGAACAGTATTATGGGGTTAGCAGCCTGTGTTGCTGGCGCAGCTATTGGAGTTTACATCAGCTACACCTTAGGGTTAGCCCTATTAGGTTTCTTACTATTAATCGGCAGTGCAGAGATTGTTTTTGAGTGGAAGGCCCGTCATCAGAGCCACCTACTTCCACTAGACAGATATGGCCAAATATTCTCTACCATTTGGTACCTACTAACTGTCGGCTCCTTGATTGGCATTATCTGGTACTTAGCTGGAACCGGTGACGATATGCTGAGCTTACCGTTACAGATATTACAGAGTTAAGTCCAAATAATAGTAACGCCCTTCGGGGCGTTTTATTTAGCTAATAGAGCAATAGAATCACTAAGCCAGCTCCCCATAAATCCCCTCTTAATGAAATTTATCCAGTAACTCCTCCTAGCCTACTAATATTAAAATCACAATAGATAAATTGTTTTATGCCAATGAAACATCTATAGATTTAACCAAAAAAATCATTTATGTTAAAAAAATCGCAACAAGCAGGATATAAAACCAAAAGTCAGGGAAAGGGCAAAACAATAACACACAAACACAGCGACGTTATGATACCTCTCCCTTAATATCCCCGGAATGGCCAACATAAGGTCACCAAGTACTTTTATCCTGACAAACATATAACCAATCATTACCGGAGAGATGATAATGCGAAATACAATCTTAATCGGATGCAGTGTTATTATTGCAGCATGCGGTGATAAAACCCCCGACATCCCCCCACCAGAATCTCGACCAGCAAAATTAATGACGGTAACAGTCAGTGGTGAAGCCGAAAAGCGTAGCTTCCCCGCCTTGGTCGTCGCCGACGACAGTGCCGTGCTCACCTTCAGAGTTCCCGGGCAGTTAAAACAGATGCAGGTAAAAGCCGGTATGCAGGTAACAGCGGGCCAAACCTTAGCGGTACTAGATCAACAGGAACTCAAACTGCAACTCGCCCAAGCTCAAGCCAGCTATGATCTGGCTAAGGTTCAGTTTGAACGAACTGCTGGTTTACGCAAAGATTTTGTCGTTTCTGAGCAAGATTATGAGCAAGCCGAATCTAAACTCAATGAGGCGATCGCTAACCGAGAGCAAGCCTTTGCCAACCTTGGCTACGCCACCTTACATGCTCCCTATGACGGTGCAATCTCATTAAGACATAAAGAGAACCACGAGTATGTTGCAGCCAATGAGCCTGTAATGAATATACAAACCAGTGACATAGTCAACGTCTCTTTCCAACTACCAGAGCGACTAGCCGGGCAGATCAATCGAAAGCAACAAACAGCCATTGCCGATATCGTTTTTGATACCTATCCAGATAAAACCTTCAGCGCCATGCTCAAACAGATAGATACCGAAGCCGATCGAAAAACCGGTAGTTATAAGGTCACACTCACACTAAAGCGACCTGAAAACGTCAATGTCCTCCCAGGCATGTCCACAACCGTTACCGTGCCTATAAAGGCAGCAGTTAGCTCCCTCATTCCTAAATCAGCCCTACTCAAAAGCGAGCCTGAACTGCATAAAGTATGGCAAGTAGGTGAAGATGGGCGAATTAGTGAATCTTTAATCACTCTGAATGACGATCGCTTGGTGGGAGGATTACAAGATGGTGATGTGATTGTACTTTCAGGTGTTGAATATCTAAATGAAGGCGATAAAGTCACCCCTTGGGTTAAGGAGCGTGGACTATGAAACATCCTCAATATCTTACACTCAAACTGCTCTTTGCAAGCTTGCTACTTTCCGCTTGTAACAATCAGCAGAAGCTCAACACAATTGCCGACCCGGTTGTCACAGTGATGACAATCAACGAAGTCGCCCCATCACCACGAATGCAATTCCCCGCCGTTGCGGCTGCTGCAGATAGATCTGAACTGGCCTTTAGAGTCTCTGGGGAGATAACCCAAATTAACGTCAAACCTGGTGATATGGTTAAAAAAGATCAGGTGCTGGCATCCTTAGACACAACCGATTACCAACTCTCACTCGATGATGCAAAAACCCGTTATAAACTAGCTCAAAGTCAATTCAGCCGCGCCGCTAAATTAGTCAAAACAGGATCATTGGCACAGTCACAATATGATGAGCTTAAAGCTCAGCGAGATATCGCCAAAGCAGATCATGACCTCGCCGCCCTCAAATTAAGCTATACCAAACTATTGGCTCCATTCGACGGTGTTGTATCTCGAGTTCCAGCCTTGGCTTTCGAAGTTGTTGGTGTAGGCCAAAGCATCATGAATATTCACAATGTCTCCGATGTAGATATCAAAATTCAGGCTGCAGACATACTTTACGTCAATCACAGTAACAGAGAGTCAGAAGAGACACTAGCAGAGGTCGATCCCCGTGTCGTACTCGATGATGGTAAAGAGTACCGTTTGAAAATGAAGGAGTTTACCGTAGAACCAGATCCAACATCAGGTGCA
The DNA here is from genome assembly GCF_019457885.1 of Shewanella nanhaiensis. Classification (GTDB taxonomy): domain Bacteria; phylum Pseudomonadota; class Gammaproteobacteria; order Enterobacterales; family Shewanellaceae; genus Shewanella; species Shewanella nanhaiensis. The sequence goes on from NZ_JAHZST010000002.1 coordinate 138,348, forward strand.
TTTTTGGTGACCTTAACCATGCCAATGCCCAAAGACAGGATCATTCTTGATGGCATGAGCGTCGATGTGAATGCTAGCGGGGAAGGTTTACTTGCCTACAACGCAGGAGCGATGGAGATCCCTATCGAGGCAGTATTTAATGCCGATGGCGATCCCCTCGATGCCAACGAGCAGTATGTCTGGATCTTGGATGACGATAATAGAGTCCATAAACAGAAAATAGAGGTAGAAAAGCTGACACCGACAGGCATTAGGGTCATCAACGGGATCGTTAAAGGCGAGCGCTTGGTAACCTCTGGAGTCAACAAACTAGTCGATGGACAACTGGTTGTCATCAAGGGCGAGGAAAATAGATAATGAAACAGAATATCGCCACATACTTCATAAAAAACAGCGTAATAAGCTGGATGATGACACTGATTTTCCTTATCGGTGGCACAGTCTCCTTCTTTGGACTCGGGCGACTGGAAGACCCCGCTTTTACCATTAAAGATGTCATGATCGTCACCGCTTACCCAGGGGCGACACCTCAACAGGTTGAAGAGGAGGTGAGTTATCCTCTAGAAAAAGCAGTTCAGCAGTTGGTCTATGTCGACAAGGTGCAATCGATCTCCAGCCGAGGTCTGTCACAAATAACCGTCAGCATGAAAAACAATTATGGCCCTGACGATCTCCCTCAGATCAAAGATGAGATGCGACGCAAAGTCAATGACATCAAAGAGACTCTACCACCTGGGGTCAATACGCCTCAGGTCTTAGATGATTTTGGTGATGTTTATGGTGTTCTACTTGCCGTTACTGGTGATGGTTACGCTTACTCAGAACTCAAAGATTATGTTGACTACCTAAGACGAGAGCTTGAGCTCGTTGATGGAGTGGGCAAAGTACAGGTCTCAGGCGTTCAACAGGAACAGGTCTTTATCGAAATTTCAATGCAGCGGCTCAGTAACTTAGGGATCTCTCCCCAAACGCTGTTTCAGTTACTCGAAACCCAAAATACCGTCACCAATGCTGGCGCTGTCCGCATTGGCAGCGAATATATCCATATCCAAACCACTGGTGAGTTCCAGTCGGTACAGGAACTTGGCAACCTTATCATCAACAACTCAGGTACTGAGGGGTTAATATACTTAAGAGATGTCGCTGATATTAAGAGAGATTATCAAGAGGTTCCCTCTAATCTGGTGACCTACAACAACAGACTAGCACTCAATCTAGGGATCTCCTTTGCAAATGGAGTCAACGTTGTTGAGATAGGAAAAAGTGTCGATCGAAGGCTAGATGAGCTAAGAGAGTTTCAACCCATAGGTATCGATATTGGCCGAGTTTACAATCAACCTACTGAGGTCGATGGCTCAGTACAAGGCTTTGTCGTCAGTCTAGGTGAAGCCGTTGCGATCGTTATCCTAGTGCTTCTGCTATTTATGGGCTTAAGATCTGGCCTATTGATCGGTTTGATTCTACTTCTAACCGTATTGGCCACCTTTATCTTTATGCGGTATTTCAATATTGACCTGCAGAGGATCTCCCTTGGGGCTCTAGTGATCGCATTAGGAATGCTGGTGGATAACGCCATTGTGGTCGTCGAAGGTATCTTAGTCGGGCTTAAAAAAGGCAGAACACGCTTAGAAGCCGCTTCAGATATTGTTACCCAAACACGTTGGCCTCTTCTGGGCGCTACCGTAATAGCCGTCACAGCTTTTGCGCCTATTGGTCTATCGGATGATGCCACCGGTGAGTACTGTGGCACCTTGTTCTCCGTGCTATTAATCTCACTCATGATGAGCTGGTTTACCGCCATCACTCTGACGCCATTTTTCGCCAACCTATTTTTCAAAGAGGAGCCAGCAAGCGATAATGATAAGGAATACGATCCCTATCAAGGTGTCATATTTGTCATCTATAAGCGCTTTTTAGAATTCTGCATTCGCCGGGCTTATCTCACCTGTGCAGTGCTCGTTATCGCATTAGTCAGCTCAATCTATGGCTTTAGTTTTATCAAGCAAGCCTTCTTCCCCTCCTCCACCACTCCAATGTTTATTGTCGATATCTGGATGCCGGAAGGCACAGATATCCATGCGACATCGGAGAAGCTGGCTGAGCTGGAAAACTGGATGCTGCAGCAAGATGATATCGAGTATGTCACCACCAGCGCAGGGGCTGGTAATCAGCGATTTATGCTGACCTATACGCCGGAAAAAAGTTACTCGGCCTACGGTGAGCTTATTATCCGCACAGACAGTTATCAAAGTGTCTTACCTAATATGGAAAAGATACGAACTGAAATGAACAAGAACCATCCTGAGCTTCAATACAAGCTCAAACGAGTGGAGTTAGGTCCATCAGCGGGATCTAAAATTGAAGCGAGAATTATTGGTTCAGATCCACAAGTTTTACGCACCATAGCGGCGCAATATACCGCCGTGATCAAAGCCGACCCTCAAGCTGTTAATATTCGTCATGACTGGCGTGAGCGTACTAAGTTAATTGAGCCTCAATTTAACGAGAGCCAAGCCAGACGTTACGGTATAACTAAGCAAGATGTCGATAACCTACTAGAGATGACCTTTTCCGGACGCTCAGTGGGACTATACCGGGATGGTACCTTGCTAATGCCCATCGTTGCTAGGCTACCTCAAGAGGAGAGAGTCGATGTGAATACTATCGAGGGGATTAAGATCTGGAGCCCGTCGCTGCAGCAGTATGTACCTCTGCAACAGGTCACACTAGGCTACACCATGGCCTGGGAAGATCCCATCATAGTGCGTAAAAACAGGAAGCGTATGTTAACGGTAGCAGCAGATCCCGATCCTCTTGGAGATGAGACCGCTGCTAGCTTACAAGCAAGGATCCAGCCTCTGATTGAGCAGATAGAGCTTCCAAAGGGATACTCTCTGGAATGGGGAGGTGAATATGAGTCTTCAGGCGATGCCCAAGCATCTCTGTTCAGCTCCCTGCCTATGGGCTATCTGTTTATGTTCTTAGTCACCATATTGCTGTTTAATTCAGTCAAAGACTCATTAATTGTCTGGATGACAGTCCCATTGGCGATTATCGGTGGCACAGCAGGGCTGCTGGCTCTCAATACACCGTTTGGATTTATGGCACTGTTGGGATTCCTTAGCCTGACAGGTATGTTGATTAAAAACGGCATCGTCTTAGTCGATCAGATCAATATTGAGCTCAAAGAGGGTAAAGACGCCTATCAAGCTGTTGTCGATGCGGCGGTGAGCCGTGTTAGACCTGTGTGTATGGCAGCCATCACCACCATACTGGGTTTGCTACCACTGCTCCCTGATGTATTTTTCCGTCCCATGGCGGTCACCATCATGTTCGGTCTCGGCTTCGCTACTGTTCTTACATTGATCGCTGTCCCCGTGTTTTATCGCTTAGTTTACAGAGTGAAACTCCCAACCAACTGATAACAACAAGCTTTGTCCTAGGTAGACACAAACATCTCGCTTCCCGAATGTTTGTGTCTGACTTTTAAAACAAAGATGACACCAATCACGGACATTCGAACAACATTTCGATAAGACAGGGAAAACCCAATACGAGGGAGAGGAGAAATAGAAAAAATTGACCATCATTCAGACATAAAAAAACCTGCTCGAGGGCAGGTTTTTCTATTTTAATTGGTACCGGAGGACGGACTTGAACCGTCACGCTCGAAAGCAACGGATTTTGAATCCGTCGTGTCTACCAATTCCACCACACCGGCATCATTAAATAGACTTACTAATATCCTGAGGAGCTCAGTAAGTGATGGCGATTATACCTTTGCCGCCGATAATGGCAAGCCTTTAAAAGCCATAAATATACTAACTGAGTACTTTTCACTCTTATCACTTGCCGTTTGCTTATAACATAAGCTCAATGCTTATTTGGCATACCTAAAAAGCAAAACGCTAACATCAGCTATCTGTAACAACTCAAACACGATCAAGTTCAAACTTTTAGCAATAACCACCCAAGCCATTAACGATCCCACCGATTTTATTGATCGAGATCAGCTTACACAGGCTTAAACAAAGCTAATTTAGAGAAAAGCGAATATTTTGAAAGAGGACTTCACCATGGCTTTCTGGCTAGATCTAATGTTTGGTAATCCGATAGGGCTTCTATCTATGATAGTTATCTTCTGCACTATAGGGATAATGTCATATTTGATGTGGATGTTTATTCAAAAGTCCAAGCCTGAATAAGTTTTCGGTGAAAAAGCGTAGCCAATTCGCTTTTTCTAATGCAAAGGGGCTCTGCAATTAACAAGAGCCCCTATTTTTATGCCTGTTTTATTTCAGAACTTAATCAATATTAAGCTGCATGCTTACGCGGGCTAACCATATTATTTGCAAAAGTAGGTCTGGCCTTTATCAAGTTTTGCATCTCCTCCTGACTAGGCTCGCCCACTGGCAGTCTTAATACCTGGCGATTCAGGTAGGTTCTAGCCCGCATAGAGATCTTATAGTCTGCAGTAGGACCTTGGATGGCGTAATGCTTCTGATTACCTAAACTTTCAATGATATTCGCTGCCAAGAGGCTTTTAACTGCAGGCTCACCTTGAGGTAAGGTTAATATGGTCTCGCCTTGAAGAAAAAACTCCCTTAATAGCGCACGTTCTGCTGGATCTAATAATCTCACTTTCTCTTCAATCACTTCAATGATACGTTTACCTTTAAGGTATGTAATTGCTTCATCAAGAAAGTAGTTCAATACCTGAGTTAGCAGGTATGCAACACCGATAATGAGCCCTAAACCAATAAAGTGTGCATTAGCCGTCACAGCAGTATCGAGATTTAACATCTGCAATAGAGATTCTGGCATAAAAAGAAGCGCACCACTCACTATCGCCAACCATAACATTAGATTAAAGCTCAACTGTTTAGAGCTTAATTGCTTAACATTTTTAGATTTAAGTACCTGCATATACAGACCTAGTGTCAATAAACTGAACAGGCCTAAATCCAAGCAATATTAGTGCCATAAAAATCAACTGATATAAGATTGGCAATATTTCTACTTTTTTATTTGTTTATAACGGATTGAAAGCAACGTTAAGCTAATTATCCGTCTATGCTTATAACAATAAAAATTCGCACATTCTAAGCAGTTGTGAAATATTGAGCTAAGAGATCTCTTTCAAAGCGCAAGAAAAGGATTAATGCAGACATTCACTAGCCAGCTGATTCATAGCCCTATGGGTTTTAAGCTAACGCTATCAATTATAATTTTTAGCTCGTTAATCACCATATTAACAACTGGCTTTCAACTCGTAAGTGACTATAAAAGCGATGTCGATAGGATCGGCCGACAATTTGATAACATAGAGAAAGTAAACCTAGATGTGTTAGCGGCTAGCATCTGGGTGATAGATGAGCGTCTTATCAACACTCAACTTCATGGCCTTATTCAGCTCCCCGATATCACCTATATCTCAATCAATGATGATAGCGGTCAAGAATGGATTGAAGGAGAGCCATCACTAGAAAATACCATAGAGAGAGTTTTTGAGCTCTCATACCAATCTGGAAACGAACAGATCCCCGTAGGCACTCTTCTTATCCAAGCAGATCTCAAAGCTGTGTATGACAAGCTGTTAGATCGCGCCATTATTATCTTACTAACGAACGCAATAAAAACCTCTATTGTCGCTGGATTTATACTCTTCCTCATCTGGTATATGGTTACTCGTCATCTGCACCGTTTAAGCCAGTACTGTCAAAATATCGACCTTGACTCCCCTTTCCAGCCGTTAAGTTTCGAGCAAAACGAAAATAAAAATGATGAGTTTCGTCAAGTTTCCCTCGCTATTAACACCATGCAGCAACAGTTAAGGGCCTCCTTCTCCGATATCAAGCGCTCTAAACAGGAGCTGCAAGATGCTCTCACAGATAGAGAAAGGTTATTAGCACTAGAAACCAGCTATAAAGAGGAGCTTTCCAGTCAAGTTAAAGAAAAAACTCAGGAACTTGAGCAATCGGTTTTAGTTTTAAAACGCGCACAAGAGGTGTTAGTTGAGCAGGAGAAGATGGCGGCGCTCGGCGGCTTAGTCTCAGGAGTTGCCCATGAGATAAACACTCCCATAGGGATATGTTTAACGGCGGCCAGCTCGCAACTAAACCATATCGATGAACTGATAAAGGTCATTCACAGCGAACATGCCACCTTAGAGGAGCTAAACTCTATTCTAGAGGAGCATCAGGTAAGTTGTGAGCTCATTGTCAACAACATTACCCGTGCTAGCAGCCTCATTCAAAAATTCAAAACAGTGGCGGCTCAACAGAGCCAAGAGGAGAAACGCAGCTTTAACCTCCAACAAGAGCTGGTAGATAGTCATGAATCAGTCAAGGTGCTGTTCCCTGAAATTAAGGTAGAACTCCAACTGGATCTAAACCCGGCTCTCTGTATTAAAACAAACCATAATCTGCTGAAGCAGATCATCACCAATGTGCTTTCTAATGCTTACTCACACGCCTTTAAGCATGTTGATACTCCTGTGATTAATATTAAGGCTCAACTCGATGAACAGCAGCTTAATATCTTTATTCAGGACAATGGTTCTGGTATCAATGAAGAGGACGCCACTCGTATTTTTGAGCCTTTCTTTACCACATCACGACATAAGGGGGGAACTGGCTTAGGCCTGTCCGCAGCCTTTAATGCGACCACTCTGCTCAAAGGCGGCATTAAATTGGTTAAGAACTCGGAATTAGGCGGAGCCTGCTTTCATATCGACTTCCCCGTCGATGCGGGAGAGGAGGAGCAAGTTGACTCAGATATCTTTTTCGAAAACTTAGATTAATACCTAACACAAGCCCTACTTATCTGTATGAAGTAGGGCTAAACAAGATGACTAACGATTCAAATACTTTTCACACGTTAATGTGCAGATAGCTAAGATAACCCCAACCGCCTTCTCCATGGATTCGACACAGATATATTCATGCTTCCCATGAAAGTTATGCCCACCGGTAAAGATGTTCGGACAAGGTAGATCCATATAGGAGAGCCTAGCCCCATCGGTACCGCCTCTGATTGGTTTAACTAGCGGCGTGATCCCTTGAGACGTTATCGCCTCTTTAGCAATATCGACAACATGCGGGTGAGGGATAATCTGCTCCTTCATATTAAAATAACTGTCTGTTATCTCAATCTCTAAGCTGCCCACCACCAGATCGGCGTTATAACTATTTACCCGCTCTGTTAGCCAGCGCTTTCTTTGTTCGAAAATATCGATATCGAAATCCCGAATAAGGTAAGTTAATTCAGCTTCCTCTGTTTGTCCTTGCATATTCACAAGATGAAAGAAACCATCATAATCTTTACTGCCTTCCGGTGTATCTTGCAGAGGCATTTTAGCGTGAAAACGCGCCGCCATGGTCTGCGCATTCACCATCACACCATAGGCTGTCCCAGGGTGACAGTTATTCCCTTTAGCTCGGATAACTGCCGTTGCCGCATTAAAGTTCTCGTACTCAAGCTCCCCTAACTCCCCACCATCTATGGTATATGCCCACTGTGCACCAAAACCTGAGACATCAAAGTGATCGGCTCCTCTGCCTATCTCTTCATCTGGTGTAAAACAGAGTCGAATCTCTCCGTGAGGGATCTCTGGATGCTCAATAAGATGAGCTAAGGCTGTAATAATTTCGGCGATCCCAGCCTTATCATCCCCACCTAACAAAGTGGTTCCATCTGTAGTGATAAGGGTTTGACCAACATAATTAAGCAGACTTGGAAACTGCTCAGTACTCAGTAGATCACTGTCACCTAGCAGAATATCTTCCCCATCGTAGTCTTCAATAATTTGAGGGGTGATATTAGCCCCGCTGAAGTCGGGAGCCGTATCAAGATGAGCGATAAAACCAATACAGGGCACGCCATCAACTGTTTTTGGAACACTCGCAGTCAAATAACCTAAACCGCTTAATTCAACGCGTTCAAACCCAAGTTGCTCAAGCTCCTGCTTTAAAATACCTGCAAACTCAAGCTGCGAATCACTGCTCGGAGAGCGAGTATTACTAGCCTTAGATTGAGTATCAATCTTTATATAACGTAGAAAACGCGTTAATAATGCTTGTCTCATAACGGGGTGACCTAAAATAAAAAGTGGCCAGATTCTAACAAGGCAGTCATTACAATCATTAGACCTAAATCAAAGTTTACAGGATTTGAAGTGTGATCAGGATAAAAAGGACTAAGGGAATATCTTAAATAGAGGAGCAAATAACCAAGCGTAACCTAAACAACAAATTACGCTATTATTTTGATTGGTGTTAATTATCAATCAGCCTTTTTAGCTAACTTAATCAACACTCTACTGGCGGCAATAAAACCGAAAGTACCAGTAACAACGGTTACAGCACCGAAACCAGAAGCACAGTCCATTCGCATACTTCCTTCGGCGTCGGCTTTAGTATTACATACACTGCCATCGGCCTGAGGGTAGACCAGTTGCTCAGTTGAAAAAACCGCTTCAATGCTAAAACGTCGCTGTAGATTTTTAGAAAAATTATACTCACGCCTCAATATATTACGTACTTTTGCCAACAGAGGATCTTGGTAAGTTTTAGCAAGGTCGGTAACCTGAACTTGGGTTGGATCAACCTGTCCACCAGCACCACCAACGGTAACAATAGGCAGCTTCTGTCGCTTGCACCAAGCGATCAAAGCCGCTTTAGGTTTGACTGCATCGATACAATCGATCACAAAATCTAAATTCCCTTCCCGTTTTCTACCCATGAAGTAGTCACCTAGGTTTTCTGGCGTAATGAAGTCTTCAACCTGATTAACCTTACAATCTGGGTTGATCTGTAAAATACGCTCAGCCATCACCTCAACTTTAGACTCGCCTATTGTCTCTTTTAGGGCATGGATTTGACGGTTAGTATTTGTCACACAGATATCATCGAGATCAATCAAGGTGACCTCACCAATTCCACTTCTGGCTAGAGACTCAGCAACCCAAGTTCCCACACCACCTATGCCAACAACAGCAACATGAGATTGAGAAAACCGCTTCAGAGCCTTTTGACCATATAAACGACCAATACCAGCAAAACGATTAATATAGGCTTCAGAAAGCACCATCTCTTCCAACACAAACTCCAAAAACAATATTCTAACGGCCTAATCCCGCCCCACTTTATAGCGCGGTGAAAGTCAGCAAACATAAAAGTTGAGCAATTTTATCTTATTTCAATCTTAATAACTAAAACTTGTTTTGCTGGCGCCAAATTACACACCTGTTAAGCCCGCTCGCAAAAAGCAAACAATCACAACGAATGTAATTTCTTTTACCCACCTTTGAAACAAGAAGGTAAACCCCTTGTAAAACAAGGTAATAAAGATCACGTACAATCATCATTTCGTGACTCTAGTCACAAAATAAAGTTCCTCACTTATGCCAGAATCCAGCTCAATAAATTGATAGATGCTGTCTTAGTCACAACAATTTATACCAATAACAATCTGTTTATTCAGATATATAGCTAAACATCTCAATCATGATTCTATCCAGCTGATACGCAAAGTTGTCGCATCACTGCTACAATTTTAGCAATTGCTTATGTAATAAAAATGACACAAACCAGCATACCCGGTTTTTAAACGCTGAATGTGAATCTGTCACAAAAACAGGAGCTAAGCGGCCACAGAAGGTAAAAGTTTGATCTAGTCCACAATCTTATTGACATAAATCTGTAAACTTCGGCCTCATGTTTGTTACAAGGTTGGATGCTTGCAACAAGTCTAAACCATAAATAACCATTAAAAAATGGAGAAGAACTTAGGTTCTTGGGAGCACGTAAAACATGAAAAAAACACTAATCTCTGCATCAGTAGCATCTGTACTTACACTGGCTTCATTCGGCGCGCTAGCCGATGGTCCTAACTTCTATGGTCGTCTAGATCTTTCTGTGACTAACTCTGATAAGAGCAGCACACTTCAAAGTGGTACTAACGGTGCAGAAAATGGCGAAAGCGGTACATACCTAGAAAACAACTTCTCACACGTGGGTGTTAAGGGCAGCGAAAGCCTAACTAGCAACATCGATGTGATCTACCAGATGGAGTTCCAAGTAGAGAACACTTCTGGCTCTGGTGACGTATTTAAGGCTCGTAACACTTTCCTAGGTCTTAAATCTTCAGCTGGTACCGTACTTGTTGGTCGTAACGATACAGTATTTAAGCAAGCAGAAGGTGGCGTAGATATTTTCGGTAACACTAACGCCGATATCGATCGTCTAGTTGGTGGTCAAACACGTTCTTCAGACGGTATCTGGTACTACTCACCAAAGATCGCCGATCTAGTCACGTTAAACGCAACTTACCTGATGGAAGATAACCAGACAGATAAAGCGGGCAACCGAATCGACGAAAACCAATATGCACTAAGTGCAACTATCGGTGACAAGAAGCTTAAAGCACAAAACTACTATGTAGCTGCAGCATACAACACTGTAGGCGGTATTGATGCTTACCGTGGTGTTGCTCAAGTCAAACTTGGTGATTTCAAAATCGGTGGTCTATTCCAGAATACTGAAAGCCAAACTGACTCAACTCAAGAAGGTAACTCTTACTTCGTAAACGTGGCATACAACCTAAACGGCGTTAACCTAAAAGCTGAATACGGTAAAGATGAAGCTGGTTTCGGTAAGTACTACAAAAACATCACTGATGTAGAAGGTACTGACGTAAACGTTCAGTCAATCACTGTCGGTGCTGACTACAAGGTATCTAAATCAACTATGGTTTACGGTCACTACGCTATGTATGAAGGCGACCACAAAACCGCAGCTGGTAAAGTTAACCTAGAAGATGACAACGTATTCACTGTTGGTGTACGTTACAACTTCTAATCTTTATTTCAGAAGAGCCTGTCTATAGCTAGGTTTTCTGATATAAGATTTAAAGGCGGCCTTTGGTCGCCTTTCTATTTTCTACTCAACGCTTAAAGAGTCCCAATATAAATGGGTGAATAACCACACATCCTCTTCACTGTCTTGAGTCAAATCTCACTCATATAAATTCTTACCTCTTTCTTAAATTAAAGTATCTCTTTAATAAGCAATACTTTAACTAAAAGACAATACCTTGGCCTATTATTTGCCTTTATCACTCATGCTCCATGCAGGTTATTCCATATAGCATCAATATAAAGCGTAAATACTCGATTTATTGATGCGAAACTGAAAATAATCAACTGAGTAATATGGGTGGAGCAAAATAAAAATAATAGTTAACACTCAGTTCAAGGGAATATAGAAATGAACAAGACATTAATCTCTACCACGCTTGCCTCAATTTTCACATTAACCTCATTCGGCGCGCTAGCCGATGGACCTAACTTCTATGGTCGACTCGACCTTGCTGTGACCAACTCAGATACTGGCGCAACAACACAAGAGAAGAAAGATGGCACTGTGATTGAAAATAACTTCTCCCATGTCGGTGTAAAAGGCAGTGAAACATTAACTAAGGGTTTCGATGTTATCTACCAGATGGAGTTTCAAGTAGAAAACACCTCAACCAATAAAGATGTCTTCAAGGCTAGAAATACCTACCTAGGCCTAAAAACAGTAGCGGGTACCTTACTGATTGGTCGTAACGACACGGTATTTAAACAATCTGAAGGTGGTATCGATCTATTTGGTAACTCAAATGCTGATATTGATCGTTTAGTCGGTGGGCAAACTCGCTCTGCCGATGGGATCTGGTACTACTCACCAAAAATTGCCAACCTAGTATCCATTAACGCAACTTATCTGATGGAGGACAACCAACGTGACGCCAATGGTAATGTTATTGATGAAACTCAATACGCAATAAATGCCATTATGGGTGATAAGAAGTTGAAAAGCCAAAACTACTACCTGGCAGCCGCATACAATACTATCGGTGGTATAGATGCGTATCGGGGTGTTGCTCAAGTCAAACTTGGTGATTTCAAAATCGGTGGTCTATTTCAAAATACTGAAAGCCAAACTGACTCAACTCAAGAAGGTAACTCTTATTTCGTAAACCTGGCATACAACCTAAACGGCATTAACCTTAAAGCTGAATACGGTAAGGATGAGGCGGGTTTCGGTAAATACTACAAGAACATTACAGCTGGCGTCAGAGGAACAGATATAGATGTGCAGGTTATCACCCTTGGTGCTGATTATAAGCTCGCTAAATCGACACTAATTTATGGCCACTATGCCATGTATGAGGGTGACCATAATACATTAGCGGGCAAAGTGAGCTTAGAAGACGATAACATTTTCACCATTGGTGCACGTTACAACTTCTGATGCTATTGACTTAAATGATATAACGTACAAGTTGATAGATAGCGACCAAATGGTCGCTTCTACGCCTGTAAAGAGGCTGTTAGATAGAGAAATCTAGCCTCTTCTTTTGAGCTGATAAACGGACTCTGTTAGCCAAGGTACCTGTTTATTTATAAAACGTGGGTTCTCGTTTAACACATCTTCACAACTAAGGAGCTCAAGCTCGAAATCATCCGCCATGTTAGCCATTACCCAATCATTAGAAACAGCAAAAGGAGGCCCTTTTAACGCTTCTTGCGGGTAATCTAAAGTAACAAGTAGACCCACACTTTTTGGGGGCAGTAGTTCAGTAAGCTTTTCAACATAAGCTAAGCGCATCGCCTCTGGCCAAGCAATCAAAGCGGCTCTATCATAAAAAGCATCCACTCCAGATAGCTCTTCGGACGTCAAAGAGAAGAGATCTCCTTGGTAGAGTGTAATGTCTCTGGCATCAAATCGATTAAGCTCACTAATGGATTCATTAGCAGGTGTCATCAAATAAGCGAAACTGTTCTCAGCAAAAAACTGCTCTACAGCTGTTTGATTAAGCTCGCAGCCCACCACTTTATGACCTAACTCAGCCAGGTAACAAAGATCCAAACTTTTACCGCATAGTGGAACAAATACCTGACAATCCTGCGCTAAATCAAGCATGGACCAGTGCTTAATCAGCAAAGGGTTCACTTCACTTAAATGAAAACCTATCTGCTCTGCATTCCACTTACTGTGCCAAAAATCGGGTTCCATACATCTGTCCTGTTAAAGTATCCTAGAGAAAGCGCCTCGCTGTCTCATACTGATTGGTATCGGTTTATATCCCGCTACTCTATAGGAACAGATCTTGGAAGCAAAGTGCTTCTCTACTGGTTAGTACCCTCCTTGTTTACCAACTTACTTAAAAGCGGTTATTCGATGGCTAAGACTTTTTGCGTTTTCCTCAGCCAAACACAGTTTTCACAGCTACAGTTTCTTCTCGAGAGATGATGCGGTGTCAGACTCGAATCGATAAAATCGACAGCGATCAGGAGTTGTTGTTTAAGCTCAGCGACCGACTTCTCCTCCACTGCAACTAATTCATCGTTGTGATTCATCCACACACATTCCATCCCCTGATGGCAATTAAGACACTGCTCATCGCTAGTATTAAAAAAACCTGCGTGGGGGCAAAATTTCAACTCCATAGATTGAATAATGCGTTTTCTTGGATAATCAAGTAGCTCAATTAATAGGGCTTTATCTACTTCTGTCATATGCCCTCCTTTACTTTAAATTCAGAGATCTAACGAAGTATTTATCGTTATATTAGTATCTGACTAAGAGATTACCTGCCAAAGTTTGTTACTGAATTGATGTAGGTCAAGGTGTGTTCCGAAAAGGTTCGATAGAGAGGGATATTTACTCTAACCCCATAGCTAGATTCAGTTTTTATTTAAATATAATTCACGATAAAAATGCGGTTCAAGTATAAAGACTTAGAAAGTTACGGCAGAGTTTTATCGAAATGGATTGGCATAGGCTCAGCTTATTGATTTAATGGACTTGCGTCCCTAACACGAGTGTAGATAGTCAAATATGCCGAATTCCCATTACCCCGCTAAGCAGACTCATTCAACCACTCAATCTTCAACAAAGAAACCTGAGCCACAACTGCAACATTTCTACATCTCAGAAGAGCAATCTATCTACCTGCTCAAAGCTAACGATGCCCGCAAACATAGAGCCTGGATTCGACTCTGTAAGCAGCAACTAGCAAAACTGGGTTATGTCGATCTGGACTTAGTCGGTAAAGGCGCTTACGGATTTGTATTTTCAGGCACTGATCCCAATGGTGAAGCCCATGTCTTTAAGTTCTCACGGGTCACATTACCCCAGCATGTACAAGATCGCCTCGAAGAGGAAGCCTTCATGCTATCTCAGGTAATACACCCTAACGTGCCTCCGGTGATTAAGTTTGCCCATGGAGGCAAACAGGGGATCTTAGTTATGGCACGCGCACCCGGCGAAGATCTCGAGCAGCTATGTTTAAAAAGAGGCGCGCTTCCCGCCCATATGGTGATGAGTATTGCTAGGCAACTGGCCAATATCTTACAGTATCTGCACCATGGTCGCCCTTTAGTCCATGGGGATATCAAACCCTCTAATCTGGTTTACGATGTAGAAACAGATCACCTCTCACTTATCGACTGGGGCTCAGCGGTATTCGCTCAACGCGATGCAAAGGGGGAGCCTGTTAATGGCAACGTGATGGATCTACTCTCCAGCGACCATCAACACACCAATGCGAGAATGGGTGATGTTTATTTTATCGGAGAGGAGCAACTTAACGGTGAGCTATCCAGCACTCGATTCGATGAGCAAGGTGCTGCAGCCACCCTATATGCCATCGCTTCAGGTCAAGCGAGTCGTTTTGGCAGCAAGGTGATAAAACCCACCAGCATAGGGCTACCGGTAGAACTGGCTAGAACTCTTGACGGTATGCTTAGCGACAATCCGAAACAGCGACAACTCGCAGGTGATTACTTCCTTAAAAGCATGCTCCACAGTCATAGGATGCATCTACCAGTTTTAAATAAACCTCCCTTAATAGAGGATATTCCTGTTTGGGAGTTGACCCGCGAGCGTGACGTTGAGACCGTGATCTATAGCTCTCGTAAATCCTTCCTTAAGGAGCACACTGGCGAAGATCCCATTGAAAAAATGGACGATCTGCAGCTGGAAAAGTATTACCGCAACTTTATGGCTGGTATGGGAGACACAGAGAAGGGCTTTATTGCTGCCGTAGGTCGATTAAGTCAGTACTCTATCGTCGGAGGGCTAGCGATCCATTGGCAAGAAACAGGGGTGTTTATCGATTCAAATCTAGCACTCTACAGTCGTGAGGAGCGAGAGCCTCTTATTTTAGCCGTGAATAATATGGTCACTCTTGCCAGAGGGATCAAACGTATAGGGGTGTTTAAAGCCTGCTTTTTTAACGCGCGTGACACCTTACATTTAGAGCGTGATGATACTGATAAACCCTTCTTAATCGACCCCAATCAACAGCTCCCCTTCGAAGTTGGTAGAGTCCCCTCTTTGGAAGATAAATCTCGCCTACACTCCTATTTTGAAGATGGACGAGATCCCGATGAAAACCTTGAGCTTCCCAGTGAGATCATGACTGAACTGAGTTGGATCAATAAGATCCATCATACAGGATGTATCATTTTTGAAGTGCTACCAAAACATATGAAGGTACACAGTTACTTAAGGCTGCTTAACCCAAGGAAGCAGGCGGCATTCAGAGCCAGCCTGGACAGAATATTGAGTCATGTGGATAAGATACAGGGCAAAGGTGTATCAGGCTTTATGAAACTGCCATACAAGAATACCCGTAGGTTTAGTCACATCGACAGTAAAGAGGAGTGGTTTTACCCGAAAAATCCAAAAATGGATAATAAGGACTAACTGTTAAGAGGGAGGGAAGTTGACCTCCCTCTTTTTTAATCTAACTCTTAGGATCTTCTTTGCTATCCTCTTTATGCTCAACCCTATGTTCATTTGGATCGCGCTTGTGCTCAAAATCACCATCAAAGGTATCACCACCTTCAGGGTTTTGACTATCTCGCTTAAATGGATCGTTACCAAAAGGACTGCCACCCTGTGAAAAGCCACCAGGACCAAAACCGCCCTGAAAACCACCATTAGCAGCCACTTTGACTTGCATGCGCTTATAAAGAAAACCAGCAACAGGGATACGGGTAAATGGCGTCAGCAAGACTAGACCGATAAAGTCGGTCACAAACCCAGGGATCAAAAGCAGTAATCCGGCCACAGCCAACATCATACCTTCAACTATCTCCTGACCAGGCGCTTCGCCACGAGCCAGCTTCTGCTGAACCTGCATCAAGGTGCTAATGCCTTGACTGCGCACTAACGATACACCAACAATCGCCGTGAAAAAAACCAAACCAACAGTGGTCCAGCTACCTAAAGACTCACCAACTTTAATGAGGACATTGAGTTCAACGACAGGAACCAAAATAAAGATGACTATAAAAACAAAAAACACATCGACCTCACAAAATCTGGCAGAGAAAAAACAATTGTACCCAATATGAAAACTAAATGGGGGTTTACGGGTCTATTTTCAAGTAAAGCGTCTCCTTCAGCTCTTTTCCCAGTACTGAAGATAGGGATAAGCTCACTATTTTAGTGATGCCTTAATGCAAGAAAATATGAAAACGCGTAAAGTAGTTTTCAAATTAGAATATGTTCAGTTTAGCGACTTTAGCTTAAACCAGTTTTAATCATATAAGCTAAAAAACAGATGAGATAATCACACTATGCAAGATGAGCTTCTACTGGTCACGACCAGCTGCCCAACCTCTGAACTGGCGACTCAAATCGCTCAAGTATTAGTGGGAAGTAAGCTAGCTACTTGTATACAGGTATCAGCCCCTGTTACCTCAATATATGAGTGGCAAGGTGAGATATGTGAAGAGACAGAGTTCAACCTGCAGATAAAATGTTTAACGCTGAACTATGCAGAGATAGAAAACCAAATAAAACAGCTGCATCCCTACGAGGTACCAGAAATCATCGCTGTCCCTATCAGTCATGGTTTACCTGACTACCTTAAGTGGATACATGATGTGAGTAAGAGATAAAAGTTAACAGCGAATCTATCATCTTGCCCATTTTAACCGTAACATCTGGGCCAGCCACCGATTTTTGATTGGATAACAGAACAAGATAAGCATGAAAAAAATAATCACTCTGGCACTTTCATTGGTGCTCACAAGCTCCCTACTACTGCTTACTCCTTTAGCTCATAGTGAAGGCGTTTTCAGTAACAGCAAATTCAGCTTTCTTAAGGATGAACCTAAATTAATGCCTGTTGATGAAGCCTTCGTCTTCGATTTTAAACAGGAAGGAGAACAACTTAAAATAAGCTGGGTTATTGCAGACGGCTACTACATGTATCGCGACAAACTCAAGTTTGAAGCAGAGGGCGCATTACTTGGTGAGATAGCTCTACCAAAAGGTAAAGAGCACAAGGATGAATATTTTGGCGAACAAGAGGTTTACTACTCCTTCGTTGAGTTCCCCATCGCAATAAAAGAAGCCAGTGATCAGTCTAATGTCACCATCACCTTTATGGGCTGCGCCGAAGGAAAACTCTGCTTCCCTCCAACCAAAAAACAGGCACTACTATCGGCAGTCCCTCTCAATGACGGTCTACTAAAAGATAAAGCTCAAGAGCTATTGACTCCCGAAGCTAATAGTAAAACCGTTACAGAGCCTATAACCCAGCAAGATAGCTTAAGTCAGATGCTATCAGGTGACAGCCTTATTTGGACTTTAGTGATCTTTTTTGGATTAGGAATTGGCCTTGCGCTAACCCCATGTGTTTTCCCTATGTATCCAATTCTATCTGGCATCATAGTCGGTCAAGGGAAGAAGTTATCGACAGCGAAAGCCTTTAGCCTCTCTATGGTCTATGTCCAAGGCATGGCGATCACCTACTCCTTGTTAGGACTGGTTGTGGCATCGGCTGGCATGAAGTATCAAGCGGCTCTGCAACATCCAGCTGTACTCATCGTATTAGCCATACTTTTCTTTGTCTTAAGCCTATCTATGTTTGGCTTATACGAATTAAAGCTACCTTCAAGCTGGCAGGAGAAGATGAACAGCTTCTCCAACAACCAGAAGGGGGGCAATGTTATTGGTGTCTTCGTAATGGGGATCATCTCAGGCTTAGTCGCCTCACCTTGTACCACTGCGCCACTCTCTGGTGCGCTGGTCTATGTTGCTCAAACCGGCGACCTATTGCAGGGATTTCTAGCGCTATATGTACTGAGTATGGGGATGGGACTACCACTGCTAATTATAGGTACTTCAGGTGGTAAGCTACTGCCAAGAGCTGGTAGCTGGATGGATATCATCAAGACCGTATTTGGCTTCCTACTGATCGCTGTGTCTGTTGTGATGATCGGCCGAATCTGGCCAGGCTTTATCTCAGATATCCTATGGTCTATCTGGGGCGTCGCGCTAATTGGTTACCTGATGCACCAGAATAAGCTCACTGAGTTTAACTGGAAGCAATCGACTCGCTCAGTCCTGCTGACTTTAGGCCTGTTAGCTAGCTTCTCCTATGGTTTCCAAGCGGTAATGAGTGAGCTAGGACTACAAAGTCATAGCCATAGCCAAGGTGAGCAAACACAACTTCATGGCCATAAGCCCATTAAATCTATCGCTGACTTAGAAGCAGAAGTGAGCGCCGCAGCAGCACAGGGAAAGCCGGTTATGTTAGATCTCTATGCCGATTGGTGCGTTGCCTGTAAAGAGTTTGAAGCCATTACCTTTAAAGATCCAGAGGTGCAGAAACGTCTATCTCAGATAGTCTTCCTACAGGCTGATGTGACTAAAAATGATATGACCGATATCGAACTGCTCGAACACTATGACGTACTTGGATTGCCTACACTGTTAATGTTTGACAGCTCAGGTGGGTTAAGTGATGAGCTCAGAGTCACAGGCTTTATGAAGCCTGAAGCGTTTGCTAAACACTTAGATCTATTGCTGGCTAAATAGTAAAGTACCCCAATAAAAAGCCTCCGGATGGAGGCTTTTTATTGAATATTACTTCAACTCTTGTTCAAAGAGTTTATAGATACGTCGGTATTCATCTAACCAGCTCGATGGCTCCTTGAAACCATGTGGCTCAACTGGGTAGATAGCAGTTTCAAACATCGGCTTTTCAAGCTCAATCAAGCGTTGAACCAAACGCACACTATCTTGGAAGAAAACATTATCGTCTAATACTCCACTCATGATAAGCAGAGGCTTTTGTAACCCCTGTGCATGCTCAATTGGCGAGCTACGCTCATAAGCAATTGGATCAACATCCGGTGTATTAAGAATATTTGAGGTATAAGGCGCATTATAGTGTGCCCAGTCAGTCACAGGACGCAAAGCTGCACCCGCTTGGAATAGCTCTGGCTCATTAAAGAGTGCCATAAAGGTCAGGAAGCCACCGTATGAGCCACCATAGGTGCCGACTCTGTTAGCATCAACATTAGCATTAGCTGCCATCCAGTTTACGCCATCTTCAAGATCTTCCACCTCTGGCGTGCCCATTTGACGATACACAGCTGTGCGCCAGTCACGGCCATACCCTTTCGAACCACGATAATCCATATCCATCACCACATAACCTTGCTGGGTGAGTAGATTGTGGAACATAAACTCACGGAAATAGCCTGAGAAGCCATAATGAG
Organism: Shewanella nanhaiensis; assembly: GCF_019457885.1. Lineage (GTDB taxonomy): Bacteria > Pseudomonadota > Gammaproteobacteria > Enterobacterales > Shewanellaceae > Shewanella > Shewanella nanhaiensis. The sequence continues at coordinate 157,921 of NZ_JAHZST010000002.1, forward strand.
CATTTTGCAGATAACCAGCTCCATGATTAAAGATCACCGCAGGATACTTCTCTGCTTGGCTCTTATCATACCCTTGTGGCAAGTAGACTCTGGCATAAACTTCACCAGCGCCATGACTTGATGGAACAGCAACCACCTCTGGTGCTTGCCATGCATAGTCCTTAAAGGCATCACTGGTGTATGAGGTCATCTTCTTCAGCTCACCACCTATCGGCTGCAGATAAAGCTCACTTGGTTCAGTTCGACGAGAAGCGTTAAGCAGCAGGCTCTTACCGTCCGGGCTTAAGCTGTAATCGAGTTGACCATCCCACTGGGTTAACTGCTCATCTTTACCTGTGCTCACTTCAACACGGTACACGTTATCGATACCAGGATGACGCTTATTTGCCTTGTAGTAGATAAACTGCGCTTTCGGGCCCAAGGTGATATCACTGACAACATATTTACCTTGAGTCAGCGGCTCAACCTGCTCGCCAGCACGTTTAAGGTAGATATGGGAATACCCAGTCTCCTCAGACAAATAATAGAGATCATCACTCTTTGGTAACCAACCAAACTGGTTAAAGTTATAGTTCACCCAAGCTTCATCATGCAGTCTGTGCTCAGTTGTTAACGAGCCTTTTCCCAGATCCAGTGTTGCTATCCAGCGATCTTTATTATCGATAGCTTCAAGCATGATAGCGACTTTATTCTCTGTCTCCTGCCACTGAATTGCGCTTTGCTCCCAGCCCCAATCTTGCATTAGCTGAATCTTACGGGGTGTGCGCTCGCTCTTATATGACTCCCCTTTTGCCTTAGCATTTTCAGACTTAACCTTAGCTAGCACATCCTCATCGAAGCCCTCTAGTCCTTCGATAGTGATCGCTTTTTCTGTATGAGTATCAAGATCGAGGAGTACTAAACGCTCACCTGGGTTCTTATCTTCTGCAACGCGTGCTCTAGCAGGTACAGCATCAACATAACCCTCTTTACCTAAGTAGTTAGGCATAATGTCGTGCTCAGCGCGCCAGCTATACTTTTTATCAATGAGTGATAACAGCACAAAGCGCCCGTCAGGTGAAAGAGACAGATTAGTCACCCTCTCCCCCTCTCCTAAATACCAAACCTTGCTGGCCATTGTAGGATCGGCTTTTGTTAGCTCTTTCTTGTACTGCTCTTTTTGCATCTCTTTATCATGTTGCTGCGCAACATATTGAATCAATCTGTGTTGCTGCTTAGCAATATAACTCGATGGTTCTTCAACACCTTTAGGTTTAGCTGACATCTTGATGCTAGCTATCTGCTCATGTAAGCCACTGCTGTTGTGAATTTGGAAGATATTATCTCCCTGCCAGTAAGCGATATCACCATTGTTAAGGAAGCGCACACCATTAACTGGCGTATTTTGTCTAGTCAACTGCGACACCTGACCAGAGCTCAACTGTTTTACAAAGATGTTCCCTTGATAGATATACGCTTTTTTACTTTTTTCGCTATTAAGCACACCATATTGCTGGGAAGTGTTATGCAGTTCATTAAGGGAGAGCTGAGTGGCTGTGGTCTCACCAACTCCTTGCTCAAAATAGCTCTTCACTGGATCGCCATGAGCTTGTCTTGCAAAGTAGATAGACTGACTGTCATCCCCCCAATATGCCCCTTTAGCCAACACTCCCATCCAGTCTGGATTAGCCATGATCTGTTTTAGAGTCAGAGATTCATTAACCTTGGGCGGGGTGGCGAGTAATACCTGATTTTGTAATGGAGTTAGCTGTTCAATCGCAGTTTGATCATTTGATGTTGCTGCACAGCCACTTAAGATGGCAATAGCCAGAACACTCAGTCCTGAATGTCTTATCAGACTTGTCATTACGCTTCCTTTTTATTTTTCAATGATCCTGACCTTCAGATACAGAGAGTCATACAGCGTCATTGATATTATTTTGCGATATTTATATCACAAAATTGAGTAACTTTAGTCAGGAATATAGAGGAATCTTGTAACAAGCTGAGAAATTGAAGCGATAAAAAACAGCAAGGCTAAGAAGTTGTACAACTAGCTTAGACTAAGGAAGTTATGCAACAGCTCATGCCCTTGTTCAGTGAGCACTGACTCAGGGTGAAACTGAACCCCATAAATAGGAAGATGCTTATGACTCATGGCCATGATCTCGCGACCACAATCCTCATCATCAAACCAGGCATCGAGAATGAAGTCTTTAGGCAGAGAGCCGACCAAAAGTGAGTGATAGCGGGTCACTGTAAGTGGGTCTTTCAGCTCTTTGAAGAGTCGATTACCCAGATGGTTAATACAGCTGGTTTTACCGTGCATCACACGTTTAGCACGGATCACTTGTGCTCCAAACACCTGAGCGATGGCCTGATGACCTAAGCAGACACCTAAAATCGGCAGTTTACCTGCAAAATGTTCAATCGCCGCTAACGATATCCCCGCCTCATTAGGGCTACGGGGACCAGGTGAGATAACAATATGGCTTGGTGCTAGCTTATCTATATCTGCTAAAGTGATCTCATCATTACGCTTAACCACGACCTCTTGACCTAGTTGCTGGAAATACTGCACTAAGTTAAAAGTAAATGAGTCGTAATTGTCGATCATTAAAAGCATAAACGGTCCGAAATATAAAACACTGCACTCTACCAATTGGGCGCAGATGCTACCACAGAGTCCCTTTAGGATCATCACACATAATACAAAAACGGCTATGCTTAAGCCTAGATAAATAAGAGCGATTAAAATGCCGAACCTACCCTCTCTTTTTCTTAAGCTATTGACCTTAGGCTGCCAACATAGCAGTAGTAAAACCTTAGAGCGTAAGGTAATACAGGTGAACCTTGGTGTGATGGTCAGCGCGGCGACCATACTCACCTTTGATTTTCTGTTTTACCTCACAGGAAATTGGGCACTCATCTATTCCGGGCTGATACAGACTCCATTCCTGCTTATGCTACCAATCGTCTGGTGGTTAAATCATATTGGCCGACTATTTTTGGCAAGATGGGCTATCTTTATCATTGTCATATCCGATACAACTTCCACCCTGCTTTTGGCTCAGGGAACCCAGCTACTTATACACTACTACTTCTTGCTATTTGCCATCATCCCCGCAGCATTCTTCGAGATGTCCCAATGGCGATCATCGGCGCTCTTATTTATAACTAACCTAAGCCTCTATTTTTTCTTCCAATTAAACGGCTGGCAGGCACTTCCTGAAATATATGAACTGCAGGCGCAGCAACTCAATCTTCTTAGGGTTATCATGGTCGGATCCAGCGTGTTTACCATTATCTTACTGCTATTGATAAGTGAACGTTACTCAGAAAGGAACGAGGTTTTTCTAGAAAAACTCGCCAATACCGACCCGCTAACCTCCCTCAATAACCGTCGCCACTTTATCGATAATGTTCAGCAACGACTGGTAGAAAAGTTAGATCAAAATCTCGCTCTTGCCATCATAGATATAGACCACTTTAAGCAAATAAATGACACGGGTGGCCACGATGCAGGAGATGAAGCACTCAAACATATTAGCCAGATACTTAGTAAACATGTTGGGAAAAAGGAGCTACTGGCTAGAATTGGAGGTGAGGAGTTTGCGATCCTCTACATAAACTCCACTTCAGAGTTAGCGACTAAAAAAGGCAATGCACTCCTTAGGCAATTTGAAAGCACTCCTTTTTACTATTTCGAAAAGGAGTACAAGATCACTGCTTCAATCGGCTTATGTATATTTACAGGCCAGCAGGATCTAGATCAAGTCATGAGGGAGGCGGATGAAGCACTTTATCAGGCTAAAGAGGAGGGAAGAAACCGACAAAAGACCAGAAAACTTGCATAAAAAAGCCAGTCATCTGACTGGCTCTTACTGACTAACTTGCTAAGTTTTACTTAACCAGCGTGAGGTGACCTCGTCGCTTTGGTTCTGATGTTTTAGGAGTATCATCCACAGCCTCAATGACAACGTCCTCATCTTCTGCTTCTTCAACTACAGATAAACCAGACTCAAACTCATCATCTTCAAGTTGATACGCTTCCTCTACATCAAAAACAGTACCTGCACCATTTTCTCTGGCGTAGATTGCAACGATTGATGCCATTGGAAGAACAACCTGTTGAGGTACACCACCAAAACGTGCATTGAACTCGATATACTCATGACCAATCTGTAGATTACCTACAGCTGAAGAGGTGATATTAAGTACAATCTGACCATCTTTAACATATTGCTGTGGAACTTGAGTACCCGGAACAAAGGCGTCAACAACGACATGTGGGGTCAACTCATTATCCATTAACCAGTCATAATATGCCTGTAATAAATATGGACGATTCGGGGTCATAGGTTTCATTTAAGCACCCATGCGCATTTCGCGCTCAGCCTCAGTTAAAGACGCTTTAAATGATTCACGATCGAATAGACGTGTCATATAGGCTTTAACTTCTTTCGCTGTACGGATATCAAGTTCGATACCAAGTACAGGTAGGCGCCACAACAGTGGGCCAAGGTAGCAATCAGCTAAACCAAACTCTTCAGCCATAAAATATGGCATCTCATTAAATACTGGCGCGATAGCCGTTAAACCTTCTTGCAGCTCTTTACGAGCAGCGTCGGCACGATCACCACTTCTGATACGATCAACCAGTGTGTACCAATCATTCTTGATACGGTGCATCATCAAACGTGTGCGTCCGCGTGAAACTGGGTACACAGGCATTAGAGGTGGATGTGGGAAACGCTCATCCAAGTACTCCATAATGATACGAGAGTTGTAAAGTACTAGCTCACGATCGACCAAGGTTGGCACTGTGTTATAAGGGTTCAATTCGATTAAATCTTCAGGCATTTCACTTGGTTCAACCTGAAGTACATCAACTGTAACTCCTTTTTCAGCTAAGACGATACGAACTTGATGACTATAGAGATCGTCAGCACCTGAATACAGGGTCATGATTGAGCGTTTATTGGCAGCAACAGCCATTGATACCCTCCGAGATTTAAAGGAAAAAGCAAAAAAACAAAAAGCAAAACGAGGGGCAAAGCCCCCCGTTTACAGTATGCGAATAATGCATTCTAACCTTTCTAAAGGTTAGTGTACATCTTTCCAGTACTCTTTCTTCAGGAAGTAAGCAATGATGAAGAAGATAAACAGGAAGCCCATTACCCACCAACCTAAGCTTTCACGCTCAAGTTTAACAGGATCACCCGAGTAAACGAGGAACCCGGTAATGTCACGAACCACTTGATCATACTCTTCAGCATTTAGCTTGCCACCAGTAGAGACTATAGTGCCATCCTCTTGCTTAACAGGAAGACCTTGTAGCTCCTCTAATACATGTGGCATACCTACAGATGGGAATACAGTGTTATTCACACCAAATGGACGGCTCTCATCATGGTAGAAACCTTTCAGATAAGAGTAGAGCCAATCTTCACCACGTACTCGCGCAACTAAGGTGAGATCTGGTGGAGTAGCACCGAACCATTTAGCAGCATCTTTAGATGGAATGGAGTTCTCCATCAAGCTACCGATCTTAATGCTATCGTCAAATATATACTTAGCACGCATATCATCGACAGAGATACCTAAGTCATCGGCAACACGACTATAACGCTGATATTGAGTACTATGGCAACCAGCACAGTAGTGCTGAAAACTATCTAAACCACGTTGTAGTGACTCTTTATCATGCAGATCAATATTTGCACTCTCTAAAGGTACATTTGATCCACCAGCTGCAAATGCTAAAGACGGAATTAAGGTAACTAATGCAATAATTAATTTTTTCATTAGTGAGTCAACCTCTCTGGAACAGGTTTAGTCTTCTCATTCTTACTGTAGATCCACAGCGCTAAGAAGAAGCCGAAGTAAGTCAGAGTAAAGATACGAGCAGCGATAGTCAGAGCTGGTGTAGCAGGAACCGCACCTAGGTAACCTAGAACAATAAATGACACTGCAAACTGACTTATGTTCAACTTATGAACCATACTGCGGTAACGTACCGACTTAACCTTACAGCGATCTAACCAAGGCAATACAAACAGTACTGCAATAGCAAGCCCCATACCCACAACACCTAATAATTTATCAGGGATTGCACGCAAGATTGCATAGAAAGGAGTGAAGTACCAAACCGGTGCAATATGCTCAGGGGTCTTCATCGGGTTAGCCGCCTCGAAGTTAGGTTTCTCAAGGAAATAACCACCACCTTCAGGCATAAAGAAGAGCACATAACAGAAGACTATCAGGAAGCCTGCGACACCCATGATATCTTTAACTGTGTAGTAAGGGTGGAACGGAATACCATCAACTGGCCAGCCATTCTCATCTTTATTCTTCTTAATCTCGATACCGTCTGGGTTATTCGATCCCACTTCATGCAGCGCAATCAAGTGAAGGAAAACAAGAACAACTAATACCAGAGGTAGTGCGATGACGTGGAGTGCAAAGAAACGGTTAAGTGTTGCCCCAGAGACGACAAAGTCACCACGGATCCACAAGGTCAGATCATCACCAATAACGGGAATAGCGCCAAACAATGAGATAATAACCTGTGCTCCCCAGTAGGACATCTGTCCCCATGGAAGCAGGTAACCCATAAAGGCTTCAGCCATTAACACTAGGAAGATCAACATACCGAAGAGCCAGAGTAGTTCTCTAGGCTTCTGGTATGAACCGTAAATTAAGCCACGGAACATATGCAGGTATATCACCACAAAAAATGCCGAAGCACCTGTAGAGTGCATATAACGTAGTAACCAACCGTATTCAACATCACGCATGATGTATTCGATTGAAGCAAATGCGCCTTCAGCCGTAGGTACATAGTTCATCGTCAACCAGATCCCTGTTAGTAACTGGTTAACCAGAACTAACATGGCTAGTGAGCCGAAAAAGTACCAAAAATTAAAGTTAGTCGGTGTCGCATATTGACCAACATGACGGTTGTAGGTGGCCGTCATTGGAATGCGAGCATCAATCCAATCAACAATATTCTTAACCATTACGCATCCCCCTGGTCTACACCGATGATGACATTGTTATCGTCGATATACTGATGAGGTGGAACTACTAAGTTTAACGGAGCGGGTACACCTTGGAATACACGACCAGCCATATCAAACTTAGAGCCATGACATGGGCAGAAGAAACCAGAAGGCACGCCTTCAACCTGCTCACCAAATGTATCTGGCAAGTAGGTAGGAGAACAACCTAAGTGAGTACATAGGCCCACGGCGATAAAGAACTCAGGGTTGATTGAACGCCCAGCATTCTGCGCGTAAGCAGGCTGCTGCTCTTCAACTGATGCAGGATCACGAAGTTGATCATCAAGAGTTGCAAGGTTCGCAAGAATCTCCTCAGTACGGCGTACAACCCATACAGGCTTTCCACGCCACTCAACACGGATCAATTGACCCGGCTCTACTTTACTTATGTTTACTTCAACCGGCGCACCTGCAGCTTTCGCTTTGGCACTCGGATTCCATGACTTTATAAAAGGAACCGCTACAGCGACGGCACCTGCACCACCTACTACGGCGGTTGCTGCGGTCAGAAATCTGCGACGTCCGGTATCGACTGGCGCATTGCTCATCCACTTATCTCCAGAGAGTGTTGGAATTTTTGTTGTTTATTTTTCAGAATTTGGTGTTTACCTCAAAACGTAAAAACGAAACTTGAGGTGGTGCTCATTATAGCCAAAAATCAGAAGCAGATCATAGTAAAACAGATAACAAAGTTAACTATGTTAGGAAAATACTCTGCTTAGCTTAAAAAACACACGTTATAACTAAGGTTTTAAAGGGAAGGCAACAAAAAGATAGGAGAAAAACAAATAGCATCTATTGCTAAATTAGAGAGTTAGATGCGGGAAATAAAAAAAGCTCGGACTAAGCCGAGCTTTTAATTCAAACAGATTTATTTCGACTGAGAGTTGTTCATGTACTTGAAAAACTCACTGTCAGGCTCTAAAACCATCACATTAGAACCATCAGCAAAACTCTCTTTATACGCTTCTAAGCTACGAAGAAAGCTAAAGAACTCAGGATCCTTTGAATACGCATCGGCATAAATTTTAGCCGATTCTGCATCCCCTTCACCCTTAACTTCCAATGCTTTACGTTGAGCGTCGGCAAGTTGAACTGTAACTGAAGCATCTGTTTTAGCACGGATAATTTCAGACTGTTCCATACCTTGAGCTCGATGCTCTTTAGCAACAGCAGTACGCTCTGCGCGCATACGCTGGTAGATGCTTGAACTGACGTTTGCAGGTAAGTTGATCTGCTTAACCCTAACATCGACCACTTCGATACCAAGATCAGCAGCACTTTCTGCAGCATTCGTTAACGCATCTTGCTGAAGTTCATCACGGCTACCGGAAACAATCTCCTTAATCGTACGTCGACCAAACTCAGTACGAAGGTCATTGTTAATCTTACGCTGTAATAGAGACTCAGCATTGGCTTTAATACCGCCGCCAGTTGAGAGATAGTATTTCTCAAAATCAGCAATTCTCCACTTCACATAAGAATCAACCATAAGATCTTTCTTTTCCGAAGTGACAAATCTATCAGCCGCGCCATCCATTGTCTGGATACGCGAATCGAGAAACTTGATCTTATCTATCATTGGCAGTTTAAGATGAAGACCAGGCTCATAGATACGAGTCACACCCTCATCTTTTAAAATCTTGCCAAAGCGTGAAACAATTGCTCTTTCACCCTCATTAACAACCAAGATTGAGGACAAGAGTACGGCAACAAGCACCGCTGCAATAATTGCGACTAATCTTCCCATTCTTAGTTTCTCCCCTGACGTTCGCCGCGCGATGGACGTGAGTCAATTGGCATACTGTTTTGGCTCAACGTACTGCTTGATGAATTAAGCGAAGCAGCAGAATTCACTTTTTGAGGCCTAGCATCTGACTGACTCTTTTGCATCAGTTTATCCAGAGGCAAGTACATCATGTTATTACTGCTCTTAGAGTCTACAAGTACCTTACTCGTACCTGACATAACTGTTTGCATTGTGTCCAGATATAGACGTTCGCGTGTCACTTCTGGCGCAGCCTTATATTGAGGAAGTAAAAGCTCGAAGCGAGCAACCTTACCTCTAGCCTCTAGGATTTCACGCTCTTTATAAGCGTTAGCTTGTTGCTCCATACGCTGAACCTGACCACGAGCCTTGGGCTCAATAGCTCTGGCATATGCTTCCGCTTCACGGATAAAACGCTGTTCATCTTCCTGAGCAGAGATAGCATCATCGAAAGCATCTTTAACCTCTTCCGGCGGACGAGCCGGTAGGAAGTTAACATCCTCAATCGAAATGCCTAAGTTATAAGGCTCGATAATACGCTCAACTTCAGCCCAAGTATCACGGCGAATTTGATCACGACCTGTGGTCAAGATGTCATCCATCTTGTTGTGACCAACAACATAGCGCAAGGCACTATCAGTTGCTTCACGTAGACTGGCATTAGCATCAACGGCACTGAATAGGAAACGATAAGCGTCAACCACTCGATACTGAACATCAAGCTCAACTAATACGACGTTTTCATCGGCTGTCAGCATACTTCCAGATGCAGGAATTGAGCGAACTGTATTCACGTTAACAGGGAATACTTCATCAATGAATGTTGCCTTCCACTGTAAACCAGGTTCAACATCCCCCACATACTGACCAAATCTCAGTGCAACACCTTTTTCAGCTTCTTTAACTGTATAGAAACCTGATAGTCCCCACACAACAATGGCAATACCTAAAACAATGATCAGGCTAAATGAGCTTAAGCTCGAGCCAGAACCATTGCCTTTACCACCGCCAAAGCGTTTAGAGATATTACGAAACACCTCATCTAGATCTGGTGGTCCCTTATCGTTACCATTCTTATTCCCCCAAGGGTCTTTACCCTTGTTACCGGGCTCATTCCAAGCCATTTAGCACTCCACTGGTGTATGAAATAAATGAGATCACTAAAAACTACTCAACTGTCGAATGTTCGACAACAAAAGTCTCTAACTCCCCTTCGCTCTGCTTCACAAGTCGACGCCAATCGGCCTCTAAAATGCGAACAGATAAGATACAGTTCCCCAGATCGTCATATTCTTTCTGCTGTATCACATCGAGTCGGTATAACTGACCAAGATAATGTCCGGCTGTCGCCGGAATCTCTAGGTTTAATGATAAAGTTGTCTTACCAACAATACTGTTGATAGCTTCCTTTAATAACATTAAACCTTGCTGCTTCTGAGCCGAAACCCAAACTCTAATTGGTACGCCCTCATCATCGTAATCGATCTTTGGGTTTACCTCGTCCAACAAGTCAATTTTATTGCAAACAATAAGTTGCGGAATTTCTTCTGCGCCAATCTCCTTGAGCACTAACTGGACTTGCTCAAAGTTGTCCCCCATATTCTCATCATGACAGTCGACAATATGAAGTAGCAGATCGGCTTCTCGTGTTTCCTGCAGTGTTGCCTTAAACGCCGCCACCAAGTCATGTGGCAAATGGCGAATAAAGCCAACAGTATCAGCCAAAATAATACTACCATCATCAAGATCTAACTTTCTTAAGGTTGGATCCAATGTGGCAAAAAGCTGATCAGCTGCATAAACATCTGATGTTGTAAGAGAGTTGAATAGAGTCGATTTACCTGCGTTGGTATAACCAACTAATGACACAGTCGCTAAATCACTACGGCGCCTTGCTCTTCGGCTCTGTTCACGTTGTTTATCTACTTTTGCTAAGCGCTTATTGATGTTGCTTATCCGTCCCCGGAGTAAACGTCTATCGGTTTCGAGCTGGGTCTCCCCAGGCCCTCGCATACCGATACCACCCTTTTGACGCTCCAGATGCGTCCAACCTCGTATCAGGCGAGTTGACATATGGCGTAACTGCGCTAGCTCTACCTGTAACTTACCTTCGTACGTTCGTGCTCTCTGGGCAAAAATATCTAAAATGAGTGTAGTACGGTCTAATACCCGACATTGGCACACCATCTCAAGATTTCTCTCTTGAGCTGGGCTTAGTGCGTGATTAAAAATCACCACATTCGCCTCTGTCGCGGCAACCATAGCCGCTAACTCATCAGCCTTCCCCGAACCAACAAAAAACTTTCGGTCAGGCGAACGACGGCTTCCTGTTATCACTCCAACAGACTGGGCTCCAGCCGACTCTACCAATAGTTGTAGTTCGACTAAATCTTCCCTACTATCCTCATCGGAGAAGTCGATATGGACAAGAACCGCATTTTCTCCCGCCTCATAACGATCAAACAAAAAGCAAACTCCTTAACAAATATTACTCACTAGTCTCATCATTCTGACCATTAAAGCCACCAGCTGGTGTTGGTGCAGGTGAAGAGTGATGTGCACTTACGTTAAATGGACGAGCTGGCACAACCGTTGAAATTGCGTGCTTGTAAACCATCTGACTAACCGTGTTTTTAAGCAAAATAACAAATTGATCAAATGACTCAACCTGCCCTTGTAGTTTGATGCCATTAACAAGATAAATAGAAACAGGAACGCGCTCACGGCGAAGTGCGTTCAAAAACGGGTCTTGTAAAGATTGCCCCTTAGCCATTTTGTAATTTCCTTTTTATTAAAAATAAGTAGTAAAACTAATACAACATAACTTTTTCTTTGGTTTTAGTATTATATAGCAAGGACTAATTTGCTAGCGACAATGTCGCAATACAGTGGTTAGATTTGAATCACTCCCACTTTCCAGCCAATTTAACTCAGGCCATCCTCTCAACCATGTTAATTGACGTTTAGCTAATTGCCTAGTAGCAACGACTGCTTTTTCGACCATAGTATCATAGTCATAGTCGCCATTTAGGTATTGCCAGCATTGCCTATAACCAACACATCTCATCGAAGGCAGGTCAATATGCAGTTCACTTCGCTCCCTAAGTGACCGCACTTCCTCAACGAATCCTTGATTTAACATCAATTTGAATCTTTCTTCTATAGAAAGATGTAACTGTTTTCGATCTTTTGGTGAGATCGCAAACTGAACAACCTCATAAGGCAAAGGTTCAGACTTAATTTTGGTAAGTTCTGTCAGCGATTTTCCGCTAATCCTATATACCTCAATCGCCCTAGATAATCGCTGCGGATCATTAGGGTGTATACGCTCGGCAGAAACGGGATCTATCTGCTTAAGCTCATCATGTAAATGATTCCAACCATAGGTATCGGCTTCAATCTGGATCTGTTTACGTATTTCGTCATCTGCAGCAGGAAGTGGTGAAAGCCCCTCTAACAAGGCTTTGAAGTACATCATGGTTCCACCAACTAACAAGGGGGTTTTCCCTTTAGCAAGTATCTCTTCTATTGCTTGCAGTGCATCTGCTCTAAAATCAGCCGCAGAGTAACTCTGTGCAGGATCGCGAATATCAATCAATCTATGAGGTGCTTTTTCCAACTCTTCGGCGCTGGGCTTTGCACTGCCAACATTCATCCCACGATATATAAGTGCTGAATCTACAGAGATAATTTCACAGTTATGCTGCTCAACCAATGCAATGGCAAGGGCTGTTTTCCCCGAAGCCGTTGGGCCCATTAACGTTATTATCTGAGGTAATTTACTATCTTCAGTCACTCAACTGCTCTTCTAACCATGACTGCCAAGGTAATACCTTAGCCTTCTGTGCTAATTCTTGCTGGATCTCATCGTCCAACTGACTAAATGCCGACCAAGTTGCTACTGCAGATTCAAACTTGCCATCATCTTGCTTTGCTAACCATAACGCTAACGCTTCATGGCTCGGTTCTTCAAACCTTACCCACTGCAACAATTCAGGAATAACAGTAACTAACTGGCTCTGTCTTAAATATGGGGGCACTTTCTTTATAATCAACTGTCCGAGGCGAATAGTTATCTCAATCCCTAGTTGCCTTAACAGTTGTGCCCTCTCATCGATAGTATTAAGCCAATCTTCATCAACCTTAATTGAAACAGGCATAAGTAGTGGCTGGCTGACTAAGCCATTATCAATTTTTGCTAAAATATCACGCTTCACAAGCCACTTTGCGACGATATCAATCGGCAGCAAAGAAAGCTCATCACCAGCAGCATAGACCCAATACTGGCCCGCTAACACTGGTGGCATCGGAGTCTTTAAATCACTATTAATTAATGTAGGCGCCTGTGCCGCCTGAGGTGTTTTTAATAATTGAGTATAGGAAGCTATCTCACTCGCCGAAGGCAGTTCAGGCTGAGAACGGGCACTATACTCCCCGCCTCTTGAATAGGATGATGGAGTAGAAACTGAATTCGATTGCCCCTGTGAACCACTCTCTCTTGGTTTTTCATCAAATTTAGACTGTGTTGAGTAATTTGATGGAGAAGCTTCGCTAACACGCCCAGTTGATAAGGGCTTACTATGCCAATCATCTTCGACAAACTCGACCTGCTTTTCTTCAGAAATCGGCATCGACGCCCTAGCCACCTGCATCAAGGCAGACTGTAAAGCCTGGAGTATGTAGTCATGCACATAACGGCTTTGGTGAAACCTGACCTCATGCTTTGCTGGATGGACATTAACATCTACCTGATGAGGAGCAATCTCTAACATCAGGACATAGCTAGCTAACTCCCCTGTTCCATGATCCGAAAATGCTTGTCTCACCGCATGATTCACTAATCTGTCACGAATTAATCTACCGTTGACATAGAAAAACTGTGTGTCGCTAGCTGGAGAGGTAAAAAATGGGGATTGTATATAGCCGCTTAACGTTAACCCTTCATGTTGGCAATCGATCTCAATCGCTTGCTCTGCAAAGTTTTTGCCACAGATCTGCGCTAAACGCATCAAGTATTGATCTTGATTATTTGCAGGGCGATAGTTACGAACCTGCTTACCATTGTGCTTTAAGGTGAAATGGATCTCAGGTTTAACTAAAGCAATACGTTTAAGCCATTCATCAATATGGGTAAACTCTGTTTTATCACTTTTGAGAAATCGCCTTCTGGCCGGAGTATTGAAGAATAGATCAACCGCTTCTATCGTGGTTCCGACAGGATGAGCGGCAGGGATCACTTTCACAGCCATATCTGAGCCTTCGGCATAAGCTTGCCAAGCTTCAGTTTGCTCCGCAGTTCGAGAGGTCAAAGTCAAACGAGAAACCGAGCTAATACTCGCTAATGCCTCGCCACGAAAGCCAAAACTTAAAATTGCATCTAAATCATCTAAAGTACTCAACTTTGAAGTTGCATGCCTTGATAGCGCTAAATTCAGTTCTGACTTAGGGATCCCAGAGCCATTGTCTTGGATTTTTATCAGCTTACTGCCACCCTTATCGATCTCAATATCGACACGGGTAGCCCCAGCATCTAGGCTATTTTCAACCAACTCTTTAATCACTGAAGCGGGTCGTTCGACAACCTCTCCAGCAGCGATCTGGTTTGCCAATTGTGGTGACAGTATCTGTATAGTCATATCGTTTTAATCTTAAATAGTTAAGTTTAAGAGGTAAACTCACCTCCAAGCCTACAGCAAACTATGCCCTAGGAATAACCAACTTTTGGCCTATTCTTAAGGTATTAGATTTTAAGCCATTAGCCCGCTTTATACTGGCAATCGACACTTGATATTTATGCGCTATCACAGATAGAGATTCACCTTTACGGACATTATGCTTAAACGAGCCCTTACTGGCCATCAAGGAGTTAACAGGTGGATTAGCCTCAAAATATTTCAGCACACCTTTATGTACCGCCTTGGCGATATTATTTTGATGCTCTCGCTGAGAGAGTAATCGCTCCTCTTTGTGGTTCGAAATAAATCCCGTTTCGACCAAAATTGAGGGAATATCAGGAGACTTCAATACCGCAAAACTCGCCGACTCAGGTTTATGTTTATGCAGTTTGGTCACTCTTCCTAAGTTTGACAGTACATCATCAGCAATATTGTGACTGATCGCCATAGAGCGATCCATGGACATATCGAGCAGCGTCATCGCTAAATATTGCTCGTTATCCGTATTCTGGATTATCTCACCAGCACCACCAAGCAACTCCGAATGCTTCTCTTTATGCTCAAGCCAACGACCAATCTCACTGTTAGCACGCCTCATAGACAAAACCCACACTGAGGCCCCTCTTGGTTGAGGCGAAGTGAAGGCATCAGCGTGAATAGACACAAGTAGATCGGCTTTACTGGTACGAGCAATTTCAGAACGTTTATTAAGATTAACGAAGTAATCTCCGGTACGAGTCATTACAGCCCTCATTCCCGGCGTAGCATTGATTTTCGCCTCGACTTTCTTAGCGATCTCTAACACCACTTTTTTCTCATAAATTCCCGAAGGCCCAATTGAACCAGGATCGTCACCGCCATGACCCGCATCAATGGCGACCACGACATCTCTAAGTTTGGCCTTAGGCTGACTACTTTGAGCCACCTTCTTTGAGCCGCTGTCATCAAGATCAACAACCAACCTATTACCATAGGGGGCCGTTGGAGGCAGTGAAAACAGGTTCGATTTAACAGGTTTTGTCAGATCAATAACTAGCCTTAAAGTTCCCTTCGATGGTGGCTTACTAATGCGAACTCTTTTAACTAATTTACTATTATTTGCAAGCTTACTGAGATTAACTGAGGTGGAGGTCCCCTTCAGGTCAACGACAAGTCGATAGGGGCCTGTTAACGTAAAATAACTGAAATCAGGGGCCTTATTTAGATCAAAAACGACTCGGGTCGACTCAGGCGCAGCCCAAATTCTCACTCCATCCAGTTTATTAGCACTATGGACAAAGAAAGATGAGCACAAGGTCACCGACAATAGAAAAAATTGTAAAACCGACGCTATTTTTATCATTATTATTTGAATTTACTTAGTAACAACTGCCCTTTTTCAGATCCTGAAACTATCTCAACTTCACGACCTGCATCCAGATATTTTATGTGACAACTTATATCTGCTTCGGGCATTAACCCATGACCACGATCAGGCCACTCAACGATGCAGATACTATTTTTGGTGAAATAATCTCTGATCCCCATAAACTCTAACTCTTCAGGATCGCTTAAACGATAAAGATCGAAATGAAATAGATCGACACCAGCTAGCTCATAGGGCTCTACTAAGGCATAAGTAGGACTCTTTACCGCACCTTGATGGCCAAAAGCCTGTATCAATCCACGACTTAAGGTCGTTTTACCTGCACCAAGCTCACCCGATAGGTTTAAGATCAATGGAGGCGTAATGATTGCCGCTAATCGCTTCCCTAACTCGACCGTATCTTGCTCATTATCTAAGTAGACTTTAACTGATGTCATGGTATCTATCTTTAACACTCTAAAGTTAATTCGAACCCGTTACTTTATATTAAATAGCTTACTAGCTAAACAGCTTTCACTCAATTGCAGTTAAACTTTACTAAAATACTAAAGATTATTAACTAAGTGTCTAATATGCGGCATTAAGTCACTTGCTAACATCCCCCTTTCCCCCTCTAATGCTGCGCGATCAGCAGCCTCACCATGGATAACCACTCCCATCTTGGCAGCAGTGAAGGAATCGAAGCCTTGGGCCATAAGCGCTGAAATAACTCCGCCTAAAGCATCACCAGCACCACCACTTGCTAAACCAGGATTTCCTACTGGCGCAACAACACACTCTTTAGCGTCACAAATCAATGTGCCTGGCCCCTTCAACACCACCACCCCGCCATATTTAGTCTGTATTGCTTTAACAGCCGCAAACCTATCTTGCTCCACCTCGCAAGTCGTAATACCTAAAAGTTTTGCCGCCTCGGCAGAATGCGGCGTCAATACCCACTTTTCCTGTTTATAAGGCTCACGGCTTAACATATTCAATGCATCGGCATCCAATACGCAGGGCTTATCACTTAACCCTACAGCTTTAAGTAAATTATAGCCCCAATCTTGCTGCCCAAGTCCTGGGCCAATCAAGAGAACATCCGCCCAACCTAGTTTGAGGTAAACCTCCATATCAACCAGATCACAACCCCAGAACATCAATTCAGGTCGAGTCGCGTTGACAGCTAATTGATGTGCAGGCTTTGAGATTACCGTAACTAATCCGCTTCCAGCTCTTAAACAAGCCTCAGCTGCAAGCCTAACCGCTCCAGCCATACCTGTATCACCACCTATGACAGAAACCTTCCCCGAGTCACCTTTATGGGAGTCCCTTGCTCTGGGAACAATATGTTCCCTGACAAAATCTAAAGAGATCACTTTTGATGATGGTGGAGATAAATAATCGATTAAACCGATATCAGCAAACAACAGCTCTCCCACGCAGGCTCTTGCTCGGCCAGTTAATAGCCCCTGTTTTACGGCCCCAAATGTAAGCGTTACATTTGCGATAACAGCACCGTCTCCCGCTCCAGTGTCAGGGTTCAACCCAGAGGGGACATCTAAGCTGAAAACCTTAGCCTTACTTAGGTTTACCGCCTCTATGATCGGCTTAAACTCCCCTCTTAATTCCCCTTTACAGCCGACTCCCAGTAGACCATCAACAATGATGGATGCCGAGAGGATTTTATCTATATCAGAACACTCTACTCTACCACCCACTCTACGAAACTCAGACTGAGCAGCTAACACTTCTGTTCCCATCTGTGTTTTATCAAGCCCCATTAAAGAGATCTGATAACCCGCCTCAATCAATAAACGAGCACAAACATAGGCATCGGCACCATTATTACCATAACCTGCCAGTAACAGTATTGGGGAAGATCTGTCTATTGAGGAGGAGAGCAGCTCGAAAGCTTTAGCTCCAGCGGTTTCCACTAATTGGCTTAGGCTTATATCTTCAGCTCTAACAAAGGCTTTTTCCGCATCTTCCACCTGAGAAGCGAGAAATAGATTAACGGGTAAATGAATCATAGAAGTGTGTATCCCTGCCTCGTTAAAATTTGATTAAACAAATATAAACAATTGAATTGAATCTTAGATTCGTAAAGATTAGCAAGTATCACTACACTATAAGTAAGAGATACTTGACCTCAAATTTTTCACTCAATTGGAGCAAATGGATGAAGCTCTTTACCTTAGCTATTTTAGCACTGTCTCTATTGCTAATTAGCTTGCCATTACAGTCAAATATTTTAATACAGGCACTACTGCTTATCTGCATAATATTAGTCGCTTTAGGTATATATAAAGCGCTAATTCAGCTAGATAGTGACAAAGATCAAGATTAAATTTAGATAGATAGCTTTCATTACCAACCAGACCTATGACTTTAAAAGCAATAAAAAAGGCACCCTAAAGGTACCTCATTGTGTGTAACACATACTTAATCTAGCGCAAATTAATTAAAGATCATCCATTCTTATTGAGCTATGTACTAAACGCTGTTGCTGGATTTTTTCGACGCGTACTAAGTCATTTAATGCGCCTGAAATCTCACTTGATGAGGAGTGTTCAGCAGTTTTTTGCAATAGATCAATAAGGCGATTATCCAGATCCAGATGAGCTTCTAGGATATCTTCCTCAGACATATTTGCAGTCAGCGTTAACTCATGACACCTTTTGATAAAATCCTCGAAAGTAATATCTTTATACCAGGTATCCAATACCTTCTTAGGCGCTTCATCAATATAGTCTTCTAACTGCTCAGCCACAGCCTCTTGATGCTGTTTGAAGTACTCAAGCATCATCTTCACACGTGAAGAGTCTGCATCACTCAGTAGTCTTCCATATAGCTGAGACATTTCATGTCGGCAAGTAGCAACATAGCCTAGCAGTTCTCTTAGTTGTTGAAATCGCATTATATCCTCTCCCAAATACTCGCCAAATGCTTTGGCTAAATTGATAAGTGGATTCATTATGCGGTCAAAAAACATGGGAATATTTGAACAAGCTCAAACTTTAAGATCTTTCAAAAGCACTACATTAGGCCTTGTTAAAGAAATCACTAGCTCATCACGCTATGTCTAATAAGGTGAGCTAAGTATTAATAATTAAGGAAGTTTGAATCAGGAAGGGGATTGGAGCGACCATTATTTTGTAAAGAGTGGTTCGAACCGGCTTTTGGTTTAACAAGAAGCTAAACCTTGGCAAAAAGAAGGTATCAACATTTTCTACTAGCACAACTGAGCTAATATCGAGTGATCTTTTAACATTATCTGAGGTCTATTGGAATTTGTTGGAAGTTTGAAACAAGAGAGGAGATTGGAGCGACCTTTCTTTTCATAAAGAGTGGTTCGAATCGGCTTTTGGTTTAACAAGAAGCTAAACCTTGGAAAAAAGAAGGTATCAACATTTTCTACTAGCACAACTGAGCTAATATCGAGTGATCTTTTAACATTATCTGAGGTCTATTGGAATTTGTTGGAAGTTTGAAACAAGAGAGGAGATTGGAGCGACATATCGGGTTCGAACCGATGACCTATACCTTGGCAAGGTATCGCTCTACCAACTGAGCTAATGTCGCATAATCTTTTAAATTGGAGCGCCACTTCTTTCATAAAGAGTGGTTCGAACCGATGACCTATACCTTGGAAAAAGAAGGTATCAACTCTCTCGAGAAAATCAACTGAGCGAAATATCGCTTTTACACATAAATTGGAGCGACATATCGGGTTCGAACCGATGACCTATACCTTGGCAAGGTATCGCTCTACCAACTGAGCTAATGTCGCATAATCTTTCATGTTTAAAGAGTTTGGTAAATCTTTAAACTTTAATTTGGAGCGACCATTCTTTCATAAAGAGTGGTTCGAACCGATGACCTATACCATGGAAAAAGAAGGTATCAACTCTTTCGAGTAAATCAACTGAGCGAATGTCGCTTTTAAACTAAATTTGGAGCGACATATCGGGTTCGAACCGATGACCTATACCTTGGCAAGGTATCGCTCTACCAACTGAGCTAATGTCGCATAAATCTTTTATATTTAAAGAGTTTGGTAAATCTTTAAATTTTAATTTGGAGCGACATATCGGGTTCGAACCGATGACCTATACCTTGGCAAGGTATCGCTCTACCAACTGAGCTAATGTCGCTTTTATCTTCTTACAACCTTAACGTTAATCATTAACCAAAGGTATCGTATTCTCACCTTTAGCAACTGAGCTAATGTCGCAAAACTATCTATTAAGTGAGGCAGAGTATCTCTAGCCAATCCCTTAATATCAACCTTAATCTGCTACAGCAGTAAAGTTGAGGCCGCATTATATGAGAATTTCATATTGCTGCAACCCCTTCTTGAAAATAAAATGACTGATCGGTCAAATTTTAAATACTTTTGCTCGATAATACTGCAATTCAGCAATAGATTCCTGAATATCGATCAATGCTTTGTGGGTACCTAGCTTGGAAAAGCCATTCATTGCCTCTGGATCCCAGCGACGAACGAGCTCTTTTACTGTGCTGACGTCTATATTTCGATAATGGAAAAAATCTTCCAGCTCCCGCATATATAGAGTCATAAAACGACGGTCTTGACCAACACTATTGCCACACATAGGAGAAGACCCCTTGGTGACATGCTGAGAAAGAAACTCAATGGTCATAGCGACAGCTTGCGCTTCGCTATATTGACTCGAACGAACTCTATCCACTAAGCCTGATTCACCATGATGTTTTTTATTCCAATCATCCATCTTGGCCAATTGTTCATCAGATTGATGAATAGCAATGACAGGTCCCTCTGCAATAATATTGAGTTCTTTATCTGTCACAATTGTTGCAATCTCAATAATTCTGTCAACGTCAGGCTCAAGCCCTGTCATCTCCAAGTCGACCCAAATGAGATTGTTTGCGTCTGCAGCCATAAATCTGCCTTTTTCCCTATTTGCCTAAATTCAGGCTTTTTTGTTTAAGACCGTGTATCATACTGCTTTTTTAAGCGACACAAAATCACCTTATTTAACGATGACAAAACTGTGAGTAAAAAGAAACCCCTAAGTCAAGGTCAGCGACGCCGTATGCGAGCTAATCAAGAGAAAAGACTCCAACGGCAAGATTCAGGTAACAATGCCCCTGAGTTACAGGATAGTTCACTTGGGCCAGAACAGCTCGGAACTGTTATATCTCGTTTTGGTCAACATGCCGATATAGAAACAGAATCTGGCCAAATTGTCCGCTGTAATATGCGCCGAAATATACAAAGTTTGGTCACTGGTGATAAGGTTATTGCCAGACTTGCTCAGGATATTGAAACAGGCATAGCTGGTGTGGTGGAAGCCGTTCACCCGCGCCACTCCTCACTTTCACGCCCTGATTTGTATGATGGAATTAAAATAATTGCTGCCAATATTGACCAAATATTGATTGTCTCCTCCGTTGTCCCTAGCTTTACCACACAGATAATAGATCGATATCTTGTTGCGGCTGAGGACACAGGAATTACCCCTGTAATTATTTTAAATAAAATTGATCTCATCTCTGACGAAGAGCGAGCTTCCATTGAAGAGGCGTTGCAAAGGTATCGTGATATTGGCTACCCAGTGCTAAAGGTTAGCAGTAAAACAGGTGAAGGGATCGATCAAATAAAAGCACTACTTAATGCCAAGGTGAGTGTTTTTGTTGGCCAATCAGGTGTTGGAAAATCTTCACTGATCAACTCAATGATGCCAGATGCGGAACTGTTAATCGGTGATGTTTCAGAAAACTCAGGGTTAGGGCAACACACGACAACGACTGCAAAGTTACTTCACTTTGCCAGTGGTGGCGACTTAATTGACTCTCCAGGCGTTCGTGAGTTTGCACTGTGGCACTTACCAGCTGAACGAGTAGGTTGGTGCTTTATCGAATTCAGAGACTACTTAGGTACTTGTAAATTTAGAGACTGCAAACATCAAAACGATCCTGGCTGCGCCATCACCCAAGCCTTCAATGAAGGGAAGATCACCGAAGATAGATATAATAACTACCACAGAATCATCGCCAGTCTAGATGAGCAACGTCATGCTCGCCATTTTAGAAGTGACACAGATCTGTAACTCGGTTAGCAACAGAAAAATTAGGGAAGTAAGAAAGTGGATAAAATAAAAATCGCGCTGCAGTATATAATGCCTAAACATTTAGTCTCACGTCTTGTTGGTAAACTAGCAGCGGCTAAGATGGGAAGCATCACCACAGCAGCAATCAAGTGGTTTATTAAACAATACAAAATAGATATGAGTGAAGCTGCTCAAAGTTCACCAGAAGCGTATAGCAGCTTTAATGACTTCTTCACCCGCGCCCTTAAGCCTGGCATCCGCCCTATTTCAGATAAAAAAGATTACATAGTCCACCCTGTTGATGGTGCTGTGAGCCAATGTGGTCCAATAAAACATGGACAGATATTTCAAGCTAAAGGACATGAATATTCATCACTTGCACTTTTAGGCGATCAAGCTGATGATGCAAAACGATTCGAAGATGGTGACTTTGCAACTATCTATCTGGCACCGAAGGATTACCACAGAATTCATATGCCAATTAAAGGAACCTTGTCAAAAATGACCTATGTTCCTGGTGAACTGTTTTCAGTCAATCCGCTAACGGCGGAAAACGTTCCTGGTCTATTTGCCAGAAACGAACGCGTTGTGGCAATCTTCGAAACCGAGATAGGTCCAATGGCGATGGTATTAGTTGGTGCAACAATCGTTGCCAGCATAGAGACTGTCTGGGCAGGTACAGTTACACCGCCAACGGGTAAGAAAGTATTTACTTGGGATTATCCAACCGAGGGTCCTGCCGCACTTACCTTAGAGAAAGGTGCAGAGATGGGCCGATTCAAGTTAGGCAGTACGGTTGTCATGCTATTTGCCAAAGATGCTTTAGATGACTTTGCCGATGATGTCACTCCGAAAGCCGTTACGCGTATGGGACAGCCTTTCGCAAAAATTGAGGATTAATGACTCAAACTGAGAACAATAGACAATCAGGTTTATTAGAGTTACATATGGCAGTGCTGCTTTTTGGTGGCACTGCACTCTTCTCAAAACTCATTCCTCTTGGCGCACTGGATATCACTCTACTGCGCTGTCTCATCGCTGCTACAGCCTTAGCTTTACTTGTTAAAGCCAGCAAAAGTAGATTACGACTCGACTCATCAAAAGACTATTTTATCGCAATTGGTCTAGGCATTGTCGTCAGCCTTCATTGGGTCACTTACTTTGCTTCAATGCAACTATCCTCAGTTGCTATCGGCATGATAGCTTTCTTCACTTATCCAGTTATGACTGTGTTAGTGGAACCTTTTTTTACAGGTAGCCGTATAAAAAAAGTCGATATCATTAGCGGTCTAGTTGTACTTACTGGCGTCATACTCCTCATCCCTGAGGCTAGCTTAGGCAACGATGTTACCTTAGGAATTGCGGTAGGTATTCTGTCTGCCATCTTTTTTACAGCCAGAAACTTACTGCACAAACGGTACTTTTCAGCCTACTCAGGCTCTAAAGCCATGTTCTATCAAACAGCTGTTGCCGTTATTTTTTTAGCTCCTTGGCATACAATAGAGCTAAGCCAGATAGAGCAAAATATCTGGTGGATGATACTCCTGCTAGGCGTCGTTTTTACCGCTACACCCCACGCACTTTTTACCGCTGCACTAAGACACCTAAGCGCTAAAACAGTCAGTTTAGTCTCTTGTCTTCAGCCTTTTTACGGAGCCATACTAGCCTTAATATTTCTTGGGGAAACCTTAGATATAAAAACAGCAATAGGGGGGATCTTAGTCGTGGCGACCGCTATATTTGAAACACAACAAAGTCGAAAGCAGCCTAAAGTAAACACCTCTAAAAATTAAATAGAAGCGCTAAAGCAGAGCCAGAAGATAAACCAGTAGCTTTGAATTAAATTTATTTGAAAATAGATCGCCAGCGATTTCAATCTTCCATTTTATTGGTACTATACACGAGTCGCTTTCTCAACCAGCACTAGGCTATGTTTCAAACTATCCGCGCAATTTTATTACTTACCTTTTTCCTCTTCACCATGAGTGCTCACGCTGCAAACCCTTTAGATTTAAATAAAAAATTAGGGATAAATCAGACCCAAGGCGAAAACTTAACCGCGGAAGAGAAACTCGCTCATATAGAGCGCAATACCAATGAGCTTGCTGAAGTGGAGAAAAACTATATTGATTTAATCAATAATTATGAGGGTCATAAGCTCAATATTGAACATCAACTACAGGAAGCACAAGCCCCATTAACTTGGTCTAAAAACCAGGGGTTAACACAACAAGCCTCATTTGCTTACTTACGCTTATCTGAGCTAAAGGAGATAGAGGCTGAACTTCACGCCAAGATCACTCTTCTATTAAAAGAGCATAATCAACTTCCAAGTAAGATCATCAGTGCAAGAAAAGCACTCACCGCCCACAGCAAAAATAAAATCAAAAATACAGGCAATATTGAAGAGAAACTTCTTGTTGCACAACGCCAACTCTATACTCAAAGCCTATCGACACTTGAAGCTGAGCTTGCCAGTAGCCAAAAGCGAATCAACCTCAATCAGCAGCAGATGCAACTTGTTAGAAAGCAGCTATCTCAACAAGAGAGCCTAATTGAGTCGATTAATAGCGAAATGGCACAACAACGCCAACATAAAACAGACTCAACCATTGCCAAAAGTCTTATCGAAACGGCTAATGAACAAAATCCACTGACCCAAGAGCTAAGCCAGAAGAATCGTGAATACGCAGATGAGCTAAAAAAATTAACTCTCCTGACTAATGAGGCCGTTAAGCAGCAGGAACAGGCTGAAAACCTTTACCAGCAACAAGCAAAACAGCTAACAAATATCCAGCAACAGATCAGTTGGATTAAATTAAGTTCAGCTTTTGGCGAACGCTTTTTACAGATACTGCAATCGCTTCCTTCTGTACCAGATCAGGAGAAGCTACAAACTAAAATCGCCAATAGCAGGCTGATAAAATATCAATTAGAGCAAGACCAAACGTTAAATGGCCAACAGCTACAGTCAATAGGCTCCTTTACCCTTATTCAGAATCAGTTACTTAATTCACAACATGATCTATTGGTACAGCTCCTTCAAGGTTACGATCTCTATCTGAGTGAGCTTGCCGATCTTAGGGTTATTTATGAGCAGCTAACTCAGCAAAATTTAACCATAAAAAGTACCCTTAATGAGCACCTATTTTGGGTTCCCAATGCGAACTCAATAGGCAAATTATGGTTCACTGATCTGCTGCAAAGCACCCAGTGGTTGATTGCTCAACAACCATTGACCCAAGTATCTGCCTCAATCAGTACCCAGAGTACCTTATGGTCATGGTGGCTTATTCTTTTAATTGTTAGCTTAATTGCTCAGGACATTCTGACGCCTAAGTTTAATAAAACCTTAGAGCAAGATGCGGCCTTTGTAGGGAATGTGACTCAAGATAGTTTTTTTTACACTTTAAGAGCACTCGTTAATACCTTTATCTACAGTATCTTTAAGCCATCTCCTATTGTGCTTGCTGGTATCATCATGCTGAAATCAGAGCAAAATATGGTATCAGCAATTGGTATGGGCGTCTTAGTGATCGGCTTAGTCTATCTGCTATACCGTTTCTCTTACTTACTTGCACTCAATAATGGCTTGTTAATTAGTCACTTCAAAGGCCATGAAGCGCTCATACGTAAGGGGCAACTCAAGCTAAAGGCGTTCACTCTCACCACGATTCCTTTTTTCGGAATTATGGGAGTCACTGAGGTTATCAATAACTCAGTCTTGAGAAACAGCATAGGAAGAGGCGCCTTTATTATATTCTGTATCTTATTGTTTATGTTCTATAAAGAGATACTGTCAATTTCCAAGCGTGAATATCATGCTCATCAGGATGGTAAAAATAAAAAACTATTACAGCGGTTGTTATGGGCAATTCTTCTACTCGTTCCGCCTGTTTGTGCCGTTTTAGCTTTCAAGGGATACTACTACACGGCCTTTCAAATGCTGCTGCAGTTACAGATCTCACTCCTGCTCTCTCTCGGCTTCATGTTGCTTTACCAGTTAACTAAACGCTGGATGTTAATCGAGCGCCGACGCATTGCATTCGATCGCGCTAAAGCGCGACGAGCTGAGATACTGTCGCAGCGAGAAAGGGGGGAGGAAACACAAAGCAGCGGAGATCCTTTAGATACCTATGAAGAGCCTCAGGTCGATTTAGAGACGATTTCAAGCCAATCCCTTGGTTTGGTTCGTTCCTTGTTGATTTTAGCCTTCCTAGTGAGCTTAGTGGGCCTATGGACCCAAACTCACACAGCATTGTTCTCTTTACTCGACGGGATCACTCTCTGGACCAGTAATACGACCATTAACGGCATAGAGCAACCTCTACCAATAACCCTTAAATCTCTGCTGCTAGGACTGATAATCGTCGGCTTCTCACTCATGATAGCCACCAATTTACCCGGCCTCATCGAGTTGACCATTTTACAGCGACTGGATCTGACCCAAGGAACTGGCTTTGCTATCACCACGGTCAGCCGCTATTTAGTTATCTTCTTCGGTATTTTAAGTGGCTTTTCCACCTTAGGAATGGAGTGGTCAAAACTTCAATGGCTCATTGCCGCGCTCTCTCTTGGCTTAGGTTTCGGTCTACAAGAGATCTTTGCCAACTTTATCTCCGGTCTGATAATTCTGTTTGAAAAGCCAGTACGTATTGGCGATACCGTCACTATTAGGGATCTCACCGGAACCGTGAGTAAAATTCAGATCCGTGCAACAACCATTATCGATTGGGATAGAAAGGAGATCATTATCCCCAATAAGGCGTTTATTACCGAGCAGTTGATTAACTGGTCTCTCTCCGATCCTATTACTCGAGTGATTGTTTATGTCTCTGTAGCTCGAGATTCTGATCCCGCTCGTGTTGAAGCCTCACTTTACCAAGCTGTCAAAGAGTGCGATGAGGCTTTGGAGATCCCCGAGCCTGAAGTCTGGTTTGCAGGCTTTGGTAAACACACCCAAGACTATGAAGTTCGAGCGTACGCTAAAGATATGAATACTCGATGGCCACTTCGCCATAAACTACATAAAGAGATTAGTAAAAAGCTTAGAGAAAATAATCTGGAATTGGCCTTCCCACAACTGGAAGTTCATATCAGCAACACCCACAATAAAGACACTCAAGGATTGATAAGAACCTAATGATTATTTTTGCTCACAGAGGCGCGAGTGGCTACGCTCCCGAAAACACCTTAGCTGCGATGAAAAAAGCCATCGAACTGGGTTGTCGCGCCATCGAGCTGGATATTCACAGTGTTGAGGGGGAGCTGTATGTCTATCACGACAGAAGATTAGATCACAAAAGCGACGGTAAAGGCGTGATTGACCAAGTCTCTCAACAATATCTGAATACAGTTTCAGTGCAAAATGAGCCCATTCCGACACTTTGGGAGGTGATGACATTCCTGAGTAAGTATGATTGCATCGTCAACATTGAGCTAAAGGGAATGACCTGTTTAGCGCCATTTATTACACTCTATCCCAGACTTTTAAATGAGTTAAACTTCACTCCAGATCAACTACTCATCTCATCTTTTCACCACGGTTTTTTGCAACAGTTTCGCCAATTATATTCAGATGCCTACATTGCTCCCCTAATCGAAGGAGTACAACTTGATAACACCCACACAGCATCACTTCTGAACGCCTACTCAATCCATTTGAGCCTAAGTTTTATTAATCAGGCTCTTATTGATGAGGCTCACGCTAAAGGGTTGAAAGTTTTTGTTTACACTGTCGACCATATTGATGATGTAAAAATGTTATCAAACATGGGGATCGATGGTATATTTAGCAATTATCCTGATAGGGCATCCAAAATCCTAGAGGAAAGTGGCATTCGCGCCTAAACTTTATCTAGGTAAAGTCAAACTTGGCGATTTTTCTGTGCCCAACTACCAATTAGTAAAAAAATCAAGATCACAGACCATAACAGCCAAGGAGCAGGCAGTTTAGCCATGCTCCTAGCCAGTAGTGGGCTGACGGTCACGATCAACATGCCGTAACCAAAAGCATTAACCAAAACAAAGGTAAATGTACGCAGAATAAAGGAACGACCTAATAATTTCCGCCTTAGGAAACGGTTGATATCAGCACCAAAGGCCACGAGAAAACAGGCTATAATTGCGGTAGCGACCTCATTCAGCCAAGGGTATAACAAGCTACCAACTTGATGAAAAATTGAAATAATTTGTTCCATATTAGGGTCCATTAACAAAAAATCGAGTTAAGAATAAGCGGAGTAAGTATGAGACACAAGTTGCTATTACTAACCAGTAAAAATGAACGCTATAGGGAGTTGCTAGCTTCTTGCCATCTTCCTGACATCGTTTTACTTGGTGACGAACCTAGTAGCATTTTAGAGGCTAATGTTTGGCTGGCTGAACCAGCATTGGCAGCCCCACTACTTCCTCACGCTAATAACTTAACTTGGATGCAATCGACCATGGCTGGAGTCGATGCCCTAGTCAAACCTCGCCAGCGAAAAGATTACCAACTCACAAATGTTAGAGGGATATTCGGCCCATTGATGAGCGAATACCTTTTTGGGTACCTACTAGCGCACCAACGTGAACATCAAAAATATAAAACCCAGCAAGCTGAAAAAATCTGGCTTCCCGGTAGCTTTAAAACTCTGCAAGGTCAAAATCTGCTACTTTTAGGAACAGGAAATATAGCAAAACACTTAGCCCAAACAGCAAAACACTTTGGAATGCACGTCACAGGAATAAACCGCGGGGCCAAACCAACCAAAGGGTTTGATAAAGTTGATACGCTAGCCAATATCTCACAACACCTCGCGCAAGCAGATGCTGTGGCCAGCATTTTACCTAGTACCCCCCAAACAAGAGGGGCTCTCAATGCTGAGCTGCTCTCTATGATGAAACCTGGTGCTATCTTTTTTAACTTAGGCCGTGGCGATGTGTTAGATCTTGATGCACTCTACATGCAGTTAATAGAGAACAGTGACCAACATGCTATTTTAGACGTGTTCAATCAGGAGCCTTTACCAAAAGAGCACCCAATCTGGACACTGGATAATGTGATTATTACCCCACATATCGCCGCACCTAGTTTTCCAGAGCAGGTAGTAGAGATATTTTCAAATAACTACCACAAGCTACTGCAGGGAGAGCAGCTCACTCATGCAGTAAATTTTGCTCGAGGCTATTAAGCACAAACTACAAAACTGATATTCGCCGTATAGAAAAGGACGACTAGCGGCAAATAACACTCTTAAACGATTTCCCCCTCACATGCACCTCCTTCCTTGAGTCTCATACTGTAATATCTTTAAGGTTTTAGACCACTAACTTTATAAAAAAGGAAGCCTAAGCCTCCCTTATCTGTTTATACTAACGGTGCTATAAAGCTTGCTTCTGACTCCGTTTAAGGAACTGCTCTACCAAGGCCTTCTGCGAGTTAATATTGGTCACCACAACATGATTTAAACCTATCATCTCATCACCTAAATCATTGGATGAGCCATTGAGTTGAGAGATATTAACCATACTCCGATTCACCTCATTAGAGACGCTTGACTGCTCCTCAACGGCACTGGCGATATGGTGAGTCATATCTGAAATAGAGACAATAGCCTCTTTTATTGTCCTCAATGCATTACCCGCTTGAGCCGCTTGGTCAACACATTGTGAAGCTGAATCTGCACCTTGATGCATACTCTGCACAGCTTTTGCCGTTCCCTGCTGCAGCAGGTTAATCATATTTTGAATCTCAGTCGTTGAATCATGGGTTCGTTTGGCTAACGCTCGCACCTCATCCGCAACAACAGCAAAACCTCGACCTTGCTCACCAGCCCTTGCAGCCTCAATAGCAGCATTTAATGCAAGTAGATTAGTTTGCTCTGCGATACTTTGGATCACATCTAAAACGGTACCAATCCCTTTACTCTGCTCCTCTAGGTCTTTAATCACTAATGATGTTTCTGTGAGCTGGGAAGACATTAACTCTATTGAAGATATGGTCTGAGTCACAATTGCATCACCAGCATTTGCTTCATCAGAAGCAGATTGAGATGAGTTAGCAGCATCGGAGCAATTTGAAGCCATATCTCCTAAGGTTGCGGTCATCTCTTGCATAGCCGTTGCAACCTGTTCAACCTCACGGGTTAAGGAGTCACTATTATTTTTCACCTCCTCCCCTTTTGTCACTGATTCTGTTGCTTTACATGCAGACTGTTCACAAGAGTCTAAAGCGCGGCCAAGCATGGCTTTCATCTCAGATGACTGCATTCGCAGCGCCAATTCAATTTGGGCTATATCATCAGTGTGACCTGTATATAGATAGGACATTAACGGGCTAGAGTAGATCGCCTTACAGTGAGCAACAATAGCCTTATATCTTACCAATAGCATGTTCAAACCAACTAGTAACACAACAGCCGTCACAGCAAAAAGAGCCATTGCTAGTAAACCAGACTGTATTGCAACATATAGCATTGGTAAAAGTGCGATAACTGACAGCGCCATAATTTTATTTGGCAAACTCATAACACGCTTCAGTTTAGCAACACTTCCCTTCTCATTTAGCTCTTTATAGGACTCTTCGGCCCTATCTATCTGCTCAGATGTAGGTTTAGTTCGAACAGACTGGTACTCCACCACCTTCCCGCCTTCAGAGATAGGAGTAACAAATGCATCAACCCAATAATGATCACCATTGGCACAACGGTTTTTCACCATCCCCTTCCATGGGTGCCCGCCTTTAATGGTCGTCCAAAGATCTTCAAATGCCGCGGGTGGCATATCTGGGTGGCGCACCATATTATGGGGTTCACCCACCATTTTATCTAATTGGTAACCAGCAACATTACAAAATGAAGGATTTGCATACTTAATTATGCTGCTGGTATCTGTCGTCGAAAGCAGTATCCAATCAGCTGGATAATCATAATTTTTCTGAGTGACGGGTAAATTTTGTCTCATGCCATGACTCCACTAAAATAGTGTTCTTTTTAATCATTTACCCGTCAGAGTAGCTGCTATGAGTAGAAAAAACGACACCCAAGGCCAAATTCATACTAAAAAACAATTTATTTCGCTACAAACAGGTCTAAGTTCAACTTTTTGCTATTAAATAAATATAGCTCACACTTTTTAATAACGACTGACTAGTTTTTTGTTTTTAATAATAATCAGCAGTTATTAGCATTGAGAATCGTTTTCATTTATACTCACATTAATCCAAATTGCAGGTTTAATTAAATGTACGTTTGTCTTTGCCATGCTGTAACCGATACTCAGATCAAAGAAGCTGTTAGCCAAGGTGACATCTCTCTCAATGATGTAAAAAAGCGCTTAGGTGTAGGCGATCAATGTGGTAAATGCGTAAAAATGGCAACTCAGATAATTCAAAGACAACTGGATGTTGAACCTAACTATTATGAAGTTGCCTAATGATTATGAAGCAGCCTAGTTAACAGAAATAAAAAAAGCTGCGTATAGCAGCTTTTTTTATGTCTAACATTGATAAATCATTACTCAACGATGGTTTGTGTGCCTTCACCGAGCTCCACACTATCAACACGCTGTAACCCTCTTGGAAGCTTAGCACCACGTCTGCCTCGCTCACCTCTGTAGTGTTCAAGGTCGCTCGGCTTAAGGGTGAGTTTTCGCTTACCAGCCCAAAGAGTCACACTGGTATCTTCTGGCACAACATAGAGATGAATTAAGAGCTCCTCACGCGCTTTAGCACGCTCACCAGGAATGCCAATAATCTTATTGCCTTTACCTTTAGATAGCTGTGGCAGTGCTTCCATAGAAAACAGCAGCATTCGCCCTTCGTTAGTAATAGCCAAAATAGACTCAGATCTTGACCTATCGACCAGCTTAGGTGAAATCACTTTTGAATTAGCAGGTAAGGTCAATAGCGCCTTGCCAGCTTTATTCCTTGAGATCATATCTTTGTAGGAGCCGACAAAACCATAACCGGCATCAGAAGCCAATAGGTAATATTTATCTTCATCGCCCAGCAACACATGTTCCATGATCTCACCAGGAGAGAGATTAAATCGAGTTGTAATTGGCTCTCCCTGACTTCTAGCCGATGGCAAGGTATGTGTTTCAGTTGCAAATGCACGACCAGTGGAGCCAATAAAGACACTCGGTTGATTACTCCGACCAGTGGCTGAACACAGGAAGCTATCACCCGCTTTATAGGACAAGGCTTTAGCATCTATATCATGCCCCTTAGCACAGCGAACCCAACCCTTCTCAGACAGAACGACGGTAACAGCCTCAACGGGTGCAAGTTCATGCTCAGTTAACGCCTTGGACTCACTTCGCTCAATTAAGGGTGAACGTCTATCATCACCATAAGTTTCGGCATCTTGCTTCAACTCTTTCTTAATCAAAGTCTTCATTCTTCTATCAGAGCTTAACAGCAGCTGTAACTTATCACGCTCAGCTTCAAGTTCGCTCTGCTCAGTTTTAATCTTAAACTCTTCTAGCTTGGCTAAATGACGTAGTTTAAGATCCAAAATGGCGTCGGCTTGCTTATCAGATAAGTTATACCGCGACATCAATTCAGCTTTAGGATCTTCCTCATAACGGATGATCTCAATCACTTCATCAATATTCAAAAATGCAATCATTAACGCATCAAGAATATGTAACCTTGCGAGTATCTTATCAAGTCGATATTGAACTCGGCGAGTGACCGTTTGAAAGCGGTACTCCAACCATTCATTCAATATCTGCAGTAGCCCCTTAACTTGAGGACGGCCGTTTAAACCAAGAATATTCAGGTTAACTCGGAAGGATTTCTCCAGATCTGTGGTTGCAAACAGGTGAGCCATCACTTGGTCACAATCTATACGATTAGAGCGAGGAACGATGACGATGCGAACAGGGCTTTCATGATCTGACTCATCCCTAAGGTCAACAACCATAGGAAGCTTTTTAGCCTGCATTTGAGCGGCAATCTGCTCTAGTATCTTTCCGCCACTGGCCTGATGCGGAAGTGCTGTTATCACAATCTCGCCATTCTCAACCGCATAAACTGCACGGGCCTTTATCGAGCCACGCCCAGTGGTATAGATTTTAACAATATCGGCAGCAGGTGTGATGATCTCAGCTTCAGTTGGATAATCAGGCCCAGGAACATGCTCCATAATTTCAGCAAGCTCGGCTTTGGGATTATCCAAAAGCTCAATACAAGCAGACACCAACTCTCGGGTGTTATGGGGTGGCACATCAGTTGCCATACCCACAGCAATACCGGTAATACCGTTGAGCAAAATATGAGGTAAACGGGATGGAAGGACTAAAGGTTCCTTCATCGTACCGTCAAAATTCACGCCCCAATCAACTGTCCCCTGACCTAACTCGCTGAGTAAAACCTCAGAAAACTTAGATAAACGAGCTTCGGTATAACGCATTGCGGCGAAAGATTTAGGATCATCCGGCGCCCCCCAGTTACCTTGACCATCAACTAAAGGGTAACGATAGGAGAATGGCTGTGCCATCAACACCATAGCTTCATAACAAGCACTATCACCGTGAGGATGATATTTACCCAATACATCACCAACGGTACGAGCTGACTTCTTATGCTTTGACTGTGCAGTTAACCCTAACTCACTCATCGCATAGATTATTCGACGTTGAACTGGCTTAAGGCCATCACCAATATGGGGTAAAGCTCGATCCATGATGACGTACATGGAGTAGTTTAGGTATGCATCTTCCGTGAAGCGGCGCATCGGCATCTGCTCAACACCATCAAGACTTAAATCTATCGCATCACTCATTATTCATTATCCTGTTCTGGCTCAGGTTCACTCTTTTCATTGATAGTTTCTTTATAATACAAACGATAGATGTTGCCTTTCAGATCATCTGAAATATACATAGCGCCATCAGGGGCGGTTAATACCGAGTAAGGTCTAGCGACTGGAAACTCTCCATCTAAAAAGCTAACAACTGGACTTCGTTTGATGACTTTATTGTTCTCAATTTCCAGCATTACGACTTGGTAGCCAATTTTACTGGATCGGTTCCAAGAACCATTTTCCGCCACAAACATCTGATTATGGTATCTAGGCGGGAACTGCTCACCACGGTAAAAATGTAGTCCCATGGGAGCGACATGAGCAGGCAACTCATAATTAGGTAAAGTGATCTTTAGGTTTTTGGGTTTCTCATAAGCAGGTTCAAGTACAGATTTGGCGTGTAGGTAGGGAAAGCCATAATGGCCGCCTACAGCTTCAACGCGATTGATCTCATCTGGCGGTAACCTGTCTCCCATCCAATCTCTACCGAGATCGGCAAACCATAAACTTTGATCTTGAGGAGACCAATCGAAACCGGTGACGTTACGGATCCCAGAAGCTATCTGTTCACTGCTACCAGTTTCTATATCGATAGCAATAATGCTACCAAAAGGGTCTTCAGCTTCACAGACGTTACAGGGCGCCCCTATAGAGACATACAAACGCCCATCAGGTCCAAAGTTTAACGCTCTATGGCTCTTGTTTGTCTTACCAGGCAAGCGGTCATACACCTCCTTGCCACGCCCAGGACGTCTCAAACGGTTTTCGATATCTTTAAAACGTATGATCCGCTCATCTACTGCGGCATAAAGATCGCCATTATAAAATGCGATCGCTTCGGGGTTATCTAAGCCTTTTGCTACCACATAACGTTTATCAACCCGGCCATCTTGATTACTGTCAACTAGCGCAAGTATGGTCCCTTTCTTATGGGAACCAACAAACAGCGTACCTTTATCACCTAACGCCATCTGTTTAGCATCACCGAGATCCGATGCATAGAGTGTGAGACCAAAGCCTTTAGATACCGTAATCATCTTAGGCTGCGAAGCGGCTTGTACCGACAGGCTAAAAAGCCCTGAGACACAAGCCCAAAACATGCAGATCCATTTGTGATTCTTTGTCTGATTCAACAACATTATTATTATAAAGCCTACTTAAATATAGATTGGCATATAAGCTAACTTGGTCTAAAAGTCTGCCAAATCACCCTTAGTTTCTAACCAGGTTTTTCTATCTCCAGAACGCTTCTTAGCAAGCAGCATATCCATTACTGCCATTGTATCTTCTACATCGTCAATCGTTAACTGAACGAGTCTACGGGTATTAGGATCCATGGTAGTCTCTCTTAACTGAAGAGGATTCATCTCACCTAGCCCTTTAAATCGGGTAACCTGAACCTTGCCTTTCTTCTTTTCAGCCGTAATACGGTCTAAAATGCCATCCCTCTCCGCCTCATCCAGTGCATAAAAAACCTCTTTACCCACATCAACACGGAACAGTGGTGGCATAGCAACATAAACATGACCATGCTCAACCAGCACCTTATAATGCTTCATAAATAGTGCGCACAGCAAGGTAGCAATATGCAGCCCATCGGAATCAGCATCCGCTAATATACATATTTTACCGTATCTAAGCTCGGAAATATCTTCACAATCTGGATCGCAGCCTATTGCCACAGAGATATCATGAACCTCTTGCGACGCTAACACTTGGCTTGCGTCCACCTCCCAAGTGTTTAAGATCTTACCACGAAGGGGCATAATTGCCTGAAATTCACGATCTCGCGCCTGTTTTGCACTTCCGCCAGCAGAGTCCCCCTCCACAAGGAAAAGCTCCCCACGCATAGGATCTTGACCACTACAATCGGTCAGTTTACCCGGTAGTGCTGGACCAGATGTTACCTTCTTTCGCGCAACCTTTTTAGCAGACTTTAAACGCTTCTGAGCGTTGTTGATACACATCTCAGCGAGGGCTGCGGCTTGGTCTGTATGGGTGTTTAACCACAAACTAAAGGCGTCTCTTACAATACCCGATACAAATGCTGCACTTTGACGGCTCGAAAGCTTCTCTTTAGTTTGGCCTGCAAATTGCGGATCTTGCATCTTCACCGACAAGATAAAGCTACTACGATCCCAAATATCTTCAGGGGTTAACTTTATGCCCCTAGGGATAAGGTTGCGAAACTCACAGAACTCACGCATCGAGTCCAATAAGCCCTGCCTGAAACCATTAACATGGGTGCCACCTAGAGGCGTAGGGATCAGGTTGACATAACTCTCATTGAGATAATCACCACCCTCTGGTAACCAAGTAATTGCCCAATCAACCGCTTCTTGATTCCCCTTCATCGAGCCAACAAAAGGATCTTCAGGTAGCATCAAGGAGTCTTTTACCGAGGAGATAAGGTAATCGGTCAGGCCACTCTCATAATGCCACTCTGTTGTCTCATCGGTCTGTTTATTGACAAACTTAATCTTAAGCCCAGGACATAATACTGCCTTGGCTCTTAACAGATAGGTCAGCTTGGGAATAGAGAAATTGGCGGAATCGAAATAGCTAGGGGTAGGCCAAAAGTGCACTCGAGTACCTGTATTACGTCGGCCACAGGTTCCGGTCTCTGTCAGATCTTCAACCTTATCACCATGCTCAAAAGCCATATCATAAACAAGGCCGTTTCGGCGTACAGTTATCTCAACTCGGTTAGATAAGGCGTTAACGACTGAGATACCGACACCATGTAAACCACCAGAAAACTGGTAATTGTCGTTAGAGAACTTTCCGCCAGCATGGAGTTTGGTTAAGATAAGTTCGACACCTGGGATCCCCTCTTCAGGGTGGATATCGATAGGCATACCACGACCATCATCGATAACCTCAAGAGAGTTATCTTTATGCAAAATAACATCAATTTTAGTTGCATGCCCCGCCAGAGCTTCATCGACACTGTTATCAATAACCTCTTGTCCTAAATGGTTCGGACGCGTGGTGTCGGTATACATACCAGGGCGGCGTTTTACAGGATCCAGTCCATTAAGGACTTCAATTGCATCAGAGGTATATTGATTTGTCATGGCACACATATTTTATAGTTATTAAGGCCATGTTGCGGCCCTGTATGGTTATTTGTCAAGAAACAGAAACTGACAGATCCTTTTCAACTTCTTATCATAGCCAACAAAGCTATGGTCACCGCCAGCCTCAAGTAGTAGTTGGCAACAGTGATATTTCTGAACGGCTTGTCGATAATCAAGCACTTCGTCACCCGATTGTAGTAACACTAAAAATCGATCAGGATTTAAAATAGCTTCTGTATTAAATGCTTTTACATCATCTTTATGCTGCGCAACCACTTGATAATGTTCGTCTGTATAGGGGTTATGTTGAGGCCCTATAAATTCATCAAACAGTTCAAACGGTTTTACTGCTGGATTAACCAGTACTGCTCGGCCACCATACTTCTCAACTAAGTAACTGGCATAGTAACCACCAAGAGATGAGCCAATAAAATTCAGCGTCTCACCTTGTGCTAATGCTGACTCTACGATCGATGATAATAGTGTCACGCCATCAGTTGGGTCTGGAGGTAGTTGAGGCTGATGGAAAGTGATATCAGGGTAAAACTCAGCCATAAACTGGGCAGTCATGAGCCCCTTTTCCGATAAAGGGGAGCTATTAAACCCATGGATATAAAGCAGCATAGTTCCTCATATATAAGATTATGCAAACACCCTATAATCTTAAGGTATCAATTTAATTGAATTTCAAAACTCATAAAACAATCGATTGAATGCTAACACTTGCTAGGGGTTCTACCAAGTACAATGGCCGAAATATGTCACTTAGAGCCATTATATCGCTCAATTTGCCTTAAGTTAACGTCTGTTTAGCGCAAGCGAAAAATAACTCCTGTTAGCAAAGGCTACAAAACTTGAGTTATCTAATACCCGCTGGCACTTTTATCCGGAGAGAAAAGCTCACCAGGAACTCGGTATACATTCGTTAAGATATTGCCGTCGGCTTTAAGTTCAAGCAGACGATAGCCTGGCTGAACGGCATCCAATGCAAAATAGGAAGATTTAGGTTTGAACTGAATGCAAGTTGAGGGTGTAGCCATCAACTTTATCGGGCCGTGCAGCCCAAGGTATTCTTG
Source organism: Shewanella nanhaiensis (assembly GCF_019457885.1). Lineage (GTDB taxonomy): Bacteria > Pseudomonadota > Gammaproteobacteria > Enterobacterales > Shewanellaceae > Shewanella > Shewanella nanhaiensis. Next base: position 195,798 of record NZ_JAHZST010000002.1, read on the forward strand.
ATCTATCTGTTGATGTACATGCCCCCATAGCAAACCTTTAACTTGCGGGATCTTAGCAACCAACTCAAGAAACTCACTACCGTTACTCATCCAGTGCTGATCTAACCAAGCACAACCGACGAGAATAGGATTATGATGCATAGCAAGCAAGATATGACGCTCTGGTTGATCCTCTGCGGCGGCTTTAATAAGCTCAAACTCCGCATCAGACATGTAACCACCTGGCTTACCACGAACAGTTGAATCCAGCATAATAACCTGCCAGCTGCCAACTAAAATACGTCTGTGACCAAAAATCTTAGGCCCCTGCATATTCAACCGCATGATCCTTGGATCATCATGATTTCCAGGCAGGTAGTGACAAGGTAAGCCCAGAGGAGAGATCGCTTTAACGAAGTTATGGTATGACGCTGCCGAGTAATCTTGACTAATATCGCCAGATGCCAACATAAAATCCGCAGGATAGTGAACAGCATCAATCGTATTTAGAACCGCATGCAAACTCTGGGCTGTATTGACACCTAATAGCTGCGCATCATGATCGGCAAACAGATGTGGATCCGTAACTTGTACGATCTTCACGCTAGCTTCAACATCAATGGAATAAGAGATAGCCTCTTCTAACACATTCTAACCCTAAGATTCTGACAGACAAATGGCGCTCATATGGCCACCTATCTTTAATAACTCTTCTAGAAAAGCATTCACTTGATACTTTTCGTCTCGATGGTACATACGTATATTTGGATAATCATATACTGGACTTAACTGAGAAATCTGTCGACTAGTTAACACTTCTGCTAATTTAGCATCATGATAAACACGAACTGATACGCAAGGTGAATGAATATAATCAGATTGACCTACGCACCTAGAGATCTCAATAAGCTGGGTATAACTAGTATTTTCGAGCAATCGTACATTCAGACAACCAATATCCTCTTCAACCACCCAAGCATCTCCTTGGCTAGCATCACTAGGTAACCACCTTAAGATATGGAAATAATTTCGACCACAAAGTGATAAAAACTTATTAATATCAGGTTGGTACCTCTTAGTATTTAAATATCCATTAAGAGGACGTGCTAGCTTACTCACTACTAGTTCCTTCGATACGACAAAAGTTTCAGGGTTATTTTTGCAAATTCTGATAGTTCAGTTCAAGCCATTGGAGCCCAATGACAGTAGATGCATTATTGATTATACCATCTTTAACTAAAGTAAATGCTTGTTCACGGCTCATCACATGTACTTGAATATCCTCATCCTCCTCATCAAGCCCATGAACACCTTTCGCTAAACTCGCATCCACTTCCGCCCAAAAGAAATCAAACTTCTCACTTGTGCCACCTGGGCTAGAAAAATAACTGGAGATCAAATTAACCTGTTTAGCCTTAAGTCCCGACTCCTCCAGCAACTCACGATGGGCAACATCAATGGCGACTTCATTTGGCTCTATCATTCCCGCCACTAACTCTAATAACCAAGGAGTTTGTCCCGAGCGGATAACAGGAATACGGATCTGCTCAATCAGCACGACTTGATCCCGAATTGGATCATAAGGAAGCACCACGACGGCATCCCCACGTTCAAAAACCTCTCTTTTTACCTCACCACTCCAACCACCTTTAAACAATTTATGCTTAAATCGATATTCATCCATGGTAAAGAAACCATTAAATATACTTTTCACTTCCAACAGTTCGATATCTTGGCGATTGAATTTCTGTTTCATTCTCATCCCTCTATTTAATCTGATTACAACAAGCCAGAATAAAAAATAATACAATAAGTCCTTAGTATTAAGAGTAGAGCCAATTTTAAGAGAAAAAACATAATTAAAATTAAAAACTGTTACACTTCCGAGTTGACTTAAAAACTGGTAATTTCTTAATATCTATCTTTAAAAGATTATCATCATTAAGTTTAGATGTATCGGGAAGCGTCGGGAAGCGCAAACCGCCTCGCATTGATGTGCAAGGTATCATTTAGCTCTAACAAGTTAATTTGCTCCTCCAGTGGAGGATTTTGTCTAAAAAGGACAACTAATGAAATTCAAGATCCGAACGATATGTGCAGCCCTTACGCTTGCAGCAACCTCTTCAGCGGTTCAAGCCGATGACTTATTGCAGATATATCAACAGGCGCTAACAAGCGATCCAGTTGCGCTACAAGCTCAAGCTCAACGTGATTCACTGTATGAACAGATAGAAGAGAATCGTGCACCTTTACTTCCAACAATCAGTGCAAGCGTTGGTTACGGTAAAAGCTGGCGTGATGAGGAGACCCTTCCTCAAACTGATTCAAGCGGACTCAATGCAGGTGTAAGTTTAAATCAAGTCATCTATGATCACAGCGCTTGGGTAGGATTAAGCTTAGCAGAGCTAGCCGCTTCTCAGGCTGACTCTATCTACGCATCAACCTTGCAAACCCTAATTATCCGTGTAACCACAGCATACTTCGATGTCCTTTCTGCAAAAGATAATTTTGAGTTTAAGGGGTCTGAGAAACGTGCAATTGAGCGTCAATTAGAGCAGACAAAGCAAAGATTTGCTGTAGGTCTAACTGCGATTACCGATGTACATGAAGCTCAGGCTCAATACGATTTAGCCCGTGCATCTGAAATTTTAGCTGAAAATCAGCTTATCAATAGTTACGAAGCCCTACGTGAAATCACAGGTATCGATCATAAGTCTATCAACATTCTAGACACTAACCGTTTCACCGCTGTTACCCCAACACCTGCACTATCGAGTGATTGGTTAAAGATGGCTGAAACAAACAGTGTCGATCTGATGACCAATCGCATTGGTAAAGATATCGCCCAAGAGACCATTACACTTTATAAGGCTGGCCATATGCCCTCTTTAAGCTTAAATGCTGGTTACACAACCAACATTGAGCAGGAGAATCAAGATGGTTCTCAAAATAACTTTGATAATGCCAATGTTGCATTAAAACTCAGCATCCCTATTTTTGAAGGCTTTAAAGTCAGCTCAAAAGTAAACCAGGCGCAGTACCAGTTTGTTGAGGCAAGTGAGAAGATGGAGCAAACCTACCGTAAAGTAGTTAAAGATGTCCGTAACAACTTTAATAATGTCGGTGCTTCAATCAGTTCAATCAAGGCTTATGAGCAATCGGTAGTGTCATCTGAGAGTGCACTGAGTGCAACTCAAGCAGGTTTTGAAGTGGGTACTCGTACGATTGTCGATGTACTAAACCGTACTCGTGATCTGTATGACTCTAAGCGTCAGCTATCAGATGCAAGATACAGTTACATCAAATCAATTCTAGCGCTAAAGCAAGCAGCTGGAACCTTGAATGAAGATGATGTGATTGCTATCAACAATGGTCTAATAGCTCAAACGACAAACCCATAAGTTATTATCAGCTTGGCTGTGACAGCAAGCTATACCAACTTCTAATATCGATTGATATTAAATAAAAAACCGCCAGTTAATCAGATTAACTGGCGGTTTTTTTAAATGCTAAAATATTAGAAAACCAGTTCAACACCAGCGAAGTAACCTTTGAATTGAGAGTTTGTGCTCACACCATCAAAGTCATTCACATCGAAGCTAAAATCACGGTAACCTAGGCGCACCTTAGTATCGAGTGCTACGCCATCAAACTGCCAGCCTAGACCCACAGAGTAATCGTAAACACTTGTCTCATCGACACCTAACATCACCTCAGCAAAACCATAAAGTCCAAGGCCTGGCACGCCAACTTGTGCATCGGCATAAGCCATTACGATACCGCTATCTAGATCTTTCTCTGCAGAAACACGACCTTGAGTCTCTGTATGGTTAACACGCAGTGATCCATGCATCTTCTTATAAGCTGCACCTAAATCTAGTGCCACTAAGTCGTTGTCTAACAACTCATAGTAAAGAACGAAGTCAGTATTGCTTAAGTTAGTACTAGTGCTCACAGCACCATCAAAAGTGGTTCCACCAAACTCAAAGCCATCAACAGTTGCACTACCGTTATCATCCAAACGGTTTTCTCTAATTTTCACATTAGGAACCAATGGAATAGGATGCTCTACTGCAACCCAGATACTGCCCTGAGAAGATGAGCTGTAGTCAAAATCTTGTTGAGGTTGGCCGCTCTCAGCAAAAGTACCACTGGTATCAGCTTGCCAGTAGTCACCACCGACTTTAAAGCCGACAAGAGTTGAAGCCTGTGCAGAAGTTGCAGCCAATGAACCCAATAGCGCACACGCTAGTAATGTTTTTTTCATTTTGAAATTAACCTTTAGTTAATAAGTTAGTTAGATCAATCACCGCAGCGTTCGCGCGGGAAATATAGTTAGCCATCACTAAAGAGTGATTAGCCACAACACCAAATCCAGAACCATTTAAGACAATAGGACTCCAAACCGCTTGTTGTGTCTCCTCCAGTTCACGAATAATTTGCTGCAAACTGACCTCGGCATTCTTTTTACGCAGTACATCAGCGAAGTCGACCTCAATCGCCTTCATAAAGTTCAGCAGAGCCCACGTGGCACCACGAGTCTCATAAAAGACATCATCAATTTTCCACCAGCTTGTTTTAATCTGCATACTGGCAAGATTAGGGGTAGATTGCGATGCCTCACTGTCACCAGCAAGATCGGTATTTAAGCGCTCCTGACCAACACTCGCAGATAGACGTTGTGACATGCTACCAAGGCGTTTCTGCACCTCTTTAAGCCACTCATTTAAGTTGTCAGCTCGGGCATAAAACTGTGCATCTTGATTATTCACATCGGCAATTTTTGCACGGTAAACTTTAAGCAGCTTAACCGCATCCTTATACTCACCTTCCGCACTAGGAACAAGCCAGCTGGTGTGCTCAATATTTAGTTTTGAGTGTGCGGCAAGCAAGTCTGCATCAGCGGCAGACTGAGATTGAGAGCGGCTAAACTCTTTGCGCATAATAAGTGCAAGATCTCTAGCTTGCTCTAACGCGCCAAACTCAAACGCCGGCATATTATCCATAAAGATTGAAGGGGGCAAAACGTCATTGGATAGCCAACCACCACTTTTTCCTAAAAGTGTCTCCATCGTCAAAATTAACGACGTTGTTGTTGCATAGCCAACCACCTCATGATTGCTTTGGCTTCTTAGCTCCTGAGGCTTAATCGTATCAGGTTCAATGCTCCACCAAACACTAATAAAGTAACCAATTAACAATATAAGTACTGCAATTCCAGCACCTTTTTTCCATGTCATCTGCATCTGTTGCGCTCCTTATCTATATCCAAAATTTAATTAATGGTGATGCTCATGACTGTGCATTTTAGCCATTCCTTGCTTACTCACCACTAAGCTGATGGGGAGTTTACTACCATCATCAAAGGTTAAAACTAGTTCAAGAGTTTCTCCAGATACCAGTGGCTGCTTCAACCCCATCAGCATCACATGTTCACCAGACTCATTTAGGGTTAACGTGCCGTGTTTAGGGATCTCAAAGCTAGACACCTGGCGCATCTTAACCATGCCATCCTCCTCCAACACCGTATGCAATTGAGCCTCATCAGTAAAAGTAGTCTCAATCCCAACTAGTTTTATGCTTGGACCATGATTCATCAAGGTAAAGTAGGCTGCACTGTTTGGCACACTTGGTGGCATCGCTCTGATATGTCCATCCACTAACATCACGCTCGCTAGAGAGGAGAAAGAGATTGACATCAGGACGAGCAAATTAAACACTTGTTTGAATATCTGTTTCAATGTATTAAACTCCATTTAACCCCATTCGTCTAAGAGGATATAACGAAATGAGTACAATTCAGGTTCAGGATGAGCAAGGCGTTAGAATAATTACAATTAATCGCCCCGAAAAGCGTAACGCACTCAGCCTTGAGATGTACACTAGCCTCACAGAATACCTTATCCAAGGTGAGTCGGACAACGCAATTCATGCCTTTTTAATCAGAGGGCAAGCAGAATGTTTCACCTCAGGCAATGATGTTGCAGACTTTTTAACAAATAGTAATCTGGACGCAGAACATCCTGCTTTTCGTTTCTTATTCACGCTACTGGATCTAACAAAACCAATTGTTGCCGCAGTAACAGGAGCTGCAGTGGGGATCGGCACCACCTTACTACTCCACTGCGATCTGGTTTATGCCGCTCCCTCTGCAAAATTTCAACTACCTTTTATTAACTTAGCCTTGGTACCTGAAGCTGGGGCAAGCTTATTACTTCCTCAACTCATTGGTTTACAAAAAGCCTCTGAACTTTTACTCCTTGGCGAAAGTTTTGGGCCAGAAACGGCTAAATCACTCAATATCATTAATGAGTTGGTGCCCGATGAGAAAGTGTTTGAACACTCACTCTCTCAAGCAAAAAAATTAGCTAGCCAGCCACCCCAAGCACTCCAGGCAACACGTGCGCTACTTCGTCCCAATAAAGAACAGATACGGGAGCAGATGAAGATGGAACTTAAGGAGTTTGAGACAAGATTAAAAAGTGATGAAGCTAAAATGCGCTTTCAGGCTTTTCTAAAAAAATAATAAAACTTACGATAAAGAACTAGATATGAAACAGGCAAGTTAGGCTAGTCTATTTGGCTAGCTTGGCTTACACCCCAAGTTGCAAGCAGAAGAAGTAACACTGGCCACAATAGTGAAAAACCAGTAAAAATCATGACTAACGCAGCTGCAATACATAATGCAGAAACCAAAGCGATAACACTAAATGCTAAGGTTAACCAAAGCAGAATTATCAGTAATATCACACCAGTAAAGAGTAAACTCCATACACTAAAACCCATCCAGAATACAGGTTCAGCACCTAAAACGACGCCTGTGAATAGCTCAGCTGTTCCCCAAGTTTGTACCGCCGCGATTAAAATACTCACAGCCAAAATGACGATACTAAATCCAATCAGTAGATCCAAAATTCTTTTCATTGTTAAGGTTCGCTTTAACTTCATAGAGGCGTACGCTCAATTAGCATAGCGATATTCCATGAATGATTAAGCCTATTCTCAGTAGCCACTTTTCTGCCATTTAGGTAACACCAAGGCTAATACAAAGTAGACTAACAGCCCCAAACTAGGATTCATGATCACAGCTAATGCCCAAACTACCCTAGTCCACAAACAGGACCAATCAAACTTATCTGCCATCATGGCTGCCACACCGCATACTAGCGTATCGGGTTGCTTCATTCGTGCAATATAGCCACTTAACGAATCTAAACTACTCATAAATCTCTCCATACATTTAAAAATATCTTGCTAGAAAGCTCAGTTACCAGCCTTAAACTTTGTGCCAATTAAATCTGCATACGATTAAGGCACAAAGCGCAAAACTAAATACAGGGGTCAATAACAGGGCCACAATGTCCGACGTAAATAACATATTTATTCCTTAACCATGGCACTTGTAATTGCTAGCTCAGTCGGCTCTTGAGCAAGTTGTTCTGCTTCATCTGACTCTTCAGCATCGAACATGCTTGAAGAAAGTTGTGCTTGTAGTGAGATGCTTAACTCTCTTTGAGCTACCTGCATCATATCTTGCATCTGTGCTGCAATATTCTGCTCAAGATTACTGGTTAAATCTGTAGGAATAAGTGTGTCGGCATTTGCTGTTACACTTGCTCCCATTAACACTGCTACGACTAAAGATGACTTTGCTACTTTGCTGATAGTTGAATTAAACATGATTCCTTCCTCTCTATGATTTAAGTAATTTGTAGAGTGATTAACTCTTTGACATAGAAGGTACTGCGAGGAGCGTGCCAACTTTTTGATAACAAGGTAAACAACTGTAAAGTAACAACAAATATCACATGTAAGGAGCATGAAAAACAAAGTTGCAACTGAGATTATTTAGGTTTTAGTGAATTTCACTATGGGCTAGTGAAATTCACCAAGTAAGTAAGATGATTGCAAGATAAATGGAGATAAAAACAAAAAAACCGCCTTTATTAGCGGTTCTTATTGAATAACTGTACTCAAGAAATCATATTTTTTCTTGCTTGTTCAATGACTTCTATACCTGCACCAGGCTTATGAGCATTTTCACTAATATAGCGTCTCCAGCTCCTAGAGCCTACTTCCCCTTGAAACAACCCTGTCATATGGCGAGTAATATGGTTCAAACGACCACCTGCTTGCAGATGTTTCTCTATATAGGGAATAAATTTCTCTAAAACAGCATCTCGGCTTAACACAGGTTTATCTAACCCACAAAGCTGCTGATCGACCTCGGCCAAAATATAGGGGTTTTGATACGCTTCACGCCCAACCATCACGCCATCTAATTTTGCCAAATGAGCCTTACACTCCTCTAATGACTTCACACCGCCATTAATAGAGATACTTAAATCAGGGTAATCACGCTTAAGCCGATATACTCTATCGTAATCCAGTGGTGGGATCTCACGATTCTCTTTTGGACTTAATCCCTGCAACCAAGCTTTTCTCGCATGAACAATAAAAGTGTCACAACCAGCACCTCGTACCGTTTCTACAAACTCAGTTAAAAACTCATAACTGTCTTGCTCATCGATACCAATACGCGTCTTTACGGTTACCGGAATATCAGCCACTGCGCGCATAGCCGTCACACATTCAGCCACTAATGAAGGTTCAGCCATCAGGCAAGCACCAAAACGCCCACTCTGTACACGATCTGAAGGACAACCAACATTCAAGTTGATCTCATCATAGCCTCGCTCTACAGCCTGTTTGGCACAAATTGCTAAATCATCTGGATTAGAACCACCTAATTGCAGGGCTAAAGGGTGCTCCTCTTCGTTATACGCTAGGTAATCCCCCTTACCATGAATAATAGCGCCAGTGGTGACCATCTCAGTATAAAGAAGCAGTTCTGCTGACATCAAACGAGCGAGATAACGATAGTGACGATCGGTCCAATCGAGCATGGGCGCGATTGAGAAGGTGCGGTTGAGAGGTTTTGCTGGTGATTTTGTGTTTTGCGACGACATATGACTAACCAATAAATAAACAGGGCACAGCGAGCATAGCCGCGCATTTTACACTGACGGAGGAGAAATGCACAGCGGATTCCCCCGCTACTGCCATCTAAACTTCAGTCATTACCTACTGCCGCCAAAGGCTGTTACAAGCTCCTTCTCAGCCGATTAGTATTTGCTTTTTAGCATAAGAGGGTGATTTTACCGCACTACTTTTCATTACAGAATACAACTTTAAAGCTGAACTCTAGTCCAAAATAGCCTAACCTTTACTAGAGTAGCTACAAAGTATCACTATCATCGCCATACCATTTTTTGCCAGGGGATAATGAATATATGAATGTTAATTTTATCAACCCTTTTCTTGAGTCGTTAATTAACGTCATCTCTACCATGGCCAATATGCAGTTAACACCGGGTAAACCTGGATTAAAACAGGGGAACCTAGCTAAAGGAGATGTTTCAGGCCTTATTGGTATGGTAGGCCCACAGACAAAAGGCTCACTCTCTATCACCTTCGAGCTCAACCTTATTCTAGAGATCATGCAAAATATGCTGGGGGAGAACCCAGGTATGATGAACGAGGAGATCACAGACCTTGTTGGCGAAATAACAAACATGGTAACAGGAGGCGCTAAAAATAAGCTAGGCGATAAAGGGTATGAATTTGACATGGCTACCCCAGTTGTCGTATCGGGAATTGGCCACACCATCTCTCATAAAGCCAACGGTAAAAAAATTATCATGCCTTTTACCAGTCCACATGGCGCCGCTTATATCGAGATCTGTTTCGAAGATGTCAGTAAAGCACCAGAAGCAGCTTCAGCTGATGCAGAGTCAAATGAAGCCGAAAATGAGGAGACAGAAAGTGACACTAAAGCTGACGTTAGTGAAGCTGATAGTAAAGACAGTGCCAAAGATGAGGCCACTCCCGAATCTTAATGACTCAATAAGAGGTGCCTCAGTATTTAAAGAGGGAGTAACTTAAAAGGGTTGATTAACCATAACCCAAAACTGGCTTTCCTCACCACTGTAAGCAAACTCAGTTCTCACCACCACACTTTCAACTTCAAATCGAACCCCTGCCCCTAAAGTCCACTTCATATCTCGATGCAACTCATTGAAGCTAAACTTGTCACTCACCTGTCCAGTTTCTGCAAACACAACCCACTGCCACCAAGGGACATTATATAGATTAAACACAGGTAAGCTTTGTAGTGGCTGCCACTTCGGCTGCATTCTATATTCTGCAGAATATAATACTGCACTTCGCCCCACAAACTCATCACTGGAATAACCCCGCAGGCTATCGAAACCGCCTAAACTTACTCCAGCAAAAGAGGGAGGTCGATGATACTCACCGGATATATGATCCCCATCATTCCAAGTTGGTGTATCAGCTAAATACAGGTTGAGAGCTAACGTTTGCTGCTCGAACCAGCTGCTATTTCCCAGCGAAAGAAAAGCACTCTGCTCAAACTCCCAGGTTGTCCAGCTTTGGCGATCATTAGCGTTTCTCCCTGAGTCTCCACCAAAATCTCGGCTCAAGGTAAAACTGGTGCGACCGCCGCTATGGCTATTTTTACCATTGTCTCTGTTATCCCAATCCAGCTTTAATTTGAGCCCTTGTGCCTTGGTCGGAAGCTCATCAAACCCTGTTAAATCTTGGGTTTGAATAAAGGGGGTTAAGGTTATGCTCGATACACCTGACTCTCTAGGATCCCAGCTAATAGCTCCCCCTCTAGGAAGCAGGCTTCTAGCAGCCCCCTGTGAGCCTCTCCCCCATGGCAACACATACTTAAAATGTAACTTAGCGTAGGTTTCATCGCCGACAGTCACAACCTTATCTGTCGGCAGTCCTACATTATGGTGTGGCTCTTCGCCATTAGGCACAAAGTAGATCCCTTGTTTATAGCTCGCTCTATAGTATTCAGCAGAAAATAGCCATCGATCTAAACTAGGCAGTTGATAGTTGTAGGCACCTAAGTATGTTAGCCAGCTGTCATTCTTACTGTAGAGACCAATTCCCAATAAAGAAGCTTGTGCCTGTCCGGCATGCTTAAGCACCCCGGCACCACCTATGGTAGTGCTTAAGGTTTCAGTAGAAAAGATGAAAGGAACGGCTACAAAGTCCGCTTTATACTCTCTTTTCTCATCGTATTGTGAAGGGGGGTGCTCAATCTCGACAATAGAACCTAGCAAAGCATCAGAATTGGGGCTCTCTGACTCAGTAGCTTGAGAAGGCGACAAATTAAAGGCGCAATAAAGCGCCAATATCATTCGGTAATTTATTATTTTTTTCAGCACAACTTCCACTCAATAATAGGTAATAGACCTATAAAATTGATACGACTAAGAAGATAGGTATGTCTAAATAAACGACTTATTTGTATTTTGCTAGTCTAAGCAAACAGCTACTCTAGGAGTGAGCTTAGTGACCAACTCATAGGCAATCGTGCCAATATGTTCAGCCACCTCTTCAACGGGTAACTCTCTTCCCCACAAAACGACATCATCGCCAATACTATCCGTAGCATCGATACCAAGGTCCACCGTCAACATATCCATAGAGACTCGTCCCACGACAGGAACACGGCGGCCATTAACCCAAACAGGAGTACCTTCTGGTGCATTGCGGGGATAACCGTCACCATAGCCGATTGCGACGACCCCCAATCGAGTATCGGCTTCTGCATGCCAAAAACAGCCATAACCAACAGGTTGACCCGCTTTATGTTCTCTAACTGCAATGAGCTGAGACACAAGCTTCATGGCAGGTTCTAAACCATGATTACGTCCAAGATCCCCAATTACGGGAGAAACACCATAAAGTGCAATACCGGGCCTTATCCAATCAGCTTGGCTATCAGGCCAATATAGAGTCCCGGCAGAGTTTGCCAGTGTACGGTAACCTTGTGAATTTTTTGTCAACGCCTCAAAAACCTGTAACTGCTCCTGTGTCATCGGATTATCAGGTTCATCGGCGCAGGCAAAATGAGACATAATATTGATAGGTTTGGCCACTTGAGGACACGCTTCAAGGCGGGCATAGACCTGCGCAAACTGCTCAGGCGTAAAGCCAAGCCTGTGCATACCAGAATCTAACTTTAACCATACCGTGACAGGTTTAGAGAGGGGAGCATTTTCCAACATCTCCAGCTGCACTTCGTTATGGATAACGGTATCGATACCGTGCTCAACCAAGGTAGTGAGATCCACCTGCCTGAAAAAACCTTCCAGCAAAACAAGTTTAGCCTTCACACCACCCGCTCTTAACGCTAGCGCTTCCTCTAGGCGAGCAAGGCCGAAACCATCAGCCTCGGTAAGGCAGCTAGCGACATTGAGTAAACCATGGCCATAACCATTCGCTTTCACCACCGCCATAACACTGCTATTGGGCGCAATTTGCCGAAGGCGCGATAAATTATTTTTTAATGCTTGCGCACTGATCTCTGCACGGGGAAAGGGTTTCAAGCCATAACCTTAATCTTCTTCAAACTGCGGACCTGCATAATTGTCAAAACGAGAAAACTGACCTTGGAAAGTTAAAGGTACGCGGCCAATAGGGCCATTACGTTGCTTACCAATAATAATCTCAGCAACACCTTTATGTTCAGAATCATCATTATAAACCTCATCACGATAGATAAACATGATGAGGTCGGCATCTTGCTCAATCGCTCCAGATTCACGAAGATCCGAGTTTACTGGGCGTTTATCCGCACGTTGCTCCAATGAGCGGTTAAGCTGAGACAGTGCAATGACTGGGATCTCCAGCTCCTTAGCAAGCGCCTTAAGCGAGCGGGAGATCTCGGAGATCTCTAAGGTACGGTTGTCTTTTAACGCGGGAACCTGCATCAACTGAAGGTAATCGATCATGATCATAGACAAACCACCATATTCACGGGCAATTCGCCTAGCACGACTTCGGACTTCCGTCGGGGTTAAACCTGAGCCATCATCGATATACATCTTGCCCTGTTCCAGCATGATCCCCATGGTGGATGATACTCGCGCCCAATCATCATCATCGAGCTGACCAGTACGAATTTTAGTTTGGTCGACTCGGCCCAATGAGGCCAACATACGCATCATGATCTGTTCTGAAGGCATCTCCAGACTGAAAATAAGCACAGGTTTGTCTTCATTAAGAGCTGCGGCTTCACACAGGTTCATCGCAAAGGTGGTTTTACCCATAGATGGACGAGCAGCCACAATAATCAAGTCACCAGATTGGAAACCCGCTGTCATCTTATCGAGATCATTGAAGCCGCTGGAAACCCCTGTAACACCACCAGTTGGGTTGTTATAGAGTTCTTCAATCTTATCCACTGTCTTTTCGAGGATCACCTTGATCCCTTCGGGACCTTCATTGGCATTGGCACGAGATTCGGCAATCTTAAAGACTTTGGTTTCGGCAAGGTCGAGCAGTTCACTTGAATTACGCCCCTCCGGGTTAAAACCCGCATCGGCTATTTCATTGGCAACCTTAATCATGTCGCGAACCACCGCTCGCTCACGAACAATGTCACCGTAGGAGAGAATGTTGCCCGCACTTGGCGTGTTCTTAGCAATCTCACCTAAATAAGCGAAACCGCCTGCCTCTTCAAGTTGATCTTCAACCTCTAACTGCTCAGAAACGGTGATCAAATCCAAAGGTTGACCAGCAGCAATCAAGGCTTCCATCGCATTGAAGATCATTCGATGAGAGCGTGAATAGAAATCTTCCGCCACAACCGCTTCGGCCACTCGATCCCAGGCATCGGAATCGAGCATGAGTCCACCCAGTACAGACTGCTCCGCTTCTAATGAATGCGGCGGCATTTTGAGTGCATCCATCTGGATATCTCTAGGCTTCTTTTTGGCCTTGAAGGCACCTTGTTGTGACATTTAATCTCCAAATTCCCAACGGTTAAGCAAAATATGGTATAAAACTGAGTCAAGCAAAAGGAACCTTATGTTCCCATCCATACAACAACTAAAACAAGGAAAGAACATGCGCAATGCATTGATCTCAGCACTCTTGCTGTCATCTGGTGTCGTATTGGCATCGAGTGACGCATCCGCGGATGAGGGCCAGTGGCAACCTTATCAGATGCCATCCATCGCCGATAAACTCAGTGAGCGTGGCATTAAGATCCCAGCTAAGCAGCTTGCCGATCTTACTCAATACCCGATGAACGCAGTTGTCGGACTCGGGTATTGTACCGCCAGTTTCGTATCACCCCAAGGCTTAGTTGTCACAAACCATCACTGTGCATATCGCGCTATCCAATATAACAGCAAAAAAGAACATAATTACATCGCTAATGGCTTTTTAGCCAAGGGTAAAGAGCAGGAGCCAAGTGCAGGCCCTAACGAGCGCCTCTACATTACCGAAGCGGTAACCGATGTATCAGCACAGATAACCCAAGGATTAAGCCAAGCTCCCTTAATTCGATATGAAGAGATCCAATCTAAACGTAAAGCACTCATTAAAGAGTGTGAGAGCGATGAAAACTACCGCTGCTCGGTTCGCAGCTTTCATAGCGGACTCGAATATTATCTCATCAAGCAGCTAATCATTCGAGATGTTCGCCTCGTCTATGCGCCGCCAAACAGTGTGGGGGCTTTTGGCGGAGATATCGACAACTATGAGTACCCCCGCCACTCTGGCGATTTTACCTTCCTTCGTGCTTATGTTGGTAAAGATGGCAAGCCTGCCGCCTACTCAACAGAGAATGTGCCCTTCACACCTAAAAGCTACCTTAAGATTAATGCCGATGGCGTTAAAGCGGGTGACGGCGTATTTGTTGCAGGCTATCCCGGTTCTACCAGCCGTTACCGCTTAACCAGTGAACTTAAATTTGCCAGTGACTGGCTCTATCCAACATCGGCCGAGCGCTATCAATTACGAATAGACACCATCAAGGCGATGGGTGAGGCAGACAGTGATATCGCCATAAAATATGCGGGCACTTTGGCGTCAATGGCCAACCGCATGAAGAAATATAATGGTTTGCTAGATGGATTCAAAGCCACCGATATCATAGGCATTAAACAGAGCCGTGAAGATGACTTTCTAACTTGGCTCGCTGGCGATAGCACCTATCAGTCATACCGCACTCAATTCGATCAACTTGAAACTCTATTAGAGAGAAAACGTGTCGGCATGCAAAGCCGTCACTACTTCAACAATGCCCAATCGAGTGATCTACTTAATGCAGCCAATAAACTGTATCGCTTAGCAAAAGAGAGGAGTAAGCCCGATAGCGAACGTGAAGAGGGCTATCAAGAGCGCGATATGAAGATGTTCAAAGCGCGCCTAAAGCGCATCGACTCCAGCTTTGATGTCTCTGTTGATAAAACACTTTGGCAGCAAGACTTAGAAGCTTATATGGCCCAAGAGCACCGTGTTGCCGCCTTAGATAAGATGCTCAATGAGGAGGGAAGCTCAAGTCTATCCGATAGACTCGATGGCCTCTACGCCCTTACCTCTTTAACAAACCAAGAGAAACGTCTGGCTTGGGTAGATGCCGATGCCAACGCATTTGAAACCAGCTCAGATCCTTTTATCAGACTCGCGGTCACACTCTACCAAACCAATATGGCTCAAGAGAAAGAGAACAAGACACTTCTGGGTGAACTTTCTCAAGCCAGACCTGATTTTATGAAAGCCATTATCGCCTATAACACAGCCAAAGGTTGGCCTGTTTATCCAGATGCTAACGGCACCCTGCGTATCACCTACGGCATGGTCGATGGTTATCAATCACGTGATGCTCTCTATAAGCAACCATTCACCCGACTCGAAGGGATCGCTGCCAAGCATACAGGTATTGAACCCTTCAATGCGCCTAAGAAGGTGTTAGATGCCATTAAAGAGCAGCGTTACGGAAGCCATAAGGTCGCCTCAGTCATTGAAGACCCAAGCAGCTGGCTCTGTAAACTCTTCTCATGCCTTGATAAGCCTGAAGAGTTCAACTCAGTGCCAGTCAACTTCCTCTCCAGTGTCGATACCACAGGTGGCAACTCAGGCTCCCCCGTATTTAATGGAAAAGGTGAACTGGTAGGACTTAACTTCGACTCTACCTATGAGGCGATCACCAAGGACTGGTTCTTCAACCCAATTATTACACGGGCTGTCCACGTCGATATTCGCTACATCCTCTGGATGATGGATGAAGTCGACCATGCTGATAATCTGATTGAAGAGTTGGAGCTAGTCAGGAATTAAGTTTGAAAAGAGCTAAGGTCTAGATCTTAGGCCCTGGCTCCTACTGCATAGCTGCGAGAACGCCACTACGTGGCTACTAGAGCTCTGCCCTTCGAGATCGCTGACTACGTCAGCTGCTAGACAAAGCAAAGAAAGCTGCGAGTATCAAATTAATGCTCGTAACTCAGTTTACTACAGACATAAAAAAACACCGCCTAATTAGATTAGTGCGGTGTTCTCTTTTAAAGCTTCGTCTCAACGCCTAAGCATTAACACTCGGCTTTAAACTAATATTAGTCTTCTGCAACAACAGAAAGCTTAACAATAGCTTTAACTTCAGTGTGAACCTGAACTTCAACTTCGAATTCACCAGTAGTACGTAAAGCACCTAGTGGAAGACGAACTTCGCTCTTAGCAAGTTCAACACCAGCAGCTGTAACTGCATCAGCGATATCACGGTTACCAATTGAACCGAATAGCTTGCCTTCGTCACCAGCTTTAGAAGCGATAACAACAGACTCAAGTGCGTTGATTTTATCAGCGCGCTCAGTAGCAACCGCTAGATCAGCAGCTAACTTAGCTTCTAGTTCAGCACGACGTGCTTCAAAAACTTCAGTGTTAGCAGCATTAGCAACAACAGCCTTACCTTGTGGCAGAAGGAAGTTACGTGCGTAACCAGCTTTAACTGCAACTTGGTCACCTAGATTTCCTAGGTTAGCGATTTTATCAAGTAAAATAACGTTCATTATTAATTCCTCTAAATTGTTGCGTATTACTGATGTAAATCAGTGTACGGCAGTAGAGAAAGATAACGAGCACGCTTAATAGCGCGAGCTAGTTGACGTTGATATTTAGCATTTGTACCAGTGATACGACTTGGAACAATTTTACCACTTTCAGTGATATAGTTCTTCAAAGTAACGATATCTTTGTAATCGATCTCGGTAACACCTTCTGCAGTGAAACGGCAGAACTTGCGACGACGGAAATAACGTGCCATGTGACAGTCTCCTAAGTTTTCAATTCGACATTTTCAGCGTGTAATACCAAACGGTTTTGACCATTTCGACTCTGTTGAAGAGCGATAAAGCCTTGCACTTCGATATCCACACCAATTTTCAGTTTATCTGTAACGCTTTCAAAGCGTTCGCCACTAAAAATCACTTGCATCTGACAGTATACGTTTCGAAGCATCTCTGCTTCATAACACTGAGATTTGTGTTCCAACATGATCACACTATGTGCGATGCCTGATGGGCTATGAAAGCTTCTAGAACGCGTAATGGTTCCCGATAACACCAAATGGTTTGTGGCCACAAAAAAACTTACTCAGCTGTTTTTTCAGCGGCTTCTGTAACTTCTTCAGTTGCTTCAGCTGGCGCACTACGACGCTCGCCTTCGCTAGCACGGCGTGAATCACGCTCGTCTTTAGCTTTAGCCATTGGAGATGCTTCAGTGATAGCAGCTTTAGTACGCATAACCATGTTACGCAGTACAGCGTCGTTGAAACGGAAAGCTGTCTCAAGTTCTTCAACCGACTCAGCAGTTGCTTCTACGTTCATAAGAACATAGTGAGCTTTATGCAGTTCGATTATTGGGTAAGCCAGTTGACGACGGCCCCAATCTTCTAAACGATGGATTTGACCGCCAGCTTGGGTAAGAATACCCGTGTAACGCTCAATCATGCCAGGTACTTGTTCACTCTGATCAGGGTGAACCAAAAATACGATCTCATAATGACGCATTTTTTGCTCCTTACGGTTATCTAGCCTCGTTGTTGGCTCAGTCAGACCAAATAGAGGCAAGGAACTAATTAAAGTGACTGATTTAAGCCGCGGAATGATACATAAGAAACCAAACCAACTCAAGCTAAATCGTTTAGATAATCACTTTACCCATAAGCGGCATTGTAGGTATGATGTTGGCTTGCCAAAATAGATCCTCACCACATTAAAAAACAATAGTAAGAATAAGAATAATGTTTAGAGCTATCGCAGTACTATTTTTAACTTTCCCCATGACAGCTTGGGCCTTAGTACCACCTGATTATCAAGAGCCGCCAAGCGACTTCACCGCTGAGATTGAAGCTGGCTTTCAGCTCAATACAGGTAACACAGATTCGAGCAGCTTTAACGGTCGAACTAAACTGGTTTATGACACTAAGCAAACTAAGCAGGAAGCGACCTTTAAAGCGTACTTCGCCTCAGATGATGAGAAGACCACATCCGAGAAGTACGATATTCAGCTACAGTCTAACTACAAGTTACAGAGTGACTGGGGCGGCTATGTTTTTGGCCGAGGTGACTTCACCTCTGACAGATTTGGTAGTTACACTCAAATATCCACGGTATCGACCGGTTACGGTTTCGATGCCATTTCAGATATCGATACTAAGCTCAGCTTAGAGATAGGCCCAGGTTATCGATATAATATGCCCATAGAAACAGAAGCTGAGCCAGATCCTGAAGCCAATGCCGATGTGATCATACGTACCGCAATAAAGTTCGAGCAGAAACTACAGGAGTACACTAGTTTAAATGCCGATCTAACCGCCGAAGCTGGTGAAGACAACAGCACGTTAACTCTCGATATGAACTACAAGAATACGCTTTTCCAAGACTGGGCATTTAAGATAGGCGTTAACGTCAAGTACACTGATGTAGTGCCAGAAGGCACTAAGCAGACAGATACCATCACCACATTTAACTTACTCTACACCTTCCAGTAGGCTGTAAAAAAACTAAATAAAAAATGCCATTAGATAATGAAATCTAATGGCATTATTATCCAGTAAAACAAACTAATCAGCCTTTTAATTCGGCCAAATCAAGTCATTACTTTTTCTCTAAACGCTTTTTAAGGTTAAGTGCTGCATCAGCCGCCAATAAACGCATAAACTCAGAGCCATTGCTCTGCTCACCCTGTCCGCCACCTATCATGATCTCAGGCACCAAACGGCTATTGCCTAAACTGTTAAACAGCGCAGTCTGAATTTTTATCTCAGCCTTTAATGTTTCATCGAACACATATTTAGGATCCAGTGCTGCCGACTTAGCACGTTGACGCGCTTCAGCAAGTACATCCATCCCCATAGCTTCTAGACGCTGCTGCTTAAGGATCTCTGCTTGCTCTAACGCCAACTGCGCCTTTACTTCAACACGCTGCTGTGCCGAGATAATCGCATTGGCCTTAACCCTTTCAGCATCGATCTGCTCCTTAATCTTTAGCTTTTCAGATTCAGCTCTCTGTTTAGCGATAGCCTGCTCACCCAGCGCCACTTCGGTGCGTGCTTGCTGCTCAGCCTTCTTCAGGTTTTGTCTCGCCAGCGCTTCATCTGCCGCAGCCTGCTTTTGTGCCTCAAGTCTAGAGTTCACTTTACTCTCGTAGTCGATATCGATAATACTCGCATCAACGACTGTGATCCCATAAGCCCCTAAGATCGGTGCATTACGTAGCTTCTTGCCGTTGCTGCCCTCTTTTATCTTGATCGTGACACGCTGCTGCTTACTTAGATTACTCAGCTCCTCAGATTTCTCATTGCTACTGGTACCAAATATCTGCTCAGTAACAAAAATACCGTTCACTAGCTGATCTGAGAAATCTTGACTTAGTTGACCATTACCACCAGAGTAGTGCTGCTCAACCGACATCATTCTGGCAGATGCTTTTACGTTCTCTGTAGTTGCACGCAGTAGCAGGTTCGAGACTAATGTTTCTTGTGAACCAAACTCCTCATGAATTTTAAGCAGGCCTCTTAACTGCCCCGACTCAGTAGCAGGCACATTACCTGGCAGCCTAAAACGAGCCACCCCTCTTGCATCACCAGTAGTTGTATCAAGAAAGCGGATAGGGATTAATGGCACCAAGGCACTCGCCTTAGCCGCACTATCGCCAGTGAAGTTAATCGAGATCACCTTGTTATAAGCAGAAACAGTACCAAAGGCTTTAAAATAGGGGCCCGCCTGATTAATCACAGTGAGATTACCGGTAAACGCCGATTGATGAACCAGTCGTTCATCGGCTTCATTCCAAGCGATCATCTGCGAAATTAAGGTTGCAATCACGATTAATACAGTGAGAAATGCCGAAATTAAGATGATATTACGACGGCCAATTCGGCTTACTAAACTTCCTTTAGTCTCTTGCACTTGACTCTCCATGTGTACTGCTCTCCATGTTTAATTTCTTTTTGACAAAATAGATGATCTCTTCCTCGCTCAAATGAGTACAGAAACTGCCGGACCTGTGTAGGTCGATAAAGGTCGCCAGTATGTCCTCTTTACTTTGTGCTGTTTTCTCTTCATTTTCTTGATGTTGATTCTTCTCGGTAAGTTGCGTGATTAACTCATCAACAACCGTGTCTTCATCAAATAACACATTATACTCTTTCGCCCTCTTTACCCGACCGCTATGCATATTGCGGTAGATAACATAAAGCGCGGCGCACAAGATAATAATGAGTACACTTAACCCTGTAATATAAAAAAACATAATGTCTACTTATGGTGTTTTGAATATTTGGTGTTGCCGAACAGCGCTACATTAACGCACATATGTTACGACAAACACCATTTTACAGGTTTAAAATGTAAAAAACAGGTTGTAACTGGTATACCCCACTGATTAACAATGGGAATCAATATCTCCATCAGCCGACTGGAGTTTAAGGGGAGAGGGTGTTGCCCTATCTAACAAATTTAATGACTTGTCAGATAACAAGTTTCAAGTATCTTTTAACTGAGTTGGTATTGATTTGTATAGTTCTCCGCATTCTGCTCTAGCAAACCACAATAAAGAATCTAGAAAATCACTATTGTACGGCTCAAAATTGCCATCAAGTCCAGCCAGAGGCGTATTCATTATTTTGTGATCAATCTGCAGGTTATTTAGCCCTCGCTCTTCTCTTAATTTAAAAATACTCAAAATCTCGACAGGTAAGTAGTACTCTAAAGATAAATTCGAAAAGTCGTAGTACCTATTGTTATTGAAACTATCCTGTCGGCATTGATGAGTATGCCTATCACATAAATCGATAATACTTTCAGTCAATTGAAAGGCATCATCCGACTTCCAATTGTCAATAATTTCGTTAAAAATTGGAACGTCATAGGCACACTTAATTTCTTTTTCTAACTGAATATCCGAAATTTCATCATGAGAGTTAAGTAGTCTGATTAGAAAATGCTGTGTCCTCCTCCTGCCAAAATGATCATATCCATCATTGACCATATCATGCTCTAAAGAGAAACTAATTTTGTCTCTTAGCTCTCTGGCATATTCTAACCAGCCAAGAGCTATACATATTCCCAATGTAACTCCCGAACTTCTTAAATGGGATACTGGTTTTTGTTTTCGCTTGCCCTTAAGGAATTGCTCAAGCACCAATTTGTGCTCAATCAATTCCATTCTTAAAGCCCAATAATCATATGTTGCCGCTTCACGAAAAACCTCTTGCCACGTAGCATCACCTTTAAAGCACATTAGATAGGAATCAATAAACCTTTTAGTAGAATAAGAGCTTAAATCTCCTGCCATAGACAACCATGTATATGGCTTAGGCTCGTATTTTAAACCAAGCTTCTTACACATATCTTCATCAGCATGACTAAAAGTAAATCGCTCACCACTAGCGCATTTATCTAACCTCAACTTTTCTTCTGAGTAATCAACATGCCAGTTTTCCAAATTCTTAGTGTAAGTAGGTAACTTTGGGAATCGTTTATAGATCCCTGTAATGTCTTGTTTCAGTTCATTGGGTTTATACATTTAACTCTCGCGATAAATATAGCTAATAGGAGTAGGCTGAATTCAAAATAAGAACACTTGCAATAAAAACAAGCAGCCAGTTTTCTATCACTCTAAGATAACAGTAAAATCAATGAACATCGCTGAGCTAAAATTAAAAAATAACACAGAGGTCATAGCGTTTTAGCTAATGGTAAAATCGAAGAGGTAACCTTCTTGGAAATCAGCCAGTGTAGATACAGCTACGAGCTTCGATTTCAGGGATGAAATCGCAGAGCGTATAGGGATATATTCACAGCGGCTCGCTGAAGTGTCTACACATTAGCACGCTGCAGGCGATTAATACCAATATGGGTACGGCATCCAATCCACCATCAAGTAACTAATAACCAGACACAAAAATGCCGATGAGGACTACTCCACATCGGCATTCAATAACGCAGACTAATACTTAACGGGACAGCCAGAGAAAATTAACCTAGTCGAATTCGCGACTATAGACGCTGGCGTACAGCCTCAAACAAACAGATACCGGTTGCAACCGAAACGTTCAAGCTTGAAACGGAGCCAGCCATAGGGATAGAGGCAATCGAGTCGCAACTCTCACGTGTTAAGCGGCGTAGACCTTTATCTTCTGCACCCATGGCAATCGCCAGTGGGCCTTTAAGATCTGTCTTGTATAGGTCGCTATCGGCTTCACCAGCGGCACCCACTATCCACACACCTTTCTCTTGTAGACTCTTCATGGTGCGCGCTAGGTTCGTCACCTGAAACAGGGGCACCACTTCTGCAGCGCCACAGGCAACTTTACTCACTGTTGGTGTTAAGCCTACTGAGTTATCACGTGGCACGATAACACCGTGCACACCCGCGGCATCGGCATTACGTAGGCATGCGCCTAAGTTATGTGGGTCTGTCACGCCATCAAGAATCAAAAAGAACGGCGTTTCTGTTTTCTCAACTAATGAAAGTAGATCGTTGTCATTAAGTTGTTTCACCGCTTTTACACGGGCTAAAACCCCTTGGTGTTGACCACTGTCTGACTTGTCATCCAATACTTTACGTGCGGCTTTTTGTACGGAAATACCATACTCGGCAGCCATCTGAAGAAGTGATGCCAGGCGTTGATCATCACGACCTGCCTGCACCCACATCTCGATAACTCTTTCAGGGCTATGCTTTAGTACCGCTTCAACAGCGTGGATCCCGAAGGTGATATCTTGTTTTTTCATCTAATACTGTCTCTACTCTACGACTTACTGACTTTAGCTTTGCGCTTAGCCGAACTTTTCTTTGCTGAAGACTTTTTCGCCTTCGACTTCTTCGCTGCTGACTTTGCTTTACCTGCAGAGCTCTTGGCTCCACCGCTTTTATCTGTTTTAAAGCTCTTTTCGCCAGTGGCTTTAGCTACACCAGACTTTGAGCGTGAACCGCGACGTTTAGGCTTGTCACTCTTATCCGCCTTGGCGAGCTTTGCTCCCTCGGCATTGACGCGCTCTCTCGCAGTCATCGGCTTTTTACCACGACTTGGGCGTTTTGATCTGCCCTCTTCGCCCGCCATCATCAGATCAATTTGACGATCATCAAGATTAACGCCTGCGACCTTAACCGTGACAGAATCGCCCAGTTGATAGGTTTGACCTGAAGCTTCGCCCACAAGACGCTGACGCATATTATCATATTGATAGTAGTCACTTCCTAGACTTGAGATATGCACTAAGCCATCGATAAACAGCTTATCGAGACGAACGAACATGCCAAAGTGAGTCACGGAAGCGATGACAGCTTCAAACGTATCACCAACATGATCGCGCATAAACTCACACTTAAGCCAGTCACTAACGTCACGAGTCGCTTCATCGGCGCGGCGCTCAGTGGTTGAGCACTCTTCGCCTAACAGATCCAACTCCTCAATCTGATAGTTGTAACCACCATCTGGCGTCCACTTCTCTCTGGCTTCTCCACGCTCTTTCGCCAGCAAGTAACGGATCACTCGGTGTAAAATAAGATCCGGGTAACGGCGAATAGGTGAAGTAAAGTGAGAGTATGCTTCAAGTGCTAAACCAAAATGCCCTTCATTATCTGGGGTATAGGTCGCCTGCTTCATAGAGCGAAGCAGCATGATCTGAATAAGCTCAGCATCGGGCCTGTCAGCAACCTGTTCCATAATCGCTTGATAGTCTTTAGGGCTTGGCTCTAAGCCTCCCTCCATCGTCAAACCACGCTCTTTAAGGAAATCCTTGAAGTTAGTTAGCTTCTGCTCAGAAGGCGATTCATGTACACGGTAAAGCACTTCGCCTTTATGCTTCTTAACAAACTTCGCCGAGGCAACGTTAGCCAAGATCATGCACTCTTCGATGATCTTGTGGGCTTGGTTACGGTTACTCGGTACTATGCTGTCGATCTTACGATCTGCATTAAAGACAAACTTGGTCTCAGTCGTTTCAAATGCGATAGCACCACGCTCAGCGCGGGTCTCATCTAAGGTTAAGTACAGAGATTGCAAGGTCTGCAGATGCGGGAAGATAGGCTTAAGCTTGTCACTGACCTCTCCTCCCTCAAGCATATCGGCAACTTGAGTGTAAGTAAGGCGTGCATGTGAGTGCATCAGTGCTGGATAAAACTTATAACCTGACAGTTTACCCGCTGCAGAGATAGTCATCTCGGCCACCATACAGAGACGATCAACTTGTGGCATTAATGAACATAGTCCATTAGAGATCTTCTCCGGCAGCATAGGGATCACTTGCGATGGGAAGTAGACAGAGTTACCACGACTACGCGCTTCTCTATCCAGTGCAGATTCGGTGCGAACGTAATGGCTCACATCGGCAATCGCGACCCATAAACGCCAGCCGCCACTCTTTTTCTTCTCTGCATAAACCGCATCATCGAAATCTCGAGCGTCTTCACCATCTATGGTAACTAAAGGTAGTTGACGAAGATCGACACGACCTTTTTTGTCATCTTCAGTCACTTCATCGGGAATAGCACGCAGCTTCTTCTCAATCAGGCCAGACCATTTATGGGGAAGATCGTAGTTACGCAGCGCGATCTCAATCTCCATGCCTGGTGCCATCTGCTGTCCAAGCACTTCTGTCACCTTACCGGCCGCTTTTACGTAGCGTCCAGGACGGCGAGTCAGCTCAAGTACAACAATATCTCCCTGACGGGCACCAAGACGGTCCTCATCGGGAATTAATATCTCTTGAGTTATGCGCTTATCATCGGCAATAACAAATGCCATACCTGAATCCATATGGAAACGGCCCACTAAGGCAGCGGCTCTTTGCTGAACCAAACGCACGATTCTGGCTTCACGACGTCCTTTGCGATCGACACCGGCTTTCTGAGCCAATACCTTATCGCCATGGAAATACATCAGCATGTCACGGTTGTTAATAAAGAGGTCATCGCCACCCTCTTCTAGCTTGAGGAAGCCAAAACCATCTTTGTGCCCTATGATGGTTCCTGTTAACAGATCCATTCTTTCTGGCAGGCCATAAGCTTGGCCACGGGTAAAGACAAGCTCACCGTCACGCTCCATTGCACGAAGTCGACGTCTTAAGGCTTCAATGTGTTCTTCACTTTCAAGCTTAAGTGCTGCGGCAATGCGTTCACGGTTAAGGGGTGATTTTTCAGAGCGCAGGTAATCTAAAATGTACTCGCGGCTAGGAATTGGGTTTTCGTAATTTTCTTGTTCACGCTTTAAATGCGGATCTTTGATCATTCAATGTCTCAAATTTATGCCCAGAACACTATCTGGGTAATACAAATCAATTTGTATTATTTATCGGGATTTCAGGTGTTGCAGCTTTATCTTAGCAACTATGCTCGGTGGTATTTTCTCTTCGAGCACCTTCAATAATTCGTAGGCTTCTTTCTTAGTCGCCTCATCACTAAATACGTCGTTGTACAGCCAGTGGTATCCCAGCTCAAAATCTCTGTAGCTGCCATACCCTTCACCAAACAGTCTCACTAACAACATACGGGCGGGGAGATCGCCGCTTGCCGCTGCCGGTAACACATAATGCACGGCGCGCTCTTTATCTTGGAATACAAAGGTACCATGATAATAATATTCAGCAATTCTCACCATCGCCTCGGCACTGCCTTGAGCCACTGAATCTCTCAATAGTGCCATCCCTCTAGGAGGGTTTGCTTTTACACAGATGCCATAATTTAACATCTCACCCCAGAGATATTGATAGAGCGGCTGTTTTAGCACTTCGGCTCTTGCTTCGATATCCTGGACTAACTGGCAATCATCCCCTTCAACACGGGTCAGATATTGCTTGCTACGAATAAGCTCAATAAGCTGCTCCTGACTGTAAATATCTACAGCTTGGGTTTCAGCCTGGCTAGACAAAGGCGCCAGCAGCATCAAGATAATTATCGATGCAGAACGTGGCAAACTTGCTATAAAACCTATCGATGCTTTTAAAAACATGGCTTTTCTCACAAAATATTTATCAGTGTAAGTAGCGATGAGACACAACACTCAAGGTGTTAAATGTGTTGTCTCATCCATACTTACTCTTCCTATCCATAATAGCTCATCGGCAATATGGTTTTTTTCTTAAGGCTTGCGATCCCTAAGTGACTTAAAAGTGCACCTCCTTAAAATAAAAAGGCCGCTTAACGCGGCCTCTATACATTAACTAAACGGATTCACTAGAATCATGGTCTCGTTTCTGTCGGGACCCGTTGAGATAATATCGATTGGCGTATCAAGTAACTCTTCTAGACGCTTGATGTAGTTAAGCGCTGCTTGTGGCAGTTGCTCTACAGATGTTGCGCCGAAAGTGTTCTCACTCCAGCCAGGCATAGTTTCAAGTACTGGAGTCACCTGCTCGTAGCCTTCAGCTGCAAGTGGCGTCACAGTAGCAACACTGCCATCTGGGTATTGGTAACCCACACAGATCTTAACCTCTTCAAGACCATCTAGAACATCTAGTTTGGTCAAGCAGAAACCGCTGATGCTGTTGATCTGCACTGCACGCTTCATGGCAACAACGTCTAACCAGCCTGGACGACGCTTACGACCAGTAGTTGCACCAAACTCGTGACCTTTAGTACCTAAGTGATCACCAATTTCACATTGAAGTTCAGTTGGGAATGGACCAGCACCAACACGAGTGGTGTAGGCTTTCATGATACCCAAAACATAATCAAGGTGACGTGGGCCGAATCCAGAACCTGTCGCCACACCACCTGCGGTAGTGTTTGAAGAGGTTACAAATGGATAAGTACCGTGGTCGATATCAAGCAGTGTACCTTGTGCGCCTTCAAATAGAATTGGCTCACCAGCTTTACGTGCCTGATCAAGAAGCTCAGTTACGTCAACACACATGCTCTTCAAGTAGTCAGCAATCGCAAGCGCATCTTTCAATGTCTCTTCATAATCGACTGCTTCACACTTGTAGTATTCAGTCAGCATAAAGTTGTGATAAGCCATCACCTCTTTTAGCTTCTCTGCAAATAGCTCTGCATCAAACAGATCGCCAACACGAAGACCGCGGCGTGAAACCTTGTCTTCATAAGCAGGACCAATACCACGACCCGTTGTACCGATAGCATTATTACCGCGCGCTTTTTCACGAGCAATATCTAGAGCACAATGGAATGGAAGGATGAGTGGACATGCTTCAGAGATAAGTAGACGCTCCTCAACAGGAACTCCACGCTCTTTAAGCATTTTAATCTCAGTCATCAGCGCGTCTGGTGCAAGCACCACACCGTTACCAATAATGCATTTTACATTATCGCGTAAGATCCCTGATGGAATAAGATGAAGAACGGTTTTTTCGCCATCGATCACAAGAGTGTGACCAGCGTTGTGGCCACCTTGATATCGAACGACATATTTTGACTGTTCGGTAAGAAGATCGACTATCTTACCCTTTCCTTCGTCACCCCATTGGGTGCCGAGAACTACGACGTTTTTGCCCATTATTTGCTGCACGGTAGTGGTTAAAACGGGATTTTAGCAGATCTATAGGGGCGGTAGGCAAGCCCTTTATGAAAAAATAATCAACAAAACGACACCTGAGGTAACTAAAGCACCGCCTAATCGTTGCAGAAGTTGCTGATTTTGGTTAGAAATTTCCTTTAAATACGCCTTCCATCGATTGGGAAATAAAAATGGTCCAATTCCCTCAATAATGAGCACAATTCCCAACGCAAGCATGATTAGCTGTAGAGACATAATTTAGAATTCCGGGTAGCGTACAGTCATTAAGTTTAGATTAAGAAAACAGCACATTTTGTCTGTAGATATTATACAAAGTATACCGATGACAGCCACAAATTTGAGGCAATAAAAAACCCAGCATAAGCTGGGTTTTTTGTATTCTGAAAGCGAAAAATTAACGCTTAGAGAATTGTGGCTTACGACGTGCTTTGCGTAGACCAACTTTCTTACGCTCAACTTTACGAGCATCACGGGTAACGAAACCAGCGGCACGTAGAGAAGGACGTAGAGACTCATCAAGTTCCATCAACGCACGAGTAATACCGTGACGAATAGCACCTGCTTGGCCAGTGTTACCACCACCCTTAACAGTTACAAAGATGTCTAACTTGTCAGTCATTTCAACTAGCTCAAGTGGCTGACGAACAACCATACGAGAAGTTTCACGACCAAAATATTGATCTAGAGGAAGTTGGTTAACAACGATGTTACCAGTTCCTACTTTCGCGAATACGCGAGCTGTAGATGTTTTGCGACGGCCTGTGCCGTAGTACTGAGTTGCAGCCATTAGCTTAATCCCGTTTAGATATCAAGAACTTGAGGTTGTTGTGCAGCGTGGTTATGTTCTGTACCAGCGTAAACTTTAAGTTTACGGAACATGGCACGTCCTAAAGGACCTTTAGGTAACATACCCTTAACTGCTTTCTCGATAATCATTTCAGGCTTATGATCTTGCAGCTTTTCAAAAGTGATTTGCTTAATACCACCGATGAAACCCGAATGCGAGTAGTACACTTTGCCTTTCGCTTTATTACCAGTGACAGCAACTTTCTCAGCGTTAATAACGATGATGTAATCGCCGGTATCAACATGAGGTGTATACTCTGGCTTATGCTTACCACGTAGACGTGTAGCAATTTCAGTAGCGATACGACCTAAAGTTTTACCTTCAGCGTCAACGACAAACCACTCGCGAGTGACTGTCTCTGGTGTAGCAGTAAAAGTAGTCTTCATTTACAAAAACCCAATGTTAAAATTCTGTCTCAAATGTTTTCACCATCATTGGTAAAAAACACAAATAGTGCCATTCCCCGCCCCTTCGAGCAAAGAATTAGGCTTTACAACTTCCGTCATATCGACGGAGTAACGAGGGCAGGTGGCGGATTATAGACAAAGCTGAGCTAAAAATCACCTAATTTTTACAATCTAGGTAAATTAATTCGTCGCTAATGACTCTCTCGCCAATATGGGTGGCTAACAGTCTCTTTTATCCAGCTATGGTAGATGCTCTAACGCGAGATAATCATGGGATTGCATCTCGGTTAAGCGAGAGCGACAGCGCCTAAACTCGAAGGTTAATAAACCTTGGGTATAGATCTCCTCTAAAGAGACCTCTGCCGATAGGATCAATTTGACGTTTCGTTCATAAAACTCATCCACCATGGCTAAGAATCGCCGTGCGATATCATCTCCAGTGGATTTGTCTCCCATCTGTTCAACCCCACTGAGCAACACAGTGTGGTATAAACACGCCAGCTCCATGTAATCACGTTGACTTCTGGGCCCATCACATAGATCCCTAAAGTCGATAAGTAATACGCCTTGAGCCTGCTGCCTTATCCCTATGTTACGACCATCGATATCGATATCACTCCTCGACACCTCTGACTCGGGAGCCAACTTTTCGAAATAGCTAAGTAGGTTCTTATCCGCTTGAATATCCAGAGGGTAGTGATAGATCTCCGCTTGCTCCAAAGTACGTAAACGATAATCGATGCCAGAGTCGACATTTAAGATTTGGCAATGCTTATTAATAAGTGCAATCGCAGGCAGAAAACGCGCCCGTTGCAGACCATTGCGGTAAAGCTCATCGGGAATAATGTTTGAGGTAGCAACCAGTGCCACTCCCTCTTTAAACAGGGCTTGAAATAGTGTCCCCAACAACATGGCATCAGTAATATCTGAGACAAAAAACTCATCGAAACAGATCACCTGATATTTATCCGCCATCTGCTTAGCGATAATGAGCAGAGGATCTCGTTGCCCCTTTAGATTGTCGAGATCGACATGGACCTGATGCATAAAACGGTGAAAATGTGCCCTGAGCTTCTTATCACCTGGTAGTGAGTCATAGAAGGTATCCATCAGATAGGTCTTACCACGACCAACACCACCCCACAGGTATAAGCCCTGAACCGTTTGCTCCTTTGCCCCAAGAAAAGAGAACAGTTTACGAAAACCCGTTGGTTTACTGTTCGCAAGTTGGATCTCATCATAAACACGTTGCAGGCTTTTCACAGCTTGCTCTTGCGCACTATCATGGGAAAAGTCATCTCGGGTCAGATCTTGCTGATAATGTTGCCATGGTGTTGGTTGGGGCACGTCGATTGATCTCTTCTATCCTTAAAATTCATCTAAATGGTACCATGCTAAGAATAGTCAATGTTACTATTGTTTTAATCATCACTGTCGATGATTTATATAGAGGATTCATATATGGAATGGCCATTAGTTGTTGCCACTTTTGTACTGGGTATCGTTTTAGGTTATGTGATCAGAACCATTTTCGCGAAAAATCACGAGTCCAACGATAAAGATGAGGCCCTTGAACAAACTCGCTTAGAATTGAGTCAACATAAGCAAGAGGTAACAGATCATTTTGAGGATCACTATCAGCAACTTGCTGAGCTTACCGAGCAGCTTAATAAGGTTAATAAGAAGTGGAATGAAGCAGCAAATACTTTAGCGCCTAAAAGCAGCGTTAAGCCACTGGCCACACTCACTAGTGACAAAGCGGAGCATACGAAACAACAAGAGCAGGCAAACGAACTCGACAGTCAAGACGTCATCATTGTGAACCCAAATAATTAACCTTTGTTAATAAAGGTGAACTTTCATTACATCTCTTAGGTCGGACTCTGTAACAATTGATTTGTGATCACTTCTTGAAAAAGTCTAGGTAATCCCTAATATCCATTAGTGATCATATTTCCATATCCGACATTGGAGCCATGAATTAATGAAAACGAAATTAAGCTTACTCTCAGCCGCATTATTAACGGCATCCCTAACCTTAACACCAGCGATAAGCCAAGCGGCTATCCCTATGGCTGTTGATGGTGAGTCAATTCCAAGCCTAGCGCCTATGCTTGAGCGTACGACTCCTGCTGTAGTTGCGGTTGCCGTTGAAGGCACCCATGTTTCTAAGCAGAAGCTTCCCGATGCTTTTCGCTATTTCTTCGGCCCTAATGCACCACAAGAGCAGGTGCAAGAGCGACCATTTAGAGGCTTAGGCTCAGGTGTGATCATCGATGCTAAAAAGGGCTATATCGTCACGAATAATCATGTGATTGATGGCGCCGATGAGATCTTAATCGGCCTACATGACGGCCGTGAGGTAGAGGCTAAACTGATTGGTGCCGACGCTGAATCTGATATTGCACTGCTGCAGATAAAAGCTAAAAACTTAGTAGCGGTTAAGCGCGCCGACTCTGATGAGCTTAAAGTGGGTGACTTTGCTGTTGCTATCGGCAACCCCTTTGGATTAGGCCAGACGGTCACATCGGGTATTGTCAGTGCAATGGGTCGCAGTGGTCTGGGCATAGAGATGCTTGAAAACTTTATTCAAACCGACGCAGCTATCAATAGTGGTAACTCTGGTGGCGCACTCGTCAACCTTAATGGCGACCTCATCGGTATCAACACCGCCATTGTTGCACCTGGAGGCGGTAACGTAGGTATTGGATTTGCTATCCCAGCTAACATGGTCAACAACTTAGTCGACCAGATCATTGAACATGGCGAAGTACGCCGCGGCGTATTAGGCGTATCGGGCAGAGATCTCACTAGCGAACTTGCTCAAGCCTTCGGTCTCGATACCCAACATGGTGGTTTTGTCGATCAGGTAATGGAAGATAGCGCCGCTGAAGATGCTGGTATTAAAGCTGGCGATATTATCGTTAGTGTTAACGGACGCAAGATCAAAAGCTTCCAGGAACTTCGCGCAAAAGTCGCGACGATGGGTGCTGGGGCTAAAGTTAAATTTGGCTTAATCCGCGATGGCGACTCCAAAACAGTATCGGCCACATTGGGTGAAGCGAGTCAAACCACAGAAGCTTCCGCAGGCGCAGTTCATCCTATGCTCGCAGGAGCTGCACTGGAAAATGGCGATGATGGTGTCGAGATCACCGATATTGCCCAAAACTCACCAGCCGCAGCTAGCGGGTTGCGTAAAGGGGACATCATTGTTGGTGTAAACCGCAGCTCAATAGATAATCTCAACTCACTTAAAGCTAAGCTAAAGGAGCAGCAAGGTACGGTGGCACTTAAGATACAAAGGGGCCATAGCAGCCTTTTCTTAGTGCTCAGATAAAGCGATAAATCTATCACGGCTAATCTCCTGTGTTAGCCGTGATGAATAGATGAGGGGATTATCATTCCTCTCATGCTTATTCACAGCAATCGTGTTAATCTAATTCAAATTTTGCTTAACTCTCTCAAATATGGCTATAAAAGACACACTCTTATACGTCGGTAAGGCAGTTACTTTCGGCCTGATTATGGCGGCTGTCTTTCTGTTTGTTACCCCGCTTCTCACCGATAACAGCTCTTCAAATCTATTTTTTCAAAAGCGTGGTGATAATGGCTTTGAGCTCTCATTTTCTAAAGCGGTTAGGCGCGCAGCGCCAGCAGTAGTCAACATCTATAGCTTAAGTGTTAATCGCAATCAGCCGCTCAACTCAGGCTCACTTCAAGGGCTTGGCTCAGGTGTGATAATGAGCAAAGAGGGCTATATTTTGACAAACTATCATGTTGTCAAAAAAGCCGATGA
This sequence comes from Shewanella nanhaiensis, assembly GCF_019457885.1. GTDB lineage: Bacteria > Pseudomonadota > Gammaproteobacteria > Enterobacterales > Shewanellaceae > Shewanella > Shewanella nanhaiensis. The sequence goes on from NZ_JAHZST010000002.1 coordinate 228,698, forward strand.
GATTGTTGTAGCGCTTCAGGATGGACGAAAATTTACCTCTGAAGTTGTCGGCTCAGATCCTGTCACCGACCTTGCCGTATTAAAAGTTGAGGGTGACACCCTTCCAATAGTACCGATTAACTTAGGTGTGCCAGCTCAAGTTGGCGATGTGGTGTTAGCGATAGGTAACCCATACAACTTAGGGCAAACCATTACCCAAGGCATTATCAGTGCGACGGGACGAAACGGCTTGAGCTCTGGCTATTTAGACTTTTTACAAACCGATGCCGCCATTAATGCCGGTAACTCAGGTGGAGCGCTTATCGACACCAGCGGCCAGCTTATCGGTATCAATACTGCCGCTTTCCAGATTGGCGGAGAGGGAGGCGGGCATGGGATTAACTTTGCTATCCCCATCAAGCTCGCCCACAGTATTATGGGGAAACTGATCAAAGATGGTCGAGTTATTCGTGGTGCGCTGGGAATAACTGGTGAACCTGTTGGCCCTGTTATCGCCCAGATCCTTAATCTTCCAGATCTAACTGGTGTGGTGATAACCGGCGTCGATCCCCATGGGCCCGCAGCTCAAGCTCAACTGCAAGCTAGAGATGTGATCACAAAATATGAGGGCGAAGCGGTTCCCGGTGTAGAGATGTTGATGGATAGAATTGCAGAATCTACGCCGAATAAACAGGTCACCATGACCATTATTCGTAAAGGTAAGGTATACGATGTACCTGTCACTATTGGTGAAAATGTCGTTGAAGAAACAGACTAGTTTCTACAAATGCTAAATGTAATAAGGCCTGCATGATGCAGGCCTTTTCGTGTCAATAATCACGACCAGAACGGTTAACTCACGCGAACAACCTGTCCACCTAAGCCTTTGAACTTATCTTCAATATGTTCATAGCCGCGATCTAGGTGATAGATACGATCAACAATCGTAGTTCCCTCTGCAACGAGACCCGCAATCACTAAGCTTGCAGACGCTCTCAGATCCGTTGCCATCACCTGAGCACCATTGAGTCTCTCTATCCCCTGAATAATACAGGTGTTGCCCTCAAGCTCCATATTTGCCCCCATACGGATAAGCTCAGGCACGTGCATAAAGCGATTCTCAAAAATAGTCTCTGTGATGGTTGAGGTACCCTCAGCTAGCACATTTAACAAACAAAATTGTGCCTGCATATCGGTAGGAAAACCAGGATAAGGCACAGTCTTAATATTAACAGCCTTTGGGCGTTTACCTTGCATATCAAGCTCAATCCAATCACTACCTGTAGTGATGGTTGCGCCCGCATCTTCAAGTTTAGCCAACACAGCTTCAAGAGTAGATGGGTCAGCATCGACACAGCGTATCTTTCCGCGAGTCACAGCAGCAGCGATTAAAAAGCTGCCAGTCTCGATTCTGTCAGGCATCACTCGGTAGTGACATCCATTAAGAGATTCAACACCCTGAATACGGATAGAATCGGTGCCCGCACCTTCAATCTTTGCGCCCATAGCGATCAAGCAGTTAGCCAGATCGATCACTTCAGGTTCACGAGCTGCATTTTCAATAATGGTCTCACCATCGGCAAGTGTCGCAGCCATCAACAGGTTTTCAGTAGCACCAACACTCACCATATCCATAAAGATATGAGCGCCTTTAAGACGACCATCGACTCGCGCCTTAATATAACCCTCTTCAACCTCGATTTTAGCGCCCATCTGCTCTAAACCGTGAAGGTGAAGATTCACCGGGCGGGCACCGATCGCGCAGCCACCAGGCAAGGAGACATCAGCAGTACCAAATCGCGCCAACAAAGGCCCTAAGATAAGGATCGACGCTCTCATGGTTTTAACTAAATCATAGGGCGCACAAAAATGATCGAGTGAACTGGTTGAAATACGCACTTCACTATTATCACTGCGGGTCACTTCAGCGCCTAAGCAACGAAGCAGTTCACAGCTGGTATTGACATCTCTAAGGTTCGGAACATTAGTGACCACAAAATCGGTTTCAGCCAATACACCCGCCATCAAAATAGGCAGAGCAGCATTCTTAGCACCCGAAATAACAACATTCCCGGCAAGTGCTTCACTTGCCTCAATCTTTAATTTATCCACTTTAGCTCTCAGCTTACATGTTAAATACTTTTTCACGCTTCCATTGTGTCGGCGTGAAAGCATTGATCGTTAGTGCATGCAGTTCACCACTGGTGATGCGGTCCATCAAGGGGCCATAAATAGTTTGCTGCTGCTTAACACGCCCCATGCCTTCGAAACACTCGCCGACGGCAACGATTTTGTAGTGGGTTCCAGCTTGGGTCACATGAACTTCATCTAATGAAAGTGCATCCAATAACAGCTGCTCTAGCTCTTTAAGTTTTGCTGTATCGTCATTAACTTGTTCGGTCTCGTTAGCATTCATGGATCTATTTACCTTGTTTTGCTTCTTCATTGAAGAAGAGTTCTAAATCATATAAATCAATTAATTTTGAAAGTTGCTCAGAGGCAGAGGTAAAGCTCAAACTCCGCTTTTCGGCTCTCGCTACACTCATCAGCTCTAAAATAAACGCAATCCCTGCGCTGTCACTGTATGAGAGTTTAGAGAGATCAATAACCTCAACCTCTCTATTTAACAGCGACTTTTTGCGCAGCCACAGTGCCGGTATCTCCTCCTGAGATAAACGGCCACTGATATGACAAATCGAGCCCTGTTGAGTAAACTCAGCCACTTAGGCCTTCTTATCCGCAGATCCGCGATGGATAGACACCTTAGTGCGCTCATCAAGTTCAGCAATAACAGCATCAATCCCTTTTTGACGGATAAGATTGGAGATCTCTGAGCTTTTTGAAGCAAGTAAACTCACCCCTTCAGCCACCAAATCGAAAGCCTTCCAGCTATCATCCTTAAGACGACGCACTCTGAACTGCAGTTTAATGGGAGGACGACCCGCATCAATGATCTGCACATCCACACTGACCATCTTCTCTTTGCTGAAATCTGCAGCTCGTGCAAAGCTCACCTTTTGATCTGTATACTCAGTAAATGCCTGAGCATAAGTAGAGATGAGGTAACCTTTAAACGCTTCAACAAAACGTTCACGCTGCTCTTTTGTTGTCTTCCTTAAATATGTGCCCATCACCTTATAAGAGGCATACTTAGTGTCGATATAAGGCATCAACTCGTCCGATACTATCACCTTAAGGTGGTCAGGATTGGTCTCAATAATGGCAAAGTCATGATGAAATCTGTCAAAAGTATTATTAGCAACGGTTTCCACCATAACATAGGGGTCCATGGTGTTCACCTCGGCCTCCTGACTATGAGCGGTCGCGCTAAAAACCAGCAAAAATAGTGAAGCTGTGAGCTTGAAAATTTGATTAAACATTCTCATTCCTTAATCCTTTGACGCACTATACAAAAACTGACCAATCAACTCCTCTAGCACAAGTGCAGAGTGAGTATCATCGATGCGATCACCATCGACTAACATGGCTATATCATCATCGATAAAGCCAGGCGTCAGGCCTAAAAACTGCTCTCCTAATAAACCCGAAGTCAAAATCGACAGACTACTGGTTTCAGGGAACTGATTAAATCTCTTATCCATAGAGAGTTTAACCACGGGCACAAGCTCAGTCGGGTCGAGATTAATCTCACTCACACGCCCAACGACTACGCCACCCACCTTGACAGGAGAGCGCACTTTTAGCCCGCCTATATTGCTAAATTTAGCGTATAGGGTGTAGTTACTGCCATTTGCTTTCACCTCTACATTGGCGACATTGAACACCAAAACTAAAAATGCAGCTAAACCAGACAGAATAAACAGACCCACTAATACTTCGATTTTACGCGTTAACATACTCTTATTTCCATTCTCTTATTGCGCAGATTATTCAAGAATAATCTGCCAATGTTCATCCATTAACGACCAAACATCAGTGCGGTAAGCAGGAAGTCCAGTGCTAACACAGCCAGACTAGACTGAACTACGGTTTGCGTTGTTGCCTTGCTGATCCCTTCAGGATTAGGGATCACCTGATAACCGCGATATAGCGCAATCCAGGTCACCACCACCGCAAACACTAAACTTTTAATTAAACAATTTACAATATCTTGTCGCCACTCAACAGACGCCTGCAAAATAGACCAGAAACTACCACTGTCTATCCCCTTCCACTCGACACCCACGATATGACCACCATATATCCCCACAGCAGTGAAGATAAGGGCTAACAGAGGAAGACTCACCACCCCGGCCCAAAACCTTGGCGCGATGATCTGTCTTAAGGGATCTATTGCCATCATCTCAAGGCTGGAAAGCTGCTCAGTGCTCTTCATCAAGCCAATCTCAGCGGTTAATGCAGAGCCTGCTCTTCCGGCAAACAAGAGGGCTGTCACTACAGGCCCTAACTCACGCAACAGGCTCAACGCCACCATAGGCCCTAAACTCTCTTCAGTGCCAAAGCCAACAAGAATATTATACCCTTGCAACGCCAATACCATGCCGATAAAAAGCCCCGACACAAATATCAGCACCATAGATTGCACGCCGACAACATACAACTGTTTAACGAACAGGGGAAAACCTTTGGCTCTAGGTTTACGGGCAATTGCTCCCCACAACATTAATCCCGCACTTCCAAATCCAGTTACCAGCTCAATAGCTGCTCGTCCCAGATTGGCAACTCTATCTAACAAGTTCATAGTTAACCCCCACCGTTATCAAGGTGGAAAAACTTGCTAACCACATATTCAATATCATCATGCTAGCCTATCAGCTCCTTTTGATAATCTTCAGCAGGAAAATGAAAAGGGACAGGCCCATCCGGCTCACCGCCAATAAACTGCTTTAACTGCGCCATATCTGAGGCTTTAAGCTCTGCGGGAGTTCCCTGTGCAATCACACGCTTATCTGCCATCACATAAACGTAATCGGCAATACTAAGCACCTCCTGCACATCATGGGAGATCACAACTGAGGTCAACTGTAACGCCGCTGATAACTCCCGGATCAGCTTAACCAGAACCCCCATAGAGATAGGATCTTGACCTGCAAAAGGTTCATCATACATCACCATCTCAGGCTCAAGCGCTATCGCCCTTGCCAGTGCTGCACGTCGCTGCATACCACCAGACAATTCGTTAGGCATCATGTTCGCAGTGCCACGTAAACCTACCGCTTCTAGTTTCATTAGTACGATACGTTTGATGATCTCTTCCGGCAGGCCTGAGTGCTCCCGCAATGCAAAGGCGACATTATCAAAGACATTCATATCGGTAAACAGAGCCCCACTTTGAAACAGCATGCTCATGCGTTTACGCAATGTAAACAGCTCCTCTCGACGACACTTATGCACATCGACACCATCAAACAACACATGCCCGATATCTGGCGTCAGCTGCCCGCCCATCAATTTCAGCAAAGTGGTCTTTCCAATACCACTTGGCCCCATGATAGCCGTGACCTTCCCTCTTGGAATAGACAGACTGATATCGTCAAAAATTACATGTTCACCACGACTAAAACCCAAATTGTGGATCTCAACCAAAGGTTTTGGCTCAGCTAACACCTGATGATCCATAACGATTCCATCCACTAAAAGTGAGTTATCTGCCTCGATGAACAGATTAACGAAAGAAAAAGAGACAAATTGTACGTAATTGGACTATTAGGTACAACTGAATCAACACTATCTTGCCGCAATACTTTCAATTTTGCTCAATTCCAGCGAAAATGCGCGTCGGGCTCACTTACTGAAATGCAATTTAATGTTATTTAATATTTTCATGCTTATCGCCGGATTAGTCGCTCTAGTGTGGAGCGCTGACAAATTTGTCTATGGTGCTGCAGCTTTTGCCAGAAATCTTGGTCTTCCTCCTATGTTAATTGGATTAACCATAGTCGCCATGGGCAGTTCAGCCCCAGAGATGTTCGTCGCCGCGACCGCCTCGATGGAAGGGATGACAGATACCGCAATTGGAAATGTTTTAGGCTCAAATGTTGCAAATATCACCCTTATTTTGGGACTCACCGCTCTACTTGGGGCGATTGCAGTTAGCTCGCAAACGTTAATGCGAGAGATCCCCTTGATGATTATTGCCACCATTATCGCTGGCTACTTCCTCCATGATGGTATGCTGACCCGCATAGAGGGCTTTATGCTATTAGGCCTCTTCTTCATGTTGATGGGCTACTTTATCTGGCACGCTGTCACAAATAAGAAAAAAGATGCATTGGAAGAGGAAGCTGACAGCGAGATCCCAACCGGTGTTCCTACATCTAGAGCAATACTCTGGCTTATTGTTGGTATTGTACTGCTGCCTCTATCTGCAGACTGGATGGTACAAGGGGCCGTAGGCATTGCCAAAGCCTACCATCTGTCAGACCTAGTCATAGGCTTAACTATCATAGCTATTGGTACCAGCTTACCTGAGCTAGCAGCATGTGTTGCGGGCGTCATGAAAAAAGAGGATGATCTAGCAATAGGTAATATCGTAGGCTCAAACCTATTCAATATTTTAGCTGTATTAGCCATTCCGGGAATTATTGCTCCCGGCGCCGTTGATGCAGCCGCCAGTAGCCGTGATTTTTATATGGTACTGGCTACCAGTAGTGCACTTGCTGTATTTATATTATTAAGTGGTCGAGCAAGGGCTTTAAAACGCTGGCATGGTGTAGTGCTACTGTGCACCTTTATCGCCTATCAGTTAATCCTGTTTCAGGCTTAACGAAACTGGTTTTCAGAAATTAAGTCGTCGACAGATTGATTAAGCAAAATCTAACGACACAGAGCCTTGATTAAATAGAGAGAGCAAGATGGTAGATGTAACTCAACTTCGCCAATGGGGCAGAACGGTTATCGACATCGAGCGCAACGCACTCGATAACCTTTACCAGTACGTCGACTCAGAAGAGTTCACCCAAGCCTGTAAGCTAATTCTTAACTGTACAGGTAAAGTTATCGTAATGGGCATGGGTAAATCAGGTCATATCGGTAACAAGATCTCAGCAACATTAGCCAGCACAGGCACTCCAGCCTTCTTCGTGCACCCCGGTGAGGCGAGCCACGGAGATCTCGGCGTTCTTAGTGAAAATGATATTATCTTAGCCATATCAAACTCAGGTGAAGCCAGTGAGATACTCACCTTAATGCCTGTCATTAAGCGCATGGGATTGCCAGTTATCGCTTGTACGGGAAATCCCGATTCAAATATGGCTAAACTCTCTGTTGTGCACTTATGTATAGAGGTGCCAGAAGAGGCGTGTCCATTAGGATTAGCACCGACATCAAGCACCACAGCAACGTTAGTCATGGGCGATGCCTTAGCCGTTGCACTTTTGCAAGCTAGAGGCTTTACCAAAGATGATTTTGCCCTCTCTCATCCCGGTGGTAGCTTAGGGCGTAAGCTGCTGCTTAAGGTCAGTGATGTGATGCATAAAGGCAAAGATCTGCCCTCGGTAAACCATGATATCTGCATCACAGAAGCCCTCTATGAGATCTCTAAAAAGAGCTTAGGCATGACAGCTGTCGTCGATGAAGCAAATAAACTGGTAGGTATCTTTACCGATGGTGACCTAAGACGCGTTATCGACAGTGAAGTCAATCTTCGCACCACCTCTATCAGTGATGTAATGTCTAAAGGGTGCGTCACTGTCTCTGCCGATATTCTAGCGGCCGCAGCACTGAAAGTGATGGAAGATAAAGATATTAATGGTTTGATCGTTATCGATGATCAGCAGCACCCGATAGGCGCCTTAAACATGTTAGATATGGTCAAGGCTGGCGTTATCTAACATTAGGGATTGCTCCCTTTTTACCAATTTAGGCCAACTTAATGAGTTGGCAAAGCAGTTAGCCCTTCGATGAACAAACGGCTAGCGCGATAATGGAGATACTGTATGTCACACCAAGGTTTTTACGGTCCGATAGAGGATACTGTTTGGCAAAAGGCCAGTAAGATCAAGCTTCTAATTTGTGATGTAGATGGAGTATTCTCCGACGGCTTAGTCTATATGAGTAACTCGGGCGATGAACTTAAAACCTTCCATACCCGCGACGGCTACGGCGTCAGATCTCTGCTCACCAGTGATATTCCTGTCGCCATTATTACCGGCAGAAAATCTAAGATTGTCGAAGATCGCATGACAGCCCTAGGGATCACCCATATTTATCAAGGCGTCGATGACAAGCTGACTCCCTATCAGGAGCTACTCTCTTTATACAAGGTAACGCCAGAAGAGGTCGCATATATCGGCGATGATATGGTTGACCTACCAGTGATGAAACAGGTTGGTTTATCGGTATGTGTTGCTGACGGCCATCCTTATGTTCAGCAAGGTGCCGATTTTGTTACTCATATCAAGGGAGGCCACGGCGCCCTACGTGAGTTGACAGATCTACTGCTTCTTAGCCAGAATAAGTTCGAAACGGCTCATGGAATGAGTATATGAATAGAGTCACCCTCGCCATTATCGCCTTCTTTGGTACCGCACTTCTGCTCTACTGGCAGGTGCAATCCAAACGAGGAGATGAGGGGTTAACTGTCGATGTTAGCGCCCGACCCGATTATATTGCTGATAATCTAAAAAGTGTTGAATACAATGAACTTGGCTTAGTTAATAGCCGGGTTAGTGCTAAACATATGGAGCATTATGAAGAGGATAATATGACCTACTTCACCGAGCCTATCTATCTGGTGTACCCTGAGCAAGGCGAGGCTCAGTGGCAGCTACAATCGACCAAAGGCACCATGAATAAAAATTCAGGAAAAGTCATACTCGAAAACAATGTTATCATCAACGCCATAAACAGCAATGAGCCGATACAGTCGATCAAAACAAGCTATCTTGAGTTGGATCTCAATACCATGATCATGACATCCGATGACAATATCTATATCACAGGTAGCGACTTTATTATTGAAGGGGTTGGTCTATATGCCGACCTCAACGCTGAAAACGTAAAATTAACCAGTCAGGTTAATGGCACCTACTCAGCACACTAGTTAACGTCAACGCAAAATGGGTAAACATTTGCTTGATTAGCATTGGCATCTTTTATGTCAAATTGAAGGGATATATGAAGCAAAATACAGGCATCATCACTGCACTACTCTGCTTAATAAGCTTTAGTAGTGTTGCAAAAGTCGATGATCTAAAACAAGAAGTTAAAATCTCTGCAGCAAGTCAGGAAGCAGATATTAAAAATAACCAGATCATCTTTAATGGCCCAGTTGAAGTCGTTCAGGGTTCAGTTAAAATCAATGCCGATAAGCTTAGAGCCTTTACCAAAGAGGGCTCTAACGGACGTATCTTAGTCGCTACGGGAAACCCAGCAACTTACTCACAGATAATGGAAGATGGCCGTCCAGCCAACGCCAGCGCAAAAGAGATCCGCTACGAGTTATCAAAACGCACTCTTATTCTGAAGGGTAATGCGACACTTGAGCAAGATGGTAGCCAAGTTACAGGTAATCAGATTCAATATAACATTGAAAAGCAGCAGCTTATTGCTGAAAGTACAGGTAGCGAAAGGGTGATCACCATTATCCAACCTGAAAATTACCAGGATGAATCTAAGCCTAAAACAGATAGCAACAAAGAGACTCAACCTGAAACTGAGCCAGAGACACCAGTAGAACCTGCAGTTAACGCTCAGGAGATCGAATGAGCTCTTTAACGTTAAAGGCTGTAAACCTAGCCAAAAGTTATAAAAGTCGCGCCGTAGTACAAGACGTGAGTCTCAGTGTAAAAACAGGTCAGATAGTTGGCTTACTCGGCCCCAATGGTGCCGGAAAGACCACTACTTTTTATATGGTTGTGGGCTTAGTCCAAAGTGATAAAGGCCGTATCTTTATCGATAATGACGATCTCACATTAGATCCCATGCACCTACGTGCCCGTAAAGGGATAGGATACCTGCCCCAAGAGGCCAGTATTTTCAGAAAACTCTCTGTGCGCGATAACATTATGGCCGTTCTCCAGACCCGTGATGAGCTAGATAAAAATGCTCGCGAGGAGCAGCTTGAACACCTGCTGGAGGAGTTTCACATTACCCATATCAGAGATAGCCAAGGTATGTCACTGTCTGGTGGTGAGCGTAGACGCGTCGAGATAGCCAGAGCACTAGCAGCAAACCCTAAATTTATCCTGCTCGATGAGCCCTTTGCAGGTGTCGATCCTATCTCGGTTATCGACATCAAAAAGATCATTTTACAGCTCAAAAGTCGTGGTCTTGGTGTCCTGATCACCGACCATAACGTACGGGAAACATTGGATGTTTGTGAGCATGCCTATATTGTAAGTCATGGAAACTTAATCGCTGAAGGTACACCCGCTGAAATCTTAGACAATCAGCAAGTACGAGCTGTGTACTTAGGTGAACAATTCAAGCTATAGTTAATCTAGAGGATCGATTCTCCTCTAATTTAAAAATTCTACAGCATCGTTATGATTCGTTCTTATGAAGTCAATTGAGGGAGCAAAGACTCCCCAAATAGCTCCAACAGGCTTTCTCATTTTATAAGTACAAAGTAGGGAATAGCAGTACATGAAAGCGTCACTCCAGCTCAAAATGGGTCAGCACTTAACCATGACACCTCAGCTTCAACAGGCGATACGTCTGCTGCAACTGTCGTCACTGGAACTGCAACAGGAGATCCAACAAGCATTAGATTCCAATCCATTACTGGAGTTGGACGAAGAGCAAGTTGATGCTAACGCTGATAATAGCGATGTAAAAAACAACAGCGAAACAGACTTCAGTGCTTCTGTCGAAAAAGAGGCCGATAAAGATAGCTCGTCACTTGAAACATCCGACGCACTGAATCAAGATTCCATGCCTGAGGACCTCCCTGTCGACACCACATGGGATGAGGTCTATACCGCAACACCAAACTCAAGCTCTGGCGCGATGCGAGATGATGATCTTCCCTTCCAAGGCGAAACCTGTGAAGGTCTGTATGAGCACCTTGAGTGGCAAAAAAACTTAACCCCGTTTTCAGATAATGACTTAGCCATCGCGACCGCCATTATTGATGCGATCGATGAGCGTGGTTATCTGACGCAAAGTACCGATGATATCTTAGAAGCCATGGGCGATCCTGAGATTGAACTTGATGAAGTTGAAGCTGTGCTTAAACGTGTTCAGCACTTTGACCCTATCGGTGTTGCAGCCCGTGACCTCAGTGAGTGTCTGTTTATTCAGCTAGCCCAATATACCGACACAACACCTCATATCGACAATGCCCGATTACTGATTAAGGAACACCTTGATCTAATAGCAGGCCGTGACTTCCGCCTCTTAATGCGTAAAACCAAGCTTAAAGAGGATGATTTAAGGCAAGCTATTGAGCTTATCCAAACTCTAAATCCACGTCCTGGACTGGCCATCAATCCAAGTCGAGATGAGTACGTTATTCCAGATGTGACTGTGATTAAAAAGAAGGGCCGCTGGGTTGTTGAACTCAACCCAGATTATATGCCAAAAATTAATGTGAATCAGCATTACGCTTCCATGGCTCGCAGCACTAAAAACCAAGCAGATAGTCAATTTATCCGCGGGCATTTGCAGGAAGCCAAGTGGTTTATCAAGAGTTTAGAGAGTCGTAACGACACACTTCTCAAGGTCTCAAACTGCATAGTCAAATTTCAGCAGGGCTTCTTCGAATATGGTGAAGAGGCGATGAAACCTATGGTGCTAAATGACATAGCCGAAGAGGTTGAGATGCATGAATCGACCATCTCCCGTGTCACAACCCAAAAATATATGCATACCCCAAGAGGCATATTTGAGCTGAAATATTTCTTCTCCAGCCATGTGGGTACCGACGATGGCGGAGAGTGTTCATCGACAGCTATCCGCGCCTTCATAAAAAAACTGGTGGCAGCAGAGAACCAACAAAAGCCTCTCAGTGATAGCAAGATGGCCCTTCTTCTTGCAGAGCAGGGCATCAAAGTAGCGAGACGAACCATAGCCAAGTACCGTGAGGCCATGTTGATTCCGCCATCAAACCAAAGAAAGAGTTTATAAGATATTTGAAAAGTGAATATATTGAGGTTGGTCATTGTGACGTAAAGTCTGTAACTTCACGACATGCTGGACCCTGAACATAGAAGTGATCTGGATATATATCCACACAGGATGCGGTGTTTCGAAGTAGCTTGAATATGTAAATGCAGTGTAAACCTCAAATCAGCGAGCGCGTTTTTAACACAAACGAATCTGAAGGAGTATCTCTATGCAAATAAACGTAACAGGTCATCACATCGAAATTACCACATCGCTACGCCAATATATTGAAGAAAAGTTTTCAAAGCTTGAACGACATTTCGATCAGATCAATAATGTGCACGTTATTTTGAATGTTCAAAAAATGCAGCAGAAAGCAGAAGCCAAACTCCATCTTGCCGGAGGTGAGGTTTTCGCCGCGTCACAACATGCGGATATGTATGCAGCAATAGACTCCCTGATTGACAAGCTCGACCGTCAGGTAATTAAACATAAAGAGAAGCAAACAAAACATTAACGATGGAATTAAGCACCATCCTGCAGCCGGAGTGCACAACTTGCGCCACTCCGGGCAGTAAGAAAAAGGTACTGGAACTTATCAGCGATCTTGCCGCTGTCCAGTACCCAAGCCTTTCCTCTCAAGAGATTTTTGAAAGTCTTTTGGCTAGAGAGAAAATGGGCAGCACAGGTATAGGTAACGGTATAGCGATTCCACATGGAAGGTTAACCAATATTAGTCAGCCCGTTGCGGTACTCATTAAGTGCGAAGAGCCTATCTCTTTCGACTCAATTGATAAACAGCCGGTCGATATACTATTTGCACTATTAGTTCCAGCTGATCAATGTGAACAGCACTTAAGCACCCTGTCGGCGATGGCAGAGAAGCTTAATGACAAGCTAATTTTAAAGCAGTTACGAAAAACACAAGATGAGTCAGAACTTTATCAGGTGATCACCCAATGAAACTGGTTATGGTATCCGGTCGTTCCGGATCAGGAAAATCTGTCGCCCTTAGGGTTTTAGAGGATCTCGGATACTATTGTGTCGACAATCTTCCTCTGCCTCTTATGGATACATTATTGGAACAACTCAAAGGTAGCACAGAGCTTGTCGCTATCAGCGTTGATGTCCGTAATATGCATGAGACAGAGCTAGAGAAACAGCTTTCGAATCTACCTGAAGGGACTGAGCTGCTAAGCTTCTTCCTAAACTCAAGTGACGAAGTTCTCCTCAAGCGTTACAGCGAAACCCGCCGTCTCCACCCTCTTTCGAGAAGTAAAACTTCACTTAAAGAAGCGATAGATCATGAGCGACTACTGCTAGAGCCAGTCTCTAAACTCGTTGATCACTATATCGACACCTCTAATCTCAATATTTACGATCTTAGTAATCAGGTCAGAGAGATATTATTAGGCAGTGTAGATAAAGAGCTAGTCATTAACTTCGAGTCTTTCGGTTTCAAACATGGCATGCCAGCAGAGGCAGATTTTATGTTTGATGTCAGGTTCTTACCAAACCCGCATTGGGAGCCTGAGCTTAGACCGATGACAGGTCTGGATGAACCCGTTCAGCTTTTCCTTAGTCAGCAACCCACAGTCAATAAGTTTATCTGGCAAATAGAGAACTTGTTAGAAACCTGGCTGCCGCATCTTGAGCGCAATAACCGTAGTTATCTAACAATCGCTATCGGTTGCACCGGTGGACAACACAGATCTGTCTATGTCACAGAGCAGCTTGCTAAGCTCTTTAGTCAAAGCAAACACACAGTACAGGCCCGCCACCGCGAATTAAGCAATGACTAAATTAGAACGCCAAGTTACCATATGTAATAAGCTTGGACTCCACGCCCGCGCCGCGACTAAACTAGCCGTTCTAGCATCGGAATTCGACGCTAAAGTCACGATTATACAAGGGGAGAAACAAGCTTCTGCAGCAAGTGTGCTGGGCTTGTTGATGCTGGAAACCGGAATAGGGAAAACCATAACCCTGCTCGGTGAGGGCCAAGATGCCTCTGCAGCACTAGACGCCATCTGTGCTCTAGTTGATGCAAAATTTGATGAAGCAAGTTAAACCTTACCACTAAGCTATCCCAGATATTTCTTATCAACACCGTGGTCTGTATTTAACCTAAAATACAGACAGCTTCATAGGGGGCCTGTTATGCCAATTGAAGTATTAGATAATGAGCTTACCGATCAGCGGTTAAACCAGTTAACACAAGCCCTTAGCAGTGGCATGTTTGTTCATGTCAGAAATATGCTCCATGATATGGCAGCCTCTGATATCGCCTTTATATTAGAGTCATCCCCACCCAGAACCCGTCAGGTTTTATGGCAACTGATCGATCAAGATCAAACTGGTGAGATCCTCGATGAACTTGGCGAAGAGCTTAAAGATAGTCTCATCAAACAGATGAGCCCTGAGCGCGTTGCAAAAGCGGCTGAAGGGATGGACACCGATGACCTCGCTTATATATTACGAAGCCTACCTGATAGTGTATTTAAACAGGTACTTCACTCCATGCGAAGTCAAGACAGGGCCAGAGTCGAACAAGCCCTAGCCTACCCCGATGACACCGCTGGCAGTATCATGAATACCGATACCGTCACCCTACGCCCCGACGTAAATATCGATGTTATCCTACGTTACTTAAGAATACGAGGTAAGCTTCCGGAAGCTACAGATACTCTCTATGTGGTCGATAAACACGACCGCTTACTCGGCGGCGTCGAGATAGCCGATCTGCTAACCTGCGATCCTAATTCATCGATACGAGATATTATGGATGCTGAGCTGGAGGGTATTCCGGTCGGCATGTCAGATAATGAGGTGGCGCAGCTTTTCGAACGACACGATTGGATTTCAGCACCAGTTATCGGTGAAGATAACCAGCTCCTTGGCCGTATCACCATCGATGATGTTGTCGACGTTATTCGAGAAAATGCCGAGCACTCCATGATGGGGATGGCAGGTATGGATGATGATGCCGACACCTTTGGTCCAGTGCTAAAGAGTACCCTTCAACGCTCACTTTGGCTAACCATCAATCTGTTTGCAGCCCTGCTAGCGGCTTCTGTCAGTAACATGTTTGAAGGCACTTTAGAGCAGTTTGCCACCATAGCGATTTTGATGACAATTGTCCCCAGCATGGGAGGCGTAGCCGGAAATCAAACCTTAGCACTTGTGATACGCGGCATCGCACTTGGCCAAATAGGCCAAAGTAACTCCCGCTGGCTAATAGGTAAAGAGTTGGCCATCGGCTTCCTCAATGGACTGCTTTGGTCTGTCCTCGTCTTTGCTGCCATCTGGCTCTGGAAAGGCGATCTTGCCTTAGGTGGGCTCATTGGAGGGGCCATGTTGATCAATATGACAGTAGCTGGCCTCGCAGGCGCCTGTATCCCATTACTACTGAAGAGAATGAATATTGACCCCGCGCTCGCTGGCGGTATGGTACTTACAACTGTCACAGACGTCATCGGCCTCTTTGCCTTCTTGGGTCTCGCGACATTCTTTCTACTGAACTAATCAGTATAACTTCACTATCAAAAAGGGAGCCAATTGGCTCCCTTATGCTAAGCAGTAAACTAGCGCAGTGGCGCATCGAAGCCATATTTAGCCAAAATATTTTGCCCCGGTTGAGACAGAATAAACATGGCAAGTTCACTGGAGTTCGCGTTGGCGTCTTCTAGGATAGTTAAACCATAGTTAGCCCCAACAGATAATGCTTGTGGGATCTGTACGATCTGCAGGGCTGGTAGCTCTTTTTGTGCCAACACAGCATTGGTACAGTAAGTTAAAAAGATATCAGCACCTCTGTTTTCCATCACCCAGCCATAGGGGTTTCTCCCTTTAGGTGCTACCGCTGTTTTTGCACCACCAGTTAACTTTATCGCCTTGCGCTCCAGCTTCTGTGTCGCACCAAGTTGAACTTTATCGGCTCTGGCAAATAAGGCCCAAGCATAATCACCAGCTGGATCTGCTTTAGGGGTGGAGATCCCCACCTTGACTGAATCTTGCAACATCTTCTCCAGCAGTGAATCACTCGCAACATCCACTTCCGGCTGTGCAATGGCGCATAGCTTATTGCGCGCAAACATAACCACAGAGCCACTTTTATCCGATGCATGTAACGTTTGAGGGTGCTTCATATTAGCTGAAGCAAATAGATCAACCCTCTCCCCCTCTTCGATACGTTTACGCAAGAGCCCAGATGGAGCAAACTCAGCATTAACCTTTTCACTCTCCAGCTGCTGATATTCACTCACTATACTCTGTCATCGCCGCCTTTAAACTTCCAGCAGCTCTTAGCTCTAACGGTGTTGAATTGGCCATAAAAGGGAGGGTTAATACGGCGACGGCTATCCACTTTTTCATCTTATTATTCCAGCAAAATAAACCTATAGGCGACTATCAAGCCATAGCTCACGCTCAGTCTCAATAGGCATAAAATGATGTTTATAATACTTGGGAGATGAGTCTTACGTTTCAAATATTAGCAGGACAAATTGTCTATACGCACCAAAAACAAAAATGGCTTCCAATAAGGAAGCCATTTATAGATAAGGATAATACCAATCAATATAAGATGAAATTAAGAGAGTGGACTCAAGATAATTTCAACACGGCGGTTCTCCGCACGTCCCTCTTTAGTGGCATTTGATGCAATCGGTCTCTCTTCACCCATACCATCAGATTTCACTCTAGCATACTCAACTTTCTGAGAAACAAGGTAATCAGCAACCTCAACAGCACGTACTTTAGAGAGTCTTAAGTTATAAGATTCTGAACCTGAGCTATCGGTGAAGCCAAGAACATTCAAGCGCGTCTTGTCATACTCTTTCGCCACTAATGCCACACTGTTGAGTACTCTCTTAGCACCCGCACTCAAGTGTGTCTCATCGACGCCGAAAGTAACTTCATTAGGCATATTTAAGATAATATTATCGCCACTGCGAGTCACACTCACACCAGTCGATTGTAGCTGCTTTCTTAGCTCTGCTTCCTGAGTATCCATGTAGTAACCGATACCACCACCTAGCGCAGCTCCAGAAGCTGCACCAATTAACGCACCTTTACCTCGATCACTCTTACTCGATGATGCAACACCAATCGCAGCACCCGCAATCGCGCCTATGATGGCACCATTTGTTGCCTTGGCATTTTGTGATTCATTGGTATAAGGGTTAGTCGTTTGGCAACCAGTTAACGCTACCAATGAACAAGCTAGTACTACTTTTACTGCAAAAAACTTCTTCAAACTCTGCATCTTTACTCCAAGCCTGTTTATGTAGATTTTCAAAAACATTCATAGACACAGAGACGCCGCTCTATGACTAAAAAATCAAGTAAGCATTGTCTCATATCAAGGCACTATTTCCAGTAATTACTCATACATAATACCCAAGCTACCTCAAGATGCTCGTTTCAGAGCCCCCGTAGGATAGCTGAACAAGGCAGTGATTGAGGATAATGGTTATTCCCTTATTGATATCACTAACACAGTGCAGGTATTCTACGGGAACTCCCGAAGGGCATGGCGAGAAGCAACATTTTTCTGCGTTATGAAATATTGAATTAGAATAACTAGTCCTACTATTTCATGCCTTGAACTCTGTCACTTCTCGACATGCTGAATCCTGCATCTTGAAGTTGTTTGGGTATATACGTCAGTTAATGGCGAAACACCAGAAGGTTAGATCCCAGCCAGTTCACAACCAGCCCTGACAATACACCTAACGCCAGATATACAGGAGCAGTGAGCCCACTGGGTTCTCTCAATTCACTCAATAGATAAAACACACTGAGATTAACGCAAGCTGCACAGCACGCAAGCAGAGCCACCATCAAAACTTGTGTGCCGATTGGACGCCTCTTGCGATGGGAGAAGGTAAATAACCGGTTCCCCACCCAAGTGAGCAATAAAGCGACACAAAATGCCATCAGTCTTGCGTGGAAAATAGGCCAGTAAAGCAGTTGAGAAAGATAGAGAAACAGTAATATATCGACAACAAAGCTTGTCCCTCCCACCAATAAAAACTTCAGCTGAGTCAAAGTTAACGCCCCTTTAACTCTGACAACAAGCGCACCTATTTGCCACATAGTAGTAGACTCTTTTCAGTGGTTTCTGCAGCTGTTATGCACTCAGAAAACAGCGTCAAATCATGCAAATTTTCACGATTAACCACGACATAGAGAGGGACTTTGATAACTTGAGCCAGCTCCTGTTCCCCTTGTAACAGTTCAGCTTCTCCCTGACTGTAAAAACGAGATGAGAAACGGCTATTAAGCCAGTAATAGGTTGAAATGCCCTGCTCTCTTTGCGCCAGTAACCACTTATCACTCTTCTCTTTTGCTGGGCCTAAGTTCAGTATCATTACAGCTAAAAGTAGCAAGCCACTAACGCCAAGCGCTATGGTTTGTAGTTTAGGTATTGTCTCACCGCGCCAAGCATAAACGAGTAGCAGCGCCATACCGGGGATCCCAGGTAACACATAGGCGGGTAAAATATTGCCAGCAAAGGTAAACAGGATAAGTGGTGATAACATCCAGCAGATAAAGAACTTAGTCGCTTCATCAAAGCCTCTGTCCCTTCGCCAAAGCCGCCACAACGCTCTAGGAATAAACAGGGACCATGGCAACGCCGATACAGCAAAGAATAACCAAATAGTCCCCCTTACCTCATCATGAGCAGAACCATAAAGGTCACCCTGCCAACCACTATCAACAAACCTTAACCAATGCTCACCGACAATGAAGTAGTGCAAAAAGCCTGGAGTCGCTTGCTCTGCCAGTAAAAACCAAGGCAAGCTGAGCAACAATAGGAGAGAGAAGCCGCTCAATAGTGGCACCTTGGTATAGAGTAACC
The DNA here is from genome assembly GCF_019457885.1 of Shewanella nanhaiensis. Taxonomy (GTDB): domain Bacteria; phylum Pseudomonadota; class Gammaproteobacteria; order Enterobacterales; family Shewanellaceae; genus Shewanella; species Shewanella nanhaiensis. The sequence continues at coordinate 247,551 of NZ_JAHZST010000002.1, forward strand.
TCCATGGTTTAATCAAACCATATTGCCAAATCAACCAAGGACCCACTGCTAACGCCATCAAAACCAGTACAACAGGCCCTTTTGCCAACAAACCTATGGCTAACCCCACAAAGCCCAAATATCCCCACAGGTATTTTTCATGCCAGCACAGATAAAAACCAACCATAGCTAAGGTCATGCCTAAAGTCAGGGCCATATCCGTCATCACTGAGCCAGCACTGACATAAAACACGATTGTTGTGGTCAGCAAGATAGCCAGTTGTAATGCCGATACCTGAACCCTCTTGGCAAGATAACTGGCCAAAATCAATACCGCCACAGCGGCCAACCAGTGAGGGAGGCGCACCGAAAACTCTGAGACACCAAAGAGCTTAATTCCCACCGCACTCATCCAAGTATGCAGTGGTGGTTTGCCCCAAAAGGGCACCCCGTAATCAAACTGAGGGGTCAGCCAGTTGCCTGTTTCCACCATCAATCTGGCCATCTCACCATACCTTGCCTCAGTCGTATCCATCAGAGGATAGAGAGAGAGTGATATCAAACGGACTAATAAAATTATCAACAAGACAACAAAAGAGCATTGAGTTAACGATAATGAACGCTGACTGATCATCCCATAGACTCCAGATAACGGACCTTATCTCCAACCTCATTTTGGCTTCGGCTACGTCTGTGCTCCACCTCGCTGATAAGATAGATAGGCCGCTGCTTTACTTCCATAAACACCCTGCCTAAGTACTCACCAATCAAGCCCAAAGCCAGTAGCTGAACACCAGCAAGCGCCACCTGAACAATCATCAATGAGGGATAGCCCACCACAGTCTCTCCCCATAACATCGTCTTTAAAAGTACCCAGCCACCATAGGTAAATGCCGATAACGCGGTGAGTATGCCGGCCCAAGTGGCCAAACGCAGAGGCTTAATACTGAAAGAGGTGATGCCATCCATCGCCAATCCGACGAGTTTACTGTAGTTCCATTTCGTCTCTCCTAAATAACGGGGATCACGATCGAACAAGATCTCCGTTTGAGAAAAACCTGGCCAACTCAATATCCCTTTCATAAATCGATTTCTTTCCGGCAGGGAGTTGATGCAGTCCACAACCTGACGACTGAGCAAGCGAAAGTCCCCTACATTTTCAGGCACAGGAGACTCCGCCATCCCATTTATGATCCGATAAAAAGTGGCAGCAGAAAAACGCTTAAACCAGGACTCACCCAAACGCTTTTTCCGCTTCATATTGACCACATCAAAGCCAGAACGCCATGCTTCAAGCATCTGTGGGATCAACTCAGGAGGATCTTGAAGATCCGCATCAAGCAAGATCACAGCTAACCCTCTGGCCTGCTCTAAGCCAGCAGTCATCGCCGCCTCTTTGCCAAAGTTTCGACTTAAACGGATACACTGATGCTCGCAGGAGTTAACGGGTAGCTGTTGCAGTAACTCCCAAGTGTTATCATCACTTCCATCATCGATGAACACAATCTCAGCGGACTCAGGAATACTCGATAGCACTCGACTTAAACGAGCAATAAGAGGGGGAAGTACCTCCGCCTCATTGTAAACAGGGATGATAATGGAAAGACATATCTGACCATCACTGGGATTAACTGATTTTATCTGCGCCATGCTGAACACCTTCAAAAATGAAATCAGAGGTGAACATACAGTTGGCGATGTGAATTTCTTATCGTCGACATTTCTTCTACAAAACTATGTAATAATTGGTATCTACCGTTAAGCAGAGAAACAGATGGCATTAACACAACTACTTATTGTCGAAGATAACCCCGATGTTGCAGGTATTCTGGCAGATTTTTTTGAGTCTCAAGGAGCCGTTGTCGATTTTGCCACCAATGGTGAGCTCGGCTATAAACTCGCACTCGAGGGCAGTTTTGATCTGATTATTTTAGACCTGATGCTGCCCAAGATGGACGGATTAACTGTGGCTAAGCAACTTAGGCATATGGGCTGCAACACCCCAGTGCTGATGTTAACTGCGCTAGATGATAAACAAGATCTGTTAAAAGGTTTTGCTAGCGGCGCCGATGACTATCTAGCCAAGCCTTTCGACTTAGATGTACTCAATGCCAGAGTAACCGCTTTAATCAATAGACATCATGGCAAAGTCGCTCGAGGTGTGCTTAAGTTTGGCTCACTAGAGCTCGATATCGCAAAACATGAGGTTTACCGTAGCGGTAAAAAACTGGCCCTTACGCCGACCTGCTACCAAATTTTGCACCACCTTATGCATAAAGCCCCCAATATCGTGAAGCGAGAGGAGCTTATCGAGGCTTTATGGAGCGATACACCGCCAAGTAATGACATTCTACGTAGCCATATGTATCAACTGCGCAACCAGTTAGATAAACCCTTTGATAGCCCGATACTAACCACTGTGCCTAAAATAGGGTTTAAACTTGAATTAACGAGCAACTGATGCCCAGAGCACCGAGGAAAAAAAGCTCAGTCAACACCATGACGAGTAAGCTCAGTATCTACTTTGCTTTCATTGCAATTGTCATTGGAGCGACCCTCTTTGTCTTAAGCCAAGCCATATTGTATTGGCTCGAAGATGAGCTAAATCGCAGAACACTGCAGCAAAATGCAGAAACAGCCATTGTTCAATTTAAGCATCAAGCAAGCTCTCCGCTTATCATCACTAACAGCACTAAAGCTTACAATCGAATCGAAGACTTACCCCAAAAGTATCACGCCCTAACTCAATATCCACTTGGATTTCTCGATGAGATCCATGATGCAGGCTTTGAAGATCTCTTTTTTTACCACACTGAGTACACCCATGACGCTAAACGCTATCCGCTACTGCTCATCATGGATGCCGAAAATGTAGAGCTCTCCTCCACAGAGTGGCGCAATATCAATCTTGTGTCGATCATCGTTATGCTAGTGCTTTTTGTGCTCTTTGGTTACGCTATCACTAAGCTTGCTCGCAGGTTGATAACGCCAGTAACCCAACTGAGTCAACAGCTTAAATCTACCGATCCTAAAACCCATTTCTCGGTACCCGATGATTCAGCCACTGAGTTTACTGAGCTGGCCTCTAGCCTTAACTATTACCGCTCCGAGAACGAACTCCTTATTCGGCAAGAGCAAGCATTTGCCAAATATGCCAGTCATGAATTGAGAACGCCATTAACCATCATTCAAGGCGCAACTAAATTGCTTGAACTCGATGGCGATGCCAAGTTTCATTGCAGGCAAAGAGAGAGAATAGCGAAGGCCGCAACCGATATGAATCAGACAATTGAAGCGCTATTAAGTCTGGTAAAACATGAGCAGTCAGAGGATGCCAACTACCGGGTGTTTGAGCGAGCCGAAATAGAGCAGATCATCGAATACCTGCAGCCTTTGGCCGATTCAAAATCAATAACAGTCAAACTTGTTGTGAATGCTGAGCCTAAGCTTCAACCCAGCAGGCCAGTAATGCGCATGTTACTAAGCAACCTATTGAGTAACGCTATCAACGCCAGCGATCCTGGCTTAATCAGCGTAGAGATAAATAAGAGTGAGATCCGCGTACTCGATCAAGGTTCAAAGATTAGCGAGCAAACCAAACAGGAGGGGCATGGATTGGGGCTGCTTATCGTCGATGCGCTTTGCCAACGCTACAACTGGCGATTCAGCTTAGTTTCCCGTGAACCAAATGGCAGCATTGCAAGCTTAAACTTTAACAGTCATCTATACCCAAACAACTTCAAGATGCAGGATTCAGCATCTTGAGGTAGCTTGGGTATATCTTGAATAAAAGCAAAAAAGGCACTCTATACCCATGGGTAAGGTGCCTTTGGCTTTGCAGGAAAATAGAGACGTATTTAACCGGCTGGCTAAATACGTCAATCTAACTAAAGAGTATGACCGTGATGCGCCATAATCTTCTCTGGACTATGACAAGTCGCACATGCTTCCTTGGCATCTTTTGCGTTAGCTGCATCATTCACATCAACCATATGGTCCGCATCTTTATTAGCGCCGAAGTAACCACCATTACTTCTGATATGAGACATTGCCGCATCAGATAGGTACTTCTGATGACAGCTCATACAAGCAGCCGCATCAGAGGAAGCGTACCAAGTTTCAACCACTTCACCTACAGCAGGGCTCTGAGTACTTGGTACTGCATGAGCTTGTCCACCATTACGGCCTAACTCGAAGCCATACTTCAGACCACCATAACCCTCTGTAGCTGAGTGACAAGTGGTACAGTCTGTCTTAAGGATAGTGCCACTTCCACCGTGACCATTATCATGGCCAGTTGCCTTATGGGCTTTGTACATAAAGCTGGTAGATTTAAGCAGGTCAACACCATTGCTAGCCTGGCCGTTGCCTTTCAGGCTCTTATCATTGGTATGACACGCAATACAGTTCACACCATTTGAATCATGGTAGAACTCATAGCTGTGACAACCATGACAAGATGCAGTATCAACAATCGAGCGACGCTCACCAACAACAGCGGCGCTATCACCTAACACAGTACGGTAAGCTGGGGTTTGCACATAGGCTGGATAGGCATTTTCAGCATCACATGCCACGCGCTTATCGCTGCCCTCTTCAAAACAGACCTTAAGTACTGGCAACACTTCAAGTGAACGTGCGGCAATATCAACTGGGAAGTTAATCGTCACTGCAACACTAACCGTATTATCAGCATTCCAAGTTGCCTTAGTTGGATCTTTTATGTCAACACGACGGCTGCTATAGGGGGCTTGATTGTAATCTGGGTAGTCTTTCTCAACATCCCAGCTCACCACCATATATGGCTTGCTATAACCTTGCTTATAAACCTCAGCTTCAGAAACCAGTACTCCCTCAGCATCCATAATCTTCATCTCAAACTCGATAAGATTAGCAGCGCTAATAGTGACATCACTCACCTCAACACTGTACTCTTTGGCAGCTTGATAAGGTTTCTCTCTGTCTGTATGCACGGCTGCACTATGGCAATCAGTACAAACGAGTGCAGGGTTCTTATCTGACTTATGTTGAGCCGGAGAGTCGGTGTGACAACCTGTACAAGCGTTGGCATTAGCATTCGCTAACCACAGATCTTTATCCGCTAAAGCCTCATCCTGAACGTGACACACGGCACAATCCATAAATGGCTTAGTCGGGAAAGCTGGGTAATCAAAGGCGTGATCGCCACCATAACCCGCGATGGTGTACGGCATCTTCACAACATTACCTTCTGCGTCTTTGCCTTCACGCTCTGGCCCCATGTGAATGGCATGTACCATATGCCCTAACTCAACCGATACGGCATTAGGATCGGTCACAATGCCATTATGACAAGATTGACAGTTCTCAAGATCCAGGCGACGACCACCATGAGCCTCTAAACTATCTGGCTGATGACAGGTGTAGCAGGTTTCCAGCGTCACTAGCTCACGCTTCTCTATCCCTTCAATCGAGTTTGTTGCAGGGATCCAATCATAATGAGCGTTTTCCGCCAACTCATGACCAGAAGCATACTCAAACTGCATCTCTATCGCGATCCTTTGGGTTAACGCTGGATCAAATACGACCCCTGCCGCATCAGTCGCTGACACGAGATTGGTTTTAAAGTTGTAGGTATAGGTACCATCTTTGTTATCGACTAAACATTCGCTGCAGTCTTTGATCTTTTCAAAGCCTTGCTCGAACGTCGTGCCAGTATCGTTGGTGGTTTCGTTTAACAGAGAGATCCACTGCTTTAGTTCACTGCCTGTATTCGTTTCAAGCTGAGCTAAAGAGAAACGGAAGTCATGGTATTCATTGGTCCCACTTAGACCAAATAATCCCACTCCCTGTTTGTTTTCCAGATCAAAATCAACCGTGATTATGCCTTCTGCGTATGTCGCATTTGTGATAGTTGCAATCGCTTCATTGGCCATATCGATATGTAAACCGGACGTTCCCGCATCACCATCATTGCCATTACCGCCATTCTCACCATCACTACCATCTTTTCCATCATCACCCGAACATCCCACTACACCCATAGTCATAGCTGCAGCGAGTACTAACCATATTTTTTTCTTATTTGTTTTTATCATTGCTCATCATCTCCGTGGAGTCGTTCAAATTCAATAAAGTGAACAGTTCAAAAATACCTCAAAAGAGGTATGGTTAATTTGAAGCCTGTCAAACTTTTAACAAACAACATCACAAAAGAGCACCTAATTATTACATTAGAAACAACTACTTAATTTGTCATTAATTGAAATGAATAGAGATGAGAGAGAAAATTTGATTTATAAATTCAGAACTGAAAATAAAAACAGCAGCTTATAAGCTGCTGTTTGATAAGTTTTTAGATATAAAAATATTAACTAACCAGAGATTACTCAGACAGTACCACCCTAAACTGAGTTAACAATTCGACATCATCCTGACGGCCATATTTAATCAAAATATCATCCTTGCCATCATAATTAAGATCGGCAATCGATAGCATATCACCCTCCTCTGGCAGGGTTACTTCCAACTTTTCACCGCGCTTGCCGACTAACTTGCTACTCGACTCTCCTAGGTAAACCCTTAAATTTGCATCACCATCAGAGAGCAGCAGATCTTGACGTTTATCGCCATTAAAATCGGCAAGTTTAATCACAGGTTCACCACTCTGACCTGAGGTGAGACTAAAACTCAGCTCTACCTCCTTGGCCGTATTTGGCTTCTTAGCGTAACGGCCATTGCTGTCCATCTTAAACAGATACACATCCTGATCGATACTGCCAGAGATAAGCGCCCCAATGATCTGAGAGAGACCGATATCGAAACCAGACACCATCACCTCTAACTTCTCATCATCATCGATATCAATAAACTCAAAACCAGTCAGTGTCCCCTCAGCATGGATCACGCTATTAGGCTCAATTGGAAAGCTTAATTTGCCCTCATTGTTTTCGCCGAGAAATATCTCGTAATCATTCACCCTATCGAGCACTCCTGAGCTTTTGGTATACCTGAGCACCAGATCTGTGATCCCATCATGATCAATGTCTCGGATCTCCTCCACTTTACGGTAAACCAGTGAGCTTTGATCTGGCTGATCCCCAAAAGCATCTCGCTTAAGCCACCAGTCAACACCGCTGATCGCCTGTCTCATTGGGTGATAATTTGGGGTCTTCTTAAAGCCTCCCTCATCGGTCTGAAAATAGCTCTCCAGCTCACCTTCACCAATTTTAACGATATCCTTTCGGCCATCTAAATTCATATCAGCCAAATATATTTTAGACTCGGTATAGTTCACACTCTTCTTATACACATTGACAAAAGGCTTTATCGGTAGGGTTTGACGAGTAAAACCGCCCGCCTCCTGAGCTAGCAATAGTGTAATATCGGTAAAGTTAGTGATAACAATATCCGCCCGCTTATCGCCATTAAGATCCCTGACAAAATCGCCTCGACTAATGTAATCGGCGCGGGATTTTAACGTCATAGAATCAATATCGGAGATCACCTTAAAAGGTGCCGTTTTGTCTGCCGGCATAAACTGCACTAAGTGCTCGCTGGATTGAAAATAGAGCTGCTGTTGCCCCTCTCCTTCACTGATATCAAAACTGTGAAAAGAGACCGGCAATAGCACTTTTTGGGCTAGGCTATACCTCATTGAATCAGGGGTTAGGCTAAATACCCCAAGCCACCGCTGTTTACTGTCATCGACCCCCAGCGCAACTAACTCCTTACCAGCATCGGGTAGAAGATCGACAGGCAAAAGTGTGTGAGTCAATTCAAAAGGCGCTTGAATAGCTTGGTTTTTAAATGATAAATCCAAACTGTTGCCTGCCGATAGCGCGTTAAATGAATAACTAACCACGCCTACTGCACTGGTGAACATCAAAGCTAAGCGAGTGAATTTTCTTGTTATATTTACCATCTACACCGAACTCCCTTAAGGCGAATGCTAATTGTTATATCTTTGTGATTTTTCGCTCCTCTAATCTATCGACTCTAGGATAAAAAGAAAGTTCATAGTTACCCCCTGTTACAAACTAAGGCGATTAGACATAATAGCGACTCTGTATACTGATTGGTATTATTTCCACGCTCGAGTCATCTCACGACGCCCCAATGCACCGGGATAAGCTTTAACGGTAAAGCCGGAAGCTTTCAAATTTCGTTTAAACTGACCATTCGCACAATAGGAGACCAACATGGCTTGCTCCTGCATCATAGGAAAAAGTCGATCAAAGTTATCTTGTTGCCAAAGCTCAGGCTGCTTACTGGGCGCAAAGCCGTCGTAATAAACTAAGTTGATGCTGTTTGCAGCAGAAGTAAACGCCTGTAACTTCCCGTGTACCTTGTGCAGCATAAAACCTGGCATGATCTCCACATCACAGTCCCAAGGGGCCTGATGCAGCTTATCAAATAGCGCGGCAATCTCGGGCGTAAAACCAGCTTTATAGTTAAGCTGTTCCACCAGCTCCATGGGGATAGGGTAAGCTTCAATACTGGTAAAGCGTATTGGACGTTCAATTCTGCCCGTTTTGGCTAATGCGCTTTTTAGCGTCAGAATGGCATTCATGCCAGTTCCAAAGCCAAGCTCTAATATATTTACCTCTTCGAAATCAGCAGATAACTGTTCAAACCCTGCTTGTATATACACGTATTCAGACTCACTCATGGCCCCATTATGGGCATGATAACTATCATCAAAAAGTGAGCTCATCAGAGTATGTGAACCATCTTTAGTCATCTTAACTTCAATCTTATTTATCACTTCATAACCTCAAACAGTCACAGCTTTATATGCGGCATTCATGTTAATGAAGCAAATTATACTGAAAATGCCACCTAAGGATAAAGAGATACACAATATTGTATTAAGCGATGCCATAGGCCCTCAAACCAAGGTATAGTTCACAAAAACATTAAAAACGTGACGTAAAAGGATGTTCCATGTTTACCAAAAAACTTATCGGCCTCAGTGTGCTAATGACACTAGTTGGCTGTAACAATGAAGAATCAACACCGACAAATGAGCTAACAGAGCCCAGTGTCAAGGTCGCCCCGACTCAAACCCAAGCGTCAAAACGGGCAAACATAGATGTTAAAGTCGCCCAATTGACCCAAGACTACATCCGATCGCAGCCAGCTTTAGCCACCTCTTTAAATCTTAGCCCTGAGATTGCAGGGGACTTTCAACGCAAGCTTCCCGATCTCTCCTCTGCAGGTATGAAGCAGTTGCAGTTAAAGATGAGACAAGCCGCAGCGCAGCTTGCCACCATTGATAGAGAAGGGCTTTCTGAAGCAGATAAACGCCACGTAGACGTCAATGAGGTCATCGCCAATTATTACGCTGGTGACAACCAATTTGATGCGGGTTATATCGATGTCTGGGCTGGGCATCTGCCCTATATCGTCAATCAGATAAACGGGCCGCTGATCGACACTCCCACCACATTGATTGATCAACAGGCCATTTTAAACCTAAATGATGCCGAGGATTACCTAGAACGATTAACGGCATTGGCAACGATGACGCTTCAAGTAAAAGCAAAAGTTGAAGCCGATGCCGCTAACGGGGTGATCCTGCCAAAACCCCTCTTTGCTAACACGCTGAAGTTTTTCGCCAACTTCACACAAAAGCCAGCCAGTGATCACCCATTGGTCAGCAGTTTCGAAGAGAAGCTTAACTCGGTTGACACTTTAGATGAGAAACAGCGACAGAAGTTGACAGCTCAGGCTGCAAAGGCCATTGAAGAGCAGGTTTATCCTGCTTATCGAGAGGTAAGTAAGCTAATGACTCGTTTAGAGCCCAAGGCGCCAACAGATGTGGGAATATGGGCGCAACCTAACGGTGAGCGCTTCTATCAACATGGTATCACCTATCTGGCAGACTCTAACTTGAGCGCCGATGAGATCCATCAACTAGGTGTTGATGAAGTGACCCGCATTACCCAAGAGATGGACAGCATCTTAAAAGCCAACGGCTATAGTGAGGGAAGTGTTGGAATGCGTATGGTGAAACTGAGCAGTGAGCCCCGCTTTCTCTATGAAAACTCAGATGAGGGCCGTAAACAGCTACTTAGCGATCTCAGTCGTGATATCGACACCATAATGGAGAAAGCCCCACAACTCTTCTCCACCTTGCCCCCACAAGAGGTTGTAGTTAAGCGCGTTCCGGTGGAGGTCGAAGCTGGAGCTGCTGGGGGCGCTTACGTACCTCCAGCCCTCGATGGCAGTCGCGATGGTGTTTACCTAATTAACCTAAAGGATATGACCTCAATCGCTAAGTTCGACCTGAAAACCTTAACCTACCACGAAGCAGTCCCAGGTCATCACTTCCAGATAGCCCTTAACATGCTGCAAACTGATATCGGCTTGATGCGTCAGAATGCTTCCTTCAATGGCTACATTGAGGGCTGGGCGCTCTACTCTGAGCTGCTCGCCTATGAGATGGGGATGTATGAGGGGGATCCATGGGGAGATCTAGGTCGACTAAAAGCTGAGGCATACCGCGCAGCTAGACTAGTTGTCGATACTGGTCTGCATCATAAAAAGTGGACTCGTCAACAAGCCATTGAATACTTTGCCGAAGCAACAGGTTCTACTCAGGCTAATGTCACAAGCGCGATCGATCGTTATATCGCTTGGCCAGCGCAAGCCCTAGGTTATAAGTTGGGAATGATTAAACTGGTTGAACTCAGAGCGAAAGCTCAACAGGCGATGGGTGAGCAGTTCGATATTCGTCAGTTTCATGATCTGATACTGCTCCCAGGCGCCCGCTCTATCAGCATGGTTGAAGCCGATATCAACCACTGGATTGAGCAGCACATACAAACCACCAGCCTCAACAATATTCAATAAGAGAAGACAGTCTCAATCGCTCCCTGAGTTATCCCCACAGACTCAGGGAAGCCCTCTCTTTTGCACACTAAGCGGTTAAAATGGGTATACATAGTGATCAACATCACATTTTTATCTCAATTTCAGTGAGAGAATGCGCGCCTCTAAACAGTCCAATCTACTCAAGTTATCTTCTATGCATTCAACGAGAGAAAAACAGGCAAGCTCCTCATTTAAGGGCAACGCACTGGCAGCATTTTCATTTCTGCTATGGGGCTTGATGCCACTCTATTATCAATATCTACCAAATGCAGATATTAACGAACTGTTGGCGTTTAGAATTCTCTTCTCCGTCCCCTTTATGGCATTAGTATTCCTGCTTTTAGGGCGAACTATGCCCTCAATGTCAGCATTGAAAGCGGACAAAAGATCGGTCGTTTTATGCGGCTTGGCGTCACTTATCATGTGTGTCTCTTGGTATAGCTTCACGTGGGCCATCACCCATGGACAAGTATTGGCTGCAAGCTTAGGCTTTTTTATCAACCCTCTGTTTGCGATTGGCTTAGGTGTTCTGTTTCTTGGAGATAAACTCACCTCAGCACAAAAGCTAGCAGTAATATTAGGCACCTGTGGTATCAGCTACATGGTCTATAGCTATGGTGAGCTCCCTTGGCTTGCACTAAGCATGGGCAGCTTTTTTGCGCTCTACGGACTATGTAAAAAGTTTATCCGTTTCGACTCTCTCACTTCGGTAACACTTGAAGCTATCTGGCTAATGCCTTTTGCTGCTATCTACCTCATCTGGCTCTGGAGCTCAGATCAAAGTGTCGCCATCTCTTCAGCACTATCTGGAGAAGTTTCAGTTCTGCTGCTCTACATGGGCACGGCGCCGTTAACTTTACTGCCTCTGGTCTTCTTTGCATTAGCAGTCAGAGCCACTAGCCTATCTATGATAGGTTTGATGCAGTATATCGAGCCGAGCCTGCACTTCCTGCTGGCTGTTATCCTATTTAATGAACACTTTGATCAGGTGAAAGCGGTCAGCTTTGCGTTAATCTGGACCGGACTTCTACTCTGCTCATTAGAAGCTCTCCCCACCCTAAGGCATAAACTGTTAGCTAACAAACACTCAGGTTAAGCTAATGCGCCTCTTAGCTCTGCAATAATCTCATCGGTGATCTTACGACTAAAGATCACCGATAGATGTAAGATAATAAAAAAGCGTTTGTTTTTGGCCCACGGCCAAAGTGAGCTCGAACTCGGTACTATGGTGTAATCGATAGCCGTCCAGTAAGAGAACAAGTTCACTCCCTCCAGACTCTCCTCACCCTCTTGCAAAAAATGCAATAGCTCACTGTTTGGTCTTAGCTGTTTAAATGTTTTTGAGGGATAGGGAAGATAAGCGGTATAAGTCCCATGGTGGGGGGACGACAGCGTAAAGAGATTCGCCACCCGTTTGGCTCCACCTAACGCTTGCAGATAATACCTGGCAACTATCCCACCCATGCTAAAACCCACAAGCGTGATCATCTCATGCTCACCAAACCTTAGCTCTATCTGCTGCTTTAAGCTGGTACTCGCATGTTCGATACCCAAGCTGCCATCAAACGGCGCTAATGTCGGAGCAAAACACTCATGGCCTTCGGCCTCAAAGATCTTCTGCATCCGGCTCATCACTCTGCCCGTATTAAAGATCCCATGAACTAACACTATTTTCATCCACTAGCCCCTAAAATAATGCGAATCTAAACTTCCTATAGAAGATATCTGCTATCATGCGCCCCTATCAATAGCTGTCCGCTATCCAGTACTAAATACGAGCCAAAAACTATGTCGATTTCATCTTTATTAACCAGCGCATTAGCGAAACGTCATGATCTATTAGCGGACGCTAAGTTGAACAATACCGACTGTTATCGTGTATTTCACGGCACAGTAGAGGGCCATAACGGTTTAAATATCGATAGGTATGGCGATGCTTGGTTAATTCAAACGTTTCATCAGACGTTAACCCAAGATGAGCTCAATGAAATCAAGCTTATACTGAAAAATATAAACCCACTGACTGCCATCTACAATGACCGCTCAGACAAGAACTCTCGGGTAATGAACGCTCTCGACACAGCCGACGAGACCTTTGCTCAATCTGCGCAAGTGATGCAGGAAAATGGCATTAAATTTACCTCCAAACTTCGCCATGAAGGGCAAGACCCTCTGCTATTTTTAGATATGCGAGTCGGTCGTGAATATGTTCACGCCAACAGCAAAAATAAAACCGTACTCAATCTATTTTCATACACCTGTGGCATTGGCACAGCGGCCGCAGTGGGCGGTGCAAAACGCGTGATCAATATCGATTTTTCATCTTTTGCATTGGAAGCTGGGCGTAAGAATGCCGAGTTAAATGGCGTACCTGAGGTGTGTCAGTTTATTCAAAGTGATGCCTTTCCTGCACTGCGCCAACTTGCAGGATTAAAAGTGGGTGGGCGCCGTAACCAAAAGCTGCCCGCCTATCCTAAAATGAGCGCCACCCAGTTCGATCTTGTCTTCCTCGACCCACCACGTTTCGCTAAAAGTGCCTTTGGCACGGTCGATCTTATCAATGATTATCAGGGACTATTTAAACCAGCCATGTTAGCCACTAAAAAAGGCGGCACCATCGTCTGTTGTAATAATGTCGCCAAAGTGGAACGTGAAGCCTGGTTTAACTCCCTCAATCGCTGTGTGGAAAAACAGGGACGTAGCGTTGCCAGTCACCAATGGCTAGATTGCCATGAAGACTTCCCTTCGTTTGATGGGAATCATCCATTGAAAATAGTCGCTTTAACTTTAGGTTAAAGCCCTTAGTTTCAGTGTTGGGTGACTTGTCGGATAACAAATTGGTTCTACTTGTCGAATCACAAGTTTTAAATATTTTGAGGGTTGGGTTCATTGGGCGAGATTGGTACTTAGTGAGCAAGTTGTGAATCATCACTTCAATATTGTTTATTGCTTGCAGCAGGCCTAATGTGTAAATACTTCAGTGGGACGGTGAGTGAAGCAAAGCTTCAAGCTTACGAACGAGAAGCATGGAGGCTGAACTGGCACTTAGATAGGGATATCGTTGGAAAGTACAATCCCTGTAAGCTCGACGATGACATCCATGCCACCAACGCCCACAGCCGCATTCACACCTGATTGTTTATCTCTTCGATTAATAAGTTATTGGCTTTGTTTGTATTTTTAGATATTACAAAGATTTATCAGCGATGGGCTATGACTGGGAGGCCGAAAAAGTAACTATTCTTGATAACTGGATGACCAGCATAAAAAAGATGATTGTTAACTTAAATTCGATCTTGAGAGATAGTACTTTTTTGAGGTGATAGTGTGGGAAGCCCCACAAGCTTAGCATTAGCAATTGGCGCCATAGTCTCTTATCACGCATTATTGCCAAATGATAGTTACTACAACTACCACAATAAATAATATAACAGCCAAAGCTAGTAGGTTACCTACAAAAGCTAATACTTTAGGTAGCCTAGTGAAGGAGCCTAGCTCCCATTTAGATAAAGCACCTTTACCTTTAAGAAAAGACTCTTTATCTGAATCCTGAACGGTGTTCCATTCACTATTAAACTTCTTAGATGAACGAACACCTGAAAGGATTTTATAACCGAAAATAGCTATTAATATTACTAAGAGAATAACTTCAAAAAATTCAGTTAACGCCATAAATTCCTATTCGTAACGCCCTGCTAACAAGTGAACCATGTGCTGGCAGGCGATTTGCTCAGCAAATGGCATGACAGCCTTGGTGAATATGAATCTAACAGCTTGTTATATGCACGTCACTCATTAAGTCGTTGTTCTTTTTCTGCTTCAGGTAATTTATCCCACAGAGTTTCATAGTAAAACTTTTTAATCAAAGGGTAATTAGCCTGCGCAAATTCTCTTACCATATCAGGATCAGAATACTTCATCGGTTGATGAAATAACTCGTTAGCCTTTTCCATGAACTCAAATAATTCTATAAACTCATTTTGAGATAATTTGATTGAAGGTAAATTATCTACAATTTCAAATTCTGCATCCTTTGAATCAAAGGTTTCTAACCAAATTGTACAGCCACCTTTGTCGTAACACTCAAGATCAAAAGCTCCGTCATAGAAATCTACAACAGTCGCAATATCACCAACTTTGGGGGTACGTGTACCCATGTGATTTTCATCAAATGTGAACTCACGATTTAACTTGTTAATTCTAACGACTGAATATTGCTTCATCCGTGACCTTAGTGCATATAACAGTATATTAGGCTGAACTTCGAATAAGAACATTCTCCACAAGAATAGCCAGCGAGCTTATAGCGTTAAGCTAACAGTAAAACCACTACCTATCAATAAGTTAATCTTAAGTGCTTCCTAGTTATCGTTTTCCCCACTTAAGTGAAACAAAGAACATCTGTTATAGCAAAAAGTGCAACGTATAAACTGTTTAACCTTGCCATAATTTAAAATCAAAATTCTACCAATAAAGCCAAATCAAAGAGATACTCTTGATTAGAATCAGCAAGTGTAGATGCAGCTGTGGCCGTTGACAGCAAGGCCAGAAATGTTCCCTACATTTTCCGGCATTTCCCACATCCTTGTGGGTCAGATGCTGTTGTCGAGCTTACAAGGACGTACTTGCAGCGTGTCACAGAAGTATCTACACATAAGCCCACGGCAGGTGATAGATAATCATGAAGGTATGGCCTTCAATAACCCAACCCAATACAAACTCAGCCAAAAGCCAAACCAGAAAATGTAATCAATCTTCATTCAAAGGCTAGCTAACTTTGGGGCAAAAAACAGTTATGAACCGCAACCAAATAAAGCCAAATTGAAGAGAGCCTCTTGATTAAACTCAGCAAGTGTAGATGCAGCTGTGGCCGTTGACAGCAAGGATGCTGTCGTCGAGCTTACAAGGACGTACTTGCAGCGTGTCACAGAAGTATCTACACATAAGCCCACGGCAGGTGATAGATAATCATGAAGGTATGGCCTTCAACAACCTACCCAATATCAAACCAGCCTAAAGCAAAAGAAGAAAATGTAATCAGCCTTCATTCGAAGGCAAGGTTAATCACCACTAACTGTTACTTCATATCGATAGTGCCCTGTGATTTGGTAATCAAACAGCATATCTTCAAGTACGGGACCTGAGCCGATGTTGTGTACCACGTAGGGCTTTTCCTTGTCACCAACGCCTTGGCTAACAATGATGCCGATATGTGGAAGGTTACCAGGTAGCATCCAAGTCACAATATCACCAGAGCGGTAAGATTGAGCACTCAGATTAATTGGCAGTACTTCGCCATGACGGGTAAAGAACGTCTGTAAATTTGGAACTCTACGGTGGTCAATATTACTGTCAGGGCGCGTTAGCCCCCATATTCTTTTTGAGGGATATTCTGAGAAGTTTGCCAGCATATCTTCATGCACTAACGCTTGAAGATCGATGTTCAACTGGCGGTAGCTACGAATAATGACATCGGTGCACACACCAATATTGGCTGGCACATCTCCATTTGGGTAACTAATGCTGTGGTAAGCACCATCATAGCGCACACTATGCTTAGTTCTTTCTAAAGCTGCATCAACCAAGCTTGAAGCTGATGCAGCACCACAGACAGCGGATGAACAGAGCAGGAACAGTGCTAAAGTTAATCGTTCCATGACAACTCCTAGGATCTTAGGTTTTATTCATATAGACCCATGTTGCGCTATACTCCCCCAAAATAGCAAATCGTTCACTCTGGATTAAACGATAAACACATCGCCCAATCCCTAACTCAGCCAGAAGTAAAAAACAAACCAAGAAAAATGTAATCAGTCTTCATTCGAAGAGCTATTTATAAACCACCTAAGGTGAGTTTGGCTGGATCTAATAACCGCTCAAGTTCATCACGTGAGATCTCGGTCTCCTCTTCGGCGACATCGAGTACCGCTCTGCCCTCTTTATAAGCTTTTTTAGCAATTTCTGCTGCCTTGGCGTAGCCGATAATCGGGTTCAACGCAGTCACTAAAATAGGGTTACGAGCTAAGGCTTTCTGTAGCTGCGCTTCATTGACCTTAAAGCTGGCTATCGCTTTATCTGCCAGTAGGTAACTGACATTGGCCAGCAAGGTAATACTTGATAGCAGGTTATCGGCAATCATGGGCAGCATGACATTGAGCTCGAAGTTTCCAGCTTGGCCGCCTACTGTAATGGCACTGTCGTTACCTATCACTTGCGCCGCAACCATAGTGGTCGCTTCAGGGATCACTGGGTTAACTTTTCCCGGCATAATCGATGAGCCAGGTTGTAGCGCCTCCAACTCAATCTCTCCTAAGCCTGCTAACGGCCCAGAGTTCATCCAACGAAGATCGTTGGCTATCTTCATCATAGACACGGCTGTCGTCTTCAATTGCCCTGAGAGTGAAACGGCAATATCTTGAGTGCCTATATGGCTAAAGAAGTTATCTGCGGGTGTAAATGCAAGTCCAGTGACATTACTGAGCTGACGGCTAAACTCTACAGCGAACTCCTTATGGGCATTAATACCTGTACCTACCGCGGTTCCACCTTGAGCCAAGCTTTGCAGCTTTGGTCTTATTCCCTCTATCAGTTCGATATTTTGCTCAATTTGACTCGCCCAACTCAGCAAGCTCTGGCTCATACGCACTGGCATTGCGTCCATCAGGTGGGTGCGGCCCGTTTTCACAAGGTGATCCACTTCATTCGCTTTGCGCTTAATCACTTGCAGCAGGTGCCTAAGCCCAGGTAGTAGCTGTTTATCCAGTTCAATAGCGGCGCTGATATGGATACAAGAGGGGATAATGTCATTGCTACTTTGGCCAAAGTTAACATGGTCGTTAGCGCCTACGGCTTGCTCTGTTAGCTCGGATGCAAGTGTGGCTAATACTTCATTGGCATTCATGTTTGAGCTTGTGCCTGAGCCCGTTTGAAATACATCCACAGGGAAGTGCTGCATCAAACTCTCATCATTGAGTAACTGGTTAACCGCATCAGAGATCCCATCGGCCATCTGCTGGGGTAAAAGTCCTAGTTTTCCATTGGCTTGAGCAGCGGCAGATTTAGCCAATAATAAAGCGCGAATAAACGGCTCAGGCATCGTCTTTCCACTGATAGGGAAGTTGTTTACTGCCCGTTGGGTTTGAGCACCATAAAGCGCTGAAGCTGGCACCTCTAGCTCACCCATACTGTCTTTTTCAATACGTGTTGTCATGATTATCCTATCGCTGTTGGTCATGCCTTAACTGTGTAAACTATTTACTCTAGTGAGCTAAACCCGGTTTAAAAAACTGACTGGTTACCCTTAACTCATAAAATAATTTCTCCAACTCCTGCCTTTGCTCATCGGAACCTACGAGTCTAGATAGCGCGCTCAAGGGTTTATAGATGTTATCTAAGCACCAAAGGCGCCAATGCCCCGCCAACATGTCATCAGATAGAGTATCAAGCAATAATCGATACTCTGCTACATACAAAGACCAAGCCGCCTGCTTACAAGTGCTAGTCATGGCCTCCTCCATGGAGAACCAGATTAAAACTAAACTTGGATTATCTACCTCTTCACCGTGCCGTATCTTATGGCGCAGCACATTAATCGCAGGATCTTGATGTTCAAACTGAGGGAAACATTGGCACATAAAAACCACTTAATGAGAATAACAATTAATATCATTAAGTGATTTTAGGCTGAATATGTCAACGACATTTACGCAACTAACTTAAGGGGACTAAGTTAAGGGAGTTAGGCTAAGGGACAGCCTGTTTATTTTACATTCTGACGAGCAAACTCGTTTAGTTCAGACACTGTTCGGATCACAATCACCTCTTTGGTATTCGCTCTCTCTTGTAGCCTAGAGACAAAGTCGTCATTCCAAAACTTTGGACATAACCTCAGTACCTTATAACTCTCCAAAGTCCCTTTCAGTACCGAGCTACCATCAGGCCAGCCCTCAGGTTTGACAACAAGCCCCTTTAAAAAACGCTTAGTCACAAACCAATAACTCGTTAGATAAGGCAGATCGATGTAAACCAAGGTATCGGCAGCATCTAAGCGCTGATGAAAGGAATCTATAGGTCCAAAACCATCGATGATCCAAGTTTCACCTGAGAGGATTTTTTCATGTGTTTTATCAAACCTCTCCCTAGGAACTAGTTTGCCACTAGGTTCATACAGTATCGAATCGAGTTGATATAAGGGTATCCCCGTCGCTAAAGCAAGTGCTTTACTCATGGTGGATTTTCCGCTGCCAGGCTTACCAAAAACGGCAATTTTCTTCATATGAGTTCCTTCAAGTGAGAATTTCCATGAGGCAGAAACAGAAAACCCACCTCTATGGGGTGGGTTCAACTGATAAAAAGCATATCAAAATCCCACCATTCCTATGGAATGATGATAATAATGATTTTGCACAGCTTAAGATCTATTTTCATACCATCATCCTCATGGATAAGAAACTGATTGTCAACGGATGTTTATTTAATGCTAGATCCTGAAACAAGTTCAGGATGACGACTTTACAGTGACAGAATTTACAGTGTCAGCCAGATGCCAAATAAAATGAAATCAGCCTTCATTCGAAGGCCTCACACTTATGGTGTAACGATATTAAACACACCTTTTGGCTTATCCAGTAATCCGAAAAAACTCACCAGTTCTAACTTACTTCCCTCGATGTTAAGCTCATCAGAGAAGAGCAGATCCGAGGCACCAGCACTGCCAATAATGATATCGATAAAGAGTTCATGGCTGATATTCAAAGTCACGCTAGCGTCGGCACTTTTGGGGGCTTTTTTATGGTTTAACACCGCATTTTTTAGGGTTAACACATAGTTTGTATCAAGATCGGTAAAGTGAATATTTAACATCAGCTCCTTACCAAACGCTTCTGGCCCTATCACGCGTGATGCCATGGATTGCAGGAAGTTTTCCACTGGCGATCGCAACAAGATCTGTTTCATCGACACCAGATCTATCCCCTTCTCTGGTGCACCATGTCTGAGCTCATAGGCAGCAGAAAGGTACACATCACGCCAAGGAGCGGATTCCGCTTGATAACCCAATTGATCATAGGTATTAGCCAGTAGCGCTTTCGCAGCGCTGTTATCAGAATCGGCAAAGACCAGATGGTTAAGTAACTCAGCAGCCCAGCGGTAATCGCCTGCAGAGTAAGCCTGCTGACCATGTTGCAATACCGCATCGGCGCCTCCCATCAACTTGACATATTTCACTGCAGCACGTGCTTGTGGCAGAGGGTCAAGATTAACTGGGTTAGCGTCATACCAGCCAAGATAAGCTTGATACACAGCTTTGGCATTGTGCTTAGCCGTGCCGTAATAACCTCGATTTGAGAATGTGTTAGACAGTGAAGGTGGCATCTGGATCTGTTCGGCAATTTCATTAGGGGTTGAACCTGCATTGAGCATGCGCACCGACTGATCATGAATGTATTTATAGGTATCTCTCTGCTTCTCTAAAAAGTCGCCTATCGCCTCCTCTCCCCATATGGGCCAGTGATGACTACCAAAATAGACCTTCGCCTGTTTTTGACCCGTGATCGCCTCATCGATAGAGCGGCTCCACTGCAGTGCATCTCTCACCTTAGCACCTCTTAAGGTGTACAGATTATGCATGGTCTTAGAGACTAATTCGGCTCCACAATAAGCTTGTTGCTCTGGCAGATAGAAGGTGAATTCAGCAGGGGCTTCCGAGCCAGACACAATTTGAAAGTCAAACTTAACGCCATCGATCACATGGGACTCATCGGTCTCAACTGAGAGGGTCGGTGCGAGGATCCCGAAGGTACCAAACGCGGGCTCCTTACCTAAGCCTGAGTCGATATGCCCTCGCTCGCTCCTAGGCAGACGTTTACCATACATGTACATGGCGCGGCGACTCATGGCAGTACCGGCCATCACGTTTTCACTAGTAGCCTCATGCATAAATCCAGCTGGCGCAACAATATCGACACCCGCTAACTCAGCGTTAATATCCCCTTTAAAAAGCCCCAGAGCACCACCAAAATGGTCCATATGGCTGTGAGTAAAGACAATGGCAGAGACAGGTTTTTCACCTAGCTGCTTATTCACAAAATCGATAGCGACAGCGGCGGTTTCTGCCGTGGTAAGTGGATCGACAATAATCCAACCACTCTTCCCCTCAATGACGGTCATATTGGCAAGATCGAAACCGCGGATCTGGTACACCCCTTTAGTCACCTCAAACAAACCTTGGATATTATTGAGGCTAGCCTGACGCCACAAACTGGGATTCACACTCGAAGGAGCTTCCCCCTCTATAAACCGATATCCAGAGTTGTTCCAGATCGTCTCTCCTTGGGAGCCACTCACTTTAAGATCTGGCAAACTAGCGATAAAGCCTCGCTTGGCATCGGTAAAATCTTGGGTGTCATCAAAGGGAAGTTTTTCAAGCTGTTGACGGTTAGCCTCTATGGTGTAGCTTGACGCAGGGGTAAAACCAGTTGCATCAATCTCCCCTGACTCACCGCCTGCTATGTTTGCTTTGTTATCGGGCGAACACGCCACCAGCAGCACGCTAATACTACAGGGAAGCATCAATCGACGCAGGGTTTGAAGGCGGCTCACGCCAAGTCGATGGGCACAGTGTTCTCTCATCGAAGATGAAGCTTGATCTGTCGTTATAGGGTTTCCAAGATTAAACATATGGCTAGGCTCTATTGATAACAAGTCAGCCTAACCTATTACATCTTTACAACACTCAGGTTATCATTTTTCGCCAATGACAGATCTCAAACACAGCTCAACCTTTCGAAACTAACCTGTATCCTTGCCGTTATCGGTCGTCGATGATGACAGACGTTGTACTCGATATTCACTAGGACTGACGCCATACCAAAGGTGGAATGCACGGGTAAAGTTACTCAAACAGGTATAACCTAATTTATCGGCCAGTTGGGTCACGCTCAGCTCACTTTGTCCTAAGTAGTAGTGTGCTAGCTCCTTACGCTTATCCTGCAGCAGAGCTCTAAAGCTAGTTTCCTCTTTTTTAAGATAACGACTCAGAGAGCGCTCGCTGATATTGTAGAGCTGTGCCACTTTAGCTGCGGTTGGCTCCCCGGTGACTAACATGGCATGTATCGCTTGATAGCTTTTCTCCTTCCAGGTCAACGCCTGCATCTGATCTAAGTATTGTCGTACCTGATGCTCATTCTCTGCGGCTAACTCAGAATTAGCCATCAGAGTGGAGCGCTCCAGCATGCCCCTATCCATCCACATGCAGTTCTCCTGCCTATCAAATGCAACTGGAGCTTTAAAACAATCTCTCCAAGCAGAGGAGTCCTTTGGCTCTGTGCGCATCAAGTCGACACTGTGAATAAACCTAGAGTCACCAATCATCAAGTCGCCGTGATGCATCAAGGTTGAAAAAAAAGCATCGATAGCCATGTGGCTTATCTCAACCCCGTCGAGTGGTGTGATCGTAAAACCTATCAGTTGTGGCGTTCGCTGTAGCTTAATTGCAGCAGAATTACTGATGAGTGCATAGTAACTAGGGAGGCGTTCAAATGCCTGAGCGAGTGTATCCGAGGTCATCATCAAACGGCCTAATGCCCTAAAGTGCATTGGGTACGCATACTGACCGACCTTTAACCCAAAGGAGGACAGTTGAGTTACCGCTTCAATATCTCGCCAAAAAGGGGTCATAAGATCGATAGCAACCCGAGAGTCTGGCGCAGACTCTAACTGAGGCAGAGATAAGCCCGCAGTTTCAAACACTGGATTAGGCTCAATGCCTGAAGCGCTTAGGGTTCGAGCAACGGCTAATGACCAGGCTGCAATCGTAGTGTATTTAGCTGGTGAAGTCGTAAGCCTCCCTTGAGAGGAGTGACCATTAACGATATCTGAAATTAACGGCTTCATAGGCTAACTTAGGGGCTGACGTAACATATGAAACTCATCTTTATCCTCACCTACTATGGTAAAACCTAATCTCAGATAGAGCTCTCTAGCAGGATTGGCTTTTAATACCGTTAAAAAAATGGGCTTGCCCCGGTTTGCTGACCAAGCAATCATCTGATTAAGCACCATTTTACCTAAACCGTATCCTTGGTGGGCTGGCGATATTTGGATCTGCATAATCTCAAATTTGTCACTCAACTCACGATACTTCAACGCGCCTACCCGCTCATTCTGGTGAATCACTAAATGAAAGCAATCAAAATCATCATTTAGACGAGTCAAGTGCTCATCTTGAGTCAAAAATATCCCAGCTTGCTCTAAATGCTCCACCATGGTCGAAAGCCTAAGCTGCAACAAAAAGTCATGATCGACTTGCTCGGCCCTCACTATTTCAAAATCCATTCACCTCATCCCTATTTTTTATCCATGACTTTTAGGCTATCAGCTTTGAGTTCACATTTCCTCTTTGGTTTACTTTTAATATAAACCCAAACAAAACAGTCAATAATAACCACTACAACAAAAATAAGACCAAAAGCCAGACATACAACAACGAAACCTACGTCATCAAGTCGGTTTACAGTCAACTTTAGTTAACGCTAAAAACCTGAATAAATTTACAATAGATAATTAAAATCTTGTCAGAAAATGACTATAAACAGCAAAAAAACAAAGCCATAAAAAACAACAAAACAAAGAAAAAACATAAGCTAACCGTTACATTTACAAAAATTAATCTTACAAGGTAATTTATCTTCTTTACTTCATAATCAAATGGGAATACATTCGCCAAAAAATAACCAACAGTGGGTTATTTAAGACTCAAACACCATAGACAACCAAAGCTAAATTAAAACAAGCTAAAGGAGATGATTGTGATAGAAAACATCATAGAAACACACAAAAATAGCACTTTCGTTCCTGTGGCTGGATTGTCGTTTTTTGCAGTAGCATCCGGATTTTTAATGAGCCTAATCCCACTCTCATTATCTTCATTTGGTATTGATAGCTCTGTGGTGCCTTGGCTTGCCAGTATCTTTTATTTGGGTCTATTGATAGGTGCTACTTGCATCGAAAGTATTGTTGCTAAAATCGGGCACAGAGTTGCATTCATTTTGTTTCTCTGCGTGCTGATCTCGACAATTCTTGTCATGTTAGCGATCCCCAATGCAGTGACATGGCTAATTTCACGCTTTGTCGCAGGTTTCGCTGTTGCTGGTATCTTTGTCGTGGTCGAGTCTTGGCTGTTGATGGCCGACAGCGCAAAACAGAGAGCGAAACGCTTAGGCCTCTATATGACCTCGCTTTATGGTGGTAGCGCCTTAGGTCAACTTGGTATAGGCCCAGTTGGAGTTGATGGCTTTTTTCCATACCTTTGTGTACTTGGCTTGTTAATGTTAGCCATTCTGCCTCCACTTCTAGTGAAAAGCGGACAACCAAAAAATGAGCATAACCAAAAGCTAAGATTGAATGAGATAAAAAAACTAAGCCGTCCAGCGATCCTAGGATGTCTGGTATCGGGCCTATTACTCGGCCCTATATACGGTTTACTGCCTGTGTACATCACAAGCCAAGTGGATAGCCCAGAGCAAACTGGAGTACTTATGGCCACGATAATTCTCGGTGGTATGTTGGTGCAACCCCTTGTGAGCTACCTATCACCTAAGATGAGTAAGAGCTTGTTGATGGCACTATTTTGCTTATTTGGTGCGCTGGCTGTATTTGGTATTTTAGAGTCACGCTCATTTATGGTGATGGCGATAAGTTACATGCTGTTAGGCGCCTGTAGCTTCGCTCTCTATCCTATTGCTATCACACTCGCTTGTGATGCGATATCGATGGAAAAGATAGTTTCGGCAACAGAGGTGATGTTATTAAGCTACAGTGTGGGATCGGTTTTAGGACCACTATGTGCTACCAGTTTTTCAGATTCACCTGACTCAGTGATCTTTTATCTCGGCGGCTGTTTAACAACGACCTGCCTCTATATGTTCATCAAGAGCATCGAAAAGATCCACACAGGTCAAACGCCAGTTCCAGGTGCTTAATTCTCAAAAATAGGAAAAGGGGACTCTTTAGTCCCCTTTTTTATAGCACTCCCCGCCCCTCTTGCGTTGAGTGCCAATCCTCTATGCCAAAAGACAGCTCTACATAGTCCAGATCAACTAAAAATGTAGTAACTGCGCAAATCTTAGTCTCACAATTGCAACACGCAACTAAATCTTAATTTATAAATACCTGATAAATATACCGATGATTTTTGGTTCAAAACTTGCCTTATCTAAACCAAGGAAACTGCAAATTACGCTAGAAAAAAAGTTTCGAATGTAATGATAAAAATGCGTATGTAAACCGTAAATGATGAGGTAGTAGATATGAGTCAGCAAGATTTTCCAGATTTTGACACATTAATGGAGATGGCCAAAAACCAGCCAGAAAAACTTGAAAACATATTCAGAGATGAGGTGAATAGCGTGATAGAGAGTGCTTCAGAGGAGCATCACCATCGCCTTAGAGGATTACAATTTCAAGTGGATGCCCAACGCATATTAGCCAAAAACCCCATGGATGCCTGTATTCGAATCTCAAAAATGATGCACAGATCTTTAGGTGATCTACATACCACCCTCAATGATTTCTCCCTACAACATGATCATAGCAATCAGGTATTGAACGACCTATCAGATAAACAGCAAGATGTGGGCGACATTCTTTATTTTGAAGACCGTAAACAACCTGAAGCAACGTAACTGAAAGTAAGAGTATCACCTTACTAAAGCTATCAGTACCTACACCAATAGATAAACAAAATTTGAGTTTGGTTTCATCATCTGATGAAGCCTTAACTCATCTTGCTAGCACTCCAGCATAGTATTTCCTTAATCCCCACCGACACTGAAAAAGTAAAATAGACATCATACAAAACTCCTTACATAAAATAAGTAACATTCATAATTTTGACTATAATTTGGACAAGCATTGGATGCTTAATAGTTAAAAGCAACAGAAGTACAAGCACTTTTAAATGGGCAACCTACAAGGAGGTGCACACACCATTCTTTTAGATATACAAACTAAGAGGCAGATACTGATGACCAAATTTATAAAGAATTTATTTTCTTCATCAAAAAAGCAGACTTCTGATAATGGCGCAAATGAAAAGCTTAAAGAGCTGCAGATGCAAGAAGCGCTCTCAAAAGCAGGCAGCAAAGCCGTTGAGAATGTACTAGGTCAATCAGTGGATGCAGTAATAATGATTGATGGAAACAATCATGTGACCTTTATCAATGATGCCGCCATCAAGATGTGGGGATACCGAAAGGATGAGGTCATAGGAAAGAATGTCAAAATGTTGGTTCCAAGTGAGCTTCAATCTCAACATGATGGATTTGTAAATAAAAACAGGCGTACAAAAGAAGACATCATAGTCGGCACCAGCCGTGACGTGGAGCTTGTTCGCAAAGATGGTTCTAAAACATGGATTAACCTCGCCCTATCCAGACTAGAAAACGATGGGGATATAGGCTATGTCGGTTTTGCTCGAGATATCAGCGCCCAACGTCAGGCCAGTGACACAATACAGCAGGTACTCGAACAAGCGCTCGACGGCGTTGTCACCATAGATAGCCATAATATCGTTACCTTCATGAACTCAGCAGCTGAAACCCTATGGGGGATCTCTAGAGAAGAGGTCATAGGAAAGAACGTTAAGATGCTTGTTCCCAGTGAAATACGCTCAAATCATGACTCTTTAGTCAACGCTAACCGAAACACGGGTATCAACAAGATAGTGGGGACCAGCCGAGATCTCGATCTCATTCGGGTTGACGGTAGTACGATTCAAGCTAACCTCTCGCTTTGTAAAATAGAGGTCGGTGGCGATATAGGTTATACCGCTTTCGTCCGAGACATTACCGAGGTCAAACTTGCCCAAGACGCCATAGATCAAACCTTAGAACAAGCACTTGATGGCGTGGTATCTATCGACGAGAACAATACGGTGACTCTATTTAACAAGGCCGCAGAGGAGTTATGGGGTTACAAGAGAGAAGAGGTCATAG
Source organism: Shewanella nanhaiensis (assembly GCF_019457885.1). GTDB lineage: Bacteria > Pseudomonadota > Gammaproteobacteria > Enterobacterales > Shewanellaceae > Shewanella > Shewanella nanhaiensis. Next base: position 274,379 of record NZ_JAHZST010000002.1, read on the forward strand.
GTCAAAATGTAAAAATGTTAGTTCCAGTGGAACTACAAGCTGGCCATGACGGACTGGTCAACGCCAACCGAAATACCGGAGTTAACAAAATTGTTGGGACTGTTCGGGAGGTGCCAGTCTTCTGTAAAGATGGCAGTAAAAAATGGGGCTCACTCTCCCTTTCTAAAGTTGAGGTCAGTGGCCGTATCCTCTACACCGCCTTCGTACGAGACGTCACCGAAGAGGTTGAGATGCGTGATGGCATGAATGAGATAATGGCCAATGTTGCCAAGTCCAGTAGTGAAATTGCTGATATTGCCAAAGTCATCGATGGGATCTCAAATCAAACCAACCTGCTTGCCCTTAATGCCGCAATCGAAGCCGCGCGCGCTGGCGAGCATGGTCGAGGTTTTGCGGTAGTGGCAGATGAAGTTCGCCAGTTAGCCTCCCGCTCTTCAGAATCAGTAACTGAGATCAATAAATTATCAGAAGAGACCCAACGCTTCCTGCAAGATCTTGCGACGAACCTCAAACTTGATAAATCGTAATTAGAACAGAGATACACTTTTCCCTCTAGAAAAGTGTATCTAGTTACATGTAGGACAAACATAAGCTCAAACTAAAACAGGCTTAAATCAACCAAGCCCCTATGCTAGCCATAGCTGCACAAGTAGGCAGTTTGAGTTAACACTTTAACCTGAAATTTAGCATCGCCAATCACATCAAACTGCTCACCAGCACTAAAGGTTTGCCAGTCATTATGACCAGGTAAAAGTACGGTTAGGGCACCCGATATAACCTGCATGACCTCGGGAGCCTGAGTACCAAATTCATACTCGCCAACTTCCATCACACCAACAGAAGCGGGTTTATCTTCTGCTTGAAAACCAATCGACTTTACTTGCCCATCAAAATACTCATTTATGGCTAACATCTTATCTCTCAAATAGAATAGTTTTTACCAGCCTAATATAGCATAAACACCTGAAATCAATCAGCATAATAAAGTGTTTACCCTTAGTTCATAAATGAGTCTCAACCCATTTAGTTCACAATGATTTAGGCCTTAACAAACTTATAGATAAATCTGTCTGTCTTACCTCGAGTCTCTTTTTCAAACACGTTCATGGAGAGATCATCATCAGGATTTCTCAGGTAAAAGGCTTCCTCTACAAGCTTAAAGCCAGCCTCCTTCATCTGATACTTCACAATATTTGAATCGATTCTATGCTCAGAGTTAGGGGCATCATAGCCAGATCCCTTAATCGCTTCATGATCGATAATGATAAACACACCATCATCTTTAAGTGAGTCGCGCACTTTAGCCAATGCAGCTCTGTGATCTACCGCCTGCTGGCGAAATACAGTTTTCTTGCCAGTTTTCTCATCCACATTATGGGTAAAGAAAAGATCATGATAATTCAATGCAGTAAAGGCAATATCGAGACTTTTCTCTGGAATATCCATATCAACAATATCAACTTTATCAAAACGTGTCAGATTCGCTAGTCGCTCTCCCTTTGTGCGCTCATTTATCCGTTTTTCGGCAAAACGCCAAATCACATTGTCGTTTTGAGCATACACCTTACCTTTAAGCCCTACGGCTTTGGAGAAGAGTTCGGAATACCAACCACCACCAGCAAACAGGTCTAAGACGTTATCGCCAGCCTCAACGCCGGCAAAGTGCATAATCTGAGCGGGTTTACGTGCAGCATCCCGCTCACTATCTTTTGCTGGACGATCACTGCTTGCTAAAATCTCGTTAAGCTCGCTCAACGACAGCGGAGCCGCATCAACAGACACTAAACTAATGCCTGCGATCAAGCCTGCCAAAATTGGTAATCTCATCATTATCCCTTACTCAGTTAAGTTGCAGTTCGGATATAAACTTTTAGCAAGTTACCAGTAAAGCCATAAAGTTGGCGATAAGGGGAAACCAGCTAATTGTTACAGAGCGTTTCAACCCAAGGACTACACCTCGCGAAACAGTCAAGCTCACAGCAGACATTGCAGCAAATAAGTTTGCACTATAGCGCCCCAGAACAGGCTCAAACACAGAGCCAAACACAGACTAAACGCCCTAGATAGAGTGACCTCTATTTAAAATAGTTGTGTTACAAATAGGGCGCACCACATCCCCCAAAGAGTGCAACTCGCGATAATAAACGCGCAGGTTCGTCTCAGTAAGTGATTCCCCCTTACATGTTCAAATGCATGCCAATAGCGTGCTGTAACAAAAAGAGCAGAAGAGAGAAACCATGCAACTCCCTGTAATTGGAAGTGCATAATAAACAACATTAAAAGTATAAAAAGCAGTGGCTGTTGATACTGATTGTCATGACTGCGACTCAGTAAAGCGACTCTTTTAGGCATAGCATCGAGATTGACAAACATCACATCCGAATACTTCACACGCCCCTCAATGACTGACTTCAACCTCAATATCAAGGTAAATAGCCATAGAGAGGCTATCAATATTATTAGCATGCCCACGGGGAAAAGTGGCCATATTAGCTCTATATTTTTGTCTATCAGAGGAAACATATTTTTGTACCTAGTTCACAAGATGTAAACCAGTATATCGGAGGATAAATCGACAAAAAGTGTCATTAGTGACACTTAACAGGTCATTAATGACATTCAGTATCGTCAATAATTGAAAGCGCTAGTCCAAAAAAGTCCAACTATCTGCACCGTCGAAATGCCTAACTTGAATCTCAGCCACTTCAGCCCTAGGAGCCATACGGAAGTTAATCCCATATTTTGGCTCAGGCACCTTATCTGTGGTCAGATAATGAGTTAAACAGCCACACTTTTGACAATGGAAAAACTCAATGCACTCATCACCAAATCGATAAGACTTAGCAGATGGCATACTTGTTCCCAATGAATCAGCCATAAAGGTCAACTGAACTTCATTAGGTTTATAATACCCCCAAAGCGCCCCATAACGATGACAGATAGAGCAGTTACAAGAGGTCAATGTTGCGGGAGAGTTCGCCACCTTGATCTTCACATTACCGCAATGACACATCAATTCCATCTACTCTCCCTCCATCTGTAGTGATTTGGTTAATCAAAACACAATATGCCACATCAAACGCGACTCCAAAAGTTAATACTTTAGTGCTCTCTTAATAAAGGGTTATAACAACTGTGTGATTCATCACGATTTTAACTCTTTATAACTTATAACATCGCCGATGAATGTATATTAAAAACGCTCAACATAAGCTTGATAGCATTAAGCTTTTTTTACCCTAAAGAAACAATTTTATTCAGTCATCATTTAATTTGAGAGTAGTATGAATAACGATAATAAAGATGTCGCATCAGGTTTAAACCGCCGTAGTTTTTTAAAAACATCTACAGGCTTAGCACTGGCAGGCGCCGGTACTTTGATGTTTCCATCGGTCGCAGCAGCTAAAACAGATGAACTAGGGCCTACCCAGTTTAGAGGTCATAATTCAGACCAAAAACTGTGGAAAAAGGTGCGTAAAGAGTTTGTGCTCAACAAGCGCACAACTTACATGAACGTAGGAACATCTGGCTCTATGCCAAAGAGCATTTTAAAGTCTTACGCTAAAACTAATGAGATGATCTCTGCTAATCCTTGGCAGAGCAACGTTCCTACCATTGAGCTAGCTAGGCAGGTCGCGCCTGGTTTCGGCGCCGATGAGCATGAACTGGTATTGAGTCGCAACACGACTGATGGCATGAACTCAATCATCAATGGCCTCCAGTTTGAAGAGGGGGATGTCGTTTTAACCACTCACCACGAGCATCCAGGTGCAACCATTCCACTAAAGCATGTAAGTGAGCGCTATAATGTTGAAGTGGTTGAGGTTGAGATCCCTGTATATACAGGCGAAAACCAAGTTTCTGAAGATGACTTTGTTAATGCATTTGCCGATGCGGTCGCAGAGTATGGTAGCCGCGTTCGTCTGATCGTTTTCTCTCATGTAACCTACACAACAGGAACCAGCTTACCTGCTAAGCGCATCTGTAAAGAGGTGGCAATTCCTAACCGTATCCCTACATTAATCGACGGTGCCCACACACCAGGTATGCTAAACCTGAACTTTCATGATATCGATTGTGATTTCTACTCAGGTGCAGGCCACAAGTGGCAGTGTGGTCCAGGTGCAACTGGCATCTTATATATTCGCGATAACGCGCAACGCTTAGCTGAGTTTTGGAGCGATCGTCCAACACCGCTTTGGTGTATCAACTCATCGTCATCCTCCACAGCTTTACAGGCTAAATTCCAGTCTATCGGCCAAGATAACTACCCAGCAAAGCAAGCCTTAGCTGACGCTTGTGTCATGTGGGAGGAGATTGGCAGAGACGTGATTGAGGAGCGAGTGCTGGATCTAAGTGAGCTTTGTAAACAAGAGTTGTTTGATACCTTCCCCTATGCAAACTTCTATGCACCGAACATCCGTGAGCTATCAAGTGGTCTAACGACGTTTAACCCATTCTACGATCAACATGATGGCGAACTGTTAACCCAATTCCGCGATCGTCTGCATGAGGAGTATGGCTACATAGTGCGTACCACCTCTTTCTATAACAAGAAAGATGACATGCAAAAAATCCACACCATCCGCATCTCGACTCACCTTTTCCATGATGAAGATGATGTAATTGGTTTAGTTAAAGCGATGAAGCGTCTTTACCGCAACATGGCATAAACTCAGCTTTAATTAGATAAAAAAATGGCCTTGAGGATCTCAAGGCCATTTTTATTAATAGTGATACCAATCAATAAAAGTTAAGCGGTCGCGACGACTAAGCTCTCCTGCTCCATCAAGAGCTGAGTAAATGCCTCTGCCGTGACTGGACGGCTAAAGAGATAGCCCTGACCAAATTCACAGCCGTGACTCTGCAGGAATTGCGCCTGCTGCTCATCCTCAATTCCCTCTGCCACCACTTTCATCTCTAACGATTTTGCCATAGCAAGAATCGCGGTAACGAGTGCTTTATCAGCCTTACTGCTTGCCATCTTATTGATAAAAGCCCGATCAATTTTCAACTTCGAAAACGAGAACTTCTGCAGATAACTTAACGCTGAATAACCGGTACCAAAATCATCAATCGACATCTCAATTCCAAGCTGTTTCAAGTAAGCCAGCATGGTCATCAACCCGCTCTCTTGATCGATTAACAGGCTCTCAGTCACCTCCATATCGAGTCTGTCAGCGGGAAGACCTGTTTGCGTCAGTACTTCAACGATTCTTGCCTGCAACTGCTCACTATAGCGAAACTGTACACTGGAGAAGTTAATCGCCATTTTGAGCGGGGTGATCGATTGCCAACTAGCTGCCTGTGAACACGCCCGCTGCAGAACAATATCTCCCAGTTTATGGATCAAGCCGTTCTTTTCAGCGAGTGGAATAAACTCATCCGGTGACACAACCCCAAGCTCACTGTCGGTCCAACGCATCAACGCCTCGGCGCCAATAATCTTACGACTGGCCAAGTCTAAAATCGGTTGATAATAGATCTCTATATCATCCAAGTTTATCGCTTGATGCAGACGAACATTTAAGGTCAACTTACGTTGAATATCTTGGTTCATACTGTCGTTATAAAAACTAAAACCGTTACGCCCAGCATCCTTAGCTCGATAGAGGGAAGTATCCGCCTTCTTAAGCAGTGTCGCAGCCGTGTCACCATCTTGTGGATAGATAGACATACCAATACTGGTTGAAACAAAAAACTCCTGCCCTTCAATCTTAAATCCCTGTTCAAATAGGGTCAAAATTGAGCTTGCCAACATCTTTGCCATATTTTGATGGGGCAGCTCAGGAATAATGATAAGAAACTCATCGCCACCAAATCTCGCCACCGTATCGGTATTACGCACTGAGTTTAATAGCCGCTTACTGGTGAGTTTTAACAGCTCATCTCCCGCATGATGGCCCACGGTATCATTGACCTGTTTAAAGTTATCCAGATCGAGGAACATCACTAACACCTTAGTGTTATTAACCCGAGCAGACTCAATGGACTGAGCAAGCCGGCTCATACTGTGAGTTCGATTTGCAAGCCCTGTAAGTTCATCATGGGTCGCTTGATAAGCAAGCTTATTCTCTGATGCTTTACGCTTATCAACCTCCTCAAGTAACTGAACATTTTGATTGGTTAATTTCTGTTGCTGCTCTGAGACAAAAGCAACCTGAGTCTGAAGTACCAGATTGGTATTGTTCACCCTCATCAAGTACAGCAAACCTAACATCACAGGTAGAGCAAGCAGAGAGATCCCGGCAATAAACCAAGCAGATGTAAATATATCCTGCTCATTGACCGGCTCAAACCAACTGATCAGTTTAAAGGGCGTACCTGAAACCTCTTTCTCAAAGTAGATATTATGGGATGAAATATTATCGTGGCTTTGCTTCTTTCCTGGGTTAAACGCTGTACTGGCTCTAAAGGGCTCAGTAGGCGTAAATTTCAAGATAGGATTAAGCCCGGCCAAAGGTTTAAGTGAGTCCCAAACCAAGATCTCCCCAAGCGGCGTGACCAGCTTCAAACAGCTGCCATTACTTTCATGCTCTTGAGTCGAAAGCTGATGAATAACAACATCATTATCAATCTCTGCAATCAATATTCCAGCAGGTTTATCTTGATGATATATCGTGTGTAGTAGAGTAATTATCGGCCCCTCTGGAGTCGATAACATCAATATCTTAGTGCCCACCTTCTCCATCGCGGCCATGGGGATCTGATTAACATCAAAGGGAGTATCTAGCTCGGTATCGGCAATAACCGTTTTACCGAATCCCACGACTACGAGCCTGCGATAAATTTGATGATTATCAATCTTGCTTGTTTGGGCAAAACTATTAATGGTCTGTCTAAGATTAAACAGGCTAGAACCTAGCCCATACTGCATCGACATGCCCGCAGCAAGATTGGAGAAGTAGGCACTAATCGCCCTGTTATTGGCAAGGTTGCCGATACTTTCCTGACTCACATCAAAAAAGAAACTCAAATTATCAGTGTAATTACTAATCTTTAAATCTAATGCGTTATTTTGTGACTCTTTTAGCCTGCTTTGACCTAGGTTTGTCACGGTCAAGATTAAAAATAGATAAGCGGTTAGAAGGATGCCAGCAACAATAATGGCAGTTTTACTGTTAAACCATTTCTTTATGTTCATAAATCTACTGCGATTTTATCGCCTGAGAAAAGTAATTGTTGTAATAGTGGAAAGCACTTGGATAGTATTTTTTCACCAGCTCGTTAAAGCTACCATCAGCCCTGATCTGCTTTAAATATTGATTAAACGCCTTCCTTAACTTGGGAGAGTCTTTCCTAAACCCCATCGCCATTCTCTGCTCTTCAGAGATGGGTCCTATTACTTTAATTTCATTTGGCCATTTCTCCAGCGCAATCAAAGAGTCTGCAACATCTAATAGGGTTGTTTCCGCTTCGTCATTCAACATAGCAGGCACCATCTCATTAAGCTGCAACTGCTTAGTCGGTAGTATCACATTAGCTTGGGTGCGATAAAGATCATACAGATCTGGATCTAAACATGATTGCTTCATTGCCAGCACGTCGCGACCTTTAATCAAAGACTTAACCGCGGAAATATCCTCAATGAGTGAACCACTGGGTTTTATCGGCATGAGATCTGAACTGGTTCTGGCAATGAGCCACACGGCAGAGGGAAAGTAATCATCGGAGAAATCAACGATCTCTTTGCGCCAATCTAAAACCGTCACACCATGAGCCATCACATCACCTTCAATGATTTGAGGCGAGGAGTACACCACCTTATTGCCAATGAACTGGCCATTTACTCCTGTTAACTTGCCGAAAACTGTCGTCCAAGTTGCAGGGATAAATTGATAATCTACCCCTAGGTATTTTGCAAAATTTTGCATCAACTCAATATCAAGACCACTATGAGTGACCTTGCTTCCTTCGGTGTACTTGGCCACAAAATTGGCATAAGGTACGCCAATGTGCCTAAGCACTCCTTCAGCTTTAATCTCATCGAGATCACGCGCTAAAAGTTGACCCGAACTGCCAATCAAGAAGATCATCAACAGGCACTTTGTGATTAACTTAGATTGCGCAAAAAATCGCATTATAAATATCTCTATTGTTTATTTAAACCATCGAACAGATTTCGCACGCAGTATACCTTCCAAGTTCGTATTTACAACGATATCCCTTCCAGTTTTCGACATTTAAAGTAGAAAAAACAAGCACAAAAATTCAACAAAGGTGATCACCTCTAAAGCGATAAATTTAGCTTCACAATGTAAGAGTAAAATGCAACAAGCTCGTTCGTTGTCACACTTTTAGTTAACCTATTACTCGATCTGTTATACAGATAATTTCTGAGTTCAAAATTAATGTGAAAACAATCACGATAAAAGTTAGGTATAAAATAGATAAGGGGAGTGTCATTACTCAGAATCTTGGCATAGCAGAGCGAAACGGTATAAAAAGACAAGATTAAGAGGTCTGTTTAATAACAGTCACTTTCTCAATAATAAGCGTTTCTTGGGGCAGATCATCATGACCAGCTTTCGAGCAGGTCTTTACCTTCGCCATCCTGTTAACCACATCCATCCCTGCGGTCACTCTACCAAAAACAGCATACCCCCACCCCTGATTAGTAGTCGCAGTGTGATCTAGGAAGGCGTTATCAGCCAAATTGATGAAGAACTCACCAGTGGCTGAGTGAGGCGCATCGGTTCGTGCCATCGCCAGCGCGCCTCTGATATTTTTCAAACCTCGATTTGCTTCATTAACAATTGCAGCCCGAGTTGGCTTCTCATGCATCTGGGCAGTATAACCCCCACCCTGCACCATAAACCCTTTGATCACCCGATGAAAAATTGTACCTTCATAAAAACCATCTTCGCAGTACCTCAAAAAATTCTTAGAGCTTACTGGTGCGCGCTCAAAATCGAGTGCTATCTCAATCTTGCCTAAGTTAGTCATAAAAATGATCATAAAAACTCGTTTACCTTATCTCGATCGATAAAGATCAATATGAAAAATTGGGGCTAAGTATACCTGAGAAAAGGTTTAGCCACCTGCCTCCAACTTCCGCAACCAGCAAGCACTTAACGACAACCCAAAAGAAACAAAAACAACACAACCAACAAGAAAAACAAACAATGCCGCCGTTAAAATACGCAACCAAACGATACATATGTAAATAAGTGGTGACCTCCATATTCTCATTGATGTTTTTTGATAGATTTAAGCCCTACACGCTATCGGGGGAAGCAGATGAAATATAAAACAGTGGCAGCATTGGCAGCTTTGAGCCTAACTCAATGTACAAGCTTAGATATAGAGGAGTGTACGCATGCTGATTGGTACTCCTTAGGACTCAATGATGGGAATAGCGGCGCTACTCCTTATACCCTTAATAATTATATTCAGGACTGCAGTGAATTTGGTCTTGGTGTGGATTCAACTCAATGGAGAGCAGGCTATCAGATAGGGCTTAAAAACTACTGTCAACCAGAAAATGGCTACAAGTTAGGGCTAGAGGGAGCTTACTATAATGGGGTCTGCGGCAGTAACGATTTTCTAAAACGTTATAATGAAGGCCACCGTAAATATGAAATAAAACAGCGAATATCTACAATTAAAACTAGGTTAAACACGATTGAGAATGAAATAGCTCAAGCAACCAGCGCCATCAGATCAAGTATTGATGTAGCAAATAACAAAGAGAGAAAAAGTAGCCTTAAAAGGGAAAGGAAGCAGTTAGAGCAAGAGCTATTACTACTTCGTATCGGCGCTCCTGATGCATTTTCAATCCAATTCAATTTTTAACCATATCAGCTAATTAATCAGACATATGAATAAAAGCGTATGATAGTCACCATAGACATTACTGACATCAGCGACTCAAAGCATGGGAAACTGCAATATTACCGGCTCGATGAGCTATTTAACCTAAATTGAAAGTTAATTCTCACGATTAGTGGTGATATTAACCTTTTGGTGCTCCGCGACTAAGCTCGCAAGTTCATTCTGCCTCGCCGTAATTTGGGAACTGTCTAAAGCGAGTTGCTTTCCCTGTTCACGGGGCAGTTTCATCGGATATTGGCAGCTACCACACACCAATAAGTAATCGGGAGTAAAGCGCCAAATGGTAATAAAAAACAGCGAAGCAAATTCGGTTTCTTTATACAGAAACCACTCTCTCTCCACACCACAAAATTCGCAGTGACAACTCATTGGCGGCTCTATTAGCTCATATTTCTTATCCATGCCAGCAAGAAAAAACATCCCTTCCCTCCATCTAACCTCTTTAATAGGACAGCTTATTGTGTATAGAGAGATAAGAAAAGGCTTTAAATGCCTGACTTACCCAGGCAAGCCTTTCACCGATAAACCATTATTAAGATACTGTCGACCTCCTTAATTCCCCCTCTCATCATATTACCCACCTGCATTCACAGCTCAAGATAAAATGAGAAAACATCACTATTAACCAATTAACATTCATATTTAAGTTCTCCAATAAACATCATTAATTGACTAAATGTAAACCGCTTTAGATATTATAGGTAACGTGCTTTAATATGGTTACTCACAAACCGATTACAAAGCACCAACATATAAGGAGGAGTTTTGTCGTTACCTGAATTTAAAATAACCCAGCTTCGCCACTTTATTTGGGTAGCGGAGTTAAAAGGCTTTCATTCCGCAGCAAAAAAAGCATGCCGAACTCAACCTGCAATATCATTATCAATACGAGAACTGGAGAACAAGTTAGACACAGCTCTTTTTGAAAAGGTAAACACCAAGGCCACCATATTAACTCCTTTCGGTAAGTATTTTTTACCTAAGGCAAAAGAACTTATTTATCACCATGATAATATTGCTCTCGACATGGCATTAATGTGTGAGCATAAAACAGGGCATTTACGCCTTGCTTCTGTCCCCTCAATTTCTACTCGAATGTTACCCGAATTATTATCAGAATTTATAAATGATGTTCCAGATCTTCAGATAAGTTTATACGATGATAATTCTGAGGCTGTGTTGAAAAAAGTTGAAAAACAGCAAGTCGATATTGGCATATCTAGCTTACCCTATAAAAATGAACATGCTGATATTAAATTTACTCCAATATGGAAAGATCAGCTCGGAGTTGTGTGCCATAGAAATAATCCTCTCGTAGAAGAAACGGAACTACACTGGAAAAAATTGCGTAAGCTACGATTGATTAGAAATGGGACTTCACGCCTATTAGAAGACACGAAAGCAAAGTCTTTACTAAATGATTCACAGTTATTCATCTCTACTATGATCTCATTAATTGCAATGCTAGAAGCTGGACTTGGCGTTACCACATTGCCTTGGTTCGCCTTCCCACAGAATAACAATAACCTACGCTTCATTCCTCTTAAAAATCCTAAGGTGATTCGTCAAACAGGGATCGTTCAGCTTAAAAATAAATCCTTATCTCCTGCAGCATCAGCTCTAGAAAACTTCATTATAAAAAATACAAATTAATAAGCCTCCTTACATTAACTTAAGACACTTTCTAAAAAACTCTACCTTATAATAATATATTATATGTATTAACCAGTAGAATTACGTTCTTACGGCAGCGTGAAAATACATTCATTAAATTTAAAATCAATATTAGACACTATTTGATGAGTAAAACTTATCCAACAATAAGCTTTCCTTCAAAATACCACTATTTACTATTAGTAACAGAAACTTATGATAACAAACACCTTAATGTAAAAATATAACCACTCTATATCAATAAATAAAATAAGAGAGTAGTGTAATTTACAGCAAGCTTGCATCTTTATAATTACATTTATTTAAAACACTATTTTCCCGGTGGAGTTAATTGTCACATACACAAGTTGCCACTCGGTAAAACCTCAAGTTTATATTTGAAATAAGGATTTATAGATGTTTATACTTTCAAAAAAAATGAAACTATCTCTAGTAGCCATATCGATATTAAATATTCAGAGTGCTTGGGCAACTTCTTATATGCCTCTTGATAGTAATCTTCAAGAAAATGACTTGAAAAATATAATAAAAACACTAAACACAAAGGAAGCAGACTCAAACTACAAGCTACTATCCCTTACAAAAGATATAGAGTTTAACTTTGGAGAGATCACCGAAGAGGGATATCAGAATGCTAAGGCTATATATCACAATGGAAAAATCACAATAAACCCTAATAGAATTAATGACAAAGCAGATCTACGCTCAGTCATCATTCATGAAAGTGTACATGCTTTACATCCTGAATTAACAGAAAACGAAGTTGATATTTTTGCGACAAACTATGCGTTACAAAATAATACTATTTATAACCATCAATACTCAGTAGACCCCATCACTGGCGATGCATTTCGACCGAGTATTCCAAATCCATTTCAAAATAACTTAATTAGGGGACTCTGTCGTGCTGGTGCAGGTACAGCATTAAGCGCGGCAGGATCGTTTGGCCTCATAGGCTTAGGTCAAGATGTTTATAACCATGTCATTGGAGGTTCATCATTAAGTCAGGAGCTATTTAATGCCGCCCAAGGAACTGCAGTACCATTAGCTTGGGCCTTTTTCGATTACACTTTACAAAGAGCACAGTGGACTCATGGATTCCCTGGTAGTCATGCTGGTGATGGTCAAAGAATCAACGATGCCCTGCGAGCAATGCCGAGAGTAGGCAACATACTTGCAGATACACTGAACTTAGGCCATTTGACCCAAAGAACCTTAAGAGAAGAGCTAGGTCTATTGATGTTTGTCGGTGCCATTGGCACCAACGCCATGATTCAAAAAGTAGCAGATGCAAATAACGCCTCAGCAGCAGCTTGGCCATTGAAAGTCGCCGACACCGCTATATGGGGTGGGTTAAATGGTATGGTCGGTGAATTTGCTCGCTATGCTGACGGCGGCACTTACACCTCATTGCCGACTTCACATCCTGGCTCTCTTATGCCCTACTTAGGTGGACAAAAATGGGCGTTACTATCCAGCTCTATTAACTGTGGTTTGGGAGCATATTTAGGCAATCAAGCCTATGGTTCCTATGCTAAATGGCATCCTGTGCCTGCAAATGCCACGACTTCCGAATACGCGAGCAGTTCATATGGCGCAGCGGCCGCGTATATGGGCACTTGGATAGCAACAGATGGTTTATTCAAATACTTTCAATATGCTACGGCCGCGGGTATTGCAGGCTTCGCTGATGTCGATTGGAATCAAGTTAGGTTGGACGGTATTGAGCGAATTACCACTGCCTTCAGCAGCCAATACGCAGCAGAGAATATTCCAGAAGATCTCGAGTTAGGCTCAATACCTGAAGTATCGACACATATGCGTCGTCGTAGAGATACAACGCTCAATGCACGTACCGCAAGAACAAGAAGAATGTTCGATGAACTAAAGATCACCAAAAGCGAAGCGATTGCCGCATGGGAGCGAGTCATTCAACCACCACTGACGCTAAACAACTTCCAGAAAGTCGATATGGTAAGGCTTAAACAGGATACGGCGTTCAAAAAAGATCTAAATGGCTTTAATCCTTCCGTTATCATAGGGAGCAATCCTACACTCAACACTCTTAAAAATAAGGAGTTGGCTCATATAACCAAAGAGGTTGCAACGATTTCAAATGTGATCCCACGCAATGACTACACCGATTGGCGACAGTGGTGGAACTACAGCTCCTGGGCCCATGGTTGCATAAAAGATGGTGTTGTAGAGTACGGCCAATGGTTATCAGATGGCGGTAATATTGATGCTCGTGATTGTGGCTTCGCTACCTATGGAAACGGTATCAACCAAGCGATACGCTTCAATGATGGTTCTGTAGCAATAGGCATTAATGGTAGAACGATTAACTCACTCGAAAACTGGACCATTGGTGCTGTTGGCGGCACAGATTGGAGTGGGTATAACGGTTATGCCTTCTTTGATCCCCAAGGACGACCTGCCGCGATGGCCATTAGTAATGCAAACTGGGCCGCTTACGGTGCAGGTTTTAGTTTCATCTACAAAAATGGCAAGTGGGAATCTAGAAGTCAGGACAATTGGATCGGAGAGTTTTCAAATAGTAACTCTCTTGATTCAAATGCATTTCGTTTTAGGTTCCCTCAATAACCTTAAGCTGAATACTTAGCAAAACAATTTATAGAGAGGCTCAACGAGTCTCTCTACTTACTCGCTGAATGACCTATCATCTCCAAGCTAGAGATCCACGAAATACAATTAAACTTGTTGATAAATATTGACCTACTAACCTACTTGCTACTGTACCCAGTGGATAATCTCGTTAGCACCTTTTACTGCAAACTGCCTTTTAATTAAACTCCCAGATGAATCGAAAAGTAGCAGTTCAGCGGGACCCGCTCGATGGGTGGCGATCAGCTGTTCCCCCTCTGGAGTGCCCACTCGGGCGAGAAGAAGGTGAACATCTTCACCAAGATGCACTCGAGCTTCGTTCATCTGTTCAGTCTGGGTATGGCTCACCGCCAGATTAGGATCATAGACAAACACCAAAGCAGGCTTACCAGTACCTATCTGTTCGTGGGTGGCTTTAAACCCCTTTGGCATCATCATTAGCAGCCCTAAAAAAAGCACCACTATGGATAAAACGACACCAAAAGCGATCCAAGGCTTTTTACGACTCGAGTTTGAATTGAGGTTATCCATGATGACACAGCCCTTTTACTGTTAAATGACGTAATTTAGCCACCAATTATAATCAAGATAACTGAGGCTAATATTAAATCCTTCAACATAAAGCGCCAATACCAATATTAACCAGATATAAAAATGTACATTATGCTTTTTTGCTTTTTGTGATAGCTAGTTAGGCTCTTCTTTACTATTTCTAAAGACTAAAAATCTGCTAAATGAGGAAAAGTATAATATTCAGCATCATTACCAAAGCTTTTAACACAAGCTTTGCAGAACAACTAGATTTGCAACATTGATCACACCAGTAGAAGCGCTATACAATGCAGCAAAAATTTATGTGTTGCTAATGATTTAAGGTGGTATTCGCTTTGCTTAACCAACGCTTTCAAGATGTCAGTCTTAAAGGAGATATATTTGGTGGTGTCACAACCGCCATTATTTCATTACCACTGGCGCTCGCCTTTGGTGTGGCATCTGGAGCCGGTGCAGAAGCCGGGTTATGGGGCGCCATTTTAGTTGGTTTTTTTGCCTCACTGTTTGGCGGTTCTTCGACACTCATTTCAGAGCCGACCGGCCCTATGACTGTGATCATGACGGCCATTTTGACCACCATGGTGGCCAAATATCCAGAGTCTGGCGTCGCTATCTCATTCACTATTGTGATGATGGCAGGAGCATTTCAATTTTTACTGGGCATGCTCAAATTAGGTAAATACGTCACGCTGATGCCCTATAGTGTGGTATCTGGTTTTATGTCAGGCATTGGCATCATTTTAATCATCTTACAGCTGTCACCACTTTTAGGTCATGCTGCGCCTGCAGGTGGTGTGATGGGCACACTTAGCGCACTACCAGAAACCTTAATTAATCTTGATTTTAAAGAGCTGTTCTTAGGCGCATTAACCTTAGTCACCCTGTTTTTGTTTCCGCAAAAATATCGCAAATACGTGCCAGCGCAACTGGTAGCGTTAATTAGTGTGACGCTATTGTCAGTCATCATTTTTGAAAGTGACAGCATCCGCCGAATTGGCGAAATTCCAGCGGGCCTCCCCTCTTTGGTTATCCCACATATTAATAGTGAAATCTTCACAACCATGATTATCGACGCCATAGTGCTCGGCACATTGGGTTGTATTGATACCTTACTTACTGCCGTGATTGGTGACTCATTAACACGTAAAGAGCACGACTCAGATACCGAGTTGCGCGGCCAAGGCTTAGCAAACATGTTAGCAGGTTTGTTTGGAGCGCTACCCGGTGCAGGCGCCACTATGGGGACAGTCACTAACATCCAAGTGGGGGCGCGATCGCCAGTCTCAGGGATCACACGCGCACTCGTATTGGCCTTAGTGGTATTAGTAGCAGGTGGATTAACCGAACCTATCCCAATGGCAGTTCTGGCTGGCATTGCCATGTATGTTGGCTTTAATATTTTGGATTGGAGTTTTATTCAACGCGCTCATAAAGTCAGCGTTGCTGGTATGGCAATCATGTATGGCGTCATGCTGCTTACGGTGTTTGTCGACCTAATTGTCGCGGTAGGTTTAGGGGTGTTTATTTCAAACATCATCATTATTGAACGTCTTAGCCGCGAACAAGCTCGTCAAGTCAAAGCCATTAGTGATGCAGACCAAGACACAGTACCACTGACTCAAAGTGAGAGCGATCTACTGGATCAAGCCAAAGGCAAAGTACTGTTCTTTTACTTGTCTGGCCCCATGATTTTCAGTGTATCGAAAGCGATATCTCGCCAGCATAATAGCATCAGTGAATATGAGGCGATGATTTTAGATTTAACAGACGTGCCTATGATAGATGTCACGGTTGGCTTAGCATTAGAAAATGCCATCAAAGATGCACAAGACACGAATTGTGAAGTATTTTTATTGTGTCCAAATCAACAAACTCAAAAGCAGTTGAATAAATTCCATGTGATTGATTCGCTACCACAGCAGAACATCTTCTTATTCCGCTATGAAGCATTACAAGCTGCACTGAACCACGTGGGGCCGAGTCAACAACCTCTGTCAGTTTAGCCCCCTAATAACCTGAAAATAATACAGCCAATTTCACTATTAAAAAAGCCCCGATACCTTGAGGTATCGGGGCTTTATCTTTAACTGCTATCAACTTTGAGCGCAGGAATGTATCTGTGCCAAATTAGCAATACACGATTTACACAATCGTTGAATTAAACAACATACCTGGCATAAAAAAGCTGAATGCAAAGGTAACTGAGCCAGTCAGAAAAAATGCAATACAGCAAAAAGATGCTTGAGTTAAAAAGATTCTTGGTTTTACTGATGCGCTATGCCTTATCGAAAAGCCTATCAATGCCAATTGAACTTGCAACATTTGATATTTAAGGCTTAACCATTGCCAAATAGGTTTCATCCAAACGAGCAGCATTACGAATGTCACTTCAATCCCACCAAATTGAAGTAGTATTGCAATTTCAGGTACAAATATTGCCGCAACAATTAGAAAAGTGGTCAATAATATTTTTTGTAAAAGCGTTAAATCTTCCCATTGCTTCATGTTATTCCCTTTATCCCGTCACTTGGCTTTATCGCGCGCGCCTGCTAATCGACCAAAGAATTCACTAAGGCCGACCTTCTTTCTAATGTGCTCAGCCCAACAGTCACCAATAATGAAACCTACAGCACCCAAGCAACTATCGTAAGCGAGCTAAGTTGACCTGACGACAAACTCAATGCTACGCCAACAAAAAGCCCTAGAAGCGTTGGTGATGCTGCTATTGACAGCCACTGTAATGCAAAAAAATAGACTAACTAATCTCATTGGTTCTCCTTAACCCTATTTATAAACCAGTTAAAGAATACACATAAAACAATATAATTTCGACATATTATGTCGAAAATACAGTTCACCACGAATATCCAAAACATAGCCACCCATAATTATTTCTTATTATTCAGAAGAAATAGGCTTTTCGGCCTAAACTCGATAATTCAGAACTATTTACGCCACACTGGCTATAAATTTCAGCTTGTCGCTCCTCTATCGCTAAAACCTCAACTCAAAAGCTCAAAATCAACCAACACAAAAACCGAGTGAGCACTCGGTTACTAATCTAGGTGATTGGAGTCGTTTAAATGAACGTCATGTTACAAAGACTAACTAAGTGCCATCAAGCCATTTACGACAGTTTGCTGCACCTTGCCTTCGTTTACGCTCTAGATGCTCACAATAAATATCAAGTGCTTGCAGTGTTCCGACAGCACCTTTAAATAATCGACTAAATTCGGTGGTGAGCTTTATCCAATTCTCTTGAGGAATATTGAGTCTATCAAGTATCTGCTTTGAAGCTTGGTTAATAGCTCCACGCTTATCACCTCTAATAATACGCCCGGTATCATCAAGCAGTTGCAGGTAGTCTTGAGCGTTAAACATCAACCCTTTTGGCATATATTTGTACTCATTACCCACAAATGGCAGCAATGTAGCTGGCTGCTTACCATTCATCGCAGACTTGATTCTCAGCTGAATACTCGTGTGATCTGATTGTTCTGGCGTCTTAGCCACCTTAGCTCTGATAGGGTTGAGGTCAACATACGCCATACAAGCTAATACTGCTGCATCATCAAGCAGGGCTTGGGATTTAAACCTCCCTTCCCAGAAGCGACCCGTACAGTTATCTTCTTTATTTGCCATGCGAGCTATCGGCTCGTTGAGTGCCCGCATAAACCAACTAATATCGCTCAATCGGCTTCGATACTGCGCTATAGAATGCTTTAGGTGGCCAACTTCAAAGCTTTCTATCACTTCACCTTTAACAAACTTCTGGGTGATATCCGTTCCTTTAAACAAGTTATGCCAATGTTCCACAACCTCTCTATCTGTCCAAGCATTCGCTTCATAGATATCAACCCTCAACACTAAGTGCAAGTGATTGGACATCACTGCATAAGCACTGACATCGATGGCAAAAATAGTGGCCAACTCAAGGAGCCTAGATTCAACCCACTCTCGGCGATGTTCATAAGATTGACCAGTATACTTATCAACTCCTGTAAGCCAGGTTTTTCGTACACATCGAGACACACAGTGATAAAATGGGGTATCTTCCACACTCACTAACATACTTCTTGGTCTAGCCATAGCAACCTCAATCCAGCAACGATAAATTAAGCTTAGTCACTACTAGATAATTCATACAGAATCATGGGTGGCCATGTTATTTTATTCCACCTATCAGATATCAATCTTTAAAGAATTTATGATTTTTTTGAGTTCCTGCTCATCATCAGAATGCGAGAAAGATAAAGCTATTTGAACTAAATATGGGGGATACCAGTAAGCATATTGGTATTGAGAAAAGACTCGCTTATCTTTAAGTTGAATACTCAAAAAGTTATTAATCAATGGGTACTCTGGCATCGGTAGGGCATTGTTTATTGTAATAACATCCGGAAAGGTTAACCTAAGCTCAGTAACTTGCTCTTCAATCAAGCGATCCACTATACCCCTACTACCTTTTCGAATTGGTGTGGCTATAACATGAATAATAGAGTTATGGGCAATACCATCGAATTCCTGCGATTTAGCCAAGCGTAATAGCGTCAAAGGAATGAAGTCTCTAACATAGCCTGCCGCTTCATGTGGGATTGTCATTTGCTTTTCTGCTAAAACGAGAGCTTCACGAAGAGTTGAGTCATTGAGGGATTTCCATGAACTGTTGTAACTCATTTTTAATCCGATTTCTGGATTATTGTAAAGCTGTATTTCTGGTTGCTTACAACAAGAAGCTACTGTCACTATAAAGACAGCTATTAACATTATTTTCTTCATATATTAAGGCTAGCAGCCTTACTTTTCACTCCATTGAATTTTCAGTTTACCAAATACAAAATCAAGCCGCCAATTTGGGTATTAAATCTATGCTCAAACTCATTTATTAGCTGTTGTGATTTAAATATTAAGCTTTTAGGCTACAGATCAGCAAAGTATTTTACGCAGGATAAATCAATTAAAGAGGAATTTTACTCTGGTCCCAGTTATCTATAGCGCCATAATGACGAGTAAAAAGCTGTCTCACCTCTAGCTAACAAAAACAACCAGTAAAGGAAGTAGCAAAATAATGAAAATACAACTTATTACTCTCAGTTTGATTTTACTAACTTTCGGTTGCGCAACCGTAGGCAGCCACTCCACCTCCGAAACCATAGTCACTCAGAAAAACAATCTATCAAAATTGAGCAAAAGGCCAATGGTAAAGCCCTCTCCAGCTCAATACCCCATTGATGCGGCTAATAAAGGAATTGAAGGTTGGGTTCAGTTAA
Organism: Shewanella nanhaiensis; assembly: GCF_019457885.1. Lineage (GTDB taxonomy): Bacteria > Pseudomonadota > Gammaproteobacteria > Enterobacterales > Shewanellaceae > Shewanella > Shewanella nanhaiensis. The sequence goes on from NZ_JAHZST010000002.1 coordinate 294,334, forward strand.
ATTTCGATATCAATGCACAAGGCAACACTGAAAATATTAGCGTACTGAAATCTTCCCCAAAAGGTGTATTCGATCAAGCGGCTATCAAATCTTTAAGTAAATGGGAATATAGACCCAAAATAGTTAATGGCGAGGCCGTACATCAACATGGACAAACGATCCAACTCGACTTTACCTTAAGCGATAAAAATGAGGTGAAGTCTGATTCTTTTACGAGCAATTTTATCCCTCGTCCGCCGAATAAAAACCAACTCATCACAGACCAAAAACTACGTAAGTCAATAACTCATAGCTTCCAACTTTATTTAAAAGGAGACCCAGAGCAGGCGCTATTAACCGCTAAAAATATCAAAACATCTACGCCATTCGAACAGGCTTATGTTAATCGGCTTATTGGCAACTTTGCGGCTGAAAATGGTAACTTTAATTCTGCAATTAACTACTTAACTACTGCGACTGAAAAACAACTTTTAGCAGATAAAGATCATGCAGCTGCTATGAGACTACTCGCCGACTTAAATTACCAGCAAACGTATTATCAAGCAGCAATAGACACCTACAAACGCTGGATAAATTTCACAGGTGATACGGATGCACAAATGATGGAACGCATAGCAAACGCGGAGTTAAAATTAAGCAAATGAGTTAACATCAGTGCAAAAGATAAAGTCTATTTCGAGTATCGGCTAAAAATGTAGCTTGATTAGCTTACAAACCAAGAACAAAGCAGTGGATCCCGGCCTTCGCCGGGATGACGGCCAAGAAAACCCTCTCTTAATACATCCATATACTCCCAGGATAACTCTTTGTTGCAAGAAATCCATGTGAATACCGCACCTATCCATGGTGTGTGGCATAAATGTTCCAGACATTAAAAAGCCCCGATACCGTAAGGTATCGGGGCTTTCATTCGTTTAGCTTTAGCTTTTAGGCTCAGACCAACATAATCATCTAACGCAGGAAAAATCGTGTTAGTACAAGGCGCTGTGAGCGACGTGTAGTTCACCTACACGAGCGAGCAGCAACGCAGTAATCACCGATTTTAACCAGTTAGATTACATCATGCCGCCCATTCCGCCCATACCACCCATTCCACCCATGCCGCCCATATCAGGCGCACCAGCAGCTTCTTGTGGTACTTCACCAACCATAGCTTCGGTAGTGATCATCAAACCAGCAATAGACGCTGCGAATTGTAGCGCACTACGGGTTACTTTAGTTGGGTCTAGGATACCCATCTCTAGCATGTCACCGTATGTGTCGTTACCAGCGTTGTAGCCGTAGTTACCAGAGCCGTTCTTGACGTTGTTAGCAACAACTGAACTCTCTTCGCCTGCGTTGGTTGCGATTTGACGCAGTGGCGCTTCCATCGCGCGCAGTGCGATAACCACACCGTGCTTTTGATCTTCGTTGATCACTTCAACGTCAGCGATTTTGCTTGCTACGCGTACTAGTGCAACACCACCACCAGCAACTACGCCCTCTTCAACAGCAGCGCGTGTCGCGTGTAGTGCATCTTCTACGCGAGCTTTCTTCTCTTTCATTTCAACTTCTGTGGCTGCGCCAACCTTGATCACGGCTACGCCGCCTGCAAGTTTAGCCATACGCTCTTGAAGCTTCTCTTTGTCGTAATCAGACGTTGATTCTTCAGCTTGTACTTTAATCTGTGCAACACGTGCTTGGATCTGCTCTTGCTCACCAGTACCGTCGATGATAGTAGTGTCATCTTTAGTGATGATAACGCGCTTAGCTGTACCTAGATCTTCTAGGGTCGCTTTTTCAAGCTCTAGGCCAATCTCTTCAGCGATAACAGTACCGCCAGTTAAGATAGCGATATCTTGTAGCATCGCCTTACGACGATCACCAAAACCAGGTGCTTTAACAGCGGCAACTTTAACGATACCACGCATGTTGTTCACAACGAGTGTTGCTAATGCTTCACCTTCAACGTCTTCAGCAACGATAAGCAGTGGCTTACCTGTTTTAGCTAGACCTTCAAGGATTGGTAGCAATTCACGGATGTTTGATACTTTTTTATCAACAAGCAGGATGAATGGGCTTTCTAGCTCAACACTGCCAGTCTCTGGCTTGTTGATGAAGTATGGAGATAGGTAACCGCGGTCAAACTGCATACCTTCAACGACGTCTAGTTCGTTCTCTAGTGCTTGACCTTCCTCAACGGTGATCACGCCCTCTTTACCCACTTTCTCCATCGCAGTTGCGATGATTTCGCCGATAGTCTCATCAGAGTTAGCTGAGATAGTACCAACCTGAGCGATAGCGTTAGTGTCTGCACACTCTTGAGATAGGTTTTTAAGCTCGGCAACAGCAGCAACAACCGCTTTGTCGATACCGCGCTTAAGATCCATTGGGTTCATGCCAGCAGCAACGGCTTTTAGGCCTTCGGTAACGATGGCTTGAGCAAGTACAGTAGCAGTAGTGGTACCGTCACCAGCAGCATCATTGGCTTTAGAAGCAACTTCTTTCACCATCTGTGCGCCCATGTTCTCAAACTTGTCTTCAAGTTCGATCTCTTTAGCAACAGAAACACCATCTTTAGTGATTAGTGGAGCACCGAAGCTCTTGTCTAGTACTACGTTACGACCTTTTGGGCCTAAAGTTACTTTAACTGCGTTTGCTAGTACGTTAACACCTGCAAGCATTTTTACGCGAGCGTCATTACCAAATAATACTTCTTTAGCTGCCATCTTTAATTATCCTTTAAATTCTTTTTAAATTACCGCGGGTTTATCTAAACCTGAGGTTAGAAAAATGTCCAAATGAAGTGATTTAGCTCACTACAGCCATAAGGTCAGATTCTGAAAGGATCAGAACCTCTTCACCATCAATTTTTTCTTTCTTCACGCCGTAACCTTCGTTGAAGATCACCATGTCGCCAACTTTTACGTCTAGTGGCTGTACACTACCATTTTCAAGAATTCGGCCATTGCCTACTGCAAGTACTTCACCGCGAGTCGATTGCTCAGCCGCACTACCAGTAAGTACGATGCCGCCGGCTGACTTTGATTCAACTTCTGAACGCTTAACTATGACACGGTCATGTAATGGACGAATATTCATCTATGGATGCTCCTAATGATTTTTTAGCCCAACAAAGGTTGGCAATTTTTAATAAATGCAGCAATAAATTAGGGTAATTTTTGCTACTTGATGTTCGATATATGGGGGTCGTGGGATTCAGATCCAAGGCCTTTACAAAAAAAAAGCGATTTTTTTTAACTGCGGTTTATAAATGGTGGCGCAATCCTGCTAGAATTGCCCTCCTTCAGTAATAAGGCAAGACTTCCCCATGAGAGACAGACACGGGCTGCTTACCCAGCCAATTGGTCGTGTACTGCTAAATATGAGCCTCCCGAACCTGATTGGTATCTTAACCATTCTGGGGTTCAGTCTCGTCGACACGTTTTTTATCAGTCAGTTAGGGACAGAATCTCTAGCGGCGATAAGCTTTACTTTCCCGGTAACCTTAGTCATATCCAGTATCGCCATCGGCATAGGCGCTGGGGTATCAACCAACTTAGGCCGGCTAATTGGCAGTGGCCAAGCGCCAAAAGCTAAGGTGTTTTTACACGACTCTCTGCTACTAACCTTCTTCCTGACCGCGTTTATCTCACTGCTTGGAAGCCTCTGTATCGGACCGCTATTTAGCCTGCTTGGCGCGAACAGTGAGAGCCTGCCGCTCATCTATGACTATATGTTTATCTGGTACTTAGGGGCGCCACTACTGGTGCTGCTGATGGTGGGTAATCAAGGACTTCGCGCCACTGGCGATACCAAGTCGCCTGCTAAAATTATGATGTTAGCCGCACTGATTAACCTAATTCTAGATCCGCTGCTTATCTTCGGTATTGGCCCATTTCCCCGTTTAGAGATTGAAGGAGCCGCGATTGCAACGGTGATCTCTTGGATAGTGGCACTGTCACTTTCAAGCTACCTGCTTATCTTTAAACGTCATCTGGTGGAGTTTGCCGAGTTCAATATGGCAAGATTCAGATCTAACTGGAAAAAGCTGGCCCATATTGCTCAGCCCGCCGCCTTGATGAATCTAATGAATCCGCTGGCCAATGCCATCATTATGGCCATGTTAGCCCGTATCGATCATGGTGCTGTAGCGGCCTTTGGTGCGGGAACACGCCTTGAGTCTGTGCTGTTAATTGTGGTGATGGCACTATCATCGAGCTTAGTGCCCTTTATTGCGCAAAACTTAGGAGCGGGCCAAACTGAACGTGCCCGAGACGCCCTGCTGTTTTCACTCAAGTTTGTACTAATATTTCAGACCTTACTCTATCTGCCACTCTACTTCTTTGCAGGCTCTATTGCCCAGCTCTTTAGTAGCGATCCCCAGGTCATTGAGTGGTTAACCTTCTATATCGTTATGCTCCCCGCGGCTTATGGTCCCTTGGGCATAGTGATCTTACTGGCCACCTCTCTGAACGCTTATCACAGGCCGATGTGCTCACTGGTACTGAACGTGTGTCGCCTCTTCCTCATTATGCTGCCACTGGCCGCATTAGGCTCATACCTTGGGGGAGTTAAAGGCTTATTGATGGCGCTTCCTATCACCAACACAGGTATTGGTATCGCCTGCTATATCTTGGCGACGAAAATCTCTGAGCCGCCAAAAGCAGAGCCGTCAACAGCCTAATACCATTCAGTAGAAGCCAATTTAAACTAGGAAGATAGAGATGCAGATCAGTCACAAGGTTTTCACTGAAACTCGTTTTAACGAAGAGGATCTACAAGATACTATTTTCGAGCATTGTGAGTTTTACCGCTGTGACTTTAGTCGTGCAGATCTAAGTGACTCAAGCTTTATTCACTGCCGATTTGTCGAGCGGGGCGATAGCCAAGGATGCCTGTTTAACTATGCCACACTCACCAGTGCCAGCTTTAAGCAGTGTGATCTGAGCATGGCCAACTTTACTGGTGCCCGCTGCTTCGGTATTGAGCTGCGAGAGTGTAACTTACAAGGCGCCGACTTTGGCCGCGCCAGTTTTGCCAATCACATCACCCATAAAACCTTTTTCTGCTCCGCCTATATAACAGGCTGTAATCTGGCCTACGCCAATTTAGAGAGTGCCTTGCTAGAAAAGTGCGAGCTGATGGAAAATCGTTGGCGTGGTGCTAACCTGCTGGGTGCGTCGATGAAAGGCTCAGATCTCAGTGACGGTGAATTCTCTCAATCCCAGTGGGGCACTTTCGAGCTTGAAGCTTGTAACTTATGCCGAGTGGAACTTGAGGGACTCGACCCGCGTAATGTCAAACTTGAAGGGGTGATGATAAATCAATGGCAGCAGGAGCAACTACTCGCACCATTGGGGATCATTGTCACCCCAGATAAATGATAAATCAATGGCAGCAGGAGCAACTGCTCGCACCATTGGGGAGCATTGTCTTGTCACCCCAGATTAAGACAAGACCACAGCGCTAATCAGCGTACTAGCTTCTGTCGCTTATACCGAGCATCTCTTGCAAGTTAACGAAACGGTAACCTTGGCTACGGTAATAATCGATAATCTTTGGCAGTGAATTAACGGTGCTTTGCCTATCACCGCCCGCATCATGCATCAAGTTAATCACTTCTGGATGATGGTTATTAATCATCACGTCGCTGATATTTTTGGAGGTAACAATGGGCGAGTTCCAATCTCGAGTATCTACCGACCACAAGATAACCTTCATCCCTTTCTCATCAAGAAAGGCTATTTGCTCATCGCTTATTTCGCCATAGGGTGGGCGATAAAATCGCGGCGTGATCCCAAGTGAGTCTTGAAACAGCTCATTTGTCTTCCAAACCTGATCTTGCCAAAGCTGTTGATCACTTAACTCACGCCCGTGTGGATGACTCCAGCTATGGTTGGCAAGTGTGTGCCCCTCACTCAGCGCTCTTTCCATAATCGATTGGTTCGTTTGCATGTTCAATCCCATCCAGAAGAAGCTAGCTTTGACCTTTCTCTGGGAGAGAATATCTAATATTTGAGTCGTATAGCTTGATGGCCCATCATCGAAGGTTAATGCGATAAGCTTCTCTTGATTCCACCCCTCTAAAAAATAGCTACCTAAAAAATCACTGGCCTGCCTTGTCAGCTCACTCACACTCACTTGATCTACTACATCACTGGTTCTGACATATTGCGCAGACTTATGAGAGAGTTTAACTGGTGCAGCTAAGTTGACGCTAAATAGCTCAGCATCAAGCGAGAAAGTATTCGCAGCCTTGCTCCCAGGGTAACGGTTAAAGTGCTGACTTGTCAGGTAGTAAGCTAACTTCCACCCTGTACCATTATCTTTAAAGTCATGGGTTGCAGGATCAAACCAAGCCTTGATATCGTCCCCCGTCTTGAGCGCCTTTTTAGCTAGGTCTATCGCGTCATTAAGTGCTGGTTTCGATATTTGAACATCTTGATAAAGCACTTCTGGCTTAAGTTCTGACTCTACAAAATGCAGTGCTAAACCATGACTCACGAGCTTTTCAAGTAGATCTGTATCGGCTTGATGTGCTCGCCTTAATGCTAAATAGATACCAGTTGCCAGCGGTTGACTCAGCTCCTTGTCTGGCAAGCTCTCCGCCAGTGTGACTATCAACCGGCTTTGGCCTAATTTTGACGCTGAAACATCAATGATAATGGCTTGCTCTTGCAAAGGATCCAGCCGGATCCCCATCGCAAAGGTTTCAAGGGAGAACTGCTTGGCAAAGATATCTGACAAGCTAGCAAGTTGAGTACTAAGCGCGGACAACATAGGCTCAGTAGGCTCACTTGTCGCTATCCAGTAGCTAGATAAATCAAGCTCATCTAATATGGGCTTATAATCAACACCTGCTATCTCAATATTCGCCCTAGGGTTAATGTGCTCAACGGGTGCCTTGTCTATCGATGCTTGATTTGCAGAGCCACGCCCCCCACAAGCCGATAGCAACAGTACTGCACAGATCACTAATAACGGCACACTCCAAAACATAACTCGCTCGCTATACCTTGATACTTTGCTAAACCCAATTAACGCCATGAGCACTATTCCCTTTCTGTCTCGTTATGTTTTGATGTATGCCATCACAGAAGTTAACAGCATCGTCATCACTACAACCACTAAAGACAACGCTGTCATTTGTAAGAAAATAGATTAACAAATCAGCAGATATATGCAGCAACTTTATAAAGTTAAGTTATACCCAAGCTACTTGGAAATGCAGGATTCAGTGGGAATTTAATGCATTTTAGGCAAGGCATTGTTTGTAGTTAATGGTTGTTCCCTTAGCAAAATCAATAACGCAGAATAAAATGCATTAAAACCCATCAACGAAGGCTTTGTGCAAGCCCACTTCGTTGTTGCATTGACTTAAAAGGGGGAGCCATTTCTACGCCAATGCGTCTAGAAGTGAACTCGCACAACGCCTCTGAAACGAGCATTTCCAGGTAGTTTGGGTATATATCCAAGCTTAAGCTCAAAAAACTACCAACCCCTAATGGCTTTCCTCTTTTTAAAACAGTAAGCTTACACTGATGTAGTCCCATACATGGAATGTAAGGATAGATATGTATAACCTCATTAAACTAATTGCTATAGCTGCAATCATTAGCTTCACTTACCTAAAGTGGTTCGCTCCCCTCCCTCTCACTGGCTATTACCTGTCGACAGTTCCCGTTAAAGTCGACATGTTCAGTGGTGCCCATGCCAAATATGACACTGATAGCACCACAGATATCGAATCAATCATCTCTCAAAAAAACAAAGAAAATCCAATTGTAATGGTGGCGCTCTCAGTAAGTTCCACCATGGAAAATTTTGAAGAGTCAGACATAGAGTTCATTCCTGATGAATTTGAGAAATTTGATCAACTAGGCTCCATCTACGGTAATATTGCCAACAATAGCTTAATGATGGAACAAGAGCGCGGTTTTATCGATCAAAATGGCAAACGTGGTTATCAGATGACGATGACAATGGCCGTAAAAGAGGAGCAGTTCACCTTAATTCAACAGGTATTTATTGTCGGTGAACATCTATTGGTTTTCATGACCAGCTATAGCGACATTCAAGAGGAAAAAACGGCCATGGCATTCCTCGACTCCATCGAGTTTTTATAGACACCTCTACTATATCAACTCGTTAATCACAGAGGTTATTAGTGTTAAGTTATATCCAAGACTTAATAGAGCCACGTAACCTCTCTTCACGACCACAGCCTTTTCCTGCATTACAGCTTTCGAGCGCACTCATCATATGATCGATAAATCGCTGACTAGCTAGACTGATAAAGCGCCTTGAGGGATAAACTAAGTAGCACTTACCCACATAGGGCTCCACATCTTCAAACAACATGGTTAACTCACCGCGCTCAACGTGTTCTCGGGTCAATGCTAAGGGAAGAAAGGCGATGCCGCGTCCAGTTAAGCTCGCCTCTAAACAGAGCTGAATACTGTTGAGACATAAGTTACCCTTCACTGCGATTTTCATCTCATTGCCAAATGGCACCTCATTGAAAATTCGCCCATTAGGGTATCGAAACAGAATTGAGTTATGCTTTGCGAGATCTTCAGGTAACAGCGGTGTTCCCGCTTTAGCCAGATAATCTGGGCTAGCAACAAAATGCAGCTCTTCAGTTATCATCTCCCGAGCAACCATCTCATTTTCATTAAATGAATCTTCAACCATAAAGGCAAGATCGATATTGTTGCGGATCATATCTTGAGGCTCAGTGCTAACAATCAGCTCCACCGTTAGCTCAGGATTATGGTCCATAAAGTCAAAGATGCCGTTGGCAATATCGAGCAACTCAGGCACTGGAAAGATAAGAATACGTAGATGCCCACCGATCTCCGCTTCCGTGTCGGTCAACTCCACAAGGGTCTGTTCAAGATCCCCTAAAATGGACAAGGTTTTATCGTAAAAATGGCTGCCCGACGCCGTTAACGTCATAGAACGACTCTGGCGATGAAATAACTTGATGTTGAGATCGTCCTCCAAGATCTGCAAACGACGACTCACAGTAGATTTGGGTAGATTAAGCAGATCGGCCGCTTCCACTAAACTGCCAGTTTCTACAATACGATGAAACAGGGCGATATCTTCAGTTTTCATAATCTATTCTCACGACTCCAGAGCGCTAAACCGATAACAAAATACACTATGCTCACGCTTAGTGTTAACAATCAAGCCTATTAGGTTCCATTTAATGGAACTTATAATTCCACATCATCCCGTTTTATTCAATAAAAGATACTGCTATCTTTGCCAACCTTGATTACATTCTGTCACATATATGGAACTGGGCTATGACACTCCTGCCAAAACTACTCCCTCTTTTTATCACCGCCGCCATGTTAGCAGGTTGCAGCACAGAGTCAGTTGAACTCACACCTGAGACAATAAGACCCGTTAAGCTGCTTGAGATAAGCGATATTAATGCCGCCTCCATGCGCGAATTCCCGGCTAAAGTAGCCGCGACTAAGCAGGCGGATCTCGCTTTTCGAGTCTCGGGGCACTTAGTCGATCTCTCGCTAGTTGAGGGGCAGTCAGTGAAAAAGGGCGAGCTACTGGCTCGCTTAGACGACAGGGATGCACGCAACACCTTGCTTAATCGTGAGGCTGAGTATGATCTTGCCGAAGCTGACTACCAACGCAAAGGCGAGCTACTTCGTCGCACCTTAATCTCTCAAGCCGATTATGACCTTGCCAAGGCTCAGTTAAAGTCGGCGAAAGCGGCACTGGCCAATGCACAAGATCAGCTAAGTTACACCGAGTTAAAGGCACCCTATGCAGGTACTGTCGCTAAAATATCAACCGATAATTACCAGATGGTGCAAGCTAATCAAGCCATTCTTCTGCTACAGAAAGATCGTAATATCGATGTGGTGATTCAGGTACCTGAATCTCTGGCAAGCCAGGTGGCGCAGCTAAACAATAAGTTGGGCTCTCAAGCTAAGGTGGTCTTCGCCAATCAACCGAAGAGAAGCTACCCAGCTCTCTTAAAGGAGCATGCGACTCAGGTGACCACAGGCACCCAAAGTTACGAAGTGGTGTTTACTCTGCCTCAACCTGAGGACGTCAAGATCCTTCCAGGCATGAGCGCTGAGCTTAAGCTAGATCTCTCCTCCACAGGAGAGCTGAAGACTGGTGCTGTCTTGCCAGCCAGTGCAATCATGAAGCGAGATGAAGACGGTAAAAATATCGTCTGGCTTTATCAAGATGACAAGGGAAGCGTTGCTCCATCTGTGGTCACACTAGGCAAGGTCACTACAGAGGGGATCGAGATCCTTAATGGTGTCGATGCAGGTGATAAGGTTGTGGTTGCTGGCGTGCAGTACCTCTCAGCCGATCAGCTCGTTAAGCCGCTACGCTGGCAACGTGGAGTTTAATCGATGAATTTTGCCGAATACGCCATAAAACATAAAGTCGTCAGCTGGATGTTTGCCCTACTACTGCTAGTCGGTGGTAGCATCTCATTTCTGGGCTTAGGCCAACTTGAATTTCCCGAGTTCACCATTAAACAGGCACTGGTTGTCACCGCCTACCCCGGAGCTTCACCTGAACAGGTTGAGGAGGAGGTTACCCTTCCCCTTGAGGACGCGCTACAGCAGCTCGATGCAATCAAACATATCACCTCAGTTAACAGTGCTGGCTTATCTCAGATAGAGATTGAGATTAAAGAGAACTACGATGCCACTGAGCTTCCTCAGGTTTGGGATGAAGTGCGCCGTAAGATCAATGATAAGACAAGCGCACTGCCACCAGGGGTGTTAACACCATCAGTCATTGACGATTTCGGCGATGTATATGGCATTTTACTTAATGCCAGCGGTGATGGTTATAGCAATCGTGAGCTGCAAAATTATGCCGACTTTCTCAGGCGTGAGCTTGTGCTCGTCGACGGTATAAAGAAGGTCACTATCGCCGGTAAAATAGATGAACAGGTGATGGTTGAGATATCCCAGCAAAAACTCAACGCCATGGGACTCGATCAAGACTATATCTATAGCCTAATCAATAGCCAGAATGTGGTTTCAAATGCAGGAAGCATACGGGTCGGTGACAATCGGATCCGAATTCATCCCACTGGAGAGTTCACTCAAGTAGAGCAGATGGAGCGCCTGCTTATCAGTAAACCTGGCAGCACCAAGCTGGTTTATTTAGGCGACATCGCCAACATTTATAAAGCGTTAGATGAAACGCCGGATAATATTTATCACGGTAACGGGCAAGATGCACTCTCAATTGGCATCGCCTTCTCCAGTGGCGTCAACGTGGTTGAAGTGGGTAAAGAGGTCAACGCTAGACTACTTGAGCTCGACAGCGAGCGCCCTATCGGTATCGAATTAACCACAGTGTATGATCAGAGTAAGATGGTCGATCAGACTGTCAGTGGCTTTTTAGTCAATCTCGCTGAGTCCATCGCCATTGTGATCGGCGTACTGCTTATCTTTATGGGAGTACGCTCTGGCCTACTGATGGGATTAGTCTTGCTGCTGACCATACTGGGCACATTTATCGTGATGAACATACTCAATATTGAGTTACAGATCATCTCTCTCGGCGCCCTTATCATCGCTTTAGGTATGCTGGTCGACAACGCTATTGTGGTTACCGAAGGGATCTTAATCGGGATCAAGCGGGGACAAACTCGACTAGAAACCGCCAAAGAGGTGATCACTCAAACCCAGTGGCCTCTACTAGGCGCGACAATAATCGCCATTATCGCCTTTGCACCTATCGGTCTGTCAGATAACGCCACCGGTGAGTTTTGTGCTTCCCTATTTCAGGTGCTGTTGATCTCGCTGTTTATCAGCTGGATCACCGCCATGACCCTCACCCCCTTCTTCTGTAACTTGATGTTCAAAGATGGGGAGGTGAGTGAAGATGAGGATAACGACCCATACAAGGGCTGGTTATTTCAGCTCTACCGTAGCAGCCTCAACTTAGCGATGCGATTTCGAGTGATAACGCTGTTACTTGTGATTGGTGCGCTTATCGGCTCAATGGCGGGAGCGGGTAACCTGAAAAATGTCTTCTTTCCAGCTTCGAACACACCTATGTTTTTTGTCGATGTGTGGATGCCAGAGGGCACAGATATTAAAGCAACAGAACAACTTTTCAGCCGAATTGAGAAAGATCTTTTACAGCAGCAGGCCGAGCAAGATATTGGCTTGGTCAACCTCACTAGCGTAATAGGTCAAGGCGCGCAAAGATTCGTGCTCTCCTACGTACCAGAAAAAGGCTATAACGCCTATGGTCAACTATTGATAGAGATGACTGATCTTGTGACGTTAAACCGCTATATGCGCATTTTAGAGAGTGAGCTTAGCCACAAATATCCGGAAGCTGAATATCGCTTTAAGTATATGGAGAACGGCCCGAGTCCAGCAGCCAAGATTGAAGCCCGTTTCTTTGGTGAAGATCCAGCAGTATTAAGAACACTGGCCTCACAGGCTGAAGCTATCTTAAAGGCTGAGCCGACCGCCGTTGGCGTAAGGCATAACTGGCGCAATCAAGTCACCTTGGTCCGCCCTCAACTAGCACTGGCGCAGGCTCGTGAAACTGGGATAAGTAAACAAGATCTCGATGACTCATTGCTAGTGAATTTCAGCGGAAAACAAGTTGGCGTATATCGCGAAAACAGCCATCTAATGCCGATAATTGCCCGAGCTCCCGACAGTGAACGACTTGATGCAGACAGCATGTGGAAGCTGCAGATCTGGAGCGCCGATAACAAGGTTTTTGTGCCTGCAACTCAAGTGGTGTCAGAGTTTTCCACTGAGTGGGAAAACCCCATCATCATGAGACGAGATCGTAAACGTGTACTTGCAGTACTGGCCGATCCGCTCAACGGCAGTGATGAGACCGCTGACTCAGTATTTAGAAAAGTCCGCAGTGATATCGAAGCAATTCCTCTACCAGCTGGCTATGAGCTGGAGTGGGGCGGAGAGTATGAGACAACTATCGAGGCGCAAGCTTCAGTCTTTAGCTCAATCCCAATGGGGTATCTGGCGATGTTTATTATCACTGTTTTACTGTTTAACTCTGTCAGACAACCGCTAGTGATCTGGTTTACCGTGCCGCTTTCAGTCATAGGTGTGGTATCTGGTCTACTGATTTTCGATGCGCCATTTAGCTTTATGGCACTGCTAGGATTACTGAGTTTAACTGGCATGATAGTGAAAAACGGCATTGTTTTGGTCGACCAGATAAATCTGGAGTTAAGCAGCGGAAAAGATCCCTACTGGGCGGTTGTTGATTCATCCGTGAGTCGTGTACGCCCAGTACTAATGGCCGCTATAACCACGATGCTCGGCATGGTCCCTCTGTTATCCGATGCCTTCTTTGGCTCAATGGCTATTACCATTATCTTCGGGTTAGGCTTCGCTTCAGTATTGACCTTAATCGTACTGCCTGTGACCTACACCTTAGTGTTCCGCATTCCTTATTTAGGGGATAGGAAACTTATGAAATAGGAGGTACACAGACAGCAAACCCATTACTAGAAAATACCCAATAACTGCTTCCCGGCAGACCCGATCCAGCAATGGATCGGGATCTTTCATTGAAAACACTGCATTCCCCTTAGCTTGATATGATGGCCAATAAACAAATCCTCACCAAAAAGTCGATTATTGATTTAGAATAACTTCTGCGACTGAGTTTCAAGATAGGAAACCCGATGAATCAAGCAACCAAAGCCTCTCTTATCTCCGCTTTCATCTGTCCAGGCGGCGGGCATTTTTACCTGAAACGCTATAACACGGGCACCTTGCTCAGTGTGGTGACCTTGGGGGCCCTGATCTACCTGCTAAATCAAGCCATCGCCCGCGCTCAAGATATTTCACAGCAGATAATCAGCGGCCAACTGCCTTTAGATCTCAGTGTGATCTATCCTCTTATCACCCAGCCACCCGCTGCAGAGCAAGCGCTCTACAGCAATATTGCCTTAGTCGCCTTTGCAATCTCCTGGTTCGTTGGCGTTATCGATGCTTATCGGTTAGGTGCTATTGCAGATAAAGCTGCAGAGTAAACATATTTCAGAACAAGACAGTAAAATAAAAAAACGGCCAAACAGATATCTGTTTGGCCGTTTTATTAGCTTAAATGATTAACCCTTTTCAGCACCCCTGTTTGAGCGAGGATGTCTTAGAGAAATCATGCTGAGTCGAGGGAAGGTTAACTTTGTAGAGCTTAGCAGGCGTATTTTTTGAGAACTGATAGTCACTGCTTGCCGCAGCCGTTTTAGAAAAATCATGTCGAGTAGAGGGTTTCATCAACTGATTTCCAGTAGCGGGCTTATTTTTAGAAAAATCATAACTGGCTTTTGCCGCTGCAGTCTTAGAAAAATCAGGCTTCTCTGCTAAAGCAAAAGTAGAAGCAAAGACAAGGACTGCAGATAAGGTCAGGCTGGTTAACAACTTCATATAGAACTCCAATCTTATTGACCACAAGTGTGCAACAACAATCTAACTTAAATTGCATCACCAGTGAACAAATGAATTTAATTTCATGCAAATTGATACACTTAGGTTCAATTGCTAAATAAAAACGCTTAAGAGATTTACACTATTTATCAACTTCAAAATAGTTATCTCATCCAATTCAAAAAGAAAATTAAGCGATTGGAGGGCGAATAGTCGGAATGGGCTCGGTAGTCAAAATAGACCATGACCGATTCGGTATTGGTTCAGAGGAGATTATTTGAATTAAATCTAGCGATGAGTAAGCAACAATTCCCGTCAGCAGAGTGCAGTGTGCTACACAGTGGCCACTGGCTAAAATCATACAAGGTTGATCACACTGCACTATTTGACCATCAGAAAAGGCTTCAGCTGTAGTCTCAACAGGACTGATCACAAGTGATACAGATGATGTTTGTTGAGTCGCTTTATGGTTCATAGAGTGAATAAACTCAGGCATGGCCATCGCTGGAGACATTAAATTCTGTCCAACAAGCGCGATAAATAACAGCAGATGTATGATCTGTTTTACCATGTAATATTCGCTACAGTCCTGAAATAGCTAATCTTAAAGCAGTACATTGAAAGAGTATTGCTCCACTTACTACCAATAGACAAGTCTAGGGTAAATAAGTTGCAGAATCTGAGATAACAAGGGCTAACCGAATAAAAATCAAACAAAAAGCCCAACACTAAACTGTTGGGCTTTTTATGAAACTGATTGTTTCAAGGGAAGAATTAACCTACTGCGCAGGTCTTCTCTTCTTGAATTAGGCCAGCTTCAACAGCGTCGATCGCTTTCTGATCGTGATCGTTAGCTGGACAGCCACAAGCGTGCTCACTTGTTGCGTGAAGACGAGCTTGTTCGATGTGCCACTGTGCTACTTTAAGGTGCTGATCTACGTTCATTTTGAAACTCCAAATAGTGTTGATATATAAAAGCCGCGCTAAAATATCATCACAAATTGGGTTTACACAAGGATAATACAGACTAAAAAACCAAATTACTGTCAATATGTTTTAATATTGGAATCTGTAGTCAAGCTGTGTTGATATATTGACTAGTCGTTGCGAGTAAGAATCATTAACAGAGGAAGATAGGATGGCGAACCCCATCAATGAAGGTATCAAACGTCTACGGGCTCAACATAAACTGACTCAAATTGAGCTGGCTGAGATGGCAGGGATCCCCAGAGCGACATTGGCTAATATGGAGAGTAGTAATAGTAACCCAAGTATCAGTGTGGTGATGAAAGTTGCACAAGCATTAGGCGTAACTGTGGATGACCTCATTACTCAACGCCAATCAGTGCATGTAACCAAAGTTGAGCGTAAGGATATGCCCGTCTCCCATCAAGATGAGGGCAAATTTATCAGTACTCGTACTAGCCCTATCAGCACGCAAAATCTACAGATTAGCGACGTGATCATGATGCCGGGATGCAACACTAAGGGCGTACCACATCCAGAGGGTAGTCATGAGCTGTTTCTCTGTTTGGAGGGCACTGCCACACTGGAGGTTCAGGGAGAACTATTTGAGATAGAAGCTGGAAACCTCACCTACTTTAAAGGTCACCTTCCTCACCAATATGGTAATGCCAGTCTCAAACCGGTCCATGCGATCGTAGTGGTATTTATGCAAAAATAACTCAATAAAAAAGCTAAGAAAACTCAGAGTCCTCTTAGCTTTTTTCATCTTTATAGCGCTTGCTATAACGGCTAAATAGGCGATCCTGGCGGCATCTTTATCGGCTCAGGGATCAATTTCACTTTTTCATCTTCCATACCCGCTTCGAGCCCTTGGGCTAACCAGGCAAAATGGGCAGCTTCATAGGCACTAGCACGTTTGACCTTACGGTTTAACTGCTTGAGAGTGGTTTTCAGCCTTGCTGCCAGCTGCGCCTTAACTTCGGGACGAGTTTGCTTATTGTGATAAACCGCCAATAGCTCATCAAGCATAACGCTATTGACCCGCATCCAGACGCCAAGCTCTTCCCCCGTTGGGATATCACTATACAGGGTGAAGCCCAGTAATTTATCCACTAAAGCTGGAACTGACAGCTGCTCCTTATCATTCAAATATGCCTGATTTACACGGTTTAAACGCTCGGGTGCAAACAGTTGCGATAGGGTATGCCTACTCAGCACTTCAGCCATGCCTAAGGGATCATTAATCACTCCAAGACCAGAATCGAAACTCTCACGACTGGCTTGATAATTACCCGACTTAGGAACCAACGCCTCCTGTAGAGAGGTTGAGAGCACTAATTGCTCAGGAGATAGCGTTTGCATTAAGGCCTCAAGCGCATTGAGCTGAAGCTGGGGCGCTAAATAGTGCCAAGACTCACCATCGACGCCATCAGCATAACTGTAATCTGTTCCACCAATAAACTTGGCTGCAGCGGCTATCTGGTAACGGGTCAGCAGATAGATTGGAACAAAACTATCACTGAGTTCACCCGATGGTTGCCCCTTAAGTAGAGCTAATTGGGAAAAATCCTCTATCGCCTTGGTTCTAACTTTGCCTAAGCGAACCAGTTCAGCAACAGGATCACTACCGTTATCCCATAAACTGGCATAAGCATTACTGGCAGCCTTAGCACGAGAGTCTGCCTCGCCGATATAACGTAAACCATCACGCTGCACCTTTTTCATTAAGGCTGTGAGCTCAGCCTGCTCCTCTGCAAGGTCGGCATACTCACCATAACCATACTCAACGATATACTTGTCCCACGCACCGACGCCAACATCATAGGGGGCAGAGATATCTATGTTGCCATCCACTAATCCAATTTTAGGGTGCGGGTAATCCATCACAGAGGCATTACCATTGGTAGAGGCCGCAAAATTATGATCAAAACCTAAGGTATGGCCTATCTCATGGGCAGACAACTGGCGAATACGAGCGAGTGAGAGTGACATTGCAGCCTCCTTAGCAGCATCTCTATCCTCCCAACCTGCGGTCAAGCCACGCGCAATGAGATGATCTTGACGCACACGTTGACTACCTAGCGTGACATGACCCTTGATGATCTCCCCTGTTCTAGGGTCAGTCACAGCGCTGCCATATGACCAGCCACGCGTCGCACGGTGCACCCACTGGATCATGTTATAACGAACATCTTGGGGGTCTGCATCTTCAGGTAGCAGTTCAACCTTAAAGCCATTGATAAAACCAGCCTGGGTAAAGGCCTTCTCCCACCAGCTTGCGCCTTCGAGCAATGCACTGCGAATAGGCTCAGGTACACCGGGATCGAGATAATAGGTGATAGGCTTAACCACTTCACTCGGTGCAGATCCAGGCACCACTTTTTGCAAGCGATGGCGTAACAGGTGACGCTGACGAATATCTTGATCCACCAAAGTGCCGTAATCTAAATACTCATCAGAGAGATAGCCACTCATTGGGTGATAGGCTCGCGGTGTGTACCCCTCATCGGGTAACTGAATAAATGAGTAGCGCATGCGAACCGACAGATGGTTTGCATCGGGTGTCACCTGAGCAACATAGTCGCCTGCTTTTTTGCTATTAAATGAGAGCAGTACATCCACATCACTGTTACGCTCAAATGACTTAACCCCTTCAGGAATAATCAAAGAGCGCTCTGGATCTAACTGATAACTTCCCTGCTTTGTCGCCTCAAGTCTCGATGAGATCCCGTGGAGATCATTAATCACTAGGTCATTAATCGCCACCAAGGAGCGCTTACCGTCTAAAATTTTACCGCGCCATAATACCGATTCAGCAAACGCCTCTTTAACTGCACGCAGCTCAGCACTATTGTCGCTGCTCGCTCTGTACTGAGTGTTTAACTGTTTTAATATCAGGTAAGGACCATGTCGCTCAAACTGTACCAAACGGGTATAACCTAACTGACCACGATCTAGCCCGATATCGTTTGAGCCAACCCCATGGGGCAAACTGGTCAGTAGCAAGAAAGGTTGATTGAGTTTATTAATCTCAAGGTACAGATCCCCAGAGTTTTTAGCATAGAAAAGATTGGTAAACCCTGTGGCAGCCTGACTCTTCTTAATCAGTGTGGCTGTATTTTCTGATGCGGCTGTGGCGGTAACGACTGGCGCGGATAGCAGTGCGGCTGCCAGCACGAGGTTAAAGGGTTTCATTTTATCTCCTTGAATTGGTCCCACAGCTTGATTATTTTTTATCGTTTTCAGCTGTATTCATAGATAGTTAGCCCCTACCTAAAAATGGCGGGTCCCATTAGGCAGGTCTGTATTTTGTATCCACCATGGTAACAGCAATCACCTTAGTCTCAAGTGGTATTATTTCCTTATCCCCTAAAACAACAAAGGGGAGATACTCCTAAGAATACTCCCCCTTTTGATGCGCTCTAGGCTAACTGTTTAGCTGACTGTTATACCAATCCCACTAATAATGTGATCTTTCAGCAGGAGTTCAAAGCCCAGTATGCAAGGCAAAGGCTTGAAGCTAATAGTAGCTCTATATCAAAAGCCTATAACGTAGCATAAAGGGTTTTGAAACCTGCACTACGTGAGCCTCTCAGGCATTCCACTTCTGCTTTGCATTGACTCAAAAGGGAATAACCATTTCTTCATCAATGCGCCTTGAATTGAAAAGCCTGAATGGCTCTGAATTACTCACCTATTTAGTAGGATTGGTATTTATCCAATAACTTAAGGTATCAAACAGCTCATTCAATACGATAGGCTTGGTAATATGAGCATTCATTCCCGCATCTAAACTCTTCTCTCTATCGCCTGACATTGCGTGGGCGGTCATGGCTATCACAGGCAGTTCTGACTGACTGTAGTGTTTACGCAGCTCCTTGGTCGCTGTTAAGCCATCCATCACCGGCATCTGGATATCCATCAATACCGCGTCATAGTCATTATCAGCAATCATATCTAAAGCAATTTGACCATTATCAGCCACATCAACCTCATAACCTGCGCTCTTTAACAGTTCAGTCGCCACTTGTTGGTTAATAAAATTATCTTCAACTAAGAGGATTCGACCAGAAACTTCATTCACTTTCTCTTCGGCCAACTCCTTAACAGGATTGAGTTTAGGCGCATCAACAAAGGCTGAAATAATCTCATCAAAGAGTGCAGAGGCTTTAAAGGGCTTTTGCAACATGGCGTAGATATTCGACTTATCCACATCCTCTTTTAACGGCTCTGCCGCGTAGGCTGTCATCATAATGATAATAGGGCGACTATCCAAACGACCATCGGCCACCATACGATCTAGCTCCTCAATCACAGCGATACCATCCATCTCCGGCATCATCCAGTCGAGCAGTAGTAGATCAACCGAAGACTTACCCAGTTTGTAGATAGCTTCTGAGCCACTCGCCGCGGTATCAACGTCGAACTTGAAATCCTGCATGATAGTCGAGTAGATCTGTAGCGCTGTGGGATTGTCATCCACCACTAAAGCTTTAAGGTTGGCTAGCTTTGCAGGCACTATCATGGGCTTAACTTCCGCCTCTTCGGCGATCTCAAAGCTAATGGTGAAGCTAAAGGTACTGCCCACTCCCATCTCACTCTGCACCTGCATGGTGCCGCCCATCATAGAGACTAAGTGTTTACTGATTGAAAGCCCTAGACCTGTACCGCCATACTTACGCGTTGTCGAACCATCTGCTTGAGCGAAAGCATCAAACAGGCTCTCCTGCTGCTCCTTACTGATACCTATTCCTGTATCACGCACCCAAAATTTAAGCGTAATACGATGATCTCGCTCACCCACATCTTCACAACCCAGCTCAATCTCACCACTTTGAGTAAACTTAACTGCGTTTGAGAGCATGTTGATCAGAACCTGCCCCAGACGCAGAGGATCGCCTTCTAGAATCAGACCTGCGGTAACAGGTGCATAAAGCAGTAGCTCAACCCCCTTCTCCTGTGCTTTTAAGGCATTAAGGTCTAAGGCATGGTCCAGCACTTTATCAAGTGGGAACGAGACCCGCTCCAACTCCAGTTTACCCGCTTCAATCTTAGAGAAATCGAGAATATCGTTAATGATCCGCAGCAGTGATTGAGCCGAGAAGCCTGCTTTATCAAGATAATCCTCCTGCTGAGGAGTCAGCGACGTGCGCTGTGCTAGCTGAAGCATACCGATAATGGCGTTCATCGGCGTACGGATCTCATGGCTCATATTTGCCAAGAACTCACTCTTATACAGGTTGGCCGATTCAGCGTCCTGCTTAGCCTCCAACATCACCACTTCGTTACTCTTATGACGAGTAATATCCTTATGGGTTCCCACCATACGCTTAGGCTGATTATCTGTGGTGAACTCAACCACACGACCACGGGAGAGTAGCCAGTGGTATTCACCACTCTTGCCCTTCATCCTAAATTCGATATCGAAAGCACCGATAGGATCGGACAAGTATTCATCGCGATACTCCTCGACACGAATGCGATCGTCGGGATGGATCAATGCATCTATGGTCGAAACCAATGCAGGAAACTCATTAGTTTTGTAGCCTAACATTGAGTAGTAAGCTGGATTACAGATGATCTGCTCAGAGTCGAGATACCAATCCCACAGACCATCTTCTACCGCATCCATCGCCAGATGGTAACGCTCCTCAGATAGCCTTAGCTGCTCCGCAGACTCATATTCACGGGTCACATCACGCCATACGGCAATCAAACCCAACAGCTCACCGCGTCGGTTATAAAATGGCAACTTAAGGGTGTCTAAGAGTACCGGCTTACCCGCCAGCTCTACTTTCTCCTGATAACGCAGTGGCGTTCGCTCTGACAAGACTCGCCCATCTTCCGCCTTGATCCGTACCGATTGCTCCTCAGAGGTGAGTTTGATGCTCTCTTGGCCAATCATCTCACTCTCGGTATAACCAAGCATACGTTCAGCGGACTTGTTGCAACCTAGGTATTTGCCCTCTTTATCTTTAAATACAATCGCCTCAGGAATAGAATCAAGCAAAGAACGAAGCAGTGCATATTCACGCTCACGACGCTCAGTGGTCTCTTTAAGTCGCTCGGTTCTGCGAGCAACCAGTTTATCCAGACGACGATTTTGCTCGGCCAAGTGCCTTGTATACTGCTGGTTCTCTTCAAAAATTCGGCTGACCAGCTGGAACCATGGCTCCCAACCTATTGTCATTCTCTCCGGTGGCTTTCTTGGCTCTTGCGAGCACCCCTCGAGATGAGTCAGTAGCTGAGAGGCTGGATTAACGAAGGATCGACGGGTCTGCCAATGCACTATGGTCACCAGCACAGACAGCGCCAGTACCACTAAGATAAAGGTCAGCTCCAGTTTCTCCCAGGAGTCCTTAAACAGGTCGTTCTCTTCCTGCAGGTAGAGCAGTCGCCACGGCGCATTATGCAGCGCAACGGAGTGAATATAATACCCGTTACGGATCAAACCTTCGTGAGCATCGAACAGTTCAGACTCTGGAATAGAGTGAAGCTCAGAGGGGATCTTCTGACTAATATGGTAGACCCGGCTCATATCGGTACTGTCGTCACCACTATGGGAGAGGATATTGTTCTTCTGGTCTAATAAGATCACTGTGCCGGGCATCTTAAAATAGAGACGGATCTGCCTCGCAAGTGACGACAGTGTCATATCTAGATTGATAGAGCCGATAAACTCATCCTGCAGGTAGATAGGAACACCTAAGGTGGTCAGTAGCTCTTTTTTATTGGGATCCACATAGGCTGGACTCCAAAAAACAGTGCGCTGGGGGTTCATCGCTGGCGTGGCTAACTGAAACTGATTTTTATTAAGCAGCTCCTCTCTAAACCTCTGTTCATCGGCAGGCCAAGGAAAGTAGGACATGATCCTACGTTTTGAGATGTAGTAGATGGAGGAAGCTTTTGGGGCAGCTTCAGTCGCTACGGGAAAAGAGAGAGACAATTCAAACAACATCTCCAGCTCTTGATAGAACTTATCGCTGCGGCCGTTGAGCGAGCCGGAACCTGTAATACGTCCCATGTTGGTAAAGGGCTCACCACTCTGGGCATAACTCGGCTCTAAGGTAAAGTATTGACCACTCTCATTAAACTTCTCATATTGAGGCAATCTATCGGTGCGCACCAGCTCACCGAGTCTCAAGTGATCTATGGCAACATTACGAAGACTATTTACCGCACGAATACTGGACTCAAGCAGCAGATCGACCTGAAGAACGTGGCGCTCTACCTGTTGCTCTCTTAAATCCATTAACTGAGTTTTTTGACGCTCGAAGAAAAACCAGGCCGTGATCAAGGCCATGATGATCACACCAATATAGGTATAGAAAACAGCGCGGTTATAGTTTTTCTGTATCGGTGACTTCAGTTGAAGATCCGGCTCAGTCGGTTTCATGCTTGGCCCTTGAGTAACACGAACTGACTCAGGCATATCCCTGCCTGAGTTATAAAATTCAATATAGGTATAGTATCAGGAAGATAGCTGATTGGAACACACTATCTTGTGATAAAACAGCTAGGGGTAAACAGGCGGAGTACAGAATGTTTAACCACCTCTCTCCCTTTTACCTATTAATTACAAGCCAATCAAAAAGAATACATATGTAAATTTTTTTAGATATTAAAAGGCCTCCGCTAATTTAAATAGCCAGAGACCCAGTTAAGTTAAGATAAGTTTGGCAATGAAAGTTACAAGTTCTCCTCGGCAAACTCAGCAAGGCGAGAACGAACTACGCCATTGAGGTAGATATTGGCACTGCCTTCGAAGTTTTTAAAACGCTCAACAATGTAGGTTAAGCCCGATGTAACAGCGGTGAGATAGTTAGTATCAATCTGAGCTAAGTTACCACTACAGATAAGCTTAGTCCCCTCTCCCATACGGGTGATCATGGTTTTAATCTGAGAGGCGGTTAGATTTTGACACTCATCAAGAATAACCACAGAGTTCTGAATCGAGCGTCCACGCATAAAGTTGATCGATTTAAACTGGATATTAGCCTTGTCCATGATGTAGTTCATGCTACCACTTGGGTTTACATCGTTCTTATGCAGCACCTCTAAGGTATCTGTGATGGCCGCAAGCCAAGGCGCCATCTTCTCCTCTTCGGTACCCGGTAAGAAACCGATAGACTCAGCAATCTCTGGCGTATTACGCGTCACAATCACCTTGTCATAAAGGCCACGCTCTACCACCATCTCAAGGGCTGCTGCGATTGCGAGTAATGTTTTACCACAACCTGCAGGGCCAGTTAAAATCACCAGATCGATATCGGGATCCAGCAGGGCCTGCATCGCCATTCCCTGATAGATATTCTTTGGACGGATCCCCCAAGCATCGAGATTGAGTAACCTGTCTTTGCCCAGATCCAACAGGTGAAGATCGGTATCACTTTTTTCAATTACCCGACCACAAAAGTTGGAGTCTTTATCCATCAGGTACTGGTTAATATAGAAGTTTTCATCACCGACCTCGGCAACAGGCACTGTATGAACCGTGTGTCGTCCTTGAGTCTCTGTGGTGACATGCTCTTTTCTCTCCCAAAAATCACCATCGAATTGATGGAAGCCTTTGGTTAAGAAGCGTATATCGTCAATCAGCTGATCCGTGCGATAGTCTTCAACCAATAATATGCCTGCACCTTTGGCTTTCAGGCGCATATTAATATCTTTAGTGACTAAGACAACGGTACGGGGCTCGTGAATTTTTTGCAGGTGTAGCGCAGTATTGATGATGCGATTATCGTTATTGTCCCCAGGAAGGGACGCTTGTGTCATCTCGAGTTGATGATCAGGAAAGATAGCTAGTGAGCCTGATGCGTCACCGTGATCTTCACGTCTTGGGAGTTTAACGCCCTGAACTATCTCCTCCGGAGTGGTGGTTCCTCCGAGAATATCCTCTAATGCTCTGATAGCCACTCGAGCATCCCGGCTTACATCTCGTTTTCTGTCCTTTATCTGATCCAGTTCTTCCAGAACGGTCATCGGGACAACTACATCGTGTTCTTTAAATGAATAAATGGCTAAAGGTTCATGTAGTAATACATTGGTATCCAGTACAAACAACTTTCTGTCGTCTTGTTCCATGGCGCCTCCATAATTTCCATTAAACTTTTGTTGAAATCTTGGTCGATGCTCCCCTTTAAAAGTATGAGTTTAAGATTTTATTTCATCACCTGAGAGAGTAACTAAACAGTACCCAACAAGCAGTGAAACAATTTAATCCCGTTAAAAATTAAATAAATGATAAAAATGCATATCACTTAAATCCATACTGACACTATTACAGTATAGCTTCAATCACTTAGTTGTGACTTTCTCCTCTCAAATTTTACTTATCTACATGACGAACAGATGACAAATTGATTCCTGATATCTCACCTGTATAATTAACCATCAACTATTGGGTCGCTAGCGGCTCTAATCTCCGAGATTAGCGATCGACATAAATGCGCTTAATGTTATAACATACGCGCCCTTCGTGATTTACCCTGTAGATGAGAATATAAGTAATGCCCTTTTCCTTAGGTCAACGCTGGATAAGTGACACAGAATCTGAACTCGGTTTAGGTACTGTTGTGGCTGTGGAAGGCCGTATGGTCACCGTGATGTTTCCAGCAACAGATGAGAACCGTATGTTCTCTCGAGCCGATGCGCCGTTAACACGTGTTATTTTTAATCCGGGCGATAAAGCTGAAAGCCATGAAGGCTGGAGTTTGACCGTTAGTGAAGTTGAAGAGAAAGATAATCTAATTATCTATCATGGCATTCATGATGAAACTGGTGAGCAGGTCAGCTTAAGAGAGACCCTGTTAAACCACAATATTCGTTTCAATAAGCCACAAGACAGATTGTTTGCGGGACAGATCGATCGTCTCGAGCGATTTGGTATTCGTTACCAGTGCCAGCAACTAAGACACAAGCTCGCCACCTCAGACATGCTAGGTCTACAAGGTCCTAGAGTCGGCCTAATCCCTCACCAGCAGTGGATCGCCCATGAGGTGGGTCGTCGCTTTGCACCAAGGGTGTTACTCGCCGATGAGGTGGGCTTAGGTAAGACTATCGAAGCGGGCCTGATCATTCATCAGCAGCTACTAACTGGCCGCGCTGAGCGTATCTTAGTGATAGTACCAGACACACTTCGCCATCAATGGCTGGTTGAGATGCTTCGCCGCTTCAACCTTAAGTTTTCTGTTTTTGATGAAGACAGATGTGTCGAAGCTTACGCCGATAACGACAACCCTTTCTACACTGAGCAGCTGGTAATCTGCTCACTTGAGCTGCTCCGTAAGAAACGACGCTTAGACCAAGCACTCGCTGCTGACTGGGATCTTATGGTTGTCGACGAAGCTCATCATTTAGAGTGGACGGAAGAGGCACCAAGTCGCGCCTATCGCATAGTCGAAGCACTCAGTGAAGAGATCCCTGGCGTACTGTTACTGACAGCAACGCCAGATCAACTCGGTCATCAGAGTCATTTTGCTCGCCTGCGCCTGCTCGATCCTGATCGCTTCTACGATTATGAGGCTTTCCTCAAGGAGGAAGCCAACTACGCAGATATCGCCAGCACCGCAGATGCATTAGCAGGCAATGAGCCGCTTTCACAGGAGGTTATTGATAATCTCAAGGCTCAGCTAGCTGAAAAAGATATCACAGCGGCTACCGACATTATTCAAGCGACTGACGCTGATGTTGACCAGCAGCAGGCTGCCCGTGATGCGCTACTCCAAGACCTGTTAGACAGACACGGAACTGGACGTGTGCTCTATCGTAACAGTCGCGCCTCAGTAAAAGGCTTCCCGACACGTATCTTCAATCAATATCCACAGAAGATGCCTGCACAATATGTGACCGCTGCACGTGTGGGCGCTATGATGAATGGCCATCTAGATACAGCAGGGAAAGTTAAACAGGCACTAAGCCCTGAGAAAATATACCAAGAGTTTGAGAGCTCAAGTGCAAGTTGGTGGAAGTTTGACCCTCGCGTTGACTGGCTTATCGATTTCTTAAAAGAGAACCGCAGAGAGAAGGTACTTATTATCGCCAGTCAGGCGGAAACAGCCCTAAGCTTGGAAGAGGCACTGCGTACCCGTGAAGGTATACAGGCGACAGTGTTCCATGAAGGGATGTCGATTATCGAACGTGATAAGGCCGGCGCTTACTTTGCTCAAGAAACAGGTGGAGCTCAAGCCCTTATCTGTTCAGAGATAGGCTCAGAAGGGCGTAACTTCCAGTTCGCTAGCCAGTTGATCTTATTCGATCTACCGTTAAACCCTGATCTACTCGAGCAACGTATCGGTCGCTTGGATCGTATCGGTCAGAACAATGATGTCTCTATCCATGTGCCATACCTTGAAGATACAGCGCAAGAGTCTCTTATGCAGTGGTATCACAAGGGATTGAATGCCTTTGAGCAGACCTGTCCAAGTGGTCATATTCTGTTTAATGAGTTTTCAGAGTCACTGCTCAACGTCTTAATAAGCCAAGATAAAGCGGTACTAGAGCAGATTTTAAGTGACACCCAAACCCGCTATGCAGAGCTAAAGTCTGTGATGGAGCAAGGTCGCGATAAGTTACTTGAGATAAACTCTCACGGTGGCGAGCGAGCTAATAAGCTAGTCAATGCCTTAGCCGAGCGCGATGAAGATACCAACCTTATCGGTTCGGTTATTCGTCTGTGGGATATTATCGGTGTAGAGCAGGAAGATAGCGGCGAAAACGCCATTGTGCTTCGCCCGAGCGAGCATATGATGTTCCCAACCTATCCAGGCCTACCGGAAGATGGCATTACTGTCACTTTCGACAGAGAGATGGCGCTTTCCCGTGATGATATCGCCCTTATCACCCAGGAGCACCCACTGGTGCAAACGGGCTTAGATCTGATCACCTCATCGGAAACCGGCACCACAAGCGTAGCAGTGTTGAAAAACAAGTCTCTGCCTGCTGGCACGATATTTCTTGAGCTGATCTACATGGCTGATGCTTCT
Source organism: Shewanella nanhaiensis (assembly GCF_019457885.1). Lineage (GTDB taxonomy): Bacteria > Pseudomonadota > Gammaproteobacteria > Enterobacterales > Shewanellaceae > Shewanella > Shewanella nanhaiensis. Next base: position 321,704 of record NZ_JAHZST010000002.1, read on the forward strand.
GCTCCTAAGTCGAGCCAGCTATACCGTTATCTGCCACCGACACCAGTGCGTGTCCTGCTGGATAAAAATGGCAATAACTTAGCCGATAACGTCAATTACGAGAGTTTTAATAAACAGCTAAGCGCCGTGAACCGTCATATTGCCAGCAAGCTGGTCAATGCATCACAAGCGGTACTGCACCCTCTGTTTGCCAAAGGTGAAGAGTTTGCATCTAGCGAATTAGCCTTACTGACTGAAAGCTCGCGCGCTAAAATGACCACGCAACTTAACGGTGAGCTGGAGCGTTTAGAGGCATTAAAAGCGGTTAATCCAAATATTCGTGATGAGGAGCTAGCGCACCTACGCGAGCAGATGGTAGAGCTTAACGGCTACCTAGACGGAGCCGTATTACAGCTCGATGCTATACGTTTAGTGTTGGTTAGCCACGCATAATTAGTTTTCCCTCGCTTTCTAAAGCCCCATAACTAAATAGTTTTGGGGCTTTTTTATTGCCTATTCGATACTCTATACTTAACCTACTCGCACAGTTGACCCACGTAAGAAGCTTTTCGATGAATCTTAGCCACGCCCTCAGTCTCCTCTCTAGATACATCTTATCTATAGGCGCTCTTACCTTTGCAGTAAGCAGTGCAGGCTTGGCTGCCGAACCTAACTCAAGCAATCCAAAGTACAGCTACCTTCCAAATGAGGAGGTGATCTCCATCGATGTAGGCCAACAAAAATCAGAGGTTTTGGTACGCAGCTGGATGGGGAAAAAGAAGCTAGGTGCAGCCATCATCTTCTCTAACCCGGGAATGACAGCCGATTCAGCGGGATTACAGGCTTTCTTAAGACGTGAGCTCCCCCATACAGGCTGGGCCAGTATCGCTATCACGCCACCCAATAAGGTATCCACACCTAACTTTGCCACCTCTCCTGAAGAGGTGTCAAAAGCGGGTGAGGGAAACAATGACAAGGATGGTAGTGAGCGGGTACCTCAATACTCGAAGGAGCAGTGGGTCAAGATCCGAGAAAAGCAGGAGGAGTTTATTGTTAATACAATGAATAAGCTCGATGAGATAGGCTCTCCCTACCAAGGTAAGCGAATTCTTATCACCACAGACCAAGGAGCCGGATTTGTTATCTCAATGCTGAGCAGGAGCAAGCTGCCTAAACCTGACATATTAGTGCTCATCAACCCCTTTATGAGCACTAGGACAGAAAATATGGCGCTACCTAAACAGCTGGCTGAACTGGATATTCCAATACTGGATATTCAATCTTCAGATGGCCATTATGCCTCTCAAGAAACCGTGACTGAGCGCCGGTTACTCTCCCCTCACAATGAGCCCTATCGTTATAGTCAACAACTGATGCAGCTTAACCTGAATCAGGCTGGTGCCTGGCAAACCTGTTTAGATCTGATAGAAGCCTTTGCCCACCGTATCAATAAGGCCTACCCATAATCTCAATCAACTATTGCGATTACTTTTTATCTTTAGTGAGCATCAAGGCTAAAGCTACAAGCACGATAATCACTCCCATATAGAGAAGTTCCAGCATGCTCTGGGGCTTCATCTCGATAAAATAGGAGAACAGTTTGATGATTAACATCATCAAGATCACTTTACCGAGTTTACTCTTAAGAGAATCGATACTGCTGATCACTAAGATCTTTCCGGCAGCCTTGCTCTTCTCTGCAACTTCCAAATTGTTGATAAAGAGCTCATAGAGACCAAAGGCAAAAATCAATAATACCGCTCCAAGTAGGAAGGTATCTAAGATCTCAACCACCACCATAACCAGATCGTTTCTTATCTCATGGCTGCCAGTGAGAATATAGCTCCAGATAAGATCCAGCATATGAATCACATCTTTTAAGCCCATGATAAAGATGACAAATGCAGCTACAATACAGGCTAACACGCCTAACATGACCGAGAGTCGACTGCTCCATAGCACGCGCTCAAATAGGTTTCTCATAAGTAAAACAGTCCATGACAGAGTAAAATTGAGCCGATCTTAATCACTATTATCTCTTTGACCATAATCAAACAAAAAGAGTGTGATCGAACTCACTACCAAAGCGATGTTATTTCAGTTAGGTGATCGATATTCACCAGCCAGATTGGCGAACTCGATACTCAGATTTAGGTTCAACCCCCTTTGCATCTTGACTGTTTCGCTTAGCAGCAATGACTCTATTTTTCCCCATAAGCAGCCGAATCTGACTGATTGATTCCCGAGACAGAAGCTGTCTGACACTGGCTGTCCAGCTCTTGTTAATGCTCATCTTAATAGCGGCATTGGCATCGGGAGAGGTACAACTAATCTCTTCGGCTAACTCTTTGGCCCGTGCCATAGGTGATTGAGCGACTTCAGTCACTAAGCCGACTTCGAGGGATTCTTGCGCCGATAAAACCTTAGCCGTCATGGTCAGCAACATGGCTCTGTCTTTACCCACCAACTCCCTCAGTGATATTAACCCCGCCATATCAGGAACCAGCCCCCATTTGGCTTCCATAATCGAAAGTTTAGCCTCGGGTGATACAAGCCTAATATCTGCACCAAGCGCAATCTGCATTCCACCACCGAAACAGCAGCCTTCAATAACGGCAATCACAGGTATCGGCAACGCTCGCCAACCACAAGAGACCCTCTGAGCAAGGTTGGCATTACCTGGTAGCCACTTAAACAGTAGGCCAACAGCTTGTAGCGGGGAGTTCATAACGCTTTTTACATCAAGTCCCGAACTAAAGTTACCTTCAGCGCCCGATAAAATAACTAACTTCACAGCGCGATCTTTTTTCAACTCAGAGATAACACTATCTATCTCTTTAAACATCTGATAATTAATTGCATTATATTTATCAGGGCGAGTCAACGTGACATACGCAACTCCCTTTTCTATCTCTAGTTGTACAAATTCCCGCCTCATCATGCTCTCCCTAATTAACACTGGTCAGTCCAGAAGCAAGATTAACATATTTGGCATATTTAACTAATAGAGATAACATACAAAGAAAGTTTGACTATCGTCAAAAAAATGACATTATAATTAAGCCTTTCCGGTCATGGTGATAGACAATAGTGAGATCGAAAATGACAAGATAATTGTCTTTTCAAAATTTTTGTCCATAAAAATAAAATAACAGCGACGTTAATGAGAAGAGATTTATAAGATTTCACTTAGATTGAACTCTAAAAACAAAAACAAAAACTGCAATATTTTTCATCGATTGAACGGGCGAGTTCACTAATAAGTGTTATCTTTGAATATATGGGCAGATTAGGATGTTAATAGAAAAATGCCAATCCCAGTACTCATATGTGACGATTCAGCGCTTGCCAGAAAGCAGATGGCCAGAACACTCCCTAAAGAGTGGGAGGTCGATATTACCTTTGCTAATAATGGTGCAGAGGGGATCGAAGCGATTAAAGCCGGTAAAGGCGAAGTGGTTTTTCTCGATCTCAATATGCCGGTTATGGATGGCTATGAAGTTTTAGAGATCATTCAAAGAGAAGATCTTCCCGCGCTCGTTATCGTTGTCTCAGGCGACATTCAGATCAAGGCACATGAAAGAGTTAAAGCACTAGGTGCATTAGACTTTATTCAGAAACCTGTCAGTGCCGATGCCATCAGCAATATTCTTCAAGAGTATGGGATCTTAACCATAGCCCTAGGTGAAGGCGTGGCTGATAGCCCAATGATCAAGGTTGATCTTCGTGATGCCTGTCAAGAGATCGCGAATGTTGCAATGGGACGCGCCGCCGATCTACTCGCCAAACTGCTTGATGTTTTCGTTCTACTCCCCATCCCTAATGTTAATGTTCTCGAAGTTAGCGAGCTCACCATGACGCTAAAAGCCACAGAGGAGCATAGTAAAGTGTCTGCACTCTGTCAGGGCTTTATCGGCGCAGGCATCGCGGGAGAGGCACTGTTGCTATTCCATGACTCCTCATTTAAAGATATGGCAAAACTCATGGGACTCGCGAACCCAGAAGATACCAACACAGAGATGGAGGTGATGATAGATACAGGCAATGTATTGATCGGCGCTTTCCTCAACGGGATCTCTGAACAGCTTCATATGAAGTTCAGCCAGAGCCACCCTGTTGTACTAGGTCGTCACTGCACCGTAAACGATCTTATCCATGATAATTCAGAAAAGTGGTCTAGAACATTAGCGATGGAGATCAACTATCGAATCGAAGATCATGATATTCAGTGCGATCTTCTCCTACTGTTTACTGAAGACTCACTACCGACGCTTAATTTTAAGCTCGGCTACCTGTTAGAATAAGTTGGATTAGTTTATGTCACATGACCAAAGCGCAATGAACGAACTCCACTGGCTGATCGATATGGTTCAGACCATTGAGGTCGGCTTAGTCGTCCTTGATAAGAACTTTAATATCCAGCTTTGGAACGGATTTATGGAGAACCATAGCGGTATCTCTCCTAACTCCATTAAAGATAAGAACCTGTTCGAACAGTTCGACGATCTCCCATCCACCTGGTTAAAACAGAAGATGGAATCGGTATTTCTCCTTAAAAACCGTGCCTTTATTAGCTGGGAGCAGCGTCCATACATCTTTAAGTTTAAAAACTACCGCCCCATCACAGGTCGAGCAGACTTCATGTACCAAAATGTCACCCTGCTCCCACTCTCATCACTGACAGGCCAGATAACCCATATAAGTATGATCGTCTATGATGTTACCGATGTGGCTATCAATAGATTGCAACTCAAAGGCGCCAATGAGCGTTTAGAGTACTTAAGTCAAACCGACGGGCTCACCCAGCTACATAATCGCCGTCACTGGCAACAGTGCATGCAGAGAGAGTTTGACAGGCATGCTCGCTACGGTGATGAAACCAGTTTAGTCATGTTTGATATCGATGACTTTAAGAAGGTGAATGACAACTACGGTCATACTATCGGTGATAAAGTGATTCAACATATCTCCCACCTCCTAAAACAATCTTTACGAGAAACCGATTGTGCAGGTCGTTACGGTGGTGAAGAGTTCTCTGTGGTACTTGCTAAAACCTCAGCAACCGATGCTCTTCAATTTGCCGAACGACTGAGGAAGAAGATCGAGGAGACCGCACTCGTCTATGAAGATCAAACCATTAATGTCACGGTTAGCATCGGAATATGTGATATCCAAGATGAGTTAGAGAACAGCGGCCAGTGGCTTAATTATGCCGATGAAGCTCTCTACACCGCCAAAGAGACAGGACGAAATAAGTGCGTTATCTATAAACAGGAGTAATCAGTTGTGGATACTCAATAAAAATGCCCATCTTGACGGGCATTTTTGTTTATAATTCAACCTATCATATACCAATTGGTATTAATGAAGAGATCTTTTACCTTGCTCTTCGAAGCCATCATCGTCTTCTTCAAAGTCGTCTTCACGGATCTCCATACCATCTTCATCGATAAAGTAGGTACCCCAACCGTCATAATCCACCTTCTGCTTAGCAGCTAGTAACAGCAGAGATTCACATGCCTTATCCAGAAGCTCAACATCTAACAGATGATTAGCGATAGCATCGAAACAGTAGATAACTGAGCCATCTTCGAGCTCCATCTCTTCAGCATCACTGACTTCAAAGCCTGCCTTAAATGCATCGACAGCCGCTTTTTCTAAACGGTCAAAGTTATTCGATGAGAAATGGTGTTCAATTGTGTACTCAGCATCAGGATGAGAACCATCATCTAAGATAGCTGTTACTATCTCCTGATTTTCTTGCTTCTGCGCCTTAAGTAAACGATCAATTGACATAGATAACTCCCAATAAAAAAATCTGCTGGGATTATACACCCAAGGTAAACCACTTCAAGCTTGCATTGGCAAGTACAGACACAAAAAAGCCCCCATAAAACGGAGGCTTTATCACTAAGCTGAACAGAGCTACTTAGCCATTAAGGCGGAGGCTTCCTGATCCAGCTGAGTTAACCGAGTCGACATCATTGCATGGATGCGTTTGGATAACTCTTTAACCTGAGATTTCGCCAACCCTTTTGTTTCAATAGGCTCCATCATCTCAATAATCACCACGCCATTATTCCAGCGATTCAACTTGATATGGCCTTGATTAGATGCCAATACAGGCACCATAGCCACACCAGCCTCTATGGCTGTATGAAAAGCCCCAGACTTGAATGGCAGTAGGCCTTTACCACGAGAGCGAGTGCCTTCGGGGAAGATCCAGATAGAGAGACACTTGTCTTTAATCTTCTTGGCAGTTTGCGCCATCGTTTCAAAGGCTCTACTACGGTTCTTTCTGTCGATAAGAATATTACCTGACAACCAGTAGATTTGACCAAAAAATGGAACCCAAGCCAAACTCTTCTTGCCTAAACTCACAGTCCCTTTAGGCACGGCTGCTGTGTGGGTAAACATATCAAAATTATTTTGATGGTTTGCCAGAAACACACAAGGCTCAGTTGTCGCTACGTTTGCTTTACGTACAATAACCTTAATGCCTAATACAGGTGCTGCGTAGGAGAAAATTTTAGCGAACATGTGTACATTGTCACGATGTCTTGGCCTAATTAAACAAAAAAGACCACCAAAAACAAATGCTAGCAGCAACATTACTGCTAAAACTAACGATCTAAGGATTAAAAGCACAACTCACTCCCTCGGTACCAATGGCGACAGTATAGCCAGCAAGATGATACGACTCAATAAAATGTTTTTACACTTGTAGCCTGAACGTTTATTACCCATCAGCATCGTCAAGCACTAGGGAGTGTAGTCGATCAATATTAACCTTGGTTTAATTCCGGATTAATTTTTCTTGGTTTCTTTTCTGGCTGCGCTTTCCTACCCAAAACGAGTCTAAACAGAATGGTACTTATCGCCAAAGTGGCAACAATTGCCGCACCACTGGGAAGATCGAAACTCGCAGATAAGACCAACCCTGAGATATAACCAACAAGACCAACGGCATAAGCGGCCGGCAAACGGAACCTAGCTTGATACTTGTTAACAGCCAAAGCTGGCAAAATTAACGTACTAAAGACTAAATAGACCCCGACCAACTCAACTGAAAGCGTGATAACTAAGGCAAACATGATATAGAAACCACGTCCATCTAGCAGCGCAGGTTTAATCGAGATAAGCAGTAAAATACAGGCAGAAACACTCGCTGGCAGTATGAGTTGAGACCAGTTAACCCAGAGGATCTGACCCGACATCAATTGCTTCAACATCTCCGCTCCATGGGGGTCATTTGAGAGCAATAACATAGCAGCCACAGCCGCTAACACATAGAAACAACCAATAATCGCTTCTAACTCATCAGCCATTCGCTTCGATAACCATGCGATAAATCCCGCGCCAGCAAGCGCAAATAGTGCAGGCATCCACACGTGAGAATAGGGCAAATGTTCAATATCATGGTTAAGGTGAGCCACTATTGCACCTAAAGCTGCAACTTGAGCGATCGCCAGATCGATAAAGATAATGCCACGTTTCAACACTTGCTGACCAAGTACCACATGGGTAGACAAGACCAAAATCCCCGCAACAAAGGCGGGGAATAGGATTGAGAGTAAGTCAGTATCAAACATAATAAATACTCATAAAGTAAATAGAATCGATCTCGGCCCAGATAGCACCGAGATCTAAACTAAGGGCTTATGCTAATTGGTATTACTGTTTTAAATTTAACAGCAGCTCAATGACACTGTCATAGAGGCTAAACAGATCTTGACTCTGGCTGTTGCCACCAACTGACATAGGCAAAACAACCACAGGTAGATTAGCACGCTCCCCTAGCCACTCGGCACCTCGCTCGCTCTGATAAGAGGCAACAATAATCGCCATCACATCACCAACTTCGGTACGTTTAAGTAAGCTGGCAAGATGACTGCTGCTAGGTGGCAAGCCTGGCTTAGGCTCCAGATCTCCAACTTGCTCTATGCCAATCCAGTTAAATAGGTATCGAAAGCTAGAGTGGTAAGCGATAACTTTCTTACCTTTTAATGGTGCTGCTTTCGCCTCCCATTGAATAATAGCTTGATTCCATTTGGCGCTAAACTCACGTAAAGCTGATTGGTATTGCGCTTTGGAGCTAGGGTCGAGGGAGATAAGCTTTTGACTCAAGGCTTCAGCGACCTTCAAGACTCTCTGTGGAGAGAAGTGCAGATGCGGGTTTCCCTGGGCATGAACATCTCCCATGCTGCGATCTACTGATGCCAATTTGTCTAAAGTATCGATATGATCGGCGGCAAAAAATAACCCTTGATCCGTCGATCTCACCTTGGCATTAGATGACTTCATCTGCAACATAGGCAACCAACCTACCTCCAGATCGGCGCCAGCACAGATAGCGAGATCGGCCTGTCGCATCTTAGCAATTAAACTCGGTCTTGCTTGAACCTGATGTGGATCTTGCATCGCCGTTGTCGCCGAATAGATCTTAGCATCGGGTGCTAACTCTTTCGCCAATGCGGCATACTCAGGTTCACAAGCAAAAATATTCAGTTCGGCACTCGCTAGACTCGAATAGCCTAGGGTGAGCGCAAGTGCAGCGGCTTTAGCTAGATTAGAATTGATGCGCACCGTGAGCCCCCAAAGTCATAACATATTGAAGAGTAATGACGTTATCATCTTCGATACCATCAAAGTTAGTGCCTTTCTGATTAGTATATTGCAGACGAACCGTTGAGAAATGGCTGTGGTGCCAAGCTAAACTAACCTCTGTCTCTTTCAGCTTCTGAGGGTCGAAATGATCGCCATGCATCTCTTGAGTTTCCACTTCACCATAACGTAGACCCGCAGACCAATTAGGTGAGAACTGGTATACCCCACTTAAATACCAACCTTGTTGATCATCAACGCCTTGCCCCACTTCATGCTCGTGATCATGCTCATCGTGGCCATGCTCCTCAAGCGGCGTAAAATCAGTGACCTTAAAATACTCACCACTTAGCGTCAGGTGTTGATATTTATAGTTGCCATTGGGAGCCCATTTATAAACGAAATCAGCAATATAGGTATTTTCACCTGTATACTGGGCGCTATGGCTATGTTCATGACCATGATCATGTCCACTCTCTTCCTCTTCATGATCATCATGCTCATCGGCTGTCATGCGCCCATTTTCATTGCGCATATAACTCAGGCCAGCCTGCCAAGAACCGTTAGCACCGATATCACCACCGAACTTAGTATAAGCAGTGTAAACACCTAGCTCCTCATACTCACGCTCGTTATGCTCATCGGCGGCACGCATACTGTCACCTTTAAATGCCTCAACGCCCATCGCCCAATAAAGATCTGTCGGTGCAACATAGTTAAAACGAACACCATCATCAAAATAATGGCTGCCTAAGAAGGCGCGGTACGCCGCAGGTCTGTCAGAAAATGCATCTGTGTGTACGTGCTGATTATTCAGATAACCCACATCGGAGAGGAAGCGACCTGCACGAATGGAGAATCCACCTGGCATAGCCAGAGTTTGAATAAAGGCTTCCTCAATTCCTAGCTCAGTTTCACCTTCATGTATCTCAACAACGGCGGTTAACTTACCGTAAAACATATCATCAACATTGGCGCTCAGGGCTAACTCGGTATGCCCTAAACCAAAACCTTCAACACGCTCTGCCATAGGGCGCTCGGTATTTTGATAGTAACCGTCAAGTACGGCACTAATCGCTGGGTTTGTCAGTGTCGGATTTTCAGCAAAAGCTGAAGTAGAAATTAGTGCACAGGCAGCAGCCACGTGTGATACGCGGAAATTAGTAACTCTCATTTGTTTCTCCAAAATACAGCCATTCTCTGTTCTCTTTGGAACAGTGAATAAAATCAAAAACTTAAAATAGTTAATCGATATTTCTAAATCATGTAATTGATATCAATCTGACCAGAGAATGTTAGATACACCCAGCTAGCACTCCAGATAATAGGATTGCCAAGCACTGTCATGCATCTACAGGGTGACTCTATTTTCTGAGCCAGCCATAGGCAGACAGAAATAGAGCAGTTCTAAATTCGCTGGAAATTGATATTAAGCTGATACAGGAGGGGCGCGGCTGTTGAAAAAACGGGTATGTTGAGAGATCTTTTCATCAAAATTAACTAGGCTCACTTCAAAGGTTTGAAGACTCACAGCCAAGCCAAAATGGTGAGTAGGGAGTAGTTTGTTTAGCTGATGTTTATGAAAACAGAGCGTACAGTGATTCTGTGCGCCACCATCATTGATATGTTCAACACTATGGGCAGAAGCGGCAAACGACAGGCAGATCAATAGGGCTGAAAGCCATATTGCTATACCTCGTCTAACGCTATTTTTGACCATAAAAAAACACCATCAACACTTAAACTAAACAAAAACGCGTTCAATTTGATACAAACGCTAACCTAAGTCAAGTTACACCTATAATAAAAATAGTTCGTATTTACCATTAAATTTAGTAAATAACCCTGATATAAACAGGACTAAGGTCACTTTATTTCTCTGTTAAATTAATACTGACTTAAGGACAGATGACTAAAATTAACACATAGCGTCCACCAATTCATACCTATGGTTTAACCACTCAACCTAGATGGAGTAATGTAAAATGTTAGAGTTCCTACGTGAAAACGGCAAAATGATCATTTGGACAACGCTTTTCTTCATCGCGATTGGCGGTGGGATCTACTACGTAGATATGGCACTTGAAGCGCAAGTTCAGGTTATCGAATAACCGATAAGAGACTTTTCCTGACAGTCAGGTTTGAGAGCACCGATATTTAGCTTAATATTACATAATATAAGCGTCATTAAACTAGGTGCTTTCAGCTAAATGTCTGGGCTACCAAGGTAGATCAATGAGATTGATTTTAATTCGCTAAAGATAAGTGCACTCATCTCCTTCAATAATTTAGAGGCATAGCCCTTGTTGCTATGTTAACGATATTTTTGCCTATGCTCACTATCATCAATATCAAGTTTCTCAGGTGCTTCAACCACTTTTAAGTGATCCATCATATGGCTAACCAACAAGACCATCACAGCTAAAATGGCTATCGGTGTGGTTAAACTGCGCATCTCAGGTGTGAAATAACCATAAGCCAATGCCACAACGGCAAGATAAAAACCTAACATCTTAAATCGAGATAGCAGAGGACTCTTCCCAAGCCAAGCATCACAATGGGGACATTGGAGTTGCGCACCAAAGCCTTTACCACGCTGATTTTTAACATCATTCACACCAAAAAACTTACTACAATGGGCACACAACACAGCTTGACTCTCTTTAAGAACTTGCGGAATAAGCGTGAAGTTTAACAGAATATTCAATAGAAAAATTATTTATACATTTTGCTAATAACCCCTATTGAATAAGGGAATTTACACTAAGGTGAAGTGGGGATAAAATAGCGAAAATTTTTGTTTTAGGAATTTATTTATGCATCGCATAATCGCCTTGATAATGCTTGCTATTGTAGGGCTTAGTAGCTTACCAGCCCAAGCAGATACATCCAGTGAACTGATATCACTACAAACCTCTATTCAGCATGATGTCGCACTACTCAGCAAAACCCACGGTGAACTCACCAACTTTACTGAGTATAAGATTAAGCAGAATACCGAACTGCTTCATGAAAGGCTTAAAGAGCTGATGAGTGAGCCTGCTCTTAATAAAGAGATGCTTAGCCCAATCATTAAAAGTCACCTTATCTTTATCGGTAAAGTCGATAACTACTTCAAGACTAAGATTGCGACTCTTCAGGGACAACTTGGTAAGGGCGATGATAACAAGATCATGATGCAACTTTCGATGTTGGAAGCTGAGCGTGATCAACAGTTACAAGCTTACCTGGACGTACTTGGCTGGGCGAAGACTTTAGAGCTAGATACTGGTGACCAAACAGCACAGCTGACCAAGAATCTTATCGCTCGAGCAGACGGCTTCAATAGCTTTGTTCAGTACACCCAAGATAAGTTAAAGCAAGCGGTTAAAGAGGTCAGTCTAGCGGGTAAAGATGTAACAGCAGAGCAAACACTCAATGTCACTGAACTCAAAGAGCGCTTATCTTACGCCAGTTCAAGCTTAGGTGTTGCTATTCATCTCCTCGATATTTTAGGCCAAGATACAGCGGACATGAAGGAGACCCTATTTAAGAGTTCAGGGGATATCACCCAAGATGTGCTTAATATCGATGTAGCCAGCAGCCTATTCGAGCAATGGCTCACATCTGCACAAAACTACTTAATAGAGAATGGTCCAGGGATCGTCTTTAAGTTGTTTATTTTTGTTCTGATCTTAGTGGCAGCCTCTTTGATTGGTAAAGCCGTTCAGAAGTTAGTCAGAAAAGCCGTCAGTAACTCAAAGCTTAAGTTTAGCGTGCTACTTCAAGAGTTCTTTATCTCACTCTCAGGCAAGGCAACCTTCACTTTAGGTGTCTTAATTGCCCTGTCTCAACTGGGGATCGAGTTAGCGCCTCTGCTAGCAGGTTTCGGTGTGGCCGGTGTGATTATCGGTTTTGCACTGCAAGATACTCTATCTAACTTTGCATCTGGCATGATGATATTGGTCTACCGTCCTTATGATGTTGGCGATCTGATCAATGCAGCTGGCGTAACAGGTAAAGTCAGCCATATGAGCTTAGTGTCTACCACAATTAAGACACTGGACAATCAGAGACTTATCATTCCAAATAACAAGATTTGGGGTGATACCATCAACAACATCACTGTCGAGCATCAAAGACGTGTAGATATGACCTTTGGTATTGGCTATAGCGATGATATCGAGAAGACAGAGAAGGTACTGAATGAGATCATCATGGCACATCCTAAGGTTCTTAAAACACCAGAGCCTACGATTAAGCTACACACTCTAGGTGAGTCTTCTGTCGATTTCGTTGTTCGTCCATGGGCCAAACCGGAAGATTATTGGGATGTTTACTGGGATATCACACGCACAGTGAAGATGCGTTTCGATGCTGAGAATATCAGTATTCCATTCCCTCAGCGCGATATTCACATCTATCAAGAAAGCGTATAAGTCTATACCTAAAAAGGGGCCGGATCTGATATCCGGCCCCTTTTTTAAACGGTAAATTTCAAACGCTGTTAAGCTAAGCCGACAATCTCATCCCGCTCATTGATGTCGATATTAAGATAACCAGGTTTAATCCCTAAGCCAGGCATAGTCATCACCTTACCGACTAAAGCGGTAATGAACCCAGCACCAGCATTTATCTTTAACTGGGCAATAGGTAGTTCAAACCCTTGAGGCACACCTTTTAGCAGTGGGTCATGGCTGATTGAGAGTGGTGTCTTAGCGATACATACCGCCAGATTATCAAGCCCCATGGCTTTGATCTGCTCCAGCTGCGCTTTAGCTTCATCGGATAAAACGATCCCCCTCGCACCATATCCAGACTCAGCGATGGTGAGCAGTTTTGCTTCAATGCTTGCATCACTTGAATAGAGCAGATGAAAATCAGAGTCTTGCTCGGTTGCTTCAACAACTTTGCGAGCCAAAGCTTCGGCTCCGTTAGCCCCTAAACTAAAGGCGTCACTAATCTCGCAACCAAAGGCACCAGCTGACATCACTTCCCTCTTCAACCACTCAAGCTCCTCTTGGGTGTCACTAGGAAAACGATTAAGCGCTACCACGACAGGAACGCCATATTGACTGACATTATCCATGTGCCATTTAAGATTAAGGAATCCAGCTTCTAAACGAGCTTGATCAGGCAAGTTAATATCCTGCTTAGACTCAATACCCGAGTTGGCTTTTAACGCTTTCAACGTCACAACTAAAACCGCTGCATCTGGAGCCTTTCCTGACTCTCTCACTTTGATATTACAGAACTTCTCAAAGCCCATGTCTGAGCCAAAACCTCCCTCTGTGACTACAAAGTCTGCAAGTTTGAGCGCAATTCTGTCCGCAATAATCGATGAATTACCATGAGCGATATTGGCAAAGGGGCCCGCATGAATTAAACAGGGATCCCCAGTCAAAGTCTGCATTAGAGTTGGCTCGATGGCACTGCTCATAATCACCGTCATGGCACCTGCAACCCCTAGCATCTCCGCAGTGATAGGCTGAGCTTGTTTATCTAGTGCTAGCACTAAACGGCCAATACGTTTACGCATATCCTTTAAGTCATGGCTGAGCGCCAAAATAGCCATTAACTCAGAAGCTGCGGTAATATCAAAACCAGAGGCATGAACGGGGCCATTGATATCACCAAGACCTACAGTAATGTTGCGTAAACTACGTTCATTATGATCAACCACACGACGCCAAAGGATCTGCTCAGGGTCGATATCTAAAGGGGTACTTCCCGACTGCTGGGTAAACTCATCAGCCGGCAATCTTGATTCATGAAACAGTCTTGCATCGATAGCGGCTGCCGCTAAATTATGCGCGCTGCTAACAGCATGAATATCTCCGGTGAGGTGGAGGTTCATCTCTTCCATTGGGATAACTTGAGAGTAACCACCTCCAGCGGCACCACCTTTAATGCCAAAAACAGGCCCCATGCTGGGCTGACGAATACAAGCACAGGTTTTTCTACCAATGGCATTTAGCCCTTGAGTCAAACCTATACTCGTGACAGTTTTACCTTCACCAAATGGAGTTGGCGTTACCGCAGTGACTATCACTAACTTCCCCTCCACATTGTCCTTAACACGGTCCAATATAGAGAGCTTTACTTTAGCTTTAGCATCACCAAACTGAGATAACTCATCCTTTTTAATACCAAATTTCTTGGCAATATCGCTAATAGGTTGAGGTGTAGCCTGACGAGAGATTTCAATATCCGTGAGCATTCTTTGGCTCCTTTAAATAGAGAAGAGTAGGGAATTATATTTTTAATTGCGTCGAATATTAGGCGATCCTAAGGAGAAGAAAAATAGCTAAAATCCATTTATGATGCTTAATTAGACTTTTATAAATCTAAATCAAAAAAATGTGATCTAATCCAAATCAATATATTATCAATATCCTATCAAACTCACAGGAATCACGGGCAGGGGTAATAATGAGTAACCAATTTGAGATGTCAGACTTTATCGCAGGTTTTTGGAGGTTAGCGAGTTGGGATTACTCTATACAACAAAGGTTGGCATTAATTGAGCAATACCTAGAGCTGGGTGTAACGACTATGGACCATGCAGACATCTACGGCCAGATGCAGTGTGAGGCTCTTTTTGGTGAAGCTCTATCACTCAAACCTAGCTTACGTTCAAAGCTACAATTGATCAGTAAATGCGGTATTAAGCCCGCCTTTGACTCGACACCCGAACGTTACGTTAACCACTATGATACTAGTAGAGATCACCTTTTAAACTCAGTGGAAAACTCACTAACTAGACTCAATACGGATCACTTAGATCTTCTGTTAATTCACCGCCCCGACCCATTAATGAATGCAGATGATGTTGCCCACGCTTTCAAACACCTTCAACAATCAGGTAAGGTACTGAATTTTGGTGTATCTAACTTTAGCACGACACAGTTCGAGCTGTTGCAATCTAGGTTAACCCCACTAGGTATTCAGCTCGTGACCAACCAAGTTGAAATATCGCCAGCAAATATGACAAGTCTGCATGACGGAACCTTAGATCAATGTCAGCAATATAGGATCACACCTATGGCCTGGTTCTGTTTGGGGGGAGGAGAGATAATAACGGGTCAAAATGCTCAAGCAGTCAGGTTAAGGAAAGCACTTCACCGTGTTGCTGATAGTCATCAAACTCAAGATATCAGTCAGATCATCTACGCTTGGATAGCTGCACTCCCCTCTAAACCTAAACCCATTATCGGAAGTGGTAAACTACAGCGAATACAGAGTGCAATAAAATCTAAAGAGATCAAACTAGATAAGCAGGAGTGGTTTAGTATTTGGGAAGCATCAACAGGCCATAGCGTACCCTGATACTAATATAAATAAAAAAGGGCGCCATCGGCGCCCTCTCAATTACACTAGCGATTCATTTGTGCTTTATAGAAAACTTATCTGACCAGAAAGGTGCGGTCGGCGGCCACGAGCATCACGAAGTTCAAACACTAATTGATCTTCGCTACTTTCTACAGCAAAGCTAACATCTGCCGGCATAAATAGAGGCAATTTAAATGCTACATCAACCTTGCAGGGACGTTCACCAATTTGTGGCATCATCTGGGCAATACAACGCGCCTTAGACCACATGCCGTGGGCAAGCACACGCTCAAAACCAAATCGCTTAGATAGAAATGGATGCAGGTGGATCAAATTATAATCACCAGATGCTTTAGCGTATTTACGCCCGAGATCGTCGGCTAGAGACCAAGACTCTGGCAATTCCCAAACCATGGCATTCGCTTTAGGTGGACGCACACGACGTGTCGTACTCTCAACACGATACAAATACGTTGAGAGTGACTCCCAGACTAACTCACCATCAACCCTAGCTCTAGAGACCAACTCAAACTCAAGCCCCGCATCGGTAAGCTGACTACCAATCAAGACGCACTCTAGATCGAATGTTTCATCGACATTTAGCTGTCTATGCTGAGTGATACTGTTTTTGAGATGGATCATTCCTAATAGGGGGAAGGTGACCGCATTATGGGTAAATATAACGGCATGGAGACGAAACGCCATCACATATAGATAGGTCAATGGTAGTGACTTGCCATCGAATTGAAATCCACAGACCGAGGCATAATCACTCACTTTTTTAGTTGATAACGTCACGCCTTGAGTATTAACTTGGATCTGTGGCAGGGCTTGATTATCCCAACCAGGCTTACGATCAAAGAAGATCTTTCTATATAGAGAAAACAGAGAAGGCATCGCCTTCAGCTCAACCAAATACTCTTTTTCTGCACTCACCGACGCGTTCAAATTTCAACCCACCTACCTGATATCAAGCCGGCGATTATACCCAAAATGATTAAGTTTGTCCTAGATTTGAGCTAACACTTATATATCAATAAGATAGAAGGTCAGACTTTGAAAAACATGACTAAATTAACCAGCAACTACATAGCTTTAATCAAAAAGTTCAACCTTGCTTTCAGCCTGCTCCTTCACAATATCTTTAAGGTAAACCTTCTCCTCCTTCTCCATCTCACGTATACCGCTAGCAGGAAGACGCTTAAGTAATACTTTTCCGCTATTGGGGTGAAAGAGCACCTTTCTTGGCCAAACTCCACCTAACTCTTCACTTTCTATCTCTATCCCCTCCATGTGCAAGTAGTTTTTCACAAACTCAATATTTGAACGACCAACATTCAGTACCGTTTCTTTACCCATCTGGGCTCCACCAAAAATTTTCGCCCTTAGCCTTTGTCTCTGACCACCCAGTGTCAATATACCGTTGATCAACTGCTCCATGGCGAAGTTGCCATATCGGCACGAGAAGCTCATTAACTCATGCCAATCCTCATTTAACTCCCTTTCAGGCAAAAGAAAATGGTTCAATCCACCAATACCAAGGAGAGGATCCCAGATACAGGCTGCAACACATGAACCCAGTCGAGTGAACACGTACTCATCTTGCGCTGTGATATAAAATGCACCGGGATCGACACGAGCAACAATTTTATTGTGTTTGTTGTCCCATTTCCTTGGGATCTCTTCAAAGCCTTTAGTGGATGTGGGGATAACCAATGCCGTCATTCAGCCTCCTTGCTGGTGAGCTAAGAAATGTATCGGATATTAAATAAAATGTAGAGACCTGCACCTGAAAGTATAGACAAGATAACGCTTGTTACCCCAATCAGACGTAAGTAAATGTCCAAAACCATATTTTAAATAGGGTAATTTAAGTTTAGAGTACGCTGCTAGTTATCATAAACAGCTAAGCTCCCAGCAGTTCTTAACTTTAGCCCCCCTCTTAAGCAACTCCTGCACAATACTCTTAGGGCCAACCACATGACCAGCTCCCACTAAGATAAACAGAGGTTGAATAGTCTGTTTATCTTGCATTAACTCACCAATTTTTTCCGCCATCCCCACATTACGGTGCCAGAGTATCTTCTCGACCATCTCAACATCACCGTTATCGATCATGCTCTCCTCCATCAAAACATTAAGCTCTGTGGCATCGCCACTTCGCCACGCATCAACTAAAGCCAACATCTCATCATCAGGTGCTTCTATTGTCTCTTTCACCATCTTCCACTGAGTTTTGTCATCAAAAGATGACATCAAGCTAAATTGAAACTCTGTGCTTTCAAGTTCCAAAAGTGGTCTATCACGATTTTTTGAGATAAACCTCTGCTCTACACCATAGTTTGCGGTATAGCCTAAAGCTTCGAACCTAGCCACGCCAAACTGCATCGATTGCAACCAGGGCGCAAACCCACTCATCGCCCTACACATTTGTTCCATAGGGCGGCAATAGCTCTCTAATGCAGTTTGAGTTTTGATATCCGCAGGCACAGATTTAATACCATATTTATTGATCAATGCATTGATATCGGCATTGGTTGTATCGGCCTCAACAACCAGAGAGCCCGCAGACTCAAACAGTGATTCAATTTGAGGGGCCATTGGGTAAAAATCCGCTTTTCCTATATGAATGGAGCCAAGCAGATATGAGGTTTCTCCTTTATAATCAACTTGATAAAAAGGCGGCCTATCCTCAGGTGATGCCTCTACAGAGAAACTAATCCCTACGCAAGCGCCCCACACTACTGCAAGTATTAACTTCAACTGACTTGTTGCTATCATCTTCGCCCCTTATAATCGCGACAATTAATTTTTATGAATGAGAGGCTGTTATGCCACACACACGTGTTCTTGAACAACTAAAAGAGAATTTACAAACAGCCTATCGCAAATCGATCGATGCAGATAGCAAGCTTGACGAGCTAAAAAAAGCGGGCCATGCAAAGTTCAACACCATCTTTACACAGGATGAAGGCTTTTCAACACGAAGTAATCGATTCAAGCCTTATGTTGAAGAGTTAGCCAGCGAACTTGAAAAAATACCCACAGATCCAGAACAACTTCCTGCAGCATTAGAGCAATTTGTCAGAAAACTGGGTGTATTACTCCAGACTCTACAGGCCTTTAAAGATCAAGCTAAATAAGCCCGCCAACAGATAGTACGGTGAACAACTTAACATAAGCTTGTCATCTTACTGTCACTCAAGTGTCATATGCTCCCCTCTGTTTTAAATAAAGGAGGTGAGCATGTCTGCTATCAATCTAGGGAAAGAGCTAAATAAGGTTATAGAGAAAAAACAGATAGATGCTCTATTTCAACCTATTTTCAATATTAATAATCATAGCTTACATGGTTATGAAGCCTTAAGCAGAGGACCTGCCCATAGCCCTCTATACTCTCCAGTGCCACTATTTCAAACCGCTGAAAATCAAGGAAAACTTTCCGAGTTAGAGGGTTTATGTCGTAGCATCTCTATCAATCAATTTAAAACAAAGCGATTAGCTGGCAAGCTATTTATCAATATCTCACCTAAAGCCTTACTGGAACCAAACCACGCAAAAGGGATGACATTAAGTCTGGTACAGGAGCTAGGGCTTTCACCTTCTCAGGTAGTGATAGAACTTTCAGAGCAGTATCCAGCCGATGACATCGACATGCTAAAGTCATGTTTAAACCACTATCGCAATCAGGGCTTCCTTACTGCCATTGATGATCTTGGGACCGGATATTCCGGGTTACGCCTCTGGTCTGAGCTAGCACCAGACTATGTAAAAATAGATCGCCACTTTATCCATCAGATAGATCAATCTACAGTGAAACAGGAGTTTGTCCGCTCCATTATCGAGCTTTGCCAAAATCTAACCTGTCAGGTGATTGCCGAAGGGATAGAGACACAGGAGGAGTTGGCAATATTGAAACAACTTGGGATTGTATATTGCCAAGGTTATCTACTTGGTATGCCTGATAAAAATCCTAACGGTAAAATAGAAGCTCATATTCATCAAGAGCCAGTAAAGAAGCAGATACGCTACGCAGAATCTGCAGAGAGCCTCTGTAATCAAGCTGAAACAGCATCCTCTGAGACCAAGTTAAAACAGCTAAGCGATATCTTTATCGCTCAACCCAGCCTACAAAGTATCGTCATATTGGGGCAGTCTAAGCCTCAAGGCTTAGTCAGCCGCGCCCAACTTCTGGAGCTATTTAGTACTCCCTACGGCCGTGCCCTTCATGAAAATCGAATCGCCATAGAGGTGATGAATACTCAAGTTGTCACGGTTGATGCAGCCTCCCCTATCTCCCTAGTAAGCCAATCTTTAACGGCACAAAACAGCAGCTTTATGGCACAAGAGTTTATTATTATGCGTCACAATAAACTGCTAGGAATAGGTCATACCAAAGATCTTTTACAGCTGCTAACCGAGCAGAGAATTAAGCTAGCTCGTCACGCTAACCCCCTTTCAGGGCTTCCCGGTAATATTCCAATTCAGGAGGAGATAAAACGACTTAAGCAACAGAAAAAGCCATTTTATCTTGCCTACTTCGATCTTAACAACTTCAAGCCTTACAATGATATCTATGGTTTTTGTCGTGGCGATGAGGTCATTTTAGAGGTGTCTGGAATACTCGAGTCACACCACAACAGTGATAACTTTATCGGCCATGTGGGTGGCGATGACTTTGTCATCATCAGCACAAGTAAAAATATACAGTCTGTTTGTCAGCAAGTGCTTATCGATTTTGATCAAAAAAAGCGGTTATTTTATTCCAATGAACATTGGCAGACTAAGAAGATGCAAGCCGAAGATCGTTTAGGACAAGCATGTGAGTTCGACTTAATTGGTCTCTGTGTTGGGCTACTCTCACCCGCTATTACCTCAGGGGCAAACGCCCATGAACTTTCTATCTATAGTGCGGATGCAAAAAAACAGGCTAAAAAAGCGGTTAGCTCCTTTAGCCTGTTATAGTTTCAATCAGTATAAAATAGAGATAGTCGAGTATGGTATTAAAGTTGCGGCGCGACAGACTTCTTCAGCCAATCAGCCAGCAATTTAGACTCATAGCGAGTTGGCTTTTCGTTCATACGACCAATCGAGTGCATAAATCCTAGGTCAGTCAGCTTCTCATCACCAGCCATCACAGTTTTACCATCTTGAGTAACCGTGTAGGTAAAGGTAATACGTGGTGGGTAGATATCCTTAATGACTCGAATATCTGATGTGGTGGCACCAAAAGTGGGTCTCACATCGCCGGCAAGATCAAGGTCGGTCACCTGCATCTCAAGCTTTTGATTAGGCTTTAAGATCTTGCTTGCCTCTTTGTTTAAGTTCTTGGTCAGCGTTTCAAAAGTACGCATCTCATAGCGTGACTGAATATCGCTTGCCGCTTTCACATCGCGAAAACTTTTAGGATCTTTCCATTCTATCTTCACCACCCCTTTCTCGGTGACTGGGTTTTCTACCGCCTCATCTGCGGCAACAACAGCACCAGAAGCCATCACTCCCGCTAATAGTAAATACGTTAACTTCATATGAACCTCCAAAAGGTTATCGGTTACTAAGCTTATGCATTAAAGTGTACGATTAATAACCTGAACATTAGCTTAATGCAAAACAATTAGTGACTAGTCAGCTGTATACAACGCCATACCTACAAAACAGTAACAAATTAAAAACAGACTAGCTTATCTAGATAAAAAATGTATCCCCATGCTTTAAGGAGACATAGAATGGCGGACTAAGTTCATTCTAGATTATGAAACTCATAAAATGAAAACAGCGCAAATGTCACTGCTAACTCTAGTCATATTTCTAGCTTTGGGGGTAACCCTCTACCTAATCGGTCCCACAAATCAAAAAGAGCAGCCCGAGAGCTGGTCCTCATTTGTCTATACCCAAGGTTATGAATCAGGCAGATATAAGAAACTTGATGACTTTAACGATTATACCTCCTGTCGAGCATACTCAATTGAAACCTCCGCAAAATTCGAACAAGCACCTTGGGAGTGTGGTCTCAGATGCCGTTTTGACTCGAGCCGACAAGGCTTTCAATGTGAAGCCATGGAAAATAAATAACAAGCTGTTGCAGGTTCAGTAAGTATTCAAGTTTCTCCTGTTAAACTCGACTTCAATTTTCCGTGAAACTCGCTGATATAGGAGCGAAACAATGAAACGAACCCTAAAACCTATTTTAATTCTCAGTCTGCTTATCTCCCCTTTTATGGTAAGTGCTAGCGAAAGTGAGCTGACTGAAGGGCTAACATCTGCCGAAGAGATACTTTCCCAGTATGAAAAAATTAATCAACAGGACTCTGCGGATCAACAGATAGAGAGAGTTAAACATCAGCTTGATGATGAAGAGCTTGAGATGCTACAAAACGATTGTGAAGAGTATCATTTAGACCTCAACGAAAGGCTATGTGAGAACTAATCTCAGCTCAACCTCGTTACGGTTTTTACACTCAGAGCCACTTATATTTACGTTCAGGTATGTTCAGAGCTGCTCGCTTTTCATTCAGCTTAGGTTCATGGTTTACCCGCTAGCATACGCATTAAATTAGTGAATAGATTTAATCATGACTAGGGGGTAATTTATGACTCACTCAATTTCAAAAACCAAGATCCACTTTTCAGGAAAATTTGCGATTATAGCGGCCTTACTAGTCGGGTTTGCCTTTACAAACCAAGCCTCTGCAGATGAGTTAACTCAAACGCAGCAAGTAGCTGTTGATCAGCACTTCGATATTTTGGCCAGACAACAAGATGAGTCAGACAAGAGCATGATCAGTAATCAGCAACAAAATTTTGATGATGAACTTGAGATGGCTGAAGATAAGTTTATGACTCAGATATGTGATGAACATGGCCGAGTGTACGACAACAAGTCACAGACCTGCTACGAGCAATAACATGCGAGGCCAGGCCTCGCTTTTGTTAAGTAGTGGAATGAACTAAAAAGGGAAACGTTCACTCAACTGTGGATAGTTACTCTTCAACAGTTTCTTTTTAGTTGAGAACTTTTTCCCTTGAGGAGTCGCCATACCCGAAGGAACAAAAGGCAGCTCCTCCCCAGTTCTATCCTCAAAAATCTGCCCAGCAATAAGGTCATACTCATCTAAAAATGGATAAGCATAGCCATCCTTTTCAGGCCATTGCTCTAAAGTTCCCAATAGATCAGGGCTTTCGATAACCTTGTCATACCACTCTTTTCCTAATGAGATCAGGAAACAGCGGAACTCAGCAAAGGCATATTCAGAATCACAACCCGTAATAATGTAGGCGGCTCCCCACATGGACCAGAAATAGGAGCGACGCATCTGTTGGCCAAAAAATTTATCAAATTCGACTAATTCACCATCTGTTAATGGTTCAAGTTTGGCTTTTAAATTATCAGCTAGGCTACCCTGATCTTGCTCAGGTGAACTTCTGGTCACCAGTTGCCAAAATTCTGCTTCGGTCATATCTTTCTCATCAGTATAATCTCAGCTCTATTCTAAACAATTCAACGCGCCAGAGCAGCAAAATTCCCTCGACCTTTTCGAATAACTAGCTTTGACTCTGTCAGTTGATTTTTTTACACTTCATCAAATATTTAGCCTGATGAGTTATGCAATGAAAAAACCGACACTGGCCCTAGGTATTATAATGTTCTTGTACGCTGTTCTGGCAGCGGTTGCCATATGGCGAGCTATCAATATTCAAGTGATCGATCTTTTCTCATTTGGGGTTGTTCCAGTTCTTATCGGCTTAGCGTTAAGAACCAGTTGGGCAGGTATCGCTTTCAAGGTCTATCTCGCTATCCAAACTTTAGGCCTCACCGCACTTGCAGGTACAGCAATTATCGCTTATCAAGTTTCACCTGAAGATGTCAAAGTCGTATTCAACAATCATGAGATACCTGTGCCATTAATCGCTATCACAGCGGGTTTATTACTGGCCTTTCAGTTTTGGGTCGCTTTCTCAACGTCAACCAAAGGCTATCTTGAGGGTCGCCCTTCACCAGAAAATAAATAAAATTATTCATATAAGGTAATGAAAATTAAAGCTTAAGAATCGCTCATTGTGTTTAGTCTAATTTTGTTCCATATTTAATATCAATCAGTATAAGAAAGTGAATTGTTAAGCGAACACGCTTTTATACAGACAGGTATTCATCTCCACCTATTGAGCATTAAGACTATGAGCACACTGTTACCTAGTGAACTTTCGATACTGCTTTTAGAAGCGTCAGATACGCAGAGAAAAATCATCAGTAGTAAGCTGTCAGAAGAGGGTTTCAGTAATATTCAAACTGCGACAACTATTACTGATGCACTCACTATCATTAGCCGCTACCAACCAGACCTCATCACCAGTGCCATGCACTTCGAAGATGGAACCGCTCTTGATCTCCTAAAGCAAGTCAGAGAAAACTCCAAATATGAAGATATACAGTTTATGTTGGTTTCATCCGAGTGCCGTCGTGAGCATTTAGAGGTATATAGGCAAGCTGGAGTCGTCGCAATTTTGCCAAAACCTTTCGCATCAGAGCACCTACTTAAGGCCTTAAACTCAACGTTAGATCTATTAAGTGATGATGAGCTCGAACTCAGCCACTTTGATGTACATGATCTAAAAGTTTTAGTGGTTGATGACAGTAAGATGGCAAGAAATATAATTAAACGTACCATCTCAAACTTAGGACTTAGATTAATAACCGAAGCTGTTGATGGCGCCCAAGCGATAGAGATCATGCAAGACAAGTTGTTTGATCTGGTCATTACCGATTACAATATGCCAAGTGTCGATGGGCTGGCGTTAACTCAGTTTATTCGCAATGACAGCCAGCAGTGCCACGTGCCCATACTGATGGTCTCCTCTGAAGCAAATGATGCCCACCTAACCAATGTGGCTCAAGCTGGCGTGAATGCACTTTGTGATAAACCCTTTGAACCTAAGTTAGTTAAGCAGTTGCTCTATCAACTGTTAGATGATTAATTATTTTATTCTCCTCTCGTCATGTTCCCACTTTCAGCACATCTTCAGACAGAGGATCGCTTTATGTAAGAACGTCAAACCACTCTTTAAGCAACACAAAACCCACAAGGTGTTAACACATAAATTTTAATAAAAATAGATAAAACCACGTCAAAACTGGCCATTAGTCACACTCTTTCTCTTTAATTTCAGCATAAACAGTATGAAAAACTATCACTTTATCGTCCTCCGTACGGATTAATTAATGCAAAACTCTCCCGTAAACACCCGTAAGTAGGCAGAAAAATAGCTGAACAATCATTCAATAAAGACCCAAAGATGTTTTTTTACACAGTTTTTGACCTGAAAGGGGTTTTCTAGGGCTTAAAGCCCTTTCCATATTGAATATCTTATGGCATGTTAGTGACAGCAATTACTACGAATACTGTGTGATTGGTATTATTAAATCTACGGAAAGAAGAGACTATTCAAATGAATAAGACTGAACTTGTTGCAAAAATGGCTGAACATGCAGAACTGACTAAAGCAGAAGCTGCACGTGCACTAAAATCTTTTGAAGAGACTGTTACAGAAGCAATGAAAAACGGTGATAAGATTTCTATCGTTGGATTTGGTTCTTTCGAAACTTCTAGTCGCGCCGCACGTACTGGCCGTAATCCACAAACTGGTAAAGAGATTCAAATCCCTGCAGCCACAGTACCTAAGTTTAAAGCGGGTAAGACTCTAAAAGATAGCGTTAACTAAAAACGCCTTTCTCCGTTTTAATAAAAACCTCCTAATGGAGGTTTTTTTGTGTCAGCTCCTCTACCTTTCACTGCACTAGTTAAGTGCGTCCCTACACCATAAACTCACCAGCTCAGTGCAAAAAAACAGCTCTAGATAATTAAATAGTTGATATTTAACCATAAAAAGATTGGCATATAACTCGCTTTCTCATAATCGACTTAATAGTTACAAAAATAATGACTAAATAATGGGGAAGAAAGATGAAATTAGCACTGAGCAGCACACTATTGGCTTCAAGCTTATTAACCAGCTTTTATGTAGATGCCAGCGTAACCGCAAATATAGGCGCAACCTCTAACTACCTTTGGCGTGGTGTAAGCCAAACCCAAGACGCGGTTGCCGTGCAGGGAGGAGTCGACTATGAGCATGAAAGTGGTCTATACCTTGGCACTTGGGCATCAAATGTCGATTTTGGTGATGAAACCAGCTATGAGCTGGACTTCTACGCTGGTTATGCTGGAACAATAGCTGAAGAGTTTGGCTATGATGTGAGTTACCTCTACTACGCTTACCCAGACAGTGATTCTGATATCGACTTTGGTGAGCTCAAAGCGGCGATAAGCTGGAGATGGTTCAGTTTAAGCTACTCCCATGTTATTAATGCAGGCAGCGATGTTGCTACTACGCCTTGGGACAATGAAGATATGGGATATTTAGATGCAGGAGTGAGTATCCCACTTTCTGATACTCTATCAATATCCGCTCATTACGGCTATTCAACAGGGGATATAGTCACCGCTTGGTTCGATACTGATAGCTACTCGGACTACTCCCTCTCTCTCAATAAAGAGACTGAAATAGGTGAAGTCTCATTCACCGTCAGCGATACAGATCTTAACGGTGACGATGCAAAAATTATTATCGGTTATAGCTATAGCTTCGAGCTATAACTAAAGCTGGCTCCCAAGAACACCAAGATCTAAAATTGTGAGATAAAACAAGATGAGCGCCTACTAAATAAGCAGGCGCTCATCTTGCAATTAAGCAATAAGGCACTGAATAATATACATTTAACTACCTTTCAAAGTAAATAAAAGCTCAATTTTACAATTTTTTTGCCTTCTACAGAAATTGCTAGATAGATCTCACTTTTTCTCAGCATAGCCTGATATCTTCCTCATCAGCGCTTACTAATATTGAAGTTTAAATTTCCGTTACCATTTAAGTAAACACTTTAAGCTTTTAGCGTTACTAAACAACCAGTTCCGACTGGATTTCAGATGTCATTTTTACCTGTTAGCAAACACAAAATGCCAAAGGTATTTAACAAGTAAGGAGTTCGTTATGGCTCAAATGATTGACCTTGTGCCCGACGATTTAGAGATAGAAGCGATCGCTCAACCATCAAACAGAAAAGAGATGGATGACTTAATGCGTAGACGTAACGTTAAGAAGCGTCTAGAAGATGTTTTAGCCGAAGCTGAGCTACAACGTGCCATGGGTGGAGACTTTTACTAAGCCACCTTTCGATGACTGAATCTAGGCGAAGACCTAGATTCAGACATAATATTTCCCAGCCCCAATAATCTTACACTTGCTCACAAAGCTAAACTTACCATAAAAATCCATTGCGAACATTCAATCGGACTCTATTCTGGGTAACCCGTTATATCCCTAATCTTGCTATAAAAAGGCTGTAACTTATTGTAGATATTAAGATAGATCTCTCGGTAAAGCCTTTGGTACATCACATAATGTTCTCTATCAGGCTCAAAACGCTCGCCTTCGTGAACCATGGCTTGAATGGCAGTTTCAAAATTTGGGTAGAGTCCAAGTCCAACTGCCGCATCGATAGCAGCCCCCAAACCAGATGTTTCTATGGTGTGGGCCCTTACCGTTGGCAAGCCAAAGATATCGGCAGCGATCTGCATAGCAGCATCACTTTGAGCGCCACCACCCGAGACTCTCAACTCTTTCACTTTACTGCCGCTCTTTTTCTCAATCGCTTCCAGCCCCTCCTTGAGGCCAAAAGCTAACCCCTCTAAAATCGCACGATAGAGGTGGGCTCGAGTATGTAGATCGCCAAAACCTATCACGGCACCTTTAGCCTCGGGGCCTGGCTGCTTTACTCCCGGCCCCCAGTACGGTTGCAACATCAGCCCCATGGAACCTGGTGGCACACTGTTCACCAGCTCATCAAACAGGGCTTCGGCTTCCACTCCTGCCTCTTCGGCTTTCGTCTGCTCAATATGAGCAAACTGCTCCTTAAACCAGCTCACCATCCAAAAACCGCGATAGAGCATCACTTCACTGCAAAAAGCACCTGTAATAGCTGACGGATATGCAGGCAGAAAACGCACCGCTTCGGTATAACGCTTCATGGTGACATTGATGGTGGCCGTGGTACCGAAACTTAGGCAACCAACATCGGCACTTTGGCCGCCAGAACCAAGTACTTCACAGGCTTTATCTGCAGCGGCAGCGATCACAGTTAATCCCAGGGGGATCCCTGTTTGCTCACTTGCCAGTTGAGTTACCTCACCAATCTTATCTCCAGGCTTTACCAGCGGCAGTAGCTGATCTGGCCTGACATTCAGCGCCCGCCACTTCCAATCCCATTTAGGTGCCCATCTGTGTTTCTTATAATCGAAGGGCAGATAGCCCACCTGAGATCCTATCGAGTCCGCCCACTCACCCGTCAGCTTGTGATGAAAGAAGCCAGATAAAAAGGCAAATTTATAGGTTTTATTCCACAACTCCCGTTTCTCAATATAGAGCCAGTTTGGTTGAGCACGACTTCTAAAATTGGCGATCGTTTCACTTAATCCCATCAGCTTAAACAGGGGATCCCAGATCCCACCTAAGCGCGGAAGTGGTTCAGCTTTACGTTGATCTAACCAGAGTATGGCTGGATGCAGTGGCTCTCCTTGACTGTCTAACGGCAGCATAGTGCCACGCTGTGTGGTCACCGACACGCCCTTAATTCTGCTTTTATCTATGCCTTGCAGCCAAAGTGCCTGACAAGCATCACACACATTCTGCCAATAGTAGTCACCACTTTGTTCACACCAGCCAGATTGAGGTGACTCATAGGGGATCAACTTTATCTGTGACTTGGCGATCAATTGACCCTGGAGATCGAAAATAAGTGCACGAACACTCTGAGTACCGTTATCAATAGTTAAGATCCAGTCAGCTTCTGGCCCATGCTCATCTTGCTGTTTACTCTTATCCATCACAGATATTTTCCCTCACTTGCCGAGTGGGTAGTTGATAGCTTGAATTAAATATCTGCTCAAACCGGCTCCACTCCTTATCCGCCTCATTACTCGACCAACCTAGGTGACGACAACACAGCCGCGAAATCGCTTCGCGGTAACGAACAATTTCGGCTCCAAGTTGTAACCCTAGCCGTGTACGACGCAGCAGTAGATCATCCAGATGCTCGACGCATTCATTAGCCAATGACCACTCAAGCTCTCGCCACTGACAACGGCTGACTCCTATGGTATCTGAATTAACCATAGCGAAGACCTGCGGTGCAAAATAGCCAAAATATCCACTCAGGTGCTTATCAGCATAACCTTGCTCGCTTTGGCTAAACTTAGCTCTTTTTAGCTCACCAAAGATCTCTGGGCTCTGTTCACTGACTTTCTCGAGGGTCTGTTTTGCCATCAGGTGATAGCTAGTTAACTTACCTCCAGTTACTGAAATAAGCCCAGGCTTAGACCAGATAATATGCTCACGGGACTCTTTCGACGGTGCTTTATCATTGGATTCGCTGAAGATGGGACGTATGCCGCTCCAGCTGCTTATCACATCCCCCTCCTCTATATTGTGCTTGGGGAAATAATGCCTAGCTAACTCCAATAGATAATCCACCTCCTCCTGAGCTATTCCGGGTTCACAATCTAGATCCCCGTGATGATCTAAGTCTGTCGTACCAATTACACTGCAGGCCTGCCAAGGATAGATATACACAGGGCGACCATCTTGAGGGTGGTAGAAGGTGATGCAGGCTGAAACAGGTAGACGCTCAAAAGGCAATACTAGATGACTGCCTCTAAGCGGCCTTAATCCCCCTTGAGCTAAAGGATGCAGCTTATCTGCCCAGCAGCCAGCGGCATTGATAACACACTTGGCCTTTACCTTATGCCTCTTCTGCCCTTCGTTTACGCTAACCTCGACACCAGAGATCCTACTTTCTCCCTCAATAAAACCACTAAC
The DNA here is from genome assembly GCF_019457885.1 of Shewanella nanhaiensis. Taxonomy (GTDB): domain Bacteria; phylum Pseudomonadota; class Gammaproteobacteria; order Enterobacterales; family Shewanellaceae; genus Shewanella; species Shewanella nanhaiensis. Next base: position 351,524 of record NZ_JAHZST010000002.1, read on the forward strand.
CTTGGCATAGTTCAGCGCCAGGCCACCAGCTAATACGCCATCTTGCAGGGATCGCAACACCAAACGCGCGTCGTCAGTCACCCCATCGGCAAACAGGTTCACACCACTTATCTCATCGAATGCCACTTCAGATAACCAGCTACGAGCCTTCTCAATACTGAGTGGTTTATGATGTTGACTCCCAGCCAACTTGTCGTAGACAGAGAGCACTCGATGAAAAATCGCCGCAGAGGGAAAATCTCCCCGTTTATGCAGCATCAGATAGGGCATAAGCTCAACCAGCCCCGGTAGCTCAGTCAGTAGAGACTCCCGCTCTCTGGCAGCATCTCGCGTCATCTTCCATTGACCACTAGCAAGATAGCGCAGCCCCCCATGTACCATTTTGGAAGATCGGCTTGAGGTGCCCCAGGCAAAATCTTGCTGCTCTAACAGCAAGACTTTAGCACCTTGGCTAGCTGCAAGATGGAAGATCCCAGCCCCCGTGATCCCGCCGCCTATGATGATCAGATCATATTCAGCATCTCCGTGCTCAATAGCGGTGCTTGCCTCTCTGGCCGCCTGAGTCAAGGTTTTCATTGCTCTTGCTTCCCATGACTTCGAAGAGAGTTAGCTGGGATCCCTTTAAATAATTTCCCCGGATTTAACTGGCCGCTGGGATCAAAAGCGTTAAAGTAGTTTTGCAATGAGTCGACCACTCGCTCGCCCTTTTCTCTCACTAAGTAGGCAGCGTGATCGCCACCAACGCCGTGCTGATGACTGATGGTTCCACTGCTTTCAACGATCAGCTGTGAGGTGGTGGATTTTAACGTCTGCCATCGAGCAAAGGTCTCTTCATAGGTCGCTGAGACTGGAAATAGGTAAGTGGTGTAGATACTGGCGCCATCGCTATACAGGTGCGATAGATGAGAGAATACGTGAACTTTACTCTGCAGTGCATCCGGCGATTCAGAGCTATCAGCCAGCCCCTCCCTAAGACTCTGCTCAATCTTCTCTGTAAGTGGGGCAATATTTGACCAGTTAGTCGCGGTCTCTAAGGTATCAATGGCGTAGCCCATCTGCCACAACGTCTCTCTCAAGTAGGGGAAAGCGAAGCGCTTATGCGCCCATTTTTTACCTAGGCTTTGACCCGTATTGACTCCATTAAATTGAGAGATAACCGCTTTCAATCGTTTATAACTCTGCTTATTGCTCTTTTTATCGCCCGTGATCCCATAGACCAACATGCATTTATCATCACCCACCCCTTTCAACGAAAGCAGCTTTGTCAGCCAGTGACGTTGAGTCTGATTTGCCGATAGGTAGAGCTGAGTATGGGTTTCAATGCTATTACTCACCCTTAGCATGGAAAGAGGCAATCCCAGTTGCACCGCCTCTCTGGCGCAAGCGATTCCCTGTTGCCAATTAGGCATAAAGGCCACACCAAAAAACTCCTCTTCAGGTAAGCGACTCACTCTCACTTTTGCCTCGGTTAATATTCCTAAATGTCCTTCCGATCCCAGCACCAATTGGCGCCAATCCGGTCCTGCAGATGAAGCGGGAAGTGTTGGAATGTCTACCTTGCCCTCAAAGGTCTCTATCTCCCCTCCGGCAAACAGATTTTCAATCCGTCCATAACCTAAAGACTGCTGACCACTAGAGCGAGTAACCACCCAGCCTCCTAAGGTCGAGAGTTCAAAAGATTGAGGGAAGTGGCCTAAGGTAAAACCCTGAGCTTGCAGTTGAGACTCAAGAAATGGTCCCTTGACGCCGGCGCCAAATGTAGCGATTTGATCCACCCTATCGAGATCAAGTAAACGGTTCATTTTACTCATGGAGATGGTTAGCACAGGCTTATCTGAAACAGTTGGAGTGATATGCCCCACCACAGAAGTGCCGCCGCCATAGGGGATCAGTTGCCACCCTTGCTCTTTGGCTTCAGCCATTAAGATACGAATATCTTCACTGCTTCTGGGAAAAGCCACCCCGTCTGGAAAAAGGTTAAACTCACCGCTCTTCATCGCCAACCAATCTGGCAAGCTTTGACCACGAGCGTGACGCACTCTCACCTCGGCATCACAGGTATAAAGATCACTCTCATCGAGACGAGACTTAGGCACTTTCGCCAGCACCTCATCCAAAGTTGCGACGGGCAAAGGGGTCGCTAGACCTAAAGTCTCAGTGATAAAACTCGCGCCATCAGCAGTGAGCGCTAAACTTTTCTCCCTATCACCCCACCCATTCCACTGACGATTATCCTGTTGTGACTTACCCATAATGATTGACCCATTTGCATAGCGATAAATTTATCCTACAATATCGCAACATTTTGTCAGTGACATATATGGACAAGATGAACATTAAACGAGCGATGGAGACACAGCCTATGCCAGTGATAAAAGCGCCCTCTTCTCCATCACTGGGCACCACCTCTATGCCGCCTGTACAACAGTTTTTGCAGGCAGCGAGGCATTGCAAGGTTGATATTTCCGCGGCACTTGCTTTGGTTGGTATAGATAAAGCCACACTCTATGACGCAGATGCCCGCATCGATGGTGAGCGGTTTCAACGGCTACTTCACCACCTAATTGAGCACTCAGAGCATCCACTTTTTGGCCTCTACAGCGCCCGTTTTATTCAGCCAGATCGCTTCACTATTTTGGGGCAGATAGGCTTAAATTCAGATAACTTCGCCCAAGCCCTCAAACAAGCGATGCCGCTTGAGAAGCTTGTAGGGGATATGGGGATCACAGAGCTAAGGGAGCATTCTCAAGGATTAAAGATGGTGTGGCACTGCCAATATAGTCACCCACTGGTTATCCCTCACCTTATCGATAATGTGTTGGCCTCTTGGGTCAACTTCGCTCGTTTTTTGATGGAGGATAACCGCGCAACTGCAGTTGAGGTTAAGCTACAGAGATCTCAACCTAGTTTTCAGGAGGCCAAGGAGTATCAAGCCCTTTTTGATTGTCCTGTTCTATTTGAGCAGAGTGAAAATGCCATCCTTATCGACAAAGCCCTGCTGACTCGCCCACTTCCCAGCGGCGATAATCGCCGCCTGCCGCAATTGATGGCTAACGCGCAGCAAAGGCTCAAACATATGGGCAGCGGCGATCAACTGCAATTGGCTACCGCTCGGGTGATCCGCCAGCTTCTTCCACAGGGAACAATAAGCCGGGAGTTAGTTGCCGACCAGCTTCACCTCACAGGGAGAACCCTACAGCGCAAACTGTTAAAGCAGGGAATAAGTTACCAAACTCTCGTGGATAATATTCGTCATGAGATGGCCGACTACTGGCTTACTTGCAGTGAGTTATCAGCCAGTGAGATAGCGGTCGAACTTGGCTTTAGTGATGTCAGAGTGTTTTTCCGTGCCTACAAGAACTGGAGCGGACACTCCCCAGGAGTGAAGCGACTAAGATAGTGATAAGCGTGATCGGCAATGTATATTTGTTGTGCCATATCTGTCATAACTAATATCTGGGCATAGATTATCGAGAGCAAGGAGCTTGAGATGAAACCATTACTTTTTATGCTGTTACCCTTTATCCTGACAGCCTGTCAGGGAGAGGTGAGTAACCAAGCTTTAGGCACCTTAGAGCGTGACCGGGTGTTACTCAGAGCCACCGTCAGTGAAATCGTCACAGCCCTGCCCCAAAAAGAGGGAAACCGGGTAGAAAAAGGTGAGCTCTTAGTTCAGTTTGATAACCGTAAGCAACTGGCAAGAGTCACCTTCGCCAAAGCCGAAGTGAGTAAGGCTGAGTCTTACCTGCTAAGGCTAACTAATGGCGAGAGACCAGAAGATATCGCCAGTGCACAGGCCAATGTTGCCCGTACCCAAGCTGCGCTAGTCGAAGCCAATCAAAGCTATCAACGAAGCTCAAGTCTGCTCAAGCAAAAACTCACCAGTCAAGCCACTCAAGACGCAGCAAAAGCTAACAAAGACAAGGCTCAAGCAGAACTTATAGTTGCCAAAGAGAACCTAAGTAAACTTATAGCTGGAGTACGTGTTGAGGATATCAATCAGGCCAAAGCCGCACTGGATGCTAGTATCGCTAACCTCTCATTAGAGGAGCAGACCTTAGATGATTTAAGTGTTATCGCGACACGAAGTGGTCGATTGGACAGCCTGCCTTTTAACTTAGGCGAACGCGTCCCCTCTGGCGCGGTCATTGTTGCCATTCAAGCCGATAACGCTCCCTATGCTCGCGTCTATGTCCCTGAGCCCTACATGGCAAAACTCACCATAGGTCAAAAGATGAGAGTAAGAGTCGATGGTATAGAGACCCCTTTTATCGGCACCCTGCGCCGACTCAGCCAAGAATCGGCATTCACCCCCTACTATGCCCTCAACCAACAAGACAGATCGCGACTTGTATTTCTAGCAGAAGTTGATCTCGGCAGCGATGCCGACACACTGCCAACTGGGATCCCTTCACAAGTGGAGCTACCATAATGAGTAACTTAAGTCCCTCCTCCGAACTCGCTATCGATGCTAAGGGGCTCACTAAGAAGTTCGGCCAGCTGGCTGCCGTATCGGATCTAAACCTGCAAGTGCCTAAGGGGCATATTTATGGTTTTCTTGGACCTAATGGTTGTGGTAAATCCACCAGCATTCGTATGTTAACTGGCCTGCTGACACCCACAGAGGGCTCCATTCAAGTATTAGGCATGTCAATACCAAAACAAGCCGAAGCACTCAGGTTACGAATAGGCTATATGACCCAGAAGTTCTCCCTCTATGAGGATCTCACCGTCAAGGAAAACCTAGAGTTTATCTCCCAGATCTACTGCCTGAGTCCCAATGACAGTCGTAGCAAAATATCTCAGTTGATCAGCACCTATAACTTACTCAAACAGCAACATCAGTTTGCTGGCACCTTAAGCGGAGGACAAAAACAGCGACTATCACTGGCCTGCGCCTGCCTTAACGAGCCTGAACTACTGTTTCTTGATGAGCCCACCTCGGCTGTTGATCCACAAAACCGACGTGATTTTTGGGAGCAGCTGTTCGATCTATCAGAGACTGGGACCAGTATCTTGGTCACCACCCACTATATGGATGAAGCGGAGCGTTGCCATGGCCTTGCGATTATGGAGCAAGGTTTTATCCGCGCCGATGGCAGCCCCAATGATTTGATGCAGCAGATGGGCGTAAATGTGCTCGAAGTGAGTCACTCTAGCCTAAGGGAGCTTAAAAACTCCCTGCTCGCCTTTAAAGAGATCAAATCAGCAGCTCAGCTCGGTTCTCGCTTACGGGTTTTAGTCGACAATAGAGTCACCGATCCCAATGCTTGGCTAAGACAAGCTAGGCCAGATTTAAAACAAGCAGAGATAAGGCTCGCCCCACCTAACCTTGAAGATGTCTTTGTGACAGTCACTGGCCAGCAGCCTTCCTCGCCAATAATCTCGGCGGAGGTGTAATATGTCATTTACCAACAGTATCCGCAGAATAAAAGCCATTACCGTCAAAGAGATCCGGCAACTGAAGCGAGATCGTATTACTTTTGGAATGGTAGTCATGATCCCACTGATCCAACTGCTGCTTTTTGGCTACGCCATCAACACCGATGTTCGCAATGTGCCCGTCGCCATCGTCGATCAAAGTGACTCGGCGGCAGGTCGATGGATAGTCGAAGCGATTAAAGTGACCCAAGTTGCTTCCGTCGAGGCATTTTATAAAACAAGCACAGAAGCGGAAGCGGCGATCACCCGTGGCGAGGTACGAGCCGCACTTATCTTACCCCCTAACCTCACCGAAAAACTCGCCAACAATGAAACCTTAGGCCAGTGGATAGTCGATGGCTCAGACACCATGATCGCTGGTGCTATGAAGCAGCTGAGAAACATGCCGCTGGATCAGATAACAGGCATCAATACTCAAAAACCTGCCACCTTTGAGGTTGCCCTCTTCTACAACCCTGAGCAGCGATCTGCAGTTAATATCGTGCCAGGCCTAATCGCGGTTATCCTTACAATGACCATGATCCTGTTCACCTCGGCAGCCATCGTCCGCGAGCGTGAAAAGGGCAATCTGGAGCTACTGATCACCACCCCAATCAAGCCTCTTGAACTAATGTTGGGTAAAATTCTGCCCTACATTATTGTGGGCTTGATCCAGATGACTATTATTTTAGGGCTGGGGCATTTTATCTTCGATGTACCGATAAATGGCTCTCTAGCACAACTGCTTATGGGCACCTTGCTCTTTATCGCCGCCAGTTTAACCTTAGGGCTAATTATCTCGACCATAGCTCGAACTCAATTACAGGCGATGCAGATGACCATCTTTATCATACTGCCTACCATCTTACTATCAGGCTTTATGTTTCCTTTTGAAGCCATGCCAAAACCCGCCCAGTGGATTGCAGAGATCTTACCTGCAACTCACTTTATGCGGATCATTCGTGCCGTAGTACTTAGAGGGGGAGAGATAGGCGATATGCCCTTCGATACACTCTGGTTAGTGGGCTTTACTGTGATTGGGATTATTATCGCCTCACTACGATTCAATAAGCGTTTGGATTAACCATATTTTTTAAAACTAAAAACGAAACTGAAATGATAAATGCTAAGCAACAGATAAACACTAGGCAACTGATAAACGACTTCCCTTTGCTGACTAAGCTTATCAAGCTTGAAGAGGTTAGCTGGTTTGAAACCAAATCGACCAGTCTAGCCGAGGCGCTACCTTATGTAGGCTTAGATAGCACTGATGTGGCCGATGCCAGCGCACGTTTACAGCGTTTCGCACCTTACTTAACCTTAGCATTCCCTGAAACAGTGGCATCTAAGGGCATTATTGAGTCTGAGGTGGTTGAGATCCCACAGATGAAGCTGGCGCTAGAAGCTAAGTACGGCCAAGCTATTGCCGGTAAGCTGATGCTAAAAAAAGACAGCCATTTACCGATCTCAGGCTCAATCAAGGCGCGCGGCGGTATTTATGAGGTACTGACCCACGCTGAAAAACTGGCGATTGCCGCGGGTAAATTGAAAGAGTCAGACGACTATCAAATGCTGTTCACTGAAGAGATGCGTCACTTCTTTAACGGGTACAGCATTGCGGTTGGCTCGACCGGTAACTTAGGTATGTCTATCGGCATCATGAGCGCCAAGCTAGGTTTCAAGGTGAGCGTGCATATGTCGGCAGATGCTCGTCAGTGGAAGAAAGACAAGCTGCGTAGCCACGGCGTATCCGTACATGAGTATGAGCAAGATTACGGTGTTGCGGTTGAACAAGGGCGTAAAGCGGCAGAGTCTGATGCAAGCTGCTTCTTTATCGACGATGAAAACTCTCGCACGCTATTTTTAGGCTACTCGGTCGCTGGTGAGCGCTTAAAAGCGCAGTTTGATGAGGCAGGTATTAAAGTTGATCGCGAGCACCCGCTGTTTGTTTACCTTCCATGTGGTGTAGGGGGCAGTCCTGGTGGCGTGGCATTCGGTCTTAAGCTAGCTTTTGCTGATAACGTTCACTGCTTCTTCGCCGAGCCAACCCACTCTCCCTGTATGCTACTTGGAGTGCACACGGGGTTGCACGACAAAATCGCGGTGCAAGATTTAGGTATCGACAACGTGACAGCAGCCGATGGCTTAGCGGTAGGCCGTGCTTCAGGTTTCGTTGGCCGCGCCATGGAGCGAATGTTAGATGGCTACTACACCTTAAGCGATCAGCATATGTATGATCTACTTGGCTTATTAGCTGAAAGTGAGGGCATCAAGCTTGAACCATCGGCACTTGCAGGTATGCCGGGGGCACTTAGAGTGAGTGACGATAGCAACTATCAATCGCGTATGGGCCTAACACCTGAGATGATGGCCAATGCGACTCACCTAGTGTGGGCAACAGGTGGTGGGATGGTACCAGCACAAGAGATGACCAAGTACTTGGCGCAATCAACTAATTAGTCTTATACCGATTGGTATAACTACAAAAAAGCGCCTTTCGGCGCTTTATTTTCAAATATCGCTCACTGAGTTAAGCACCAGCTTTGGCTTTCTCATCTTCCTCGCGCTTTTTGATAAAAAACTCACGAGTCAGAGTAAATACCACAGGACTTAACAACGCTAAGGCGATCAAGTTAGGTATCGCCATCATGGCATTAAGGGTATCGGCCAACAGCCAGATGAAATCCAGTGAACTAATAGCCCCTAGAGGCACCACAAGAATCCATACCACTCTAAACGGCTTCACCGCTTTAACACCAAGCAGATACTGAACACACTTTTCACTGTAAACACTCCAGCCCAGAATGGTTGTGAAAGCGAAAACAGACAGGGCAATAGCAACAATATAGTTACCCATAGGCAGAGCCGATGAGAAGGCCAATGAAGTTAACGCCGCCCCGTTCTCACCTGAGGTCCAACTGCCTGTGACAATAATCGCTAGACCTGTGATGCTACAAACGATCAAGGTATCGATAAAGGTACCTAACATGGCCACTAAACCTTGAGCCACTGGATTATTAGTTTGTGCCGAAGCATGGGCAATAGGCGCACTACCTAAACCAGCCTCATTTGAAAACACACCACGTGCCACACCAAAGCGGATCGCAGCCCAAACCGCTGCACCAGCAAATCCACCTTGTGCTGCAACTGGATTAAATGCGCTGTGCACAATCAAGGCTATCGCATCAGGGATCTCTGAAGCGTTTACTATCAGTACCGCAATACCCGCGCCGATATAAAATACGCTCATCAGGGGAACCAGCTTACCCGCCACATCGGCAATACGCTTGATTCCACCCATCAATACAGCACCAACCAGCAACATTAGTACCACGCCTGTTATCCAAGTAGGCACGCCAAAGTTACTGCTTAACGCATCAGCCACCGAGTTCGACTGAACCGTATTACCAATTCCGAAACCAGCAAATGAGCCAAATAGGGCAAAGGCTGTACCTAACCAAGCCCACTTACTACCTAGGCCGTTTTTGATGTAATACATGGGACCACCGATGTGCTCACCTTTATCATCAACTTCACGGAATTTAACCGCTAATACCGCCTCAGAGAACTTAGTTGCCATCCCCACCAGCGCGGTACACCACATCCAAAATAGTGCGCCTGGACCACCAATAAAGATAGCTGTAGCCACACCAGCGATATTACCTGTACCAATTGTGGCCGACAGTGACGTCATCAAGGCATTAAAAGGGCTAATCTCCCCCTTCATATTTTTATCTTTATCCGGGATCCGGCCGGACCATAACAGTTTAAAGCCTGTACCTAGTTTCAAAATCGGCATGAGTTTTAACCCTACCGAGAGAAATAAGCCAACACCTAAGATCATGACAAGCATAGGAGTGCCCCAAACAAAGCCATTGATCATGCTGACAAAATCAGTAATTCCTTCCATTCAAACCTCGTCGATGCTTATCATTATTATTTTATTGATTCCGTGATCTACCCGGAATTTGTTGATTGAATTCCAGAGTACAACGAAAAGAGTGCAAAATGAAAGCAGCGAGTGATGAACTTATTTGATAATTACCAAGCTAACTAACTTTTTGGTAAATAGAGGCTAATCAAGGCCGTTATGGCGAGCATCCCTGAGGAGATCCATAAACAAGCTTCGAGTCCTGCCACTTGATACACATAACCCGAGAGTACAGTGCCGAGTAATCGTCCCATGGCATTAGCCATATAGTAGAAACCGACATCGAGAGAAATACCGTCGTCACTGGCGTAGTGAACAATCAAAAAACTATGCAGAGAGGAGTTAATCGCAAACACGGCACCGAAAATCATCAAGCCTATGAGTAAACTCAGTTCAGGGCTGACATTAAACATCAAAGCAAGGGCAATCACCCCTGGGATAGCTGCGAGTGCACACACCCAAAACAGCGCCTCTCTACCACCTGGAGGGTTACCATCGGCTCTTGAGGTTAACTTAGGTGCTTGAGTCTGTACAAAACCGTACGCGATAATCCACAGAGCAAGAAAACCACCGACGTAATAGTGATCCCAGCCAAATTGACTACCAAGGTAGAGCGGCAGAGCAACAACAAACCACACATCACGAGCCGCAAACAGGAACAATCTCGCTGCTGATAAGATATTGATGCTACGACTCTTAGAGAAGATCTCACTGAATTTAGGTTTACTCTTAGCCTTACCTAAATCTTTTTTAAGGCTAACAACACTCATTATCCAGATAATGGCTAACCCAAGGGCCATAATGGCGATCGCAGACTTAAAACCAAACAAGCTCAACAGGGCACCGCCTAGGAAAAAACCCGCTCCTTTGAGTGCGTTTTTAGAGCCTGTTAATTTGGCTATCCAGCCATAGAGTTTCTGTGAGCTTTCCTGCGCAGAGTCACTGTTGACCAACATCTTAATCGAGCTTTTAGCGCTCATCTTATTAAGATCTTTAGCTATCCCCGACAGGCCTTGAGCAGCCATAACCCAAACAAGCGTTAACATGGTATTGGGTACCAGCAACATGCAGAGGGCTGCAACCTGCAAGCCAAGCCCTATGTTCATAGTACGATTTAAGCCAACTCGAGCCCCAAGGTAACCGCCCACTAAGTTTGTCACCACACCGAAGATCTCATAGAAGAGAAACAGCATGGCGATAGCCAGCGGTGTATAGCCTAACTGGTGAAAATGAAGCACCACCAACATGCGCAAGGCACCATCTGTCAGGGTAAATCCCCAATAGTTTCCCGTCACAATCAAGTATTGCTTCACCTGTTCCGGCAAGGCTTTGAACTTAGTTAGCATTTCATTCCCTAAGTGTAAGATTTGAGGCCCTAGGTCCTAGAACCTAGGTACTCATTAGCTTTTATCTAAACGCCCCACCATTCTGGCCAACTCCGCAGTGCGGTTTGTCCTAATATCGGCACACTCGTTGTCATACCAGACATTGCTGTTAAGCCTTATCTAAACGCCCTACCATTTTAGCAAGCTCAGCTGTTCGGTTGGCGTACCCCCACTCGTTGTCATACCAGACATAAAGCTTCACCTGTGTGCCGTTTACCACCATGGTCGATGGGGCGTCGATAATACTTGAGCGTGGATCTGTCTTATAATCCACCGATACTAAAGGGCGCTCTTCATAGCCTAAGATATCTTTTAGCTCACCTTCTGCAGCCTCTTTCAGTAAAGCATTCACCTCGGCTTCTGTGGTCACTTTTTCAAGTTCAAACACACAATCTGTAATAGAGGCATTGGCTAAAGGGATGCGCACAGCGTGGCCATTCAACTTTCCCTTAAGTTCAGGGAAGATATGGGTGATCGCGGTTGCCGAACCAGTCGTTGTCGGAATAAGGCTAAGTCCGCAGGCACGGGCACGACGCAGATCTTTATGGGGAGCATCCAATATGGTTTGCGTATTAGTGATGTCATGAATTGTGGTCATTGAGCCATGCTTAATACCGATCTTTTCATGAAGCACTTTCACGACTGGTGCCAAACAGTTAGTGGTGCAGGAAGCTGCTGTAACAATTGGATGTAGTGCCTTATCATAATCTTGATGGTTCACCCCCATCACAACATTCAATACCCCTTCCTCCTTAACAGGAGCGGTCACCACAACGCGTTTAACCCCTTGTTCAAGATAGGCTTGCAATAACGCTTTGGTTTTCATCACACCTGACGCTTCGATAACCAGATCACAACCTGACCAATCAGTATCTGCAATCGACTTATTGGCTGTGGTAGCAATGCGCTTATCACCGATAACAATATCACTGCCATCGTTAACCGCTTCATGCTGCCAGCGACCATGGACCGAATCGAATGTCAGTAGGTGAGCTAAGGTTTTTGCATCACCGGCTGGATCATTAATCTGTACAAACTCAACATCATCCCAATCCCATGCTGCTCTTAATGCCAAACGTCCCATGCGGCCAAAGCCATTTATGCCTATCTTGATACTCATATCAAACCCTTTGATTATTATCTTTAAATGCTACTTCTAGACTCTTTTTAAAGTACTCTTTTAAATACTATTTCGTATAACTGAATATTACTCAGCAGATCTTAGCTGTGTAGGCTGTTCATTACCGTTTATATCACTTTCAAACTTTGCTCGATTACGATTCACAAAGGCCACAAGCGATAACATCACAGGCACCTCGACTAGCACACCCACAACCGTCGCCAACGCTGCACCAGAGTGTAGGCCAAACAGTGAAATGGCCACAGCAACCGCAAGCTCAAAGAAATTTGAGGTGGCGATCATGCACGCAGGTGCAGCGATCTTATGACTCAGCTTTAGCCTCTTCGCAGCGTAATAGGCGATAAAAAAGATCCCATAGGTCTGGATGAGTAGCGGGATAGCAATGAGCAGTATATTTTGCGGCTCATTGAGTATGGTTTGCGCTTGAAAGCCAAATAGCAGAACGACTGTCATCAGCAAACCAACCATAGACCAAGGTTTCAGCTTGGCGATAAACTGGGCCAGTGAATCTAGCTCCCCCTTTTTCACTAAGCGTCGTCGAGTAAGCACGCCCGCCACTAATGGCAACACCACATAGAGAAAAACTGAAGAGAGTAAAGTTTCCCACGGCACCTCAATATCACTGACACCGAGTAGGAATGCACAAATAGGCGCGAAGGCGACCACCATGATGAGGTCGTTAACAGAAACTTGCACTAAGGTGTAATTAGGGTCGCCCTTGGTTAGCTGGCTCCAAACAAACACCATGGCCGTACAGGGGGCTACACCCAGTAAGATCATGCCAGCTATATATTCAGTTGCCGTCTGTGGGTCAACCCAATCAATAAAGAGCACATTGAAAAACAACCAACCTAAAAAGGCCATAGTAAATGGCTTCACCAACCAGTTAATCACTAATGTTAGCCATAATCCTTTAGGGCTCTTGCTAACATCTTTAACGGCAGCAAAATCTATCTGTACCATCATGGGGTAGATCATGACCCAAATAAGCAGGGCTATCACTAAGTTCACATGGGCATACTCCAGTGATGCTACCGTGACGAATATAGTTGGAAAAAGGTTGCCTAGGAGCACACCTGCCACAATAGATAATCCCACCCAAACACTGAGATAACGTTCAAAAAGTCCCATCATTTAACCCTTACTACTTAAAACTATTACTTAAAGCTACTGCTAAACATTCATCGTAAATTAAAAACTGATACTGGTATAACCAGTATTAACTCAAGCTAGTCACAGCAGCTTTTTACGCGATCGGGCCTATCACCCATCTGCGTCAAACGAGCCAAATTCAACTTTATCAGCTCACCGTTGGCGTTGAAGGTTTCATCAATCACCTTCAACGCCCAAACAGGTAGGCTTGGATTAATTCGATAAAACACCCATTGCCCCTGACGTTTATCTAGCAGTAACCCTGCCTTACGAAGCTGAGCTAAGTGCCTAGAAACCTTTGGTTGGCTCTCCTCCAATGCCTGCATCAATTCACACACGCAGAGCTCCTGCTCCGCTTTAATCAATAACAGACTACGTAAGCGAGTTTCATCGCTAAGCGCTTTAAACAGATCCAGAGCTGTCATGGTAAACCTCAATAAAAAATATCAACAACAAGATATATGGACAATCATATATATGGATATCCATATATGCAAGTTTAAATTGATTAGAGTGAATAAGTAGTGTTGCTAGAAAGAGAGTGAGAAAAAGAGGAGTGAACAATAGTCAGTAAGAGCATCAAATCAGCTTCACCAAATACAGCTTCAAGTAATTTTAACCAAGTCGTGCTAAATTCAGTCTTAGGATAGCCATAAACACTTTTTATCATGGATGAACCTAAACGGCATGCATAGATTTGACTCGAAAAAACTCATTATTTTTATATGTTGTTTTATGCTCGCATCATGCAGCCAATATCGTCAGCTTGCCAATGAGATAAAGCAGCTCAAAACAGGATTAATTGAGTACCAAGTACAACTTCAAGAAAAAGATGAAATCAGTGCCCTTATATTGATCTTCCTTTCCGATAAAAACCCTCAGCAGATTGATGGCTTTGATGTCGTGATAGGAGAGAGGGATATCAAGCTTAACGCCCCAATAACCAGCCGTTACCTGTTTATATTCGATGATCTAAATAGCGATCTCAGATTTCAAAAAAATGAACCTTTCCAACTTAAAGCATTGGATCTTCAGCATCCTGATCGCCCCATGAAAATCTCGCTCACAAAAGCCAGCTCAGGCTATCCCACAAAGTTAGTTGACATGCCAATTAAGCAGATAACTAAGGTTAAAATAAGCCCCGCAAGAATAGGGTTTGAGGCAAGCTTATCCGATCCTAAATTTGACAAAGATAAAGCTGAATTAGGTATGTGGAAACCATTAACTCACCTACAGGAGGGAAACGCAGGACTGTTTTTCCTCACCCCCTTCGATAAAGAGAAAATACCTGTCATTCTGGTCCATGGTATCGCAGGAACCGCTAGAGATTTCGAACCTTTTATCGAAAATATCGACACAGAGAAGTACCAAGTTTGGGTCTTTAACTACCCCACTGGACTACCCCTGTTACTGATCGCTAAGGGACTTGAAAACACGATCAATATCGTTAAGTACCAATATAAATTTACTCAATTCCACCTGCTAGGTCACAGCATGGGGGGGCTGGTATCTAAAGCCTATTTAAACCTCTGTACAGCCAGCTCAAATTGCGACTCCCTGCTCAGCTTTACCTCAATCTCAAGCCCCTTTGGCGGTGTTAACTCTGCGCAGATAGGGATAGATTATTCACCTGTGGTGATGCCGGTATGGCGAGATCTTCCCGCTAATAGCAAGTTTATTCAGGAGCTCTATACCCCCTCTGAGATAGCAACTCCACATATGCTCAATTTTGGCTTTAAAATAAGTGGATTACTCAACCGCCAAAGTGGAGATGGCGTTATCAGTCTTGCAAGCCAGCTTGATATGCGAGCACAACAAGAAGCAGAGCTGATACGGGGCTATGATGAAGATCATTTGCAAATTTTATCTAACAAACAGCTACAACAAAATATTGCAGAGTTTTGGGAAGAGACTGAAACTAAAAGAGCCCCTAAGGGCTCTTCATTATACTAATATTTCACTTTCAATCGAAGCTCCAGGCTAATAGACGATTAGTTTCCCGCAATCTTCATATCACTCAGAAGTATGCCACCGGTGCGGATCGATGAGCGCAGATCGCGATCGCTACTGACAGCGACGATATTTTGGAACATATCTTTAAGATTGCCCGCTATGGTGAACTCCTCAACCGGATAAAGTATGACGCCGTTTTCAACATAAAAACCTGCAGCGCCACGAGAGTAATCTCCAGTCACCGCATTCACGCCTTGACCCATCACCTCAGTCACGATAACCCCAGTTCCCATCTGCTTAACAAGCTCATCAAATGTCTGACCTGTATGGGAGAGAGTCCAGTTGTATATACCACCAGCATGGCCGGTATTTTTAAGGCCCAACTTACGTGCCGAATAGCTCGTCAGAAGGTAAGTCGACAGCACACCATCCTTAATAATGCTGCGGTCTTGAGTTGCTACCCCTTCACTGTCATATATCGCACTAGCAAGCGCCCCTTTAAGGTGAGGCTGCTCCTCAATAGAGAACCAATCAGGGAATATTTGTGTGTCGATAGAATCGAGTAGGAAACTGGATTTACGATATAAGCTACTACCACTGATTGCACTAACCAAGTGACCCATTAGCCCCGTTGCAATATCAGGAGCCAGTAACACAGGAAGTTCAGTTGTTGCAATTTTGCGGCTATCTAAACGGCCTAATGTCTTCTCAGACGCCTTTTGGCCAACCTCTTCAGCAGAAAGTAGCTCATTGAAATTACGCGAAATAGTATAATCATAATCACGCTGCATATTGCCATCACTCTCACCGATGACAACGCAACTTAAGCTATAACGTGAACTTGAAAAGCCATTCAAAAAACCATGGCTATTACCGTAAACCTTTAAACCTGTATGTGCATTTGCACTGGCGCCATCAGAATTAGTGATTCGGCTATCCACATTCAATGCAGCTTCTTCAGATCGCGCCGCAAGCTCTGTGAGTTGCTCAGCAGAGATATCTTGAGGATGATACAGCTCAAGATCGGGAAACTCAGTCGCCATAAGCTCAGCTTCAGCCAAGCCGTTATTAGGATCGCTAGAGGTAAATCTTGCAATATCGTCAGCGGCTTTGACAGCCAATTTGATCGCTTCAGGACTAAGATCTGATGTTGATGAACTGCCCTTGCAGCCATCACGAAAGAGGGTAATACCTAAGGCACCATCTTTGTTAAACTCAACGGTTTCAACCTCTTTGAGCCGAGTAGAAACGGATAAGCCTTGCTGCTTGCTTATCGCAACTTCAGCTGCGGTTGTACCGAGTTTATTCGCATAATCTAACGCCATAGATACAGCGTCTTTCAATAGATCCAGTTCAAGGTCAAGGCTAGGTGTTGTCACAAATCTGCTCTTTTATTATCAGGAATTTAGTAAGCATAACAAACCCGATCACCAATCACATTAAATAACTGCTAATGCAAGGCAACGATATCGATTAGCAAGCAAAACATAGACCCACAATGACTAAGACAGAGGAAGACCTACCCAAGCGACCTCGACATGCTGAATCCTGCACCTTGAAGTTGTTTGGGTATAGGTGATTTTCTCCTGAAATGTTATTATTACCTTAGTTTTTGTTAGAGAATTTTTTTATGAATATAGTCGGTGATTCAGAACATTTTAAACAGCCCTTTGACCATGATGAAGATTATGTCAGCAGAGCGGATGCAAAGCGTGAAATAGCGATTTACCAAGAGCTAGGTATGAAGCTAGTTGCACTCAGTAAAACTCAACTTAGCAAGTTAGAGCTTGATGAACTTATATATGACAATGTACTGAAAACTAAGACGATAAAAGTAAACACTGAGGCATATCGTCGTCATTTGCAGTATATCGGTAAGTTGATGCGTAACGTTGATATCGAAGCACTACAGCAAGATATTAAAAACGTGTTGAACCAAAATAGTAATGAGAGCGCAAAGCAGAACGTCGCAGAGAAGCTAAAAGATCAACTTATCACCGAAGGTGATGACGCGGTTCAAGCTTTAATTGAGAAACACCCAGGACTTGAAAGACAGAAGTTACGCCAACTTATTCGCCAAACAAAGAAAGAGTTGACGAAAAAACCTGACCAAGCCTCCAAATCAGCAGTTGAGCTAGTAAAATATTTACGCACTGAGGTAGCTGAGTAATTTAGTTTTTATCACGAAGTAGTTATAATAAGTTCTATACTTTTTAACCCTTCCATGACTTTACGTCACAAGGATGTTGCTAATGCGACTGATAAAAACCGCTCTTGTTCTCCCTATTTCCCTTATCGCCCTCTCTCTACTCGGGGGCTGTAATGGCTCCTCCGATGATAGTAGTGGTGGTGGAGAAAACAGTGGAGAGTATGCGCTATCACTAAGTTATAAAACTGTAGTCGATGGTCAATGTGCAGAAGCAACTAATGACTTAAGCTTTTCAAGCAACGCTAGTATCTGCGTAGTAGCCAACTTAACTCAAGGTGGCAAGGCTAGCAGTGGCGGTTTAGTTAGTTTCAGCGCCAGCTTAGGCACCATTTCTCCAGCCACTAAACTGACCAACTCGAGTGGCTTAGCTGAAGTTATTCTAACCCCAGTAACTGGCACTCAAGGTGCAGGTACTGTTACAGCTCAGTTCGATACAAAAGCGGCTGAAAACAACATTCTTAGTGTTGAACGTAATTATGAGTTCACTTCAACAGCTGCTCCCTCAGAACCTAAGTTCACTTTAAATAGCGCAATAATTAATGGGACGACTGTTGTCACTCAGTTTAAAGCTGACGAAACAGTACAACTTCAAGCACAATTCTTAAATGAGCAGGGCCAAGGAGTTGCAGGCAAAAAAGCGACTTTTACAGCAGGTAACGCTAATTTAAATCCAAACTCTGCGTTAACTAAAGAAAATGGCATTGCCCAAGTCAGTTATACACCAACAGAAAGTGAGCTCGGTGCAGCCAATTTTTCTGTAACTCTGGATGATGAAGGTAAAACTTACCAAAGCTCAGGCCTCTATGAAGTACTGGCAAAGGATGCTGTAAGCGATGACGGTATTATCGTCATTGGTTATTTCTCAGAAGATGGAAATACCTTTACAGAAAATGAATTAGCAACAACATTGCCACTAGTAGCTGGTAGCCGAACTGTAAGCGCGGGTGGTACATTTGGTGTCACTGCTGATTTAGCAACGAAAAATAACGATGGCAGCTATACACGCCTACAAACACCAACCAGCGTCAGTTTCAGTTCAAGTTGCATACTGAGCAACAGTGCAAGTATCGACTCACCAGTCACTACACTTTCAGGTACAGCCAGCTCTACTTTCCAAAATACTAATTGTAGTGGCAATAGTTCACGTGATGACCAGATCATCGCATCAGTAGTTGCGGGAAATCAAACTATCTCTGCAACACTTGATTTCGTCCTCGCCAGACAAACTCTAGCTAATATAAGCTTTATTTCTGCAGAGCCAGCATCGATTCGTATTAAGGGCGCAGGTGGTACAGGAACAAGTGAATCTTCATTGATCACGTTTAAAGTATCTGATGCTAATGGCCAAGCAATTGCACAACAACCTGTTGATTTTACACTCGATACAACCATTGGTGGAATCAGCTTTGCAAATGGAGATAATAGCACAAGTAACACCAGCAACTCCTTTGGCCTAGTCAGCGCAACCGTACTATCGGGAACAGTCCCTACCCCAGTACGTGTATTAGCAACAGCCACAGCGAATAATGAATCAGTCTCTAGCCAGTCTGAGCAGCTTACGGTCAATACAGGCTTACCACAGCAACTTGGGTTTAGCTTGTCTACATCTGTATTCAACCCTGAGGCCGGAGACTTCAATGGTGAAACCGCTTCAATTACCGCATACGCCTCCGATAGTTTCGGCAACCCAGCACCGGACGATACTGTCATTCAGTTCACCAGTGAAGGTGGTCAGATAGAGCCTAAGTGTCTTACACAAAATGGTACATGCTCTGTCACTTGGACATCAGCTAGCCCACGTGTTCCAGATCATCGCATCACAGTGCTTGCCTATGCTCTAGGTCATGAGACCTTCTTCGATACTAACGGCAATAATGTGTTTGATGATAAGGATCTTAATGGTCAGGGTGGTGATGGAGGAGCTATAACCAGTGCATGTTTAGACTATAACGGAGATGCCACAACCTGTATTGGTGACGGATTTGATATTGAGGCTTTTCATACTCAGGGCTTCAATGACTTAAGCGATGCTTTCCGTAACGACAATGAGAGTGGGCGAGATGAAAGTGGACGCTACATTTCTGTCAATGGTCAGGGAACAGGCTATACATCTGGTGAGCCTTATTTTAGTACTGAAAGTAAGCCTGACTACAACCTAGAAGATGGTAAATTTAATGGCCCTCAATGTGTCAGCTTACTTTCTGAAGAACAAGCCATTTGTGGTCAAGGCCAAGCTAACAAAACCTATATCCGTAAAGCATTAGTAATGACGATGTCAGGTTCAAATGCAGGATTTATTATTAAACAAAACGGTACTAAAGTTTTTGACAGCACAGACGGCACAAACATAACACTAACTCCTATCCCTGCAGGTGCAACTGCAAGATTTAGCGTTCAGTTCTTCGATAGCGCAGGACAGATAATGCCAGCAACTTCCAATCTGTCTGTATCAGTAAATAATGGAGAGCTCGATTTCTCTGGATTCACAGTAGCAAATACAACAAGCGGCAGTACTAACTGCTTAGCTAACAAATCTGAGAATTGTGGCACGACTACAGGGTTTAGCTTAACCAATGACATAGATCCAACAAGTACCGGTGAACCAGCAAAAAGTAGTAATATCAATATTGAGGTGCTGACTCCTAAGAGTATTAAATCCAGTGTTACCCTCAATATTGAATTATCAGGAACTTAATATAACTCAGTTATAAAGAGAGCTAAAAAGCCCATTTAGATGCAGATCTAAATGGGCTTTTTGTTATATCGACATACAGCTTAAGGCTTATAACTAAAGCTTTATCTACTCTCTTTCAGCCTTTTTGAAACACCATAAAGGGCAAGTAAAAAGAACACAGCAAACAGGCTCCATAACTGCAGCCATTTAGGCATGATACTCGACCATGATGCTCCCATCTGATTAAGCTCTAACATCCCCATAATCGCAGGTACGGCGGGAATAGCCTGAGATACCCAGATCAAAGGCTCTGGGATCAATGCTATAGGCCAAACAAAACCTGAAACAAACATGATAGGCATAGAGGCCAACAACAAAACTTGAGTGGGCAGATCGCGGCGTACAAATAAGCAACTGAGTGCGATTCCCGCTACGCTGGTCGCCAGTAAAAAAGGCAATAGGAATAAGGCGACCAATCCTAAACTGGCCTGAATGCTCACCTGATACCAATAAAAGCAAAATCCCACATAGAAGCTACTAAAGAATAGATAGATCAACATAAATGCCGAGATACGACCAGAAATAAGCTGCAGAGGAGATACCTCACTCCAATACCCTCTCGCCTTCCATTGGCCAGCTCCCAGTATTCCCGTACCAATCAACAAGGTTTGATGCAAGATCAACAAAAAGAGCCCTGGGACGACATAGGGGGTATAACCTAGACTTGGGTTAAATGCGGGTACACTGTTCACCTTAACAGAGTTAAGACTCTGAGCAGCCTGCTCTGGAGCCTCACCTTTGGCTAGCATACCGAGCAGCTGTACCTGCTTGCCTGCATCCATACCAGCTGTCACTAAGCCCTCAGCCACTGCCGAATAGATCAAGAAATAACTGGCATCGCCGCCATAACTTAAGGTCACTCCCTTACCTAGAAGTAGATCTCGTCTAAACCCTTCAGGAATCACTAAAAGCCCATGAGCGCGACCCGACTCAATCCAGCTTTTCGCATCAGTGATACTCCCTACTTGACCTATTACACTTATTTTAGGACTTGCATCGGCGTGACGAATTAAGCGGCGACTCAATGAGGAGTGGTCAAGATCCACCACAACAAGCTGTTGCTCAGTCGGCACCTGATGCAGATAAGGTAAAGGATAGAGAACCGAATAAAACAACACCCCACCAAACAGAGTCACTGCGATAGCCTTATCCGACACAATCGCTTTTAACTCCGATAGCACAAGTTGCCAGAAGGTCATGGTTTGAACTGATTTCATGCTATTTTCTCACAGCTTGGAGAAGCGATATCAAGGCGCCGTGAAAGCAATACGAGTACAGGGATAATCAACAAAAAACCCCAATAGCTAGTCAGTTGCAATGCAATGGTCTGCCAAGGCGCACCATAACTAATAATGCTGACATGGGAGTCCACATAATGACTCGATGGCATAATTAAGCGCCACCACTGCGCAACAAGCGGCATCTCATGAACAGGAAAAGTGATCCCCATAAAGGCAAATGCTGGTGCAAACATGGCTGTACCAAAACTCACAATACGCGCACTATCACGCATAATAAAGAACACCAGTAAAACCAGTAACCATACCGCTAATAACATCACAAACTGCGCTAACATGAGCAAAGCCAAACTTCCCGCGGCCGGCAGTCCAAGGTAAAGATATAGCAAGGCCAAAATAAATCCGCCGTGAATCAGCAAAATGGGAGTAAATAGAACCACTTTGGCAAGAACTCTAGACCAAACCCCAGCACCTGGCACTAAGCCTCCCTCACAGGTCAACTCTCGGCTTAAACTGTTGGAGAAGATCAGCATCGCCAGTAGCTGCCATAAAGCAACAAGTACGGGAGGAACAAGAAATCCCACATAGTTATTATTACGATTAAACAGAGCAGTAGTTTGGCTCTTCACTGGGCTTAAATGAACGGATATTGTAGATTCAGGCACGCCTTGCAGCAGTAGCTTCCCACCCGCAACCTCCAATAAGCCAGCACCAAGTGTCATCTGGATCTGACTCGAGAGTAACTTGCCCACCAGCAGAAACTGGCTGTTATAACGTATGTCTATGGTTGGGCTGTGGCCTGTGACTAAATCTCGCTTCAGCTCATAGGGGAAAACAATGATCCCATACACCTCTGCCTGCTTCATGGCTGTGACAGCAGAGGACAGGTCTACAAAGCTTTGGGGGGAGATAACTGGATTAGCTTGTAATTTTCGGCCTAACATACGACTTAGCTGGCTATTATCATGATCAACAATGGCAACGGGCAGCTGCCTTGGTAAGCCAGCACTAAAGAGCCACCACAGGCAAAGTATGCTTAAGATAGGGATATAGCTGACTAGAGCAAGCTGCCAAGGTGAACGCCATAAAGCATGCAGTTCACGTTTTATTAAGGCGATTAAACCACTCATGATAGGCCTGAACTTTAGTGAGTAAAGAGAACAGACATACCCACACGTAGATCGGGGATCTCAGTGTCAGTACGCAGCTCAACCTCGAAGGTACGCATATCAAAATCGTGGCCACTCTCAGTTGAGCGCCAAGTCGCAAACTCCCCCATCACGCTAACATGAGTCACGGTAAACTCTACATCACGACCTAGGGCAGGCAAGGTCAGCATCATTTTACTGCCTTTACTAAACTGCTTAAGTTGATCCTCCCGCACCTGAAATACAGCCCAAGCATCTTTCATATCGATCAAGCTCACCACAGGAAATCCGCTAGGGGCAAGTTCACCAGCTTGCAGTAAAACTTCACTTATCTCACCAGATTTTGGCGAACGCATCTGGCTATCTTCTAAAATGGCACTGACCTCATTAACCGCGCCTTCCGCCATACGGGCATTACCAGCAGCAGCGGCCTTAGTTTCAACTCGCGCGCCCTCTTCAGCCATCTGGAACATGGCAAGTGCTGCTTGCTCTGTATATTTAGCAGCCTGCCATTGAGTAAATGCCTCATCACGTTTCTGCCTAGCGACAACCCCTTCAACAAATAGGTTCTCAACTCTCTCATAGGTGGTTTTCCCCAGAGTCGCCGCCGCTTTAGCCTTTAACCACTGCTCTTTCGATGCCATGACCTGTTGTTTGCGCGCACCGCTATCCGCTTCCTGTTGCAGCGCTTTAGCTGCGTCACGGCCACCTTCGGCCTGCATCAGTTTTGCATCTAGCTCAGGACTGTGAATAGCAAACAGAAGATCGCCTTTCTCGACAAGATCGCCACGGCGAACTAAAACCTGTTCAACTCGACCGGGAACTTTTGAAGAGACATTATACTCACGTGCTTCTATCTGCCCCTGCAAGATCTGGGGCTTAGGGCTATAAGCCAGCTTTAAGCCATAACCTAACAAGAGCACTAAAGCGATTAGCGCAACGATGGCGAGCAGACGGTTAGCACGCATTATTTATCTCCAAAATTGTTTAAGCCGTTAGTACGACCTATAAAGTCATCCAGCTGCCCGCTAATAGCCATAAGACGCGCATAGGATTGAACATAACGGTACTTAGCACCAAGTTGCTGTGTCTTCACTGCGCTTAGCTTTAACTCGGCATCTACTCTGTCGATAGAGGTAGAGAGACCTTGATTGAACGCTATCTCACGCAAACGTAAATTCTCTTCGGCCAAACTCAAGGAGGTGTCGAGAGCCACAACCTCCTCTTGCGCTTGCTGAAGCTGACGGTAACTTTGATCCAGTAGTAAACTTAAGTCTTGCTGAGTTTGTGCTTTGGTGTATCTCGCTTGCAGCAGTGCACTTTTAGCCGCTTCTACCTTTCCACTGCGACCATCTCTGCTCAACAAAGGAACTTTAACCCCAAGCCCGACCATCCAGTCAGGCTCCACTTTAGAGAACAGGCTATCGTCCTCATACAAGGTGTAATTTCCGTAAAGAAAAACAGTGGGTTTATAGCGACCTTTTTCAACTTCAATCAAGCCACTGGCTTGCTCCTCTTTAGCTTCAAGTAATCTTAACGCCGGATGTTGGGTCATGGTTAACTGGCTCAAACGCGGCAAAGAGGGTTGATTTGGCAACATAAACAACTCTGATGCAGTCGTCACACTCTGCTGGTGCAACATACGTGACAGTGCAATTACAGCCATCTCATGCTGCCGCTTAGCACTACCAGCGCTAACTCGAGCGTTTTCAAGCGCCACTTGAGCATTTAACCGCTCCACTTTCGCTATCTGCCCCTGCTCCTCTAACTTAAGCGCATGATCGACATGTTCAGCCAACGAAGCCACTAACTGCCCCTGAGTCTTCATCAACATCTCAGTCACTGAAACCGCGTAATACCTATCAACTAAAAGGTTAAAAAGATCACGTGTAGCTAGCTGTAACTGTTGCTCTTTCTCGGCAACCTGCGCTTCATGTATCCCTTGAGCTGCAGTGATCTTGCCGCCAGTATAGATGGGCCACATCGCTTGTAAACTGGCTCGAAAGATATCTTGCTCGGTAAAAGGGGTGACAAAAAGAGAGCTAGGAATACTGGCCAATGCACCACCTAAAGCTGGCGGTAAAC
This sequence comes from Shewanella nanhaiensis, assembly GCF_019457885.1. Lineage (GTDB taxonomy): Bacteria > Pseudomonadota > Gammaproteobacteria > Enterobacterales > Shewanellaceae > Shewanella > Shewanella nanhaiensis. Next base: position 375,921 of record NZ_JAHZST010000002.1, read on the forward strand.
TACCTGGGTCGAGTGACGCTAAGGGGTTTAGATCGCGAAGATCCAGCTCAATAGGTTTTTCAAGATGAGTGTAACTACCACTGATATCTAGGGAGGGCATGCCAAGATCTTCACCCGCTTTCTGCTCAGCTTGAGCCCGTAAGACCTCTTGGGATTCAGCCTGTAGCTTATCGCTAACAGTCAATAGCTGTTGCCATGCCGTGTTAAAGGTCATTGGCTGAGCCAAAGTGGTGCCACAGAGCAAGCACAGAGATAAGCAAGCCAAACGCGTTAGTTTCATCTATACCTCAAAATACTGAATATCAAATATAGAGCAATAACTCTAATTTTAAAGCGATGATATCATCCAATCAGGTTATCAGCCTAATACTTCGCATTAGTTTGCCAAAAAATACTCTGGGTAGATCAACTTCTTATACTGATTGGAATTAGATTCAAGCTCAATGATTAAACAAAAAGTTCAGCAAAGATAGCGACTAAAGACTTATCTTTAACTGAACTTGTCTGTTTTATAGCCTTACTGTTCTACAAGGCTGCCCTACAGGATTAAGCTGTACCGCCAACCGTTAAGCTATCTAACTTTAGCGTTGGTTGACCAACTCCCACTGGGACACTCTGACCATCCTTACCACAAACACCCACGCCATTATCCAGCGCAAGATCATTACCGACCATAGAGATCTCTCCCATGGCCTCAGGACCGTTACCGATTAAAGTCGCCCCCTTAATCGCCTGGGTCACTTCACCATTTTCAATCAGGTAAGCCTCAGAAGCTGAGAAAACAAACTTACCTGAGGTTATATCAACCTGCCCACCACCGAAGTTAGGCGCATAGATACCATTTTTAACTGACTTAATGATCTCTGCTGGAGCTGACTCACCCGCTTCCATATAGGTATTGGTCATACGCGGCATAGGTAAGTGTGCGTAGGACTCGCGACGACCATTACCCGTTGACTGCTCACCCATTAGGCGGGCATTGAGCTTATCTTGCATATAGCCCTTTAAAATCCCATCTTGGATAAGCACGGTCTTCTGACTCACAACGCCCTCATCATCAATGCTCAAAGAGCCACGACGATTCGCTATCGTGCCATCATCAACCACTGTGACCAATTTAGACGCCACCTGTTGGCCCACTAATCCACTAAAAGCACTGCTGCCCTTACGGTTGAAGTCTCCCTCTAATCCATGACCAACCGCTTCATGTAGCAGCACACCAGGCCAACCAGCGCCAAGTACCACTGGCATTTGACCAGCAGGGGCGTCAATAGCAGTCAGGTTAACTTGAGCTTGTCGTACAGCTTCACGAGCAGATGAGAAACATTTTGGTAAACCAGCATCATCAGTTTCCATCAATGCTTCATAACCATGACGTCCACCGCCACCGCTAGCACCACGTTCACGCTTACCTTCATCTTCTAAAATAACGCTACAGTTAAAGCGCACTAAAGGACGAATATCGGCTGCTAAGGTACCATCGCTTGCTGCCACTAATATCTCTTCATGAACACCAGAAAGACTCACAACCACCTGAATGATTCGACTATCGAGACTGCGGATATAAGCATCAGCCTCTTTAAGTAGGGCGATCTTCTTGACCTCCTCCATCGCAGCGATAGGATCGGCACTTTGATAAAGTGATTTCACCTCTTGGCTTTTCCAAGCTTGAACACTGGTATTAGCGCCTGCAGAGGCGATACTACGAGCCGCTTCCGCCGAAGCGATAAGTGCCGATGGCGTGATCTCGTCAGCATAAGCGAATCCCGTTTTTTCACCCGTGATTGCTCGTACACCTACACCGCGTTCAATGTGGAAGCTGCCCTCTTTAACGATTCCATCCTCTAACACCCAAGACTCATGACGACTTCCTTGAAAGTAAAGATCGGAAAAATCGACATCATGCTGATGAATAATATTCAGATAGCCCTGTAGATCACTCAGTGATTGTCCATCTTGCAATAAACTTTGCTCAACTTGGGTTAAAAATGGCATTAATGATTCTCTCTTTTAACTTAATTCTTTATAAAATATCAGGGCTTATAGCAATTGGTATAAACTCCCATCACCTTTCTATTCTAATTGCTTTTTCGTAACTCAGGCTCTGAAAATCGATTATGTCCTGCTACAGGGATCTGCTTGCGGATCTTATCCTGCTCGCTCCTGTCCAGCGTAGCCTGAACCCAGCCACACTCCTCTCTTTTTTCAGCCAGAACTCGACCCCAAGGGTCGACTATCATACTCTGTCCCCAGGTCTCACGACTACCTTGGTTATGCTGTCCCCACTGGGCCGCAGCCAGAATAAAACATTGGGTCTCTATCGCCCTTGCCTGAATCAGTGGTTGCCAATGTGCCTCTCCCGTCACCTTAGTAAAGGCGGAAGGCAGAGCAATCAACTCAGCCCCAGCTAAACGCATGGCTCTAAACAGATCTGGGAACCTAAGATCATAACAGATCGCTAAACCTAACTTTCCAAATGGCGTATCTATCACAGTGATCTTCTCGCCTGGGCAAAAGGTATCGCTCTCCCTATACTCTTTAGTTCCATCGGCAACATCTACATCAAACAGGTGTAGCTTATCGTAATCACCTAAGGTATTACCCATATTGTCAAACAGGTAAGTTCTACTGTAGACACGTCCATCCTCTGAACGTACAGGAATTGTCCCAGCCACTAAATAGATATCGTATCTTGCGGCCAGCTCAGACATGGCAGTTTTTAACTCAGTCGTTTCAGCACTTGCCTCACCGGCATATTCGAGCTGATGACTCTCATGACCACCAAACAGCAGACAGCATTCAGGTAAAACCACCAGCTGTGGCTCTGCCACAACTCTTGGTAAGCACTTAAGCTGCGACTCGATATATTCCAGATTCGCCGATACATCTCGGCTGCTTTGACATTGTAATAGGCTGATCTGCATCCTTAACTTCCTTTTTAGGTACTTCCTTAAAAGTGGGGATCTCTTGCACATTAGGCTCAAACAGTTCTACGCCTGAACTCGGTTCTACTTTATCTTGGCTCTGTGACTCAGAGGTGTCCACCCTCTTTTGAGGATTTTCCCTCTCTATCTGCTCAGGCTCAGTCAGATCGGAAGCCTTAGGAGTCTCAAGTGAACTTTCAGTCTGAGTTTCTGGGCTACTCTCAGCTTTTGGTAACGCTGATTCAGGGATCTCTATCTCTTTACTCTTACGCTCAAGTTCCTCAATTTTTGGCTCAGACATGGTACCGGTTAACCTAAACCTAAGCTCAGTGATCACCTCAATAACAGGTTCAAGCACTTTAGTCAGGGCAAACGCTCCCAAACCAAAAGTCCACCCCCCCGTCGTCAACAATACTACTGTCGGCACACTGGAGGCGAGCTGCGGAACGAAGCGGATATCGTAATTCAAACTTTCGGTGGTCAGATCCGTATAGCCTCGCACCTTCATATTGCCAGCAACGGCATCCATCTCTGTATCTCGGGTTTTAATCACCCCGTTATCGATATTCAGTGTGCCAGTAAAAGAGTTGAAATAGAGGCCCTTGCCAAATACATCGGAGAAATCCAACGAGAGCTTTCTCAACAAAGAGTCGAGACTGAACAGTGAAAATATTCTCGCGCCTTTATCGCTGACTTCAGTAAGATGCCCCTTACCCAGTTCAAAATTAACTTGGCCATTGAGAGAATCTAATGCAAAAGCATAGGGAGCGCCCTGCCATGATATCTTGGCGTCAATATCGACGGGTGCATTCTTCAGTCCTGGATCTGTACCTAGAATGGCTGAGAGATCATCAAACCGAGTGGCATTAAGCTTTACATTAAACTCAGTCAAATTCTCATCGGCGCTGTTATTCCAAGCTCCACTTCCACTGAGTGTCACCTCGGGCGTTGTTAATGAGAGAGTCTGGATCTGATAGTTATTACCTTGTGGCGTCCCTTGCAACACTAAGTGACCTAAAGGTTTTCCGTAAAAACTAAACTCATCCACATCCACAGCTAAAGGCGGCAGGTTTTTCAGCACAGTGTCCGATTTAAAGTGTGCATTTTCGGGCTCCTTAATCACAGGTGCCATATGAAATTTAGAGGCAACAATTTTCAGCCCTTGAGTCGACCAATCTGGATAAAAATCGACTCGGCCGTCAAACTCATCAGACTCAGCTTTAAAGCGCCATACATGCTCAATGGGCTGGGCATCTAAGGTTAGGTTAGTTAACGCTTGCCCCATTAGGTCTAGCTGTTTTATCTCGCCATCAATACTGACAAGAGGTGGGAAGAAGTTAACTCTCTCTCCTATATCTTCGGCTTCAAGGTTATCACTCACCTCAAGTTGTTCGGTATCAGTAAACTGATGAATGATTGGCAACCAAGGCGTTAACTGAGTTTCATCGATGGAGAGCTGCAGGTGGCCCTGACTTTTTTTCAGTTGATCACCCGGCCTAAATAGTCGCCCTAACAGGAGATCGAAATGAGCGAGTTGATTGCCAGATAACTGATCGAAACCGCCCCAGAACTCCATCTCTTTACCCAGCTTAATACCGAGTGAGGACTGCTTGTTATCCCCAATCAATTCTGCAGTTAATTTACGGCTCTCATCTTTACCTTTAGCAAAAGGCGCAGGCAGATCTAAACCGACACCAAGAAGTTCACTGTTAACTTGCGCTTGGATACGATAGCCGCTGGGATCGAAGATCAGTGTCATTCCACCATCCCACTCTAACTCACCTGAGTAAAACTCCTTAAGCGGGTTATCCAGATAATCGGGAAGATCAGCAAGTTTCCAAGTACCTGACAGATCCAAGTTTAAGCCATAGTTATTACCTAGACTCTCAGTGTCAAAACTCAAAGAGACAGGCTGCTGAAACAACTTAGCTTCTATCCCCTCTCCCTTCACAACATCATTAAGAAAGCTGACCTGCCCTGTGACTTCATCCAGTGCGACACCAGGCTCTGTGATATACACAGGAGTATGATCAAAATTAACCAATCCACGGATCTGCTCACTCTCGCCATCATAAAGTGGAATAGAGAGATCCAGCTCAGCTGTCACCTCCCCCTTTATCTGCACGACATCGAGTGTTGAACCCACTGAGTCAGCCAAAGAGGAGCGATTAAGAACTTGAGTCGCAGCCTGACCTTGTGTTGCTAAATCAGCCTTTACCTGAAGCAGAGAGCGCTCGCCTAACTCAGGGATAACGACACTTGCACCATCGACAACCACATCAAGCAAGTTCCCCTTATTAATCAAGAGATCCATTCGGGCATTTTCAAACAGAGCCGATAGATTTAATTCGGTTACCGAGGGCCAGTCTGGCTGAAACTCAAATTCAGCATCTTGGATAGTAAAGTCAGCCTGAAAAACGCCTGAATGGTCAAAATAGGGATAGTTTGATAGCGGACCATGCCATAGCACTTTAGCATCTTGAGTATTACCAGCTACCAATCCAGTATCTAGATACTCCACCAGATCTTCGCTCATTCCATGAAGAGGAAAATAGTTTGAAGCCTTTGAAACATCATGGAGTTTTACATCAGCTAATAGGGCTAGATGCGCAACATCCTCAAGCCCTAAGCGCACAGAGGCATCAACAGAGATATCTGGATTATTCAGCTCAAGTTGAGGAATGATTAATGCCTGAGAGCCAATATCATATTTAACATCGAAGGGCTCGCCATCGAAGGCGAGCGGGATTGCAAATGCCGAACCGAAATCCAGCAGATACTTCTGCTTAGGCAGAGATAGATAGAGGGCATCTTGCTGCCAACCTAGCTGAATGTTGAGTGGAGAGGAGCCAGGGATCTGATCTTGTTGTTGCCAGCTAAGCTGTTCAACATCCAGTGCAAGTTTAGGCTCACGCTCAGCATCGAGTGAAAACGCGATATTATTTATATAGCCTTTAGGCTCCAATGATTGCCAAGTATTTAACAGGGCTAAATCGACGCCAGGAAACAGAGGTAATAGGGGCAACAAAGTGCTCGCATCCAGACGATTCAAAGAGGCGGTAAATGCTTCGCCACGTTTTTGCGCCGAAAAGTCCAGTTCCGGCCACAGCTGTTTACCTGTTTCAAAAGTAAGTTGTTGACTAGTGAATCTCCAACCTTGATCGCTAGGGTGCCAGAGCATTCGCCCCCCTTTGATCTCAAAATGCTGCAGCTGCCCATTGAGATCCCACTCAAGCCAGCTAGGCTCAAACTCAACTTGAGCGGATTTTACTCCACGCTGGGCAATATCAAACCAAGCCTCAAGATTAACCACTCCCTCAAGTGCTAGCTTACTTGAGCTATCGTAAGGGTTAGTTTGTCTTGAAGCCCACTCGCCAAGATCCAAAGAGCGCGCGGCCAGATAGATCTGCCCTTTTAAACTCTCAGGCTCATAACCATTGCCTCTAATATCCAGTTGTAAACTCAGCAGTTCAACCTCTGAAGCCGCTTTATCTAAGTAGAGTTTGCCTTTGCCTTGGTGTCTAAGACCTTCATTTTTCCAACTAAGATCTTTGATATAGATGGGTCTATAGTCGTGGCGATGACTTAATAGCTGCAAGCTAGCATCACGTATCGAGAAGTGCTCTAACTGCTCCAAGAGCAAGCGGTAAAGCCAGTCGGTATCAACCGCTTTTGAGGCTGGACTCTGAGTGCTAGATGGGGATGGTTTGTTCAACTCGTCAATATCAAGTGCAACCTGAACCCCCTCAAATATCACGGTCTCGATCTGAGGGCTTGTGGTGATCACACTCTCCCAAAAATCGAGTTTTACATGAACATCATCGACAATCAGGGTGAAAGGAAGTTTGTCTTGGGCCGGAAGCACCAATTTTTTAACGGTCAGAGCTGGGCCAAATGCTTGCCATTCAGCGGTGAGTTCACCCACATCGACCTGAACTTGATACTCAGATTCTATATAGTTAGTAAGCTCCGCCCTCACCTGATCAAGTTTAGGCAACAGTCCTCTAAAGAGGCTAACAACTAGAGCAAACAGCACCAGTATGATGGCTAAGACTTGCCAACAAACTCGACTGAATTTACGGGGGCAGAATTTGGGCGACACTACATTATCACCACATCAAACTTATTCTGGGCATACATAACCTCGTTTTGGAAACGAACTCTTTTCCCTATGTAGACTCCCAACTCAGCAACAAGATGGCTCTCTTCACCAGTTAAGCTATTAAACACAGTAGGTGAACAGTAAACAAGAAACTCATCGGCATCGTAACTGCGATCTAACCTGATGATCTCTCTAAAGATCTCATATGAGACGGTTTCAACGGTTTTTAGGCTACCTGTTCCTAAACAAACTGGGCACTCACCGCATAACACATGCTCTAGGCTCTCTCTGGTACGCTTACGTGTCATCTCCACTAAGCCCAAACCTGAAAAACCACTGATATTGGTTTTAACCGTGTCATGGGAAAGGGCAAGCTCTAGGCTAGCAAGCACACGCTTTTGATGTTCAGACTTCAACATATCGATAAAGTCGATAATGATAATCCCACCTAAGTTACGTAGCCTTAGCTGACGCGCGATAGCATGGGTTGCCTCCATATTGGTGTTAAATATCGTCTCTTCTAAATTACGGTGACCCACAAAAGCACCGGTATTGATATCGACCGTGGTCATCGCCTCGGTCTGATCTATGATGAGGTAACCACCAGATTTAAGCTCAACTTTACGCCCTAATGCACGCTGAACCTCATTCTCAACATCATAAAGATCGAAAATAGGGACTGGACCATTATAGTGTTCAATCTTCTCAGCGATCTCAGGCATAAACTCATCGGCAAACGCCTGTAGCTCCTCATAGGTTTGGCTAGAGTCGACCTGAATTTGATCTAGCTCAGTCCCGACAAAGTCACGCACTATTCGTACTGGCAGTGCCAAATCTTGATAAAGCAGAGACACACCTCTGCGCTTACGTCGCTCGCTAACCTTAGACCAGACTCGACGTAAAAAAGCTGCATCCTGAACCAGCTCCTTCTCGCCAGCACTCTCAGCAGCAGTACGGATAATAAAGCCGCCATCTTCATCGACAAAAGGCTCAGTTAACTTCTTTAGACGTGAACGGATATCTTCAGATTCAATGCGTTGAGACACGCCTACATGGCTAGAGCCAGGCATAAAGACAAGGTAGCGAGAGGGAAGAGTAATATCTGTGGTTAAACGTGCTCCTTTAGTCCCGAGTGGATCTTTCACCACCTGAACCATGATGTCCTGACCTTGACGAACGAGCTCACCAATAGCACGAACAACAAAGTTACCTTTCTCACCTTCGGCAACACACTCGGTGTGGGGCACAATGTCGGATGCATGTAAAAATGCCGCTTTATCTAATCCGATATCGACAAATGCAGCCTGCATACCTGGTAGAACACGACTGACCTTACCTTTATAGATATTGCCAACTAAGCCGCGTTTCATACGCCTTTCAATATGAACTTCTTGCAGAACACCATGTTCAACTAAAGCCACTCTGGCTTCTGTTGGCGTCACATTGATCAATAATTCAGAACCAATCTTTCGCTGTACTCTGTTTTTGACTATGCGACTCATAATTATCTACTCGTTATTATTTTTGTAGCCACTAAACAAATTTCAGATCCGAAGCCGACAACCCTCGCCTGATAAACCAAGCTCAACTTCACTATAAAACGTTCATTTCCCGCAACAACTCTCGGGTTTCAACCATAGGCAAGCCAACCACAGCTGAGTAGCTGCCCTCAATCCGTTCGACAAAGCTGCCACCTAGGGCCTGTATTCCATATGAACCCGCTTTATCCATAGGCTCACCCGTTGCTATATACGCTAAAATATCAGCCTCAGAGAGTTCGCAGAACTGCACTTGAGTCTCAACAAGACGTGTCAGTATTTTTTCACCATCGGTAATGGCCACAGCGGTCATCACCCAATGCATATGACCGGACAGTTCAGACAATGTCTTCAGGGCATCGGTTTCATCCACAGGCTTACCTAATATTTTATCACCTAACACCACAATCGTGTCGGATCCCAAAACTAAGACTGTCGATAACTCACTCTCTACACTAGCACTGGCATTAAACAGTACCAAACCCGCTTGAGCTTTCTCAACCGCGAGACGAACGACAAAGTCTTTAGGTGACTCACCGAATTGATGATTCTCATCGATATCCGCAGCTAATGCTGTAAAGTTAAAGTCTGCCCGAGAGAAGCCCAACTGAGCCAGTAACTCTTTACGACGTGGGGAGGATGAAGCCAGTATCAATTGAGTGGAATTAGCCATGCTACCTCACCTTATATAAGCGCCGAACTCGACGTAAAATCCAAAAAACCCAGGGCCAGATAATCAAGCTAGAGATAGCAGGAAGAAATAAGCTGACATCAAAGGTTACTGTCCCCACCACAAACTGCACCCAAAATATCACTAGATGATGCAAACAGATTAAGCTCGCCACCATGAGCGCCTGTTGCCACATGGGGAAATTACGTAGTCGCTGAAAATGTAAAACGACGACATAGATAACCAGAGACATAGAGAGTGCGCGGATCCCTAAGTGGGCACCCAGCATGATGTCCAGCATCACCCCCAGTATCCATGCGGATAAAATATTGTATCGATGCGGCAGGGCCATCGCCCAGTAGATCATCACAAGCAGCAGCCAATCTGGACGCCAAGCTTCAACCAGATCGGGGAGTGGCATAATTTGAAATAACATGGCCACTAAAAAACTCAACCATACGACCCAACGGCCATTGGCAATATGCATACTCATTCGCCCACCTCAGCTTTTTCTGCTGCCTTTTTTGCCGCAGATAAGATCATCGCCGTTTCATCTTCTAACGCCTCAGATGCGGGCTCATCTGGCCATATCAACAGAAGATAGCGAATACGATCCAACGCAGCTAGCGGCTGAGCGATCACATTTGCGTAATTCTGACCGTCATCTTTCACTAAGCTCATTACACGGGCTACTGGGTAACCTTCTGGGAATCGATTTCCAAGGCCTGAGGAGACAAGCAGATCGCCAACACGAATATCTGTGCTTTTAGAGACATACTTGAGCTCAAGCTCATCGAGTACACCTGTTCCATTAGCCACAACCCTGACATCGTTACGTGTCACTCTGACAGGAATAGCATGGGTCACATCGGATATCAGTAGTACGCGACTACTGAGTTCACTCACCTGCACAACCTGCCCAACAACCCCCTGAGCATCAACTACAGGTTGACCGACAAAAACACCACTTCTTGCACCATGGTTTAGCACCACATATTGATGGAAAGGATCGCTAGCAACCTCCATCACCTCAGCAACAATCTTCTTAGCATCCATATGCACTGGAGAGCCAAGTAAAGACCGCAGACGATCATTCTCCTGCCTTAGGTGTTCAAATCTTTGTAATCTTTCACTCATCAATAGTTGCTGTCTAAGCAGCTCTTTATTTTGCTGAGCAAGCATATTGCGGGTCGCTAAGCTCTCTGCTGACCAATCTAAGAGTGCACCGGGAACGTTAGCAATGTATTGCAGGGGACTTAATACAGATGAGACAGATTTACGCACAGGATCGAGACGATTGTTCGCCACAATAAGGATCACCGACAAAATAATTGCCAGTGTCAGCCTGAATTGGTTTGAAATACCACGAGCAAAAATGGGTTTCATAAAAAACTATAAGTAATGGAAAAGCCAGCTTGGGATGTCTTACAACATGATAATTAAAAAAGGCGGTGAAGTACCGCCTTTTCTACATCGATTAGTTCTCTTCAGAGAAGAGGTCACCACCATGCATATCTATCATCTCTAATGCTTTACCACCACCGCGAGCAACACAGGTAAGAGGATCATCGGCAACCATGACTGGAATGCCCGTTTCCTGCATCAATAAACGGTCAAGATCGCGGATCAAAGCGCCGCCACCTGTTAGTACCATACCACGCTCGGAGATATCTGAGGCCAACTCAGGCGGAGACTGCTCAAGCGCAACCATAACTGCACTCACGATGCCTGATAATGGCTCCTGTAGTGCTTCGAGAATCTCATTACTGTTTAGCGTAAAGCTGCGCGGTACACCTTCGGCTAAGTTACGACCGCGAACTTCAATCTCAAGCACTTCATCGCCTGGATATGCAGTACCAATTGTGTGCTTAATGCGCTCAGCTGTCGCTTCACCAATCAAGCTGCCGTAGTTACGGCGAACATAGTTGATGATCGCATCATCAAACTTATCACCACCGATACGGACTGATGAGGAGTAAACCACACCATTTAGCGAGATAATTGCCACCTCGGTAGTACCACCACCGATATCAACAACCATAGAACCCGTCGCTTCAGATACAGGTAGACCTGCACCGATAGCTGCCGCCATAGGCTCTTCAATGAGATAAACCTCACGTGCACCTGCGCCCATTGCTGATTCTCTGATCGCACGGCGTTCAACCTGTGTCGCACCAACTGGTACACACACAAGTACGCGAGGGCTTGGGCGGAAGACACTATTATTGTGCACCTGCTTAATAAAGTGCTGCAGCATCTTCTCCGTCACGTAGAAATCGGCGATCACGCCGTCTTTCATTGGACGAATTGCTTGAATATTGCCGGGTGTACGACCCAACATCTGTTTCGCTTCAGTACCGACAGCTGCTACAGATTTCTGTCCGCCACTTCCGCGTTCACCACGTATTGCAACAACAGAAGGTTCGTCCAATACGATCCCCTCTTCGCGAACGTAAATTAAGGTGTTAGCCGTACCCAAATCGATCGAAAGATCGTTAGAAAAAATGCCACGCAGCTTCTTGAACATGTAACCAGCCTGTCTTAGTGGAGTCTGAAAATAGAAAAAATCAGGTAACTCTATCAACGTCCCTGCAATGACACAAGAGTGTTGAGGTTAACATTTGCTAATGAAGCAATTTATTTCTGTTTATCATGAAAATGACCACTAAAAAGTGGCCATTTTCGATGTTTTATCTCTCTATAACTTGTTTACAGGTAAAACGCTGAGCTAAATAGTATTTAGCCTTACCTCAGTAATTCACCTTCTCACTAGTTAACCTCACGCCAATAGATCACTTTATCGTGTCCACGATAGGTGCCAAAGAAAGCGCTCGCTCTTGGATCATAAAGCCCATTGGGATTATTTCCATCATAGTTCCAATACCACTTTAACCAAGGTTCAACATGCTGCTTAAGAGGTACCTCACCCGAAGCATTCGGTACAGAGAAGTAGAGTTGATCAACACCAGATCCAACCACACCTAACTGCTGAGTTAAACCAATGTCGCTATAGGCATTAATCGTTGGGAACCCTGACGGTAACGTCATATTTAACCCCGTCGTCGCTGTCTCTGAGGTGTCTAAAGAGGTCAATGTATTATAAACAGAGCAGGAGTCATCGGTATTGATAGTCCATGTTGGCACACCGGCAGTCACTGCGCTGACATACTCAGTTCTCAATGGTAAGCGCAAGCTTTCAGATTCTGGCCCATAGCCATTCTCAAGTACCATGCGGCCATAACGCAGATCTTGGGTCGATATCTTTTTCGCATCACACCCAGCTCCGCTACAGCCTCCAGCACTCGCCGCATTCATATCTGGGTCTTTAATAAAGGAGTAATGAGTTGTCCCCTCTCCATCATCCATTCTTACACCTATATCGAGCAGTTTATATGGACCATCGGGCAGATTACCAAGGCGGCTAAACTGAATATTATCGTTAACAACAGCTATACCTCTGCTATTTCCCCCTGTATTTGAGGTCGGCCAACTCAGAGCTGATAGTCCTGATAAGCGCGCCCCTAAATCGATACCATTAAGATTGTTTTCAGCGACTAATCCAGCCGTACCTTTTGCAAAGCCACCAAAGTAGTTCTTTGTTATCGCATTCGCTAAATTTTTAGCACTTAGGGTCATCATCAAAGAGAATGGCTGCTCCATATAACTAAAGCTATTGCTGCAAGCTGGCACAATGCTTTCACCTGACAGCTCAAAATAGGCGGGAACAAAACGGCCAATAGGTTTACTCGTTCCTGGTTCAATCGACCTGTCGAGGCCAAAATATGACGAAGAAGGGTTAGCGGTAATACTGAATACCCCCACCTCTGATACTGCCCGAGTCAGGGAGTTTGTCCCATCGCTAGAGGTAGTATGATTATAATCAGCGATATCAGCGGCATTAGAGCCTCCGCTGGGAGCAACAAGGTTAAATTTCAGCTCGATATCTTGATGGGCATAGTTAGGAGTAGATAAGTTGTCACACAAATCCTCATCACTATCACTCTCCCAAGCCATCGCCTTCACGGTAAATGGAAAACTCTCTCCCGCCTTCTTATAAACATTACAACTCGCATAGTTATCTGTACAAATAGCTGCAGTCTCAGGCAGCACGCATAAACCTTTAGGGTAACGAACAAAAGTATCCGCTCCATCCATGATCAGCCCAGCCTCATCACCGGAACCTGTATAACGCGCATTGAGTGTCATCTGCCCAGCATCGGCATAATTGACATCTATGGTCGCTTGTCCCTGAGCATTAAAGGTTAGATTAAGCGGCACAGCGCCGGCCAAGTTCAATCCAGCCTCAATTTCGGTTGTGCCAGACTTCACTTTCACTTTCTTAGTGCCTGAGTTTGGACTTGTGTAACTGCTCCAAAAAGCAACAGATTTTTGTTCATTGGCAAAGCCTGCAATACACTGCTTAGTGACCTCATCTTTCTTAACTGCATTGACAAGAATATTTTGCGAGGGCTTATTGGAGAACTCATCTGGAATACCGTTATTTGGCGATGCCGTTAGATCCCCAAATACAAAACCACTATCGGCATAAGTTAAGGTACAGTTTTGGGTTGTAGGGGTTGATGTGCCAATACGACAAAGAGTTTGGCTAAAGGGTTTTGCACCTGGAGTCGAGCCAGTCACATCCATGGTCACACTGCCAAGGGTTGTCCGGCTCAATTGGATCTGCGCCGTACCACCGCTGAACGTCACTTGATTACCCACAACGCCGGTGCCGCTCCATCCCCCTCCTCCAGTGACACTGGCAGGACTCAGTGTCGCCGTCACTTGATCGGGTACAGTTTGGCTACAATCAGCATTAGCGCACGCTTTAATGGTGATATTTTCTGGGCTACAAGTTAATCCGCTCCCTGAATGAGTAAACTCAAAGTGATCAATTACCACGCCAACGGGTCTAGATTCTAATGCACACACCTCAACATTATCTATCTCATGTATGTTATTTGAGCCACCAGTAGAACCTGTTAGTGAGAGAATAAAATCCTGCGGGACTGCAGCTTGCCCCGTTTGGCTTGCGGCATCAAAAGGAGGAACGATAGAGACAAACCCGCCACTCGTTCGACGTTGAACCTCTACAATCGACTGGCCTGCAACTCTTGAATCGACAGTAATACGATACCTATGGGTAGGGCTGCCATTGTTATTATCGACTTTAGGGTTTAAACAATCTCCATTGGTATTGGTGGTACCGTTATTACACGCTCCCTTTAGGTAACGATAACCTGAGGTTCCTGAGCCTGAGCCACGTACAGCCACACTTTGGCGCCTCTGACCTATATTACTGCTCCCCCCCTCTCCAGAAAAGTTACCATACTCATCGATACCCACACCCAGCCAACCACCTGCAAAACCGTTAATACCTGGCTTAAAACCGTAACCTAAAGGTCCACCGAATGAGCCCGGCTGCGGGGTAATACTTGCATCCGACAGCACCACTGCAATACCATCGGCGCCGCTTCCGCCATAGGCAAAGTGATCAAATTCAATGGTGACGAGATTATCTGCGGCAAGGAATAGTCTTTGATAGGTCGCCGATGTAGACTGATTACTGACGTTTTGTGTCTGTCTTAATCGCCCATTAACAATTGCAGGGGTAAAATTACCGTTACTACGTGCAACCACCCAGTTATCGGTTAAACTCCCCTGAGAGAAATCATCGTTGAAGCAGGTTAGTACACGACCTTTCTTCTCCAGTGCAACAAAGCTATAAAACTCATATACATGCCTTCTGTCACTATCTCTATAGGTATCTTCATCAGTCACCATACTGACTCTGTCATTGGTCAGTTTGCAACGCCTTAACCAACCACCATCGCCACCACGTCTGGAGTTTTTTCCAGCGACAAAAGTAGGCGCATTACTAAAACCTGTTAACGTACCCTCATGAGCACATTGATATGATAGATCTCCAGTCCCAAGCGCTGTTCGATATTGGCGTCCAAATTGATAGATGATCTCATCACCATCAAAACTAAAGGTTCCCGTTCCCGACTCAATAGCCAGATAACCAACTTTTTCATTTTGTAGTGAATTGATATATCCAGGTCTACAGCGACTCCCCGAACGTACCTCAGAGGCCTCTAACGCCAGCTGGAAACCTGAACTATAAAACTGTGATGTCGTGGTCAACCAACAGTTATTGATTGAGGTTTGCTTCTGATGCAGGAGAACATCGAGATCGGAGTCGAGAGGGATATTAGTATAGGGATTATTGTTTACACCAAACGCCCTGTTTTGGTTAATGACTTTGGCCACTAACTCTGTGCCATCAGAAAGAGTATGCTCACCAGGGGTAACCGCAATCCAATGCACTTCCGGCATGGTCAGAGATGCAATATACCGATTGCCAGCACTTACGGGCTCCTCCTGTCTCCAGGTAAATCCAGTACTAGTGACATTAACTGGAACAACGCTAGCAGGGCCATCGCTACTATCAGGGTTATTCGTGGAGATAGTCGGCATTAAGAAAACTATCGGAGTCACGCCAGTATCAAACGGTTTATCAAAGGTCACACTGCCCGATGATGCTTTACCAAATTGGAAGTTAAATGAAGATTTATTGTTATTACACATGCCACCAAAGTCTGCATCTTCAATTGCATCTTCATCAAAATCGACACTTCCATTTCCTCCAATAGTGGTTCCACCACCTGAAGCCAGTGCTCCATCGATACTCGCATTACCAGCTAAATCAACAGCACCTCCAACATAAACAATACCATTGATATAGTTCTGTCCAGAGATAGATAACCCCCCTCTGACAAAGATAATGAGATCTTCAGTATCGCCACCTTGGTTGATACTGGCGTTATTCATTGTCAAAGTATCGAAATAGAGCCGAGTCGTTTTACCATTTGTGCTCAAAAATGATCTGTTTTTAAAGTTACCATTTCTAAAGTCATAATCCCCAGGAGTAAAGCTGGAGCTATGGCCTGAGCACCCATTCCTATCACAGGTCAAATTACCTAAACTCGGACCTATATCTGCAGGAGGGGTTAAACCATTTGGCGCTAAATTTTCTGTTGGCGGATCGGTAAAAATCTCATCACATTGAGGTACTGCCACAGCAATAGCAGGAAATAGCAGCATAAAGAAGATGAATAAACGAGTAACGTTAATCACGGGCTTCAACCTCCACACTGCGGCTAACTCGTAAACAATTACCATCATTTGAGGTGCAATCTCCTGTTTGGCAAACCGCAGTGCTAGTAATTAAATACTGAGTAACTGTATTAATGATATTAGTATCATCGCAAGTGATCACGATACTGCAAGCATGAAAACCCACCAATGAAGGATTATCGTTACCTATGTTCCATGGACTTGTCACATTAGAGCAAGAGGTAGCCGTATTATCGGTAGCCGTTAGGGGAAACAATTGAGACAGGGCTCGATCGGCACCTGAATTTGCAGCAGCAAAAGCACGGGTTCCCCATACCTCCAAGTTTACCTGTTCATCGGCATCATCCAATACGTTTAGCAGTGCCGTAGCCATTAGAAACATCACTGTGATCACAAAGATGCCAATAATAAGCGCGCTGCCACTTTGTCCGGATAATTCAGATCTAAAATAGCTGGCTTTAGAACCACTTAAGAGTGAGCTTGAGCTATGGGACATTGATCACCTGTACCTGATGCTGATATTGAAACTCTTGATTAACCACCTCAAACTTAGGCCTTAACTGAAGAATTGCATTATTCACGAGACTGGATGGCGTTAGCAAGATAGGTTTGTCTGTCGCTATGTTATTAGTGACATTTTCTGCCATTAACACGCCACTGCTGTTTGGAGTAAGCTGATTAGCATTAATCCCATAATTCGCATAACGTCTTAGCTCCCCACCCGATTGGAAACAATAACTCACAGCACCACTAATCATAAAGTAACGCTTAATAGGGGAAGCTTCGGCAAATTGAACCGCACGATCAAACGTAACAGCCCCCGAGCTCGCATCAAACGCATTAATATCAAATAAACGTCCACTAGTCCCAGCGGGAGTTGCCGAATAGATATGTTTAGGTAATAACGGATACACCAGCATCTGGTTTGCGGTGCTTACCCCTTGAGAAGGAGGAAAAACGGTTCCCATGTTATTAGCCGCTGCAGGCGAAATCGGAAGATCGACATAAGAAGCACTGGCCTGAATAGGCACAAACTCAACACATTGATAGGTGAGTACAGAGTCAGGAGTCAAACGTATGCTATTTGGCACTGCATTTCTCAGCTCCCGCGTCATTCGCTCCATGGCAAAACGGCTCTGACTTAGCACTTGATCTACCGAGGTCGACTCAACAAAAATCCGAGTCCCCAATACAACAAAGCTACTAACTCCCAATACTAAAACACCAAGCACTATGATCACAGTGACCATCTCGACCAAGGTAAAACCTTGCGCGCTTTTATGATGCTTATAACTCTTATTATTCTTGTGACTAGCCATCAGTAGTTACTCCTAATGGCGTTATAGGTGATCACTTCACTACTTGGCGTTGTTACATTAATAGTGACTAACTTGCTATTTCTATCAGCATTTGGATAAGTCACAATGACAGACAACTGATAGTTTCGGTACTGGCTCAAATAGGTATCACTAGAGTTAAGCATGTTGCTCGTTTCGCTAAGGCCATGGTAATCATCGACATCATTGAATGTGTTACGAACTTCACCAGTGTCGGGGCCTAAATTAGCAGAAGGTGTACAATCTAACCCTGCAGGCAGACCTAGATCCACTCTGGCGGCTGCGCCACAAGCAGGAACTCCCCCATTGGCATTGGTATTTTGATCGTAACGCTTTCCCCAGATCTCATTTAAAATCGAGTGTGCTAACTCGGCAGAGCGGACTCTATGCAGTGTCTCAGCCGCGCGATCAGCTTGAGGAAACAACATGCTAGCCAACATGACCAATGCGATACTGAGCACGACCATGCCAACGACAAGTTCTATTAGGGTAAAGCCTTTAGTGCGATTAACTGAGTTAGTAAATTTAAACAAGTTAGCGGCCATGGATATACCCCTGACTCTCAACATTAATCGTTAAAGTTGCATCAGCAACTACATTTATACAGGCTCCAGAGCAAGCTAGATTAGTTACGCCGTGACTATTGCCACTAAAGTCAATATTGAAGCTATTACTGGCACTACTAATGAGAGATAGCCTTGCCCCGCCCTCAAAGTGACGCTTTGATTCTGTAGGAGACGTTGTTGTCGTGCAGGTTAAATCACCAAACCTTTGTAATTGATAGCCTTGGGAATCGACAGCAACCCGGTAGCAACGCCCTTGATTATTCATCGCCAATAGCTGGGCTTTGCGGAGCTCGCTGATAAACTCATCACGAAGAGTAAAAGCGCTGTAACTTGAATTTGTTAACATGCGCGGTAGCACAACCACAGAGAGTATGGCGATCAAAATAATAGTGGTCACTAGCTCTACCAAGGTAAAGCCTGTCTCTCTTCGGATCAATTTTTCACCAGTCAATGCCATCAATTTTATGCTAGCTGTTATTTTCCAATAACTTATTGAGTATGGCAAATAAAGTTACCACCTTCAGCCATTTTATCTCTGAAACCGACGGACATATAGTTTAAAAGGCCTGAAATATAGGCCTTTAATAAATAAGATCGCTAGACAACTTGAGACAGAGAGAGGTTTAACAGCCGAAGGGGTCTTGATTGCCAGTCGGAGTATAGAGAGTATAGGTAGGAGCCGAAGTTGAAGTGGCCTCCTCGTAAACAAAATGACAAGTATCGGCAGGTGCATCTTTAGGGCTAAAAGCTAGGCCACCACTGGGAACTGCGGTGGCAACCCACTCGCTGGGGTCCACATCCATTGCCGCTCCGATTGCTGCCGTGTCCTCAGGTAGATAACCATACACCGTTTGTATCGGGATACCAGTGCCTATATCAACACCCGCAGTATTATCTGTATTCGCTGCCCAACCTGCAGCATCGGCAATGGTTTCTTCACCCGCTACGGCAGCCTTAGAAAATACCAAGGAGTTAGCTCCTTGCAAAGAGGCTCTAAACCCATCCAAGATCGATGCCTTTGCATCCCCTTGAAGATTAATAAATTTAGGGGCTGCGGTAACAGCCAAAATACCTAGAATAATGATGACGACCACTAACTCAATCAAGGTAAAACCCAGCTGCTTTACTCTTCTCATCTTTCCGCCTCTAATAACACCAGTTATGACAGTAGCTAATACCTACCTGTATAAGCCAAACTATTTATTAGCCTAAGCTTAGTCAAGCTTGAGAGTTTTGGATAATTATAGGGGTAGCCCTGATATTGGATAGAGAGCAGGGAACAAACAGTGGTAAGTAAAAAGCAGGTACGGCATAGAGAATAAAAAAGCTTTCACTTGTAGCAAGCTCTTCAAACACAAAAAAGGCCTGCATTGCAGGCCTTTTTCAATAATATCTAATTAACAGTCATCAGCTACAACAGCGTAATCAGGCAAATCAGATGAAGATGTTGCACCTGTATACTCAACGAAGCATTTCTTATCTTTAGAAATAGTAATATCTTTAGGGTGAAGTAATATTGGTGCAGCACTTACATCTGTATCAGAGTTAGCAACAACTGTCCACTCATTGGTATCTATATCCAGAATTTCAGACACTTGAGCTGCATCAGCTTTTACATAACCATAAACACCAATAACATCATCAGTACCGTCATTGTCAATATCAATATTAGCTGTTGTTCCACCATCGGCTTTCTCTTTCCCCTGAATCGCAGCCTTAGAATAGAGTAAAGTGTTCGCACCTTGCAATGCCCCTTTCATGCCATCAAGAGTTGATTCACGAGCATCACTTTGTAAATTAATGAACTTAGGTGCAGCTGTTACAGCCAGAATACCTAAAATAATGATAACAACAACCAACTCAATGAGAGTGAAACCTTTTTGATTTTTCATAATTTTAGCAATCCGTTGTTGTAGTAGAGATTTGAGCAGGCGTAATCACGCCTGTAGTGGTATTTTTTGTTGCAACCGTATAGTTAAGGCGGCAAGCATCATCGGCTTTCTTTCCTTTAGGAACAATAACAAAGCCAGTTGTAGCACTACTCCAAACTGCCCAGTCTTCAGTAGCAACATCGGCAGTTCCGTCGGATAATGCTTCAAAAGTCATATCCATGGCTTTTTCTAAATTAGCCTTCACAGTAGCTACAGTTGCAGAGCTATTAAGGTTGCCATAATCGGTTGTGACGACAACTCCAGTAGCGATAGTAATACTAGCACCAGCATCTGCCTCTTTGCCTGCTATAGCAGCTTTAGAATAGATAAGGGTGTTCGCGCCCTGTAGTGCTGCCTTAACACCATCTACAGTCGATGCACGTGCATCTGACTGCAGATTGATAAATTTAGGTGCAGCTGTCACAGCAAGAATACCTAAAATAATGATAACGACCACTAACTCAATTAGGGTAAAACCATTTTGCTTGTTCATTTAAAAAAACCTCATATAAAAACTATATAACTTTTATATAGCTAAATTTTCTACAAAAATATTCAGTCCTTTTGGCACTTACATTTTTAAATATCTACTTTAAATAGACCTACTTTAAAATAATTATTTTCAACGTTAGTATCAAAACTTTTATTATTAACTTTATAAAACCCTATAATGTTAAACCTTCTACTCGCGATTTAACTTTTACCAGTGAAAATTATAGATCGTTCGAGAAACTAACCACTTGGCCCGTTCCAGGGTTGTAAGTCACTCCCTTAGCCCCAGCTGTAGTTAGATTTGGCTGAGGGTTAGCTACGCCAGTGGTTGGATCTAATCTAAGCGATGCGACTAAGTGATAGACACATACATCTAAACCTGGAACCTGTGCACCAGATATCGCGGTACCAGTGCCACCAATACTGTCAATAACACTAACGACATACCTCTGTTTACGCGCATCTTGATCTATCTGCACATTACGTGGAGCATTTTGCAAGACAGCGCTAAATACCTCTTGGCATGTTGCATTGGTCATGGTCGTAGCATCGGTATTACCTGTCCCGGATGCTGGCGAGCCGGTAGGAAAACCAAACCTCTCATCTAGGTATGCCGTTGTTCCGTCTAAGATAACAGAATCATTTCGACGACCATCCACTTCCCATTGTGCTCGAACAAAGCCAACCGCTGTTGCTAAGCCACCCGATACACCATCAACACTGGCATCTTCGGCATCATCGGTCACATTTAAAAAACGAGGGATCGCAGTCGCCGCCAATAAGCCTAAAATAACAATCACAATAACAAGTTCGATTAAAGAAAAACCTTGTTCTCCCCTACCATTTCGGCTTTTCATATCACCCTTTCTCAGCTTATTCATGATACCCCCTTTACTCGTTTCACAATTCTAACAGTTCATAGCATTTTGAAAACTATGAAACAGCTTAATTTAGTCTTTAGTCAAAAAAATAACTCGGCCAGAACTGAGGTGATAACTCAATCGCTCGGAATTATTATCAAAATAGTTACAAACATCTCTCGATGAGTCGAAACTGGTTACAATGTGTTGCCTTTCAGTCTCTCGACCTAATAACTGACCCCAAAGCTGTTTACATCCCACTTTATCTCTCTGCTCGGGTAAAGGCCAGCCCCCTTTACTCATTTTGATCAAAACTAACTCACTCTCTTTAGTCAAGTTTTGTCCATAAATCCCAAATGAGTTCCAGTCTAAAGGCATCAAATCTGGTCTTCCCTGTGCAAACCATTGAGCTTTAACCATTCCCAGTACATTGATCAACTTAGTATGATCTGCCTTAAGCCTTTGAACACCAACTGTTTCCAATGAACTAAAATACTTAAAAGCCAAGGTAGCAAGCAAAACTAAAATCAGCAGGAGTGAAACCACCTTTCCCAATACCTGCAGTAGCTCTCCATCGGCTTTCTGCTGGCTTAACATTATTTGTAGTCTCTTTGAAATTCATTACTCATTCGTTAGTTTCCACCTTTGACGACATTGAGCATATCCCACATCGGTAAGTAGATACCTAGTGCCAATATCAGTACTATACCGGCGACAAAACCGATCAAGATAGGCTCTAACTTAGCGGTGAGGTTTTTCAAGTCGTAGTCTACTTCCCCTTCATAAAAATCCGCAGCGTCATTTAGCAGCTGATCTATCTGACCAGTCTCTTCGCCAACAGCCACCATTTGAAGTACTAATGGAGTAAAAAGATGGCTCTGATTACACACTCTTAGCATTGAGTCACCCGATTCTATGCCACGCCGCATTGCCACGATTCGATCGTGCATATAGGCGTTATCCACCGCATCAGCAACCAAACTCAAAGCTTGTGTCATAGGCACGCCAGCACTCAGCATCATAGAAAAGCTACGACAATAGCGTGACAGGGTTGAGCGCTCGATAATACTTCCTACCGCAGGGATATGTAGCTTCCATTTATCCCACTGCTTCTCACCCTTCTCGGTACTATGCCAATAGCGAATCCCGATAAACGCACCAACAACTACAACCAACATAACAGGCCAATAGTTCACAAATAGATTCGATGTACCTATCAATAGCTTAGTCGCCCAAGGTAGATCTGCGCCAAAACGAGAAAACATCTCAGCAAACTTAGGGATCACCATGATATTTAAGATCACCATCGCCAAGGCGATCGCCATCAGAACAAAGATAGGGTAGCGCATTGCCGCTTTAATTCTGCGTCGCGTCTCCTGCTCTCGCTCGATATAGCCAGACAGTTGAATAAAGGCATCTTCTAATTTACCTGTATTCTCCCCCACATGAACCATAGAGACAAAGAGTGAATCAAATACATCCGGATGATGATTCATTGCCGAAGATAAAGGTCGACCAGAAGTTAACTGCTCTGAAATATCGTTTAATGCATCTTTCATTCTCTGAGAGTGAGTCGTCTCAGAAAGTCCCGCTATCGCCCGTAAAATAGGGATCCCAGAACGAGTCAGTGAGTACATCTGCCTAGAGAAGATCTGGAGCTCATCAAGGCTCACTTTGCCTTTAAATAAACTTGCCAGAGTAAATGAAGCTTTCTCTTTGCTCTCATTAAGCTCTAAGGGGATTACAGATCGTGACATCAGTTGATCGGCAGCTGCATTCTCAGTCGCAGCATCTACCACGCCTGTCACCTGTTGACCCTGTGCATCGCGCCCACGATATTTATAGACTGGCATTCGCACGTCCTATAATCATCATACTGTCAGAGTTAATTTGATAAACACCTGCGATCATCATCCAAATCAGGCCTCAGGCAGTTCTTGATTAGCCATATCTGTCGATAGAGCAACTTGAGACTCACTCACATCTTCAACCAGTTTTGCGACCTCTTCGATGGTGGTCATCCCTTCGGCTAGATACTTCATCGCCGAAACCGCGAGCGGAGTAAAATTAGGGCTTTCATGTGCAGCGCGAGCAAAATCCTGCGGATTTCCAGTTCGCATCGCATCAATCATCGCATCATCTAGCTCTAATATTTCAAATACGCCAATACGGCCACGATAACCGCTGCCATTACAACTTTGGCAACCAGCACCAATTTTAAAGGTTGCTTGTGAAAAATCTTGCTGGCTAACAGAGTCCATCCAGACTCTATCTTGTGCCGTTAGGTGATACTCCCTAGAGCAATTTTGACAAACACGCCTAACGAGTCGCTGGGCAATGATCACCCTTAATGCACTGGCAACTAGATAGCTAGCCGCTCCCATATCCAGCAAACGTAGCGCACTGGTTACAGCATCGTTAGTGTGTAAGGTCGATAGTACAAAGTGACCTGTGAGTGCGCCCCTAAGTCCTATCTCTACGGTCTCCTGATCACGCATCTCACCCACCATAATGATATCGGGATCTTGACGTAACGTAGTTCTTAAAACGTTGGAGAAATCTAAGCCTATCTTGTGATTAACTTGGACTTGGTTGATTCTGGGTAATTGGTACTCGACAGGATCTTCTACGGTGATGATCTTACGATCTGCCGTATTGAGCTCACTGAGTACGCCATAGAGTGTCGTTGTTTTACCGCTACCCGTGGGTCCGGTAACCAGCAACATACCATGGGGACGTTTAATCTGTTTGCGAACACGGGACAAGATCTCTGGTGGCATCCCCGTTTCATTCAGGGTAAGCAGACCTGCAGATTGATCCAATAAACGCATCACAACAGATTCACCATGATAGATAGGCATGGTCGACATACGTACATCGATTTGGTGTCCCTTGATCTCCATATGAAAACGTCCATCTTGAGGAAGACGCTTTTCAGAGATATCCAGACCTGCCATCAACTTAAGTCTTAATACTAACGCTGCAGCAATGCTGGCTTCTGGCAGGATATTCTCATGCAACTGGCCATCGATACGTTGTCGTATTCTTAATACCTTTTCACCGGGCTCAATATGAATATCCGATGCGCGCATCTGCACTGCATCTTCGAAGATTGACTGCAGCAGCTTTACAACTGTGGTCTCATTGTCACTGTCGCCATCGGTTAGGCTTGCCAGATCGAACTGATCGTCAGCGGCATACTCCTCCTCAAGTTTTCCAGCGATCGCAGCAATCTCATCGGTTCTACGGTATAAGTTATCAAAAGCGTCCAACAGCTGTTGCTCAGTAACAACGGCAATCTCCATCACTTTAGGAGTCAGTAATACCTCTAAGTTATCCATCGCCTGTAGATCGGCAGGATCACTCATGGCAACCAGAACACTTTCACCGTTATCTTCAACAACTAAAGCTCTAAAACGTCGAGCCTGAACCTCAGGTAAGAGATTAACAACTTCGGCTGGGATTGGTCTTCTACTGATATCGATAAATGGAATATTGAGCTGCTGAGAGAGAAACCTAAGTAGCTGCTCCTCAGACAGACTGTTTAAGTCTATTAAGGTTCGGCCTAGCTTCTTACCTGTATTTCTTTGCTCACTCAGTGCTTGGGTTAGCTGAGACTCACTAATGATCTGCTCTTGTACAAGCAGATCACCCAAACGCATCTTTAACTTTGGTTTCACTGACTCTCTCCTAACTGCGCCAATCTGTTTTCAATGTAGTCCACCGCTTGCACCGATAGCCCCTGCTGGGGCACAGCTCTGTAAAATAGAGCTTGCCGATAGGCTTCAATCGCAGTCTCATACTTCTGTTGAGCATCGAGCGCATAAGCTAGCCCCATCCACCAACGGCTCATGGTCGCCTCTGTCTGTAAAAGCTTACGGTAGCTACTCTCTGCTAGAGCATAGTTTTTGACTTTCTGAGCAATAGTACTCTCTTGTGTCCATTTCTGCTTATTCAAAGCTGTCCCATCAGGAATACGCTTTAGACTCGCCAGTGCCTGTTCATAACCACCAGCGGCCTGCTGAACTCGGGCTAAGAGCATTAAGTATTCATACTGCTCAGGAAAAAGCCTGCTTCCCTCTTGTAATGTATCACTGGCTTGAGCCAAGTTTCCTTGACCATAAAAAAGTGCAGCAAGCCGCTGCCTTGCTTTATGCAGCTTAGGAGAAAAGCCTAAAGCTTCACGGTAATACTCAATAGCATCTCTCTGCTCACCACTATCTTCTGCACTTGTTGCCGCCTGAAATCTTTTTTCAGCTAACTGTGCATTAGATAATCTCACCTCAGTGATCGCCATAGAGCTGTTATCCACCTTAGGAGTCGCAGGCTTTGAGTGCACAACCTCTATAGGTTCTGGCTTTGAACTAGCCAGTTCAGCCTCATTTGAAGGCTTACTCTCTGTAGTAACAATCTCAACGGCTGGTTCATCAACCACAGCTTTTTTAACAAGCTGTTTTTCAGTCTTAACCAGCTCGACAACTTGGCTCTTAGAGGTAACTTCAGGTTTAGCACTCCCCTCTAAGGCTGTATCAGGCACTCTCTTATCTTCAGTCACTTTTTGAGCATCTACAACCGAGTTAGTGCTAGTAACAGTGTTTAGCGCCTTATCTTCTAGAGCTTGGCGAGTAACAAGTTCTTGAACTCCACTATTCGTTCCCCCAACAGGTTCATTCGCACTATTTTTTGTCAATAGCTCCCAGTTGTAGGCCACAGCAATTAGAAAGATAAAACAAACTAGCGCCAATAGGATCCATGGCATTTTGGGTGCTGAACTAGCTTGATATTGCACCGGGGCTGTACTCATATTTTCAAGAGAATGCGGCTGCTGACGCTTATCTAAATCCTTAAGCATAGTGTTTATCACACTCATGAAGCTGCTCCCCAAAATAGGTGAACACCTAAGCCTGCTAGCACAGAGGTAACACCCAGACCCATAAACCAAAACCATCTACTCTGGCCTGTAGCACTCGCATCTTGAGTATCTGTGATTGCCGCTTTGACATGCTGGCGTTTTACACGCTCCGCCCCTTCACCAAAGCTTAATAGCAATGATTTGTGAGCTAATATATTAATCAATCTTGGGATCCCTCTGGCTGCCAGCGCCAATGCCCGAATATCTTTTTCAATAAACAGTGGCTCGCCGACACGGCCTGCTACCGACAATCTATGTTGCACATAAGCACAGGCCTCATCTACCGATAAGGCTCTTAGCTTGTAACTAAAGGTGATCCTCTGTCTTAACTGCCTAA
Organism: Shewanella nanhaiensis; assembly: GCF_019457885.1. Lineage (GTDB taxonomy): Bacteria > Pseudomonadota > Gammaproteobacteria > Enterobacterales > Shewanellaceae > Shewanella > Shewanella nanhaiensis. Next base: position 402,730 of record NZ_JAHZST010000002.1, read on the forward strand.
AGTTATGCAAATTAAGACGATCATCGAGCTCTGGCTGAGCGAACAAAACTACTTGTAGTAACTTACGACTCTCAGTCTCTAAATTGGTAAAAAGCCTCAAAGCCTCAAGACTTTCATCGGGTAGTGCTTGAGCCTCATCGAGTACTAGCACAATGGAGTGTCCATGGGCTGATAGCGCTAATAGCTGCTGCTGTATCAGTCCCGTAAGCTGCATCTGATCAATACTGGCTGAATATTTAAGCCCTAACTCTAAGGCTACTGCCCACCTAAGCTCAGCTGGGGAAAGATAGGGGTTAGGCAGGTATGCACAATGAAACCGCTTAGGTAGCTCATTAATAAGTTTACGGCAGATAAGGGTTTTACCCGTACCAACTTCACCGGTGACCTTAATAAACCCTTCACCAGTTTGTAATGCCATCTGCAGCACTTGCAGCGCCTCAACATGAGGCGCAAGGCCAAAAAAGAACTGTGTATTTGGAGTCAGAGAGAAAGGAGTCTCCGCTAACCCAAAATGCTGCTGGTACAAAATTTACTGCCCTTGCTCTTGTTCATCTTCAGGATACCAACGGTCAAGCAACTCTTTAGAACGCTTTAACTCCTGCTTCCAAGTATCTGCTTCTACCACTGTAGGCTTAAGTAACAGCACAAGCTCGGTTTTCTGTAGCGACTTAGACCGATTAGTAAACAGCTCTCCAACAAGGGGAATATCACCAAGAAGCGGTACTTTCGACACCAGATCGATATTCTCGCTCTTCATCAATCCGCCGATCACAACCACTTCACCAGTTTTCGCTTTAATAACTGTGTCCGACTCACGAATATCACTCTGAGCCAGAGGCAGCTCTAATTCACTACCTGAGATCTTAATCGTTTTCGTCTGCTCTTTAATATTGATAACCGAAGGGTGAATATGAAGTAAAATATTCCCTTCGCCATCAATTTGAGGCGTCACATCCAGCGCAATACCAGAGAAGAAAGGGGTCAGCTCCACCTCTGGAGAGGTCACAGGGGTAGTACCAGCGACTGTAGTAGATGAAACATCGGTAACGAAGTACTCATCTTTACCCACTTTAATCACTGCCTTTTGGTTATTTGTCGCAGTCACTCGCGGACTAGAGAGCACATCCACATCACCTTGGGTATCGAGCAGGTTGATCATAGTAGTGAAATCTGCACCAGAGATTTTCATTGACGTAACGCCGCCAATGGCACTGGTGATTGAGTCACTTAATCCCCCCGTTGAAGGTGAAGTACCAAATGTAATATCAGTATCACCGACATGACCAAGCACATTTTGCCACTCAATCCCCTGCTGATAACCATCAGACAGTGTCACCTCTAATATCTTTGCTTCCAATATCACCTGACGTTGCAGGTGTGACTCAGCCGTTTGCAAAAAGGTACGAACCTGACGTAGCTCATTTGGAAATGCTCTTATGGTGACAAGTCCAGCCTGAGGAGTAATAACGACCTGCCGTCCGTTACCTGTGCTTCCAATAATCGAAACCAATGTTTCTTCCAACTCCCCCCAAAAGTCTGTCTTAGTTTTTGAACGAATAAAGGTACCATTAGTCGTGTCGTTACTGCTATTTGAGCTTGAGTTGTTACTCGATGAGTTAGACTGACTGCTGCCATTATTGTTATTGCTGTTACCACCAGAACTAGAGCTGTTATTGTTATTATCAGAGATACGGCCTGAGTTAACCGATGTTAGCGATAATCCTTGGCGCTCCATCTGTAGATAGTTTAACGGAAATGTTTCGGTGCGCATTCCAGCTGGGTAAACACGTAAAATACGCTTCTCTCGACTGACTTCATAACCATAAATATCCTCAACAACCTGCAGCGCTTCACTTAAAGTCACTCCCTTTAACGATAAGGATATGGTCCCAGTAACATCAGGATGCACGGCGACACTCAGTGGAGTACCTTGAATCAAACTAGGGAAAAAGACTTTAGCATCGACATCTTTTGCCGAAACATCGAAACGACGCTCAGCTCTTTGAGGTGGCGTTAAGCCCGATAATAGATCCTGTGACGACAGCTCATTTTGAACTGATTCAGGCATCATAGGTGGCGGAGTTGCACTCTTGCTCTTTTCTGCCTTTATCGACTCATTTAAGGCAGATTTCGACTCTACGGGCTTAGGTCTGTCGAAGGACTGACAGGCTACCAATAAAAACGCTAACAGAGGCGTAATTGTTTTAATCGCTGTCATTTGAATTGCTTCCCTTTGTCTCTGTTATTGTTTGATACATACTTAATTTTCGCCCATCGGCTAATGATACTGAATTGGCACCTATTCGAGTGATCTTGACACCTTGCACTCGATCGCCAACCACAAAAATTTGATTATTAATCACAGCGTGGGAGCTTGCACCAGCATTAACCACACTATTGAGCGTTAAACCGCGCTGCATATCTTGTGCAGAAACAGTAGAGGATCCACCTCCGCGACCTGGCCGAGTGGGATCCCTTAATGTTTCAGCTTGAGTACTGGCCGCGAATGCCAGCAACAGCATAGCTAAGCTCAAATTAACCTTGACTTGAAACACTGATAAAGTCCTTATTAATACTTAAGGTATATAGCTCTAAAACGACATCAGCCATAGGGTATTCATCAACCTGATACTCCATACGCTTCCAATACAACTTGTTTGGCATCGATTCAATGGCCTCTACAAACTTAAGAACAGCAAAATAATCCCCTTGAAAAGTCAAACGGAGACCATGGCTGTACAGGTTCATCTTCTTCTCTTCACCTACAGCCAACAAAGGAGTTGGCGCAATAGATTGAAAGTTTTGTAACTTTATCCCTCTGACTTTCTCAAGCAGTTGACTCAATAAAGCTGGCATATGATCGGCAGGCACCATGTCTACCATCTGAAAAGAGAGCTGTTTGTCCAACTCTGTGCTCTGCTGCTCTAATGTTGCAAAACGTGCGTTATATTCATCATTAGGATCTTGAGCTAATCTCTGGTTATAAAGTGCAATCTGCTGCATCGACACTTGGTTCTCCGCGACAATCCCTCTATTTTGCTGGGTTAATTTACTCTGTTTGAGTAACAAAGACTCCAGCGGCATATAGCAGAGTAAACCGATCACAATTAACGCCGCGCTGGCCACCATGACACGTTCACGCTGACTTAAAAGGTCGAAACGTGCCGCTATCTCCTGTAGCTTTTGCTTCATTGACTCTCCTCCTCACCAGTACTTGCCAAAGTGAAGGAGAGAGGTTTATCCTCACCTCGATTCATCGTCATAGATGCAAATGCCTGCCCTTTTAATGTATCTGTCATCTTAAGTCTGTCGACCCAGAGAGGAACGCTATGGGGAGTTGAGGTATAACCTTCAAAGATAAAATTATCACCCTCAACTTGGAATCGATTTAGCCAGATACTCGAATTAGCAACCCGGGCAAGATCTTTCATTAACGGTGAGTAGCCTTTACTAGTCAGCGCCTCCCTTTGGCTTAACTCCCCCAACAGCATACGTTTAAGCTCAATCTGTTGTGCAAGTAGATCAACTTTGGCTACAAGTTTTGCATCCGGTGAACGTTGGGCAATCTCAGCTTCAAGTCCTCGCTTCTCTATCTCTAGGCTACTCTTTTGAGCAGCTAGTTCTCGATTATCAGCTTCGAGATCAAAAATAAGCATAAAAGTAAAGATTGAGCCAAAACAGAATAGCAACAGCATAGCCACTATACCTGTCACCATACGACGAAAAGAGAGCCTTAACTCTGCAGGTAAAAGAGATTCTGAGTAGAGGTTAACACGCGTCTTCATGGTCATGATTGCGCCCCCGATAACTCCACTTCATCTCGATCAATCTCAGTCAAAGCTAGCTTTGCCATGATACTCTCAACACCTTCTGCGGCAATCGCGTTAACCTCTTGGTTAAAGTTAACACTCACCAATTCAGCTAACCTCTCTGTTTGGCCATTAATAAGCAGTTCGATGGAGGAGACGGGAGCTTGACGCAATTGACTTTCAAAATAGTCCATCGATCTTTGTAACTCTAGGCTAAGGTTATCAGCCATGCCAAAACCCAACTCCTCAGCACTCGCTGTATCTATCTGATTAAACCCCCTGACTCGCCTCTGCATATAGAGATCGCCTTGCCTGACAACAGTCAGCAATATCTCCTGCCCTGGCTGATGGCTAATCACTAATTTTGCCTGTGGTTCCTGCCAAAAAAGATTGGTGATGGCCATCTCTTCGATAGTGATACCAACAAGTTGCATCTCTTGCTCTTTTGCCGCAAGGATCAAAGCAGTGATCTTCTTCCTATCTACGATCACAACGCTCAACTTGGCACTATTTTGTTGCGGGGACTCGAAATAATCTAGATGTATATCAGTCACGGGCTGACTAATCATATCTTTCACTGACCACAGCAGTGCTTGAGTCATCTCCTCTGGATCTACATTAGGTTTATCCACTAATAGAAGCTGATAATAGGGTGAGCTTAATGTGACTTGTAATTGAGCTGGACCAAACTCTTTACTCAGTTCGGCGAACAAACGGTTCCAATTTACACCATCAAATGCAAACTCTTTGGAGTTATTTGAGGCAACGGCGCCATGTTGGCTCTCATCATTTAGATGGTATACGACCACTTTTTCAGGGCAAATATAGACACCAAGCTTAAGCCTAACGCTAGATTTTCGCCAAAAGGCCAATCGACTAAACATACTTTTTTCCATCACAAAATGCCTATTATCACTTAATTGCAGCTAGCGCATATGATGCTATTGCTTCGCACATCCGTGATACAAAGAGTTGCAATTGTGAACCAATATCAACACGATTAACTAGACCTGAACTGAAGTATACAAGCTGATCGTAAAATTTGTTGCGCTTATTGTATCGACTAATCTTATAATTTTGTAGAGAAAACCAGAAAGAGTGTTAATGTATATTGCTTAAGATAGGTTGGTTACCCTAATCACACAAGTTAAGGGCAAACTTTATACCTTACACCAACCTGTAACCAACATATTTAAAAATATTGCCAATTTTATGTGATCATTATTTAAGGAGTTGAAACTTAAACCTCCTCGACAGGATCACTAAATATACTTCCCTGACCCGCACTGACCCCTAAAATTTTCAATGTTTGCCACTCTTCAAACGATTCTACGCCTTCGGCAAAGACTTGAACTTCAGTCCGATATAGCCCACCGATCAAACTTCGAACAAACAGCTGATTTTCTTGCCTTAAATGTATCTGTCGAACAATAGACCTATGTAACTTAATCAGATCGAAATGGCACTCTTTAATATATTGAGTACTCACCACCTCTTGTCCCACGCGATCAACACACAGACTCGCGCCCATCTTTCTGATCATATCTAGGCGTGAAGCCAACTGCTCTCTATTGTGTACCACTATGTCTTCATTAATTTCAAATATCAATCTAGGGGTCAAATGACGATACTCGAGCAAGGTGGTTTTCAACCAGCGAATAAATGCACGGCTCATCAGAGTATCTAAACTTAAATTAACACTGTATTTAGTCTTAGTATCATTACGATCACCTAGTAGATCAAACAGCACAGTTTCAATCACCTGCCTCTCAAACTGTGGCGTTAACCCACACTTAATCGCCATGGGGATATAGAGCGTTGCTCGAATTAAATTCTCCTGATTGTCTCTAATTCGACTTGAGATCTCCAGATGATGAGTCTCCATGTCACTATCGACAACTGGCTGAGAGAAAACCACCAAACGTCGGTTAACCAGCGCATACTCAAGAAAACTCCTCCAGCGGACAGAGCCTTTGGCGAGTTCTTCATCTACTGCACCTTTATCATACATAAACCAGCCGCTTGAACCTTGAAACTGCGCCGCCCTCAGTGCACGTTCCGCCTCTTCAATAAGTTGCTCTTTCGCTTCGCCAACTTTGAAGTATGCAGCCCCAATATGATAAAAATCATCACTGCTTATCCCATCGGGGAGTTGATGGTTCAAACACACCTTAAGTAACTTAGCCGCAAGTTTCTCAACATCTTTTAGAGAGATTTGAGGCACGACAATCGCAAACTGGTTATAGGAACGACGAGAGAAGATACTGTTAGCTTGGCTGTCCAAAATCTGATTAATATCGCTAATTGTCTGCAGCAATATCTCATCTATCAACTCCTCCCCTATCTCCTGTAACAGAAGATCAAGATCCTCCATCTCCAGCAAAAATAGAACTCCAGGAGCCATCATTCCGCGATCATTGCTAAGTGCATCTAGACGGTTTTTCAAAAAGAGTCTATTGCCTATGCCCGTTTCAGGGTCAAGAAAAGTGTTTGAGCGAATAAATTGATCGAAACGGGCCCGCTGTTTTTGTGCATCATCAAGTTCCAACAGCATGTGGGTCAGCGCCCGGTTTATCATTCTAGGTTTGCCATGCCCCTTCTCCGCTAATGCTTGCTCATAGTCATTATTAAGGATCAGTTTACTTCTGACAGCTAGGTCTTCAATACCTTGCAACTGTGTAGACAACCAGAGGTAACCAGAGCGAACAAATAGGACAATAAAGCCGATGCCTGTCAGGAAAACAATCAAGGGAAGCCAACTAAAACTGTACATTTTGAAAGGCTGGGGCAGCTTCATCGACAAACTTAAGTTTGAGCCATGATTCAACTGACTCTCATAATAGACAAAGCCTGAACTATCCTCTTTGGCGTGATGTTCATATAGGGTTTTGCCCCTATCTTTTAAGACTAAACTTGTCACCTTATAGGCAGATAGCACAGAGGGTAGCCAAGAGTCCAAAGGCATCGAACTCTCACCGGACTCAAAATGATGAACTAACATGGTCTCCAGCTCAGTCACTTTCTGTTGCTGAAATTCCGATGTTAGCTGCATAAAACTGATAAAGGCTGTCAATAAAAATAGCGAGGCTACCGCAGCCAATGAGAGAAACCAAAAACTGGTTAGTTTATTTGTTAAAAGTCGAGTGAGTTTCATTATCCGCTTCCTGCAGGATTTTATTATTCTCATCACCCAATCATACCAAGGAGCATAAAATATGGGTGACCCTTTAAAAGCGAGTCAATGTAAATTGGGTGAAACAATACCAACTGGTATTAGCCCAAACATTAAAATTCAACAATACAAACAAATGACTGTATCTACAATGAGAATTTAGTACTAGTACCAATCAGTAGCCAGTCATCATTAAGGTCAAATAAAAAAGGGCCATAAGGCCCTTTTAGAGTAGAAGCAAAGTCAGTTTAGCTCAGGTAGTTCTCTGGTAAGCTCTCTATAGCAGCAACACCAGAGTCGATAGCAGCTTGTGCCACCGCCTTAGCGACATTTTGAAGTAATCTTGGATCCATAGGCTTAGGGATCACATACTCTGGTCCAAACTTCAATTCAGCCACATCTGGGTAGGCAGCCAAAACAGAAGCTGGAACCTCCTCTTTAGCCAATTCGGCAATGGCATGTACCGCAGCAATTTTCATCTCATCATTAATTTGAGAAGCGCGAACATCGAGTGCCCCACGGAAAATAAACGGGAAGCAAAGTACGTTATTCACTTGATTAGGGTAGTCGCTACGGCCAGTCCCCATAATCAGGTCTTTACGAGCCTCATGGGCCACTTCTGGCTTGATTTCAGGATCAGGGTTAGAGCAAGCAAAGACAACAGGGTTTTCCGCCATAAGTGCAATATCTTCTGCGCTCAACACATCAGGTCCAGATAGACCTAAGAAAGCATCAGCCCCTTTGATCACATCCTGCAACGTACGCTTATCGGTATTGTTAGCAAACAGAGCCTTGTATTCGTTGATATCATCCCGACGTGTATGGATCACACCTTTTCTATCTAACATGTAGACGTTTTCGCGCTGTACACCACACTTAACCAGCATTGTCATACAGGCGATTGCTGCAGCACCCGCTCCCATACAAACGAAAATTGACTCCTCAATCTTCTTACCTTGGATCTCAAGCGCGTTGATCATGCCCGCAGCAGTAACAATGGCGGTACCATGCTGATCATCATGAAATACAGGAACATTACAGCGCTCAATCAGTGCCTTCTCAATCTCAAAACACTCTGGCGCCTTGATATCTTCTAAATTAATACCGCCAAATGTATCGGCAATCGCTTCAACGGTATTGATAAACTCTTCAGGTGTGCGGTGTTTGACTTCAATATCAGTAGAGTCAATATTAGCGAAGCGCTTAAATAGCAGTGCTTTACCTTCCATAACAGGTTTAGATGCCAAAGGCCCCAGATTTCCCAAACCTAAAATAGCAGTACCGTTAGAGATAACCGCAACGGTATTTCCCTTAGCGGTGTAGCGATAGGCATTATCTGGATTCGCAGCAATTTCACGTACAGGTTCAGCAACACCCGGGCTATAGGCTAATGCTAAATCCATACTGGTTTCAGCTGATTTAGTCAGGCAAACGGCTGTTTTTCCTGGCACTGGAAACTCATGGTAATCGAGGGCTTGTTGACGAAAATCTGACATTTTTTTAATCCTGAAAATGCGGCAAATAAACTTTTAGTGAGGTCTATGAACTTCCACTCTTTTCACTTTTAAGCGCTTAAAGTAAGGGGGTTCAATTGTGGCTACGATACTCGAAATAACACAGCTTTTAAACTGTGATATTAGAAAAATTCAGCTAAAGTCAGGGATTAAATAACAAAGGGGGATTTTGTAAACTTATCTTCGATTGCAGGATGCAAATTCAGGCTGCTTTTTGTAGGAATAATACAACGAACAAGATGATTTTAGCGGGGTAAAGCTAAGTTAGCAGTAAAAATATTGCTAAACTTACCAAACTCACCTCAAGGGGGAACTAAATAAAACTTTTTAATCTATTTTAAGCTTATTTTACTCAAGTTTATTTTTTATTGCTCAATATTCGTCTGCTAGCAAAAAGTAGGCTAAATGCCTATCCCCAGACAAACAAAAAGGCGCCTTAATAGGCGCCTTTTTTAAATTCAATCTGGAAGAGTAATAATTACTTCTTACCAAGTGCACCGAAGCGCTTGTTGAACTTGTCGATACGTCCACCGGTATCAACAATTTTTTGTGTACCTGTGTAGAATGGGTGACATGCACCACATACGTCCAAGTGCAGAGACTTACCTGCAGTTGAGTTTACTTTAATTACGTTACCACAAGTACAAGTTGCAGTGATTTCTGCGTATTCAGGATGAATGCCTGGTTTCATTGGGATTACCTCTAGTTGAAGGCCATGTCGCTCTTCCAACCCGAAGTCGGACACCACATGATGTTAATAAAATATTTAGGCGCAAGATAGTACAGTAACTATTCAAGGGTTACAAGAGAAATATAACGCTTAATATTACGGCTATTTATCCCTTCGGACTTTAACTTTTAAGTCACTGTAAAAATACCAACTAATTCAATAATGCTTTATACATTCGCTGTGCGACATTTGGGTCTCTGTACTTATTTTTCACTAGATCAGAGGGGCACATTAATTGAGAATCAGCCCTTAAGCTGCTTATATTCTCAGCGCTAAATGCTTGAGGGTTTGCCTCATAGATAGCCACCACACCACCTTGAGGTGACATCCCCCACTCTTTACTATATTGCATTGCGATGCGCCAAAGCGTCTGCCCAGGTAGAACGTTAAGCTGACAAGCTCCATCACTCAAAGCCCCAGCGCCTTGCAGCTGAACAAGACGGCTTTCCACCCTCTTAATCTCACTCTCTAGCACTTTTTTCTTAGCCCTTGGTGTGACAGCTTGCTCATCACCACTGAAGAGTTTAAAACGCTTCACATCTCGCCACTTATTGACCCGATACTCTCTAATAACTAAGCGCGCCGATGGGTCAACCACATCTTCAACACCAGTGAGCAAGAGTAGAAATTTATTAATAGGTTTGACCATCAACCTCTCTTCACTGCCACCTTGCTGGACCACAAACTGCATCTTACTGTAGTTGCCACTTTCAGAGACGATATTAAGCCTAAACTTAGGATACTCGCCTAAACTGAATAACTTCTGATTAATACTGACATGGGTGATCTGGGCATGCGCATCTCGGTTTACCAATGTAAAACTGCCTAATACGAATATAAACAGCGTCATTATCTTAGCTATTCTTGCCATAAAACCTCCTGTAAATATTATAAATAGTAGCTCTCAATCAATAGGCTGAGTACACTACCTGTATTATTCGATAGAGCTTACCACCTATATGTCCCTGTTTGTCGAGGTTGCCCTTCCCGTACCTATGCGGCAAACCTTTAGCTACAAAATACCTGAAACACTCACGACTCCGCCCAAGAAAGGTGCTCGAGTCAAAGTTCCCTTTGGCCGCCAACAACTGATTGGCCTAGTGACAGGTACAACTGACACTTGCCATTTGGCACCGAATCAAATTAAACCGCTAATTGAACTCATTGATGAAGAGCCATTACTTCCTGATTCACTTTATAAACTAACAGCTTGGGCCGCAAGGTACTACTTCTGTAGTTTAGGTCAAATGATGTCTCAAGCGCTACCTGTTGCCCTACGAAAAGGGGCTGAAGTGCTAGCAGATACCAGCACATTTTGGCGCGTAACAGCAGCGGGGAGCGCGGCTTCACTTGACGCAGTAAAACGTGCACCAGCTCAGAGAAAAGTACTAGAGCAATTACAAAAAACTGAACTGTCCCAAGAGGAGATGACAGCACTTAACTTTAGTAAATCGGCCATTAAAGCGCTTCAAGATAGAGAGTGGATAACGAAAGATGAGCGCATCAATAAGATAGATCTCTCATGGCGTGACAACTTAGTGTTAGGCGAAGATCCACTAACATTAAATCCCGAGCAAGCCATTGCTGTCGCCACCTTAAACCAACAAAGCGGCTACCACTGCACCTTGCTTGAGGGGATAACTGGATCAGGTAAAACTGAGGTCTACCTCTCTCTGCTCGAATCCGTTTTAAAGCAAGGTAAACAGGCACTAATTTTAGTCCCTGAAATAGGGCTAACCCCACAAACTATTAGCCGTTTCAAAAGCCGCTTTAATGTCACTGTCGCCGTGATCCACTCAGGCCTCACCGACAATCAGAGACTTACCGCCTGGCGTCAGGCTAAAACTGGTGAAGCAGCCATCATTATCGGCACACGCTCTGCGCTATTTACCCCTATGGCATTTCCCGGCACGATTATTCTTGACGAGGAGCATGACTCTAGCTTCAAGCAGCAAGAGGGCGTTGGCTACCACGCTCGCGATCTTGCGGTCATGCGAGGACACCTCGAGAAGATCCCTGTCCTTCTTGGTACGGCAACCCCCTCATTGGAGAGCCTGCAAAATGCTCTTAGCGGCCGCTATAAACATCTTGAATTAGGCCAAAGAGCGGGTAATGCAGAGAAAGTACGCCAAGGGATCATAGATATTAGTAATCAACCCCTAAAAACGGGTCTTTCCCATGCGCTGCTCAATGAGATGCGCATCCATCTCGATGCTGGTAATCAGGTTTTACTCTTTCTCAACCGAAGAGGATTTGCTCCTGCACTACTATGTCATGATTGCGGCCATCTGCACGAGTGTGATAGATGCGATGCCTTTTTCACAGTACATCAATCTTTAGGCGAGATACGCTGCCACCATTGCGGTAATCAATACGCAATCCCAAGACAGTGCCATAACTGTGGTAGCACCATGTTAATGGGACAAGGTGTAGGCACAGAGCAACTTGCTACGGTATTGGAGAAAGAGTTTCCCAAGTACCCTGTAGTTCGTATCGATCGTGACACGACGAGCCGAAAAGGGTCACTCGAGAACCATCTTAATGCGATCCATAAAGGTGAATATAAGATATTAGTTGGCACACAGATGCTAGCAAAAGGCCATCACTTCCCCGACGTCACCTTAGTCGGCTTACTGGATGTGGACGGCGCGCTATTTAGTGCAGACTTTAGAGCCCCTGAACGCTTTGGTCAGCTCTACACACAGGTATCTGGTCGAGCTGGTCGTGCAAGAAAGCCCGGCACAGTGCTGATGCAAACCCATCAGGCAGATAATGCCGTTTTGCGTGAGCTGATGCATAAAGGATACGGCGAATTTGCCAGAGGCCAGCTCAATGAGCGTAAACAAGCCCTGCTACCGCCTGCGTGGAATATGTTGCTACTACGAGCGGAAGCGAATCAAGCCATCGATGCCGATAATTTTCTCTCCAGCGTTGCACAATTACTGCCACAGGATGAGGAGTGCGAAGTCATTGGCCCGATGCCAGCTCCAATGGATAAAAAGGCAGGAAAATATCGGCGCCATCTGATATTCCAGACTAAGTCTCGCCAAGCTTTGCAGCAAGCTTTCGAGTTCGCACTACCTCAAATAGAGGCATTACCGTTAGCTAAACGCTGTCGCTGGAGCATAGATAGAGACCCTCAAGATCTTCTCTAAACTTAACTCGCATATTTAAACAGTAACGCCCCATAGAGTGTTTATATCTAGGCTTTCATTAAATTTTCATTAAAAACTGCAATAAATGTGGTTTTGATGATAGCAATTAGCTATAACAAGCGGCTAAAATGTGCGGTTATCCCAAACTCTTTTTCATCATTAGTAAGTGTCAATAAACGCCAATGAAATCACATATAGAATCTTTGCTCGCCCAAGCCCTAGACGTCCTTAAACAACAAGAGGTTATCCCTACTGATTTTGAGGCTCGCATTCAGGTCGACCGAACAAAAGATAAAACCCATGGTGATTTTGCAACGAATTTGGCCATGATGCTGACTAAGATTGCACGCAAGAATCCGAGAGAGATAGCTCAGCTCATCATAGATAGCTTGCCTGAAGATGCGCAAGTATCAAAAGTTGAGATCGCAGGTCCTGGGTTTATCAACTTCTTCATCGATGATAGCGCACTGGCAAACCAGCTGATGGCGGCGCTCAATGATGACCGTTTAGGTATCACCTTACCCCAAGCGCAAACAGTCGTGGTTGATTACTCTTCACCTAACCTAGCCAAAGAGATGCATGTAGGTCACCTACGTTCAACGATTATCGGTGACAGTGTCGTTCGTGCCCTAGAATTTATGGGTCACAAGGTGATCCGCCAAAACCACGTAGGTGATTGGGGTACCCAATTCGGTATGCTACTGGCCTACATGGAGGAGCTTCGCGCACAAAGTGGTGAGCAGGCTCAGATGGAGCTGTCGGACCTTGAGACCTTCTACCGCGCAGCAAAAGTTCGCTTCGATGAGTCTGAAGAGTTTGCAACCCGTGCCCGTAAGCTAGTCGTCGCGCTTCAATCTGGCGATGAGTACTGCAACAAACTATGGCGCGAGTTTAACGACATCTCTCTTAGCCACTGCCATGAAGTCTATGAGCGTTTAGGTGTTAGCCTAACTCGCGCAGATGTACGTGGTGAGAGCGCTTATAATGACGATCTTGCCCAAGTGGTTCGCGATCTTGACGCACAGGGCCTGTTATCTGAAAGTAATGGCGCTAAAGTGGTGTTTCAGGATGAATTCAAAAACAAAGAGGGTGAGCCGCTTCCTGTCATTATTCAAAAAGCCGACGGTGGTTACCTATATGCAACCAGTGATATGGCTGCAATGCGCTACCGTGCCAATGTATTAAAAGCCGACCGCGCACTCTACTTTGTCGATCTTCGCCAAGCGCTGCATTTCCAACAAGTATTTAAACTTGCTCGTAAAGCAAACTTCGTTGACGACAACATCAGCTTAGAGCATATGGGCTTTGGCACCATGAATGGTGACGATGGTCGTCCCTTTAAAACTCGCTCAGGTGGCGTAGTTAAACTGGTCGACCTGCTATCTGAAGCAGACACTCGTGCGCTAGAGCTTGTACGCAGCAAAAACCCAGATATGGATGAAGCTGAACTAGCTAAAATCGCTAAAGTGGTTGGCATAAGCTCAGTAAAATATGCGGATCTGTCTAAAAACCGTGCTAGCGACTATATCTTCAGTTTCGAACAGATGCTCAGTTTCGAAGGCAATACAGCTCCTTACCTCCTCTATGCCTACACCCGTGTTGCAGGTATCTTTAAGCGTGCAACCGACGTTGACTTAAGCGATGCTAAAATTCAACTAGAGCATGACAAAGAGAAGGAGCTAGGCACTAAGCTTGCTCAATTTAACGAAGTGCTCACTCGTATGGTCTCTAAAGGTCAGCCCCATGCACTGTGTGGTTACCTCTTCGAACTTGCAGGTGCATTCTCAAGCTTCTACGAGGCTTGCCCTGTGCTCGCAGCCGATACCGAGGAGCAAAAGAAGAGCCGCCTACTACTAGCAAAACTCACAGCTAAGACACTTAAACAAGGTCTTGGACTTCTCGGAATCGAAACCTTAGAGCGTATGTAAATTAGCGAATAACCTTGTCGATGCCTAGCGTGATAAAAATGCTAGGCATCGAAAGCTCGCGTAACAAAGCTTTCAAGCATGGACCAAAAGACGGTATAACAATTTAATGAGTAATCGCGACTACGCCAATAGAAAACCAGCTAAAGGCAGAGCCAAGTCCACACGTAGAAAAGGCAAGGCACCTGCACCTAGGCGCTTCCCTCTGCTTTTACTGCTTGTCACTCTCTCTCTTGTAGGTGGATTCGGCTACTTTTTATGGAGTATCAACAACAGTGCTGATACTCCTCAAACTGTCGTGGTTGAACAACCTAAAAAGACGGTTGTCAAAAAAGATCCCAACGATCTCCCTCCTAAGCCTAAAGAGGAGTGGACCTATCAGCAGGCTCTTGAAAACAAAAAAGTTGAAGTCGATATTCCTGATGCTGAAAAAACCAAGCCAGCTCGTCCTTATCAGATGCAGTGTGGTTCATTTAGAACTCAGTCTCAGGCAGAGGAGATGAAAGCTGTCATCGCTTTTCAGGGGTTAACCGCCAATATCAGAAAAGTAAAAGGCACCACTGGCGACTGGTATAAGGTGAGTCTTGGCCCGTTCGATAGAAAACGTGAAGTAGAGAGAAAACGTCATACTCTACAAAGAGCCGGCATCAATGGCTGCATCATCCTATTCTGGGAAGGTTAAAATAGTTATCAATAGTAAATAATTTATCAGCGCTGGCTATCTAAACGACTTTGATAACCAGCGCCTATTTCATTCTTAATCCCATCCCCGATTTCCCTTTTCTACCTCTTTTATCCTTGATATTTCACATTCCTCCCCCATATATCTAATATCACCCACTGACGAGCTTTAATCGTCAGTTTGAGAAGAGGATTCATTCGTGACCACAATCGTATCAGTTCGCCGTAACAACCAGGTCGTTATCGCTGGAGATGGCCAAGTATCACTTGGTAACACAGTGATGAAAGGTAACGCTAAAAAAGTTCGCCGCCTTTATCATAATAAAGTCTTAGCTGGTTTTGCCGGCGGCACCGCCGATGCCTTCACCCTGTTTGAACGCTTCGAAGCCAAATTAGAGATGCATCAGGGACACTTGATGAAAGCCGCTGTTGAGATGGCAAAAGATTGGCGTAGCGACAAGATGCTTCGCAAGCTAGAAGCCCTACTGGCTGTTGCCGATGACACCTGCTCATTAATCATTACTGGTAACGGTGATGTTGTTCAGCCCGAAAACGATCTTATCGCAATCGGCTCAGGTGGCAACTTTGCCCAATCTGCTGCAACGGCTCTACTTGAAAATACTGAACTGACAGCCTTAGAGATAGCTGAAAAATCGCTAACTATTGCTGGTGATATCTGCGTGTTCACCAACCAGTTCAAAACCATCGAAGAATTAAATTATTAAGCATAAGCCTAGACTAAGCTTAAGCTGAAAACTGATGCAAATGCATGAGGAAAGAGTATGTCTGAAATGACCCCACGTGAGATTGTCCATGAGTTAGACAGTCACATTATTGGCCAGCACAATGCAAAACGCTCGGTTGCTATCGCCCTGCGAAATCGCTGGCGCCGTATGCAGCTAGACGCTGACTTCCGTCAGGAGGTCACCCCTAAAAATATCCTCATGATTGGCCCAACTGGTGTTGGTAAAACTGAGATTGCACGCCGCCTAGCTAAGCTTGCCAGAGCGCCTTTTATCAAGGTTGAAGCGACTAAATTCACCGAAGTAGGTTATGTCGGTAAAGAGGTTGAACAGATAATTCGTGATCTTACTGATTCGGCTATCAAACTGACTCGTGAAGAGCAGATGAAGAAATGTAAATTCAGGGCCGAAGAAGCCGCTGAAGAGCGCATTCTTGATGCCCTACTCCCAAAAGCAAAAGAGGATTGGGATAATGAAAAGCCTGATGACTCTGCAACTCGCCAAGTATTTCGCAAAAAGCTGCGTGAAGGCCAGTTAGATGACAAAGAGATCGAAATCGATGTATCTGCACCTCAGGTAGGTATTGAGATCATGTCTCCACCAGGCATGGAGGAGATGACCAATCAACTTCAAAGCATGTTCCAAAATATGGGGCCTGGTGCCAGCAAACGTCGCAAGATGCCAATCAAAGAAGCCTACAAGCTGATGGTTGAAGAGGAAGCGGCTAAGCTCGTCAATCAAGACGATCTAAAAGAGCAGGCTATCGAGCTAGTTGAGCAGCATGGTATCGTCTTCTTAGATGAGATCGATAAGATCTGTAAACGAGGCGAAGCTTCAGGTCCAGATGTATCACGTGAAGGCGTGCAACGAGATCTACTGCCACTGGTTGAAGGTTGTACCGTTAATACCAAACACGGCATGGTGAAAACAGACCATATCCTATTTATCGCTTCTGGTGCGTTCCAGATGTCAAAGCCTTCGGATCTGATCCCTGAGCTACAAGGTCGACTTCCTATTCGTGTGGAGCTCGATGCATTAAGTGCCGATGACTTTAAACGTATCTTAACTGAGCCACACGCATCGCTTACCGAGCAACAGATCGCACTAATGGGCACTGAAGGTGTCAAGATTGAGTTCACCGAAGATGGTATCGAAAGTATCGCTCAAGCGGCATGGCAGGTGAACGAGCGCACTGAAAATATCGGTGCACGTCGTCTACACACAGTCATGGAAAAGCTAACTGAGGAGCTCTCTTACGAGGCCTCAGATAAATCTGGTAGCACCATAGTTATCGATGCTAAATACGTTAGTGATCATTTAGATAACTTGGTACAAGATGAAGATCTAAGCCGCTTTATTCTATAATTTAGCGATAAAGATGGATCATTAAGACAATGCCGGGCTAATACCGATTGGTAAATAGGGCTCGGCATTTTATTTTTAGCGACTTTTGGTAACCACTATGACCACCGATCCCGTTTCACCTATGGTGACAAACCTAAAGCTCAAACGTAAATCCCGCATACTCGAGATCACCTTCGACAGTGGCGATACTCATCAAGTCAGCTGTGAAATGCTACGAGTTTACTCACCTTCAGCAGAAGTTCACGGCCATGGTAATCCAGTGCTGGTGACCCATAAGAAAAACGTCAACATAAAAGCATTAACCCCTGTGGGCAACTATGCCGTTAAGATCGTTTTCGATGATGGTCACGATACAGGGCTATTTTCATGGAAAGTACTCCATGATCTTGCCACTAACCAAGCTGAGTTATGGGAAAACTACCTTGCCAGATTACGTGCAGCGAAAGCCAGCCGCGAGCCTCTTATCGATATGGCAGTGAAATATCACAACTAATACCTTAGCGCTGTTCTCACACTTCAACGCGTTAATACCTAACTCTATTAAGCCCCTCTATTTAAACTTTACAGAGCTTTGTACTTGGGTATTAACATGTAATGAAAATACATCAGGCCTCGAATAGTGGCCCGCAACATCTAACGCCCTTTTAGAGATAGCAACAGCGTGTTTATCCACCTCAGCGTATAAGATCCCTTTCTCTCGCCTCATCGGGCCGGCAACCACCTTTCCTCCTGGCGCAACAACAAGGGAGTCGCCGGGGTTAATCCACTCAGTAGGATCAGGGTACAGACTCTCTTTATCAGGAAAGTCATCGGGAAGATCACTATGCTCTAAAGCAACACCACAGCAGATCACCCAACAACGTCCCTCTCTGGCGATATGCTGCATAGTACCAAGCCAGTCATCACCACTGTCATAAGTGGGAGCGACATAGAGCTCAACACCTTGAGAGTAGAGTGCGTACCGAGCAAGTGGCATATAGTTTTCCCAGCATAGCAATGTAGATAACCTTCCTGCGTTGGTCTCAACAACCTTAAGTGTTGAACCATCTCCAAAACCCCAAACCATACGCTCAGGGTTGGTTGGCATTAGCTTACGATGTCGATTTAACACCTCTCCATCAGGGCCTATGGTCACAACAGTGTTATAAAGTGTCGCACGACTCAGCTGACCATCACGTTCATTGATGCCACAAACCAGCGTAATTTGGTGAGTTTGCGCTGCATGGCAAAGCGGGGCTAGCTCCCCCTCGTCGATACAGATAGCACTATTTAATAGTCTTTCGTGCAGTGATTCAGAGGTGCCCCAATCACCTCCGGGACGCAGGCGCCATATCCACGCAGGATAGCCAGCGATATACGCCTCAGGGAAGATGACCAACTCAGCGCCATTTTCAACCGCTTCCTCAATCAAATTGATGGCTTTGGCTATTGTTTTATCACGATCTAGTAATATGGGGGATTCTTGCACAAGGGCTACTTTAGACATGGTCATGACCTTACTCTGCTAAGTGTCGATTTTCTGTTCTGAAAACCGTTGAAATACTCTTTCACCACTCTTTAAAACTAGTTCAGCAGAGAAACTAAGCCAATTAAAAATAGCCCTCGTAAATTAACCCTTTTTCTCTAATGTCAGCTCCAACACCTTACTATCGCCAGCAAACCACTTCTGAACATAAATAGTCCCCATAATCGGTGCCTGCCCTGGCTCAGAGACCTCTTGATAACGAACACTATTTTTTGTCTCTTTCTCATATTCAAACTTTACCGTCTTTTTTGACATATCAGCTCTCTTTCAATAAAAATTACAGCCACAATACTGCTAAAATAACACTTTCAACGCGCACAGACTTAAGAAAAATCATGTCTAAACTCAAATTCGACGTCAGCATTATCTATAGCGGCATCTTCACTAAATGGAATGAACAGAGTGATAGCTTGCCCCGACTAACAAAAGCCACTGTGCACGTCCCTGCCGAGGTAGATATAGAGTTTGGTTTTATCGCGCAGATTAAGAAAGCAAAAAATCAAAAGCTTAGATACTGTATCTATCACCCCGACATTCCAGATGATGATGGAAAAATACGCCCTCCCTTCGATGGTGAGCTCTACGTAGAGAGCAATGATTGGAAGTTTTATATCGGAGATACCATCTGGGCACCGGTGCAGAATAAAACTGGCAAGTGGCGCATGACTTTAGAGTTAAAAGGAAAGGTTATCGCCGAAAAAACCTTTAAGGTTCATCTTCCTGATGAGCTACCTCACTCAGATACTAACCGGCTCAAACATGAGGATGAAAAGATCGCCTCATTTTGGAAAAAACGTGGACTATAGCAGACTTTAAACAATAGGAACCTTAGGGTTCAATTCCATTTCATTTTCATACGAAAAAGCCCCAAGTACTCTTTATTACCAGAAGTACTTGGGGCTTCATCTAAATATGGCGCTGGGGTAGCTGGTTTAAACAATAGGAACCCTAAGGGTCAACCACCTACCTTAAAACGAAAAAAGGCTACTCTTTCGAGTAGCCTTTCGTCTTAAATATGGCGGAGGGATAGGGATTTGAACCCTAGATGGGCTATAAACCCATGCCGGTTTTCAAGACCGGTGCATTCGACCACTCTGCCATCCCTCCGAACGCCGCTGATAATAGGGATTGTTGAGGTCAATGTAAAGCCCAACTTGATTCAAATGTCTAAAAAACAGTCCATTAATGCAATAAAATGCTTAAGGGAACGTTTTTTAGTCATTCTATGCCTAAAAGCAGTACTTTCAATCGGGCAAATAATCAACCCACAGCGGGTAACAGATTAGCCATCTGCAGTAACTGGACTAACATGATCAACACGCCAGCTAAGGTGACAATAATCAAACCCGCCTTACCACCTTTTACTCTATAACCTTCAAGTTCCTGCTGTTTACGCTGAGAAGCTACCATAGCAACAGGCAAAAAGATCGCTAACACCACCAAAGCAAATGCTGCGTAGCCTAACGCAGTGATAAATCCCTGAGGGTAAAACAGTGCAAAACCTAAAGGTGGTAAAAAGGTAACCCCAGCAATCTGAACTCTATGGCCTGCCGTCTTACTGCGCTTTAGAAGATCAGACAGAAAGTCATACAACCCCAAACTTACCCCAAGAAATGAAGTTGCTAAGGCAAGGTCGGCAAAAATAGAGACCGCGTTAGCTATCATAGGGTCATGAAGCAAACTACTGAGCGAGCTAATAAACCCGTTAAGACTCTGGCTATTCATTAGTGTGCTCTGGGTTAACACACCTTGACTCGCCACCAACCATAACAAGTAAATTAGCAGTGGCAGAGCCGACCCAACAACAATGATCCATCTCAACGCCTTAGTATCTTTCCCTAAGTAACGCACTATCGAGGGGATGGAGCCGTGAAAACCAAAAGAGGTAAAGATAACAGGCAGTGAAGCCAAAACTAACCCTTGGTGCACAGGCAGTTCAACTAAGTTACTGACCGATACATGGGGTAACAGAAGAAATAACATCACAACTAGCGCCACAAGCTTTAAAGAGAACAAGCTCCGATTTATGAAATCAACCGAGTGTGTTCCGATTGCAACAACAGTACCTATCAGTAACGTAAAGAGTATTGCTCCAGCCTGCATAGGTAAGTCCAATGAAAACCAACCCGTTAACTTACTGTGTATCTGCTCTCCGCCACCTGCGATATATGCAGCACAGAGAGCATAAAACAGAAACATCATAGAGAAACTAGCAACAAGCTGTCCCTTACGTCCAAGCAGTTTATAGGCCAAGGTATGTAAGGTTGCATCAACTGGGGCAAACTGATGAACCTCAACCATCAATAACGCTGTATAAGCCATCAAAGACCAGATAAGCAACATGATCACACTTGCGGTGCCAAAACCTAATCCTGACGAGGCTAAAGGGAGTGCTAACATGCCCGCACCAATTGTAGTGCCAGCAATAATGAGCATGCTGCCAAAAGTTTTACTTTTATTCATCTATGGGTTCCAAAATTGGAGTGAGAATTCGAAGCCGACGATCTGGCTCTTGTTGAAAACAACATAGCCACAATGGTGTGATTTAGGTATGACTTTAATTTACCTTTATCTACGCCACTGTGGCTGTAGATAACTTGTCATTAAATTAGTAAATAGCACGTAAACCGCCCTGTAAGATCGCATTAATGGCGCCCGGAAACATTGAAATATGCAACGAAGTTCCCCAGACAATCGAAGTAATCGCTTAAGATAGAGTGTCCCCTAAAAGCTGTCAATCTAGATTGCTTTATATTGATATAGCTTCGGTAAAATAGGTTTATACCAATCAGTATAAAGATTTGATCGCTCAGCGAGAGTTTAGCGGTTCTGAGGCAAGGTCCTTAATTGCTCCTGCATTAATGACATTCAGAACATCCATGTTCTTTGCAACGAGTGAAGAGCATAGTTATTCTAAGGTTAAGCTCGTTAACACAGTATCAGAACCGCTAAAACTCGCCTGGAAGGAGTGTTTTTGGCTGCCTACTTCTGCGTTGAATGCACTCACAAGGGAACAACCATTCTGTCATCCATTCGCCTTGAATTAGTTTGCCAAAACACACTCTGAGTAGATCAGCTTCTTATACTGATTGGTATTGCACATGTACTATTCATTATACATACAAGGTCTTCTTTGTTAGTTTATACCCACTTTGTTTCGCGATTTTCAGCACAATAAAGCTCAGTTTTCCCCTAATCGCAGATTATGACAGAAGTATCTACGCCAAATTTGCCAACGCAGGAATACCTAGGTTTATCTTGCTAGATAAAGAGAACAAGATAGTTAAAACATAGAATATTAAAGGATGATATATGAATGGTGCAGGTGGAACATCTGGCGGTATAGGGCAGTTTTTTATCGGGCTCATCATGATGTGCGGCGGCTTCTACATGCTGCTCAATGCGATCAAGGTAACTAGCTCTTTTGGTATGGGAAGTCGCCTTTACCATGTCTCAAATTTCGGCGGATTTAACATCACTAGCGGCATGATCATGATCCCCTTTATTTTTGGCGTCGGCATCATGTTTTACAACTACAAAAACATTCTTGGCTGGATACTCACCTTTGGCTCTCTAGTGGCCTTAATCTTTGGCGTCATCAGCTCAATCCAGTTCCGCTTTACCCATATGAGTGCCTTCGATCTCATTGTGATCTTAGTGCTGAGCATAGGCGGTTTAGGACTTTTCCTACGCTCGTTTAAAGCATTAGATCAGGCCTACCCAGACAGTTCAAAACAGTAACGGCTTTTAATGGCCAACCTGTATTGAAAGTGGGCAGGTTTGATTGCTAAATAGCACTCTGAAATGGGTTTCTTTAATCGTATGGTACTGACATATAAGCACAGTACCATCAACCTCAGACTTAACTAAATTGGCTGTCACAGCCGTTTGACTTGAGGCGAATGCCACTGTGGTAGAAAAGATAAGTGAAAAAACTATAACAACTGTCTTTTGCATCATATATTTTATCATCAATTACCCTTATATCTTGATAAGTTCAATGAAGTTCTGCATACGGTATATCCTACCAGCAATAGCTGAACCTCTACTTAACAAGAAGTTACCTCTTACTTTCCCTCGGTATACTCATTGATAATCTCAGCAAGGCGTGTCATAGCTAGCTCCATTTTATGGTTCCAAGGTAGAGCAAAGGTGATCCGAAAATAACTATCAAATGCCCCAGAAAAAGAGAACATGGCACCGGGAGCTATCGATAACTTATCCCTAATCACCCTCTCCCATAACTCCTCACTAGAATAGCCATCAGGTAACTTAAACCAGATACAGGGCCCGCCTGTTGGCTCACTGATGTAAATAGAGGGACTCAACACTGGTAGTATCAAACTTTTCGTCTTCTGATAGTTCAATTTCATCTGGGCTCTGAGCTTACCCAGCAAGGTTTGATATTCACCATTAGCAAGCAGATTTGCCACCATATGTTGCAGTGCAATACTTGGCTCTTCAGCAACGGTTTGCTTAGCAAACTGACACTGAGAAAAGGTATTAACACACAGCAGATAACCTAAACTGATTGAAGGTGAGATGGTGTCATAAAAGTCGGCAATGCTAATCACCCTACAGTTGTTAGCATCAGCGGCTAAACTTGCAATCGTCACAGGACGAGATCTGCCAAAATAGAGCTCACCACGATCATACTCAATCAAAGTAACATCATGCTCAATAGCCCACGCAATCAAGGCTTGTTTATCAGCAATACTTAATACTCGCCCAGTAGGATCGGCAAAATTAGGATTAACTAGATACGTATCAAACCTCTGCTGTTTATAGGCCCTGGTTAATAATGCCAACTCATCTGCGTACTCTTCCTGCATCGGCACTTCAATCACGTCGGCATTAAACTGCTTTAATATCGCTTGGAAAAAAAATGATGCCGGAGACTCAATAGCAAGGGGTTTACCTATCGCTTTAGCGGCAGTTAATGCCAGCAATAATCCCTCTTGGCGTCCATTGGTGACCAGTAACTGATCTTGATAAAACACTTGTCCAGAACGAAGCAGATGTCTACATATCTCATATCTCAGCTCAGGGAGTCCTTCGATGGGATCTTGCATAATGAGCTTATAGGGACGCAGTTTCAACACTTGCTTATGCAAGCGGTTTAACAGAAGCTCTTGATCGATAACGGTACTTGGAGCAGTGCAGGAGAGAGGAATAATATCTGGGTCATTAAAGGAGTATTGCACGGCATTCGCCAGCTCCAGTTGAGCATGTACTCGGTTGATACTGTGGCCGTAGTCAGGCTGTTTAGCTGACTTTTTTGATACCACAAAATAGCCTCGTTTAGGTTCAGAGTAGATCCACCCCAACTTCTCAAGCTCCATATAAGCCTGAGTCACCGTCGAAACTCCTACCCCCTTCTCTTTAGCATAGCGCCTTACAGACTCAAGCTTATTACTGCCCGCTCTATCTGAAAAGATCCCCAGCTCAATGGCTCGAATAACTTCATCAACAATTTTTAGGTATTTAAACTCAGCCATAGCGTGACGATCTGTATTGGGTTTTATAGCTATCAACTGTATCTGTTTTGGTTTTAACGCTCAATATAAAGTAAAAAACAATACAGATAGTAATAAGAGAGCATATAGATGAGTAAAATAATCACCGAAACAGACCGTCTTATCATACGAGAGTTTAACCTCGGTGATGCAAGCGCAGTTTATCATTTTAATGCACCTAAAGAGGTCAACCGCTTTACTGGTGATGCTGGAATGTGTGAGAACATTAAAGATGCAGAGCAGATCATCCGCAATATCTGGTTAGTGGAGTATCAGAAGTTTGGCTTTGGTCGTTGGGCGGTGGTGTTAAAAGAGAGCGATGAGGTCATCGGCTTTTGCGGCTTCAAAAATGAGCCCCGTATTAATGCTGTCGATATCGGCTATCGCTTTCACCCTGACTACTGGGGCAAAGGCTTCGCCACGGAATCAAATTTGGCTTGTATCGATTATGCGAAAAAGCATATGAAGCTGGACCGAGTCCTCGGTGATGTGGTTGTTGAAAACCTAGACTCTATCAAGGTACTGAAAAAGTTAGGCATGAATTACATCGGTCAATACCAAGAGGAAGGGTTTACCCTTAATCGATATGAACTTCTATTAAAGGGTAAAGCTGAATGAGAAATATAGAGAAAGCCATAGTGGATGACTTTCCGAGGATAGAAACCCCTAGACTGGTATTAAATGAAACAACATTAGGCTTCGAAAAAGAGAGAGTTTTAAAGCAACACAGCTACTGGAAAGGTCAATATCACGATTTAACGCTATTCTCTAAATTGAAGTGTTATCACCACCACAGATGAGTTAGTTAATAAAACCCAAAATGGCACCACAATCAGCCATATAAAAATGTGTTTTCACAAAAAAGCCAGCTCAATCTATTAGCAAAAGCGCAACAACTGAGATAATCTTATTTAAATTCAAGCCAACATTTCGCCAAGCAATAAAGTTTGCTATACCTAATTAAAGCCTCTAAAGAGTTTGACCATTATGCAACTTTTATCCAGCATCTCAGTCGCTAAAAAATTATCGATTGCGCCCATAGTATTGGGACTTATTCTCATTATTATCACTGTAATAGGAATTAGTGCTCTCAACGGTTTAGCCGACCGTATGCATCAGATCACTTTCGATCTTGCACCGGATACTGAGCTAGCTGCTGATATCACAAGCAGCCTCTATCGACTCAGGCTAACGGTAAAAAACTATGTAAAAACTGGTGACGATAAATGGGTATCCCAGTTCCAAAGTCAAAGTAAAAACTGGCAAGCAGCACTGGATAAAGCCTTTTTAGAGATCCAAAATCCGCAACGAGTCGCCATGTTGAATGAAATTAAAAGTAACAAAGACACCTATGTCAGTACTTTTAATAATATCGTCGTCAGTAATCAGCAAAAGCGAAATAAAGCGGTCACGGAAACATTAAATGCCCGAGGCCCTGAGATTGAACGCGGATTAACAAAAATAATGCAATCGGCTAACGAAGATGGTGACATCCATGCCGCATTTCTTGCAGGAACAGCCATTCGTAGCCTGCTGCTAGGTAGACTTTATGTATCTAAATTTCTGGTTGAAAACCAGCCAAGTCAGGTTGACAGGTTTAATAAAGAGCTAACAGACACCACAAAGCAGATAGATACCTTATTAGATAGTTTAGAAAACCCAACTCGCCGAACCTACGCAACAGAAGCGAAAGCTGACATTATTAGTTATACAAACATTGCTAATAATGTCTCCTCTTACATCAGTACACGTAATGCGGGTATCAAAACTTTAGATACTATTGGACCTCAAGTTGCCAATCAATTAGATGAACTAAGAGCATCAATCGCTGAATCCATGAGCGCCGCCTCAGCGGCTGCCGATGAATCTCAGCAAACGTCATCGACACTACTCTTAACTGTGGCCTTAATTGCCATCATATTCGGATTGGTCATCGCCTATATTATCTCTAAAGCTATCATCTCTAGCTTAGACTCAATGAATAAGGTCTTTGCCGATATTGCGCAAGGTGAAGGGGATCTCACAAAGCGTATACCTGTAACAGGGCAGGATGAACTATCACTACTTGCATCGAGCTTTAACCTCTTTGCTGAGAAGATACAGAAAACAGTCATCGAAGTGAGCAGCTCCACAGGGCAACTGCAATCAGCCTCAGATGCATTAACTACCAAAGCTAAACAGACGCAGAATGAGGTCAGTCAGCAGCAATCTCAAGCTCAGCTAGCCGCTGCAGCGATGACAGAGATGTCAGCCAGCGCCTCAGAAGTCAGCAGTAGCGCTAACCAAGCAAATGATCTCTCCAGTAGCGCCTTAAGTACCGCCAGTAATGGCCGAGAAGTGGTCATTAATGCAGTAAGCAGTATGAGCGCACTCTCCACTCAGTTAACGGATTCATCGGGGATCATCGAAAACCTTCGTAAAGACAGTGAACAGATAGGTACGGTACTTGATGTGATACGCAGTATCGCCGAGCAAACCAACTTACTGGCATTGAATGCAGCCATCGAGGCGGCTCGTGCTGGTGAACAGGGACGAGGTTTTGCCGTCGTTGCAGATGAAGTTCGCTCATTAGCGTCAAGAACCCAGGAGTCTACAGAAGAGATCCAAACCATAATCCAGACACTGCAACAGAGATCTGAAAGTGCCTTTAAGGCCATGACGGAGAGCTGTGCCAGTGCAGAGTCAACCGCAGAGCTTGTGCAATCTGCTGAGCAATCTCTTGGACAAATTGCTGAATTCATGGATGAGATCAATAATTCAATTGCCCACATATCAGATGCAGCAGGACAACAAGCAACGGTATCTGATGAGGTGAGTCAGAATGTCAACGCAGTCTCCGAGATATCGGCGGCAACCTACGGACAAACTGAAGATACCTGCCTCTCGGCTGAGCAATTATCTATGCTTGGTGACGATCTGGCAAAAAGCGTCAGCCAGTTCAAAATCAGCTAGCCCTCAATCAGGTTAAGAGAGGTGAAAAGGGTGTAGAGTTCAAGGCTCTACACCCTTTTTCTGTTAAATAGCCTGTCCTAATAAGCAGATGTTTAGACTTTACAAAATAGATAACTATTCCATCGTTAACTGGCTTAAACTCGTTAGCTAAAGAGAGCTTAATAATTGCTTAAGCTTATTCATACCTGCAATATCAGAAGGGTCTAGAAATAGAAAAGCATGCCAGTGGCATGCTTCAATTGATTAAGTTAACTCACCTATTGGTATCACTTAATACGCTTACTTAAATAGTCTCAAGAGTTAAAGAACAAAGCTATCGACCATAGTGACCATACGGCCAATTTCTGGTTTAGTGATGGTATCATTAGCCCCTAGGGCTAACGCTTTTCCTCGGTTATCCTCACTCATCAACGATGAGAACATCACAATAGGCATATTCTTATAGGACGACTTATCTCTGAGACGCTTAAGTAGATGTAATCCATCCATTCTTGGCATCTCCACATCCGAAATTATCCCACTCACCATCTCTTCGACCGATACGCCGGCTTCCTCAGCAAGTTTCTCAAACTCCTCCAACATCTCTAACGCATCACCACCATCTTTGGCCGTAATAATGTTATAGCCAGCTGTTCGAAGGGTATTTTCTATCATCTTACGAATAAAGGCAGAATCATCAACGATCAATATGGTTTTAGACTCACGCTTAGCCAGCATCTCATCATTAATCAGCACACTCTTATCCAGAGTCACATCATATTTATCCATGCTCAGTTCTGGATTGATATCAGCGATAATTTTCTCAAAATCCAGCACCATAATAAGGTGCCCTTCACGACGAACCACAGCAACAACGCAGTCCTGCTCCCCCGCTTCTAAGAACTGGCTAGGTGACTCCACCTGCTCCCATGAAACACGATGGATACTACGAACACTATCGATTAAGAAACCATTAATCATCTTATTAAAGTCGGTCACAATCACCACTTTATGCTCGAGATCATTCTGAGTCGGGATCCCAAGCCATCCAGCCAGATCCACTAAAGGAATAAGGTTATCCCGCAGAGAGAAAACCCCCACCATATGAGATTGAGCATTTGGATAGTCTGACGTATCAGGTACTCTGATGACCTCACGAACCTTGGCCACATTGATCCCATAATGGCAGACTTTATGCCCGCCTCCCGCTAGCGTCTTATGTAGATGGAACTCGATAATTTCGAGTTCATTGGTTCCGCTTTCAGTAAGAATTTCCGATTTCTTTAATTCACTCATACTCAGTACTCAAATATGCTCAAGGCTGCTTAAGCCGGAAGGAGAAATAAATAGCTATTACTAGTATAGGAAGGGAATCGTGCTTTATGTATTTTAGTTAGTCGATAAAAATAAGGGAGATACAATTACTCTATCCAGCATTATTCACTAAAGCTCTGACAGGGCTTATACCCAAACCACTTCTAGATGCGAACTCTCCATGTCGAGAAGTGACTGAGTTTAAGGGATGAAATTAAAAGACTCGTTATTCTACTACTTGGTAGGTCTCACTCTCCCAGTCAAACCGATACTCAACCCCTTGCCACTGATAAACGGTATGACCATTTTTTTGTATAGCACGGGCGTTAGCAGGTAGACTTTTTAAACCTGAGGCGAACTGAACACTGGTGGTGATCTGCTCTGGAGCTGCAATCACTTTAGGCGCTGTGGGCTTTGTATACGTGTTGCGATAATTATCACGGTAGCGGTAAGGATAGCCCCAGTTATTCCGCCAATATGGACGATACCAAGGCCTATTCCAGTAATAACTGTGATTATTCCAGTAAGGTGAGCCTGTCCCTACACCCAAACCCCAGCGCCAACCGCTACTGTAATTTGGATAATGGTTGCCCCAACTACTACTCCAACTGGGTTGCACCCAGACATTACTGCTCCAATTGAAACGCTCGTTGGCCTGCACGCTTAGACTAGAAAGAGTCAGTAAGGCAGAAAAAACAGTAACTTGCCCTAATCCAGATAATCTACCCATCTCTATTCTCCTCACACAGTTCTTTAGCAACTCAACGTCCATATTACTCCTATTTTCAGCAAGAAGTAATTTACCTCTGACTTATCTATTTATCGACTATTTAAAGCAGTTAAACATGTGTACTAAAAATGCTATAGTGCGCGCAATATCACATTTATAAGCAGGGTTATTTCCACATGAGTTTTAAGGATTTACGCAGTTTTATAGACCACCTAGAAAGCCAAGGTGAACTAAAGCGTATTAGCCATCCGGTCGATCCTAATCTTGAAATGACAGAGATCGCCGATCGCGTGTTACGCGCTAAAGGGCCTGCCCTGTTATTTGAAAACCCTGTAGGCAATGATATGCCTGTTTTAGCTAACCTTTTTGGTACGCCAAAACGCGTTGCTATGGCATTGGGTAAAGAGGACCCGCTTGCATTAAGAGAGGTCGGTGAGCTATTGGCTTTTCTGAAAGAACCTGAGCCCCCTCGAGGATTTAAAGACGCAATATCTAAGATCCCCATGTTTAAGCAAGCCCTAAACATGCCGCCTAAGACTGTCCGCAACCCGCCCTGCCAGCAAGTAATTAAGACTGGTGAGGAGGTCGATCTCACTAAACTGCCTATCCAACACTGTTGGCCTGGTGATGTCGCCCCTCTAGTGACTTGGGGATTAACCATCACTAAGGGACCTCGCCAAAAGCGCCAAAATTTAGGGATCTACCGTCAGCAACTTCTCGGGAAAGACAAACTGATAATGCGCTGGCTCGATCACCGTGGCGGCGCATTAGATTTTAAAGATTTTAAAGAGAAGCACCCAGGTGAACGCTACCCTGTGGTCGTTGCCTTAGGCTCAGATCCTGTGACCATTCTAGGCGCGGTGACCCCAGTACCTGATTCCATGAGCGAGTATGCTTTTGCAGGCCTTCTTCGGGGTGAGCGCACCGATGTCTGCAAGGCGGTAAGCTGTGATTTAGAGGTCCCAGCCACCAGCGAGATCATTCTCGAAGGTTATATCGATCCCGATGAGATGGCAGAAGAGGGTCCCTATGGTGATCACACAGGTTACTACAATGAGACAGACTCATTCCCCGTCTTTACCGTGACCCATATTACCCACAGAAAAGATGCCATCTACCACAGCACCTATACAGGCCGTCCACCTGATGAGCCCGCTATGCTAGGTGTCGCGCTTAATGAAGTATTCGTGCCTATCTTACGTAAGCAGTATCCAGAGATTATCGACTTTTATCTGCCACCTGAAGGTTGCTCCTACAGAATGGCCGTGATCTCCATACGTAAACAGTATCCAGGCCATGCTAAACGGGTCATGATGGGGGCTTGGTCGTTCCTGCGTCAGTTTATGTACACTAAATTTATCGTCGTGGTAGATGAGGATGTGAACTGCCGAGACTGGAACGATGTCATCTGGGCCATCACCACGCGCATGGATCCTAAACGTGATACTGTGATGATAGAGAACACACCTATCGATTACCTCGACTTCGCCTCTCCGGTTGCAGGGCTCGGATCTAAGATGGGCATGGATGCAACCAATAAGTGGGAGGGTGAAACCGATCGCGAATGGGGAACACCTATCGTCATGGATCAAGCGGTGAAAGATAAAGTTGACCAGATCTGGGCCGACTTGGGCATAGATGACGCCCCTACCCTATAATTTTACCAATATAGCTATTAAACCTCCAAAGAGGGGTAAATAAAGGAAGTTAGATGAACACCATTCGTTGTCAGATAGAGAAAGTGACCCCATTTAATGATGCGGTCTACCAAATCATTCTTAAGCCTGAAACCGCTTTCCAATTTAAAGCGGGCCAATATCTTTGTGTCGTTATGGGCGAAAAGGACAAGCGTCCATTCTCTATCGCATCCGCCCCAGACTCAGAACATATCGAGCTACACATAGGTGCAGCGGTTAGCGAAAGCTACCCAATGCAAGTCGTAGAGCGTATGAAGGAGTGCCTGCAAAACGGTGCTTATATCGATATTGAAGTCCCAGGCGGTGAAGCTCACCTGCGCCACGAGAGTGAACGACCACGTTTGATGATCGCCGGAGGAACAGGCTTCTCCTATATCAAGAGTATTATCGAACACCAGATCGCCTTAGATCAAAAAATCCCTACCACCCTCTACTGGGGATGTCGTAATGCCGATGCCATGTACTACGAAGAGATTGCAAGACAGTGGCATGATGTACACCCTTGGATGCACTTTGTCCCTGTGATTGAGCAAGCCGGTGATGATTGGAAAGGAAAAGAGGCCAACCTACTGGATCAGATCCGCGCTGATTTTGTCAGCTTAAATGGATACGACATCTATATCGCAGGTCGTTTCGATATGGTCGGTGCCGCACGTGAAGTGTTCCGCTCAATTGGTGTCGAAGAGGATCACCTCTATGGTGATGCGTTCGCGTTTATCAAGTAGATAAACGCTGTCTATAGGAGATTTCAAATCTTGTCAGATAACAAGTTTGAAGTCTCTTTTAATTACTCTATTTGGCTTATTTTATATTTAATGGTTAGTGGGTAACCATAGCCTCTCTTTAGTCTATAGCCTGCGGCTCGCTGAATGTGTAGATATTTCTGCGAACCGCCGCAAGCACCTCCATGTGGGCTCTACTAAAATATCCCTGTTTTAAAAGCTCGCAGCCGTACCTACACTAGACTCTGGCTCCAACATAAATATCTCTTCGAGTTGAATTTATGGACGCCCATATTGATCACGACATTGATCTATCCATGTACGATACCTAAGGTAGGCAATGAAGGTACATCTTTAGTTGCCCAGTCTAATACCAACTCCTGAAACTAGCTCCTGAAACAAGTTCAGGATGACGGATCATCTAACCAAGTTTCATTCTGAAATGGTACCATCTAACAGACCTAAACTTACCTTCTAGCAGGCTGAAGTCAGCATTCTCGCACCTAGAATTAGGGCCTAGAACCTAGGATCTTCTCTATAACTCAACCTTCTCATATTTGGTCCAGACGATGATATTGCCCATCAGAGGCACCACCCAGACTGAGGTTTGGTTATCGCTATGAATACGGTAGTAGAATAGCTCTTCATCGCGAATATTGTGCTTTCTAATCTCGCGGTAGAAATGCATCGCCGATGCGCTGACAACCTCAGGTTTAATCAAGTCTTTCTGAGTAACCTTCACATAGAAAACATCTACATTTAGGTTATCTATCTTCTCCTGGTACTGCTCAAACTCACCACGTACCTGATATTTAATCGGCGTCGTTAAACAATCCTCATCTGTGATACAGGTAGAGGAGTAAAACTTACCGCGACTCTCCCCCTCATAAACCAGAGATATACCCAGATCTGCGCGCACCAATAACTCATTCGCCACAGGGAAGTAGATATCACCATGATAGTGATGCTCAATAAACTCAGGTTCAACGGACTTTATCTTCTCTTTCTCTTCAAATACCACATGTGCAGGTAGCAATACTCGGTTATAGCGGATCCGCTTCTCCATCGTGCGGCTTAACTTCATAAACTCCTTCATGTCTAAACCAGCAGGCGTTAATCCGATCGCCGCCAAATTGATCATCTGATCACTAATACAGTGACCATCCCTGTCCGTTTCGCAGCTGGCGAATGAGTAGTGCTCTCCATCGGTAAATGCATAAGCACTAAAGTTATCAATGCTGGCGATCTGGTTGGTTTCCGGCGCAATATGTTTCTGCCACATAGAGGGGTGAAGCCTATCCTCCCCATCTGGGTAGATAAGCTGTGCGTTCTCATTGGTACCACCTAAGTTGAGCGGGATCTGTTTATCTGAACGCCACTTGCCTGTCTCCTGCATCACATTGTAGCTGTCACTGCTCAACCAAGCCCATGCGATAAGTGCTAGCAACACCACTATCCCACCAAGCTTAACGATTAACGACACATCAAACAGCGCAGTTTTTATCGACTCCGCATCATTAACGGCCAATATCTTCACATGAGACTTCATCGAGATATGTAACTGATACCCTCTTCTGGCAACAGTTTTAAGTTGCACCTCGGGGTACGGCTCAAGCTTCTTTCTAAGTGTACTGACACATTGAGTTAAAGAAGTAGCAGCAACGACACGGTCGGGCCAGCCCACTTGCAACAGCACATCTTTATCACATATTGCATCGGGTGTTGTGAGCAGATGAGAGAGGATGGCAGATTCGGAAAAGGTGAGCACTATTGTCGTTCGAGTCACACGGTCGACAAGCTGGTTAGCTTCACAGTCTAATTCCAAATAAGGGGTAACTTTTAACAACTTACACCTCTTTATCCCCCCAGACTCACAAGCCATGCTCAAGCATTGATACAGAAGGAGGGTTAAATACTGATTAATACGAATAATGTTATTTTCAAGCGAAAGATACTGTGATTATTAGCGCAAATCAAACTTATCTTCACACAAGACTATGCTTATTTTCACATACGTGAACTCACTCTCGCAAAACCCCAACAGATGGTTCTATTTGCCTACACAGATACCATAAAACCAAATAGATCACTAAGTTAGCTAACATTCAATATTATAAGCTTTTACGTCTAAACAGCTGATGAGATACTGCCATCAATACACAGATCCAGGCCAGCATAGAGGCATATAACCCCTCTAACGCCCAAGAGCTTCCATTAAGCAGTGATAAACCCTCACTCGAATCGATGGCCATCTCATTCACCGCTCGGTATAGATCCGTAGGATTTAGAGCGATCAACAAATTTAATACGCTTTGGTTAATGACACTCAACTCGGCCACCAGCACAGCTAACAGGAGTAGATCATAAAGCAGCACAAACAGAAACCAGATAAAGAGTAAACTGCCCACCGCTCTAGCCTTCTCTGTGGCGCGCAGGCTCACCAAATAACCTACCAAGATAAAAGTAAGCGCAAGCAGAAAGCTACTTAAGATGAACTGCATAAATACCAGTAAGGTCTCCATAACAGGATAAGATCCACCTAACAGCAGCAACAATATTCCTGTGCCGCCAAAAGCAAAGGAGATACTCACGAACATGACAAAACCGTGGCCTAACAGCTTACCCAAGATGATCTGAAATCGTGTCAGCGGATAGGAGAGTAGCAACAGCAAAGTCCCCGCTTCATCCTCACCCACAAAAGCGTCATAACTGAGCAAAATTGCCGCCAAGGGGATAATAAACACAGAAACTGTCGACAGACTCGTGATTAAGCTTGGTAATGCGGGAAGTGCCAAGGTGCCGGTTATCGCGCTACCTGCAAATGTAATACTTAAGGATAAGACAATAAAAATAAGTGAAATAAAGCTTATCCAGCGGTTTCGAAAGCTATCCTTAATCTCCTTGGCAGCGATAATAAACACAGGTGAGTTAAGTGAAGTGATAGATAACATGTTACGCATTTCTCGTTTTCAAAAACTGGCTGGAAAGACGAGTCAACAATGACTCTTTTGGGATTATTCTCGAGGCCTGCTCAGAGCCAATATGACTCTCCATATCACGACCCATATAGTGACGATAAATCTGAGTAAGTCCGGGCTTGCTCAGTGAGAAATCAAACTTGCCATATTGAGAGGTTAAACATCGCACCACCTCCTCCTGCTGCTCAAGTTCAAAATGCAGAGCATCATCTTGATACAGGTTAAGCAAGCTTTGCTCCTGCTTAACGACTTGAGCTAAACCGTCACACTTGAGCTCGGCTTTTAACCCACTTTGCAACCTAAGTTGATTCAGATCTCCTAAGGCTAAACGCTCACCTTTGGCCATAATCATAGCCATGTCGATATGGGGCTCAATGAGTGAGAGCTCGTGGGTACAGACAATCACAGCGCAGCCTGTTCTTTTCAGCTCGGCAATCTTGCCATAGAGAAATTGTGATGCCTGAGGATCTAGGCCTACCGTTGGTTCATCTAACATAAGAATATCGGGCTCAGATAAAATAGCCTGAGCAAAACCAAGGCGTTGTTTCATCCCTTTAGAGTAAGTTTTCAGCTGTCTATCTTTGGCATAACCTAGGCCAAACTCCTCAATAAGTGTGGCCACTTTGGCTTTACTAACCCCTTTAAGCGCCGCGAAATAGGTTAAGATCTCCTCGCCGGTTAACTTGTCGTAGAAACTGACATTCTCAGGCAGGTAACCCAGTCGCACACACCTCTCTCTAGATGATAAGCACTGCCCAGCTCCCATCAGCGAGACTTCACCCAACTCAGGAGCGATCAGGCCTAAAATTATTTTTATCAGGGTCGACTTACCTGCACCATTGTGGCCTAAAAGGGCCATTGTTTGCCCCTGTTCAACCCTAAAACTCACCTGTTTCAAGGCGCTGAAATCACCAAAGTGATGGCTCACCTCATTCACACTGACAGCACTATTTCCCATAAAAAATTCCACCGAAAGAGAGGGAGTCACTCTCCACAAGAGTAATACCTGACTCATTAACAAACCCTGATCTGTCGCTAGGGGTTGATAGCGGGAAGCTGTCGATAATGCCAGTATCTTCGACAATATCGAACTCACGCTGCGCCCACTTAAGTAACATCACTATCGGACTTCCCATCAAAAAATTCGCTTCAGGGTAGAGCCAAAATAAGCGGTCCAGATTGTCATTGGGGTGATAAACACCTTGCCCCACCTGCAGGCCAGCCCTAGACCATGATTGGTAACTACTCCAGTAGTTGCCACGGCCACCATAACTCCACTCAAGCAGAGCATCTCCCACATATTTAACTTGAGATACGTTATCGATAAATCGATTCTCAAAGATTCGATTGCCCTCGCCCCCCATCGCCATATAGATGCCTATATCATTTTGGGAAAACTGGTTATTCCAAACTAAATTGTCTCTAGCACCATAGATAAAGACGCCTTTTCCCTCACGGCCTAGATCCACTTTTTCGCTGGGGTTAGACACAAGCTCCGCCTCATTAGATTCAATCAAACAAAGGCTGGTCATATTGAGCAGTACCCCAAAATCCAATGCGTGGAAGACCCGATTATGGTGAAGGTAGATCGACTTAGAGCTCATCAGCGCATAACCCCCCTCAACATGGCGACTGAGATTGCCAAACGCCTCATCTGAGTGGGTGTACATATAGTGGATGCCATATTGAAGGTCTGAAAATTGATTATCGAACACCCGACTAAAGCTGCCGGTTTCAAGGTAAACCCCGTCACGAACCTTAGAGATACGATTGTCTGAAACCGAGGGGGAGATAGCATTAAGCAGGTAGATCCCATCACCTCTGTCTAAGAAATAGAGTTCGCCATTGCCTGTGATCGTATTTCCAGCAATAGTGATATGACTTGATGAGTCAGCGCTTATTCCAAAGCCATCTCCCTGAAATCTATTGCGACGAATATCGGCTCTGTCCGCCCCTTCAAGTAGCCGAATACCTGAATCTTTCTCATAATGATCATTGCCCCAGTTACGGATCTTTAACCCCGTCACCGCAACATCAGGGGCCATAATGGTGATCGCACTTCCCTCTCCATCAGCATCGATAATGACCTCCCCTTCCATATCACCGGAGATGGAGAGCGGCTTATCGATAACAAGAGCGCCTCGATATATGCCGGGAGCCAAGATCAGTTGATCATAAGGTTGTGCTGCTTGCAGCTGAGCATTGAGTGTTTGGGGACTATCAATATAAAGAGTCTCAGCTTGAATAAAGCATGAGAGCAGCAATAGGCACCATCCCCCCAAATACCTCATCTTTACTCTCCGGCTAACAAGCCCAAGGTGATCTGCTCATATTGAAGCACGGCACCGCCAAACTCTTCGGCAAAAGCTTCTGCACTCGCTTTTGTACTAAAGGAAGCAACTGCCGATCCCATCACAGCTTTTCGGCTCGTACCGTATACATACCAAGCTTTAGTGGCATCAATAAAGCTAGTGTCCTGTGGTTTTTTCCACTCAGTGACGCTCATATCGTGCACCATCAGATGACTGATCTGACGTTTATTTTCTGGCTGCAGAGCAAAATTAAACATATCCCGCGTCGAGCAAAACTTAGGTGAGATCTCAGCACTCTTAAGCTGCAACGCCCCTTTAGGTCCGGGGTATTTAGTGATCATCATGCCGCACAGATGACAACGGTCGTGCTCACCAATCGATTGAGCAACCAGCTGTTCAGGTGCGCTATTTCCTTGACTACAAGCGATAAGAGCGGGGATGAGTAAGATAAGAGAGATAAGCTTTTTCATACTGGACTCAAATTAAAAATTAGTTAACGAAAAAGTAGATAACTCAACACCCTATCGGTACCTTGCAGGGATTAACCGATAGGAGTGTGAGTCATAATTTCAAAAAATAGCTTCTATTACTCTCCTTGCAGGGACGGGGTAATAAAACCTAACTTCCGCTATATCGCGTACAGTTGACCCGCATAAAGGATAAACATACGCAGACACATCATGCCGGCAACAGCGCAAACACCCGATAGGTAAAAGGCTTTAGCGCTGTGGCTAAAGGTTTTACCCGTAGCAAAGTTCAGTAGTAGTGGACCACCGAAACCTAGGCCAACGACACCGAACCAGAACACAGCAGCCCACTCTCCTGTATGGAAAGCGTCAAAAGCACTTTGTGCTCCCGCATTACCTGTCATAAGCGACGTCACAATCATGAAAATAAACAGCATTTCAGCGATCATGATTGGCCACTCAGCGCCATGAAGGATCTTCATATCTTGGCTATGTAGGTCTTCCTTAAACACGGATACTGCAAGCATTTTTGCCGCTGCAGCGCCCGCTGAAATACCAGAGGCAATAAACAGCGCCGGCAGAACAGAGGTGTTAATGATAGGAAAACGTACCAGCGCCGAGATAAGGAAACCGGTATAAGCACAAACCGCAAGCGCCAATACTAATACGCTCACTTCACATGGGCGGCGAATACCTTTTAGCTTCTCAATCACAGGCACTAATACCTTAAGTGCAGGTATCGAGCGGATCTCCTCTTCAAGGGCAAACAGTGCGATCACCGCCACTAACGGGATATAAACCGACAGCGCGATAACACCAATCGACATCACTGAATTTAGGTTGTAATAAACCAAAATTCGCCAGAAGAACAGCGGATTGGTCAAGTCTAAAACCAGACACAACATGCCTAAGCTAATGGTCACAAATGAGATTAGTGCCGCCGCTTTATAAAATGGTGTGTTGGTTGTCTGCTTTTTGTAGAAGCGCAAGAACAGCGCTGTGGCTAGCGCACCACCAGAAATGCCTGCAAAAAACAGATAAACAGCAATAGGCCAAGGCCAAGCGAGGCCATCAGATAGCCCCATTGTAAACTCAATATTGCCGTCCATATCTATACTCCCAGCTTAACAATTGGTATGTAACGTAAGCTCGGCTCAGTACCAAACCCTGGCTTAATACGCACAGAATCTTTTACTCGCAGTAGCTTACTGATATAGGATGTCGGATCGTTAATATCACCAAAAATCAGTGCATCGTAACGACATTTCTGCACACAAGCAGGAAGCTCGCCGATGGCAAGTTTACTGTTTAAACAGAAATCACAGTTGTCGGCGACATCGGTTTCTTTATTGATAAAACGCGCATCATATGGACAAGCCGCAATACAGTACTTACAACCCGCACACTTAGCCGCGTCCATAGTCACAATGCCTGTCTTCTCATCTCTGTGGGCCGCGCCTGTTGGGCAAACGGTGACACAGGGAGCATTCTTACACTGCTGACATGACACGCGAACGAACTTACGCTCACAACCACACTCTGTGGTTTTGCCGCAATGTGGACAAGGCTGACCTTCGAGCCCACCAGAGTGTTGCTCCATCAAGAGTCTCGACTTACCCTCAGGTAAGTTGTTGGCGAGATTACAGGCCTCCTTGCACTCGCCGCAGCCAGTACATTTGTTTTGATCAAACACCATAGCGTAATGGGGCTTGTTTGCATCTGACTCCCCCTCTTTGACCGAGCTACACCCTAAGGGGGCTAGTATCAAAGAGCTGGCTCCTAAGCACTTAAGGAACCTCCGTCTCTCTATATTTTCACTCACAGCATCCTCCATCTATCAGCTATCTTGCTGATATATTTTATTATTTAGCTTTCATCTCTTTAGGACTATGCTCAGTTTCAGCCTATGAACGATCAGCTACTTTTTGCTCTGCTTTAAAAATCGCATTATTAATTGAAGCTCGGTTAAAGCTCTGACTTTCGCTCTGTAGCAAGAGCTGCCACTGCTCAATGGCTTGCTCATATTGGCCATTAAGATAAGCGTGGGTCGCCTTTAATAACCGAGATTGAAACTCAAACTTATCCAGTGCCAAGGCCCTTGCCAGAACCAGCTCGGTATCCAGACTCATGGTTCGATTATCCCGGTAGTACATGGCGCTCGCTTTCATCCCCAGCAGATCGGCAGCTTCGCCACTCAAAGCAATAAGCTCATCGAGTGAGTTAATCGCCTCGGAATACATGCCACCTGCAATATAGGATTGAGCTAAATTTAATAATGCAATTTCACTCTTAGGTTGCTCGCTGACTTTGCGAGCATTTTTATTGATATCTGCTGCGATCAGATAATCAATATTTTCATCAACAACACCTTTATCCCACTCACCAAAACGCCCTACCTGGGCGTACAGGCTCAAACAAGAGATCAAAAAAATAATAGTCACTGCTGCCGGTACCTTGATCTCACCGAACGAGAACTGAGCTGGGTGATAAGACCCATCACCCACAGCCGTTTCGTTTAGCAGAAGGTGAGCAGATTGGAGATGATGTCGCCAAATGAGTACAACAGGTACACTCAAGGAGATCACAATACCGACAGCTAGACTATTCATAACAACTCTCAAAAATGGCTTAATGGATAAATGAATATGGCTTAATGAGGATTACCCTGTCCCATCATGCCACCCATTCCCATACCACTTAGGCCCATGCCATGCGCGCCTTCACCTGGCGCTTCAACCTTCACTAGCTCCACCTCAAACACCAGTGTTGAACTCGGTGGAATAATGCCAACTTGTTTCTCGCCATAGGCAAGTGCTGCAGGGATAGCAAACTTGTACTTAGATCCCTCATTCATCAAGGGGATCCCCTCTTGCCAGCCCTCAATCACACTCATTAAAGCAAAACGGTTTGGCTCGTTACGCTCGTAAGAGTCATCAAATGGTGTACCGTCGACTAAGAAACCTTTGTAGTGCACGGTAACCACATCCTGTGGATTTGGCTTACGCCCCTCACCTTCAGAGATGACTTCATACTGCAGACCTGAATCAGTCTCGTTAACGCCATCTTTTTTCCTGTTTTCGGTAAGGTACTTATTGCCAGCGGTAAGGTTTTCCAGCGCAATCTTGGCCTCGGCAGCTTCTCTTGCCGTATTGAGTTGCTCTGCACGCTGGTTAAGGAAAGTTAAGATCTCTTCATCTGAAAACTGTGGTTTGTTCTTAAGGGCATCGACAACACCTTCAATCACCAGCTCAACATCAACCTCAGCGCCGAGTTCGGTCTGGCTATAGATCTGGCCAGAGATATATTTACCCAGTGAGGCACCTATGCTGTAGGACTCTTTTTGAACATCTGAGCTGATCTCTGTGTTCGCCATAGCATTTGCAGAGATAAGCAGTGATACGCTGGTCATAACGGCTAAGGTATTTCTCTTAAATGTTTTCATTAATCTATTCTCTGAGTTATTGCTTAAATTTTTAGTCTTTGATCTATTTATAGTTTTTATATTTTACTAACTGCTTACTTAGGGTTTTTCAGTCGGACGATTGGCTAAACGCCAGCCGTAGATCCCATCAGGCATCTGCCTCACACCTGTGTAACCAAGCTTCATCACAGCATGCGCTGCGATCTCACTGGCATTACAGAGACGATTGGCGCAGTAAAACACCATGACTGCATCTTTCTTTGCGGGAAGCAGCTTTTTCCAATCTTTAACGTTGAAGTAGACAGCACCTGGAATAAAGCCTTCAGCCCATAACTCCAGCGTATTCACATCAAAGAAATAGACGCCTTCTTTACCCACTAAAGTTTGAGCCTCCATCATGCTGATAGTGTTGAGCTGATGTTCATAGCGATGAGCAGGTGCCATCTCAGAGCCACCACCAGCTAAACAACTAGTAGAGCTTGCGATTAATGTCAGGGTTACTAAGATTTGACCCAGTGCTTTTTTCATCATCTTCTCTCTCTATTGCCTCGGCACTTATTGCGGTGCAATGTATGCCGAGGCGGTTGAGTTATTCAGCTTACTTAGCTGCGTAACCTGTTCCATCTAGAATGTTTTGTGCTTGCGTAACATAAGTTAGCGCTGCATCTAGACGCTTCTGGCTGTAACGGAAGCCATGCACACCCCAAGAGCCATCTTTCTTAATAAGATCAACAGTCTCTTGTGCCTTCTCAGCTAGCATTAGCACCTGAGTCTTGTCTTCAGTAGACAACTTAGTGACCTCTAATAGCTGGTCGATGCGTACAAGAGCTTGCTCAACTTTCGAGAAAACTTCTTTAACAGGCGTTTGCATCTTCATTACTTCACCGTAGATCTCTAACTGGTCTTCGTAATGTAGGCCTTTCTCTAGCTCAGATTGGAACTGGCTGTGACAACCTTTGTTCTCAACCACATCGTGATCAGAGATTGAGGTACGAGCACAAGACCACATCAAATCTAGGTAGTTACGACCCTCTTCGTTCTTCGCAACAGTCCAGCCTTTACCAGCCTTAGGACCTTGAGTACGTGGCTCACCTTCTGGTGGGTTAAGTGTCTTCAGAGTTGGGTCGACCTGGATCTTCCACATATGAGACTTACGTACTGCGTCGAAACCAGCTTGATCAGGGAACTGCAGTGCCTTGAAGTTTTCACAGCTACCCATGTTAGGCATGTGACAGCTTTGACAAGTTTGCTGATTGTGAGTATCTGAGTTTTCAGCAATCAAAGTCTGTGCTTCGTGACAGTCTTTACAGTCTTTCTTCAGCTTTGGCGTAGTGAAACCAGACTGCCAATCACCATCAGTCACTTCGTGTGGATCGTGACATGTAGTACAACGCATGCCCTTCTCATAGTGCACAGAGTTATACATCTGCGAACCTTCAGTACCACATGATGGACATAGTGACTTCATCTTCACACCGAAGGCGTATTCACGCTTTTCTTGTGCTTGAGGCGTGTCAGCAAGTGTTGGGTCATACTGGAAGCGTTGGTGACAACGTTCACAGTTAGACTGCATACCGCCAGTACCACCATCTAAGTGACCACCCGCGCCATGACACTCTTCACAAGCGATACCACGAGAGATCGTGTGCTCTTGAAGCTTCTTAGGATCGCCTAATGCATCGAAGAACTCTTGCTTGTTTTGGAAGTCAAACTTGAACGTATGACAAACTTCACAGTAAGAACTTGCTGGTTGGAACAGCATCTCTTTTTCGTACTTAGCGCCGTAAGAGCTCATACCTTGCTGGTGCGAACCAGAACCACCGAAACCAGCTAAGGTTGTTGGGAATTCAGGGATAACATCGTTAATCTTCTTAGACATCTCTGGGGTTAACCATTCAGCCCAACCACGAGAGAACTGGTTAGCACCTGCCACCATTTTACCGCTGCCGTCACGCAGTAAACCGTCTCTGATGTGGTAAGTACCTCGCACTAGCCATGCATCGATGAAACCGTATTTAGTACGAGGTGTACCAACAGTTGCATAGATCATGTCTGGGGTAATACCATCTGGCAAAATCGAGGTATCTTTAGTGTTGTACATGGTCTTTTCAATGTCGTTATCCACCTCTGGGTGTTCGCCAGGGAAACGAATTGTTTTAGCATGACGCGAGCGCTGCCACTTCTCATATTGAGTCGCATGACATT
Source organism: Shewanella nanhaiensis (assembly GCF_019457885.1). GTDB lineage: Bacteria > Pseudomonadota > Gammaproteobacteria > Enterobacterales > Shewanellaceae > Shewanella > Shewanella nanhaiensis. Next base: position 445,642 of record NZ_JAHZST010000002.1, read on the forward strand.
CGGCACACTTTTCAGGACCAACAAAGTTGTTTGGATAATCTAGAATTGATTTAGCACCTAAACGGTACTGGACCGCGCGTGGCGTGCCAACACGCTCACTATAATTTGGACTGTGGCCGGTATCTAAATACTCCTCTCCACGGTCACTGATATGGTAATCACCAATCAAATTACCTGATTGCTGATACTTAAATACAGGATGGTTTTCGAATAGATAATCAAATAGCTCCTCTTCCTGAACAATATAGTCTTGCAGCGTTTTTACGCCGTTAACTTGTTGCATACCGTCGTATTCAGCCATCACCGCTTTAGCGGTTTTTCCCATCTGAGGGATGCTGTCATATTTTCCAGCAGCGTTCGCATTGGCAATGGCACCAAAACAAAACAGCACGCTTAATGCTACCTTGTGTTTCCACCGTCTCATCATTCACTCCTACTTATATTATTTTATTTTTTCATTGTTTTTTGCGGACTTTTTTAAGCCCACATTTTTAAAAACTAACCGTTCACCGATTGAACTAAATAACTGAGCAGGGCCTATTTTCCATATAAAAAACAGTAAAAATCTGCGCTAAAGCACACTTGATAATTAATTAGAACCCATTAGATATAAAACTAATCTTTATTATGAAAAACAGCAGGTTGAATTACTTTGCAGAGGATTTTTTAGATCTAAAAACTGTGATTTCACTTTCTTTAAAACAGCAAAAATGCACAAAAGCGGCCATAGCAGCCACTATCAAGCTCAACGCTATAAGGCACAAAGTAAGATGCCATAAGGGTTTACTCACCATAATCACAAAGAGGTAGAGCAATGACGGCTCATGAGATGAGGGTTACTGTTTTTAGTGGTTATGGATTGGTTATTTGGGAAATCGTAGGAGCAGTGAACAGGTAGGAGGAAGAAAGATAGACAGGGAAGGCAAAGAGGGAAGAGAAATAGCTAAAGCAATTTCTCTGGATATCTTAGTTATTTTTATCACTCTTTTGCCCCATTCCTTATCGGAATGATGGCTCGTTTGTATTTATCTGAACTGAAAGTCTTATCATCGATGTAAAGCACTTTCGAGTAGAGCTTGATAAAGTGCCAAGGCTGCGGAACCGCTTTTAACTCCTTTTGGCAAAGTAAGGTGTAGCGCAACTTGATACTGATTTGAGTACTCGACCTCTAACACTTTGATTTTATCATTTTGACGGTACTCAACGAGGTGTTTTGGTAGACGGCAGAATCCAACACCTTGCTCAACGGCTCTAAAAGCGTGCTCAAAATTATCGACCGTAATTCGTTGACGAGCTCGCAACCAACCCACATCTTGCTTAACTCTGCCAGGTTCCCCCAAATCACGCACCACAATTTGGCTAGTGGTTGCTAAGTCTGCGAATGAAACATGCTCTTTGTACACCAGTGGATGCTTAGCAGAGATGACAGGTACCATGGTTGTCGTCCCAAATGCTTCAGCAGGGTAGTTGGTGATCGGAAGGTTGATAATGGCTATATCAGCTAACTCGTTCATCACCATATCAGTCGTTTTACTCAATGAGGTTTCAACAACTTGAACCGAAGTAGTGCTGTTTTGATCGAGAAATCCGCTCAGTGGTAAGTAAAGCCAACTTGGGTCGCACAGGTGATCGATGGCTATTATGATTTGCGATTCAACACCGCTACTTAATTGTTCGCTGATCATCTCTAGTTCGCGAGCTTGTTCAAGCATTGATTGCGCACGTCGCAACATGGTCTTGCCGTGTTCTGTTAATCCCGCTTTGCGCCCCTTTACCTTTATCAGCTTTATACCAAGTTGGTCTTCGAGCTTTTTCACCGAATAGATAAGCGTGGTATGGCTTTTATTGAGTGCGATAGCCGCAGATTGAATACTACCGGCTTGTTCAATCGCTTGCAGAGTTTGCCACTGTTCTAGTGTTGTTTTGAATCTCATTGGTCAATTTTTTCGACAGATAATGGCAAAATTATGAACTTTTCTGTCAGTTTTATAAAGGTAATAATCTTCTCATCGAAAACGAGTCAATAAAGAAGAGGAGACTCAAGATGTCGAAATTACTGCAAGTTGATTTTGAATTTCATGGTCCATTTGGTGAAAATATGTCAAATGCCTTGGTCGGGTTAGCCCAGTCCATCAATCAAGAGCCTGGTATGATTTGGAAGATTTGGACCGAAAGCGAAAAAGACAAACTCGGTGGTGGTATCTACCTTTTTGAAGATGAAGCGACAGCGAGTGCTTACCTAGAGATGCACACCGCACGTTTACAACAAATGGGTGTAGCTGAAGTAAGGGGACAAATTTTTGATATCAATACAAGGTTGAGCACGATCAATCAAGGTCCAATTGGAGAGTAATATTATGGCTAACCGCACTTTTCTAACCATTCATGGCTTCATATACATGGCATTTGCGTTTGCACTGTTCTTCGTCCCAACGATGATGTGGCCGATGTATGGTTTACAAATTAATGATCAATACGCGCTGTTTCTTTCTCAGCATACATCAATCTTTTTAGGTGGGATTGCTGCGGTAAGTCTGATGCTACGTGATATTGAGGCAGGCAACACAGCTAAACAACTGTTCAAAGCACTACTAGTTACCAATACCCTAGGAGTACTCATCACTACTTATGCTGGTATTACAGGTGTATTTGTTGGTTTTGGTTGGAGTGACCCTGCATTCTTTTTGTTACTAAGTGTTCTCACTTTTCTTCAATGGAAAAAGCAATAACAAACAAAAAGAGAAAAATAGAGCCACCCATAATAAATAACGAATATTGATGCCTCTTACTAAGCTTTACTTATAAACTTAAGTGAGAGGTTACTATAACAACTGTAGGTGTCTTGATTATTTATTTTCTGTTAATGCTAAGCTAAAAGTTCTTTGCGGACGATGGCAGCACCGGCGCTTAGGGCATTTAGCTTATCTCTTGCAACTCGACGAGATAAAGGCGCCATACCACAGTTAGTACAAGGGTAAAGCTTATCGGCATCGACAAACTCAAGTGCTTTTCGCAGGGTATTAGCGACCTCCTCTGGCGTTTCAATGGTATCGCTTGCCACATCAATAGCGCCTACCATCACTTTTTTACCGCGAATTAACTCAAGTAGCTCAATAGGCACATGGGAGTTATGACACTCTAGCGAGATAATATCGATATTAGACTTTTGCAGTTTAGGAAAAACCTCTTCATATTGACGCCATTCAGTACCTAAGGTCTTTTTCCAATCGGTATTGGCTTTAATGCCATAGCCATAACAGATGTGCACCGCCGTTTCGCATTTAAGTCCCTCTATTGCTCTTTCTAAACAAGCAATTCCCCAGTCGTTAACCTCATCAAAAAATACATTAAACGCAGGCTCATCAAACTGGATGATATCCACCCCAGCTGCTTCTAACTCTTTGGCTTCTTGATTAAGAATTTTGGCGAACTCCCAAGCAAGTTGCTCACGGCTTTGATAATGATCGTCATAAAGCGTATCAATCATGGTCATGGGACCTGGCAAAGCCCATTTAATCGGTTGCTTGGTTTGCTGACGTAAAAACTTAGCATCTTCAACAAAGACAGGCTTTTGACGAGAGATAGGCCCAACAATCGTCGGGACGCTGGCGTCATAGCGATCACGGATCCTAACGGTTTTACGATTCTCAAAATCGACACCACTTAAGTGCTCAATAAAGGTTGTGACAAAGTGCTGCCGTGTTTGCTCGCCATCACTGACAATATCAACGCCAGATTGCTGCTGCTCTTGCAACGACACACGCAGCGCATCGTGTTTGCCATCAATCAATGCCTCACCTTCTAATTTCCAAGGTGACCAAAGTGTTTCAGGTTGAGCTAGCCAAGAGGGCTTAGGCAAACTGCCTGCTGTAGAGGTAGGTAATAATGTTTTCATAATCAATGCTGCTATATATTGGAGTTAATTAAAGAGCGCAATTAGCAGACCAATGCTCAAGCACACTCTGGTATGGCTTAATAAAGTGCTCTTCAGCAAATTTGCCCTGCTCAATGGCCAACTGACCACGTTCAGCACGGTCATAAACAATTTGAGTGATTGAATGATCTTGGTTGTTCAAATTTGGCTGGTAACATTTACCCGCAACCGCATTAGCATTATAGATCTCAGGTCGGTAGACCTTTTGGAACGTCTCCATCGTACTAATGGTGCTGATTAGCTCAAGATTGCTGTAGTCATTGAGCAGATCACCAAAGAAATAGAAAGCCAAAGGCGCAACACTATTTGGTGGCATAAAGTAGCGCACCTGCAAGCCCATCTTTTTGAAGTATTGCTCTGTCAACGAAGATTCATTTGGTTGGTATTCGACCCCCAAAACAGGATGTTGATTTTCGGTGCGATAATAGGTTTTATTATCTGACACGCTTAAGCATATAACTGGCAACTTTTTAAAGTGTTTTTTATAAGCATTCGAATTTACGAAATACTTAAATAGCTTGCCATGTAGATCGCCAAAATCAGCTGGGATACTGAATTTTGGTTGGTCTTTATTATGATCCAACAACAAGATGCTAAAATCATAATCTCGAACATAAGAGGAGAAATTATTGCCAACAATACCCTCAATACGTTCGTTGGTTTTATTATCGATAATATTGGTTTTCAATATTTCAATTGACGGAAAAGCCTCGCCATCACCTTCAACATCCATATCAACTGAGACGATTTCAAGCTCGACCGAATAACGGTCAGCAGCTGGGTTATCCCAATGGGCTAAGGCGTTAAAACTGTTATCTATCATCTTCAAAGCATTGCGCAAGTTCGCTTGACGGCTCTCGCCTCTAGCTAAATTAGCAAAGTTGGTAGTGATACGCGTACTGTCTGAAGGGTGGTAATTTTCATCGAGACAAATGCTCTTAATTGTAAAAGTAAAATCGTTATTCATTGTGATCGGGTATCCCTATATCCTTTACTATTTCTCAGTCAGTTGTCTCACTGATGCGCCTATCATTTCATCTAGCGCCAACATCTGAGTGTTAGTTATACCGAGTCTTCTCCAAGATTAATAACGCTTTAAATTCACCTGCAACATGAGGGATATTCATGTTGTATTACTTTGAAAATCAAAGCCGGAGTCAGTTATATTAGCTGGCCTGATGCGTTCACAATTTAATTTAGCTTAATACCTATTTGATTCATATCGCGTCATCATCCGCTAGTTATATTAAGAGATAAATTAAATGAGTGAACTGCTGTTATTGATTTTATACTGCGCACTGCTAGGCAGCATCGTTGGCTTTTTGGCTGGCCTGTTAGGCATTGGCGGCGGACTCATTATTGTCCCAGTGCTAAGTGCAATTTTACTTCACTTTGAGGTGTTACCACCTGAGCAAGTCGTCGTTGCAGCCATTGCCACCTCATTAGCGTCGATACTCTTTACCTCAACCTCTTCAGCAATAGCACATCATAAAAATGGCAATGTACCATGGGAAATCGCCCCTTGGATCATGACAGGTGTCGGCCTAGGCGCACTCATTAGTGGTTTTATGGCGGCACTTTTACCCGAGCAGATTGTTCGCCTAGTGTTTGCGGTATGCGTACTACTGATTGCGCTAAAGATGTTTTACAGCAGCACTAAAACTGACACCCCAACAACACGTAAAATGCCCAATAAAGGACTACTCACCCTTTTCACCACGATTACAGGCGGCTTATCTGCCATGATAGGCATTGGTGGCGGTGCACTCTTGGTGCCCCTGTTGACGTATTTCTCAATCGATATGAAAAAAGCCATTGGCTGCGCGTCAGCCTGCGGCATCGTAATCGCACTCTTTGGTTCAATTGGTTATATCAGCTCTGGCAGCGCACATTTCTCACTAGCAGATGGCTTTGCAGGATTTGTCTATTTGCCGGCGTTATTAGGCATAGTGTGCACCTCTTGGTTTACCGCGCCATTAGGTGCTAAAGCCACCGCACATCTACCTGTGCCATTAATCAAAAAGATCTTCGCCGGATTATTACTAGCCATCGCCGTCAACATGTATTTTGGCTAAGGCTGCCTTAGATAATATTTATGATGATAAGGACTTCTTGTTAAATAGAGTTCCAAATTCATGAGTGTAATTCTGGGATTGGCTTACAAGGAGGCATAACCACCTCCTACTTCAGCAATAACTAAAGATTAGTAGGAGGCCCTTGTTTAAAATAGAAGTACACCATTTATTGTGGGTGACCTGATTAATTTATAGCCTCTTGTTATACGCTTTTGTACCAGTTCAACGATTTAATTGCTGACAAAGCCTCACTACTTACTTTCAAATGTTTAAATGATGCTTCGTTTTCAGATGCATTGCCTGACATTCGAAATCGATCGTTTAGCAGCAGTACTAACTCCTCAGACATTGCTCTCAATTCGTTTTCAGATGTATTTTCTAGGCGCAATTTGTTCTTTAGCAGTAGCGCCTGTAGGAAAGAACCACATGTTGCTCTTTTGTTTTGAAATGACGCTTTTTGCCATTCAAGTCCATTCGTCAACTGCAAGGTCCCGCCAAGCTGCCAGTTTCCTGCATCTAGATTTACTGCTTTTTCATTAGAGATGGTGAGAGCTAACTCTTCAAATTGAGCGCTTTCTTTTAAGCAGCTAGCTATCAAGAGTGTGAGAAATAATATTCTAAAATTCATAGTCAATCCTTTGAAAATGTATAATGCCGTTGTAACTGGCTAATGGAAAATAGAGCCACCCACAATAGATCAATAACATATCGCTACCTTAGTAAGCTTTCAACTTAGACTGTCATTGAAGTGGTCAACTTGCTGACACCACTGCAACTTAATCTGCTTACGAATGATTAATTTGGCTATTTCTTTGGAAAAAGACGGATTTCAGGCAGGGCTTGTTAACTCATGTTATCCAAGAGGATTGAGCAGAGTAAAAGTAACTGTGAAGGTAAAGAGATTTAGCTAAGTTTGTTGTCAGCCATCCTCTAGATATTGGCAACTCTTGGCAAAGTGACGTCTGCGCTTTTGAAGGTGTTCACAAAAGGTGGTTAACTCTTGAGTATTGCCCACAGGGCCGTGGAATATTTTACCAAATTCTGTGGTGAGTTTTATCCAGTTTTCCGATGAGATATTCAGCCTTGTTAATTAAGTAACTGAGATTCTACCCATTCTCGTCGATGTTCATAGGACCTACCGGTCTGTAAATCGACTCCTGTAAGTCAGGCCTTGCGCACGCACCTTGAAACTGCGTGATAGAAAGGACTGCTTGTTAAAAAAAGGTTCAACACTTATTTGAGTTCGTCTAGGACGGGGCATATTTACCTCCTACTTCTACCAATAACCAAAGCTTAGTAGGAGGAGGAAAAATACACCATTTATTGTGGGTGGCCTGATTTATTGACCATTGAATAAAGACGACGAACTGATTACAATGAAAACAACGAAAAAAACTCATTTTTTTACACAAAAAGGCTCAAATCAATGCTAAAAAGGTTCTCAGTAACGAATTTTTCGTCATTTAGAGACGAACAGACATTCGATATGACAGCGAGTCAGTCAACTACTTTGAAAGAACACACATCGGCGTTCAAAGGAGTTAATATTCTTAAATCTGGAGTTATTTATGGTGCTAATGCTTCAGGAAAATCCAACTTAGTAAAAGCTATCGATTTCACACAAAAAACCATACTAAAAGGTTTGTCTGGTATAGATACATATAAAAAACACTTCCGCCTATGTGATATCAGCCCAGGAAACCAAAGTAGCTTTGAACTTGAACTTGAACTTAATGGCAGTTTTTATACATATGGATTTAGTGCACATCTGCAAAAAAAAATAGTAACGGAAGAATGGTTATATGCCACTTCCAAGAGCGGATCTAAATGCATATTTGAAAGGGTAAACTCTAGTATCACTCTAGGAGTAGAGTTGCTTACTACTGAAGCAAAGAGCAGATTTGAAATATACTCTGATGATATGAAAAACCAGAGTTCTCAACTATTTCTATCAGAAATTGCCAGTAAAGAATTGAATATAGAAGCAGCAAAAACCATTAATAACATTTATAAATGGATAAAAGATAAACTTATAATTGTATACCCTGATGATAAGTTTAACGGAATTAAGTCAATTAATGAGGATTTAACCAAGTCTCTTACAAAATATTTTAAAAGATTTGATACTGGTGTTGTAGATATTAATTCTATTGAGGAAGATTTTGACACCGGCTTCAAAGACATGCCTAGTACATTAAAAAGCAGAATAGAGAATGATTTATCTAATGACGATGTTAGTGAGGTTGTATTACATGGGGTTGGAAAAGAACCACAATTTCTTACAGTATATAAGGACTCTAACGGAGAACTAAAAGTAAGGAAGTTAGGCTTAGTACACGGCAGTATAATAAAAGAAACATTTGAATTAAAAGACGAATCTGACGGCACTCGTCGCCTGCTAGATTTTATTCCTTTGATAAATAAATTCACGCAAGGATGTACAGTTATAATTGATGAATTTGATCGAAGTCTTCACCCTAAACTAACCAGAGAGTTTTTTAATCTTTTCTACAGAGTAAGTAATGATTATAACTCCCAACTAATTGTCACCACACATGAGTCGACGTTACTAGATTTAGAGTTACTTAGAAGAGATGAAATTTGGTTTGTTGACAAAGGAAAAAACGACAGTTCAACATTATTCTCATTAAATAAATTTAAAGTTCGATATGATAGCAAAGTAGAAAAAGCCTATCTTTTAGGTCGCTATGGTGCAATTCCAATTTTTAATGATTTTGATGAAATAGGTGCTGAAGATGGGATTTAAAGAAAGAAGCTTCTCAGAACCAGTCTACGAAGCAGAAACAGAAGAACCAACTAAAGTCATAATTATATCTTGTGAAGGAAGTAATACTGAGCCGGAATATTTTACGGCAATTAAAGATATTCTTTCTGAACACATATCTTCACTTATTGAAATCGAACTAGTTGAGAAGGAAGATGGTCCTTCAGAGCCACAAGACGTTTTGGATAACCTACAAAGCTATGTAGAAAAATATGATTTTAGCAAAGACCATGACTCACTTTGGTTAGTATGTGACAGGGAAAAAGTCATTGATAGAAAAACAGGCTCCAAAGGTTTATTAGAAGTAATTCCTATATGCGAGGAAAAGGGCTATTCAATGGCTTTGACTAACCCGCTTTTCGAGTTTTGGTTGCTTATGCATATTGCTGATATTTCTAAGTATTGTACGAAAACACTTTACGAAAATGACAAAGTTAATGCATCACGTAGATATATCGATAAAGAATTATCAAATATTTTGGAAGGAAATGGAGGTTATAGTAAAAAATCTGGAAAGTTCAATCGACGGATAGTCACCATTGATAATATTAGAATGGCTATAGAACAAGAAAAAAACTTCGAAAACAATCTACATAAAATAGTTGATAATTTAGGTAGTAATATTAGCTCATTGGTAACTGAGATTCTCGAAATAGACACCTAATACCGTACAAATAGAGCCTAAGTTTAGGCTCTATTTGTAGAAATAATATAACAGCTTATTAATTAACAGTGCTGCATGACAATGTTCTTCGCCAAACTATAACTCATTGTTTTAAAAGATAGCACGAGAGAAATCAGAACATTATCCATACAGCATCATGTGCTTTTTATAGCCACTAACCTGGTGATGACCTCGGTGTAATACTGAACTCACAGATAACCCCACTTCCCCATCGGAGTTGCCGAAGTGCGTTGAAGACTCTCTATAAACCAAAGTTCGTGATGCCCACATGGATGTGGGCATAGCTTTCGCGGGACAGGCCGTTCCTTGGCTCTTTACATTGTGTAAGTATGAAGCTAACAACACAAAACTCACGGAAAACACCCATTCCCCATCGAAGTTGCCGAAGTGCGTTGAAGAAATAGTCGTAACTTGCCCATGAAAATAGAGCCACCCACAATAAATCAATAACATATCGCTACCTTAGCAAGCTTTCAACTTAGACTGTCATTGAAGCGGTCAACTTGCTGACACCACTGCAACTTAACCTCCTTACGAATGATTAATAGGACTATTTAACACGAAAATGATGAACTACGGGCAGGGCTGGTTAACTCATGTTATCCAAGAGGATTGAGCAGAGGAAAAGTAGTTTGAAAGGTAAGGGGGTTTAGCTAAGTTTGTTGTCAGCCATCCTCTAGATATTTAACTGCGTGATAGAAAGGACTGCTTGTTAAAAAAAGGTTCAACACTTATTTGAGTTCGTCTAGGACGGGGCATATTAACCTCCTACTTCTACCAATAACCAAAGCTTAGTAGGAGGACTCTTGTTCAAAGTAGAAGTGCACCATTTATTGTGGGTGGCCTGATTTATTCCTTAAAAAAAGGTTCAACACTTATTTGAGTTCGTCTAGAACGGGACATATTTACCTCCTACTTCTACCAATAACCAAAGCTTAGTAGGAGGATGAAAAATGCACCATTTATTGTGGGTGGCCTGATTTATTTTGATTTATTAGCCGTTTAGGGCACTTATATCACCACCAATTGCTTTTAATACTGGACGCATAAAGAAAGCTTGGCCCTCTCTAGTTCCTTTACTCTCAGGCTTACCTAAAGTTGGTTTTGCATGTTCGCTTTCACGTAAAATTTTCCAAGAGACAATCTTTTGATTATTATTTGAATCAATACCTACGACTTGTAGTTGTTCATCTATAATTGGCATCTCGCGAATAGCTTTTGTTGAGTTTATTTTAGAGTTTCGAATCCATAACTCTGAAACCCAAAGAAAACCATGAGCATTTATTGTCTTTGCTCTATCAGCAGCTAAGCGCCAAAATATGTACTTATCTGCCTGATCATCAAATCGAGTACTAACCAAATCAATAACTTTATACTCTCTATCAAATAGCATTAATATTGGAATATGATAACCATCATTTGAGAACGTTAATTCTGCCATTTTGGAGTAATAATCAACTAAATTTTCAGTGTTGGATATGTCACCTTTAGTACCTAACGATCTAGCTCTTTCTTTTATATTTTCAGGGATGCTATCGGCATCATACGCTACTGAGTCATAAGATAGTTTGCCAGAATTAAAGTTCTTTAGCTTTAAATAACTAACACGTCTAATTTCTTCTCTCATGGAGTCAAAACCTGTTGGTGCAGGTATGTCTTTAGCAATAGCAACACCTATATGTTCTCCTAATGCTTTACAGCAATCATAGATACGTGCATAAATAACAGTTAAAGCACCTAGTAACTCGAAATCTTCTAGCGTATTAGCAACCCAGCGTCTTTCAGATTTAACAACGGCAGCATCTAAGACACCAGAAGGTAACTTTTTCTGTGCAAGCCTTATTAGCTTTTTTATGCCAATACTCAGCAATCGATCTTTGGTTACGATCTCTACATCTTGCTCTTCGACGTAAGAAAATAATAATGTAGCTTTAGCATCACTATACATTTCTAAGTCCCCTTGTTTTTCAATAACATTTCGCGAGTTTTTTGCCCACGTCATAAGAGGATCGTCTTTCCATTTATCAATTACATTTTGAGGATACCAATCATCATAACCTTCAATATCATGCTTATTTTTTTGGATAATGAACGTAACCGTCCTTGCTGTTTGTAAAAACTGATTCAAATTAAGACGGAATAGCTCAGGTTCGAAGTATGTTGAAGAACAACTGTTCAACAAATGAGCAAGATCTTTTAGTCGTCTTTCCCATGGTTTTTTATTCATTTTTATAACAAAACTCTGATTTGATAAAGAAACGGCTAACGCTCCACTTAGCGGGAGCAGACTGCGCGGCTATACTCCGCGAGGCACGAGCGCAGCCGGGCTGGTTGAAATCCACCTACAGTGACTTGTTATATGAGCATTTTATTATGTGCGTTGGTAAAGTCCTTAAACGATGAGTGCTCAACATCGAAAAATGATTCGAAAGTCTGGCGATCTAATGCACTAATTTGAGAATCAAAGCCGCAATCCTTCATGCGTTCTGACCACCAAAGAACATTTTGATCATGAGGATTCTTTAAAACCTGATAGATATAGAACACCTTTACAAGAGATCCTAGCTGTTCGAGGTTTCCATGAGTTCCAACTACGGATCGACAATAAAACTGCTGTCGACTAGTTGTTCCCACGCCGACGCTAGGGTCTTTTCTCATTGCGCTAATGCATTCCACAACCATCGTGGGCTTCACATTTAAACTGTAAGCTAAAACTTTGGATGCCTTTCTTATATCCCCAGATAAAAAATAATAAACTAGGTAGGCTGCAATTATCGCTACAAAAATCCAAATCATATTACTCACTTATCTCCACTGAACTGCGATGCTCCACCGCTCATATAACAGCTTATTAAACAGCAACACCGACAACCTTGTTACCACTGCTGCATTGTTAAATATTATCAGTGCTGCATGATAATGTTCTGCGACAAACTATAACCTATTGTTTTAAAAGATAACATGAGAACAACCAGAACATTATCCATACAGCATTATGTGCTTTTTATAGCCACTAAATTGGTGATGACCTCGGTGTAATACTGAACTCGTAGATAACACCACTTCCCCATCGGAGTTGCCGAAATCCACCCACCTCAGCTCGCTATAACCCCCGATATCCCCTTTAAAAGAGAGCCTAGATATCAAACCTCTCATAGTGGTACCAAGCGGTCACTTGCCCAAACAGCGGGATAGTCCACACCGCTGTCTTATGATCTTGATGAACGCGGATGAAATAGAGCTCTTCATCCTTAAAGTCACGCTTTCTCAAATCACGGTAAAAACGCACGGCTGAGTCATTGAGTTTATCGGGCTTAATCAGGTCTTTCTGCTCAACCTTAACCTGAAAAATATCCACGTTAAGGTCATCTATCATGCCGGAATACTGCTTAAATTTACCGCGAACCTTGTACTTAATCGGCGTGGTTAAACAGTCTTGATCTGTGATGCAGGTCGAGGAGTAAAATTCACCGGTATCGGCAGAGTCATAGATCAACGACATATTGATGTCGGCGCGGATCAGCAGCTCATCTTTAACGGGAAAATACACATCAGCTTGGTAGTTATGCTCTAAGTAAGCGCCGCTGGTGTTGCTGCTTTCAGGCAGCATGACACGGTTATAGCGAATGCGTTGCTCCATGGCACTCGATAGCTCAACAAACTTCTTTAAGTTGAGTTCAGCAGGCTCTGAGTCAACCGAGGTCAGATTGATTAACCCCTTGCCCGCACACTGCTCTTTGTTATCGCCAGGACACAGTGCCATGGAGTAGTTGGCACCATCGGTTGCCGCAAAGGCATTGAAATCTTCATAGCAAGTTAGAAAGTCATTGTCTGGCTGTAGGTGTTTTTCCCACATAAATGGGTGCAGGTGCGGCGCATCATCTTTATAGAGCAGCTTACCCGTGCCCTTTAAACTGCCCACTTGTAGCTCAAAATTGTCTTGGGCGCTCCAGCAAGATAGGTTTTGCTTTATCTTATGGTAGTCACTGAAATACCAAACCAGAACCAGCAGCAATAAGGCAACCACAATACCGGAGATCTTTACCAGCAGTGATACATCAAAAAAAGCCGCGCGCATGGACTCGGCGTCATTCACCGCCAAGAGTTTTACATGGGATTGGGTCGAAATATGCAACTGATAGCCACGACGTGCGATGGTTTTTAGTTGCACCTCACGGTAAGGATCGAGCTTTTTACGCAGAGTACTGATGCATTGAGTTAACGAGGTCACTGCAACGACGCGATCGGGCCAGCCTGCACTGAGCAGCTCCTCTTTGGAGCAAACAGGATTTGAGGAGAGTAGAAGACGATGCAGCACTGCGGACTCAGAGAAGGTCAAAATAACCCGCTTACCACTTACGTGATCAACTAACTGATTCGCTTCAGTATCGAACTCCAAATAAGGAGTGATTTTTAACACAATTAACCTCTACTAGTATTTTGGCATCATCGATGTGTTTCGGTTTCAGGCTGGCGAATTCTACAGCTAAGTACTTAAACAGAATGTGATTATTGACGCAAAATGGCCGCTATTGTGCGACCAATCATCGCTACTGTTCACAGATTGAAAATTAAATAACATTACCTATTTAGTAGTGTTCAGCTTGAGTAGAGTTAAAGTGGCTTACCCTTAAAAATTCGATGTGAAATAAACGTCAAAACAACAATCCACAGCAGAAACAGCAGGTACATTGCCGATAATCCCCAATCGGTGCTGACTATCATGGCTAAGCTGTTTGCGCCCTCTCCCTCAATGGCGACTAAGTTAATCGCGCGGTAGAGATCCGTTGGGCTCATAGCGATCAACACGTTGATCAAGAGTTGATTAGCAAAAGAGAAATCCGACACTAGCAGGGTCAAGAGTAACAGGTCGTAAATAAGCACAAACAGGAACCAGAGCAGCAGTAAGCAGCCAATCGCCTTGGCTTTTTCGGTGCACTTTAAACTCACTATGTAGCTCAGCAGAATAAAGGTCAGCGCCAGCAAATTACTGCTTAACAGAAACTGAGCAAACGCCATCACAAGCTCACCACTATGATATTGCTCGCCAACCAGTAACAGCAGCGCGGCAGTTAAGCCAAATGCAAAGCCAGTGGCGACTAACATCACAGTGATATGACCGAGTAGCTTTCCGAAAATAATCTGCGACCGCGTCAGTGGGTAAGATAGAAGCAGCAGCAAGGTGCCCGACTCCTCTTCGCCGACAAAACTATCGTAACAGAGCAAAATAGCCGCCAGTGGAATGATAAATACCGAAATGGTCGACAGGCTACTCATCAGGCTATCAAGCTCAGGCAGATACAGGCTCCCAGTGACGGCACTGCCAGCAAAACTGACACTTAACGACAGCAGTAAAAACATGCAGCCCATAAAGGCTAGCCAGCGATTTCGAGAGCTGTCACAGATCTCTTTATAGGCAATAATAAAAATTGGGGATCTTGGTCTATGTATGTTCATTCTATAACTGCTCTGCTTGGGAGTGGCTCTCTTGTCCCATTAATTCATGGTAAATATCTTCGAGTCTTGGCTCTTTGAGCTCGAAATCAAAAATTTGGCACTGTGAAACTAAATGTTGAATCAGCTCGGCTTTTTGTTCGCCGCGAAAATGCAGCAAACCGTCTCGATAAAACTGCCGCAGATATGCATTGCCACTGACTTGTTTTGTGAGGCCGCTAAAATTGATTGTGGTATGTAGTGGGCTGGCACTTCTCAACTCATAACAGGAACCCAGCGCGAGACGCCTGCCTTTAGACATGATCAAGGCGCGGTCTAACTGAGACTCAACCAAAGAGAGTTCATGGGTGGAGATAACCACCGCGCAGCCCGCGTATTTCAGTTGATTAATCTTGCCATAGAGAAACTGTGATGCTTGGGGATCCAGCCCAACCGTAGGCTCATCGAGTAGCAAGATATTGGGCTCAGACAAAATAGCCTGCGCCACGCCAAGGCGTTGCTTCATCCCTTTCGAGTAGGTCTTTAACTGCCGATCTTGGGCGTATTCGAGGCCAAACTCTTCGATAAGCGAGGTAACACGAGATCGGCTGACTCCTTTTAATGCAGCAAAATAACTCAGCACCTCAAGACCGGTCAGCTTGTTATAGAAACTGACATCTTCAGGCAGGTAGCCCAAGTTGACCTCCCGTTTACCTTTGCCAGATGTTGCGTTCACCCCCATCACTTTCACCGCTCCGGATGTGGGCGAAATCAGGCCTAAGATGATCTTTATCAGGCTAGACTTGCCCGCACCGTTATGGCCGAGTAGTGCCATAGTTTGGCCTGCAGCAACCTCAAAACTGACGTTATCTAGTGCGGTAAAATCTCGATATTTAAGGCTAACATCGTTGAGTTTTATCGGAGTATCTAGCATTGCGTTCTCAACTCTCTAGCTATGACTAACTCCATATTTTTAATGATATTCATCAGTTTTGTACTCTGTCGGAACTGACATTGTTAAGTAGAGGAAAGCTATCGACGATGCCGGTTGGCTCACCGATATCAAATTGGCTTTGCACCCAACGCAGCAGAGCTACAACTGGGCTATTCATTAAGAAGCGCGCCTCAGGATAGAGCCAAAACAGCTTGTCTAAACTGTCATTTGGTCGATATGGTTTGTCAGCGATACCATCATGATTGCTATCCCAGCCCATATAGCCACTCCAGAAGTTTCCCTTGCCTTGATGGCTCCACTCCAATAGCGAATCGCCGACGTATTTGACTTGAATTTGGTTATTAACAAATTGATTGCCGTAGACCTTATTCCCCTCTCCGCCCATGGCCATATAGATGCCGATATCACTGGTGGAAAACAGGTTATGGGTCACTTCGTTATCGCGAGCGCCATAGATAAAGATCCCTTTACCTTCGTTACCTAGCTCGGCCGAGCCTTGTGGGTTATGGGCCAAGGACACTTGGTTATTGTTGACGATAGAGTGTTTGCTAATGTTAAGTAACACACCAAAATCAATCGCATTGGAGACCTGATTATGGTGCAGGTTAACAAACTCTGAACTCATGATGGCGTAGCCACCATCGACACTGTCGACCTCATTGCCATAGGCTTCATCATGCTTGGTGTACATGTAGTGAATACCATACTGAGCCGAGTGGAAGCGGTTATCGAATACTTGGCTGTTGGTGCTGGTTTCTAAGTAAACCCCGTCTCTCACATTAAAAATTTTATTGTTATGCACCACAGGAGCATCGACACCTTTAAGGTAAACCCCATCCCCTCTGTCGAGCTTATAAAGAGCGCGATTGCCAGCAATAAGGTTGTTGTTCACGGTAATATGCTTGCTGTTTTCGGCGTAGATGCCAAAGCCATCACCTTGCAGGCGACTCGACTCGATATGTACTCGCTCGGCCTGCTCATGGATGAATACGCCAGCATCAAGCTCATACAGATCGCCTCCCCAGTTTTGGATAGTGAGGTTTTTAAGGCTAACACCTGAGCTAAAAACAGTGATGGCACGACCACGGCCTTGGGCATCAATAATGGCACCGCCCTCACCAGTTAGCGTGATAGGCTGATGGATCTCAAAGTGGCCAAGGTATTCACCATCGAGCAATAGAACAGTATCTCCCGCTTTCACTGTTTCCAGTTGCAACTTAAGGCTTTCGGTGTCCGAGACTGAGTAAGTCGCCGCCATGGTCAACGGATTGATAAAGAGCGCAAGCCAAGCGCTAAGACAGAGCCGTTTGGTCGCCGTTTTCAAACCAGTAGCGACCTGCTTTAATGCAAAAATATTCATGGTTCTCTTCATGCTCGGCCAATCAACTTGCAAAACTACTCACCAGCCAACAGCGCAATATCAATCTGTTCATAGGAGAAAACAGCGCCACCAAACTCTGTGGCAAACTTGACCGCATCATCTTGGCTCTTAAAGCTTGCCACCGCAGGTCCCATGACCGCCTTTTTGCTTGTGCCGTAGACATACCAAGCTTGAGTTGCATCGATAAAGGCATTGTCTGTCGGAGCTGTCCAATCCGTGACAGCAAGATCATGGACAAACAGGGCTTCAATTTGGCGTTTGTTTTCAGCTTGCAGTGCAAAGTTAAACATGTCGCGAGTCGAACAGAACTTAGGCACGATCGACTGTCCCTTGAGATGGACTTGCCCCTTGGGGCCAGGGTATTTGGTGATCATCATGCCGCACAGGTGGCAACGGTCATGTTCATGAATGGCTTCTGCCGATAGCGGCTTTTCATCTATGGCGCTGTCACTGCAAGCACCGAGTAAAGGTAGTAGGAATAACAAACAGAACAGCTTTTTCATCTTCTCTCCAAAATGCTTTCAGACTAGCCCTTTAATTGCCTTGCAGGGGCGGTGTATTAAAGGGCTAGCTTACTCACTGTGTATTGAGCCTTTGGTCACTCACTCCCAGCTGCTAAGCTTGCGCTTGAACAAGCTTGGAAGCGAGCGACCGCATACTCGCTACTCTCTTGCGTAAAATGACTCGAGATACTTATTAGGTGGGGAGTAGTACTAATAAGCTCACGAAATCATTTCACTAGATAGCATTTAACTGGCCTGCGTAAATCACAAACATACGCAAGCACATCATGCCAACGACTGCACACATGCCAGACATGTAGAAGGCTTTAGCTGAATGGCTAAAGGCTTTACCTGTGGCGAAGTTAAGCAATAGTGGACCCACAAAACCGACACCCACCACACCGAACCAGAACACGTTTGCCCATACGCCAGTATGGAAACCAGCGAATGCAGCTTGTGCACCTGCATTACCTGTAGCCAAAGACATGATGATCATGAACAGGAACAGAGCTTCAGCTGCCATTACTGGCCATTCGATGGCGTGTAATGTGTGCATGTCTTTGCTGTGTAGATCTTCTTTGAATACTGATACTGCAATCATTTTTGCAGCAGCGGCACCAGCAGAAAGACCAGACGCAACAAATAGCGCTGGCAATACCGAGGTATTGATAATTGGGAAACGGATTAAGGCTGAGATCAAGAAGCCGGTATAGGCACACACTGACATAGCAAGTACCAGTACTAGCTTTTCAGATGGCGCGCGGATACCGCGTAACTTGTCGATAATTGGCAGTAAGAAGTGCAGTGGCTTAAATGCCTTAATCTCTTCTTCAAACGCGAACAGTGTTATCAAGGCAACCAAAGGAATGTATGCATTTAGGACAAGAACACCCACTGACATCACTGAGTTTAGGTTGTAGAACACCAAAATTCGCCAGAAGAACAGAGGGTTAGTCAAGTCGATAACTAGACACAACATACCCAGTGCAATCGTTACCAGTGAAACTAAAGACGCCGCCTTTAAGAAAGGCGTGTTTTCAGTTTGTTTTTTGTAGAAACGAATAAACAGGGCAACCGATAGCGCGCCACCAGAGATACCAGCAAAGAAGAGGTAAACCGCAATTGGCCAAGGCCAAGCGATGCCCTGTGACAGGCCCATGGTAAATTCAATATTACCGTCCATGACTATACTCCTAACTTCACAATAGGGATGTAACGCAAGCTTGGCTCAGTACCAAAGCCCGGCTTAATACGTACCGAGTCCTTAACTGCCAATAGCTTACTTACATATGAAGTTGGATCGTTTGCATCACCAAAGATTAGTGCGTCGTAACGGCACTGCTGCACACAAGCAGGTAGCTCGCCAATGGCAAGTTTGCTGTTTAAGCAGAAGTCACAGTTATCGGCCACGTCAGTCTCTTTGTTGATGAAACGGGCATCGTATGGGCAAGCACCGATACAATACTTACAGCCCGCACATTTAGCTGCGTCCATGGTCACAATGCCAGTCTTCTCATCGCGGTGTGCAGCGCCTGTTGGGCAAACTGTGACGCATGGTGCGTTCTTACATTGCTGACATGAAACCCGCACAAACTTACGTTGGCAGCCACAATCACCAGTTTTGCCACAGTGTGGACATGGTTGACCTTCAACGGCGCTTGATTGCTCCTCCATTAGCAGTCGAGATTTACCTTTTGGCAAGTGGTTCGCCTTATTACAGGCTTCCTTACACTCACCACACCCGACACATTTGTTCTGGTCGAAAACCATCACATAATGCGGCTTGTTGGTATCTTCCTTTTCTTTGACCGAGCTACACCCAACAAGCGGTGTTAATATCAAAGAGCTGGCTCCTAGACCTTTAAGGAACCTCCGTCTCTCTAGATTTTCACTCACAGCATCCTCCGGTTATCGGTATTAAACCGACACGTTATTTTTTTAATTTTATATTTCTTACTAGCAATTAATTAAGGTATGAATTAGCAACTACAGATTTAACTTGGGATTAATTTTTTCTTAGACTTATCAATTGCAAAATTAATAGCGTCACGATTAAAGGATTGGACTTTATTGGTTAAAACAATATTCCAGTTATCAATCGCCTTTTGGTAATTACCTTTAAGGTAAGCATCGTTAGCAATTAATAATCGAGTATTAAGTTCTTCATGATGCAGAGTTAGCGCCCTCGCGATCACTAAAGAGGTGTCCATGGTGATAACACGCTCATCACGGTAATACATAGATGTTGCTTTAAGCCCCAAGGCTTGTGCGTTTTCGCTGTCGATTGTAAGCAGTTGTTCTAAGGTTCCGAGCGCATCCTTATACATGCCGCCATCAATATATGACTGGGCAAGCCCTAATAACACTAGTGGGTCACCTGGGTTTTCTTCGGCTAGTTTTTGACCTTTGTTAATCTCTGCAACCAAAAGATAATCAATGTTGTAATCAACTTTAGCTGAATCTAAATGTTGATAACTCCCAATGACTAAATAGAGTGAAACAGAAACACAGATTAAAAATAAGCCAATTATTCCTAGGTGGTAACTGTTATTTTTTTCAACGTTTTTAGATTCAATATTAATATTAGAGCCAAAGATGTGCCCAACCTCCTTTTCTAGCTCAGCAAGATCATCGCCATACTTAAGGTGATGACAAATAATCCAGCCTAGCGAAAGCAATAGGATAATTGAGATACTAATAAGCAATGTATTCATCTTGACTCTATATCAATAATTAATATCAAATTTACTTGTGTGGATTGGCGCCCATAGAGCCGCCCATCATGCCACCCATGCCCATTCCGGACAGTCCCATGCCGTGAGCACCTTCACCTGGTTCCTCAACCTTGACCAATTCCACTTCGAAAACCAAAGTAGAGTGAGGTTGAATCATGCCAACGACACGTTCACCGTAAGCAAGTGCAGGTGGGATGGTTAACTTAAACTTTGACCCTTGAGGCATTAAGGCAAGCGCTTCTTGCCAGCCTTCAATAACGGTAATTAGAGAGAAGCGGTTAGGTTCGTTACGCTCATAGGTGCTGTCAAACTCAGTGCCATCAATCAAGGTGCCCTTGTAGTGCACGGTTACGACATCATTACCAGCTGGCATGGCGCCCTTACCCATGGTGATCACTTCATATTGCAGACCCGATTTAGTCTGTTTTACAGCACTGTTTTTAGCATTTTCAGCCATGAAAGCTTCACCTGCAGCTATGTTCTTAGCCGTCAGTGCATCTAACTTGACCTGTTTAGCCGCATTGAGCGTTTCAGCGCGTTGATTAAGGTAGGTGACAATCTCCTCTTTAGACATTTTTGTTTCATCTTTTAATGCATCGAGTAGACCATTTACCACCTGTTCCATATCAACTTCAGCGCCTAACTGAGATTGGCCATATACCTGACTAGAGATATGGTGACCAAATGATGCGCCTATGCTGTACGACTCCTTTTCAACGTCAGTGGTCAAATCGCTATTAGCAAAACACGACACAGATACTGATAGGGATAGACAAGACACAACGGCCAAGACACTTTTTTTAAGCTTTTTCATACAATCAATCTCACTAAAAAATAAATTTACATAATCCGTTATGGCTTTTCTGTTACTCGATTAGCTAAACGCCAGCCATATATTCCATCTGGCATCTGACGAACACCGGTATAGCCCAGCTTCATCACATGTCGAGCAGCAATTTCACTGGCATTACAAAGACGGTTTGCACAGTAGAAGATCATCTGTGCATCTTTGTTTTTTGGCAGTAAGTCTTTCCAATTTTTTACGTTGAAATAAACAGCGCCTGGAATGAATCCTTCAGCCCATAACTCCAATGTATTGACGTCGAAGAAGTAAACTCCCTCTTTGCCCACTAAGGTTTGTGCCTCCATCATGGTGATCGTATTCAACGGCTCATCATAATATTTGGCAGGGCCCATCTCCTGACCACCACCGGCATAACTGCCCGCCGATAGCATGGATAACAAGATGGTGAAAACGACACTTCCCAGTACTCTATTCATAGTTTCTCTCTTAATTACCTCAACCTAGGCGTACCTAAGTTGAGGCCGGTATTAACTCAATTACATTTATTTAGCGCTGTAACCAACACCGTCTAGAATGTTTTGAGCTTGGGTAACATAGGTTAGGGCAGCGTCTAGACGCTTCTGGCTGTAACGGAAGCCATGAACACCCCATGAACCATCTTTCTTAATTAGTTCGATAGTCTCTTGCGCTTTCTCAGCTAGCATTAGGACTTCTGTCTTGTTTGCAGTAGACAGCTTAGTCACTTCTAGTAGCTTATCGATGCGAACAAGTGCTTGTTCAACTTGGCTGTAAACCTCTTTAACAGGGGTTTGCATCTTCATCACTTCGCCGTAGATCTCCATCTGATCGTCGTAATGTAGACCAGCTTCTAACTCAGACTGGAATGGGCTGTGACAACCTTTGTTATCCACTACATCTTTGTCAGAAATCGCTGTACGAGCACATGACCACATTAGATCTAAGTAATTGTGACCCTCTTCGTTCTTAGCAACTGTCCAACCTTTAACGCCAGAATCACGTGGCTGACCAGCAGGTGGGTTTAGTGTCTTACGCTCAGGATCGATATCAATTTTCCACATGTGTGAACGACGCACCGCATCGAAACCTGCGCTATCTGGGAACTGAATCGCAGCGAAGTTTTCACAACTACCCATGTTAGGCATGTGACAGCTTTGACACGTTTGGTTGCTGTGAGTGTCTGTGTTGTCAGCGATAGTTGCTTGCGCTTCGTGACAGTCAACACAGTCTTTCTTCAGCATTGGCTTAGAGAAACCAGATAGGAAGTCGCCATCAGTCACTTCGTGTGGATCGTGACAAGTTGTACAACGCATGCCTTTCTCGTAGTGAGAAGAAGCAAACATTTGTGAACCTTCAGTACCACAAGATGGACAAGCAGACTTCATGTATACACCGAATGCGTACTCCATCTTCTCTTGTGCTTGCTCTGTATCGGCTAGCTCATCGACGAAGAAGAAACGCTGGTGACAACGTTCACAGTTTGACTGCATGCCGCCAGTACCACCGTCTAAGTGACCACCCGCGCCATGACACTCTTCACAAGCGATACCTTTAGAAATGGTATGCTCTTGTAGCTTCTTAGCATCGCCAAGGGCATCGAAGAACTCTTGCTGGTTTTGGAAGTCGAACTTGTAGGTATGACACATTTCACAGTAAGAGCTACCAGGTTGGAATAGCATCTCTTTTTCATACTTAGCGCCGTATGAAGTCATGCCCCACTGGTGTGAGCCTGTGTCACCAAACTCTTCAAGCGTGACTGGGAACTCTGGAATTGCTTTATTAATCTTCTTCGCCATCTCTGGCGTTAACCATTCAGCCCAACCGCGTGAGAACTGGTTACCACCAGCGACCATTTTACCGGTGCCTTCTGATAGTAGACCGTCACGAACGTGGTAAGTACCGCGCACTAACCATGAATCTAGGAAGCCGTACTTAGTACGTGGGGTACCGATAATGGCGTAAACATCGTTTGCACGAACACCGTCTGGAAGCATAGATGCTTCGCTGCCGTATAGTGGTGCGTTTAAGTCGCCGTTTGGTACTTCTTTATCGGTAATTTCACTTGGGAAACGTACTACGTTAGCGTGACGCGAACGTTGCCACTTCTCATATTGAGTCGCATGACACTCGGCACACTTTTCAGGACCAACGAAGTTGTTTGGGAAATCCAATGTAGACTTAGCACCAAGACGGTACTGAACTGCACTTGGACGACCTACACGCTTACTGTATGCCTGGCTTCCACCAGTATCTAAATACTCTTCGCCACGGTCACTAATATGATAATCACCGATTAAGTTACCCTCTTCTTGATATTTGAACATTGGATGGTTTTGAAATAAGAAATCAAATAACTCATCTTCTTGAACAATATAATCGTGCAGCGATTTAACACCCGTCGCTTTTTCAGTACCTGCGTAGTTTGCAATTGCATTCTTAGCAGATGCACCCATTTCTGGAATGCTATTGTATTTATCACCAGCAGCACTAGCGTTACCTATTGCGCCGAAACAAAGCAGCACACTTGCGGCCGCTTTAAGTTTCCAACTTTTCATCATCACTCCTAGTTATAACCTAGTTATAGTATTTTTTTCATCATTCAACTAAGGCACTCTCTTGTTTAGCTGAACAACTTAACAATTGAGTTGCGGCTATTTTCCACATCTTTTTTTGCGAAAAACATGCGTCACAGCAAGAAATGAGACCTAGAAAAACACAGAGAGTAAAAAATTACTAAAAACAGATTTAATACAACAAGATACAACGAGTTTTAAGCCATGTTTTTCACTTGTGACTCGGTTTTTTGATATCTAAAAGGTTATAAAAAAGAGCCATTAACATCTGAAAAGATATCAGGAGGATGGGGAAGTTTGATAAAGGATAGAGAGGTCACAAAACACTTTACTAATATAACCTACCCTAGGCCACATCAAGAGTAATGCAACGTACCTTGGCTAAAGTTAAATAGATTCAGTAAGACCAAACATTATCAATCAATAATATTCAACAGCTATTATTAAAATAAAGCCTTGCTTATATAAAATAATAGCCACCAAATTAATACAGAATAATATTTGTACAAGTACTTTTATAAAGCATAGAGATTTTAATAAAATGATCCCAGAACTAGGACTTGTTTTCCTCATTATTAGTACAGTGTCTGCTTTACTACTGTCATTTATTCCTCTCTATGCCGCTTATACTAAAAATGCTTATCTATTTAGCTATGTAAAAACGCTGACCGCATTAATGACTATCGCCATTTGTGCCTCTATTTTGTGTCTATTAGCGTCCTTCCTAATGGATGACTTTTCGGTGGCTTATGTTGCCAACCACTCAAATACTCAGTTAGCCACCCTCTATAAGGTCGCCGCAGTGTGGGGAAGCCATGAAGGTTCGATGCTATTTTGGATGGTATCAATCGCAATTTGGGGCTGCATCATAGTATTCTCCCCCCGCTACCAAGACAGGCTTTTTATTGGCCGTATGATCGCCATTTTGGCGTTTGTTATAGCCGGCTTTAACCTGTTTATGCTGTTCACCTCTAATCCATTTGCTCGCTTACTGCCAAACTTCCCGATAGAGGGCCGTGACCTCAACCCAATTTTGCAAGACATTGGTCTTATCTTTCATCCACCTATGTTGTTTTTAGGTTATGTCGGTTTAACCGTGACCTTTGCTGCCGCTATTGCTGCACTGATTGGCGGTAAATTTACTCAGCAACATGCCAGCTACCTTCGCCCTTGGGTGTTAATGGCATGGGTATTTCTAACTGGGGGTAATGCATTTGGTTCCTGGTGGGCCTATAACGAACTTGGTTGGGGCGGTTGGTGGTTCTGGGATCCTGTTGAAAACGCTTCATTCATTCCTTGGTTGGTTGCAACGGCGCTGCTTCACAGCGTGGTGTTAAGCCAGCAACGAAGTAGTTTTAGGGTCACAACATTACTCTTGTGCCTGCTCGCTTTCTCATTAAGCTTGCTGGGTACCTTTTTAGTGCGATCTGGCATTGTGCAATCAGTACACGCTTTTGCGTCAGACCCAACTCGCGGCATGTCGATTTTATTTCTGCTTGGGGTATTTGTATGCGGCGCGTTAACCCTGTTTGCTTTAAAAGCAAACCTGATCAAATCTAAATCTGATTTTGCGCTGATCTCACGTGATAGCTTGATGTTACTCGGTAATATCATCTTATTAGTTGCCGCCATCTCTGTGCTGCTGGGTACCTTCTACCCACTGTTATTTGAGCTACTCAATCTTGGTACCTTGTCTGTAGGCGCTCCTTATTTTAATAGCATCTTTGTGCCACTCACCTTTATCGCCGTTTTGCTCATGGGCGCAGCGCCACTGATTAAATGGCAGCAAGAATCACTTAATCGCCTATACCCACTTGCAACCCTATTCACACTCGCAGCGATTATTGGTGTATTGGTAGCAATGCAAACCCGTGGTGGCTTTAATCCTTGGGTATGGCTTGGCGCAACTGCCGCGAGCTGGGTGTTCTTCACCTTAGGCTACTTGATATTTAGTTTACGCTCACAAGGCGCTGTATGTATCACTAAAAAAGCGGCCATGTTGATTGCACATTTTGGCGTGGCTATCACCATTATTGGCGCCACAGCTGTGTCTAACTTTGAAACTCAGGAGCTGCTGAGAATGGGCCCAGGACAAGGCAAGGTTGTCGCTGACTACACCTTTGTTTATGAAGATACCGTCGATGTCGACACTAAGAGCTACACCGCCATTCAGGCCAATATCCGCGTGACTGATGTTGATGATAACTTAGTGGGTTATATCACCCCGCAAAGGCAAACCTTTAAGACTAATGCGATGGAGATCTCTAAAGCTGGCATTATGCGCAACTTAGTGCGCGACCTGTATGTATCGAGCGGCCAGCAACTTAGCGACACCGAATACCTAGTGCGCATTAGCCATAAACCTTTGGCATGCTGGATCTGGATTGGCGGCCTAATGATGATGCTAGGCGGCACTATTGCTGCATTTTCAGCCCTCTACAGCCTCAAGCGTCAGAGGGCCACTGTGAAATCAAGCTCCTCACAGGCAATGCCTAAGTTTACCGAGGAGTTAGCATGATCATAGCCAGTCTAAATATGAGCAGGCTAAGCACTTTTTTAGCGATCATTTTGCTCTGTAGCAGCTCTTTATCGGCAGATGCAGTGGTCAATTCGGTGGAGAAAATCCACTACACCCAAGATCAGATCCGCGACCTAGGCTTTGAAATCGCTCATGAGCTTCGCTGTCCCATGTCAGTAAATCAAAACCTATTTGATTCAGGCGCTCCAATTGCCAGCGAGCTTAAGGGGCAGATTTTTCTGATGCTGGAACAAGGCGAGTCTAAGCAGGCCATCATCGACTTTCTGGTACAGCGTTACGGCGAAAAAATCAGATATCAACCTAGCTTATCCATGGCAACAGCTGCGCTCTGGTTTGGCCCCATTCTTTTGCTTTTCGGCATTATCGGTTTTGCAGCCTTATTGATCCGAGAGCAACGTAAACATCAAGACACTAATGGTAATACCTATGAATAAAACACATCTACTAAGCTGGCTATTTGTTGTCTCATCTCTGGTGATGCCAGCCCAAGCTCAAGTCGCCTCCAACAAGGTTTACAACACAGGCAAAGCCATTGAGAAGCCACTGATAATGTCTCGATTTATTGAGATGAGCTCAGCAAGAGAGGTCCCAGATGTGAACTTCAAGGACACACAAGGGGGCTCGATACAGCTAAAGGAGTTCAAAGGTAAGTTGGTGATGGTTAACCTGTGGGCCACTTGGTGTGCTCCCTGTATTAAAGAGATCCCACAGATGGAGAACATCCGACAAGTAAACAAAGACAACAAGCTCGTCGTGGTGCCTATCTCTATCGATGAAGAGAGCGACAAGGTACAGGCTTTCTTAGAGCGGCATAACTTTGGGCACTACAAGACGTGGTTAGATCCAAATAAGGACATTGACCGTGTTATGCCTGCAGATGTCGTTCCTGCGACCTATTTCTTTGACGGCTCAGGAAATTTAATCGGCTTCCTGCGGGGATATCTAGACTGGGGAGATAAAGAGGTGCAGCCCTATCTGGAAAAACTTATCGCAAAATATGCCCATAGATAACCACAAGCACCAATACGTGACACCCTGCTGGATGTCACGAATTTATAGCAACAATCATTGTTGTAGATAGAGCGTTATGCACCTTTTAAATTGCTCCCGTCCGGCGCGTTCCCCCTTTTGTCGGACGGTTTTTTTACTCTGCTTCACGATACTCCAAAATATCTCCCGGCTGACACTTAAGGTAACCGCAAAT
The DNA here is from genome assembly GCF_019457885.1 of Shewanella nanhaiensis. GTDB lineage: Bacteria > Pseudomonadota > Gammaproteobacteria > Enterobacterales > Shewanellaceae > Shewanella > Shewanella nanhaiensis. The sequence goes on from NZ_JAHZST010000002.1 coordinate 473,267, forward strand.
GCTCGCCAGCGTTTCAAAACGTACCCCCTTCACCTTGCCCCGCTTTAACAAAGAGAGGTTTGCCTCTGTAATCCCTATCGCTTTAGCCAGCTCCTTAGAACTCACCTTACGCACGGCCATCATGACATCTAAATTAACGATTATTTCCATAACATCACCTAGATAAACTCTCTGTTTTCTTCTTCAATCTCTTTCGCCGCTTTGAGTAGATAGGCAATTACTAACATCAATAGGATCGTAGTGATGTCACCAAAGTCGATTGGAAGCTCAATGCTGGTGTGCTCAAAAATGGATCTATGGTAATAACCTGTCACCAATATCTGAGCGATATCGAGCACAAGATCAAACACTTTTAGCCAGATCAACCAGAGATAACAGGTCATAGATTCACGACCAAAAAACTGACCCTGCTGATAATAACCAAGCAACTTCTGTAGCCAATACACGCCAATAAATAGGGTGATAAACAGTGGTGTTTGAATCGCTAACAATACGCCTCTGCTCGCTCTTTCATCATGCCAGAGCTCAAGAAAAAGATGGCTGGTTGAGAAACGAAGCTCGCCCTCCACTAAGTAGCTATAACCTAAGTAGATCACCACCATGGCAGTGGCAATTAAGACCAGCACTCTAAACAAGCCACTTATCTTCATCAATTTTTGCATATTCGGGTTCATCGTTTTCCATTCCTGACCTTTAACAGTTCTCGATTATATCAGACAGAAACATTTAGTCGTAATTTAATATTTAATTATCGTTTTACAATAATTATTTTATGTAATAGGCTAATAAACAACTTCAACCTCAGTCCCGTTTATCTAAACAAGATTAGGTTTACGCTATCAGTTGCAACTCAAAGGATGTAAGCATGCTAACGAAAAAGATATTACCGACCCTGCTATGGACAGCGATTGCAGGCAGTTTAGTACTCACAGGTTGCTCTCAGACCCAAGCACCCACAACACTTGCCAAACAGGTTCAGCAGGCTGAGTTGATCCCACTAGAGTCCTTCTTTAATGAGCAAGATATCAGCAAGCTGTCTGCTTCAAGAGATGGCAAGTGGTTAGCTTTTTTTAAAGAGTATCAGGGTGCTAGCAATATCTACCTCATGCCAGCAGGGGGTGATCTCAGTGAAGCGTTTGCCATCACAACGTCAAAAGATCCCATTAATAGTTTTCGCTGGTCAACCGAGGCTAATGAGATCTTCTTCCTCAGAGATACGGCAGGTAATGAAAATACTCAGGTATACAGGCTCACCCTCGATACCACTCAAGCTAAACCTGTCCCAAGCGTGACAGCACTGACCCACAATAGTGAAGTTGTCTACAACATACTCAAACAGCCTAAAGAGAATCCTAATACTCTGGTGTTAATGTCTAATCAGGATAATCCACAGCAACGAGATATCTATCGTCTTGAGCTCGATTCCGGCAAGATCACCAATATCTTTGCTAACACCTACGGCTTTTCGCAAGTTGAGGTGAATAAGCAGGGGCAACCTATGTTGGGAACCAGCAGTAACCCCGACAATACTAGCGATCTTTATGCCAATATTGATGGGAAATGGACCAGTCTAATTAAGACCCAGTTCGGTGAAAGCATCAATATCTTAAGTTTTGATGAGGGAAATAAGCAGGCCTATATCAGTGCTGATATCGATGGCCGAGACAAGCAGGAGCTGCTGCGCCTGAATATGACAAGTGGCAAACTGACCACTTTACATAAAGATCCTAACAATGAATCTGATGTCTATGAGGTAATTTTTAATGATAAAGGTGAGCCGTTAGCTGTCTCCTATTACGGTGGACGCCTGCGTACTTACCCACTGGACAACACCTTCGCTCAGCGGTGGCAACAGATTAATGATCAGTTTAAACAAGATGTCGAGATCACCATCACCGACAGAAACGAGAAAACCGGTCTATGGCAACTCCATGTTGCCAGCGATGTGGATATGGGCAGTGACTACCGATACACAGTAGAAACTGGTGAGGTCAGCTTACTGTTAAAGCAGGAGCCTATTATCAAACCTGAGCTATTATCAAAGCGTCAATCTATCTCCTATCAAGCGAGAGATGGCGTCACGATTCAAGCTTATCTCACATTACCTAAAGGACAAACTGGCGATCTCCCCACCATTATTCTGCCCCACGGTGGCCCTTGGGCTAGAGACTACTGGACCTTAAGCTCTGGTTATTTCAACCCCATTGCCCAACTACTGGCAAATCGCGGCTATGCCGTTCTGCAACCAAACTTCCGTGCATCTACAGGCTTTGGTAAGCGTTTCCTCAACTTAGGTAACAAAAACTGGGGAACTGGTAGCATGCAGAACGATCTCACCGACGGGGCTCACTACCTAATCGAACAGGGGATCGCCGATAAACAGCGTCTTGGGATCATGGGAGCCTCTTATGGAGGTTATGCAGCGCTGGCTGGTGCGACATTTACACCAGATCTATACCAAGCGGTGATCTCCTATGTCGGCCCCTCAAGCTTAATTACCCTACTTGAGTCATTCCCGCCTCACTTTCGCCCCTATTTAGGCCAGTTCTACAGTGCGGTAGGCGATCCAGAGATAACGGCTGACAGAGTCGATATGCGGGCACGATCTCCCATTAACTTCGTCGATAATATCAAGGCACCGCTGATGTTAGTTCAGGGCGCTAACGACCCAAGAGTCACACAACTTGAGTCCGACAATATCGCCAGAGTCATGAGCAAGCAGCAGCTACCCGTCGAATATATTCTGGCGAAAGATGAGGGCCATGGATTTCGTAAACGCGATAACAAACTCGCCTATATTCTGGCCATGGAGCAGTTTTTTGCCAAACACTTGGGAGGACGAGTCGATAATCGAGTCACGCCAGCACTTGCCACACATTTAGATACACTCAAGGTTGATGTGAGCCGCTTGTAATTCCAATCGATATAAATATCACTTCCTCAGGCCTAGGTTTTAATTCCTAGGCCTTTTCCTTTAATCCACATCCCACATCCAACGTTTCAGCAGAGGCGTTAACACTAAGGTCAGCGCCGCTCCAGCAAAGGCGATCCACATGATATCGGTATAGAGCAGAGTAAAGCTCTGATGCTGGGTTAGTCCCAACTGCTCAGCCGAACTGTTTCCCGCAAGAAGGGCTGCAATATACTCAGCAATTGCCGAGCCTAAAAACCATAGGCCCATCATCAAGCCGACGATTTTACTTGCCGATAGTTTAGTTATCATCGACAAGCCAATGGGAGAGATACATAACTCGCCCGTTGTGTGCAATAAGTAAGCAAGTACTAACCAACCCATAGCAACCTGCTGATCACCTTCGGAAAACGCCAGCCCTATAACCAAGGCTAAGAAGCCTAAGCCCACCTGTAGCAAGCCTAAGGCAAACTTCATCGGCGTACTTGGGGCTACTCCCTTTTGGATCATCCACTGCCAGCTTTTAGCAAATAATGGTGCCAATAAAATAATAAAGATCGCATTGAGTGACTGGAACATGGGCGCTGGGATCTCAACCCCAAATAACACCCTATCGGTAACGCGATCGGCGAACAGGTTCATTGAGCTTCCCGATTGCAAAAAACAGAGAAAGAAAACCGTCGACATCATCACTAAACTAACCGCGGCATAGAGTTTCTGCCTCACCTCAAGTGAAACCTCTTGGATGCAGTACCACACCAGCCATACGCCGATAGCCACAAAACTAAAACCTAGCAAACCACCCACCACCTGATGATCACCAATCACCAAGGCCACCAGCATAACCATCACAATGGCAAAACCATAGATAAGGTGCTCTCGGGTAAAACACCACCAAAGTGATTCGGTCAACATCTGCTTATCAGGCGTTTCAGCAAAGCCCTTAAGGTGCTTCTGCCCTCCAAGAAAAACCATTAGACCCAGTAGCATACCAAAGCCCGCTAAGCCAAAACCGTATGACCATCCATACTGAGTACCTACATAGCCACACACAATAGAAGAGAGCGCAGCGCCGATATTAATGCCCATATAAAACAGAGTAAATCCGGCATCTTTTCTAGGATCGTTTCTATCATAAAGCTTACCCACTATGGTTGAGATGTTAGGTTTTAAGAAGCCAACTCCTACTATGATGAAAGAGAGCGACAGGTAAAACATCGATAATCCGGTACTCTCCACCTTGTTACCTAGTTCATCGATATAGGCAGCTTGTCCCTCAAAAGCCATACCGAAGTGGCCTAAACAGAGCAAGATAGCGCCAGAGGTTACCGCTCGCTTACCGCCCAGATACCGATCCGCCAGCACCCCACCCACTAAAGGCAAGGCGTAAACCAGCGCGAAGTAGTTACCGAATATATTGGCCGCTTCAAGATCGCTAAACAGGAAGTGATCTGTCAGATAGAAGATAAGCAGAGCCTTTAAGCCATAAAAACTAAAGCGCTCCCACATCTCGGTAAAAAAGCACACATAAAGCCCCTTAGGGTGGGCTAAGTTTGCCTCCCCTAAGGTCTGGTCCACCTTATCTGCTTCGGTTAATTCCACCCTGGTTTCCATAACAGCTTCTTCTTTTAATTTTTTGTCTTATTAGGCTATACCTAAGGCTTACTGCTCAACTTGAAGCTAAGGTGAAAGCTTAAGTAAGAGTTGGTGAAGCTTGGTGAAAGCCGTTGCAGTTTAGTGAAGTCGGGGTAAAGTAAGGGTTAACAAGCTAATGCAGTAAAAAGAGTAGGAGACAAGTATCAACTACCGCTACCAATTTGCCGATCTCGATCTCAATACCCAATTGGGCACTCTAGTTCGAAATAAGACTCAAGAGGTGAAGCTCCCCTGGCTGAGCTACCGCCTACTATGTGTATTATGCGAATCAGCACCAGGGATCGTCAGCCAACAGGAGTTGATTGAGCGGATCTGGCCTGAGATAGTGGTGGGGGATGAAACCTTAAAGCAGAGAATTAAGCTTCTGCGCCGTGTATTAGACGACAACGCGGCAGATCCAACCTACATAGAGGCGATCCGTGGTCGAGGTTACCGTCTTATCCCCCATGTAGAGATAACGGCTATTCCAGATCCCAGCCTCTCCGTTAAGCTTAACCTTGCCACCGATACCCATGTGGCCCCAGCAAATGGCAGCAGCTATCCCCTTTACTGGAAAGTAACCTCTCTCACTCTAGCCTTTGTGGTGATTATCCTTGCTTGTATCGCCCTACTCTACTCTTCGAGTCGCACTATTCCACAGCCGGTTTCACAAACGCTAGCCGCCAAGATTGCCAGTGGCTTCGATAATGAACTCTATGAGAATGGACTGGATTACTACCATAGGTACAGAGAGGAGGATAACAAGCTTGCCATAGAGCTGTTTAACTCTGCCATCGAGATTAATCCCAATATGGCCCGAGCCTATGCGGGGCTATCAGATGCCTATAGTCAGGGAATATTTCAGTTTAATGGCCCCTCCGACTGGCAACAACTGGCGATCGATGCCGCTTACAAGGCGATCGCACTGGATCCCAATCTGGCGCAAGGTTATAAATCTCTGGGTCTGGCCTACTACAATCGAGGCTGGCTAACCAAGGCGATATCCGCCAACTTAAAGGCGGTACAGAAACGTAAAGATTACAACGAGGCCATGTCAAACCTCGGCTTTATCTACCGAGAGATGGGGCAACTTAAACAAGCGCTTCACTGGATAGACAAGGCGCTAGAGGCTGACCCTAGTAACAGTGTCAGCATGCTACATAAAGCGCAGATCCTCTTTGCTCTCGCACAATATCCTCAGGCCAACATCTGGCTAGAAAAAGCGCTGCAACTTCAGCCTGACTCTCTACTGGCCAATAACACTCAGGGGGAGAGTTTGCTACAACAGGGGCTCTTCCGCCAAGCTAAAGCCCACTATCAGGAGTTAATTGCACGCTATCCAAAGCAGTTAGTGTTTATCGAAGGACTCGCCAATGCCCTGCTCTATTTAGGCGAACAGGAGCAGGTTAGGGAGTTGGCAAAACAGCTTATTCAATCAGATAACCGACAGGTAAAAGTTCGAGGCGAACTGCTGAGTTATTTAGCCAATAAACAGGGCACAGAGGCGCAATTAGCTCACCTTGAGCAAAGCTTTAAGCAGGAACTTGCCCAAGGTTCAGACAGACCCAGCGACAGCATGTCACTGGCTCGCCTTTACGCCAAGAGCCATGCGAGTGATAAAAGCTATCGCTATCTTATACAGGCGATAAATCAAGGCTGGTTAGCAAAGAACCTAGTGGTCATGGATCCTAGCTTTAAAGCAATAAAAGAGGAGGTAAGCTTTAATCAGCTTATTGATGAGATGGATAATCAGAGGACGCGGCAACAATAAGAGTGGTTTTGGCTGTCTACTTCTGCGTTGAATTAGCTTGCCAAAAAGCACTCTGAACAGATCAATTTCTTATACTAATTGGTATAAGCACTATTCCCTTTGACCGCCACACTCGATGGCGGTCAAAGTTTTAGCTGGGTGGGATTATCTTGCTCTAGCGTTAAGCGGCAACCGCTTCTGCCTCTTCCATATCTTCAAGCTTTAGAATTTTGAAATCAAAATAGGCATAGCTTGCACTGATTAATGGACAAACAAGATTAAAGAAGGCAAATGGAAGATAGGCAATGGTCGCTACCCCTAAGGTGCTGGCCATATAAGCACCGCAAGTGTTCCAAGGCACAAGAGGGCTAGTAATAGTCGCCGAGTCTTCAAGTGCGCGACTCAGGTTTACTGGCGCTAGACCATGTTTGGTGTACTCAACTTTAAGCATTCTGCCTGGCAGTATGATGGCGATAAACTGATCTGCAGTGATAAGGTTAGCCCCGATACAGCTAACAAGCGTCGTCAAAATCAAGCTACTACTAGACTTAACAAACACCAGCATACTCTGCAAAATACGTTTAAGCAGACCTGTTCGCTCCATCACGCCACCAAACGCCATAGCACACAGAATTAACCATACCGTATTGATCATACTGCCCATACCACCACGGCTTAGTAGGCTGTCTATCATTGAGTTACCAGTATTGGCCGTATAACCATTAAACATGGCAATCCAGATCCCTTTAATAAGCGCAATGACGGGAAGCAGCTCAGGGTCATTCACAAACTTAAGCACATTATCGAACTGGAATAGTGCAGCGCAAACCGCCCCCGCCATGGTACCAACAATCACAGTGGGAAAAGCTGGCATCTTTTTATAGGCTAATGCCAGAACCACAAGCAGCGGGATAAGCAGATGAAGGCCGGGTGAGAACTGGGTTTGCAGTACAGCCATAGTTCTAGCCAGCTCCGCACCCGTTGCGGGGATCTCGGTATTAAAACCTAAAAAGAGAAACCCAATCAGCGCAATAACAATACTAGGAACTGTCGTCCACGCCATATGGCGTATATGACTAAATAGGTCGGTACCGGCAACGGCTGGCGCAAGATTAGTTGTATCAGACATTGGCGACATCTTATCGCCAAAGTAAGCGCCACTGATAATCGCACCGGCAGTTATCTCAATGTTTAACCCCATGGCACCAGCGACACCAATCAGCGCGATACCTAAGGTGCCAGCGACAGTCCATGAGCTACCGATACTGATAGCCACAATGGCACAGAGCAGACAAGATGCGGCATAGAAGTACTCAGGGTTTAAGATCTTCATCCCGTAGTAGATCATGGTAGGCACAGTACCGGAGAGGATCCAGGTACCGATAAGTGAGCCCACAGTAAAGAGAATAAGCAGGGCTCCTGTTGCCATGGAGACACTACTCACTATTCCCTTCTCCATCTCCTTCCAGCTATAACCGTTCTTCACACCAATAATCAGTGCAACACAGGCAGCCATAATGAGGGCTATCTGGTTAGCGCCCGATGAGCTGTCAGAAGAAAAGAGGTAAACCGCAGCGGTTAACATCACCACTAGGGCAAAGATAGGAGTAAGCGCATCGAATAAGCTAGGTTGCTTATGTTTATTCCCTGAGCCCTTAGGTTCAGACGAATTTGAGCCTGGTTGCGAATGGGATGCTGATTGCTGGGGATCAGTTTCTGAGGTCATCACTTTTCCTTTTTGTTCTTTTTATTTAACCCCGCAAATACCATTCAACGACGGTTTTTTTATTGCGCTCGGTCGATCATATTTACATAAAGATAACAACCGAGTCCAACAAGTATACTGGTGTTAAATAGTTGACCAAGCCAAGCTAAAGACTAAATATTCAAACAAAAGCCCAATATCACCTATTTATGCACTAATTAAAGATAATCCCTCTATTTGCTCTCTAAAAATTTAATTTCATCACCCATAAAAAACGGCCTTTTGAGCTAACTTAAAAGGCCGTTATAACTATTTATATAACAATTACTCTGGATTGTATTTGTTGTTTGCTAGCTCAATTTTTACGGCTTTAATGCGGCTGTCATTAAACAGCTCATCGTTTAAGTTCAACAGATCAACATTCTCAGCAGCCTTATAGACAGCAGAGTTACCGTTAGCAAAAACAAGCTTCAGATCTAAATCTGTGGCAACCGCTTTGGCATCTTGTCCCTCAACCAAGGTAACAAAAACCAAGCCCGTCGCTTTAGAGGTAAGGTTAAAGCTACCTTTGGTGACAAGATCGCCAGCAAATAGCTTAACCGTGTCAGCAAAATCCGCAGTCGCTGAGGGCTCAACCACCTTATTAAACGTCTGACCATTAACGACAACAGACTCACTCGCCTCAATTTCAACTGGCGCTGCCAACTCAGGCAGGTTATTCGCCACAGTAAGCGATGAAAATAGGGTGACTGCTACAGCAGGTAAAAAGATAGATAGTTTCATATTCATACTCCTTTAGTGGCCGATAACGCGCAGTGACCAGTTCTTGATCACACCTGGCTCTTTGTTATTGTTAAGTGGTACAAAAAATACGTTTGAACTATTGAAGTAAGCGATAAAGGTAAACTGCTCTTCACCGTTGGTATCAATGGCTCTCAAGGTCCACTCACCTTTGGCTTTTTCACCATAGAATTGGTTGCTCAACAGTAACTGCTGATCAAAACCTGTGATGCTAGCATCGAGTGACTGACCAACCAGACCATTTCTCGGTGTTTGCAGTACAGAGCGAGTACCCGCTGGTGAGATAAGCTCAATGGCTAGATCAGGTAGACGAGCGTGATCTAAGGTTAACTGCACCTGCACCGACTCTACTGTCACATCATCACTAAACACTATGCTTGACTCACCGCCAGCTAAGCTAGCGTCAGGTACTTCAACAGCAAGATCACTGCTTGCCCACGGGGTGATAACTTGGGGTGGCAGCACGCTATTTGTCATACGAGCGCGGCTCATGGCTTTGTCCAGATCCACCGCACCAAAGCCGTAGAATGAGTGAAAATCAACACCCGCAGCATTCGTGGTCCAAGGAGCAACCGCCTGGTAGCTCACCAACTCACCTTTGTTGTTTACAAAGTCCAGACTCACACCTGGGTTTTGAGCATCTGTTTTGCTTGCCGTTTCAGCCAACAATGCACGCACATCTCGCGCTGTTAACGCATGGTTAGTCGACATAATGGCGGCGATAGCACCTGAAGTGTTTGGCGCTGCAGAAGAGGTACCATTCATGGTACTGGTATAGTTACAATCAGGATCTAGCTCAGTTCCACCATGTAGCCCATTACTACCAAGACCAGCTGATGTGTTCATACCCGCATCACAACCCATCAGATCTGTGGTCACCATAGCTGGAGAGTTGGTGCCATACTCGCCCGCTGGTGCAGCAACCCACACATTAGCCCCTACAGATGAGTAACTAGTACGGGTACCATCAGCGGTGATCGCACTCGTTACTAGGTTATAGTAGTTAGCATTATCATAGGACTGGTTACTGTTGTGCATCGGCAAGCCTAAATTGTTGCCGCCTGCAAAAAAGTCACCGGGTAACACAAAGAAACCACCACTTCTAAAGTAGCGGTAGCCGTTACCCGCCGATTTAACAAACAGTGCGCCACGTCCCCATGCTGCATTGTCGCTAACATCGGACATCACACCGATCTCAAAATTGAATTGAGGATCATCAAAATCAGCCTTAATCGGATCGATTGGGCTAAAACCATAACTCTGGTTAAACACCCGCACATCTTGAGTGGCTGCCCCCTTACCATGTGAGATCAACCAACCTTCAAAGGTTTGCTCTGATAACCAGTTAAACCCAAGTAAAGAGGTGTTAGAAGCCACGCCCCTCACCCCTTCACCGTTATGGCCTACCGCACCAATCAAACCAGCAACAGCCGTACCATGGCCATTGGGATCTTCAGGGTAATCTACAGGAAATGCTGAATCAGAAATAAAATTCTGGCTACCTGGGACCACGTTAGCAGCCAAGTCTGGATGATCTATCTGTACACCAGTATCGATAACAGCCACTTTAATCCCAACACCTGCAATGCCAAATGCTTGAGTAAGTTGAGTATTAAGATCGTTACCCGCAGTACCAGATGACTGGGAGAAAGCATTCTGGCCCGTATTGTTTAAGTGCCACTGCTCTGAATAGAGTGGATCTGATGCGTAACTTGCCGAAGTGAGCCCGATGCCGACCATAGCTAATGCTAACTTTGAATATTTCAAATTCATATTAAGCCTCAAATGATTAGTAATTATTATTTTCACCGCGTAAATGAATAAAAATTCAATTTATGCAGGCGTTTTTTGACATTACATGATTCACATTAAGACCAACATGACCTTTACTTTGAAGCCTAAAAACTGAGTAACAAATAATTTACATAATAAAAATAGTGATACTCGGAATTAAGAGGTGAAATCAAACCAAAGATGATTAACAATCAATAGGATAGATAATCAAGTGTAAATTTAATCTTTATTTAATTAGTGAGTTACAAAAGATTAAGGAAAACTAAAGATAGAGGGTGAATAGGCAGTAAAATTGGGGGCTCAAGCATTATACTAGTAAATAAATATGCAAAAAAAGCATTAGATAGCAACATTTGCGCTACAAACTGGCTTGTTTACTTGGCCGTTAGATGATAATGACAGCGTTATCATTTTTAATTTAAAACCAGCAACCCAATAGAGCTTTCGCATAAATATGTAGCAAATGGTTAGCTAGAGTTTTAAGTGTGAGTAGAGAGAATCTCTCACTCTATGTAAGAGGCTGAAATCCGCTCTTTCATTCACCTCCTCATTTCACTAACATACGCCCTAAGATGAGAGAAGATTACCCAAGGCAAAGACATGAAATTTACCGCGCTCACTCAGCCACTTTATGATCACCTTTATCGTGACATACTCCAGTTTCGCTCCACATTCGATCTACCCAGTGAAGATGAAGCTACATTGGATGATAAGGCTGACACCTTACATACCTCGCTGGCCATCGAAGAGCTAACTGAACTTGCCGAAGCTGACACTCGCATCGAGCAAGCCGATGCCATTGTGGACTCTGTTTATGTGCTTATGGGTCGTCTGGTTCACCTTGGTGCTTCACAGGTTAATGACCGCATTGAGATCAGTTATATCATCGATCTTCTGCTAAATGTCGCTAAAAACCGCGAAATTGAGTTCATTACCTGTTGGGATGAAGTCCACTCAAGCAACATGAGCAAGGTCTGTCGTAATGAGAAGGAGCTAGCTGAAACTGTCGAGTTTTACGCTAAGCAAGGCGTTGAGATTGTTGGTAGTCAAAAAGGCGATTTCATCATTGCCAAGTGCGCCAAAGATGTCGATATGGCTGGTAAAGTCGTTCGCCAAGGCAAGGTACTCAAGTCGGTCTATTACCGCCCAGCCGATCTGGCTAAGCTAGTCAAAGCCTAAAGTTTCAAGCTTCAAGCTTCAAGCTTCAAAAACAGAAAAGCACTTCGATTGAAGTGCTTTTTATTAGTCTAAAGATAGCGACTTTTTTGAAGCGCTATCTCAGATTACTTACCACCAGGTTCAGCAAACTTAGTCATCCAATCTTCAACTTGGTTATACCAATAGATTGAATTATTTGGCTTCATAATCCAATGGTTTTCATCAGGGAAATAGATCATTCGAGACTCTACACCTCGTGTTTGCAAGGTACGGAATAGCTCAAAACCTTGGCCTACAGGTACACGGTAATCTAGTTGGCCATGAACCACTAAGGTTGGAGTGTTGAAGTTTTTAGCACCATAGTGAGGAGAGATGTCATTATAGAGCTCAGGCTTATCCCAGTAGTTACCAAACCTAGTGCTGTGTACAGAGAAGTCCGCCGCCATTTGCGAGTACATGTTATAAACCGCAGCATGGATGAATAGGGCATTAAATGGGTGCTCTTGGCCCAAAATAATTGAGGTTAGGTAGCCACCATAACTAGCTCCCCCCGCCACTAATCGCTCATCATCAATCCACTCTTTTTGAGTAAACCACTGTGTTGCTTTAAACACATCTTCCAATGATTTATTTTTCCAATCGGGATTTATACTGTCAGCAAACTCTTGGCCAAAGCTGTTTGAGCCATGGAAGTTAGGCCAGGCGGTAACATAGCCCCAAGAGGCAAATGTCTGAGCGTTCCAACGGAAGTGGAAACCATCAGAGATCGCACTATGTGGCCCTCCATGGATCAACATCATCAAGGGATACTTTTTGCTAGAATCAAACCCAGGCGGATAATGAACCCACATCTGTATATCTTGGTCGTTGTAGCCTTTATAAGTAACTGACTCATAAGTTCCCATGTCGACATCGGCAAGAATATCGTCATTGAAGCTATCCAAACGTGTGGTTTTACCATTTTTAGGGTTGATCTTAACCACTCTAGCTGGATAGAGGAAGCTATCGTTAGACGCGACTAATGTGCCGTCTTTAGCAATTGAAGGCCTACCAAAATTGGTCTGTTGAGTTATGGCTTTTACCTTGCCATTTTTGCCATTGATATGGAAAATTCTGCGAGTAGCAGCATCATCGATTGCCGCATAAAAACCTTTACCATCAGCTGTCCAGCTAAAGCGAGCCACCGAACGGTCCCAATCGGCAGTGATATTTCGCTCTGTGCGCTTTTTCACATCAAGCAAGATCAGATTGGCAGTATCGGCATAGAAGCCATGAATAAGCTGACGGGTAAAAGCTAAGGTTTTACCATCAGGACTGAAGGTTGGACTCGTATCTGGGGCGTTATTTTTTGCCGTTAAATTTTCCGCCTTATCACTGCCTATCTTAGCCATAAAGATATCGATTTTTGGATCGACTCGATTGTCCCAACCATTACTGTTAAAGGCGATAAAGCGCTCATCAGGCGAAATATCATAGTTCGCAGCGCTTTGAGATGAACGAGGCAGTTGCTTATTCATCACTTGTGTCACAGCTTCAACCTCCCCTCCTTTAGCTGGAATACGGAAAACATGGGCTTGACGATCCTCCTCAATCCAATGGTCAAAGCTCGAATAGGGTAGTGCATTCCACTGACGGGCAGACACTTTATCCTTTTTATTCGCTGTTAACTGCTCAGCCATCTCAGGCCATGTTTTACCTGGGAAAACACGGCTAATAAAGTAAACATGTTCACCTACCCATCGCACCCCTTTGACACCACCAGGAACATCTGTGAGTCGCTGAGCTTCACCTGCCCTATCCATAGGTAACAGGTATATCTGCCCATCCTCATCTTCATCACGCTTACTCACAAAAGCAAGCACCTTGCTATCAGGAGAGAACACAGGCTCACTCACCCGCAAGCCTTTGGCAGTCAAAGGACGCTGACTAGAGCCATCTTTAGCAAACAACCAAAGCTGTGTTGCTCCTTTATCTTCAGGAACATCATATTGAGTTACAGAAGCAATAATGTACTCGCCATTGGGTGAAATTGTGGGGCTTGCGATGCGATTTAGCTGCCACAACAACTCAACCGACAGTCGTTTATCATCCACAGGTTTAGCCTGCTCTGCATATACAGGTGCCAGCGGCATCAAGATAGTACAAAGCAGTAGCAATCCGACTTTCTTCACGGGTCTTCTCCTTGATTAGATTATTGTTTTTTTCTTGTCAGCACAGGAAGTCAGTGTAACCAATGAGAGGTATTTATCGGACCAACATAGACTGAACGAGAGGCTTGATAACTCTAACATATCAACGTTGGCTATCGTCATGCATAACGATTAAATGAAACTTAACGGGAGGGATAAAAGAGATATGACTCACTATATAATGCCCACCAAACGGTGTGGCAGGCATTAATCTTTAAGATAAAAAACCGTCAATCAAGTTATAAACAGCCGTAGCTATTACAGAGTACTCTAAAGTTATTACTGGTGAATCTTGGCCCCACAAAGCTCTGACCAAAAGTCCCCTTTTTGGAGGGGCCGCTGACCACAGAGTTTGCCTGATTACCACCAGATACATATGGAGTGAACTTTCTTAACCAAGGGCCACCACTTGCGCCATAGGTCATATTACAACCCATACCAATGGCATCAGTATCATCCTTAAAGGATTCAGCAGCACAGGTATTACTGTATTGACCTGAGCCTAAATTCCCTGGATAACCAAATGAGAATAGACTTTGCTCAAATGACTGACCATAGGCATATCCCAAATTACCCACCATGCCATTAGGGTTGCCACTTAATCGGACTAACGCTAGATCATATTGGCGGCTACCGACATTAATCCAGTTAGTGAGAACGATGGCACTGGTCCAGTTATACTGGCCATACGGCTTATTACCGTACCTCTCAGCAGGTGCAAACACTAAGTTTGAATGCCAACCACTACCACGACTATAAACACAGTGAGCAGCTGTCAGTAGTACATTATTTTTCAGCATAGATGCACTGCAGTAGCTACTACTACCACTCGGCGTATTAAAATAGAGTTTTCCCATGGTTCGCCAAGGGTGATATTTCCAAGATTGGGAATATTTATTGGCTGGATAGCCAGTATACAGATCGGGCTTAGCGGCAGATTTGGCATCATAATCACTGCTAGAGTACTCCTCAGTGATCACCATCTCCTCCATCGCTTTCCAAGCTTCAGGATAGAGAGCTTTAGCATCATCGTTGGCCCCAAAAGGCGCCAATTGACTATCCGCAGAGCCTGAGCCACCAGAGATTATCTCCTCTTGTGCGGCCTTAGAGACAACATATTCTGGCCACTCCATCGGTGTGGCTTGGTCCATTTTTAACTGCTTCTCAATTGAAGCTGCAACATTTTTTGGTGCCGACTTCTCCTTTACTTCTGATATATTAATTAAAGATGTATCTGCATTTGCGATTCCAGAACCGAAAAGCAGAGACATATATATTCCCACACAACTACATACTATAACTTTATGATTGATTTCCATAACTAGCTTCCTTCTAAGTTAATAAATAATCAATTGCATATCCTTTTGCTTGGCCATACATCCATGACATAAGCTATTTAAACTATTTTTCAGCGGGTTATAACCACTAGTATCTTATATTATTTGAATTATAACCAAAGCTAAGGTGAAACCGCTCAATAACAATGACTTAAGTTGATAAGTAATTTATCCTGTATTACCATTAACATAAGCCTACAACTAAAGTTGTTACCAAGAAGTATCTTGCAACAATTTAATAGAACATAAAAACAGAATAAAACACATAATATAAAAGTTATTGAATTATTATTTTATTAATACCTAATAACTTGCTGCAAACACAATTAAACAAAAGAAAAACCATAAAACTAAATAACGACAGTCAAATGTATTAGCATTTAATACTAAAAGATTAATTAAAGTATTACCTATATTTTGCTAGATTAAAATGAATACTTCATTCAATCTATTTAAGCTGATTAACCGAATAAGCTAAATCACATATCTATGGAGAGAAGTTCTGTATCTTCCTTCACAACCGCTCTACCCAAGAGCCCTTAACTTTAGCTAAGACCTTAAAAGAGGGCGTAGAGAGAAACCTTCATTGGCCAAGGGCTAAACTGAGTGGAAGAACAGGGTCATGGCTCAAACCGCTCCTCAGGTCACATGATACTCTGTGATTAAAAACAGGTTTATCCGCTAATAACTAATCTTCTCTTCACGCTCAAAAAACCATGCTAACCTCATGGACAATAGCTAAGCTTAAAGTTCAGGTATATTTTCAGTTAAAAACTAAGAGAGAATATTATGAATGGTACCAGCCTTTATGACCGCTTAGGAGGCGAGGTAAAAATAGCCCAAATAGCAGCCGACATCTTTGATACTCATAGGGATAACCCTACCATTGCCAGCCGCTACAAGGACTCAGACAGAGATAAAGTGATTAAAACTGTGACTGAGTTTCTCTGCTCTGGAACGGGAGGCCCTCAGGAGTATACAGGGAAAAACATGACCGACACTCATAGGACAATGAACATCAATGAGCGTGAATACCTCGCCGTTATCGATGACATCATGGTCGCTCTGGAAAAAAATGATGTGGGTCAACAGGAGAAGCAGGAGTTATTGATGGTCGCCTATTCACTAAAAGGAGAGATCATTGGTGTCTAGTTGTGCCTACAGATAACCTTACACTTATACACTAGGTAGGGTTATCTCACTAGGTCAGTTCAACGAATAAAACGCTCGACCAACCCCGCAAACACACCTTTAGCATCATCCGTTATCACATCCCCATGGGTCACAATAATTTTATCGAAATCCCACTGCTGAATATTCTTGATAAAGACAGAGAAAGCCAACTTATCTTTAATAGTAAAACCTAACTTAAGTGGCGGGGCAACGCAGGCTCCCTTAAACCCTAAAGGCCTAAATACGCAGCGGGTCATGACACCAGCAAAGCCAGAGGGTATCTCATCACTGTGGTTTTGAATGAGATCGGTCACAATCAAGGAACGGCTAGATTTATGAAAAAAGACCGACTCATTGAACAGCTCAACATTGGGCATAAATTCACGTTCAAAATCATCACACCAGATATTTTCAAAATGCTTTTCAAGCACCATATAATTATCCAGCTTCACTTTTTTAGGGATCCCACCGCTGACATATAACTCAGCCTCAGGATAAGCCGCTTGCCAGGCAGACAACCAGATATTATGCCCATTAGCGGCTCCGACGATAAACGTCACCTTACCCAGTTCATCTATCTCAGCTTGTAACTCAGGATTAGGCTTTGTTGGCGAATGTAGCCAAAGACCACCACAACTCAGCTTCACAATGGTCATACGTAGCCTAAGCTGGATCCCACCTAATGGCATACTATCTTCGTGTGCCCATATATTTTCACCTAGCTGCACTAATGACATATTAACCCTTAGTTTTAACGTGACGTAACGACTAACCTACCTAGAGATTCAATTAAAGAACAGAGATTAATGGTAAACAGCCATGAACAGCTTTGTATTATTTACCTTCGATTTTTAATAACCAATTTTTCATGTTTAAGAACCTGAACTAAGCTCTGCCGATATTGCAGGGCTATCGCAAGCTTGGAGCTCCTGTGTCGTTGAGCCATCTACCGATAGAGGCACGCCTGACTGATTGGCTATATATTGCTGAAAATATTCAACCAATGCTTGGGGATCGGCAAGCTGCATATCGATGCTATCGACCTGCTCAGTAAGCTGGCCCAAACCGCCAAAATAGGTCTGTGGCTGATGAAAGCTCAACTTGATATTGCTACTAGCACCATAGCCAAAATGCAGCCCCTCTTTATTCTCCTTCCTAAAGTACTCACCTATCTCAATATCGGCGATGTCGGTTAATTTAATCGACATAAAGCCCCATACACTATTGTTAATAATCAAGTTATCGTGCTGGCTATAGAGTGAGTAGTGTCTGGAGAGCCTATAGTTTGCCGTTACCATCACTAGGCTATAGCTAATAATACTGGCGACAATAATGGCGGCTAGCTGACTCCAAGGTTCAATAACAAAATAGGCTAGAGACGAGGTAGCCAGAGTCCCTAATATCAACATAAACCAACACCAAAGAGAGCTTGAACGTAGCTTTAGAGCCGTGATGGCAGGGACATGGTTACGTGATAGGTAAGGGATGGCGTAGTACCAGCTCGCAGGCTCTGAGGCCATAACTAATGCCAGAGAACGTTTCTTATCATCTTGCTCTTGAAAGGTCTCTAAAATATGAACCCTAGGATCGCCAGATAGGTTTCGCGCTTGCCATAACCCCTTTACGATACTCACCATCAAGAACAACTGAATAGCCAATAACACAGCAATAATCGGGTAACGTAACCAGGCAATAAACTCAAAATAGCCGGCAATTTCAGCTGGGAAACTCAGCCTTGCCATCAAACTACTGAGACTAAATATTAGCAACATCTTCCACAGCTTCTGCTCACCGACTTTAATGATACAAAACCAATAACTGAGTGGTAGCAAGATAAAGTAGAGTACTGAAAAGCCAATAACCAGTCTCAGATTCAGATCGCCATCTAAGCTCTCAGGTAGAAACTGAAAGCCGAGGGAGTAACTCACTATGGTACTGATGAGAAAGATAAGTCTGAACTTTACGCTACGCCTCATAAAGGCTCCTTGCGAATAGATGTTGACGCTATGTTACAGACTTAACCAAGCAGCCTCAAGGGAGGAAATTAAGCGAAAAGAGGAGTAAAGAGGGGGTGAACATTGAGCAACGAATATAAGCTCAATGTTCAACTAAACCTTAGACAAGATAATCAACACCAAGAGCAACAAACAGGCTCAATCCCGCCCAATTATTATTCAGAAAGGCTTTAAAACAGGGAGCGCGCTCTCGGCCATAGATAAGCTTCTGTTGATAGAGGCTAAAACCAACAAAGGTGATAATACCTAGAGCATAAACCAAGCCACGATCAGCAGCCCAACCAGCGATAATGAAACAGGCAAGCGCTGCCAGCTGAAACAGGGCAATAACTTGACGGTCATACTTACCAAATAAAATGGCGGTAGATTTTATTCCCACCTTAAGGTCATCATCTCTGTCGACCATGGCATACATGGTGTCGTAGGCGACTGTCCAGCACCAGTTAGCCGCAAATAACCACCAAGCTTCCGCTGGCACAGTCCCAGTTTGCGCCGCATAGGCCATGGGGATCGACCAGCTCCACACCACACCGAGAAACATCTGCGGCATATTGGTAAAGCGTTTAGTGAAGGGATAGATGATGGTGAGTATGATCCCCACAAAGGAGAGCTGCACCACTAAAGGGTTGAGCATTAAAACTAGGCCGAAAGCGATAAGTCCCATCACCACAAAGAGGGTTAAAGCCTCTTTAACAGAGACCTCACCACTGGCCAAAGGGCGAGATTTAGTTCGCTCAACATGGGAGTCGAGTTTACGATCTGCGTAATCGTTAATGATGCAGCCACAGGCTCGCATCACGACTACGCCGATAATAAAGATCACTAAAACCTTAAGATCAGGCATGCCACCGGCCGCTAACACTAGCGCCATCAAGCAGGGCCACATCAGCAATAAGGTACCGATTGGACGGTCCATGCGGGCCAAACGTAAGTAGATCTCTAATTTATCCTTCACACTCATCTAGGCTCTCCTAAAACCGCTTCGGCCTTTAACGTATCGATCTAAAAAATCATACAACATTATGACTGACACACATCGACTTGCAATCGCTTTCTAGCAGGTTTCAAGCCTTGCATAAGCCACCACCAGCCACTTACTGCCCACATCGAAAAAGTTCACCTGAACTCTAGCCTGCGGACCACTTCCCTCAGTACTGATCACCTTACCTTCACCAAATTTAGGGTGCATCACACCTTGTCCAATCTGGAAGCCCGACTCATTCACAACGGTTGAGCGGGTAAATGAAGGTTGAGCGCGAGAAGGCGTGTTCACCTGAGTTTTCAAGCGGATCTCTTCCACATGCTCAGTGGGGATCTCCTTGATAAAGCGTGACGGTCTAGCAAAGTTTTCACGACCATAGATACGACGTGTTTCCGCATAGGTGATGTACAGTTTCTCCATCGCGCGGGTCATGCCCACGTAACAGAGGCGGCGCTCCTCATCGAGTCTGTCACCCTCATCCATCGCCATCTGGCTCGGGAAGATCCCCTCCTCAACGCCAGACATAAACACCACAGGGAACTCCAGACCTTTTGCCGAGTGCAGCGTCATTAACTGCACCGCATCGGTAAAGGCATCGGCTTGTCCTTCACCGGCCTCTAATGCCGCATGAGATAGGAAAGCATTCAGCTCACCCATATCTTCATTCTCTTCCGGCATCACAAAAGTACGCGCAGCTGTCACTAGCTCATCGAGGTTTTCAACACGTGAACGTGCTTTCTCGCCCTTTTCAGCCTCATACATGCTCTTAAGGCCAGACTCTCTGATCACATGATCTGTGGTGCGATGTAAGCTCAACTCTTCAGTGTCTTGCTGCATCTCAACAATCAGATCCATAAAGCCACGAACCGCATTGGCCGCACGTCCGCTAAGCAGTTTCTCCTCCAGTGCGCGCAAACAGGTTTGCCACAAGGTGAGCTCTTGCTGACGAGCGGTAGCACGCAGAATATCTAAGGTTCGACCGCCAATGCCACGAGCTGGTGTATTGACCACACGCTCGAATGCCGCATCATCGTCTTTATTGTTAATCAGACGCAGATAGCTCATCGCATCTTTAATCTCTTGGCGCTCGAAGAAGCGAAGGCCACCATAGATACGGTAAGCTAAGCCTTTATGCAGTAACGCCTCTTCCAGTACCCGCGACTGCGCATTGGAACGGTAGAGGATCGCACAACTACTTAAGTCACCGCCCATATCATGCCAATCACAGATACGGCCGACGATAAATCTCGCCTCATCCATCTCATTAAAGGCGCAGTAGATAGCGATCTGCTCGCCATCTTTATCTTCGGTCCACAGCTTCTTACCTAACCGCTCTGGGTTATTAGCAATCAGCTCATTCGACGCCTTAAGAATATGGCCAGTAGAACGGTAGTTCTGCTCCAAACGTATGGTGCCAGCCTTGGGGAAGTCCTCTAAGAACTTATGCAAGTTCTCCACCTGAGCACCACGCCAGCCGTAGATAGACTGATCATCGTCACCGACTATCATTACGTTTGCACTGTCACCCGCTAGCACGCGGATCCACGCATATTGAATGGCGTTAGTATCTTGGAACTCGTCCACTAAGATATTTTTAAATCTGTCTTGATAATGCTTAAGCACATGGGGCTTATTGAGCCAAAGCTCATGGGCACGCAGTAAAATTTCAGCAAAGTCCACCAGCCCAGCGCGATCGCAAGACTCCTGGTAAACCTGATAAATTTGCAGCAGCGTTTGCTCAATCGGAAAGCCACCCGCATCGATATGCTTAGGTCTTAATCCCTGATCTTTCTTACCATTAATATAGCCCTGAGCCTGACGAGGCGGATACTGCTTCTCATCTAAATTCAAGCTTTTAAGGATGCGTTTAATCAGTCTTAACTGATCGTCAGAATCGATGATCTGAAATGTCTGGGGCAGGTTGGCATCTTGGTAATGAGTGCGCAGCAGACGATGAGCTAAACCGTGGAAGGTACCGATCCACATGCGTCCCATATTACTACCGCTCACCTTCTCCACACGTTCACGCATCTCAGCGGCAGCTTTGTTGGTAAAGGTTACCGCCAAAATAGAGTATGGACTTTGCTGTTCAACCTGCATCAGCCAGGCAATTCTATGGGTTAATACCCGAGTCTTACCACTGCCAGCACCCGCCAACACCAACATACTGGATTGCGGTGCACCAACGGCTTCACGTTGTTTATCATTCAGGCCGTCAAGTAAAGAAGATACGTCCATTATTGCCTCCAAAAAATCGAGGATGCAGTATAGCAGGAAGAGCAACCCATAACCTAGAAGTGGTACTTGTCGGATAACAAGTTTGAAGTATCTTTTTATGTTTCATTGGGGGTTTATTGGTGTTTGATGGTTTATAGGTAACCATAACTCCGATGGTGTTTATTGCTTGCAGCAGGCCGATGTGTAAACACTTCTGCGGGACGCTATAAATATGTCCCTATACGCTCGACGGTGGCATCCTTGCCACCAACGCCCACAGCTGCATTCACACCTGATTGTTTATCTCTTCGATTGAGGTTTTGGGCTATTACTCATTTTTGGACAGAAATGCTTTAGTGTAAAGGGTCTAAAGGTAGGTGATGAGATTAGTACATTTATGGTGTCCAAAGAATGGTTACATTGACCCCATATATTCATTTTGGTCAATTTTCTACGACCTTTTTATTTAATAACACATTGTTATAAAAATGCTTTCTTAGTCATGACTTGTTCGGTCGGCATTTTATGTGCTTCATCAACTAAATCTTTGATTGATAATCTTATTTCATTTTGAAAAGCCATATACTTCTCATAAGTCTCTCCAGTGTAAGGCAAGTCAGGATTACGCTTATTTTCCAAATGATGCGCAATATGCCACCTTGTTATACATAATATTTCGTAGAATGAAGCTAAACGGTCAAACCATAATCTCCTGTGTTTCTCGTCTACTGAGTTTGGAGACAGAAAGTGAGCTTCTGATGCTTCAATATTCTTCAGTGTTAAGTACTCAATAGAAGCATTTATATCCTTAATATAATGATGAATTAGTTGATAAGAGCGGCGTTGAGATGAGCTTAAATCACTAGCAACCTCTTTATAATAATTGTCAAATATATAAGAGCCTACGGGCAGCGGCATAGAACCTGAATGCAACTTATGAACATTCATAGTTAACTTTTGACGACAAATTGCTATTGCAGAGTCTAATGAGGTATCTATATCCACCAACTCTTCCAACAAAGCTCTTTTGAAGCAACACTTGTTGTGTCGATACTTCCAGTAAAGAACCAGTTGACCAAACATTAACGCCACAATGGCAGAAATAAGAGTAATTATTAGTTTTTCATTTGTTAGTAGGTTATCTATATCCATTCAGTTTCTCAAATTTAACAACAAAGCCTATAACACCGCAGTCAACTCCGTAGCAGCCTAGTTCGTTTTGTTCTGTACACAAAACATGGCAGATTGCGTGGTCTTGTAAGCGTCCATCTAAAATTCCAGTTTTGCTATACATGAAGATACTCTTAGATTTCCTGTTACTATTGGATCATGTTTAAAAGACCTTACTTCTGCCGCGACTCCAGAAAGTCCTGGATAGATAAAAGAAGTAGACACGCCCAACTTCTTCAATCTATTTCTTAGCTCAAGCTTCCACGAACCTTTGATTGTTAAAAATTTACAATTTTCAAGTTGAAGCTCTCCATACGGATTACAGGACAAGAGAAAACAGACCTCTGATTTAAATAGCGTTGATCGCTGTATTTTGGTCTTACGAAAATCACGTCACCTTGCCTTGGTTGGATAGCAAATAAACTCGAGGGACTCTTATTGTGCTCTTCGTTGTAGTTAGCAGTGGTGTGATCAAATAATTGATACTGATCAGAAACGCGCTCAGGCACTGCATATATACCACCATCAGTAGCATCATCTTTTTCCACAGCAAAATATAAAGCAACTAAAGGATTAGTTGACCAATCGAGCAATCGAGTTGGCAAACTGTAATGCTGTGCAAGAAACAACCACTCAAACTCACATGTGGGAATTTCTGAAGATGGGATAACAGGAACTGAAAGCCTTTTAAACTCAACCATCATATCCCTTTCCACAAATGAAATATCCCCCCAGTGCCATTTTCAGTTCCACGTCCTATTGATGGTATTAACTTATAAGACTTATTACTTACTCCACGAAATAGGAGTTCACTGGCACCACTATTATGGGAGAGCAATAAATTAAATTCACTCCAAAAATCTTCTAATTCTTCATTCATACACAACTCACAACTTATACTTTCCTATAGCATCTTACGTACACTATCGTGCCTTTCCCTCTTTAATTATCAGGGAGTTAACATTAGCGGTATTGATGTTCTACTGATTTCTTTCGTTATTGATACATGGATTATATTTGCCAAATTTGCAATTAGCTTATTGTTTACCTTTTTACTCCCAAACAGGAGATCGCAGCAATTAAAAAGATGAGTAAATAATGTAAAATGGCTTAAAAAATGCGCATCCATAATTTAAATGTTAATGAGACCAGCTAAGGCTGCGGCTTTACATAATCCCCATTGGAAGTTGCTGAAATACGTAGTTCAAAATGCTGTAGAGCCATCATGGATGATGGCTCAGGCTCGGAGTTACATGGATGTAGCATCTGAGTCGCTAAGCAATTTTAAATGAAGTATGAGGCCCGTATTCAATGCATTTAACTTCGCTGGGGCGTCATAGGTGGATGCAAGGAGGATGAGGACGAGCAGTCCTCCTTGCCCAGTGTGGTATGGAATACCACGACTTTAATTTCAAACGAAGTTTGAACAAAGATATGATATAGATAAAAGTAGATAAGATACGAGCTTCAAACACTTTCTCAAATACTTACTCAGCCAGAAGCTTAATCTAAAAAATGTAACTAGCCTTCATTCGAAGGCTAACTAAAATCGTTGTTTATGCAATCTTCTCTGCTGCAACCACTGAGATCTCAACTAACAAGGCTTCTCTGGCCATCTTAGCGGCAACACAGGCACGTGCTGGAGCGTGACCTTCTGGTACCCAAGCATCCCAAACTGCATTCATCTCGGCAAAGTAGGACATATCTTTGACGTAGATGGTGGCCGATAGGATATGTTCTCTGTCACTGCCAGCTTGAGCCAGCAAAGCATCCACTTTTTCAAGCATGCTTGAGGTCTGCTCGGTAATACCTTGCTCGGCATCTTTACATACTTGGCCACATAGGTAGATAGTGCCGTTGTGCTTGACGATACGGCTCATTCGAGTTGCTGTTTCTAATCTTTCGATGCTCATAATTTTCCCAATCTATTTTCAATCAATGGCGACATTGAGGAGTACGATGGCAAGATAGTAACGGCATGGTCTTCATTAATCGAGAGTCAAGGAGATGAAATTACCCATGAAGCCCATATTTGCGATCTCAAACAGTTCAAACTAAAACTTATCACTCATCACCTGACCATCAAATGCCAAACACTGACGCACCCTGCGTTGCTGCACAGCAGAGAGATTTTCAACAGCTTCAAATTTGAATTCAGAGTGCTCATCGCTGAGCGTGATTAAACTGATATCTTCAAGTTCACAGCGAAAAATAAAAGCCTGAGAGTCGTAAGCTTTGTGATAATAAACCCCACTGAGGTAGTTAACTTTAACCTCACAACCCAACTCTTCTCGGCACTCTCGCAGTAGGGCTTCATGTATGGTTTCGCCAACATCTAGCGCGCCGCCAGGTAATCCCCAGTGCTTGTCACCATAGGTGGCTTTAAGCAGAAGTACCCGATTCTCACGATCAAAAATCACAGCGTGGCTACTAAGTCGAAATTTATCATCGAATGCCATACAAAAACCCTTTTTTATTATCGTTAACTGGCAAGCAAAGTAGCACCAATCTTGTTCACAATAAACTTTGTGGAAAGGGGCGTGTTTTCAAGTGAGGTATAGCATGGAGTTTGTCGTTTCCGAATTTGAAATATCGGAAGAGTAGATAAAAGTAAGCGGCGTTATTCGCCGCTTACTTTAAGTATATTTAGCTTATTTAGTCTCTTCCAGACCGATACTGTCCATCCAGTGTTCAAAGTCCATCAAGTTCCCAGGCAGTACGACCTTGCTGCCATTACTGCTTAGGCCGTCAAACTGTTTAAGATACTCAGCACCTAACTGCATACGCACAACGTTTTTACCGCCCGGAGCTGCAATGACTGCGGCCATACGTTCGATAGAATCAGCGGTGGCTCTGGCGATGGTAATGATCTCTTCGCCTTTACCTTCAGCTTCGTTAATACGCTTTTGCATCTCACCTTCAGAGATATTGATCATCTCGGCTTTGATACCTTCAGAGCGGTTGATCTTACTCTGCTTGTCACCTTCACTCTTGGCCAGCAGTGCACGACGTTCACGCTCTGCGTTGACCTGCATCTCCATGGCGTTTTTCACCGTCTCCGGCGGGGTAATGTTTTTTATCTCATAACGGTGAACGCGTATTCCCCACATGGCACCGGCTTGATCTAACACCTCAACCACTTTGGCGCTGATGACATCTCGCTCCTCAAAGGTACGATCCAGATCTAGCGTACCAATCACTGAGCGTGTGGTCGTTTGCGCCAGTTGAATCGCTGCATAGCGGTAATCCACCACCCCGTAGCTGGCTTTAACTGGATCCATTACCGAGATGTAGATAACGCCATCGACTTCGACATTCACCTCATCACTGGAAAAACACTCCTGTGGCGGCACATCTATGGTCTCCTCTTTAAGATCGTGAATATAAGCGACCTTATCCACAAAGGGAATTAAGGCATGAAAGCCCGCGTCTAAGGTGGAGTGATACTTACCCAAACGCTCTACGATATACGCCGATTTGGTCGGCACTAAGCGGATAGATTGAAAAAGCTTAATGACGAAGATGGCAAAGATAAGCCCCCAAATACCCAGTACGATTAAATCTGTGTCTATACCTGCAATCATGAGCGTGCTCCTTTCACTGAATTAGACCCAACGGCATGAGTCACCTGCTCCATCCCCTCAAAAAATCCCTCAAGTTTTGCCATCTCTGCTGGAACGACTGATATATCGGCATCGTTCAATATCTTGCCAACCTGACCGATAAACTGCTCCTTAAGCTGCATATTCATCGCTTCATTACCACCCTCTAATGCCAATGCGCTCGATACCAACTCCATCCCCTCAGCCTTGGCTTTAGCCACGATACTGATCTCCTGAGCCGTACCTTTTGCTTCATTAATTCGCTTCTGTTTTTGCCCCTCAGAGATGTTGATCGCCTCCTGACGTTCACCTTCAGAGAGGTTAATCATGGCGGCTTTTTCAGCGTTGGCTAAGGTGATCTCAGCACGTTTACTCCGCTCCGCTTCCATCTGCTTCTCTAAGGTATGTATCACCTTACGAGAGGGGGTGATGTTTTTAATCTCATAACGCAACACCTTGATACCCCATGGATCTGAGGCTTTATCTATCTCACGTACGATAGATTCATTCAGGCTGTCTCGCTCTGAGAAGGTTTGACTTAAACTCAGCTTACCTATCTCTGAGCGCATCGTTGTTTGTGCTAAGTTCACCGCAGCAAGGCGGTAGTTCTCAATACCGTAACTGGCTAGCTTGCCATCCATTACTTTAAGGTAAACTAAGCCATCCACCTCAAGTTGAGTATTATCCTTGGAGATACAGCTCTGAGGTGGTACGTCGAGCACCTGTTCACGAATTTCATGCTTGTAAGCGACACGATCAAAAAACGGGATAAGAAAATGAAAGCCCGGTTGTAGGACTGTACGGAACTTCCCAAGTCGCTCAATCACATTAACCTCACGCATTGGTACGATTAACAGCAGCTTATAAAGAATAAAAAAGACAAAAAGTACAAATATGGTAAACACAAACATAGATCCTTTCCTTATTTGTTTGTTGCACCCGGCAGGTGCTTTTATTAGATGAGTTTATTTTGCTTGGTTGACGGGTTCGACAATCAAGCCAATATTTTCGCGGCAGATAATTCTGACCTGAGTACCGACAGCTATCTCACTGCCGTCACCAAGCGCCGACCATTCGGTTCCCTGAAATTCGATACGCCCGGCATGTTGAGCAGGCCCAATGGACTCTTTGACTGTGGCGATTTGATTGTAGATATCCAACTCCTCATCTGTGTTATCCACATGTGAGTCGCCGCCGACCAGTTTTTGGGTTAGCCCTCTAAAAGCGAGTAATAATACAATAGAGGCGATAAACCAGAGCGTGAGACTTTGTACTAGCCCTTCAACTAGGCCAATACCCAAGGCCGATGCCACCACTAAACAGGCGCCACCAAGCAAGATCACTATCCCACCAGGTATCACCAGTTCGGCCAGCATCAAGATCAGTCCAATACATGCCCATATAATAATGGGATTTGTTAACTCCATATTTCCCCCTGAAATGTGAGTAACGAATGCGAATGACTAAATCCACTATATCAGTTGAACATAGCTTTTACGACATAATATGTCACAAAATATCCATTCTAAGTGTAAATCACCAGATTAATCTCGCTTATATCCTAGGGTGAATCAGATAATAAACAAGCAGAATTATTAACCTTGAGTTAATAAAAACAAAGAGATAGAAACCAATAACACTTTGTATCATACGTTAAATACTCTATACTTCCCCAGCCTAAAATTTGAACTGTTCCACTCTGCCCATAAACAATGCATCACAGAATGCAGTGGCAGGAATAAATATGGTCCAGTATTACCCTAACTCTCCAAAAGGTAGATAACGATGAACAAGAAATGGCTTGCTCTAGCCCTATTTATGACGCCACCAGCCATGGCCGACGATCTTATTCAGTGGTGGGACATGAGCATTACCGCTATCCATGGTGATAATTATGATCTAGCACCATCAGAGAAACAGACCACTTTTACCTTCGAAACCGCGGGTGCATGGAGATACGGTGACTGGTTCGCTTTTCAAGATCTGGTCTACTTCAATGGTGATAATGCAGGCAAAGATAACACCACCTATGGCGAGATATCTGCGCGTTTCAGTGCCGGCAAGATCACAGGAAACAATATAGAGTTCGGTCCTATTACCGACCTGTCACTTGCGCTGACACTTGAAGAGGGTGAGGGTCCAGTTAAAAGCTTCCTCTACGGCTTGGGCATGGATATCACCATCCCCTACTTTAGCTATTTCAACCTCAACACCTACCGTCGTGAAGCCCTCAGCAGCGATAACATCAGCGACGGTTGGCAGGTAACCCCAGCTTTCAGAATGGATTTCCCTGTTGGCAGCTCAAATATTGTCTTTGATGGTTTCTTCGATTGGGTATTTTCAACTGATGATGCAAGTTATGAGACAAACTTCCATTTTAATCCTCAACTAAAATACGATCTTGGCGCGGTGATTCTGGGCGAGCATAAGAAAAATAAGCTCTTCGTCGGTATCGAATACGATTACTGGAAGAATAAATACGGGGTGAAAGGGATCGATCAGAGTACCTACTCAGTTCTGGCAAAATACCATTTTTAATACCAATCAGTGTAATGCATTAAAAATGCTATAAAAAAGGCGCCTAGAGCGCCTTTTTTATCTTCAATCAGCCTACTGCGGGAGGCTTAAAATGAAAATTAAGCTAATAGCTTCTTCGCTGCCGCAACGACGATAGAAACAGCACTTACCTCTGTCTTCTTCATAGTTGCTTCATCAGGGATCTCTTGCTGTGTACGGTTAACTATCACACCGGCAACACATGCGGCGCGCCAACCTTGAGAGGCACACATAGTAAATAGTGTCGATGACTCCATCTCATAGTTAAGCACTCCCAGATCCTGCCACTCCTGCATAGAGCCCTTAAACTGACGAGTCACACGACCAGAAACCGTATCGTAACGCTCTTGTCCTGGGTAGAAGGTATCAGATGAAGCTGTAATACCGATATGTGGCTCAAGACCCGCATCACGGCTCGCGGCAACCATAGCCGTTGTACACTCAAAGTTTGCAACAGCTGGGAACTCCATAGGCGCAAAATGCAAGCTAGCACCATCTAAACGCACCGATGCTTGTGTCACAATCACATCACCGACGTTCACATGTGGCTGAATAGCGCCAGTTGTGCCAACGCGCAGGAAGGTATTCACACCAAGTTGAGCCAGCTCTTCAACCGCAATAGAGGTAGATGGACCGCCAATACCCGTTGAACAGATAACCACAGCTTTACCATCGATATAAGCAAGATAACTGGTATATTCACGGTGGCTAGCAAGGAAGGTGGCTCCCTCCATTAGCTCGGCAATTCTTTTTACTCGCTCAGGATCACCCGGTACGATCGCTAGGCTAGCCCCATCCAACATTTTTTTGGTCAGTCCTAAATGGAATACATCTGACATTATGAAAACCCCTTTCATTTTAGATTATAAAATTCTTCTATTTTCGACTTTAACCTAGTATCGAAGCCAATAAGGTTAACTTGATCACACTTTTCTGGGCAATAGGTAAATGTTTTGCTGTAATGCAGTTACTAAAACTCAGATCGAGCATCAAGATAAAAAGCGTTTATAAGCAGAGGTTTTCATCTGATTTTCCTCTTGCCACTAGCAGTATAAATTGTTTAAAAACAATGGAAGTTTTGTTGACTCATATCACATTTCTCGCTCAAAAATCGCGCTAGTTTAAAGGTGAACCAAAGAATAAACAGAGAAAAGGATTGAAGCTATGTTTCCAGAATACAGAGACCTCATCACTAAACTAAAGACGGACGACGCCCACTTTTTAAAGGTGTTTAACAAGCATAACGCATTGGATGATGAGATTAAGGAGTTAGAGCAACATAGCTCAACAATCTTTACCAATGAGGTTCAAGAGCTTAAAAAGAAAAAGCTGCATATAAAAGAGGAGCTACACGCCATTTTAAAATCGGTTAAACCACAGCCCTAACCGTTTTAACAATATAAAAACGGGTGCCATGCGCCCGTTTCTATATTTCAACTCTAAACAAGATTATTAGCGTAGTGCTTTAAATAGCTCCTCGCCGGAGTCAAAGTGGCTCACCTCTATCACTTTCAGGTTATCCAAACGAATAAGACTGGCTCTGTCTTTCTCAGCCGGTAGCAATTTAGTCACCTCCCCCTCTTTATCCAATCCAATAGAGAAAGGCAGATCTTTCATCTGAGGGATCGCAACAAACTTGGCGATCAGAGATGGCATACCACTGATGTCTGCAAGGTAAACTTGAGTTGCTGGCACGGCTTTATCGGCAGAGATCTGCTTATCCAATGCCTCTTTTATTAAATCACCACCCGCCATGCCACGGCTAAAGAGTATGACATCTGTGTTGACGTCGACTACTACACTCTTTTCAAACTGGTCGTCTAACTGTATCGGCGTCACCTGATCGCCGGCTTGATAAAATGATGCCTGGGCTAATGTAACAAAAAACATACTGCAGATAAGAATAAGGGCTCTCATATTTGTTCTCTTAAATAGTAAAAAACAATAGCCCCAAGAGTAACCGACTCCATATAAAACCACATTAGTATAAAGATTGATTCATGATCCTCTTCACGCAGAATATGCCGATAAAGAGCCACAACAAAAAATTCAGTTCCAAAAGAGAGAAATATCAGTAAGCTAAACTTAACGGAAAAAAACAGCTAAGTATCAATAGGACGACACATGAACGAAGGCCAGTTAGAGCAGGAGCTGCAACAACTACAAGGTGTTTATACCTTTCTCTATGAATTTTTAGTTCAGTACAGCTTCCAGATCATAGGCGCGATCTTAATATTCCTCCTTGGCCTCTGGGTCGCAAATAAGGTTTCAAATCTGGTTGCCAGCCAACTGAAAAAACACAATATCGATATCACCCTAAGCAACTTTGTCACTAACCTGCTAAGAATATTGATTATTGTCATGGTGGGTATTGTCGCACTGGGTAAGCTGGGGATCAGTATCACCCCTATGGTTGCCGCTATTGGTGCCGCATCGCTGGGCGCGGGTTTGGCCCTGCAGGGGATGCTCTCTAACTATGCGGCTGGCATCACCATTATCGTTACCCGCCCCTTTGTTGTAGGTAACACTATTAGCATTAGAGAGGTGACGGGAGTTGTACAAGATATTTTTCTGGGCATGACGGTACTGATTAATGAAGAGGGTGAACAGATCAATATCCCCAATAAGCACATTGTCGGTGAGATATTGCATAACTCTTTTGCTAATAAACTGGTCGAGACCAATTTCAATATCAGTTATAAATCCGATCCCGATAGTGTCATTGCATTAGCTACGGAGGTAATCAGCCAATCTCCCCGCGTCTTTCAAGAGCAAAGCCCCCTTATCGGGATCAACGACTTTAATAGTATCGGCATAGAGATAAGCATACGCTACTGGGTTCCCACAGATACCTACTATCAAGATAAGTACCAAACTAACCTGGCAATCTATCGCGCATTATTAGCTGCAAATATAGAGATCCCCTGCCCAGTAAAAGAAGTACATATAGAGAAGTAATAGCAATCTATAATTATCGACAAGGGAATAACCATTATCCTCAATCACTGCCTTGTTCAGCTATCCTACGGGAGCTCTGAAACGAGCATCTTGAGGTAGCTTGGGTATAAAGCTGGTGATCTCGGTATTATCCAGCTCTATACCCTGGCCAACATTCAGACCAATAATTCAAAATACTTATTAATAGCGGCTTTTATCGGCATAATTGAATCAAGCTAACTCTTATCACTTATTCTATTCATCACTTCATCAGCCTGTTTTCAACCCTCTCAATTACAACAGGTTAAATCATCACCCTGTCCTCAACTGCTGAAACTCAGGGGCTTTCAGCACAATATCTGTGGCTAAAATATATAAAGATTGCTTAATTCAATCTTAATAAACCTCATTAAAAGTTTAAAACTCATAACTAAAACAAATAATCATTATAAGCGATACTCTATCGATCCTTACCAAGAATCCCCCCAAAATACGCCCCATAGAAAAACAAATGATTTTTAAATTTCCATAGGGAGCACAAAAAATGAAAAAATCACTTCTAGCTATCGCATTAATGAGCACTTTCTCATACGCCAATGCAGCAGACGTTGATAACACTTGGTACATCGGCGCAGGTGCAGGCCAGATCAACTATGAGTCAGTAGATGCAGTTAGTCATCTAGGTGACGATAGCGACTTAGCATGGAACGCTGTAGTTGGTTACCAGTTAAACAAATATTTCGCAGTCGAAGCTGGCTGGCAAGATCTTGGCACTAATGATGATACTCATCTTTGGGGCGGACTTGACGGCGCTCAATCTATCGACGTAGATGGCTTCACTCTTGGCTTAGTCGGTACACTGCCACTAAGCGAAAAATGGTTCCTAACCGGTGAAGCTGGTGCTTATCAGTACCACTTAGCTCACCAGATGAATGCTGACAAATATGTTAGTGCAACTGATACCGCGCCTTACTTTGGTGCAGGTGTTGGCTACAAGATCACTGATTCATTAGAAGTTTCAGCTAAATACCGTCGTTTCGCTAACATCGACGAGTCAGCTTGGAACACAGCTAACATGGATGCACAAACCGTTGGTATTCAAATGGTTTACCGTTTCGGTGTTAAACCAACGCCAACAACTGCAGCGGTTGTATTACCAGCAGTGATCAAAGAGACTAAGCCTGCACCTCGTCCAGAGCCTGTGTATGAAACTAAAATAGAGCAAAGCAGTGTTGCTGTGCTATTTGGTTTCGACTCTTCAAGCCTAAGCAGTACAGCTAAGGCGAAATTGGATGAAGTGATCCGTCTCTCTAAGCAAAGCGACAACGACACCATACTGCTAAATGGTCAATCAGATAACCAAGGTGACTCTGCATATAACCAAAAGCTATCTGAAGCTCGTGTTCAACAAGTTGCAGACTACCTCAATGCTAACGGCGTTGAAGTACAAACATTAGAGCAGCAAGCAACTGGCGAGCAAGATGCACACGCTAACTCACGCACAGATCGTGCTCTTGAGCGTCGCGTTATCATCACTCTAACCAGTGAAACCCAAGTAGTGGTATCTTAATCCCCATTTAAGATATTAACAGCGCCAAGGATTGCTTGTGTTAGCGCACATAAAATATCAGAGTCATATGGAACCCGATAATTCTATGGATAGAATGCTCTGATATTTGGATGGATTCATGGGTAAACAGGGAAGCTTGAGCACAGGACCTTGCTCCACCCAAAAAACAAGCAGGAAGCATACTAGCAACAGGATTTGTTAGCTGAAAAGGAGTTCAGGCTAAGTAGAAATATTACATGAAGTAATACCGATCTCGTCGGCTTCATCTTCTCAGATGAAGGAATCAGTTTGTGATCCCAAAGGCCATGGAAGGCCTTTTTCACATCACCATCTATGCCAATACTTTTATTTCATCTATAGTCGACTCGTCATCAACTCCCCCTTAGAGCTAGTTAATGCCTTTAGAGAAAAAAATCGATCAACTTAAAGATTGCGATCTTAACCTGTTAATCGCTCTCTCTGTTTTGCTGAAAGAAGCCCATGTCACTAAGGCTGCAAAAGAGCTAGGGCTTTCACAATCGGCCATGAGTCAAGTACTTAAACGTCTACGGCTTATGTTTGAAGACCCTCTGCTGGTTAAAAGCCATAACGGAATGACGCTCACCAGTAAGGCTACCGCTATTGAAAGCGAGCTCAAGCCTCTTCTCAACCGCGTTATCAGTATTCTTGAGGGAGATAGATTCAACCCTGCAACGGCTCAAGGCCGTATCCGGGTTATGATGAACGATGTCTTAGCTCAATTATGTATTACTCAACTGATCTCCGAATTAGATAAACACGCTCCAGGCATTGAGCTCGAATATGTCACCCAAAAAACCGATGGTTTTAAGATGCTAAGGCGTGGTCATCTCGATCTTATTGTGGGCTTTTACGACTCTGTGCCTAAACCCATTCGCAGCCAAGCGATATCAAGGTACCCCTGGCAGTTAGTGACGTTAGATCCCCAAGCCAATGAATATATCGACAAGATACATAATGGCCAGTACGTCATAGAAGAGAGCCCCTTTAAACTCTTAAGATACCAATATCAAGAACATAATCAGGTTCATATGATCAATGCGCTCAAGGCAATCAATGCTGAGGAAGCTTCCTATGCATTGACCTCAGGCTCTTTAAGTACCATGACCCAAGCGCTAACAGCGCCCTATACCGTCACCTTGCTGCCACACTATTCGGTAAAGATTTTTGAGAAGCATAAGGCTGAGGACTTTATCTGGATAGGGGATACCATAGAGTTAGATCTCAAGGTTTGCTGGAACGAGCATAATCGTAATCTAAAACTACAGAGATGGTTCAGACAACTGATCTCCTCCATTTTAATAAAACAGTTAAGCAACACAGAAGTATGAAGAATCTCATATATTTAGGCAATATTAACTTATGAATCACTCAGATCTAAAAATAATCCAAGGATGCGATCTCAACTTACTGCTGAGCTTAACTGTACTGATTGAGGAGGGAAGTGTTTCTAAGAGTGCCGAACGACTCGATATCTCTCAGCCAGCCATGAGCCAGAACTTGAAAAAGATCCGTAACCTGTTTGATGAACCTCTTTTCGTTAAACATGGTCAAGGGATCAAGGCCACCGAAAAGGCTCGCTCTTTATTACCTGGCTTACAGGAGTGGCTGGAGATGAGTAGCCGACTCATTTTACAAAAAGCCTTCGATCCTAAAGAGGTTTATGGCGTTGTTCGCATCGCCTTTATCGATACCATGACCGCAGAAATAGTTCCTCAGCTCCTTGAGATGGTGATGCAAGCCGCCCCCAATGTTGAGCTAGAGTTTATTCATAAACCTAAACATATGTTTTCAATGCTCGAGTCCGGTGAGTTAGATCTCTGTATCGGTGGCACTGAAACGCCACCAGCCAATATTTATGGTCGCAAGATAGGTCTGGAAAGATTCTGTATCGCCTCTAGTCCTACTCATCCCATCAATCAGTTAAGTAACCCAAGCTTAGCCGATATATTCAGTTTCGAAACCGCCGAATATTCGGCTTCAAATGCCGCAGAGCCACAGATAACTCAGTTAGCACAAGCAAACAACTTAAACCGCAAAGTGAGCTTTTCAACCAGCTCAATGTTAGTGCTTAGAAACGGACTATTGGCTGGAAAACATATCGCATTTATCTCCGATATCGTTACCCAAAACCCCTACTGGAAGGAGAAACTCTCCATCATAAAACATGAGGAACTTCCCGAAGTTGAGAGCACTTTATATTGGCACGCAAGAGTGCACCAAGATCCTTTAGTTCAATGGTTTAAAAATAGATGTCTGGATTTAGCGTCAGGTTTCAGAGAGCAGGGACTATACCAACCAGCATAAAGATTTGATCGCTCAGCGAGAGTTTAGCGGTTCTGAGGCAAGGTCCTTAATTGCTCCTGCATTAATGACATTCACCACATCCATGTGGTTTGCAAAGAGTGAAGAGCATAGTTATTCTACGGTCAAGCTCGTTAACACAGCATCAGCACCGCTAAAACTCGCCTGTAAGGAGTGCTTTTGGCTGCCTACTTCTGTGTTGAATGAACTTACAAGGGAACAACCATTATCTCATCCATTCGCCTTGAATTAGTTTGCCAAAAACACTCTGAGTAGAGCAACTTCTTATACTGATTGGTATTAACTCCTCATAATCCTCTTTGCCACTCCTTTCTCAGACCTGTTTGTAACGGGTTGCTAATCGCTTGCTCTACCTCAGCCAGCAACCTTGGCTTATCTTTACCTAGTGTGCCCTTAAGCACCAAATAGTTAGATGCATGATCCGAGCGAAATATCGTTCTTTCTAGCTCAAGATGACCAAGTAAAGTGTGCATCTCCTTAAACAACTCAGCTTGATTAGGCTGTGAGAAGTGACCATCGAAAGCCGAGTCCATTCGCTCAGTACCTAAAGGCAAGGTGACCACCAAAGTCGACAGATATTCAGGTTGCGCCTCATTCATCAAGCGCGCAGAGTGAATCGCATGTTGCTGGGAAAGCTCACTGCCACCTAAACCGTTTAATATCATCACTGAGGACTTAATCCCCGCCGCTTTTATCTTTAACAGTGCAGTTAGAGATGATTCATAGGTCTCCCCTTTCTCTATCCGCTTCAGCACCTCATCATCACCGCTTTCACAGCCAATATAGAGTAGAGATAGACCCAGCTCTCGCAACCTAGTTAGCTGCTCAGGTGTCTTATTCTTCAGATTTCTTGGCAAGCAGTAGCTGCTTATTCGTGTCACGCTAGGTAGATGTTCCTGGATCAGTAAGCAGATCGCCTCCAAACGCTCAAAAGGGAGGCTCATTGCATCACCATCAGCAAGAAATACCCGAGTGATATTTTGACCAGTATTGGCTACTGTTTTTATTTCCTCTGAAATTTTATCTAATTTTTGAGCTCGAAATCGTTTTTGAGGTGCCGTGTACATATCGCAAAAGGTGCACTTATTCCAACTGCAGCCATTAGTCACTTGTAAGATCAGGGATTTCCACTCAGATGGTGGACGAAATACAGGTTCAATATAGCGCAACAAAATAATCTCCTTTTACTAAAGACACTAGAATACAAGCGGTTTGTAGAGAATGATATGGCTAACTTAACCTTAATTTAATTTTGATTTAATTAGCATTGGTTAAACTATAAGCGTTCAGAATTAATAGACTGATTCTGCTCCTCTCCGAGTGCCTTTAGGTATCACGAGATACACCTAACCGTGTAAAGAAACAGGTAGCATCGGCCTGCATACGTAAAATAAGAACTAGGCAAACAAACAATAAGCTCAAGACAGACGAAGCACTAAGTGTGTTAGCTAAAAGCTAACGACTTTCACCCTTGCTTAAAACGTTTGCATCGATTTGACCATCGGCGCTTATATGTCACTGTTTGTTTCTTGGTAATCCGACAAAAAGTTTCGCCCTTGCTAGCCGGGTGAATCAAATAATAGCAAGGATACTGAGTTATTGAATAAGCAGCTGAGTAACAGATGTCCATGTCATCGAGGGGCACCGAAAATTGGTGCCCCTTTCATTTATCTACACCAAGTAAACCGCCCCTCTTCTACAAGCTATTATAATTAAAAGAAAATAATTCCCCAACCTGAACAAGAGCATTAAAAACCCGATCAGATCTTCAGCTAGATTTCAGTGTACATTCATAGAAACATCTGTACAAAAACTCATCTAACCTCATCATTTTGTAGCTTTCGATTTAATACCTCTTTAGTAGTAAGTTTCTAGCCTTATTTTATCACTCTAAACCTTTGACCCGGGTCAAAAAAACACCCGTTTATTCATTGCCATCAACACAAAGTCATTAAGGTAATAAACGGGGGCAACGGGATCTTAATTATAAAAATGAAATTTTGGAGTGACGATGAAAGTGTTAAATAAGCGTTATTTAGCCTTAATTGTGGCCGCAGCAATAGGGGTGAGCGCCTGTGGCAGTGACGGTAAAGATGGTAGCGATGGAGAGGATGGAACAAGCCCGCTTCCTCCCACAGTAGATTCATCTCAAGTGACTAATGTTAAGGTACTCACACACACGCTAGAAGAGGGTCTAGTTAAGTTTGAATTTGAGGTTACTAATGAAGCAGGCTTATTAATTACCGGCCTTGAAAAAGCCAATGCTGAAGTTGCTGAGCTCACTGAAAAAGGCATTGCCCGTAGCCGAGATAATTTTGAGGGAGAGATATTAGGCGGCAGTGCAAGCGAAGCTAGCGAAGGGGCAAGCCTTACCGAGATAACAGCGGGTCACTATGAGTTTGTTGCACCAATGGCTTCGGTTAATAGCGCAACAGAAGGCTTAATTCGCTTAGCCGTTGGTGGCGGCGATAATATTGCAAAGTCTCGTTATATTATCGTTGATAAGAGTGACAAGATACACACCACCTCAACTGCAACCTGCCACTCTTGTCATACCGACTATGCCGCGTCACATCTAAAGCACCCTAGTTATACAGCAATTAACCCTGAAGGCGAGACAGATTTAGTCGCAGGCTGTATGACCTGCCATGGTAATATCGCCCGTGATGATGGCGGTTACGCCCGCAATACTATGCAGAAGATTGGACATATCAATCATCAAAAATTTGAAAAAGATTTTGCCCCATCAAACTGTTATACCTGTCACGAAAAACCTATTGAAACAGTCTACTCTCAGCAAACCTGTATCGATTGCCATGACACTGCCAATGTTGAAACTACGACATTAGCCGCAACATTCGACGCCTTTAACAATGGAACCGACATGCGCTTGTTCCATAAACAGGTTTCTGAACGTGCAACCCTACGCGAGGTTCATTACACAAAGACATCGGCCCCTTATATTAACGAAACACTAGAGTGGGACAACTACCCCGATGGTGGATGGTGTACCGATGTAGCCCTATTTAACACTGAAGGGGAAACTGAAACTCAACTTAACATAGCGACACTTTATGCTGATGGCACACTGACTTATGCTGGCGCCTACATCCATGGTTATCAAAATGACTCACTCGTTGGTCGTCCAAGCCCTCGTGGAGCAGATCAATATATAGAGAATATCGATGGTAGCCGCTCTATCTGTTACCCACATCTGGATGGCTTAGACACTCACTATCGTCTCGCAGATTTAACAGCCAGTACCCGAGTTACATTTAAGCAGCAAGATGAAGATGGCGGCTATGATGGTGTCTCATTAACAAGCTACTCGGATGTTGTCGATCATGCGGGGCTTAAGACTCAAGCATTCGAACGTCGTCATAGCGTCACAGCTAATAGCTGTACCACTTGCCACACCAACGAGACCAACTACCATAAAAATGGCAGTTATAACGAAGGTGGAAAGGATTGTGTCGCTTGCCATAACAACGGCCAAGATCGCAAGGCTGGATTCTCAGCACCTGGCTTTGGACCTATGGTACATAGTATGCACTGGGGTATAGGTAGTAAAGACTCAGAGGGTAACGCTAACTCTGCGACTAAGCTTAACGCTGAAAACTGTGTTTCTTGTCACGCTGACGGCATCGACTTGAATGCGATTCCAAATCAGTTTATCCGTGCGAAAGCATTCCATCCTACTGAAGATGGAAATGGTGATGCAACCAAGATGGCTAGCCCAATTACGGCTAACTGTTTTGCTTGCCATAACGATGATTCAGCACTGAACCATATGATTCAGCAAGGTGGTTCAATTGATGAAGAAGTGGTAGCCGATTGGTATACTCAACCAACTTCTGAATCATGCGCAACTTGTCACGCCGAAGGTAAGTCTTACGGCATCGAGAAGTTCCATATTTTTGAGCGTTCATTTTAAGCAAACAAACGGCCCCTAGGTCTCAACGACTAAAGGCGACCTTAAAATTACCACTTTCATCGAATATGAGTGGTGCACTTCTACTTTGAACAAGGGGGGATGGAAAATGGCTACCCTGCAGGCTGTCACTTCCATCCCCACTTTATCCAAATCCCCCACTTGCTGGCTTTCTGTTAGTTTAAGTTTACACAAGAGAAAAAACGCCTCTATATATCAAAGTGATAATTCGCCTTTATCCTCATTTTCCACTAGGTTAGAACATTTGAGATATTAATAGAGGGAAATATGAAAACATCTCGTCACCTCAGCGCTATAGCGCTCTCCATAACCTTAGGGTTAGGATTAAGTGCTTGCTCAAACTCTACCAACAACGCAGCATCGGCAGTAAAAGATACCGTTATCGCCCAAAGTCCCGTACAGAAATATGATGCTAAGACTTTTTTCGAGACGACCACCTATTTTGGCTCCTCCTTCTCTGCTGACGGTAGTTCCATCTTAATGGGCTCAGATCAGAGCGGAATTTTTAATCTTTACAAGATGGATATTAAAACCGGAAAACAGACAGCACTAACAGACTTTAAAGACACCACCTATCCCGTCTCTTGGTTTCCGAATGATGACCGCGTCTTATTAACCCAAGATGATGGCGGTAACGAGCTCTATCATCTATTTGTCCGTGAAACTGACGGGACAGTAAAAGATCTCACCGATACCGAAAACACTCGGGCGAACTTTGTTAACTTCACCAATGATGGTGCATTTTTCTATGCAACCACCAATGAGCGTGATCCTAAGTTTATGGATCTATACCGCTATGATGCTAAAAGCTACGAGCGCACCTTAGTGTTTGAAAATAAGCTAGGATTCGAAGTCGCTGAGGTATCTCCCAACGGACATTTCGTCTCACTCGCTAAGATGCATACCAACAGAGACAGTGACACTTACCTACTGGATTTAAGAAAGCGCACATCTAAACCAAGCATTATTAGCGAGCATACAGAGCCGGCAAACTATAGCCCAATGACATTTTCACCAGACAGCAAGCAGCTCTACTACTCAACGGATGCTAAAGGTGAGTTCTCCCAAGTTTGGCAATATGATCTTCAATCAGAAAAACATAGTCTAGCGATTAAAGATAACTGGAATGTCCGCTTCGTCTACTTCTCAGAGTCAGGTAAATACCGTGTCTCAGGCGTGAATGCCGATGCCAGCACACGTATCACCATCTTAGATACAGCAACAGGCAAAGAGGTCGTTTTGCCTAAGCTGCCAGCTGGCGATCTTCGTAGTGTAAACTTTTCCAAAGATGAACAAACGGTGTCGTTTTATATCAACTCAGATACCTCCCCCTCTAACCTTTTCGTCTGGAAGATGGGCAACAGTTCAGCAAAACAGTTAACTCAAGCGCTAAATCCGCAGATTAACCCAAAAGATCTGGTTGCAAGTGAAGTGGTGCGCTTTAAGAGCTTCGATGGTTTAGAGATCCCAGGCTTACTCTTTAAACCTAAAGGGGCTAGTGCAGAGAATAAACGTCCAGCGGTTGTCTTTGTTCACGGCGGCCCTGGAGGGCAAAGTCGCACAGGTTATAGCGCCATGCGTCAGCACCTGATTAATCATGGCTATGCAGTGTTTGCGGTGAATAACCGAGGCAGCTCAGGTTATGGGAAGACCTTCTTCCACTTAGATGACAAAAATCATGGAGAGAATGACCTACAAGATATCGTTTATGGTAAAAACTACCTGCAGAGCTTAGATTGGATTAATGCGGATAAGATAGGCGTCATGGGTGGTAGCTATGGTGGCTACATGACCGCTGCTGCACTGGCATTTGAGCCCGAGGAGTTTAAAGTTGGCATCGATATCTTTGGGGTGACTAACTGGGTTCGCACCCTAAACTCTATTCCACCTTGGTGGGAGTCATTTAAAAAAGCCCTCTATGATGAGATGGGTGATCCAGCCACAGACGCAGAGCGCCACAGAGCAATATCACCACTCTTTCACGCACAAAATATCACTAAACCTCTGATGGTCATTCAAGGCGCAAACGACCCTCGAGTGCTTAAAATTGAGAGTGATGAGTTAGTGGAAAAAGTGAAGCAAAATGGTGTGCCAGTAGAGTACGTAGTATTCGATGATGAGGGACATGGTTTTAGTAAGAAAACTAACCGTATCACAGCATCTGAAGCCTATGTCGACTTCCTGAACACCTATCTTGATACTCCCAATAAGATGGCAGTTAAGTAGTTAAATCGCTTTCTATACGGCACAAGGCACTCATTTGAGTGCCTTTTTATTTAATCCAACCCATATTAAAATATGAAAGCTGTGATTAAGTTTTAGGCTCGAAATCTCTCTCCGTGCTTGCTTCATTGATTACAACCACATCTTGCTCATCAGTGTAGATCACAAATGGAAAGTCACCCTCAGCACCGTTAGCGGCATCAGCATCATCATTATTGGCAAGACAGGTGTAGCCTAAACTATAGGTACCCGCAGCCACGAAACCAAACTCATACTCCAGTACTTCAACACCATCTTCTAACACACTGTTGACTCGTGCCGATGCTATTGGAGCAACTTCAGACTCAAGATAATCAACACCCTCACCTCTAAAATCTGCCATATTAGCTAGCGCAGTTGAACCGGGGTAAAGATAAACTGCTTCAGCAAAGTCAGACCCTCCAGCTTGCGCTTCACAATTATCATGCACGCTCTGGCTAATACCACCTTCAACTCCTCCCACTTCCGAAACATTAACCAACTGCACAGAGGTAGGTTTTAGCGTCCAGTAATCCTTATTCCCATGGGGGGCCTGAAGTCCCTTAGCAAGTTCAAACTCTGCAACAAAGGTGTTAGTTCCCGCTGCAATGGTAAAAGCTTTATTGAAGAATAAGCGACCGGTATCGGCTTCATCAGCCCCAACACCACCACAACTACCGTTGCTGTTAGTCACTAGACCTAAAGGACCATCAACTGTCTGCACATAGGAACTATCAGTACTGGCGGTTTCATTATTCTTCATATAGATACACATCTGATACTCACCCAGAGGAACAGACTGGCCACTAACTAGAGTTTCAACCTCCTGACCCTGGACAGTTAACAGATCAACCTGCTTTAAACCACCATCATCGGACACATTAAAAGAGAAGGTATTGTCACTACTCTTTAAGACAACCTGTTTAAAAGCCACATTTACCACTTCGGCATCAGCCGGATTGTCAGACACACCAAGAGCAAACTGACCAGAAGTGACTGGCGGAGTTGAGCTATCATCACTGCCGCCACAAGCACTGAGCAGAGTGGCTATTGTGATCGCAACAAAAGAGAGGGAGTATTTCATAGTAAGCCTTTATATCTGCATTATTTTAGAACTCAAGTTTAGAACTCAAGCTTTCCCTATTGGCCATAGAGAGGCCTCAGAAAAACTCATCAATAACGTTTGGGTTAAAAACACATTATAGTGTTCAGATCAAGTAACTCCAAACCTAGGGGCTCTACCAGCGGCATAGGTAATGAGTCTATTAGTGAACACTGTGAGTATAAAAACAAAAAAGCCCAATCAAGTCTGATACTTGATTGGGCTTCGAACATCTAACTAAGTTAGCAAGACACTATGTAGCTAAGTTTAATCTTGAGGTAACTCTGCATTGTGGTAGACGTTTTGTACATCATCACAATCTTCAAGGGCAGCGAGGAACTTTTCAAACTGCTCAATCACTTCTGGATCGGTAATATCTGTCATCGTTTGAGGAACGAAAGTGATCTCCTCAACTTCAAACTCCGCTTCTGAGTTCTCTTCAGTTAGCGCAGTTTTAGTCTTGTAAAACTCTGTATGTGGGGCGTAGACAGTGATCATGCCATCTTCTAGCTCAACATCAGTCACATCGACATCAGCCATGATAAGCATCTCTAGCACCGCTTCTTCATCTTCACCTTTGAAGACAAAAACAGCTTGGTGATCGAACATATGACCTACGGTACCTGGACCACCTAACTTGGCATCATTCTTTACGAACGCTTGGCGTACTTCGGTAAAAGTTCGCTTACCGTTATCTGTTAAGCAGTCAACAATAACCATGGCGCCGCCTGGACTGAACCCTTCGTAGCGTGCAGTTTCATAATCTTCACCACCACCGCCTTTGGCTTTGTCGATGGCACGCTCAATCACATGAGCTGGAACTTGATCTTTCTTAGCTTTGGCAATCATCTGACGAAGCGGCAGGTTACCGTCGGGGTCGAAGCCACCATTTTTAGCGCAAACATATATCTCTTTACCATATCTAGAGTAAAGTCTGGTCTTCTGACCAGCAGTTTTAGCCATAGACTCTTTGCGGTTTTGGTATGCTCTTCCCATCTTGCCCTATCTCATAAACTAAAAAAATTATCTGCAATATTAGCAGCTTTATTAGGCTTTTTGCACACAAGCGCTTTTTAATTTAATAATCTTTGACTTTGCTTAGTAAAATTTCAATTTAATGAGACAAAATCCGGCACTTCCA
Source organism: Shewanella nanhaiensis (assembly GCF_019457885.1). Classification (GTDB taxonomy): domain Bacteria; phylum Pseudomonadota; class Gammaproteobacteria; order Enterobacterales; family Shewanellaceae; genus Shewanella; species Shewanella nanhaiensis. The sequence goes on from NZ_JAHZST010000002.1 coordinate 517,548, forward strand.
GCAACTGATAGTCAGGATTTCGGCCCATCGCCTGATAAATATACTCAATAAATACCTGATACTTTCGCGGTAGATAAGCCCGTTGCGGCGTGCTCATGGTTATTTTAGTTTGCGCCAGAGGGTAATCCTCAAGAAGAGGAAGTAACAGCTTCTCATCCAATGCCTGCTGCGCAATAAGAGTTGGTACTATGGTTATCCCTAGCCCTTCAATGGCCGCTTCACGTGCTAAGGTCACATTATTCACCGTTAACTGTGCCTCGGGCTCTTGGGTAACCCACTCTTTCCCATCAAACAGCGTCCAACTTCCATCAATATGGGTCGATTTTAATTTTATCGCTTTATGTTTGCTAAGATCTTGCGGCACTTTAGGGGTGCCATTGCGAGCGAGATAAGATGGACTCGCCATCAGCATCTTATCTGTATTTATCATCTCATAAGTTTGCAGATTGGGATCTGACATAGAGGTGATCTGAAACAGTACATCAACTCCCTCAGCAACCACATCAACATTCCGATTGGTGAGCTCCGCATCTATGGTGATATCTGGGTAGTGAGTCAAGAACTGAGCAAACACCCTACCAAGAAATAGTTGTCCCAACTCAATAGGGCAAACAATGTTTAGATTTCCTTTCACCATCTGTTGATTAGAACTGAGCTGATCTTCTGCATTTTGTAGATCAGCCAATATACGATGTACCCGGTTGTAATAGGCATTTCCTGCATCGGTAAGCTTAAGGGCTCTCGTTGTACGAAATAGCAGCTGAACACCGGCATCGGCTTCAAGCTCAGCAACCTTACGGCTCACAGTCGCCTTAGTTAGCCCCATCACCTTAGCCGCTGCGGTAAAACTGCCCTGCTCAACAACCTGAGCAAACATCTGCACGCGATTTAAATCCATTATTGTTACACCCGTGAAACAGTAGATTGAACTTTAACTATCTAATAAATATACAGTGACAGTAGTAGACTATAAAGCACTAATCAAGGAGTCATGAATGTCCAAGAGTAAATTATATATTGCAGTCCCACTCATCCTTGCCCTCTTAATCAGTGGCGGCTTCTACTGGTGGACCCAAGTACGCTTTATCGAGTCTACAGATAACGCCTATGTTGAGGCTGACATATCCCATATCAGTGTGAAGGTTCCTGGCTATGTGGTGAGAACAGACATTACTGATAACCAACATGTTGAAATGGGACAACTGCTGGCACAACTAGAGGATAATCAGTATGAAGCCAAAGTCACACAGAGCCAGGCGGCACTCGAGAGTGTCAGAGCTGAACAGCAAACATTGGCAGCCAAAGTTACATTGCAAGATGCACTTATTAATCAAGCAGCTGCAGGTGTGAAAGCCGCAGAATCAGATCATCTACGGGCCGAACAACAGCTCAATCGTACCCTCAAGTTAAAGGTGAAAAATTACAGCTCACAGGATGATGTGGATCAGATGCAGGCAAGCTTTGAATCCGCTATCGCCCATCTTGATGAAGCTAAGGCAGCATTAATCGCTAAGCAGCAAGAGCTAGCGGTATTAAAAGCCCAATTACAGCAAGTTGATGCAAATGTGGTACAGGCTAAGGCTGGCCTTAAGCTTGCTGAGATACAGCTCGCAGATACTCAAGTACGCGCACCATTTTCAGGGATCATCGGCAAACGTGGTGCGATGAAAGGTCAATATGTTCAGCCAGGTCAAGCCCTCTATAGTTTGGTACCGGATGATGCTATGTGGATAACGGCAAACTTTAAAGAGACCCAAATCCAACACATGCAAGCTGGTCAACAGGTGAAAGTCACACTCGATGCGTTTCCCGACAAAGCCTTTACAGGTGTTATCGATAGCCTCTCTCCAGCTTCCGGTGCCAAATTTAGTTTATTGCCCGCAGAAAATGCCACTGGCAACTTCACTAAGATAGTTCAGAGAATTCCAGTGCGGATCCGCTTAGCAGTCAATCAAGAGGTGAGAATTGTTCCAGGGCTAAGCGCTGTCGTAGAAGTTGATACCCATGAAGCGTCCACAACTTACGCCATTGCTGCTAACTCAGGTTATTAAAGGTGAGTAGTTCTACAGCAAGTTTACATAAGTCCCAAGTGACCCCCCAAGGCTTTGAGTCCGGCAGTCTGCGTTCCTGGGTCGCTGTCTTTGCAGGTTTAATTGGCGCATTTATGGCGATACTGGACATCCAGATCACCAATGCTTCAATGAAAGAGATACAGGGAAGTTTAGGTGCAACTTTAGAGGAGGGCTCTTGGATAGCAACCGCTTATCTGGTAGCAGAGATGATAGCCATACCTCTTTCTGGCTGGCTAAGCCAAGGGCTTTCAGTTAGACGTTACCTTCTCTGGACAACAGCTTTCTTTATCGGCGCATCACTCCTGTGCTCAATAGCTTGGAATCTAGAGTCCATGATCGCCTTTAGGGCAATGCAAGGCTTCTTCGGTGGTGCACTAATCCCCTTAGCCTTTCGACTAATCCTCGAACTACTCCCCGAAAATAAGCGCGCTGTAGGCATGGCGCTTTTTGGTGTAACTGCAACTTTTGCTCCCTCAATCGGCCCAACATTAGGAGGCTGGTTAACTGAGCAATTTAGCTGGCATTACCTTTTCTATATCAATGTTCCCCCAGGATTAATTGTAATGGGAATGCTCGCCTATGGGCTGGAGAAAAAACCGGTTCTCTGGGACACATTAAGAAATATCGACCTCTCTGGCATAATTACCATGGCGCTTGGCATGGGTTGTTTAGAGGTGGTATTAGAAGAGGGAAACCGTAAAGATTGGTTTGGTTCAGATCTTATCCGCGATCTCACTATTATCGCCGTAATTAACATTACTCTTTTTGTCTATATCCAGCTAAAAAAAGAGGAGCCACTAGTTAACCTTCGCTTATTAGGCCAGCGAGATTTCGCCATCTCAACCATTGCCTATTTTCTATTGGGTATGGCTCTTTTTGGTGCCATCTACATGATCCCCCTCTATTTAGCACAGATCCACAACTACAGCCCATTAGATATAGGTGAAGTGATCATGTGGATGGGGTTTCCTCAGCTACTGGTGCTGCCATTTATACCAAAGCTTATGGAACGGTTCGATGGTCGCTATCTGGCAGCATTTGGCTTCGCCATGTTCTCGTTAAGCTATTACATGAATAGTCATATGACAGCAGATTATGCAGGTGATCAGATGATCGCCTCACAAATTGTAAGAGCCCTAGGACAACCTTTTATTCTGGTTCCAATAGGGATCATAGCAACCATGCATATCAAACCTCATGAGAATGCGTCGGCCTCAACTGTGCTAAACGTTATGCGAAACTTGGGAGGCGCATTTGGTATCGCACTAGTATCGACCCTAACCGATACCCTCTCAAGAGGTCATCTTGCCCACATAAAAGAGACACTGACCGCAGTAAACCCAATGGCAAACGAGTACCTAAATCAAACAACGAGCATCTTAATGCAAGCGGGATCAGATCCCGTAACAGCATCCTCGCAGGCTGCTGCAATGCTTGGAAAAACCATGACTGAACAAGCCTATATCCAAGCCTACAATGATGTGTTTTTTATTATCTCTGCACTCCTGCTTATTGCAGTCGTTGCTGTACTCTCGATTAGAAGACCGATAAAAGAGCAATAGATAAAGGGGGCTTTGTAATAAGCTTTTTGTCTACTCCAGTGTGATGTACACTGAATTTTTCTAGAAAGGAGGTAGATATGCAGTGGAGTGTTCTGACTTTTAAACAGCTCAATCTTGATGAGTTATATGAAATATTAAAGCTAAGGGTCGATATTTTTATCGTCGAACAAAACTGCCCCTATCCAGAGCTAGATAATAAAGACAGAGATCCACAAACTCGTCACCTAATAGGACGAAATAATCAGGGCGATATCGTCGCTTATGCACGTATACTCGCACCAGGAGTGAGCTACCCTGACTCCAGCATTGGCCGAGTCGTTGTAGCAGAGCAAGCTAGAGGTGGCGGAGTTGCCCACTCCTTAATGCAAGAAGCGATATCCTTAGCGACTCAGTATTGGCCTGAAAATGATATCCAACTAGGCGGACAGGAGTACCTTAAAGACTTCTACCAAAAACTAGGATTCAATCCTGTATCAGAGGTCTACCTTGAAGATGGTATCCCCCACCTAGATATGCTTTATAAGCAGCATTAGCTAAAAAACTGATCCTCACCAAAACATTGACACTACCCGCCATTGCCTTTCTTCGGCATCCCAGCTGCTAAGGTATTTATTAATCCTAGACATAAGATCGAGGAAGTGTCGATTATGCAAGACTATAAGAAAATAAGAGGTACGAAGCCATGGATGGCTGAAGGTAGAATAATGCAGGAGCACAATTATCGGGAGTAAGGCAGGAGCAGTTACCGAGGATGTAGAGCCGAGGAGCATCATGTCAAGCTGCATGCGAGGTAGGTATTGCACGTACGTGCTTGAGTGGGTATGCCAATAAAAAGTGATTTCTTACGCATACCAAAGGTGCCTTCCAATGGCCCAGCTGCGAGCCAGCTCTCCACGTTCAGAGCCAACATCAAGCTTCGCTTGATAAGCGTAGGCGCATCACCCTACCATTTATTATGCCCTCTGAGTACACATGGAAATCTGGCATGCTCAACATGCGCTATCTATTTCCACATGTTCGAGTGGTCATTTTTCCAGGCTAAAAACGAAAAAAGCCCTAGCGTTTTATGCTAGGGCTTCTTCACTTAAATAGGCGCCTGGAAATGACCTACTCTCACATGGGGAGACCCCACACTACCATCGGCGCGATTGCGTTTCACTTCTGAGTTCGAGATGGGATCAGGTGGGACCACAATGCTATTGTTTCCAGACTAATTTGGTAAATTTGAAAAGCTTCTAAATAATTGGGTTTAGTACACGGATGTACTGTATGTCATAAATGCAGGAGCATTTTATGACCAACTTAAATCAAGTTCGTATTCTTTTGTGCTTGTAACACCAAAGTTGATGTAAAACCCATCTGGGTTGTATGGTTAAGCCTCACGAGTCATTAGTATCAGTTAGCTCAACGCCTCACAACGCTTACACACCTGACCTATCAACGTCCTAGTCTCGAACGGCTCTTTAGAGGGATTT
>NZ_JAHZST010000020.1 GCF_019457885.1 Shewanella nanhaiensis
AATGTGCTTTTACCTAAATCAATCCCTATAACGCGAAAGTTAGACATGATGACCACCTCTTCTTTGTTAACCAGACAAACTGGAGTTTAACACTAGGTTGGGGCGTACCATCTTATTAATGCGTTAGTGCATTGAGTTGAATTAAGCTGATATTGATTAGAAAAAGTATCTTAATTTCCTAATTCGCTCCGACCCCTTTATCCGCAATAGAATCCACAACACTCCGCCGGTCAACCTTGTTTCTGGCTTATCCAAGTCTTAGTAAGTAAATGCCTAGCTAACCTCTATACTTCTTACTTAGGTAACAACACTTCATGACAAGTAGAGGCCGATTATGCACTTTACTTCTATGTGGATAGCAATTCCCTACCTGCTACCTTCACTAACAATGGCTCATGCAGATCTCTGCTCTGAGCATTTACAAAATGTCATCAACATTGAAAGTTTCGATGATATTGCCTCACAACTTAAGACCATTCCAAACTTGAAAGATGAGTATGAAACCACAGCGGCCTTCAATAACCGAGTCACCGTGGCAACTAATAAAATCAACAAAAAGTTTTTTGTCTACACATCATTCGATCCTAGCCAATTGACCTATGATGCTGACAATAAAACGCTATCGATTAAATCCTATGCTATTGATAACAAGAGAACTAAGTATTCTAGAATCTTTGGTTATGGCAGTAACTTTTTAGATCAAGTTGAATACTCCTCCGACAACATAGATGTTGTAGTGTCGTCAAAAGATAAGCGTAAAGGTACCTACACAGGTCAAAATAGCTTTGGGGTTAAAACTAAGATCTCGGCTATTGAACGCACAACAAAGGCAATTTTCGATAAAAAAGCTGCTTATGGAGCCGATATACTTGTAACACCTTATCCTAATGGCCGCTCTGTAGATCGCTCTTATGTCATTGGTGTTTTCGCTAATGTTAGCCCTGAAATAGCGAAAAAGTTTAAAGAAACAGCCTTGTCTGCAGTATTAATTGAGCCTAAACATCCTTATTACGTCAAAGGAGGGACTTCAAAATGGGGGGAACCTACCTTGTCAAACCCGGTGAAAATTGTTGAAACGCTTGAAGTTATAGTTGCCGATATACAGTGCGCTTTTATCACAAATGCCGAGCACAAAGTCTTTCTCAGTATTAAAACCAATTGATACCAGTCAATGTCTAGAAATCTGATCCATTCATGCTTCTATTTACCACAAACTTTATAAGGCTTTTCTTTATCATCGACTAAAATTGTACTCACTTCTTTAGTCGTGAAATGGATATTATTCATGGTTAAGTTTATTCAAACATTGGGGGTAGTCATTGTATCAGTGTGGCTTTGGGGTACAGCTGGTATGACTATCTATTACGAAATTGACCGTAAAATTGACTGTGTAGAAAACGAAGGATTTTTCAAAGGTTTTTTCTGGTGTGAAACCACAACCTTATCACGCACAGCTTTTTATGCCAACCACACTACACTGTTCTTCAAAGCAATGCTTTGGCCTGTAACTGCTTATGATAGTTTTTTAGAAGAATCACATGACGGCTCAGATGTAGAAAGGAGACTGGGTGTAGCTGTTATACAAGAGTCACACGATATTACTAGTTTAGATCTGTCTCATGAGTACTTATGCCATCAATTTATGGAAGACTCTAGAAGCGTATACCTTGGTGAGAAGGAATTTGAATCCATTCCGAATCTATATCAATACGGTACATATATTGCCACCGATGATGTACTGGCCAATAAGTTGATTAATTTAGCTCAGAGCTATTATGGTAAGTCGCCAAATAATGAAGAGTTTGAATATTTCGGTAAATTGATTTCTACTGAAATATTCAATGTGTGCAACAAAGAGCCTTTTATACATGTCAAAAAAGCTATGATAATCGCTGCGAAAAATGTTTAACCAGCAACGAGTCAATCAGTATCAATTACACCAGCGTTCTGGCTTCCCTTGCCATGTTCGGCCTAATTATGATTAATGTAGTGGACAAAAATATTGGCCACTGTTTTGTATGTTAACCAGCTACAACTCAAGATCTATCATTATAGATAGCTATGTCATTAGCAATAGTGAGTAACTAAATCCTACCAAGTAAAACCAAATCGAAGAGATAAATTATCCGGTGTAAGTGAGCTCGAGGACTTCGATTTCAGGGATGAAATCGTAGAGCGCCCATGGACGGGTTTACAGCGTACCGAGAGATTACTTGCACATAAGCCTGCAGCAGGCAGTTGATTGTAAATGAAGGAATGACCTTCAATCCCCCCCCAATACCAAACTAGTCAAATGAATCAGATCAAAAAATGTAATCAGACTTCATTCGAAGGCCCACTAAAGAACCAGTAGAACTTTAATCCAAGGGAGAGTTTCCGAGAAACCAAGATCAAGTTTTCAGTGATTTCCAAGCCAATCAGTTCCCCAGTACCACCATATCCAACCATATCCAACCTTATATCGACCTCATCGTTCATCAAGAACAAGTTCTTCCTGAATTAGAAGTTACAAATTAAGCCTCTGATATCAATAAGATATTGCACAAAGCACTATCTAAGAGCATTCTATACACTAGTGAGATTTTAAATAGACCCAATTGAAATCTAGCAAGAGGAAAAGAGCTCACAATGCCATCTCTGCTTCGAACGGCCTCAATAATATTCCCAGTTATCTTATTACCGATAAAGACACACGCCACCGTTATTGAACTCACCACTTACCTAGGGGGCAGCGAAGGAAAGCTGGCTAACAAACCTGCGCTTATCTACAAGTTCAGTGACGGTTCGCAGCAAAACCGCTGCAGTATTATCACCACAGAGAGCTACCTCGTTAATTCAAAAAACAGATTGGAGAACATCAACCTAAGCGAGCCTAACTTCTACTTCGACTGTGTATGGGATGGAAGATACTATTTCCTATCTAATCGGCACAGAACCTATGCAGAGGTGATAATCAAGCAACCAGATATGAATTTTCCTATGTCGATGCACATAGAAGCAAAACTTATCAACATCATAGGTGAGCGCGCCGAAATCATCAGCGGTGATATATCTCTGAGAAGAACTGGAAAGTAACCAAGAAAAAGGCTCCCCAGCTCCATCATTCACCTTAAATTAGTTTTCCAAAAAACACTCTGAGTAGATCACTTTCTTATACTGGTTGGTATAACTAATCAGCCAAACGGATCAGATGTTCAGCATAAAGCTTAACGTCATCCCAGTCGGTGTAATCGATAACTGATTTAGGATCAGTTGGTCCATCCGTCATCTTCATGATGAGCTGAATAGCGAGTCTGTCCCACCAGCGCCATGAGGGGTAATCGACCTTACCAGCAATCACTTTGACATCGTTTGGCTTCCAAGGTGAAAGCTCAATAAACTTCTGCAGATACTTGTTGTTTTCAGGCACACGCTTTTCTGGATTACGCGCCACCACATTGACACTGTAGAAGCTGTTTGGTTTCTCACTAAGGGCGGCTTGATGCTCGGTTGTAAACGCAAAAACACTTTTATCGTAGCTGCCATACATGACACAAGCTCCCAGTGCGACGCTGTCATACTTGGCCCAATCTAGCCCCTCTTTTACCGCTTCGCTAATATGCATCACCCGAGATTTATGGCCTTGGTGTTCAATATGCTCAGCAATGGCACGACTAATTTTAGCGGTATGCCCGCCTCGGGAGTAATACAGTACGAGAATAGATTTCATTCATATGCCTAATTTATAATCTTGATAGCTTCCTATATTGTTTCAGTCTGTCGAAGAATAAACAGGATAATTGATCACAAATTAGCGCTAGCTCATATAATTTACACTCAAAATTGAGATCTCGACTAGGGTCGGTATCATTGTCATTACAGAACAACTCAATTAGAATTGGCTAATCCTAGGAGTGAGTCACCCTATGCAAAAAGAAATCGATGTAGATGCTATGGTATCTAATGCAGAAAATGCAGCAAAGTGGCTAAAGGCGATCGCCAATCCCTACCGCTTGATGATCTTATGTTTATTACTTGAGAATGAATATAGCGTCACTGAGTTGAATGAAACTGTCCCGCTAAGCCAGTCTGCACTATCACAACACTTAGCTGTGTTACGGGCACAAGATCTTGTCTCTACACGCAAGAGCTCTCAGGTTGTTTTCTATAAGCTTAAAAATGAGCAGGTCACAGAAGTGATCTCCATACTGCATAAGCAGTACTGCGCTTAACGATGAACCACTGGAATTAGCAGTTCTAGAAACAAGCAAGCCTGCTTAAAGCAGGCTTTTTTATAGGTGAAAATCAAAATCTATCTATCGGCAAATGCCTTGCCAAACTCCTCAACCTGCTGCCAGTTGGTAAACTCATAAGTGCCCGATGTATCCGTGGGCCCCTTAGTCATCCACATGATAAAACGTATCATGGTCTTATCAAAAAAACGGTATTTTGGGTAATCGATTTTACCGGCAAAGACACCTAACTGCTGAGGCTTCCACAGCGATAGCTCAAGAAACTTCTTCATATAGGGGTTCGTTTCTGGAGTGTTTTTCTCAGGCTTTCTTGCCACTACATTCACGGTAAAAAACGCATTGGGCTTGGCACTCAGTACCGCATGATGATTATTGATATACTGATAAAGTTCAGGCCTGTGCTTACCATATCGAATACTGGCACCGATCATCACCTTGTCAAAGTCAGCCAAACTCAACGCTTTGGCCTCCTCAAGTGAAGCCAATGTCACCTCACTTTCAGCGGTTTGATTTACCCCTTTCATTAACTCACAAATTGCACGGGTTTGTCCGTCAACCGTCGAGTAGATAATAAGCGTCTTATTCATCAATAATCCTAAAGTAGTGTTTGCTAGTTTTTCCAGAATGTAGGGGTAAACAGCACGAGCAAGGTGAACACCTCAAGCCGACCAAACAGCATGGCCATTAACAGTACCCACTTCTCACCATCACCTATACTGGCATAATTACTCGCCACTTCACCAAGGCCTGGGCCTAGGTTATTAAGACAAGCCGCGGTGGCGCTAAATGCTGTGATGTTATCCATTCCCATCGCCATCAATAGCAGCATACAGAGCACAAATACCAAAGCGTAAGCTGAGAAGAAGCCCCACACAGCATCGATAATTCTATCTGGCAGGGCCTTATCACCGATACGGATTGAGAACATGCCTCTGGGATGGACAAGACGCTTTAACTCTCTCGAGCCCTGCTTTAACAACAAGATCATACGTATCACCTTGATGCCGCCAGCGGTAGAACCACCACAGCCACCGATAAAGCTGGAGAAGATGAGTAGCATAGGAAGAAACAGCGGCCACATATGGAAGCTCTCGGTACCGAAACCTGCCGTCGTCGAGATAGATACCGCCTGAAATAGAGCGAAATCTAATGTCTGCTCGGGGGAGTCATAGATCCCCGAGTGGTATAGCACACCAAAACAGATCCCCGTGAGCACCAACTGCACTATCACTAAGGCTTTAAATTCCGCATCTTTAAAGTAGATCTTCAGGTTGATCCCCCGCCGTGTAAACGCGGCAAAGTGCAAACTAAAATTAAGCGCAGCGATCAATAGAAACACCACACAAACCATGTTTATCGCAGTGCTATCAAAGTAACCCATACTGGCATCATGGGTAGAGAAGCCACCTATGGCTATGGTTGAGAATGAGTGACAGATGGCGTCAAACACATCCATCCCTGCCAGCCAATAAGCCACGGCGCAGGCGATAGTCAGCGCAAAGTAGATATACCAAAGCGCCTTAGCGGTTTCGGCAATACGTGGGGTCATCTTGCTATCTTTTACAGGTCCAGGCATCTCGGCCCGGTATAACTGCATCCCCCCAATACCTAACATAGGCAAAATGGCCACAGCGAGTACAATGATCCCCATGCCACCCAGCCACTGCAGCAGATGTCGATAGAAGAGAATGGCCTTAGGAAGAGAATCCAGACCAACAATCACAGTCGCCCCTGTGGTCGTGAGTGCAGAGAAGGATTCAAAAAAACTGTCGGTTATGCTCAGATCTGGTTGATTCGTGAAGATGAATGGCACTGCACCGATAGATCCCAATACGGCCCAAAACAACACGACCAGCAAGAAGCCCTCACGAGTTCGAAGATCTTTTTTGTGTCTACGATTAGGGTACCAGAGCAGGAAGCCTAAAAAGAGACTGAGAAAAAAAGCCTGGATAAAAGCGGTACCACCACCATCTTTGTAGATCACCGCAACCAAGGCTGGAGGAAGCAGTGATAGGGAGAAGAGTCCCATTAAGAATCCAGTGATTCTTATTATTGTTCTATATTGCATTCAGGTTTTATCACGTCCATTTTCCATAGGTGGCAATTCGGCCACGAATGCTAGTTTCTCACAAAATGGTAACCCATCACAGAAACAAATTAATGGGTTGAATCACTCTTCTGAAAATCAAACTTAGCCGCTAAAAGCCCTTGGCTCATGGTTGCTAGGTCACGGTTTAATTCAGTTTGAAACCGCTTAGGGATCGCAAAGTTGAGGGTCACCTTCTCCATAAAGTCCCGCTCCTCAATCACGCCATCATATTGCGCTAATAGATACTCAACATCTTTAAGCTGGCCATAATCACATACAAGTAAGCCGGGATAACGGATCTGTTTTAACTGAGTCTCTAGCTGAGTCAGCCCCTGTTTTATCCCTGAGCTATATGCTCTCACTAATCCACCAACACCTAACTTAGTACCACCAAAATAACGCACCACAACGGCACCTATCTCACCCACATCGGCACCCTGCAAAGTCGCCAACATAGGACGACCAGCACTACCTGATGGCTCACCATCATCACTGGAGCCCATAGCGACGGTATTATCAGGCTCAGCAGCGACAAAAGCATAGCAATAGTGGTTAGCTCCAGGGTAATCAGCTTTTATGTTAGTGAGTGCACACTTAAGCTCTTCGTAAGACTGGCAGTGAAAAAGAAAAGAGATAAAGCGACTATGCTTTATCTCCTCCTCTATAATCAATTCAGCCGACGGGATCCGATAACTGTCAGTCAATATCGCTCACCACTTTAAAAACATACATGCAATAATTTCCATTCTTTATGCCAATACACATCAAATCCAACGAGATAACTTCCATCTCTTAAACAATAATCTGCTCGCCACGCAGTGAACTAAAATTGAGGTGCGAAGCAGATCAATTTAAGCCACAATCACGAGTCATATTCTCATTTTGATCAGCATGAACGATGACATTATCTTCAATTCTGATCCCACCAAATGGACGCAAAAGGTCAACAGTCTGCCAGTTCACCTGTTTCTTACGATTATCCTGTTTTAACTCATTTAGCAGAGAGTCAATGATATAAAGACCCGGCTCGATAGTCAGCACCTGATTTGCGGCTAATGTACGTGTACATCGCAAAAATGGATGTGCATCAGGAGCGGCAATATGGGTGCCGCGCTCATCATGGAGGAATCCCCCCATATCATGAACCTGAAGCCCCAACATATGCCCTAGTCCATGGGGGAAGAAAACATTGGTAATGCCCTGCTCCACTAGTGACTGAGGATCCCCTGAGGCGATATCGAAATCGACTAATATCTTGGCCAGTTTTTGATGAGTTGCAATATGCAGGTCCACGTACTTCACACCGGGGCGCATCATAGAGATGATCTCAAGTTGCATCTTATCCATGGCCTCAATAAGCTCACTGAAGATATTTTTTTCGAAAGCGTAAGTACGGGTGATATCTGAAGCGTAGCCAAAAAAGTTAGCCCCAGCATCGATAAGGAAGGAGTTTCTACTCTCAGGGCGCACACTCTCTAACTTGGTGTAATGCAAAATAGCAGCGTTCTCATTGAGGGCCACGATATTACTGTAAGGTACCTCATTCTCCCCCTGATTTGTTGCAGTCAGATACTCCTGCTGGATCTCAAACTCGCTCCCACCATTAAAGAAGGCATTTTTAGCAGCAAGATGACCCTTAACAGCTATCTCGTTTGCGTTACGTAAACAGCACAACTCATATTGTGTCTTACTTGCTCTGTGATAGTGAAGATAGCTCATCACAGCATCTGGATTACGGGTTTTAAATCCAAGTACTTCAGCCACATCTAAGTGCTCACCAATATAAGCCCACTGACTGATATCACTTGGTAAAAGTTCAGCCACTTTATCGGCTTTAGTGAGCAGTTTTATCTCCACATGTTCTGTCCAGAAAGCATCAGGAAGGTCGGCAACCTTGTGCCAAAAATCAACGGGGCGATAAAAGATCAATTGTGGTTTATCTCGTCCATTGACCAATAACCAGCAGTGAGGATTATCTAAAATAGGTAGCCAAGCTTTAAAGTGCGGATTCACCTTAAAGGGGTAGTCCATATCATCAAGAAACTGACGGTGAGGTTGACCGGAATGGATCACTAAACCTGAGAGGTTTTCACGGGAGATAATCTCAGCAACACGATGATTTAATTCTGCTATGTGAGATTTAAAATGATTAGCCAGTTGATCCATATCTTTTATCCTATTATTAATTCTAATTCTTTAAATCGGAAGCAAATCTGTAACTAAAAACAGTTTAACATAAAGCATAAAAATCACTCTACTTAAGCAACAATCAAACAAGTGTTTAAATTGGGTGTTGTAATTTATTTGATTTCGTCGCACACTGACAGCAACTGGTCAGATGATGACCTAAGGCGAGATAGAGAAATTACCCGGGTAAACAGACCCTACAGTCACAACATTCTAAGACGGGTATCACGCAAAAGGAAGCAAGCAATGATCTACCAAAGTCCTACGATTCAGGTTGAGTTACTTGAAGACAATATTGCTCGGTTATGCTTTAACGCTGCCGGCTCTGTCAATAAACTAGACAGAGAGACAATAGACTCACTCAATGCTGCATTAGACGCAATTAAGCAAGACACGAATATTCAAGGTCTAGTTCTGACTTCAGGAAAAGGCGCTTTTATTGTCGGTGCTGACATCACTGAGTTTCTCGGTCTATTTGCTCAAGAGGAGAGTGTACTTCTTCCTTGGATTGCTGAAGCAAACGTTGTTTTCAATAAGATTGAAGACCTGCCATTCCCCACTATCTCAGCCATTAATGGCTTTGCACTGGGTGGCGGTTTTGAAACCGTACTCGCAACGGATTTCCGTATTGCAGATACCACAGCCAAGCTTGGCCTACCAGAAACTAAGCTAGGATTAATTCCAGGTTTTGGTGGCACAGTTCGTCTGCCTCGCCTTATTGGTGCCGATAACGCACTGGAGTGGATCACGACGGGTAAAGATCATAAACCAGAAGCCGCTCTTAAAGTTGGCGCTATCGACGCAGTTGTTGCCCCAGAGAATTTAGAAGCATCGGCTATCGCCATATTGAAAGAAGCCTTAACTGAAAAGTTAGATTGGCAGGCACGCCGCGCCAAAAAGCAGGCTCCGCTAAACCTACCTAAGCTTGAAGCTATGATGTCATTCGCCACCGCTAAGGGCATGGTATTTAAGATTGCTGGCAAACACTACCCAGCGCCGATGACAGCGATTAGCGTTATCGAGCAAGCTGCTCGCAGTGAACGCGCTGACGCATTAATGGTCGAGCATCAAGCCTTTATCAAGCTCGCTAAAACCGACGTAGCACAGGCACTAATCGGTATCTTCCTTAATGACCAACTAGTCAAAGGCAAAGCTAAGAAAGCCGGTAAGTTAGCTAAAAATGTCGACAGTGCAGCTGTACTTGGTGCAGGCATCATGGGTGGTGGTATCGCATACCAGAGTGCCAGCAAAGGCACACCAATTGTGATGAAAGATATCGCACAGCCAGCGCTTGATCTTGGCCTAGGCGAAGCATCTAAGCTATTAGCCGCTCAAATTAAGCGTGGCCGCTCTACACCAGAGAAGATGGCTAAAGTACTGAACAACATCACCGCAACACTGGACTACGCACCAGTTAAAGATGTCGATGTTGTGGTCGAAGCCGTTGTCGAGCATCCAAAAGTAAAATCCATGGTGCTTACTGAAGTTGAGCAAAATGTCAGTGACGATGCCATCATCACATCAAACACCTCAACCATCTCAATCAACCTGCTAGCTAAGAGTCTTAAGAAGCCTGAACGCTTCTGTGGAATGCACTTCTTTAACCCAGTGCATAAGATGCCACTTGTTGAAGTTATTCGTGGCGAAAACAGCTCTGAAGAGACTATCGCTTCGGTCGTGGCTTATGCCAGTAAGATGGGTAAGACACCTATCGTTGTTAATGATTGCCCAGGCTTCTTCGTAAACCGCGTACTCTTCCCTTACTTTGCTGGCTTTAGCGGCTTACTCGCCGATGGCGCAGATTTCGCGGCAATCGATAAAGTGATGGAGAAGCAGTTTGGTTGGCCTATGGGTCCTGCATACTTGCTTGATGTTGTCGGTATCGATACCGGTCATCATGCTCAAGCAGTAATGGCTGAAGGTTTCCCTGATCGCATGGGTAAAGATGGCAAAGATGCCATCGATATCATGTTTGAGTCAGAGCGTTTCGGCCAGAAGAACAATAAAGGTTTCTACGCTTACTCAGTAGACCGCCGCGGCAAACCAAAGAAAGATCTCGACCCAAAGAGCTATGAGCTACTTGGCGCAGAGTTTGGTGAACTAAAGGCATTTGAGTCCGATGAGATTATCGCTCGTACTATGATCCCTATGATTATCGAAACAGTTCGTTGTCTCGAAGAGGGGATTATCGCAACGCCTGCAGAAGCTGATATGGGGCTAGTATTTGGTCTTGGCTTCCCACCATTTAGAGGTGGTGTATTCCGCTATATCGATACCATGGGTGTCGCTAATTTCGTCGCACTTGCTGATAAGTACGCCCACTTAGGTGGACTATACCAAGTGACTGATGCGATGCGCGAACTCGCCGCTAATAATGGCAGCTACTATCAAGCTTAATAAGTGGGAAGGAATAGAACAATGAAACAAGCAGTTATCGTAGATTGCATCCGTACTCCCATGGGCCGTTCTAAGGCTGGAGTATTTAGAAATGTACGCGCAGAGACACTCTCTGCAGAGTTAATGAAAGCCCTCTTGGCTCGCAATCCAAAACTAGATCCAAAAGATATCGAAGATGTGATTTGGGGATGTGTACAGCAAACCTTAGAGCAAGGTTTCAATATCGCTCGTAATGCCGCTCTACTTGCTGGCATTCCGAAAGAGGCTGGTGCTGTTACCGTAAACCGTCTATGTGGTTCATCTATGGATGCCCTACATCAAGCGGCACGTGCCATCATGACGGGCCAAGGTGATACCTTCATTATTGGCGGCGTCGAGCACATGGGTCACGTCCCGATGAACCACGGTGTCGATTTCCACCCAGGTCTTGCTAACAATGTCGCGAAAGCCTCAGGCATGATGGGTCTTACCGCTGAGATGCTGGGTAAGATGCATGGCATTAGCCGTGAACAGCAAGATGAGTTTGCAGTACGTTCACATCAACGTGCTCACGCTGCAACGGTTGAGGGTCGCTTTGCAAATGAGATCCACCCAGTCGAAGGTCATGATGCTAACGGCGTTTTGATCAAGGTTGAGCATGACGAAGTGATCCGTCCGGAGACCTCAATGGAATCACTGTCGGGTCTTCGCCCAGCTTTCGATCCAGCAAACGGCACAGTAACCGCAGGCACCTCATCGGCTCTCTCTGATGGCGCATCAGCCATGCTAGTTATGGAAGAGGAGAAAGCCAAAGCGTTAGGCCTACCTATCCGTGCACGCATTCGCTCAATGGCTGTTGCTGGTTGTGATGCGGCAATCATGGGTTACGGCCCAGTACCTGCCACAAAGAAAGCGCTAGAGCGTGCAGGCCTAACAATTGATGATCTCGATGTTATCGAGCTTAACGAAGCCTTCGCCGCTCAGTCTCTACCATGTGTTAAAGATCTTGGTTTGATGGATGTGGTTGATGAGAAGATTAACCTTAACGGTGGCGCTATTGCGCTAGGTCATCCACTAGGTTGTTCAGGCGCTCGTATCTCGACAACACTGATCAATCTGATGGAAGCCAAAGATGCAAAATATGGTTTAGCAACCATGTGTATCGGTCTAGGACAAGGTATCGCAACCGTATTTGAACGCCCATAGATCTGGATAGATTTTATTGCGTTAATACCCAATCGATATTAACTAAACGGCAAGCTCTGTGAGCTTGCCGTTTTTATTTACAGTAAAAATTCATCAGGCTATTGTATCCCTAGAACATACGATAACTAGGTTGATAATATGGAAATTAATTTACTTAAGGATAAGCCAAATTTTATTCCTCAAATCGCAAAATGGTATAGCGATCAGTGGGGCTATATCGATGATGGCTCTGACAAAGAGAGTCGCTCCACAATCGCTCTGGAGATCAAGCTCGCCGAGTACCTCAATTCCGACACGATTCCATTGATGCTAGTCGCAACTAAAAAACGATCTTTAATCGCCGCCGCTCAACTAAGATTTCAGGAAAACTCTCTCTACCCTAGCGACTCACATTGGTTAGGAGGCGTTTACGTGTGTGAGTCTCATCGTGGCAATGGTGCAGGCCAAGCTCTGCTAGAAGCTATCGTTACCAAGGCTAAGCAGCTAAACGTCCAACAGCTTTACTTGCAAACTGAAGATCTCTCAGGAGGACTCTATAAAAAGATGGGGTGGAAAGCTGTAGAGGAGGTAAAATACTGTGACATCGATTTATTGATCATGAAGCGAGATCTAATAACCTAATGAGCATTGAGTTATGACACCAGCAATCAACAGCCTGAAACGTGCAAAACAAGCGTACCGTATCCTTGAATATCATCATGATGCCAATGCAGGCGCTTATGGGATTGAGGCCGCCACTAAGCTAAGTTTAGATCCCTCCTTGGTCTTTAAAACCTTAGTGGCCAAACTAGACAATGAAAAGCTCGTTGTCGCCATCATTCCTGTAGCTGAGAAGCTCAATATGAAGCTCTTAGCTAAAGCAGCTGGCGTAAAGAAGGCTGCGATGGCATCGGCACAGGAGGTGGAACGCTCAACGGGTTACGTACTGGGCGGTGTCAGTCCCTTAGGTCAAAAACGCCCTCTTGCCACTTTCATCGATATCAGTGCAGAGTCACTTGAACAGATATATGTTAGTGGTGGTAAGCGCGGACTTGATATCGAGCTGACTCCAGCGAGCCTGCAGCAGTTAACCAAGGCAAACTTTACCCCTCTGACGGTTTAGCATCTAAATGTTCCACGTGGAACATCTGCCACTTGTTAAGCATAACTTCACAAATTCACCTGCCTAACTTGGCATCGTTTTAAGGCTAGCGTAATATTAGCCTCCCCTGTTAAAACGACCTTGGCAATTAGGCTACACACATGAGCAATCAATTTTCAGAAGCACAACATCAACTCGACGCACTTGGACTCAGATGTCCGGAACCCGTAATGATGGTTCGCAAATCAGTGCGTAAGATGGCTCAAGGTGAAACCTTACTTATCATTGCCGATGACCCAGCAACCACTCGTGATATTCCTAGCTTCTGCGAATTTATGGATCATAAGCTGCTTGCCAGCCAAACAGAGACAACCCCCTATCAATACTTGATCCAAAAAGGCTTATAGGCGAATCTAAGCTTTCAGCACTTAAAAGAACATGAAAGTAGCAGGAGCCAAAATGCCAACACTAACAGCTATAGGATTTAAACCGGTAAAGCAAGGCCCAATGACGCTTGTCAATACAGCTCAAGTTACCAAATCAGCTGGCGTGGAACAGGACTTTTTTGGCCGGCCAGGAAAGCGACAGGTCACTGTAATGTCACAGGAGCAATGGAGCCTAGTCTGTCTTGAGCTTAATAAACCCCTTCCGTGGATAACACGACGCGCTAACCTACTTATCCAAGATTACAGTTTTTCGGCTTCAGATAGAGGTAAGCTATTAAAAATTGGAAGCTTAGAGTTGCTTATCACAGGTGAAACCGATCCCTGCAAGAAGATGGAGATAGCACAAGCAGGCTTAGAAAAAGCGCTGACTCCAGATTGGCGAGGTGGTGTTACCTGCCGAGTACTCAATGATGCACAAATATCTCAAGGTGATCTTGTCACCATTTCAGAGCTCCCAGAGTAACTTTCACTTACCAGCTAATTCATAAAAAACCATCTACTCCAGTAGCAAATAGCACAAGATGTTTGTTACTGAACCTTTCATCCCCATCCCCAACATCCTTTAACAAAATTACTACACTGTTTTTGTTTTCCTGCTCAGCTAAATATGCGATAAATAACACCAAATATTTTAAAGAAACACCAATACCTACAACAAGTTTAACCAAGCAGTTAACCCTAACAATAACTAAAAATGCCGCACCGCGGCCATCATAGAGATGCACAGCAGATCTATTAAGGGACCCACCAATGTTAAAACATAAATTAACGCCACTGTACGCGGCTATAGCGCTCAGCTTCAGCTCCCCCTCTTTTGCCGAAGAGTCTAGTGATAAAAAAGAGGCCAAATGGCAGGTCAATGCACCGGCCAATGCGCCATTAGAAAAGGTCGATATCAATGTAACCGAAGGCACTTGGATGAACGTTAGTGTCAGCCCAAACGGTAAAAATATCGTATTCGACATGCTAGGTGATATCTACCAGATGCCGATAGAGGGTGGCGAAGCCAAAGTGCTCGCTGAAGGGATCGCTTGGCAGATGCAGCCAGTATATAGCCCAGATGGTAAATATATCGCTTTCACCTCAGATGAGGATGGCGGTGATAATATCTGGATAATGGAAGCCGATGGTAGCAACCCTAGAGCGGTAACAGAGGAAACATTTAGGCTGCTCAATAGTCCAGCCTGGAGCCCTGACTCTCAATACCTAGTTGCCCGTAAACATTACACAGGTTCACGTAGCTTAGGCGCTGGTGAAGTTTGGATGTACCATGTTGCTGGTGGAGAAGGCGTCAAACTCACTGAGCGACCTAACGAACAGAAAGATCTAGGCGAACCCGCCTACTCTCCAGACGGCCGCTATATCTACTTCAGCCAAGATGCAACCCCAGGAAAGACCTTCCACTACTCAAAAGATTCGGTCAAAGGGATCTACAAAATAAAGCGTTATGATACTCAAACCGGTGATATAGAGGTATTAATCGAGGGCACAGGTGGTGCTATTCGCCCAACCCCAAGTCCTGATGGTACTAAACTTGCCTATATCAAGCGCGACGGATTTCAATCATCTTTATACCTACTAGATCTTAAGTCGGGTAAAATCGATAAGCTTTACGGCAAGCTCGACAGAGATATGCAGGAGACCTGGGCTATTCATGGCGTCTACCCAAGCATGAGCTGGACCAGTGACAACCAAGAGATTGTCTTCTGGGCTGGCGGCAAGATCAATAAGCTAGATGTCGAATCTAAGTCAGTTGAGCAGATCCCCTTCTCCGTTAAAACTAAACTCGATGTGCAACCTGCAGTTCGCTTCACTCAAAACTTAGATCAAGATAAGTTCGATGTGAAGATGCTACGAATGGCTCAGGTATCACCAGATGGTAAAAAAGTCGTCTATGAAGCATTGGGTAAACTTTGGGTCAAATCCCTAGCTAATGGCAAGCGAACGCGACTAACTAAGCTCGATTCCGAGCTAAGAGAACTATTTCCTCAGTGGTCACGTGATGGGAAAAGCATTGTCTTTTCAACATGGGATGATGAAAAGCAAGGTAGTGTCCGTGTCGTCAATGTCAGAAACAAGCGAGCTAAAACCTTAACCAAAGAGCCTGGCAAATATGTAGAACCCACCTTCTCTCCTGACGGCTCATTCGTGGTTTATCGCAAGGCTAAAGGCGGCTATATAACGCCGAGAACTTGGTCTCAAGAAACCGGTCTTTACCGCGTCGATATCAAAGGTAAAGAGAGTATTAAGATCACTCCTGACGGCTATCAACCGCAATTTGGTGCCGACTCAGATCGTGTCTACTTTATGGATCACGGTGAAACACCTGAACTGGCTTCCATCAACCTAAACGGTTTTCAAAAACGTGTTCACTATACCAGTAAGCATGCCACAGAGTTTCGCGTCTCTCCCGATGGAAAGCAGCTCGCCTTCGCCGAACGTTTTAAGGTTTTTGTCACCCCTTTTGCTAAGCATGGTGAGACCATCAATATCGGTCCTAAAGCTAACAACCTTCCAGTGACTCAACTCAGTGTCCGTGCAGGTGAGAGTATCAGCTGGAACAATGATAGCGACCAGCTTTACTGGACTTTAGGTCCTGAACTTTACCAAGTGGCAGTCGACAACTCCTATGGAACAGATAAGTCCACAGCCTCTGATAGCAAAGCAGATAAGGCAGCAGAGCCGAAAATTACCGACCTTGGATTTACTCAAAAAGCAGATGTTCCACGTGGAACAGTTGCATTTGTCGGTGGCAATATCATCACAATGGAAGACGATAAGGTGATAGAAAATGGTATCGTAATTGTCAAAGATAACCATATTGTCAGCGTTGGTGATGCCAGTACTGAAGTACCAAGCGATGCTCTGGTGATCGACATTAAAGGTAAGAGTTTGATGCCGGGTCTATTCGATGCTCACGCTCATGGTGCACAGGGCGAGAACGAAATAATCCCGCAACAAAACTGGGAACTATACGCAAACCTTGCACTGGGTGTCACCACCATTCATGATCCATCCAATGACACAACTGAGATCTTTGCCGCATCAGAGCAACAGAAAGCAGGTAATATTGCAGGCCCTCGTATCTTCTCAACCGGTACCATTCTTTATGGTGCAAATGCACCAGGTTACACCTCACACATAGACTCACTCGACGATGCTAAATTCCATCTAGAACGTCTTAAAAAAGTCGGTGCTTTCAGCGTTAAGAGCTACAACCAACCGAGACGTAACCAGAGACAACAAGTGATAGCAGCAGCCCGTGAACTTGAGATGATGGTGGTTCCAGAAGGTGGAAGCTTACTGCAACATAACCTGACGATGATCGCTGACGGTCATACAGGTATCGAGCATTCACTTCCAGCTGGTGCCATCTACAACGACATTAAGCAGTTCTGGAGTCAGACTGAAGTGGGTTACACCCCTACTCTGGTAGTTGCTTACGGTGGTATCTCTGGTGAGAACTACTGGTATGATAAAACTGATGTTTGGGCTCATCCTCGTCTCTCTCAATATGTGCCAGGGGATCTACTCCAAGCGCGTTCTATGCGTCGCCCAACGGCACCAGATGAACACTACAACCATTTCAATGTGGCACGAGTGGCCAATGAGATGAACGATTTAGGCATTAAGCCAAATATCGGTGCTCATGGTCAACGTGAAGGTTTAGCTGCTCACTGGGAGATGTGGATGTTTGCCCAAGGTGGCATGTCGAACCTTGAGGTATTAAAAACCGCAACAATCAATCCTGCAAAACATTTTGCGATGGATCATCAAATTGGTTCGATCAAGCAGGGTAAACTTGCCGACCTGATTGTTATTGACGGTAACCCGCTGGAAGATATTCGAGTCACAGATAGGGTCACCCACACCATGGTCAATGGCAAACTTTATAATGCCGAGACAATGGATCAACTAAATGGAGAGGAAGATAAGCGAAAGCCGTTCTTTTTTGAACTTTAAGAGCGGTTTTTAATTTTAAAATCTGGCTAACTTTGGGCGCAAATTTATATTTCATAAAAATTATTTTTTAAGTGAAAAAGCCAAAAAATAATTGAAATCGCTTCGCGATGTTGATTTGTGAAAAGCCAAAGACTTCCAAATGCAAAAAGGAGTGTTCCACGTGGAACACTCCTTTTTATTTGTAAGCTGATAAAGACAAGCTAGAAAAACAAGAAGCAAAGAAAGTAGATCCTGAAACAAGTTTAGGATGACGGATAAATAAGTGAGCTTTCGAACCTTCCGTAATCCGTGAGCGAAGCATTCACGCCTGCCTTTATCCTTCCTAGGATCTTTCTTAGCTTTTCCTCGGCTCACCTAAATCATAGCAAAAACAATCTGTTGTATGATCATTTACCAAGCCTACAGCTTGCATAAAGGCATAACAGATAGTAGGGCCAACAAAATTAAAGCCTAGTTTTTTCAAGGCCTTAGACATAGCTTCAGACTCAGGCGTTTGAGCAGGTACTTCTGACATAGAGTTAAACTTGTTAACTATGGGCTTTCCCCCGACAAAACTCCAAATAAACGTAGAGAAATCATCACCCTGAGTGTCAGAAAAATGAGTCATATAAGCACGAGCATTTTTGATGATCGAGTTAACCTTTAATCGGTTACGCACAATCCCTTTATCAAGTAGTAACTCCTCCACTTTATCATCATCAAACTTGGCAATGATAGCAGGGTCAAAATTGGCGAAAGCGGCTTCATAATTATGCTGCTTTTTAAGGATAGTGATCCAAGATAAACCCGCCTGTTGACCGTCAAGGCAGAGCTTAGCAAACAGCTCTTGGCTATCAAAAACAGGCCTTCCCCACACCTCATCATGATAGGCTTGATATAGATCATCAGCGCCAACCCAGCTACAACGTTGCTTTTCCATGGTAAAAATTCCAAGTTTTATTTGATGAGATAAAAAATAACCTACATATGCCTTTTTCTTCAAGGTATAATCGAAACCATTTTTTAAATTTCCAAACTAGCTCTGCATGCTGAAATAGCATAATTGAGAGGTTGGTTTCATCTTGACGGCGTAGATAGTAGACATGACGACGAAACATGACGTAAAGACATTCCAGGGCTTCATTATGACCCTGCAGGAATACTGGGCGCAGCAAGGTTGCGCTATCGTTCAACCTCTGGACATGGAGGTTGGTGCTGGTACATTCCACCCACAGACTTTCCTACGTTCATTAGGTCCAGAGCCAATGAGCAGTGCTTATGTGCAGCCATGTCGCCGCCCTACTGATGGCCGCTACGGTGAAAACCCAAATCGCCTTCAGCACTATTATCAGTATCAGGTCGTTCTAAAGCCTTCACCAAGCAATATTCAAGAGCTCTACTTAGGCTCACTTGAAGCCCTTGGCGTCGATATGAACGTCCATGATGTCCGCTTCGTAGAAGATAACTGGGAGTCACCAACATTGGGCGCTTGGGGCCTAGGCTGGGAAGTCTGGTTAAATGGTATGGAAGTATCACAGTTCACCTACTTTCAGCAAGTTGGCGGACTTGAATGTAGCCCAGTAACCGGAGAGATCACTTACGGTCTTGAGCGTCTGGCCATGTATATTCAGGAAGTAGACAGTGTTTACGACCTAGTGTGGACCGATGGCCCAATGGGCAAAGTCATGTATGGTGATATCTTCCATCAAAATGAAGTTGAGCAATCAACCTATAACTTCGAACATGCTGACGTCGATGTACTATTTAAGATGTTTGATGACTGTGAAGTTGCTTGTCAGCGCCTGTTGACCTTAGAGAAGCCGCTTCCGCTGCCAGCCTATGAGCAGGTAATGAAAGCATCCCACGCATTTAACCTGCTAGATGCTCGCCACGCAATCTCAGTAACAGAGCGCCAGCGTTATATTCTCCGCGTTCGTACTATGGCCAAAGGCGTAGCAGAATCCTATTATCAAGCCCGTGAAGCTCTTGGCTTCCCAATGTGTAAGTAGAGGTATATAGAATGAATTTTGAAAACTTACTCATTGAAGTTGGTACCGAAGAGCTGCCTCCAAAAGCCCTGCGCAAACTGGCTGAGTCTTTTGTTAGCAACTTTACCGATGAACTTGAAAAAGCAGAACTAAGCTTCGAATCGGCCCAATGGCACGCAGCTCCTCGTCGCCTAGCCTTTACTGTAAACCAGTTAGTTCTAGCACAGGCTGACAAGGTCGTTGAGAAGCGCGGACCTGCGATTGCTCAAGCATTTGATGCCGATGGCAACCCAACTAAAGCCGCCATGGGCTGGGCTCGTGGTAACGGTATTACTGTTGAACAAGCTGAGCGTCTAAAAACAGATAAAGGTGAATGGCTACTTCACCAAGCTAAAGTTGTTGGTGTTGAAACTAAAAGCCTTATCAATGACATGGCACAACGTGCCCTCGATAAACTACCAATTCCTAAACCAATGCGTTGGGGAACAAGCAAGACTCAATTTATCCGTCCAGTACACACAGTCACTATGCTACTAGGCAGTGAGCTGGTTGAAGGTGAGTTACTTGGTGTTAAATCGGCTCGTGTTATTCGCGGTCACAGATTCATGGGTAAGAAGAGTTTTGAGTTAGATCATGCAGATAACTACCTGTCAGCACTGAAAGAGCAAGGCATGGTTCTCGCCGATTATGAAGCGCGTAAAGCGATCATAAAGGCAGATGCAGAAGCTGCAGCCGCTAAGATTGGTGGTGTTGCAGATCTTGAAGATGATCTACTTGAGGAGGTTACCTCCCTAGTTGAATGGCCAGTTGTGCTAACCGCAAACTTCGAAGAGAAGTTCCTCGATGTGCCGGCAGAAGCCCTGGTTTACACCATGAAAGGCGATCAGAAATACTTCCCTGTCTTCGATAAAACTGGCCAGTTACTACCTCACTTCATCTTCGTGACCAATATCGAATCGAAAGATCCTCAAGTGATCATCTCTGGTAATGAGAAAGTGGTTCGTCCACGTCTTGCCGATGCAGAGTTCTTCTTCGAAACCGATAAGAAACAGACTCTTGAGTCTCGCCTTGCAAGCCTAGAAACGGTTGTTTTCCAAAAACAACTTGGCACTATCAAGCAGCGTGTTGAGCGTATCTCACAACTGGCAGGCTATATTGCTAATTCAATAGATGCAGATAGCGATGAAGCGTCACGTGCAGGTCTACTCTCTAAGTCAGATCTGATGACAAACATGGTAATGGAGTTCACCGATCTTCAAGGCACCATGGGTATGCACTATGCGCGCCTAAATGGTGAAACAGAAGCTGTCGCTGTAGCTCTTGCTGAGCAGTATAAGCCTAAGTTCTCTGGCGATACCGTACCAACAGCGCCTATCTCTGTCTGCGTTGCACTGGCTGAAAAGCTAGATACCTTGGTCGGTATTTTCGGCATCGGACAAGCACCAAAAGGCGCAGCGGATCCGTTTGCACTACGCCGTGCTGCCATTGGTGTATTGCGAATCTGTTTAGAGAACAACCTACCACTAGATCTTGTAGATTTGATAGCTAAAGCACAAGAACTACACGGTGATAACCTCACCAATGACAAGGCCGCAGAGCAGGTACTTGAGTTCTTTATGGGTCGTTTCCGCGCTTGGTACCAAGACCAAGGTGTGAGCGTAGATGTGATCTTAGCTGTACTGGCTCGACGTCCTACAGCGCCTGCCGATTTCGATAGCCGCATTAAAGCCGTTGCGCACTTCAGAGGACTTGAACAGGCCTCTGCACTTGCCGCAGCCAACAAGCGTGTATCAAATATTCTGGCAAAAGTTGAAGGTGAACTTGCCACTGACATCAGCAGTGAGTTATTGGTAGAAAGCGCTGAAAAGGCACTAGCAGAAAAACTAAATGAGCTTCAGCCTCAACTAGCACCTCTGTTTGCTGCTGCTAACTATCAGCAAGCCCTATCTTTGCTCGCCGATCTACGTGAAAGCGTCGATACCTTCTTCGAAGATGTGATGGTGATGGCAGATGATGAAGCCCTGAAGAATAACCGCTTAGCCCTGCTATCAAGCCTGCGCGAACAGTTCCTTCACGCTGCAGATATCTCATTGCTTCAGTAAAGAAGCTACGAGGGCATAAGGGCGAGTTCCTAGGAAAGACATCAAGCCCCAGCTAGACTGGGGCTTTTTTTTAGAACATTTTCAACTTCTCATGGTAGATATCGAACTGCTCACGGGTCAAATTTGCATCCATCAGCAACCTGCTTAAACAATCCTCATCCAACTGATTTGCCTGAAATAGCATTGAACATTCGCTGACTAAATTTGCTCGCCAAACAGCCAGAGCAAGCTCATCTGATGGTTTAGAGTGGCTACTGGCAAGCTGACTCAATGACGTTTCAAAGATAGCGGGAAGCTGCCAATGCTTTGCCAACAGGGCACTTAAACTGAGCGACTTTGTGGTCATCACCTGCTTAAACAGTGAAGAGTTAGGCTGCTCACCTGGTTCAGCCTGATGAAACGCATCTAATAGCATCTTAAAGATCGCAATCTTCCCCACATCATGGAGTAGACCCAGCATAAATGCCGTGTCAGGGTCGCACTTGCCGAACTCGGCCGACAGATAGGAAACCTGCTGAGAATGGCGCCAAATCTGTAGACCAAAACGGCGATAATAGATGGGCTTTATCTCAACGACCTCCGCCATCAGAGATGTAGTAACCAGCCGCCTAATCTGCTCCCTACCTAGCTGAACAAAAGCTTGTTGCAGGTTAGTCACCTCTTTATCAGAGCGTTTAAAAGCTGGAGAGTTACATAACTTAAGTACTTCAACACTCAATACAGGCTTAGTCTTAAACACCTCCAGCAGAGTCTCAATATCAACACTGTCATCCCTAAGTTTCTGATCTAAAGCCGCCAGTTGGCTGGGAAGCTTCAATACTTTTTCAGCAATATCTCCAGGGCAGGCAAGCGCACTCTCTACCTCTGAGATCACACTCTTCTCAAGGTTATTGGCAATACCTGTGTCGGCCCCACTTTGAGAGGGAAACAGCATGCCATAGAACAGGGCTGAAACATCAACGCTTCTTTCTGGCGTCACAACATTCAGAGGAGTCTGGGGTTTGAGAGTGGCATTATTTGCTGCGGTTGATAGCTTTTGGAAGCCAAGCTCGGTAGAAAGCACCTTAGGCTTTTCTACTGAGACCTTGTCTCTAACATTGAAAATTTTCTTAATGATTCTCTTAACCAATTTTAATGACCAATCATCTATTTGATAGTAGTAAAGTATAGCAAGTCGAATCGAAGTTTGATGAGATAAAATCGTTTCTAGCTTGTTTTCCTAGTAACAAATACCGACACTATCAAAATACAATAACTTAATATGATTAAGGTCAAGAATGATCAATACCAGCCCTAAGGTATATCGCTTAGGGGAGAGGGCTATCGTACTCGACTGCAGCGAACTTTTCCCAGCACTCTCCAAGCTAACCATTCAGAACAGGATCTGGGAATTGGCTCAAAAGTGCAGAGAAAATAGGATCTTTACCGATCTTGTCC
Source organism: Shewanella nanhaiensis (assembly GCF_019457885.1). GTDB lineage: Bacteria > Pseudomonadota > Gammaproteobacteria > Enterobacterales > Shewanellaceae > Shewanella > Shewanella nanhaiensis. The sequence goes on from NZ_JAHZST010000020.1 coordinate 23,087, forward strand.
CTGGAATGAATAATCTGACCCTATTTATTAAAGATGCCAATCAACTGGCAGACTGGATTGCGAGGCTTCCAGAGCTTTGGAGCGATACCACAGGCATAAAGCTTGATAAACCAAGCGTAGAGATCCCTGTTGTTTACGGTGGTAAATATGGTCCAGATCTCGACGAGGTTGCCAGAATCCACCAGCTGGACACGAGTGAGGTGATCCGCATGCACACAGCTCCTGAGTACACGGTACTATTTCTTGGTTTCCAGCCGGGATTTCCCTACTTAGATGGCCTTAATAATCAGTTATTCACCCCAAGACTTAGCACTCCAAGGTTATCCATACCGGCAGGCTCTGTAGGTATTGGTGGCGAGCAAACGGGTATTTATCCCAAAGAAGCACCGGGTGGCTGGCAGCTCATCGGCCGCACAAATCTTCCCCTGTTCACACCTGACAACCCAGAGAGTCCAACCCTTCTCGCTCCCGGATACAGAGTACGATTTACACAAGTCAGCAGTTTAGAGTTTCCCCAATGATAAATAGTCCCCAAGAAGTGGCACACTCGAGTGCAGATATTGAGGTTCTCACCCCAGGACTATTTAGCACAGTCCAAGGCATAGGTTTAACTGGATACCGACATCTAGGCATCCCCATTGGCGGCGCGCTGGACAGTCACGCACTGATCTTAGGAAACCGGCTATTAGGCAATCCAGATAACACTCATGGGATTGAACTGACCAGCGGAAAAGTGGAGCTTAAGTTTAACCGTGACAGTTGGTTTGTCGTCACCGGGGCTCAATATCAGATATCCATAGGTGACCGAAATATCTGGAGTGGTTGGCGTAACAAAATCAAAGCCGGTGAAACCTTAACCCTTAAAGGTCCAAGCTCCAAAATGCACGCTTACCTGACGATAGATGGCGGTATTGTGCAGCACTCACCTCTAGGCATAGGAGGCTCTACCTCCCAAGCACTTGGGCGGGGAGATCGACTACAACTCGGTAAAACTCTCTCTATCACCAAGCCTATAGGTGCAGTGCAAAGAGGTTACTGTGATGAGATCCGCGCTTTACCTGGGCCGGAGATGTCACTTTTTACAGCCACATCACGCAAAGCCTTCTGGCATAACCGATGGCAGCTGACGAATGCCAGCAACCGCATGGGAGCTCGGCTTGATGGCGAAGCGCTCTCTCTGAGTGCACCTAAAGAGCTTAACTCTCATGCCGTGATGCCAGGCGTAGTGCAAGTACCGCCATCAGGTCAGCCCATCGTTCTGCTCGCCGATGCACAAACTACAGGTGGATACCCTAAAATTGCTACCGTGATTGAGGCTGATTTATGGAAGCTGGCTCAAACTCGGCCTGGACAAAGCATTCGATTCGTTCATGTCAGCCCAAGCCAAGCCGATGATGCAAACTACGAGTGGCAACAATATTTTTATCGCCTCCAAAGAGCCATGAATGGCTCGTAACTCATAGAAAGTAAGGTTATATGGTTATGGCCAGAGTAAACGTGAAAAACTACCCTATCGACCTCAATGCGGATCTGGGTGAAGGAGGTCTCCATGATGAAGCTCTGCTTCAAATTGTCACTTCGGCCAATATCGCTTGTGGTGGTCACACTGGCGATCAGCAAACCATGACTGCTGCTGTTAAAGCTGCAGTAGAGAACAAGGTAAAAATAGGCGCCCACCCCAGCTATCCCGATACCATTCATTTCGGACGCGCTCCCATGGAGATCTCAAATCAGGCATTACGTGAGTCTATATCTAAGCAGATAAGGGCACTAAAGAGTGTCTGTGAGCGACAGGGCGCAGAAATGTTCCACGTGAAACCTCATGGTGCCTTTTACAATAAAGTCGCTAAGGATGAGGCTATGGGGCTTATTTTAATAGAGGTGATTAAACAGATAGATCCTAATCTTAAGTTGATGATCTTGGCAGCAAGTCCCTTAGTCAAGCAAGCAGAACTTGCGGGTCTCACAGTGATTCAGGAGGCGTTCGCCGATCGCGCCTACCTTAACGATGGCTCGCTAGCCCCCCGTGACAGAGAAGGAGCAGTCATACACGATAAGCAGGCCGCACTAACTCAAGTGAAACAGTTTATCGCCCAGCAACCAGTCACCAGCTTAGATGGCCAAGCTTTGACAATTAAAGCCGATACCATCTGCCTCCACGGTGATAATGAACACGCATTAGAGTTTGCCAAGCTGATAAAAGACTCGCTTTAAAGACATTTCCCAACTCCCTATAGGTCAGTGATAGAAATGCACAGAGATGTAGGAACATCTCCTGCCATGTGCAACGTCTATTTGTATACATCCCTGTGCAAACCCCTTCATACAGGATGTATGAAATGTGCTACAGATGTAGGGAACATTTCAAGTGCCGTGGTGCTCAGGGATAAATACATCCTAATACAAATCCCCTCTAACGCTGTGACCAACATGGATGTATGGAAATGTGCTACAGATGTAGGGAACATCTAGCCCCCATGCGTTCGGGGATAAATATATCCTTATACAAATCCCCTCTAACGCTGTCCCTGCGTTCGGGGATAAGCACATCCATGTGCAAAAAAGCCCCAGATTTTCATCTAGGGCTTATCAATTTTGCAGTTAACTCTTAATATCTTTACCACGCAGTGGTCTCAATAGAGGTGCGCAGCAGATCTATTAAACGTCCAGATTAGCTACGTTCAAGGCGTTAGACTCAATAAAGTCACGACGCGGTTCAACGTGATCACCCATCAAGCAGGTAAACAGTTGATCCGCGGCAATCGCATCTTCGATGGTCACAACTAGCATACGGCGCGACTCAGGATCCATTGTAGTTTCCCACAACTGCTCAGGGTTCATCTCGCCCAATCCCTTATAACGTTGGATATAAAGGCCACGTTTAGAGTCATTCATCAACCAGTTAAGTGCTTCAACGAAGGTAGAGATCTCCTTCATACGCTCACCACGTTTAACGTAACCACCCTCTTCAATCAAACCTTCAAGGGCATTGGCTAGCTTGGTCATCAACTCATAATCATGTGAGTGAAGGAAGTCGTAAGTAAACAGGAAGTTAGTGTCGATACCGTGCTTACGGATAGTCACCTTAGGTAGGTAAACCTTACGCTCAGGATCGAGGAAAGCTTCAGCACTGTAGTGAACGCCACCGGTGTCACGATCTTCGAGGTCAGCCACATAGGCATCACACCACAGCTTCACTTTAGCCTCATCGGTCAATAGCTCATGGCTAAGACCTGGGTGATAAAGCATACGCTCAGTCAGTAATGTCGGATATCTCTGCTCAAGACGCTCAAAGATAGCTTCAACTTCACGGTACTGATAAACCAATCTCTCTAACGGTGCACCAGACATAGCAGGCGCATCGGCAGATGGATGGATCTCACCACCATCAAGTGCCAAGTTAGTTAGGTACTCAGTTAATGCAGGATCATCTTTAAGATACTGCTCTTGCTTACCTTTCTTCACTTTATATAGCGGTGGCTGTGCAATATAAACGTAACCACGCTCAATCAACTCAGGCATTTGACGGAAGAAGAAAGTCAGTAGCAGAGTACGAATGTGCGATCCATCGACGTCCGCATCGGTCATGATAACGATATTGTGGTAACGGGTCTTATCAGGATCGTATTCATCACGGCCGATACCACAACCTAGGGCGGTAATAAGCGTGACCACTTCCTGAGATGAAAGCATCTTATCGAAACGGGCTTTCTCAACGTTTAAGATCTTACCTTTAAGTGGCAGAATCGCTTGGTTCTTACGGTTACGCCCCTGCTTGGCGCTACCGCCAGCAGAGTCCCCTTCCACTATGTATATTTCAGAAAGAGCAGGGTCTTTCTCTTGGCAATCTGCAAGCTTACCAGGCAGGCCACCTAAATCTAATGCGCCTTTACGACGAGTCATTTCACGGGCTTTACGCGCCGCTTCACGGGCACGGGCTGCATCGATAATCTTACCGACAATCAGCTTAGCTTCGTTTGGATGCTCCATTAGGTAATCACCTAACTGCTCACCCATGGTCTGTTCAACGGCAGACTTAACTTCGCTCGATACCAACTTATCTTTAGTTTGTGAGCTGAACTTAGGATCCGGTACCTTAACTGAGATAACAGCGGTCAAACCTTCACGGGCATCATCACCAGTCGCACCAGTCTTACCTTTCTTGTTATAACCCTCACGCTCCATGTAGGAGTTAAGGTTACGGGTTAACGCACCACGGAAACCAGCAAGGTGAGTACCACCATCACGCTGAGGGATGTTGTTGGTGAAACAGAAGATATTCTCCTGGAAACCATCGTTCCACTGCATCGCCACTTCAACGGTAATGCCGTCATCTCGCTCTTGGATAAAGTGGAATACATCTTTGTTAACCGGAGTCTTGTTCACATTCAAGTAATCAACGAAGGCACTGATACCGCCCTCATACTTGAAAAACTCATCCTTGTTATCACGCTCATCAACTAAGCGGATACCAACACCTGAGTTTAGGAAAGAGAGTTCACGAACACGCTTGGCCAGAATATCGAAGTGAAACAGGGTATCGGAGAAAGTTTCGCTGCTTGGCCAGAAACGGATCTCGGTACCTGTGTTTGTTGCATCACCAATCGCTTTGATCGGTTCAACAGGCTCACCCATGTTATAGAACTGCTCATAAAGCTTACCATCACGACGGATCGTAAGTTGAAGCTTGCTAGATAGGGCGTTTACAACCGAAACACCAACACCGTGAAGACCACCGGAAACCTTGTAAGAGTTATCATCGAACTTACCACCAGCATGCAGTACCGTCATGATCACTTCTGCAGCAGAAACCCCCTCTTCAGGGTGAATGGCTACCGGGATACCGCGTCCATCATCTTTTACAGATACTGAACCATCAGCATGGATAGTGATGATAACGTCGTTACAATGGCCCGCTAAAGCTTCATCGATAGAGTTATCGACCACTTCGAATACCATGTGGTGCAGACCAGTACCATCGTCGGTATCACCGATATACATCCCTGGTCTCTTACGTACCGCATCAAGGCCTTTTAGAACCTTGATACTCGAAGAATCGTAACTATTCTCTGACATATTATTCTCTCGTCGGTTTATCTATTACCGTTACACACCCCTGTTCCACATGGAACATCTTACTTGGTGGTGTGGTTAACGAATCGACTATCGCTGCAGGATCGATAGCGGTGACAAAAATTTGTGCGCCGGTATCCATCAATTGCTGCAACAATAGTTGCCTGTGCTTCGCATCCAATTCCGATGGAAGGTCATCCACCAGATAAATACTATTTTTATCTGTTTGTTGTTTTAGCAACTTTCCCTGTGCAATACGTAATGCACAGACTAACAATTTCAATTGACCCCTAGACAAGGCATCTTGTACGGGCAAGGTGCCAACACGCAATCGTAAGTCGGCTTTATGGGGACCACTGCCTGTATTTCCCGCCGCGACATCTCTAAGATATTGCGTCTCGAGCAGTTGTCCAAAATCCGTTTTACTGTCCCAACCACGTGTAAATGAAACTTTCACTTCAACCTGAGGTAAAAACTCTACGATTATACCCTTAAGTTGTTCATTTAACGAGTCTACATATTCTTTTCGTATCTGGGTTACCAGCTCAGAATAACGCACCAACTCCTTATCCCAAAACTGAATCTGGCTATAGGAAACTTGATTTTTAAGTAGCTGATTTCTTTGCTTTAAAATTCGCTTCACATTGGCCCATGCCGAGTGAAAACTTTTATCACTATGAAACGCTCCCCAATCGATAAACTGACGCCTCGATTTAGGCCCCTCAAACAGCAAAGAAAAACTCTCAGGCGTGATCACCTGAATGGGTAAAGTCTCGGCTAAGGTCGATAAACGTTTTATCTTATCGCCATTGATCTTAACCTCGGTTTCACCACTTCTAAAACGGCGCAAACCGATTTTACTCTCCTGCTCGCCCAAACTCAGATTGGCAAACAGGGTCAACTTATCATCTTGGTGCTGAATCACCCTTTGAGACAGATGACTCCGAAAAGAGCGCCCCATTCCCAGAAAGTAGATCGCCTCAAGCAGACTCGTTTTACCACTGCCATTTTGCCCATAAATCAGATTTAAACCGTCACTGGGATGCAGTTGAGCAGAACTAATATTTCGAAAAGTTTCGATATGAAGACGTGTCAGGCTCATTTAGTACTCAATTCACACCCAGATGCTTGGCTTAGGCAACAATGACAATCTGTTGATAAAACGCAAAATAGCCAAGAAGATTAGCATATCCGTAAGCGACATCAAAGCCTCTAAAAATCATCAAATTAGCCCCAGATATAACCTAAAGAACAGAAACAAAAAAAGACTGAATAATCAGTCTTTTAATATAAACTCTTTCAGTATTGCTTTGCAGTAAAGCCCTACAGACGCATCGGCATCACAACATACATAGAGTCCTCTTCGATGTGATTCTCAATCAAGGCACTAGAGTTGCCATCAATTAAGGTGATACGCACATCATCCGAGGGTAGGTTATTGAGCACATCAAGCAGGTAACTCACATTGAAGCCAATCTCAAGGGGGGTATTCTCATACTCCACATCTAAGATCTCCTCCGCCTCCTCCTGTTCAGGGTTATTGGCAGTGATCTTAATTAAGTTCTCTTCAAGCTGAACACGCACACCACGGAACTTCTCATTCGACAGAATCGAGGCACGAAGTAGTGCTTGTTTTAGATGATTACGGCTCGCAACCACGACCTTGTCGCCGCCCTTAGGCAGAACTCGACGATAATCAGGGAAGCGGCCATCAACTAGCTTACTGGTAAACACAGCGCTTGCTGTCGTCGCTCTAATAGCGTTGTCACCAATCGCAATAGTGATATCTAACTCTTCACCTTCAAAAAGACGTTGAAGCTCAACAACACCTTTACGGGGAACGATAACCTGCTTTTCAGGCAAGGTATCCTGTATCTGTCTATGACTTAACGCCAAGCGATGACCATCGGTCGCAATGGCGCGCAGCACATTGCCCTCAGTCTCCAGCAGCAAGCCATTAAGGTAGTAGCGGACATCTTGGTTAGCCATAGAGAATTGAGTGGCATCGATCAGCGACTTCAATGTGCCCTGATTTATAGTGAACTCTATCTCAGCCTGAAAGGCCTCAACATTGGGATACTCTTCCGCCGGGAGTGTGGCTAAAGTAAAGCGGCTACGACCAGAGCGGAGTAACAGGCGATTTTCCTGTTGCTCAATTTTAAGCTCAACTTGATCGGGTAGTGATTTAACAATATCGAGGAATTTCTTCGCCGGAATCGTGGTGCGTCCCTCTTGGACCTCGCCTTCGAGCTGAACCTGACCAACCAATTCAACCTCTAAATCGGTTCCGGTCATCTTAAGTGAGTGACCACTCACTTCTACTAAAAGGTTTGCCAGGATGGGTAAGTTATGTCGTCTCTCCACCGCGCCTGTAACGAGTTGCAACGGCTTTAATAGGGCGTCCCTATCAATTGAAAATTTCATCAGTTCCAATTTCCCAGATTTATGAAGATAACGTACGGATCAAGTTAGCATAATCTTCTTTCGTGTCATGACTTTCTTCACGTAACTGTGCAATTTTACGACAGGCATGCAAAACAGTTGTATGGTCACGACCACCAAAAGCATCACCAATCTCTGGCAAGCTATGGTTCGTTAGCTCTTTAGACAGTGCCATCGCCACTTGACGTGGACGAGCAACACTGCGCGAACGACGCTTAGATAGCATATCGGCCATCTTGATCTTGTAGTATTCAGCTACAGTTTTCTGAATATTATCTATAGTGACCAATTTTTCCTGCAGAGCCAAGAGATCTCTAAGGGCTTCTCGCACAAAATCAATAGTAATTGGTCGACCTGTGAAGTTAGCATTCGCAATAACACGATTCAATGCGCCTTCGAGCTCACGAACGTTCGATCGTAAACGCTTAGCAATAAAAAATGCCACTTCATCTGGGAGGTTAATGCCACTCTCTTGTGCCTTACGCATCAAGATCGCCACACGTGTTTCTAATTCTGGTGGTTCAATTGCAACCGTTAGGCCCCAACCGAAACGCGATTTAAGTCTATCTTCAACACCATCGATCTCTTTTGGATAGCGATCTGAGGTTAAGATGATTTGATGATTTCCCTCTAACAGTGCATTAAAGGTATGGAAAAACTCTTCCTGAGATCTATCTTTATTAGCAAAGAATTGAATATCATCAATAAACAGTGCATCGACACTGCGGTAGTAACGCTTAAACTCTTCGATGGCATTATTTTGCAATGCCTTAACCATATCTTGAACAAAACGCTCAGAATGCATATATACCACTTTTGCATTCGGCTTATTCTTAATGATGCCATTACCCACAGCATGTAATAAGTGAGTCTTACCTAAACCGGTTCCGCCATAAAGGAAGAGTGGGTTATAAGCACCACCTGGATTTTCAGCGACTTGTAGCGCGGCCGCCTTACCAAGCTGGTTAGACTTACCCTCGACGAAGTTTTCAAACTGATAGGTAGGATTGATATTACTTCTGTGATTAGCCGTCGCTGCTGGCTCAGGGGCGTTAACATTAAACGCAGTCTGGCTCTTTTGCGGGCTCGACTCTAACTTAGGCTTAACCACCGCAGCGGTCGCCTGAATAGGTTTAGGCGCAGAAGGTTTGCTACCAATATCAAAACGTAGCTTAGGTGCATCGCTTCCCATCTGTTCAGTAAAGAACTGATTGATGATATTGATGTACTTATCTCTAACCCAGTCGAGTACAAAGCGATTTGGCGCATAAAGAACAAGTGTGTCCCCATCCATCTCTGCTTGCAAAGGTCTGATCCACATACTGAACTGCTGAGCCGAAAGCTCATCTTGTAGTCGCCCGATGCATTGCTGCCAAAGTGAAACCGCCACGTACTTATCCCCAAAAGATCACTCAAAGAAAGGTATTCTATAGTGAGATCACAATGATCGCTATCCTTATAATAACTTTATCCCCAGATAGATCGTCTTTTTGTGTAAATACCGATCCAAAAGGATCCCTAGGGATCCTTCTATTTTAAAAAAGCGTTAAATCCAGCTTTATTAAGCGATCCAGATCGATCTATAATTGGCGGCCTTAGATCAGCTTTATGATCACTGGATCCACAAGATGTAGTGTCCATGCACAGAGTTATCCACACTCAGTGGTAGCTTTGGATAACTGACTAAGGAATAATTTGCCGATATTTTTAACGCTTGATGCTTTTGCTTGTTGACGAGCAAACTTAAAGTGATTACAATTCGGCCTCTTTTTTGCCCTTACCTTAATTATTTTTTGAGTGTAAGGATTGTTAACTACCAAAGACGGATTGCCACAATGAGTAAACGTACTTTTCAACCAAGCACCCTAAAGCGCAAGCGTTCTCACGGCTTCCGCGCTCGTATGGCTACAGTAAGCGGCCGTAAGGTACTGGCTCGTCGCCGTGCCAAGGGTCGTGCTCGCCTTTCAGCTTAATTTTAAGTTGGAACTCAGGTGACTATTAGCTACACCTTTACGCGGGAGTTACGTTTGTTAACTCCCGCGCAATTTAAATCTGTATTCTCAAAACCCATCAAAGCTTCCTCCGCTGAAATAACTTTACTTGCTATTCCAAATACTGAACAACATCCGCGTATCGGACTCACTGTTGCTAAGCGTTTTGTAAAGAAAGCCCATCAGCGAAACAGAATTAAACGTATCATTAGGGATAATTTTCGTCTGCATCAGCACGAACTTCCCGCTATCGATATCGTTGTGCTCGTCAGAAATGGCGTGGTAGAGATGGAAAATGCAGAGCTCCATAAATTGGTAGAAAAGCTATGGCGAAAACTCAATCGCCGTTACAATGGCTAGCAACCACGTTAATTCGTGGCTACCAAGTCTTCATCAGCCCCTTTTTAGGGGCTAATAAGTGCCGTTTTCATCCAACTTGTTCCACATATGCGATTGAAGCGATTCGTTTGCATGGATCTGTAAAAGGTTGTTGGCTTGCTGCACGACGCATACTAAAATGTCACCCTTTGCATCCGGGCGGAATCGATCCCGTCCCCCCAAAAACACACAGGTGTAATAAATAGGCTATGGAATCTCAACGCAATATATTGCTTATCGGTCTGCTTTTTGTCAGCTTTTTGCTTTGGCAACAGTGGCAGACAGATCAAGCCCCACAACCAGTAGCGACTCAATCTTCATCGGTTGTCACTGCTTCGTCAGCTTCTGATTCTCACAGCTCTGATGTACCCGATGCAGACTCAGCACTTCCTGCTGCCGTTGTCGCATCGAAAGATCTCATCACAGTGAACACTGATCAGTTAATCATTAAGATTAATCCGGTTGGTGGTGATATCGTTTATTCAGCCCTAGTTGAACATAAACTTGAGCTAGAAAATGACGAGCCATTCGTACTACTAGAGCAAACTAATGATATTAACTATATTGCTCAGAGTGGACTTATCGGCCGTGACGGTATCGACAGCAGTGTTAAGGGCCGCGCGCACTTCGACAGTGCTTCACGCAACTACAGCTTAGCTGCAGATCAAGACACTCTAGAAGTGCCACTGACCTATGTTGCTGAAAATGGTGCAACTTACACTAAGATGTTTATCTTCCATCGTGGCAAGTTCGACGTAGATGTCGATTATGTTATCGATAACAAAACAGATAAACAGCTGCAAGTTCAGATGTACGGTCAGATTAAACACAGCATCAAGAAAAGCGAAAGCAGCATGATGATGCCTACCTATCGCGGCGCGGCTTTCTCGACTCAAGACACACGTTACGAGAAGTACAGCTTCGAAGATATGGCTGATAAGAATCTAGACAAGAAAACGTTAGGTGGCTGGGCAGCGATGCTACAGCACTACTTCGTATCTGCTTGGGTACCACCAGCGAACGATCAAAACATCATCTTCTCTAGCATCAGTGCTGGCGGTCAGGCAAACATAGGTTTCCGTGGCGCCATCTATGATGTAGCACCTGGAGCGACTCAAGAGATCACCTCTCAGTTCTACGTTGGTCCTAAAGATCAGGCAGCACTATCGGCTATCTCTCCAAGTCTTAACTTGGTTGTCGATTATGGTTTCCTATGGTGGCTAGCAGTACCAATCTACAAGCTATTGATGTTCTTCCAATCAATTGTAGGTAACTGGGGTGCAGCAATTATCCTTATCACCCTAACGGTACGCGGTCTGTTATACCCACTGACTAAAGCTCAATACACCTCTATGGCTAAGATGCGTAATCTACAGCCTAAGCTTGCTGAGATGAAAGAGCGTTTCGGTGATGACCGTCAGAAGATGGGTCAGGCCATGATGGAGCTGTACAAGAAAGAGAAAGTTAACCCTATGGGTGGCTGTCTACCTATCTTGTTACAGATGCCAATCTTCATCGCCCTATACTGGGTACTGCTTGAAAGTGTTGAACTGCGTCATGCACCGTTCATGCTTTGGATCACCGACCTTTCGGTACAAGACCCTTACTACGTGATGCCAATCCTAATGGGTGTCTCTATGTTTGTGATGCAGAAGATGCAACCTATGGCACCGACAATGGATCCAATGCAGGTTAAGATGATGCAGTGGATGCCAGTGGTATTTACCGTGTTCTTCCTATGGTTCCCTGCAGGTCTAGTACTTTACTGGTTAGTGGGTAACTTAGTTGCAATCACGCAGCAGAAGATCATCTACGCTGGTTTGGAGAAAAAAGGGTTAAAATAACCCTTAACTCCAACTAAGAAAAAGCGGTTAATACTTGGTATTGGCCGCTTTTTGCTTTTTATGAGAGATATACTTTTCTAACTTATCTTCATTTTTCATTATCCAAATGTAGGAATCACAGTAATGACAACAGATACTATCGTGGCACAGGCAACCGCTCCCGGGCGAGGCGGTGTAGGTATCATTCGGATCTCAGGAGACAAGGCCAGCGATGTTGCTATGGCCGTGTTAGGTCACCTGCCAAAGACACGATATGCCGATTACTGTGACTTTAAAGATGCCGATAACGGTGTAATTGACCAAGGTATCGCCCTCTACTTCCAAGGCCCAAACTCCTTTACTGGAGAAGATGTGCTTGAGCTACAGGGACACGGCGGCCAGATAGTTCTAGATATGCTGATTAAGCGTGTTATGGAAGTGGACGGTGTACGTATCGCTAAACCAGGTGAGTTCAGCGAGCAAGCCTTTATGAATGACAAGATGGATCTAACTCAAGCGGAAGCGATTGCCGATCTTATCGATGCCACCAGCGAACAAGCGGCTAAAAGCGCCCTAAACTCACTACAAGGCGAGTTCTCGGTGCAGATACATGAACTCGTTGAGCAGGTCACCAACCTGCGCTTATATGTCGAAGCAGCCATTGACTTCCCCGACGAAGAGGTCGATTTCCTCTCTGACGGTAAGATTGCAGGCTCACTTAATCGCATCATCACTAAACTCGGCAACGTACAGGCCAGTGCCAAGCAAGGCGCCATCATACGTGAAGGGATGAAAGTGGTGATTGCAGGCCGTCCCAATGCAGGTAAGTCTAGTCTACTGAATGCATTGGCAGGCAAAGAGTCCGCTATTGTCACCGAAATAGCCGGTACCACACGTGATGTCCTGCGTGAGCATATCCACCTAGATGGTATGCCACTGCATATTATCGACACTGCCGGTCTTCGTGATACCGATGATACCGTCGAGATGATAGGGATTGAGCGCGCCTGGGCTGAGATAGAGACCGCAGATCAGGTACTCTTTATGGTTGATGGCACCACAACCGATGCCGTCGATCCCCGCGAGATCTGGCCAGACTTTATCGACCGTCTGCCTAAAAATTTAGGGATCACTGTGGTGCGCAACAAAGCCGATATCACAGGGGAGCCTTTAACCTTAACCCAAGATCATGGCCACAGCGTATTTAAGATCTCAGCCAAAACAGGCTTAGGCGTTGAATCGCTACAACAGCACCTTAAATCATTAATGGGCTACCAAAGTAACCTTGAAGGTGGCTTTATCGCACGACGTCGTCACCTAGAAGCCCTAGATCTTGCCAGCAGTCATCTGATGATAGGTAAAGAGCAGTTAGAGGTCTATTTAGCGGGTGAACTGCTAGCCGAAGAGTTAAGGATGACCCAGATGGCCTTGTCTGAGATTACCGGTAAATTCACCTCTGATGATCTGCTCGGCAAGATCTTCAGCAGCTTCTGTATCGGTAAATAGCAAAATAAAAGAGTGCCATCTATTTCTCAGATGGCACTCATACAACCCCAATGTGAATACTCATCTGCGCTCAACTTATCCCCAAACCACTTCAAAAAGATGGATCCTGAAACAAGTTCAGGATGACGAAAACTGCTCAAAATAGAGCGATCTACAAGGGTAAAAAAAATGATGAATTTTATCCCCAAACGGTGGATAAAACTCCATCTATATACTACCCACCACAGGATCCCACAGCTATCTTGACCCCATAAAATTCAATGATCTTGATCAAAACAATCAACAGAGATATCAACAAGCTGTGCAAAGTCAACTTAAGATCTTAACCCCTGTTTAGATCCTTGTGTAAGATATTGATTTTTATTTATTTAAAAACAGATCTACTTTTAAATAAAACTAAATAATTATTAAAAAATATTTTCGCTGTAGATAAGTTATACGCAAATAGATCGATTAAAATAGTGATCTACACGGTAAAAGATCTTTTTATCCACAAGGGATCATAATTGCCTTAACAGAACCTAGCTTGTTTTCGGCCATTTACACCTCAAAAAACAGATTAAAAATTTAAATCTCAGCAAAAAGCATCGAGGTATTCTGCTATTTTAAAAAACTAACTTTTTAACTTTTTCTGCTTTTAAAAATCACTAAGCCAAGTCTGTTTCATAAAAATTTAAAAACGGTTCATTTTATGTCCAATACGCGACTTGCTTTACGATATTGGATCTTCCAACCAAGCCAACGAGGCAGCTCCCAACGCTTAGGACCCCCCTTTCTTAATCCACTGGCATAAACTAGGGTGACCAGCTTACGTTTTGGTTGATACTCTACACTCAACTTAAGCTCAGCCAGTTCCAGCTTTAAGGGGTACATGGCATCAAACTCCTCACGCTCCCACTCAGGTATCCCCTCAAACAGAAGATCCTCAGGCTCTACAAGCTCAAGATCATCGAAAGACTCAACCCCTAACTCAGATAACTTATCCTTAAGGTAAGTGTTAAGTTCCAAGACCGGCATCTCACTCTCTGCTCTACCTAATGCTAACCAGATATTCCAAGCTGAGATATCACGCTCCAAACGAGCTGCAACGCCCTTAAAAATTCGTCCAACGCTGATACTACGTACTATCGCCTCAATGGCTTGCCCCCCCTCAACCTCCTTGAGGTGAGTACCTATCACCCTGCCAGCATAGAGGGTTTCCACAAGAAGTTTATGTTTACTTCCCTGTTCACGATTATCCGCCAGGCGCTCCTCACCTAAGCCAGCTTCAAGCAGCATCTTCACACTAATAGGTGCCATGCAGCTGGCTAAATTAAGCGTCTGCTTACTGCCTTTACCTGCAATAGAGTGTTGATCAAACACCAGAGCAGCAAGGGCGCTCTCTCGGCCCTGGCTATCTTTAAGTTCACTGCAGAAACGACTATCTCGACCTATCTGAACCTCACTAAAACCATTGCCTAGAGCTGTTATTCGTTTTTCACGACGCACAAAAGCCAACTCAGGTAGCGCCTTTATCACCTCAAGTAACCAAGATTGACGCAACTCTTGCCTTGCAGCTTGTAGAGGACTCTCTTGAGCCAGCGACACTAGACCAAGAGAGCTGCGGATTTGATTCGATAGCAAACACGCCTCCTTTCGAGCATCACTATTTACCTGTACAAATTCAGGCGGTTTCTCACGAACAAGCTTAACTAACATCCAAGCATCACAGCCGATTGGCTCCCACTCATTAAGCTCTTTTAACTCTTGTTCAGAGCTTGGCAACATAAATAGACGTTGTGACACACTCAAACCAGCAGCAAGGTCCACCATCAAGCCACGACTCTCATCATCAGGCATGGCGCTTATCAGATGAGCAAATTGGGTGTCTATCGGTAGTGGCAGTAACTTAATACCGTGAGGAGTAATGGCTCCCTGTTTGTCGATTGCTCCCATGGCAATTAGCTTAGTCTCGGCTATCTCCAATGCTTTAACAGGAATAGCATCGACAAACTTAAGCTCACTTAAAAGATGATCATTGGAAGCAGCCGCTAACATAGGTTCCACCAGCTCTTCACGTTGTAACTCAGGAGGAGTGATAGCCTCCAGTGGCGCCCCCATTCCCCATAAACGAACACAGATCCCCTCCGCAGTTCGACCTGCGCGTCCCATACGTTGATTACTGCTGGCTTTAGAGATCCGCGCTAACGACAACACAGTACGGCCATTTCGTTGATGAGTTCTACGCTCAAGTCCTGAATCCACCACAGCAGTGACTCCAGGGATAGTCAGCGAAGTCTCGGCAATGTTAGTGGCAAAAATAACCCTTTGTTTATCTGAGTTTTGCAATATCGCTTTTTGCTCGTTGGCAGAGATGCCACCATGGAGCCCAAATAGCTCAAGTTGTGATTGTGCTCCTGTCAGAGACACGCATGCCTGCAAACAAGATTGGATCTCACGCTTACCAGGAAGAAAAACCAGAATATCCCCTTTGGTTTCAGATAAAAGCCCAGATATCACTGTTTTTACCCTCTGCTCCACACCACGAACATCAGGCAGATGGTGACTCTCTTTCGCCTCATACCTAAGTTCCACGTGGAACCTTCTTCCCTGTGCCTGTAATCGGCGAGCACCAATAGCAGAATCTCTTCCTAAATAATCAGTTAACCTCTCACCATCTATGGTGGCTGAGGTCAGTATTAGCCTAAGGTTTTTATGCTTTTCAGCCTTAGCTTTAAGCATCGCCAACAGCAGATCTGTATCCCAACGTCGTTCGTGGAACTCATCGATAATCACAGTATCAAAACAAGCTAAACCCGCCTTCTCATCATCACCCTTTGGCATCGACAGCCAGCGCAGTGCTATCCCTGGGGTCACAAAGGCTATCTGAGTCTTATCTGTCACCGTAGAATCGAAACGTATGGCATAGCCCACCTTATCTGTAGAGCCATCAGCCTCCTGCATTAAGGTGCTAACAAAAGCGCTTAGCGCCAAACAAGCCACCCGCCTTGGTTCCACAACCAGCACCCGCTTACCTTTGCCACTTTCACCAGACTTGATATTACTCACTTCAGCACACCAAAGGGGCAAACGGGTAGATTTACCCGAGCCAGTATCGGACTCAATCACTAAGTGATTGTCTTTAAATGCTAATTTAAATTCATCATAGATTGCGTCGATTGGCAGAGAGGTGAGCATAGATTGGTGGCTTTTAGAGGGCATAGGGATAACGACAAAAGTGGAAAAGTTCAGACAAGTCTAACGGGCAAAGTCTGTTGAGGAAACAAGGTAAAGCCAATCAATATCTGAACGGCACTATTAATATCAGAACACCCATATTAATAAAATTTGAACCAATACTAAACCTGATTAAATCAAACTAATTTATAGTCAAAAAACTTACGATTTTCAGGGCCTGCGGCATTACTGCTGATCTTATTCCCATGTTTATACTCATCCCAGCTGGCCACGTTTCGGCCCCTATTTAAATGTGGAAAGTTTAGATGTGGAGAGCTCTGGTGTGAAGGGCTTAGATGTGAAGAGTTCATCTCAGAAGCGTTTTGTTCACTATCAAAACTTAAAAAATTGAGTAACTTAGACAAACTTCCCTCTTCACTGATATTTATACTCATCAAGTTATCTTGATGCTGCTCTGCTGGGCTGAAAAACTCAAATACCTCTCTCTTATGGCGCTGATAACACTCAACTAAATGTTGTCCATCCATAGGCTCTCTCACCTCGCCTACACCGAAACTGTGGCTAAAACTACGCTTTAAGATGGGATGAAAGCGCCCAGTTTTCCTGTCTAGATGGGGCAACATACGGCTTAATAGCATCTGCATCGATGGCACCCAAGCCTCAAGCTCTCTATCGAGATAGATGAATTTAGCTTGTGGATATAACCTAGCTAACTGCTTGTAATCACTGAAACAGGGAGCATCAGACACGATATCCGCCAACTCAAAGGTCTGCTTAGTGAATCCCTGATGTGCCACTTTAAAACCCTGCTCAAGCAGTGCCACGCTGACGCTTGTTGTACCCGATCTTGGTAGGCCTATGATGAAGGCCTTAGTCATCTTTTTATGGTTAGATGTTGGGTTTGCAGTAGTGTTTGTTGTTGATTTACTGGTTTCGGTCATAGATTTGGCTTTTTAGCAGGTGTTAGCCAGCGGTGGATGGATTGTAACACTAGATTGAGGAACCTTGTCGGTTAACAAGTTTGGCAAATAACTTTCTGTGTTAGGTTTTAGTTTCATCTGGCTGTCATTTTTACTTTGAAGTTTGTTAGCTTCAACGATGAAGCTATTTCATCGCTTTAACCATTTAATCTAATTTGGTTTTTTATACTTAGTCGATAATTGGAAACCATAACCTTATTGGTGTTAATCGCCTCCAGCGGGGCTATGTGTAGACACTTCTACGAGACGCCGTGAATATATCCCTATAGGCTCTACCAAAACATCCTTGTTTTGGAAGCTCGTAGCCGTATCTACACCTGTTGGTAGAGCCACTTATGTCTCTTCGATTTGGCTTTTCTTCGTGTTCTCCGTGGTGGGTTGCTTTTGATTGTCTCTTTAGCCGTTAAGTTGATCTATTTTTGATGACCGACTCAGATTTTTTGCAAATACTCAGACAAGCTTTACGCAAACAAACAGTCGTGATGAGGCAATTAGGATCCCTGTTTGCCTCACTATATGAGGCAAATAACTTGTTATTCGACTCATATAGTGAGTAGAATAAAGTGTGTATTCGACTCAAGGCGATAGATATGTGGATTTGGCAGCAGACTGATTGGCCTAATTTTCGTTGGGATAACGGCAAAATCTCGCAGTTACTGCGTCAGATTAACTTCAATCAAGGTCTACTTCTTGGCAAGTTAGATCAAGACCCTTCAGCCCAAATCACACTCGATACGCTTTTGGCGAACATCATACATTCAAGCGCTATTGAAGGTGAAAAGCTCAATGCCTTCTCGGTACGCTCATCCTTAGCCAATAAACTTGGTGTCAGTGACAAAAAGCCATTCCCCACCACAGTGCAAACTGATGGCCTGGCAGAGATGACCTTAGATGCATTACAAAATTGGCAATCAGAGTTAACCTTAACGCGAATACTAAACTGGCATCATCTACTATTCCCTGAAGGCCATAGTCTATTTAACTCTATCCAAGGTGGAACCTTACGGGGAGAGGAGCCAATGCAAGTGGTATCGGGCCGTATAGATAAGCCCAAAGTACACTTCGAAGCGCCTCCTCGCTCAATACTCGATGGTGAACTTGAGCAGTTTATTGCTTGGTTTAATCATTCTCGTCACGATACTGATCTAGATCCCTTAATTCGTGCGGCAATAACACATCTATGGTTTGTGACCTTGCACCCTCTCGATGATGGTAATGGCCGTATTACTCGACTACTTACAGATTTAGCCCTAACCCAAGCTGAACACAGGTCAATCCGTTTTTATGCCATGTCTGTTACTGTGTTAGAGCGCCGCCAAGCCTATTACGAGATGCTAGAAACAAGCCAAAAAGGTGAACTCGATATCACAACCTGGCTTGTCTGGTTCTTAGATACGCTCAACGCGAGTTTACAAAAATCATTAGATGATATAGCGCAAACGGTGGCCAAAACCAACTACTGGCAACGAGTCGAGCAGACATTAAGTGGTAAAAAGCTGACAACTGAGCAAGTCAAAGTGCTTAATCGGCTTTTAGACGGTGAGTTTGAGCTTGGAATTAGCAGTAGCCAGTACCAAAAGGTCGCTAAAGTAAGCCGTGCAACAGCCACACGTCATTTAGCCCAGTTAGTTGAACAAAAGTGTTTGGTTAGGACGGATGCTGGTGGACGAAGTACCCGTTACTTGCTAGCTAGCAAGTAACGTAAATAGCTTTTCTGGTTAGGTTTCTTGATTCATTTCGATGTTTTAGTACTTGGTGGATTAAAGATAATCAAACCTTCATTGGTGTTTATCGCCTCCAGCGGGGTTACGTGCAAGTAATCCTTCAACACGCTATAAACCCATCCATGGGCGCTCTACTATTTCATCCTTGAAATATAAGGTCTCAGTCTCACTTACACCTGTTGGTAGAGCCATGACTCACTTCTTCGATTTTGCTTTTCTCTGAGAGCTCCGTGTTCTCCGTGGTGATAGCTTTAATGCTGTGAAAGCTCATCTTGCTTTGGAAGCTATAGCCACATCAACACCTGCTGGTAAAGCCACAGTTATCTCTTCGATTTAGCTTTTCTTCGCGTTCTCTGTGTTCTCCGTGGTAGATAGCTTTGATTGTCTCTTTGGCCGTTAAGTTGATCTATTTTTGATGACCGACCCAGTATTTACTGATCAAATTACAGATATGAGGCAATTAGAGGGCTTATTCGCCTCATATAGTGAGGCAAATAGATATATTTAATGAATGCATACACTATTGTTCGCTAAGGGCACCTTTTAATGCGCCTCTATTCGTTTCAACCACCATGATTGCGATGGCAAGAAACACCCAATCTTTGAGCAGAAAGAAGTTCGTTATCAGTACTCCATCTGAGACTTTCCAGGTATCTGGTGTCGTCAGCATAAAACTGAGTGTCACTACAAAAATACCCATCGCAGATAACCCAGATACCAAACCGACTTTCGCGTTTTTAAATCCCAACAGCAGGCCTATGCCTACAAGAATTTCAACCGAGCCAATAAGATTCGAAACAGTTTGTACAGAGAACAGCTGGTAAACCCAACTTAACAAGGGGTGGTTCACTATCAAGGGCTCAATCAACTTAGCCTCAGTAGCAGTGAACTTATAAACGCCCAACCACAGCAACACCAAAGATACACCTAGCACACCAAACAGATAGCCAAAATTTGTTGTTTTCATCGTATTTAATCCCAAAGACACTACTTCGATTAAGTAGCAATGAATGAGACAGCTGTTATCAAAAAAATCTTTCAACTTGTCGAATAACAAGTTGATCAAATATTTTCTTAGTTCGCTTTTGGTTTCATTTGGCTTTCATTTTTACTTTGAGGTTTATGGAATAGCAAAATCTTACTTTGATCTATAACCTGCGGTTCGCTGTATGTGTAGACACTTCTGCGAGACGCCGTGAATATATCCCTATAGGCTCTGCCAAAACATCCTTGTTTTGGAAGCTCGCAGCCGTATCTACACCTATTGGTAAAGCCACAGTTATCTCTTCGATTTAGCTTTTCTCCGCGTTCTCTGTATTCTCCGTGGTGGATAACTTTTATCTTGATATTAGAAAGGAGCGGCGTAGCCCTTCAAGAACGTTCACAGGCTCACAACTAAGACACTACGCTGCGAGTAGAAAGATATAAGACAAATGCAAAAGTAAAAATAAAAGGAGTCTCATCGATGCTACTTGTTGCTTGCAAAAAATGACTTACCTGGCATAGTTCCTATCAATCTAATCGTATTTGAGTTTTATAATGCAAACAGGTATTTATGAGCAGCTTATAACGAAAGTTATCAACAATAAGTTGGATAAAGATAAATTCTTTATTTCAGAGAGAAATATGGATACAGCAGAGCAGACGCTTTGGCTAACTCGTGCATTAGTTCATGTTTTTCATCTAGCTATCTCAGAATCAAAAAATACCAAAGACTCTCCATTAACCCAGATAGAACTAGCAAACAAGTTAATCTATTGGCTTCAAGAAAGAGTCGATAATCTTGATTTATCCGATTTCACAATAGCCCAACCAGCAAAACTGCTTACGGCAATTTTCGATAAGCATGATCCTATAGCAGCTAAATTGTCCTCACATATAGACAAAATAACTCCTCTTACAGGCCTCACGCAAAGCGAGTTATTCTGCGGTAGTAATCAAGGGATCTCACTAGAAAGTGAAATTAAGCGTGAAATTCTATCCTCTAATAGAATCTGTTGGATCGTTTCATTCATCAAATGGACTGGTCTTAGAATTTTTATGGATGAACTTCGAACCTTTACCAGCAATAACAAACACAAATTTCAAATTATTACGACATCCTATATGGGGGCAACGGATCTAAAAGCCGTTCAGTGGCTGGCCCAACTACCTAACACCGAAGTAAAGTTAAGCTATAACCATAACCAGGAACGACTGCATGCTAAATCTTACCTATTTATGCGAGATTCAGGGTTTCATACTGGCTATATAGGTTCATCAAACCTCTCACGTTCGGCCCTAACCAATGGATTAGAGTGGAATTTGAAGATAACCAATCAAGAAATTCCACATATCATTGAGAAAACATTCAGTACATTCGAGACATACTGGCAGCAACCAGAATTTGAAATATTTGATGGTTCAGAAAAAGCGAATAGTAAATTAAAGCATTCGCTTAGTGCAGGCAGTGGTGATAAAGAACACTCCAATACGGTATTTTTCGATTTA
This sequence comes from Shewanella nanhaiensis, assembly GCF_019457885.1. Classification (GTDB taxonomy): domain Bacteria; phylum Pseudomonadota; class Gammaproteobacteria; order Enterobacterales; family Shewanellaceae; genus Shewanella; species Shewanella nanhaiensis. The sequence continues at coordinate 44,671 of NZ_JAHZST010000020.1, forward strand.
ACGCCTCATCAACATCAAATTGAAATTCTAGACAGACTAGATGCTGAGCGGAATATACATGATAGAAATAGAAACCTAATAGTAGCCGCTACAGGTACTGGAAAAACTCTGATATCAGCTTTTGACTTTAAACGTTTCTATCTAAAGAACCCTATAGCAAAAATTCTGTTTATTGCACACAGAGAAGAAATATTAGTACAAGCAATAGAAAGCTTTAGAGCTGTACTAAAAAAATCGAATTTTGGTGAGTTGTGGGTAGGACAACATAAACCAGATTCATATAATCAACTTTTTGCATCAATTCAAAGTTTTAATAATCAACTAGACAATATAAACCTCAGTTCAGATTATTATGATTTCATTGTTATCGATGAAGTCCATCATGTATCAGCAGATAGTTACCGAAAATTCATCAATCACTTTTCACCAAAAATATTATTGGGGCTTACCGCCACACCTGAGCGTCATGATGGTAAAAATATATTAGATGATTTTGGGGGAATAATAGCAGCTGAACTCAGATTACCTGAGGCTATAAATCTAAGGCATTTATGTCCTTTCCAATATTTCGGTATTGATGATAATACCGATCTAAGACAGGTAAAATGGGAAAATGGTCGTTATAACCCAAGCGAACTAACTCAACTCTATACCCAAAATGATCAACGGCTACAGAAAATACTGCAGAATATCGAAGAACTTGTAGCAAAACCATTAGAAATGCGAGCTTTAGCCTTTTGTGTCAACCAAGAACATGCTCGATATATGGCTGAAAAATTTTCCCTTAAAGGAATACCAAGTGCAGTACTTACTAGTCAAAACTCTTCCGAAAGACATTCAGTAAGACAAGCTTTGCAACGAGGGGATATAAACATCCTTTGTGTTATTGATATATTCAATGAAGGCGTCGATATCCCAGAAATAGATACTCTTCTATTTTTACGTCCAACAGAGAGTTTAACGATATTCTTGCAGCAGTTAGGACGTGGCTTGCGTCATCACGATGATAAAGAATGTGTCACGGTGTTGGATTTTGTTGGCAATGCGAGAGCAGAATATGATTTTTCACAAAAGTTCAGAGCATTGATAGGAAAAACTCATACATCCATAAGCAAAGAAATTGAACACGGCTTTCCCCATCTTCCACTTGGTTGTCATATTGAACTACAGAAAAAAACCAAAGAGATAATCTTAGAAAATATTAAGAAAGCAGTATTAAATCAACAAAAACTAAAATCATATCTTCAAAATTTTCAGCATCATACAACTCAAAAACTGACTTTGAGTAACTTTTTAAAGTTCTACTCCAATATTCAGCTGCTTGATATTTATAAGAATAAACCTAAAAAAGGAGGAGGTTGGACTCGTCTGTTAAGCGATCTAAAACTAATTGAAAAAGTAAACCAAACCCCAATAGCTGAAAATTACCACAAAGCAATTAGCAATAGTTTAATGAGATGTGATGCCCGAACTTACCTAAAGTTTATACGCTCGCTAGCAATGAATGACTTCACATGGATTGATAATGGCGATCCAATAGAGCAAAAAATGGCATTAATGTGCCACTATGACTTTTGGAACTGTTCTGGTAGCAAGCTAGATTTCGACTCTTTATCTGAAAGCTTAGCCGCACTTGCTCATCCTGAATACCAATGTGAGTTAATACAAGTTATCAATTATTTACTTGATACTAACGACACTCAAGTTCAGAAATTTGAAACAGACTTCCCTTGTCCATTACAGCTCAATGCTCGTTATACTCGAGAGCAAATTATTGCAGGGTTAGGCGGTTCAAGCTTTGAAAAACAAGCTGTTAGCCGTGAAGGAGTATTCAACTTAATAGATCTCAACGTAGAGCTATTATTTGTCACATTACAAAAATCAGATCAACATTTTTCACCTACTACGCGCTATCACGATTATGCGATGAGCCCTACACACTTTCACTGGCAATCTCAAAACTCATCAAAGCCGGAAAGTGGCAAAGGATTAACCTATATTCAGCATAAAGAGATAGGTAAAAGGCTTATGTTATGGGTACGAGAATCCAATAAAGACGAAAATGGAAATACCATGGGGTTTGTGAACTTAGGTTGGGTAAACTTTATTGAAACAAGTGGCTCTCAACCTATGAATATTACTTGGGAACTACATGAGCCTATGCCCAGTTATCTATGGAAAGATGCTGCAAAATTAGCAAATAGTTAAAACCTAAATCGAAGAAACACACAGTTTTTTTAGAGATAAGGTGTAGATGCAGCTATGACCTTCCAAAGCAGGGATGCTTTGGTAGAGCTTACAGGGATTGTACTAGCGGCGTGTCATAGAAGCATCTACACATAAAGCCTGCTGCAAGCAATAAACATCAATGAAATTATGCTTAACTATTAACCCAGCCAATATAAGAAATATCCAAGAATAAAAACCTAACTTGAAAAGTTACTTATGTGACTTGTTAACCAACAAGTCACTAAAAAAATTGGTTAATTAATGAAGGTTTGATGTTAGCGATTGAGTACTTCCAACAAAATGCTTTAGATCCTATTGAGTGTTTAGAAGCCCATAAAGAGCAAAATACCAACAATAACGAACTAACCCAACATTGGCTTACGGCACAAGCTGAAGCTAACAAACCACTAATCGGTCATCAAAAATACAACAACTCAATGATCTGTCTAGAGATAACCTAAATCGAAGAAACACCACTTAGATTTACCACCAAGCAAAGTGAGTTTTAGAGAAATAAAGCTACCCACCACAGACAACACAGAGAAAAGCAAAACAAAAATAAAAAAGCCAAATCGAAGAATAGACCTCTGGCTTATCAACCTGTGTAGATACGGCTGCGAGCTTCGATGACAAGGCCGATAATGTTCCCTTCATTATTCGGCATTTCCTACTATCCCTGTAGGTCAGATTTCATCGCAGAGCCTATAGGGATATATTTACGGCGTCTCGCAGAAGCATCTACACATGGCCCCGCTGGAGGCAATAAACACCAATAAAGCTTTGCTTACCAAGAATCAATCAAATATCAAAAATGTAGTGGAACACTCAAAGCGATGAAACAGCTTCATCGATAAAGCTACCTCACCTTGTTAACCAACAAGTCACTAAACAAATTGGTTTCAACCAACTCCCACTCATCACACTTGTTAAACGCGGCATACTCATCAACCGCTAACCTAAACGTAGCGATAAACTCCTCAAGTTCAGAGCTAGTTGCGCTAGTGCTAAAAGCGCCCTCCTCTATGGTGAGTTTCTGCAATAAAAGCACACCTTGCTTTCGCTCTGCCTTAACATCGACTCGACCAATAAAGCGATCTCGCCAGAGTATTGGTAATGAGTAATAACCAAATTGCCGCTTGGCAGCGGGTACGTAAACCTCTATTTGATAATTGAAGCCAAATAGCTGATTTAGTCGCTGCCTTTGGATCACTAAGTTATCGAAGGGGTTTAGCAGCCAAACACTATCTGGTACCGAAGTTAATGTTTGTTGCTGGGGCAAATAGAAGTACTCTAATCCTGACTCAGTAAAGCGGGCTACTTCGCCTGCTAAACACAGCTCATTAAGGGTTTTTATTAGGCTAGGTTTAATCTTTTTACGCAGATAAACCATCTGCTGCACTGTGCCGAAACCATGGGCGGTTAAATAACGATAGATGAGGTAGCGGGAAAATTCAGTGTCATCGGGCAGCTGCATATTAATATGAGAGGGTAAAACCCGCTCGGTCAGATCATAAACCTTTTGAAACTTATCCCGCTGCAACACCATAAGATCGCCATGCATAAACAACTGCTCTAACGCACGCTTAGCAGGTTTCCAATCCCACCAACCTGTAGTGGCAGTTTTTGAAGTATTGCCAAAATGGCTGGCTTTTAATGGTCCTTCAGCTGTAATTTTAGCTTTTACCTCCCGCAGCACCTTATGATCGGGTTCAAACCAGTGCTTACCGCCCTGCTTTAGTTGTTGTTTCTGCCACAGACTAAAACGGAAATCTTCAATTGGCAGATAAGCTGCGGCATGGGACCAATATTCAAATACCTCACTCTTGGCCATGGCAGAGTCCAACATCGATGTTTGATAGTCAGTAATTCGATTAAAGAGTACATGGTGGTGCGCACGTTCCACCACATTGATGGAGTCTATCTGCACATAACTCAACTGCTCTACAGCTTTATTCACTGAATCAGCAGGTGTAAGCAAGCCCTGCTGCTGCAGATTGAGCTGTAGCCACTCATTCGCTGAATATGGACTCGACATCATTCCCCTTCAATAAATTAAAATTTATTGATATCAAAGTCGAAAAAGCACGACTTTAGAACACCAAAAAGCATCGGTCATCAAAATATAACCTTATGTAGAATAAACTTAAACCTAAGATAATGTTTCAATACGTAATAGCTTTTTTACCACGGAGAAAACGGAAGTTTCAGAGAAAAGCAAAATCGAAGAAACAAACAGCTTTTTAAAGATAAGGTGTAGGTAGGAACGAGGGTCTCGAAAACATGGTGAGGTATTACGAAGTAATACTCTTCAAACGAGAGATAGGGATATCGAACTGGCCGTTTAACATGGACGTTATTGGTTTTCGTGAAGCGGCCATGGCAGAAAATGTTCCCTACATTTTTCTGCATTTCCTACTATCCATGTAAGTCAGATGGCTTCACAGCGTCCCGAGAGCTTACCTACACATGAGCCTGCTGCAAGCAATAAACATCAATAAAGCTATGGTTCCCAACTATCAATCAAGTACCAAAAAACCAAATGGGAATGAGATGGTAAAAACGATGATTAGCTTCATCGCCGAAACTAACACGCCTCGTTGGAGGCGGTAAACATCAATGAAGCCATGGTTCACAACTATCGACCAAGTATTAAAATCCAAATAAGATGAGATAATAAAAACGATAATATAACTTCATCGCTGAAGCTAAATTACCTTTTGTTTAATCGAGCAAAGTAATCATCTGCCGCCTCTTTCACCTTAGGTGCCAGCAATAACGCCGAGACCATAGTGGGTATCGCCATTAAGGCGTAGGCACCATCGATAATATTCACTATCTCATCTAAGGTCGCTGTCGCGGCAAACAAGATAGCCAGCAGAAAGAAGTACTGGTAATACTTCACTCGCTTGGCTCCAAACAGAAAACTAAAACATTGGCCGCCATAGAAGGCTTGGGTAAAGATGGTGCTGATACTAAAGAAGAACACACAGATGATCAGCAAATAAGGTCCCACTCCCGGCATGGTCGACTCAAAGGCTCTGGCAGATAGACTAACGCCGGATACATCTGTGGTCTGCCACACGCCAGAGATCAATATAATCATCGCAGTGGCGCTGCAAACCAGCAAGGTATCGATAGCAGGGCCCAACATGGCGACTAAGCCCTCTTTAACCGGCTCACTGGTTTTGGCACTGCCGTGTGCCATGACTTCGGTACCTATTCCAGCTTCATTAGAGAACGCAGCGCGGCGGATGCCGATCAACATGGTGCCCAGTATGCCTCCACCCACAGAGTTGAGTGAGAAAGCTTGCTCCACAATTAAACTGAAATACCCAGGGATCTCCTCAATATGGGTGGCGATAACATAAAAAGCGCAGCTCATATAAAGCAGTATCATGGTCGGCACAACACTAGATGCCACGCTGGCGATCCGCTTTATTCCCCCTAAGATCACGCTTGCCACGAGAAACATAACAACAATTCCCATGGAAAGATCTAGCCAAAAAGTGGGTTGCTCCTCACCATAAAAGCCCGGCTTGATGATCAGCCACTCTTTGAGAATTTGAACCAGCTGATTGGTATTAAACAGAGGGAAGTTACCCACTAAGCCAACCACACAGAAAAAGACCGCCAAGAAGTGCCACTTTTTCCCTAGGCCCTGAGTAATGATATACATGGGCCCACCCTGCACTTGGCCATTTTCATCTTTGCCCCGATACATAATGGCGAGAGTACAGGTAAAAAATTTGGTAGCCATACCAACAATGGCGCTGATCCACATCCAGAAAATAGCCCCAGGGCCGCCCACCACTATCGCCACCGCCACACTACCAATATTGCCCATCCCCACTGTGCCCGCCATGGCACTGGAGAGTGCACCAGCATGGCTGATATGGCCGACAGCCCCCTCATCAGGATGTTTACCTCGGACAATGGCCACCGCATGACCCAGATATCTAAAAGGAATAAAACGAGAGTAGAGAATAAAGAAGAGCCCGCCACCCACTAAGAGCACCAACATATGTGGCCCCCAAGCAAGATTGGCAAAATCAGCTGAGATAGATGCTAACATCATAGTTACCTAATGTAGCTTTATAAGATATAAACCCAAACTATAGATAAACAGATGAATTAACAAACAGTAAGTGGTTAGAGGAAGTCGGGATTAAAACAGAAATCAATCAAGAAGAGAGTGACTCTTATGGATACCAGCTTAAAACTTACTCCTGTGACAGGTTAAAATCACTACCCATTATCGTTTAGATCTTATCATTTAACTCTTATCACTTAGATCTTGCTCAAGCTGAGCCACCTCTTCCGATGGCGTATCTAAATACGCAGACAGGTCTTGGTAAGTTAACCAGATAGCGTAACAGATAATGGCATAACACAGGTTGCGGAACATAATAACGACTCATAATTTTACTCTGACACAGTAAATATAACTGACAAATTATGAAGAAAACACTGTCAATATCTCGCCGATTTTATTCATGTTTTTGCCATTATTGACCCTTTTTAAATATGTCAAAAACTCGCTAGAACGTCATTTTTTTGAACATTTTTTAAGCTAATTATTTGACTTAATCACAAGCATAAACTACTCGATCATTTTACGCTTTTAGCTCTTAAACCTCACAGTTTAACTCTCTACTTAGCTTCTACTCCTTTAATAAAATATAAGTAAAAACTAAAATAAATAGATTGATAAACAGCAAGTTAAAAACCTTTCTTACTCCATCTATCAAGTCAAACAACAAGATAAGCTCATCCTTAATTAGCTAATCCAATCACCGCAAGTTATAAGATAGTGGCAAGTAAAGTGGTAAACCAATGCATCACACTGTGGATTTAAGAGGCACAAGTTAAGGTAGCAGTGACTTTTAAAAAGTTTTAAAAAACTCTTTAACTATTCAAATTAAATCTAAACCGATCACAATAAAGATCGGTAAATCTTCTATCATTCCCATTTTTGACACTTTTTGAGCACTTATCAATCAGTCGAATTAAAACTCGCTGTAAAAAACAGCAAATAGGAGTAGAATCCCCGCTTCTTTAAATACCAGTGCATTTTTGATGATCGATCTCGCTCTACTCCCTCTCTATATCACAACCGTTATAGCGCTACTTTTGATCCCAGGCCCAGACATGTTGTTGATCGCCAGTTCAAGCCTTAGTTATGGCAAAAAAGTGGGCCTCTATGCCAGCCTTGGTAATGCTACCTCAGGATTACTGCTCACCCTGTTAGCAGCAATGGGAGTGTCGGCCTTAATTGCCATGAACCCAATGGCACTGCAACTTCTGCGCATATTAGGCGGCGCTTATCTATTAAAGATGGGCTGGGATTGCATGCGCGCTGGGCCTATTGATGCTCCAGAGGTGGCTCAGGACAATAATTTGGCCAAAATTCTCTATCGCCGCGCCGTATTCAGTAATCTGCTCAACCCTAAGGCTCTGCTGTTTTTTGTGCTGTTCCTACCCCAATTCGTGTCGGCAGAGTTAACGGCCAGCTCAGGCGAACAGATGTTGGCACTGGGTCTACTGCTAAATGTGATGGGATTACTGTTTAATCTTTTGCTGGTGGGCATGGTGGGTAGCTTAGGTAAACCGCTACTGAAAAATAAGAAGTTTAGAGCCAATCAAAACAAGTTTATGGGGCTGATCTTCTTCACCTTAGCCATCTGGTTACTGGCCTCTCAAGTACAGACCATGAGCTAATATATAGGCAGAGCCAAAGGCCTGCCTACTCCTCTCAATTCAACTTCCTTTTAATCATATCTCGCTAAACAATAGTGAACCGGCTCGGGTTTCATACATATATAATCTCTGTACTTTTTAAGTAATAACTTAGGAGAGTGAGATGTTAGATAAGAGTCGATTAACGCCTCGAAGGCTAACGTTTTAGCCTTATTTACACCTTTTTACTCCCAAATTTACCTTTAAAAAAGCAACCTTAGCTCTGTTTTCCCTTATGATGACCTCAAATATTGAACAGAAAAGGCGATAAACAGCTGCTTTATTGCCGCAAAATGAGAGTTCCCATGTCAAAAATAGAGATATTAATAGGTACAACCTTAGGTAATGCTGAATATGTAGCCGATGAGATAGCCGCACAATTAAGCGGATTAGGCCATGAAAACCAGCTCCATATCGCAGCAAAACTGCAAGATCTAGATACAGAATCACTCTGGTTAATCGTATCTTCAACACATGGAGCAGGCGATCTTCCCGACAATTTAGCCCCATTTTTAAGCGAGATCTTCGCTAAAAACCCAGATCTATCTAAGACAAAATTTGCCATCTGCGCGATCGGAGATTCGAGCTACGATACTTTTTGTGAAGGGCCGGAAAAATTAGCTCAAGCACTGCAAGATTGCGGTGCACAAGTTTATGTGGATAAGATCCAGATCGATGTTCAATACGATACGATCCCCGAAGACCCAGCCCTTGCTTGGTTATCTCAGTGGCAAGATCGACTATAAGATCTGTTTTTAGGTATAAAGCCAAGATCAACTCACAGATTAGATCTACTTTATCCACATATTACGATCTAAAATGATAAATGTGTGGATAAGGTATTATTTTGATCTGATCAAACTCTGTATTGATCCACATCCGATCTGCCTACTTATCCACCTTGTGGATAAGTAGGCGATCTATCCCCAAGCTTAAGTCAGTTAGATCTTAAATAGATCACAGGATCTGATCGCAATTAACTGTTGATTTTAAATAGAAAAAAGGATTACCCACAGAAAACAGCGATCCTAATAGTAAACATAATAAAGGATCTATATAAAGATCTTAAGATCTATTAAGCAGATCTTCAGTGGATCTCCAGAGTGAAATTGATCTTTCACCAAGGTCTGTTCAGGTGCTAAAATACTCGGCTCAAATTCACAGTTTGTTCGTTATCTACTAAAGTTTAAATTTAAGGTTTACTCATGCATTTTCATGAAAGGTTCGATGTCATTGTTATCGGTGGTGGTCATGCTGGTACTGAAGCAGCATTAGCCGCAGCAAGAATGGGTTCTAAGACTCTACTGCTGACGCATAACATCGACACCTTAGGACAGATGTCTTGCAATCCAGCTATTGGCGGGATCGGTAAGGGACACTTGGTAAAAGAGATTGATGCCTTAGGCGGTGCAATGGCAATTGCGACTGACTATGCTGGCATTCAATTCAGAACTCTTAACTCAAGCAAGGGACCTGCGGTGAGAGCCACCCGTGCTCAAGCTGATAGAGCCCTATATCGAGCAAAAATCCAAGAGATCCTACAAAACCAGCCTAACCTTAGATTATTTCAGCAAGCCGTAGATGACTTGATTGTTGAAAACGGGCGAGTGACAGGCGTTGTAACTCAAATGGGATTAGCATTTGAAGCACCTGCTGTGGTGTTGACCGCAGGGACTTTCCTCAGTGGTAAGATCCATATCGGTATGCAGAACTACAGTGGTGGGCGAGCGGGTGATCCACCATCGATCACACTGGCTGATCGTCTACGTGAATTGCCGATCCGCATTGGTCGATTAAAAACGGGCACACCACCTAGAATCGATGCTAATACCATTAATTTTGATCTGATGACCGAGCAGAAAGGGGATACGCCTCTACCTGTGATGTCATTTATCGGTGATGTGAGTCAACATCCTAAGCAAATCTCATGCTTTGTGACTCATACCAATGAGAAAACTCACGATATTATTCGTGGTGGTCTAGACAGAAGCCCAATGTATTCAGGGGTTATTGAAGGTGTTGGCCCGCGCTACTGCCCCTCTATCGAAGATAAGATCCACCGTTTTGCCGATAAGTCGTCCCATCAGATCTTTATCGAACCTGAAGGCTTAAACACCAATGAGATCTACCCTAATGGTATCTCTACGAGTTTACCCTTCGATGTACAGTTAAATCTTGTTCGCTCAATCAAGGGGATGGAAAATGCTGAGATTATCCGCCCAGGTTATGCGATCGAGTATGATTACTTCGATCCAAGGGATCTGAAGAACTCGCTTGAGACCAAATCTATCGATGGTCTCTTCTTCGCAGGACAGATCAACGGCACGACCGGTTATGAAGAAGCGGGAGCCCAAGGACTTTTAGCGGGGATGAATGCATCACTGCAGGTTCAGGGCAAAGAGATCTGGTGTCCACGCCGTGATGAAGCGTACCTTGGGGTTTTGGTTGATGACCTGTCGACCTTGGGAACCAAAGAACCATACCGTATGTTCACTAGCCGTGCGGAATACCGTTTACTGTTACGGGAAGATAATGCCGATCTACGTCTAACTGAAAAGGGACGTGAAATTGGATTAGTCGATGATGATCGTTGGGCTAAATTTAGTGAAAAGCGTGAATCGATAGAGCTTGAATTGCAACGTCTACGTAGCCAATGGGTTCACCCTAATTCACCTTTGATTGATGTATTAAATCCTGAACTTAATACACCGATTTCACGTGAAGCTTCTTTTGAAGATCTACTGCGTCGTCCTGAGATGGATTACCCTAAGTTGATGTCATTAGAAGGCTTCGGCCCTGGGCTTGATGATCCACGCGCCGCTGAGCAGGTGCAGATCCAGGTTAAGTATTCAGGCTATATCCAACGTCAACAGGATGAGATCGATAAAGCGATCCGCCATGAGACCACAGGTTTACCTCTAGATCTTGATTACCAAGAGGTGCCAGGTTTGTCGAACGAGGTGATCGCTAAGCTTAACGACCATAAACCTGAAACCATAGGCCAGGCATCGAGGATCTCTGGTATGACACCAGCAGCTATCTCTATTTTGTTAGTGCACCTGAAACGTCGCGGCCTATTACGTAAAAAAGCCTCATAAAAAATAGTTGTTTTACAATTATGCCGTTAAGGGAAGCCAATAGCGCTTCCCTTAGCCTTTTCTGGGCTTCATAATAGCCAGTTAGTAATGGCTCGCTTTTGTTATTAAGGATCTACCCTGTGTTATCTGTCCAATTAGATGAGTATCTGGCTGAAATGAATCTGTCTGCAACTGCAGAGCAGAAAAAACAGCTTATTGGTTTTGTTGAGATGCTCAACAAGTGGAATAAGGCTTATAACCTGACCTCTATCCGCGATCCACAGCAGATGTTGATCCGTCATATTATGGACAGTTTAGCTGTGTCTAAGCATCTTGTGGGTGAGCGTTTTATCGATGTTGGTACTGGACCTGGCTTGCCTGGGATCCCCTTAGCTATTATGAATCCAGAGCGATCCTTTGTATTGCTAGACAGTTTAGGCAAACGGATTCGTTTTCAAAAGCAGGTTCAACATGAACTTGGCATCCACAATATCAGCTCAGTCGAAAGTCGAGTTGAAGCTTTTGAGCCTGAGGTTAAATTTGATGGTGTGCTCAGCCGTGCATTCGCCTCTATTGAGGATATGCTGCATTGGTGTCATCACCTTCCGGCCGAAACGGGTTGTTACTATGCTCTAAAGGGTCAATTAGCCGACAATGAGATGGCTAATATTCCACAAGGGTTTGAAGTTACTGATATTATCGAACTTCAGGTTCCTCGTCTTGATGAGCAAAGACACCTTCTTAGAGTGATTAAAAAATAGCGATAAAGTTGCATTTCTTTAGTGCTTCAAGCAACTTGGTATTGGTTTCAACAGTGTTGAATAGCAGAAAGTGACATACAGGATGGTATTGTGGGTAAAGTGATTGCCGTAGCTAACCAGAAAGGTGGTGTGGGAAAAACAACAACTTGCGTAAATTTAGCCGCATCTTTAGCCGCCACAAAGCGTAAAGTATTACTGATAGATCTCGATCCTCAAGGCAATGCGACCATGGGAAGCGGTATCGATAAGTACAGTGTTGAAAATACAGCCTATGAGTTGTTGGTCGATGAGAAGTCTTTCGATGAGGTTGTCTACCGAGATACCAGCGGCAAGTATGATCTGATTGCCGGTAATGGGGATGTGACGGCAGCTGAGATCAAGTTGATGGAGTTCTTTGCTCGAGAGATCAGATTACGCAATGCATTGGCGCCTGTAAAAGATGAGTATGACTTTATCTTTATCGATTGTCCGCCATCACTGAATATGTTGACAGTGAATGCCATGTCGGCGGCCGACTCTGTGTTAGTTCCTATGCAGTGTGAGTATTATGCGCTGGAAGGTCTGACTGCATTGATGGATACCATCAGTAAAATTGGAGCCATGGTGAACCCTGGTCTCTGCATCGAAGGGATTTTACGTACCATGTATGATCCCCGTAATCGTTTAGCCAATGATGTTTCCGATCAACTTAAACAGCATTTTGGTGAAAAAGTTTATCGTACGGTTATACCAAGGAATGTACGACTCGCTGAAGCGCCAAGTTTTGGTGCTCCAGCCATGTATTATGACAAATCCAGTGCAGGCGCAAAAGCATACCTGTCACTGGCAGGTGAGATTATTCGTCGTGCTGAGCAGCATGACCTTCAGGGCGAACAGGCGTAATTTAGGGCTATGGAAATGACAGTTAAAAAGCGTGGTTTAGGCAAAGGCCTAGACGCACTTCTCAGCACCAGTAGCGCTGCGAGTGCTAAGTTAAATCAAGGACAGAGTGACTCAACGGATCAAGATATTAAGAACGATGACCTTATCATGCTAGATGTAGACATGATGCAGTCAGGAAAATATCAGCCACGTAAAGATATGTCGCCGGAGGCTCTGGATGAGCTATCTGAGTCGATAAAAGCCCAAGGTGTTATTCAACCTATTTTAGTGCGTAAAGTCTCGCCTACCATGTACGAGATCATTGCCGGTGAGCGTCGCTGGCGCGCTGCTCAGTTGGCTAAGCTTGAAAAGGTGCCCTGTATTGTTAAACAGGTGCCAGATGAATCTGCTGTCGTTATCGCGCTTATTGAGAACATTCAACGTGAAGATCTTAATGCGATGGAGGAGGCTATTGCCCTCGAACGATTGATGCAGGAGTTCAATCTTACTCATCAATTAATTGCCGATGCTGTGGGTAAATCACGAGCCACGGTTTCTAACCTACTTCGTCTCAATGGCCTCAATGAGCCTGTTAAGCGTATGTTAGAGTATGGTGATATCGATATGGGCCATGCCCGAGCTTTGTTAGCAATTGATGGCGAAGAACAGACGGTAATTGCCAGAATGGTTGCTGCAAAAGAATTAACTGTTCGTGAAACTGAACGCTTAGTTAATAAAACCTTAAACCCACCTGAAATTGCAGATAAACCTGCAAAAGATCACGATGTCGCGCGCTTGGAAAGCCAATTAATTGAGAGGTTAGGTGCGAAGGTTTCCATTACCCATAATAAGAAAGGTAAAGGTAAATTAGTAATAAACTATCAAGATCTCGCTGAATTAGACGGCATTATCAGCAAAATCGGTTAAAAAACTCATGTTACCGCTATATTATGTAACTTTGTGACATCTGTTAGTTTTAGACTTTTGCATCTTTGGTCGTAGATCACGTTAAAAGAGTCGATTTTCCTCAGCTTAAACTTGCTTTGAAGGCCCGAAAAGGTATACTTTCGCAAGCTTTTTTGTTGTTCGGTATTTTTTGGATATTGTGATCCGGTCATCGAAACAGGAAAGCCTTAATGCGGAGAAGGTAAATTGAGTAAGGTTTTAGCACGCCGTGGCCGATGGTCAGCCTATAAATTGGTATTGATGCAGGCGGCGGTTGCTGGGGGTGCTTCTATTTTCTTTTTCGCCACGTGGGGAGCTCAGTATGGTTTGTCTGCATTAGCAGGTGGCGCCATCGCTGTACTCCCTAATTTTGTATTCGCAACCCTCGCTTTTTCCCACACGGGAGCAAGTTCAGCTGGAAAGGTCGTTAAGACTTTTTACTGGGGGGAAGCGGTAAAGTTGCTGCTTACAATAGCAATGTTTTCACTAGTGTTTATCAATATGGAAATTGGTTTTATGCCACTTTTTGTTTGTTATACCTTAGCGTTAATCGTGCATTGGACAGCTCCTTTATATTTCAAGCAAAGTTAAGTGGGATGAATCATGGCTGCAACTGGTGAAGCGTTAACACCGCAGGGCTATATCCAGCACCACCTTACCAACTTAAGTGTTGGTGAAGGCTTCTGGACATGGCACATTGATTCGTTGTTCTTTTCGGTTGGGCTTGGTGTTCTATTCTTATGGCTATTCCGTAGCGTTGGAAAGAAGGCTACAACAGGCGTTCCTGGCAAACTTCAGTGTTTTGTCGAGATGATTGTTGAGTTTGTCGATTCTAGCGTGAAAGAAACCTTCCATGGCCGCAATCCTGTTATTGCTCCGTTGGCATTAACGATTTTTGTTTGGGTATTCATGATGAACTTCATGGATATGGTACCAGTTGACTGGATACCTGAGTTAGCTATGGCAGCTGGCATCCCTTACATGAAAGTGGTTCCAACGACTGACTTAAACATCACCTTTAGTATGGCTATTGGTGTGTTCTTGCTGATTATTTACTACAGCATTAAAGTCAAAGGCATATCAGGTTTTGTTAAAGAACTGACACTGCAGCCTTTCAACCATAAGGCAATGATACCCGTCAACCTCCTGTTAGAAACTGTAACTTTGATCGCTAAGCCTATTTCATTGGCACTGCGTCTGTTCGGTAACTTATATGCAGGTGAGTTGATCTTCATCCTTATTGCGTTGATGTATGGTGCTAACTGGGCATTATCTACTCTAGGTGTGACACTACAACTAGGCTGGTTAATTTTCCATATTTTGGTTATTACCCTACAGGCGTTTATCTTCATGATGTTGACCATTGTTTACTTAAGCATGGCGCATGAAGATCATTAAGGATTGCTGAAAATTTTTTTAGCTAAAAAATAAACTAACTAGATTTAGATATTTGGAGATAGAGATGGAAACTGTATTAGGCATGACAGCAATCGCTGTTGCTCTACTAATTGGTATGGGTGCACTTGGTACCGCTATCGGTTTTGGCCTATTGGGTGGCAAGTTCTTGGAAGGCGCTGCGCGTCAACCAGAAATGGCTCCAATGCTGCAAGTTAAAATGTTCATCGTTGCTGGTCTTCTTGATGCGGTAACTATGATCGGTGTTGGTATTGCACTATTTATGCTTTTCACCAATCCATTAGGTGCAATGCTGTAATAAACGCTTCTGTCTTTAAACTAACTAGGAGGCTGTTGTGAATATCAACGCTACCCTACTCGGTCAGACGGTTGCCTTTATTATCTTCGTGTGGTTCTGCATGAAGTTTGTTTGGCCTCCTTTGATGAATGCCATCGAAGAACGCCAAAAAAGGATTGCCGACGGTTTAGCTGATGCTGACCGTGCCGTGAAAGACCTTGAGTTGGCACAGGCTAAAGCCACTGACCAACTAAAAGACGCCAAAGCCACTGCTAATGAGATTATTGAGCAAGCGAACAAACGCAAAGCTCAAATAGTTGATGAAGCAAAAGCCGAAGCAGATGCTGAGCGCGCTAAGATTATCGCTCAGGGTCAAGCAGAAATTGAAGCTGAACGTAATCGCGTTAAAGAAGACTTGCGTAAGCAAGTTGCTACTCTAGCCATCGCTGGCGCAGAGAAGATTCTTGAGCGTTCTATCGATGAAGCCGCCCACAGTGACATAGTTAATAAACTAGTTGCTGAACTTTAAATAAGGAGTTTGAGTTATGGCTGAAATAACCACCATCGCTCGTCCTTACGCAAAGGCAGCTTTTGATTTTGCTATTGAAAAGAACGCAGTTGATAGTTGGGCAGAGATGCTGAACTTCGCGGCCATGGTCAGTGAAAACGAAACCATGAAGCCACTGCTAACTGGCTCTTTAGCCAGCCACCAGCTTGCAGAACTCTTTATTGGAGTTTGTGGCGAGCAGGTCAATGAGCAAGGTCAAAACCTGTTAAAGGTAATGGCTGAAAACGGTCGTTTAGAAACACTACCTGCTGTTTCTCAACTTTTTGTTGAGATGAAGCATGAATGGGCAAAAGAGATTGAAGCTAATGTAGTTTCAGCCACTGAGCTTAGTTCAGAGCAGCAACAGGAAATTAGTGTTTCTCTAGAGAAACGTCTCACACGCAAAGTTAAGCTTAATTGCAGCATAGATGCCAGCCTTATTGCTGGACTAATTATCACGGCAGGAGACCTAGTCATTGATGGCTCGGTCCGCGGAAAAGTTTCGCGTCTGTCTGATTCGCTGCAATCGTAATTGGGAGTTTGAGCATGCAACTGAATTCCACTGAAATCAGCGATCTGATTAAACAGCGGATCGAGCAGTTCGAAGTCGTTAGTGAAGCTCGCAACGAAGGTACTATCGTTGCAGTTAGTGACGGCATCATCCGCATCCACGGCCTAGCCGACGTGATGCAAGGTGAGATGATCGAGCTGCCTGGTAACCGTTTCGCAATCGCGTTGAACTTAGAACGTGATTCTGTCGGTGCCGTAGTTATGGGCCCTTATGCCTCTTTGGCTGAAGGCGACAAAGTAAAAACAACTGGTCGTATTTTGGAAGTCCCAGTTGGCCGTGGTCTTTTAGGCCGCGTAGTCAACACATTGGGTGAGCCAATCGACGGAAAAGGACCTATCGATAACGATGGTTTCTCTCCTGTTGAAATGATCGCACCAGGTGTTATTGAACGTAAGTCAGTAGATCAACCAGTACAAACTGGTTATAAAGCCGTTGACTCTATGATCCCTATCGGTCGTGGACAGCGTGAGTTGATCATTGGTGACCGTCAGATCGGTAAAACCGCTCTAGCGATCGATGCCATCATCAACCAAAAAGATACTGGCATTAAGTGTGTATACGTAGCAGTAGGCCAGAAGGCTTCTACTATCGCTAACGTGGTACGCAAGCTAGAAGAACATGGCGCTTTGGCGAACACCATTGTTGTTGTTGCTACAGCTTCTGAAGCTGCTGCTCTACAATACTTGGCTCCATACTCTGGTTGTTCAATGGGTGAGTACTTCCGCGACCGCGGTGAAGATTCACTGATTGTCTATGATGATCTTTCTAAGCAAGCAGTTGCTTACCGTCAGATCTCATTGCTACTTAAGCGTCCACCAGGACGTGAAGCATACCCAGGTGATGTATTCTATCTTCACTCTCGTCTGTTAGAGCGTGCTTCACGTGTTAACGCCGAGTATGTTGAGAAGTTCACTAAAGGTGAAGTGAAAGGCCAAACTGGTTCTTTGACTGCTCTGCCGATTATTGAAACTCAAGCGGGTGACGTATCTGCATTCGTACCGACCAACGTAATTTCGATTACCGATGGTCAGATCTTCCTTGAAACTGACCTATTTAACTCTGGACTACGTCCTGCTGTTAACCCAGGTATTTCGGTTTCTCGTGTTGGTGGTGCGGCTCAGACTAAGATCATCAAGAAACTGTCTGGCGGTATTCGTAGCGCACTAGCACAGTATCGAGAGCTTGCAGCGTTCTCACAGTTTGCATCTGACTTAGATGATGCAACACGTGCTCAGCTTGAGCATGGTGAGCGTGTTACTGAACTTATGAAGCAAAAACAATACGCCCCTATGAGCGTAGCTGATCAGTCTGTGTCTATTTTCTCAGCTGAAAAAGGTTACCTAAAGAGCGTAGAGCTTAATAAGATTGGTGATTTCGAAGCGTCTTTGCTCTCTTACATGAACAGCGAGCATGCTGACCTTATGAAGACCATCAACGAGACTGGCAACTACAATGCCGACATCGAAGGTGAGTTGAAGGCTGGCCTCGATAAGTTCGTCGAAACTCAAACCTGGTAAAAACAGAGGTGCCTTTGGCGCCTCAGGTCCAGATTGGAGAGTAAAGATGGCCAACGCTAAAGAGATTAAAACCAAGATCGCGAGTGTACAAAACACTCAGAAGATCACGTCTGCTATGGAGATGGTTGCCGCGAGTAAAATGCGTAAAGCACAAGATCGCATGGCAGCAAGTCGTCCATATGCAGAAAATATGCGTAAGGTGATCGGTCACGTGGCGCAAGGTTCTCTCGAATATAAGCATCCATATTTGGAAGTGCGAGAAGCCAAGCGTGTTGGTTACATTGTTGTGTCAACCGACCGTGGTCTTTGTGGTGGTCTGAACGTTAACCTTTTCAAGAAGGTTGTGTCAGACGTGAAGAAGCAGCGTGATGCTGGTGCAGAAGTTGAATTCTGCCCAATCGGCGCACGAAGCGTACAGTTCTTCAATAGCTTTGGCGGACAAGTTTCTGCTCATGCTTCAGGTTTAGGTGATGCTCCAAAGCTAGCCGATCTGATCGGAACAGTACGTGTCATGCTTCAAGCATACAACGAAGGCAAGCTAGATCGTTTGTACGTGGTATTCAACAAGTTCGTTAATACTATGTCTCAGACGCCTGTGATCGAGCAGCTGCTACCTTTGCCTAAGTCAGAAGAGGATGAGATTTCTCATCACTGGGACTACCTATACGAGCCAGATCCAAAAGAGCTTTTGGATACTTTGTTGGTCCGTTATGTGGAGTCTCAAGTTTACCAAGGTGTTGTTGAAAATATTGCATCCGAACAAGCGGCCCGTATGGTTGCTATGAAAGCTGCAACAGACAACGCTGGTGAACTTATCAGTGACTTGGAGTTGGTCTATAACAAGGCTCGTCAGGCTGCGATTACGCAGGAACTGTCGGAAATTGTTTCAGGTGCCGCTGCCGTTTAGGCTAGGTAACGAATACAAGTTTTAGAGGATTTATCATGAGCACAGGTACTGTTGTCCAAGTAATTGGCGCGGTTGTGGACGTTGAGTTTCCACAAGATGCCGTACCTCAGGTATATGACGCTCTAGAGATCAAAAGTGAAGATTTGGTGCTGGAAGTACAGCAGCAACTAGGTGGTGGTGTTGTTCGTACCATCGCTATGGGTTCTTCAGATGGTCTGCGTCGTGGTCTTGAGGTTGTAAATTCTGGTTCACCTATTTCTGTTCCGGTTGGGGAAAAGACCCTAGGCCGTATCATGAACGTATTAGGTCAGCCAGTTGATGAAGCGGGTGAAATTGGTGAAGAAGAGCGTTATGTTATTCACCGTGAAGCGCCTTCATATGAAGATCAATCAAACACAACTGAGCTTTTAGAGACTGGTATCAAGGTTATCGACCTTGTATGTCCATTCGCTAAGGGTGGTAAAGTTGGTCTGTTTGGTGGTGCTGGTGTTGGTAAGACCGTCAACATGATGGAGCTTATTAACAACATCGCTAAAGCACACTCAGGTTTATCAGTATTCGCTGGTGTAGGTGAGCGTACTCGTGAGGGTAACGACTTCTACTACGAGATGGAAGATTCTGGCGTTCTAGATAAAGTGGCCATGGTATATGGTCAGATGAACGAGCCTCCAGGAAACCGTCTACGTGTGGCACTGACTGGTCTAACTATGGCTGAGAAGTTCCGTGACGAAGGTAAAGACGTTCTTTTCTTCGTTGATAACATCTATCGTTACACCTTGGCGGGTACTGAAGTATCTGCACTGCTAGGCCGTATGCCATCAGCAGTAGGTTACCAGCCAACACTGGCTGAAGAGATGGGTGTACTTCAGGAGCGTATTACATCGACTAAAACAGGGTCTATTACCTCTGTTCAAGCCGTATACGTACCTGCGGATGACTTAACCGATCCGTCACCAGCAACAACCTTCGCTCACTTAGATGCGACTGTTGTACTGTCACGTAACATCGCTTCTATGGGTATTTACCCAGCGGTTGACCCATTGGATTCGACTTCACGTCAGCTAGATCCTTTGGTTGTTGGTCAAGAGCATTATGATGTTGCTAGTGGTGTTCAAACTGTACTTCAGCGCTATAAAGAGCTGAAAGATATCATTGCGATTCTAGGTATGGATGAATTATCTGATGAAGATAAGACTACCGTAGCTCGTGCTCGTAAGATTGAAAAATATCTTTCTCAGCCTTTCTTCGTAGCAGAAGTATTCACTGGTTCTCCAGGTAAGTACGTTTCTCTTAAAGACACCATCCGTGGCTTTAAGGGCATTCTAGAAGGTGAGTATGACAACCTTCCAGAGCAAGCGTTCTACATGGTTGGTTCAATCGACGAAGTCGTTGAGAAAGCTAACAAAAAATAACTCAGTGCTCTGCACTTGTTGAGAACTCTTAGTTCAAAGTATGAGTGCAGATAACTAGTTTAAGGAGAACCGATGGCAGCCATGACAGTACAACTTGATATTGTTAGTGCAGAAAATAGCATCTTTACTGGCCTTGTAGCACACCTACAAGTGACTGGTTCAGAAGGTGATCTAGGTGTTATGCCTGGTCACGCGCCACTGCTGACAAATATCAAACCTGGCATGGCACGCATCGTCAAGCAAGATGGGAAAGAAGAGGTGTTTTATCTTTCGGGTGGAATCCTGGAAGTTCAACCTTTTTCTGTTTCAGTATTGGCTGACGTCGTGTTGCGTGCCGATGAGATTGACGAGAAGGCCGCTGAAGAAGCTAAGCGTCGTGCAGAGTCTGCTATGGCAGATGCTGGCGCTGACTTCAACTATGCTGCCGCAGCAAATGAGTTAGCTCAGGCTGTTGCTCAGTTGCGTGTTGTTGATACCATCAGAAAGAACATTGCCAGATAAGGTTATTGTTTGATAAAAAAGGCGCCTTAGGGCGCCTTTTTTGTGTCTGGAACACTTATGCCAAAACCTATGGATGGAAAGTTTTGGTATTTGTTTTTTACTGCTGATCTCTGGCTATTTTGCACTATTTCTTTGTCAAAGCTGCTCACTTATAGGCATAAGTTCTGCGGCTTTTCATTAATTAAGCCACAAACTATCTGGAAGCTAACTATATAACCTTGTCACTCCACCTTTTTTAATCATTATCATTCTGATTATGTGAAGTATGAGGTTCTCACTATCCCCTCTATTGCCATGCTGAGTGAGACGTTATAGATGGAAAGTGACCCAAAGTGCACTAGCCATCGCAATTGTCGGGCTAATGGATTAAAATTGCCCGATAACAAAGACCTCTTTTAGATTTTAATCTCTTTATTTTATCAAGCATTTTTAGCTCAAGGATATCTCCATGGCATTGAACGTAGTGATTTTGGCCGCAGGTAAGGGAACCCGCATGCGCTCAGATCTCCCTAAAGTTTTACATCCTATTGCCCATAAAAGTATGGTGCAGCATGTGATCGATACGGCTCACAATGTTGGTAGTGATGCGATTCAATTGGTATATGGCTATGGTGGTGAGAAGCTACAAAGCGTGTTGGGTGAGCAGCAGCTTAACTGGGTACTACAAGCTGAGCAGTTAGGTACAGGTCATGCGGTGGCTCAGGCTAACGCTAATATTAGCGACGACGATACTGTGCTGATTCTTTACGGTGATGTGCCGTTGATTCAGGCATCCACACTGGAAGCTCTGCTAGCTGCACGTGAAGAGAATGGATTAGCTATTTTAACCGTTAACCTACCTAACCCTACTGGGTATGGCCGTATTGTGCGCACTCCTTGTGAAGGTAAAGAGCAGGGTAAGGTTGTTGGTATCATTGAGCAGAAAGATGCTAATGCTGAGCAGCTTGCTATCAATGAGATCAACACAGGCATTATGGCTGCTCCTGGCAAGCAGTTAAAAGCTTGGCTTGGTCAGTTATCTTCTGATAATGCGCAGGGCGAATACTATCTGACCGATATTGTGGCTATGGCGCACAGAGATGGGGTTACTATTACCACTGCTCAGCCTGATTCTGCGATTGAAGTGGAAGGGGCGAACAACCGAGTGCAACTAGCTCAACTAGAACGTGCTTATCAGGCTCGTGCTGCTGAAAAACTTATGCTTGAAGGGGCTAACCTAAGAGATCCTGCTCGTATCGATATACGTGGTGAGGTGAGCGTTGGCATGGATGTGATGATAGATGTTAATGTCATCATGCAGGGGAAAGTGACCATAGGTAATAATGTCACTATTGGTGCAGGTGCTATCTTGATCGATTGTGAGATTAGCGACAATGCCGAGATTAAGCCTTACTCTATCGTTGAAAGTGCCAAAGTGGGTGCTGAGGCGAGTGCTGGCCCATTTGCTCGCCTTCGTCCAGGTGCTGAGCTTAAACGTGATGCTCATATAGGTAACTTTGTTGAGATGAAGAAGGCGGTATTGGGTGAAGGTTCAAAAGCGGGTCACCTTGCTTATATTGGCGATGCGCAGATTGGCAGTGGTGTAAACATAGGTGCTGGGACCATTACCTGTAACTATGATGGCGTCAATAAACATCTGACAGTAATCGAAGACAATGTCTTTGTGGGCAGTGATACGCAACTTGTAGCACCGGTAACCATAGGTAAGGGAGCGACCTTAGGGGCAGGCTCAACGATTACCCGTGATGTGGCTGCTGATGAGCTGGTTATTACCCGTGTTAAGCAGCGCCACCTGACTGGATGGCCACGTCCTGTTAAGCTGAAAAAGTAGTTTTACCTCTCCTCGATTAAGGCAGCTTATTAGCTGCCTTTTTTGTTTTTCATCACGCGTTTCTACCGTTTTTTAGAGCTTGATCACCAGTATTTGTAAACTTGTGTAAAGAAGCTTAAATAAAAATAGTTCTCATTTATATTACGCCCAACTTTCGCTCTTGATATCCATATTGGGGTTGGCAATGTCTTCTATAAAGCGTGTTTTAAAAAATCGTATTTTTAACTATTCATCTATCAGTATTGCAATATTCTCTGCACTCTCTGCGACTTCAGTTGTTGCAGAAGAGCTGGAAAGCATAGAGATTCCTACGGCTAATATTGAACGTATTACTGTTACTGGTCGTAGCTTTAATGACTACAAAGCTGGAACAGCATCAGGCGCTATGCGTGGTGATATCGATTTGATGGATACGCCTCAATCGGTCAATGTTATTCCTGACTTTGTGACCGATGAACAGTTGGCAACTAACCTTTCTGAAGTACTGGTTAACGATTCAAGTGTGACAGGTGGCTCAGAGAAGTGGAACCGCCAGGTATTTAGTATTCGTGGTTTCGAGCTATCTTCAGGCTCTGGTTATTTGATTAATGGTCAGCAGCAGTGGTCTCACTATGTGCAGCCTATTGAAACATTACAGCAAGTTGAGGTACTAAAAGGCCCATCTTCTATGTTGTATGGTCAATCAGGCCCTGGTGGTTTGATCAATATGGTGACCAAGAAGCCTACCTACGAAACTATGTTTGATATCGGCTTCGATACCGATGAACATGGTTCTACACGTTTTCAACTCGATGCGGGTGGCAGCTTAAACGAAGCTGAGACGATCCGTTATCGCACTGTGTTAGTTAAGCAAGACACTAAATACTGGCGTGAATATCAAGATGGCACTAACCAAGAGCGTGATCGCTGGTTAGGCTACCTTAACCTAGAGTTTGATATCACTGACGATCTACTTTTGTCACTTAAGTATGACCATACTCAAGATAAGACTGGTATCGATACAGGGGGCTGGTTAAACAGCAGTGGTGACTTAATTGGTGGCCGTGACATTATCTGGGATCAGCCATGGGCCTTTACCGATAATACCATCACTAATATGGGCGCGGATATCGTTTACCACATCAGTGATGATTGGAAGGTAAAAGCGGGTTATAACGATCAACAGTTTAACCGTCAGCGCTTAGATTCATCACCTCAATACTCTGAAGACCCATTCAGTAATGGTTACACGGTGAAGCCGTTCGATCGCTATGATGATTGGCAGCATAAAACAAGTTATATGGACTTTGTGGGTGAGTTCTCAACTGGCGGACTCGATCATCAGTTCCTGATTGGCGCTAATATGCTGGACTATTACTATGGCCAGTTACGGGTAAAAGGTGCACCAGAGACTGTTATTCCTGGTCAGCCAATCGCTAACCCTGGACTGGATTACAATGATGATGACTCTAAGTATGAGAGTGATTATAAGCACTACGGCTTCTATATTCAGGATCTGATCACCATTAATGACAGTTGGCAGGTGCTTGCTGGTGTTCGCTACGATGAGCAGAAAAAAGATGGCGAAGGCAATAACAGCTACGCAGTTTCACCTAAGTTTGGTGTTATCTACTCGCCCGCTGATAACGGCAGCATCTATGTAAACTACTCTAAGAGCTTTACACCTCAAGGGATAGTTAACGATTTTGAAGATGTGAATGATAAGATGAACCTTGAGCCTGAGTATGGTGAACAGTATGAGATAGGCACAAAGTGGGAGTTGTTTAACGATAGCTTGCTACTTACCGCAGCAGTATTCGATATCACTGTATCAAACGTCACTGTGACAGAAGATCTTACTAACCCAATTTCTGGTGGCCATCAAACTATTACGACCCAAAGTGGCGAACAGCGTCATAAAGGTTTCGAGATGGGCGCACAGGGGCAGGTTAGCGATAACTGGTTCTTAACCGGTTCTATGATGTACCTTAATGCTGAGTATCAAAGACCCGAAGGTGATAAGTTAAATGGTAAGACACCTATTGATGCGCCCGAATGGTCGGCTAACGTCTGGACTCGTTATGAGATGACCGATGATTTAGCCCTTAACTTTGGTGCTGTCTATGTGGGCGAGCGTTTCGCTAATACAGAGAATACTATCTCTAAAGATGGTTATGTACGTTTCGATATGGGCGCAGCTTACTCAATGGATGTGATGGGCAGTGATGTGAGCGTGCGTTTGAACGTGAAGAACCTGTTTGATACTGACTATATTGCCGGTGGTAACTACAAAGATGTCACTGTGGGTGAAGGACGTCACTTCGGTTTAGCAGTGGAAGCTAAGTTCTAATTAATACTTATTGATTAATTCTTTAATAAACTCTTTGATAAACAAAGCCTCTATCTTGGATAGGGGCTTTTTTTTGTCTAAATTTTGGCACTTTTTGATCTTTATCTAGTTTCAAAACTGGTAAAAAAGTTTCGTTTCACTATAATGCTTCTTTCGAAACGAAACTTAACTGAAAGGTTTTATGAACAAACGTAATACTCAACAGCGCCGACATAGCATTATCAGCATCCTAAATGATCAGGGTGAGGTCAGTGTTGATGAGTTATCTACTCGTTTCGAAACATCTGAGGTCACTATTCGTAAAGACCTAGCTGCACTTGAGAAAACAGGCCTCTTGTTACGTCGTTATGGTGGCGCCGTTGCGATCCCCGATGAGGTGACACAGCAATTCACTGCCAAGATAGCGCCTAATAAGCTATCTATTGCCGAAACAGCGGCTGAGCTGATCAATGATCATAACCGCATCATTATCGACAGTGGCAGTACTACATCTGGGCTTATTCAGCAGTTGAATAGTAAGCGTGGTCTGCTTGTGATGACCAACTCCCTGCAGTTGGCCAATGCGATTCATGAGCTGGAAAATGAGCCAACTCTGTTGATGACAGGAGGTACCTGGGATCCTCACTCGGAATCTTTTCAGGGGCAGGTCGCCGAGCAGGTATTGCGCTCATATAACTTCGATCAGCTTTTTATCGGTGCCGACGGTATCGATCTCGAGCGTGGCACAACCACCTTCAATGAGTTAACAGGTCTTAGTAAGGTGATGGCCGAAGTATCACGGGAAGTGATTGTGATGCTTGAGTCCGACAAGGTTGGACGACGTATCCCTAATTTAGAGCTGCCATGGAGCAAGGTTAGTGTGCTTGTTACCGATGACAGACTTGCCGCTGAAGCGGTTGAAAGTATTACTAACCATGGTGTGCGGGTCATACTTGCACGCCATGTAAGTTAAGCAAATTCATTTTAATTTTAACTCTGGTTTATAGAGATTAGGTAATCAATATGTGTGGAATCGTAGGCGCTGTGGCGCAAAGGGATGTTGCTGAAATTTTGGTTGAGGGACTTAGACGTCTTGAATATCGTGGATATGATTCAGCTGGTGTCGCCGTGATTAATGATGGAGAGCTGAGAACGACTCGTCGTGTCGGTAAGGTGCAGGAGCTATCGGCAGCGCTGGATGACTCTCCATTAGTAGGCGGTACAGGTATCGCTCATACACGCTGGGCAACCCACGGTGAGCCAAGTGAGCGTAATGCCCATCCTCATCTCTCTAGTGGTGATATTGCAGTTGTTCACAACGGTATTATTGAAAACCACAATAAGCTACGTGAGATGCTTAAAGGCTTAGGTTATGCCTTCACATCAGATACTGATACCGAAGTTATCTGCCATCTAGTCCACCATGAGTTAAAGAGCCATGACACACTGTTAACTGCAGTACAAGCAACGGTGAAACAGCTTGAAGGTGCTTACGGCACTGTGGTTATCGACCGTACAGACAGTGACCGTATGATTGTCGCCCGTAGCGGTAGTCCATTGGTGATTGGTTTTGGTCTTGGTGAAAACTTCGTTGCCTCTGATCAGTTAGCACTATTACCTGTTACACGCTCTTTTGCTTTCTTAGAGGAGGGGGATGTTGCTGAGGTGACACGTCGTACGGTTAGCATTTTTGATATTGATGGTAATGCTGTTGAGCGCGAAGTAAAAGAGTCTGAAGTGACTCATGATGCCGGTGATAAAGGCGAATACCGTCACTACATGCTAAAAGAGATCTACGAGCAGCCACGTGCTATTGCCCATACTTTAGAGGGCCGTATTGCCAGCGGGACTGTGTTGGACTCAGCATTTGGTGAGAACGCTGCTGAGTTTCTTAAAGATATTAAGCATGTACAGATCATCGCCTGTGGTACGAGTTATCACGCGGGAATGGCTGCACGTTACTGGCTAGAGGATTGGGCTGGTGTTTCCTGTAATGTTGAGATCGCATCTGAGTTCCGCTACCGTAAATCTCATATGTTCCCTAACAGCTTGTTAGTGACTATCTCTCAGTCTGGTGAAACGGCGGATACTTTAGCTGCACTACGTCTGGCAAAAGAGATGGGCTACAAAGCTACTATGACTATCTGTAACTCACCGGGCTCATCTCTGGTACGTGAATCAGATATGGCGTATATGATGAAAGCGGGCGCCGAGATTGGTGTTGCATCAACCAAAGCATTTACCGTTCAGCTTGCGGGCCTGTTGATGCTAACAGCAGTTGTGGGTCGCCATAACGGTATGTCAGAAGAGATGCAGGCTAAAATTACTCAAAGCTTACAATCTATGCCAGCTAAGGTTGAGCAAGCACTTGGATTAGATGATGCTATTGCTGAGCTTGCCGAAGATTTTGCTGACAAGCATCACGCCCTGTTTTTAGGTCGTGGCGATCAATATCCAATCGCGATGGAAGGGGCACTTAAGCTTAAAGAGATCTCCTATATTCACGCCGAAGCTTATGCATCCGGTGAGCTAAAGCATGGTCCATTAGCTTTGATCGATGCTGATATGCCAGTGATTGTGGTTGCGCCAAACAATGAACTGCTTGAAAAGTTAAAGTCGAATGTTGAAGAGGTACGTGCCCGTGGTGGTTTGATGTACGTATTTGCCGATGTGGATGCTGAGTTTGAATCTGATGACACCATGAAAGTGATTCAAGTGCCTCATTGCGATGAGTTTATGGCAGCGCTTATCTACACGATTCCTTTGCAGTTACTCTCTTACCATGTTGCCTTAATTAAAGGTACCGATGTGGATCAGCCACGTAACTTAGCAAAATCAGTGACGGTAGAGTAATCGGTTTAACCTTTACTCTATTTGATGAGGTTTAAATGGCGGTTTCCTTAATGGAGCCGCCATTTTTTCAACTAATGATACATAGGCGTTATAGAACAAGCAAACCATAAGCTCCTAGCTTTGGTAATCCGTTTAGTGTCTGCTTAAGTGCTAAGTCACCATTGCTTTGAATATCGAATATCATCACCTGACCCATATTGCCGACAAGTTGGTATAACTCCTTACCGTCATGACTAGTATCTAAGTCGCTAAAGAAAAGCATCTCAGGTTTAGATTTGTAGGCGGTGGCATTCTTTAATCGAACTGAGCCATCCTTGTTAATATCAAATGAACTAATGGAACTCGATAGTGCATTAGCAGCCCATAGTGTTTTTTGATCTGGAGAGAGTGCAACCCAGCAGTTGGCTATCTCTCCACCCTCAACGTTATCGCCAGTGAGAACATCTGCTGAGACTAGGCTTATATTGCCTTGCCCATCTAAGGTGTAACTGGAAAGAGAACCGGTTTGCCAAGAGTATTTTGGTGTTTGCGGTACAACATTGGCTTGTTCACGTAATCCAAATTCAGGGGTTAAAAAGCGAGCCTCTGACATAAAGATCAGATCGCCACTGTCTGATACTCCAGTATCAAATCCCACTGGAATAGCTTGAAATCGCCTAGCTGTACGTGGGGAGTTGATAGTGGAAATGGGTTCTGCTGACAATGAATTATCTAACATTCTAAAGATTTTGATTTTTCCAGTAACGAGCTCATTTACGATTAAGTGTTTTCCATCATGACTAAAGGAGGTCGTAGAGGGTCTAGCTTTGAGATCTCGACGAGAACCTGGTACTAGGGTTAATCTATTGTCGTTATTGATAATATAAGCGCTGATACTGCCGTTACCGTTATCAACACCGACGCTAGCGACCACCACATGTTGACCATGACTGGCAATACTCACTGGAAATTTATCACCGGCTTCGACTGTATTTTGCAGTGTGAGTGAGCCGTCCTTATTAACCTTTAATAGGCTGACACTTGAATCACCAGCGTTCACGACGAGTACGTGTCGACCATCATCGGTCGCGACAATACCATTGGCAGAGATAAGGGGATCATCGCCATTGGCAAGGGGGTGTGTTTCATCTTTTTGCAGAGCTGGTATTTCAAGATCGCCCGTACCCTCTCCACCTGTTGGAAACTCACCAAGCTGTTTAAATTTCCCATTTGCTAGACTGCGAAAGCCGACCACTGTGTTGCCGTCAGTCTTGTTGGAGGCGACATAGATAGTGGATAAAGCTTCTTGATCTGTGTGAACTGCTTTTGATTCACACCCTAAAAGAGAGATGAGTCCGGCTGCGGCTATAGGAAGTAGAAATTGGTGTAGTTTCAGAGTATCTGTTTTTTTCATTGATAAGCTCCATCGTTAGGCGTTGTCATACCTTCTATACATATTTTGGAATTATTTTTGTATTTACAGACAATATCTTACTGTTCTAGTTAAGTGGGGTTGGTATCTGAAGTGCTCAAAAAAGGAGTCGGCCATCTCTAAATGAGCGGGAGTTTATGCAGGCTTAGTCATACTTGGGAGAGGGGGAATTCGCGCTTATCTGGTTTTGGTCTATATTTAAAAGAAAACTCCCGCTTATAGCGGGAATTTTTTTGTCTGGAAAAAATCAACGCCCTTAAAGGGCGTTAATTATCTGACTAGCTAAATGCCATAAAAGGAGAGATACAAAGTAGTACACCAGTGATAATGATGAAGTTTGTCGCCATGCCTTTGTACTTGTTTAGCTGTGGCACTTTATACACAAGGTAAGCAGGGATTAAACAACCAACCAGGCCAAAGATAGGGCTGCAGATTGAAGTAAATGACAAAATAGGTGCATTTAGTGCGATGGCTGACCATGCGAGTAGGATAATAAAGACTGTAACTAGCTTATCTACCTTCGCTTTATTCACTTGAGATTCTTTGAATTTACGTAGCAGTAGATTCATCGCTAAACCTTTACAGGCTTCCTTAAATGCGAGGAACACACCGAAGAATGAGGTTACAATGGCGAAGATGTTAATCACAACACCTGTGATTGTTGCCCAGCTCCCAGGAAAGTAATGCGCGATAATGGCTAGAGCAGAGATATTCTTGTTCATCGCTTCAGTGGCTTGCTCTTGGCTAATGGCAAAGGTGAACGATACCGCGAAGAAGAACACAATAACGAAGAGGAGAGAGAAAGCTATTGTCATTGCACGTGTTGCTTTATAGCATGCCACCTCAATTGATTTTTCATGGGATCGGTATGAGATCACCATAGGGCTTAATGATTGAATAAAGAGAATTGAGGTTAGTGTAAATGGTAAGGTGATAATCGCATCTTTCATCATAGAGCCAAATTGACCTATCTCTGGAATATTGTTGATATCCCAGCGAGCAATCAGAAGTACACCCATCACGGCAACTAGACAGAGAACTGTTACAGCCATAAAGCCTGACAGTTTAAACAGCAGGTTTTCGCCTTTAGAACCGATGAAAACTAGAGCGCAGATAAGCCCTAAACCGTAGAACACATTATCACTCAGATCTCCTTCGGTTACGCCAAATGAATGAAGATAAGAGGCGCTATCATTGGTGACAGCAAGTGAGTAAACCAGTACCCAAATAACTAACATTAAGAAGTAGAGCACCCCTAATGCAACTCCCCAGTTTTTACCAAGATAACCTGAAATTACACCAGGATAATCGGTACACTTTTTAGATTCAGCTAATGTATTAATAAACAGTTTTTGAAATAGATACATGGCTGGGTAGCCAATAATGGAGGAGAGCAAAAATACCCAAAGCCCCATGACGCCAACTTGAATAGGTAAGAAAACGATACCTGCACCTATGGCCATACCTATACTCATTACAATCCAGCCCCAATCGGTACTGTCAAATCGAGTCGCTTCTTTCCATTCCGCCGCTGTTGAGGTGTCGCGGGATATATCTACTGTCGCAATACTTGCTGTCATACATCACCCTAGTTGATCTTATTTTAAATTATTGCGCAAATATATTTGAACTTTTTAAAGTCCACAATCAAAATCACTTAACTTATTTTCAATGCGAGATAAAGCTCTTAAACTGCTTTAAATATGGGATCTATAGCGTTTGTTTCTACTGTTTTCTAGTATAAAACTAAAATTAAGTTGCATTTTTCTATTGAAATGAAAATAATGTTGCAATGTTAGCTAGCGCTAAAATGAAAAAATATTTGAAGGTATTTCCATGAAACCAGTGTGGCAAAAGTATATTGAGATCATTAACCAAGTTGTTAAACCTGCACTTGGCTGTACCGAACCTATTGCAGCTGCTTATGGTGCAGCGGTTGCCGTTCAGGAGTTGGGTTGTTCTGTGCCTGACTCATTAGAGGTTTTTGTTTCGGATAACCTGTATAAAAACTCAATGGGAGTATTTGTTCCTGGAACAGGAAAGATAGGCCTTGCTATTGCAGCTGCCTCGGGAGCGATTGGCGGGAATGCTGATGCTGGCCTTGAGGTATTAGCTGCGATAACGCCTGAGCAAGTTTTACAGGCTCAGGAGATGATAGATGCAGGTAAAGTGTCAGTGAAGCGTACCGTTACCGATGAGTTTATCTATTGCTGCGTTATCGCTAGATTTGAGGGCAGAGAGTCGCTGGTTAAAATCTGTGGCGGTCATACCTTAATTGTTGAGAAGCAGCTGAACGGCAAAATTAACTTTATTGCTGATGAATCAAGTGCAATCTCCACAGGTTCTATCTGTGAAGGGGTAGATATTAATATCGCCTCTATCTATGAATTTGCCACTCAAGTTGAACTGGAGAAGATAGCATTTATCCTTCAGGCTGCGGATCTCAATACCAAGTTGTCAGATGAGGGGATGACGAACTCCTACGGCCTTGAAGTGGGCCGTACAATGAAGAAAAGTATCGATGAGGGTATTTTATCTAACGATCTTCTTAATAAAATTGTGATGGAAACCGCTGCAGCGTCCGATGCGCGTATGGGTGGGGCAACACTTCCTGCGATGAGTAATCTTGGCAGTGGTAACCAAGGTATTGCAGCAACGATCCCTGTTGTTATCGCTGCAAAGCACTATAAAACCAGTGATGAACAATTGGCGAGAGCGCTGATATTAAGCCATCTTGGCGCTATCTATATTAAGTCTCACTATCCACCTTTATCGGCTTTCTGTGGTAATACTGTGACCAGTGCTGCGGCTGCGATGGCCATGGTATACTTGGCTGGTGGAAGTTTTGAGCAGTCCTGCTTTGCTATCCAAAATGTGATCAGTGATAGCTCTGGTATGGTGTGCGACGGTGCTAAAGCCTCTTGTGCAATGAAGGTTAGTACTTCATCTTGTGCGGCTGTGAGAGCCTTCTTAATGGCAATGAACTCTCGCTCTGTTTCTGGACAGGGGATTATCGCTAAGGATGTTGAGCAAACGATTATCAACATTGGCCAGATGATCAGTCACGGTATGCCGTCAACGGACACCACTATCATCAATATTATGTCTGCATAGTTTGTCATCGTAGATAAAAATAGGTAAATAAAAGGGTTAGATGTGAAACTGCAAGAGCTAACAAAAAGTGATTTTGAGATATTGAAGTCGATGGAGAATGTGGTGGAAGGGATTGCTGCCATGTATGGTGAGCATACCGAAGTCGTGCTCCATAGCTTAGATTCTCGTGATCCTTCGGTGATAAAGATTGCCAATGGTCATGTCACTGGGAGAAAGCTGGGTGCACCAGTTACCAATTTAGCCCTTTTAAAATTAAAAACGGGTCAAGACATCTCTAACTCTTACTTAACTAAATGTGCCACGGGTAAAACCCTACGCTCAATTACCACCATAATCCGTAATGGTCAGAATCGGGCTATTGGACTGCTGTGCATCAATACCGATATGGATGCACCTCTGCAATCTGTACTGCGCACTATGATGCCAGACAGTATGGTTAATACTGAGATGACCAGTACGCCTGAGGTGTTTGCCCGTAATATTGATGAAGCACTGCATAGCACTATTGATAGTGTTAATAATG
Organism: Shewanella nanhaiensis; assembly: GCF_019457885.1. Lineage (GTDB taxonomy): Bacteria > Pseudomonadota > Gammaproteobacteria > Enterobacterales > Shewanellaceae > Shewanella > Shewanella nanhaiensis. The sequence continues at coordinate 77,468 of NZ_JAHZST010000020.1, forward strand.
ACGTGAGAGGCAATGTGGATATTGCTCCCTCTAAAAAAAGCCGTGAGATAGTGACACAACTTTATGATCTCGGTGTATTTGAGCTTAAAGACAGTGCGCAAGTTGCCGCTACTCGGTTGGATATATCTGTTCACTCGATCTATCGCTACCTTAGAGAGATCAAGGCCAACCAACTGCCTAGCTAGTGTATAGCGGTGACTTTTAATTAAAGAGGGTTACCTCAAGAATTATTGGCTATCTTCTTATGCGGCAATGGTGTTATCGCTATTTTTTTCAAATCTTTTCCATACCTTTTCATGGAAGTAAAAAACAATAGTATTAATGCTAGGTTCAATAAGTGCGACAGCCCCACCAATGACTATGCTACCTGTCAGCAAATAGGTAATAGTGAAAGCTACGCTGAAATGTAATATTGCAAAGGTAAATGTCTTAGCCATGATGGGTTGCCTCTATTAAGTCGATAATCAAATGATAATAGTTATCATTTGCATTTTAAAGAGGTTTAGATAGATTAGTTTGATAGGATTTATAGATTGGAAATAAGTTTTGGATATAAACCCATCAATATAATGCACGTAATGATGGGTTTACATCTATTGGCTAACTAGTTGTAAATTAGTAGTGCCAAGGGAATTTAGAGAAATCCTGATCCCGCTTCTCCAGAAAGGCATCACGTCCCTCTTGAGCTTCACTTGTACCATAAGCTAAACGTGTCGCTTCACCAGCAAATAGTTGCTGTCCAACCAAACCGTCATCTGCCATATTGAAACCATACTTAAGCATGCGCATTGCGGTTGGCGATTTACTGTTGATCTCACGAGCCCAGTTGAGCGCTTCGGTTTCTAGTTCAGCATGTGGAATTGAGCGGTTTACCATTCCCATATCAAACGCTTCATCGGCACTGTAGTTAAAACCAAGGAAGAAAATCTCACGGGCGCGCTTTTGACCTATCATTTTTGCGAGATAGGCACTGCCGTAACCAGAGTCGAAGCTAGCTACATCGGGATCGGTCTGCTTAAAGATAGCGTGCTCTTTAGAGGCTAATGTCAGATCACAAACCACATGTAGACTATGGCCGCCGCCTACTGCCCAACCAGGCACCACGGCAATAACGATTTTAGGCATAAAACGTATGAGTCGTTGAACCTCTAAAATATGTAAGCGTCCCATACGGGCAATATCGGCACTGTTAGCCTCTTCGCCTTCATATTTATAACCATCTTTACCACGAATACGTTGATCACCCCCCGCGCAGAATGCCCAGCCACCATCTTTAGCCGATGGACCGTTACCAGTAAGAAGCACGCAGCCTACATCTGACCACTGTCTTGCATGATCTAGAGCAGTAAAAAGCTCATCGACGGTTTTAGGTCTGAATGAGTTGCGACACTCTGGGCGGTTAATTGCGATACGCACTGTGCCTTGATCTTTGGCTCTGTGATAGGTGATATCTTCAAAATCAAACCCGGATACCTGATCCCATAGATTAGGATCGAAAATGTCTGAGACCTGTTGTGACATAATATTTAGCCTTTATACCCAATTTAGATTGAGCAAAGGCTAGGCCTAAACAGAACTCAGGTCAATCACAGCTATGGATAATTGCCGCTTGGGATTGATTAATTGTATAGAAAGCTAGTTCAGCTTATCACAGACAAAATAGATATTTTCCTGGCTTAAACTGTCGTGCTTTGGTGTGATACCGGAACAGTACTCCTCTTTAAAATCTTGTAATGAAGAGGGAGAACTAAGTATTTGATCGAGCGTACTTAACTCGCTAGGGGATAAACGTTCAGCAATCTCCCTTTTTAATTGAGGGACTTTATCATCTGTTTTAATGGCTGTAGTGCCTGTCATTCCCTGTATTTTTCGTACGGTTTCTTCAAGCATAGCCTCAGATTGAGCGATAGGCTCATCCAGTTTATTGGTTTCGGTTGCTACGTAATAGAGCAAACCGACACCTAATCCTAATATTACCCAGCCTCTCATTTTAGATCCAACTTTGGTGAATAACGAGTATCATAAGGGGTATAATAAGCTAATTTTCGAGCAATATTAAAGTAGTAAGGCTGCTAAAGATGAGCACAGAGTCTAATAAAAAGGATTATTCAAAGGCTAACAGGATTAAAATCCACCAACCTGATGCTAATAAAGCCGATAGATTTAATCCTCGTAACCGTATCTATGTTAGGGCAGTAGAGGGGCTATGGAGTCGTTTACGTACCCGACTTGGTTGGGTTGCAATGTTGTTCTTTCTTATTCTGCCTTGGATCCCTTGGGGGGATAGACAGGCGGTATGGTTTAACCTAGCTGAGCAGAAGTTTCATATATTTGGCTTAACCATCTGGCCGCAAGATCTTACTCTGCTCGCTGCACTTCTGATGATAGCCGCTTTTGGCCTCTTTTTTGTGACGACTTACCTTGGACGTGTCTGGTGTGGCTATACCTGCCCACAAACTGTGTGGACCTTTATCTTTATCTGGTTCGAAGAAAAGCTCGAAGGTGCGCGTAATAAGCGAATGAAGCTAGATCAGATGCCATGGAGTTTTAATAAGCTTTGGCGTAAAACAGCCAAACATGCCTCTTGGGTATTTATCTCTCTAATTACAGCAATGACGTTCGTGTCTTACTTTGTGCCTACTCGTGAAGTCTATGTTGATGTCTTTACCCTTAGTGCTAGTGGTGGTATCTATTTCTGGGTGGTGCTATTTACTTTAGCTACGTACGGAAATGCTGGCTGGATGCGCGAGATCATGTGTATCCATATGTGCCCTTATGCTCGTTTCCAAGCTGCTATGTTCGATAAGAATACCTATATAGTCGGTTACGATACTAAACGAGGTGAGAGTCGAGGACCGAGATCCCGTAAAGCTGATCCTAAAGAGATGGGCTTAGGTGATTGTATTGACTGTGATCTTTGTGTGCAGGTTTGTCCTACTGGGATAGATATCCGTAATGGTTTGCAATATGAGTGTATTAACTGTGGAGCTTGTATTGATGCTTGTGATACCACGATGGAGCGTATGGGCTATGACAAAGGCTTAATTGCTTATACTACTGAAAATAAGCTTGATGGTATTAAAGAGAAGGTATTACGTCCTAAGTTAGTTGGTTATGGGGTCGTGCTTACGGTTATGATCCTTATCTTCGTTTATGCCAGTGCTACAATCGCACCTGTGCGTGTGGATGTGATTCGCGATCGTAATCAGCTGTTCAGGGAAAACAATGAAGGTTTAATAGAAAACACCTTTACCCTGAAAATTCTGAATAAAACAGAGCAAGAGCATCATTACCAATTATCTGTAGAGGGATTACCTGAATATATCTGGTATGGAGCGCAAGAGGTTAAGATCGACGGGGGAGAGGTGTTAACTCTGCCCATTAGTGTCGCAGTTGATCCTGTGGACCTTTCCAGAACCATGACTAAGATAAACTTTAAGGTGGTGGCCGAGCCTTCATCTACAGATTCTAATAGTGAGAAGATAGAAGCTACTCAAGAGTCACGCTTCTTTAGTAACTAATTTTTGACTTCGAGCAGGGCTTATTGAGATTAATACCAATCAGTATAAAGATTTGATCGCTCAGCGAGAGTTTAGCGGTCCTGAGGCAAGACAATGAGTGAAGAGCATAGTTATTCTACGGTTAAGCTCATTAACGCAGCATCAGAACCGCTAAAACTCGCCTGTAAGGAGTGTTTTTAGCTGCCTACTTCTGCGTTGAATGAACTCACAAGGGCACACCATTCTATCATCCATTCGCCTTGAATTAGTTTGCTAAAAGACACTCTGAGTAGATCAACTTCTTATACTGATTGGTATAAAGGGGCTTTCAGCCCCTTTTTTGTACGTATCGTTTGATAACTACGCATCCAATCCTATTATTTCATTTTTCTCAATAAAAGCCCTTGCACAGTTGCGAGTAATCCCTATAATGCGCATCCACTGACACGGCACAGCAGGCCAACTAGGCTAATTCTTAAAGCTTATAAAGAGTCGAAAGAGTAGATAGCACGGGACTTGCAGCAGTGTTAGAGAATCAAAACTCCTCGGAGATTTGATTCAGGTGACAAATGCTTTAGAAGCTTTATTAGATGGTTGTTGACACGAGAGTGAACAAAGAATCATCGCTTGAAAAACTTCTTCAAATAAGCGCTTGACGCCAACCACGGAGAGTGTAGAATACGCCTCCTCAAGCCAACGACCAAGCGTCAACGGCCACACAATAGTGTGATGCTCTTTAACAATTCAAAACAAGAAATCTGTGTGGACACTCACAGGTGTTGAGTTATTCGAAATTGTCTTCTGTTCTTCGGAATGTTGGCAATCAAAAATTTTCTCAATGAACCACTGAGTGACCATAGCAATATGTAAACTTCATTAGCCTTTAGGGTTGATGAAAAACAGTATAATTCGTTGAGCCGTTCTTCATCCTTAATCGGATGAGAACAAAAAAACTTTAATTGAAGAGTTTGATCATGGCTCAGATTGAACGCTGGCGGCAGGCCTAACACATGCAAGTCGAGCGGAAACAGGAGAGTAGCTTGCTACTTTCGCTGTCGAGCGGCGGACG
>NZ_JAHZST010000021.1 GCF_019457885.1 Shewanella nanhaiensis
ACTAAAGGAGCGGTAGTTCAGTTGGTTAGAATACCGGCCTGTCACGCCGGGGGTCGCGGGTTCGAGTCCCGTCCGCTCCGCCAACATTACGATAAGCCCTAGCAGAAATGCTAGGGCTTTTTCGTATGCGTCTTTCAAAGAAAAATTAAGGTGAAATGCGCAAGCAATTTGCTAAAGTAGCGGTCACTCTCAAGCATCCATGCTCTTCGTGACATTTGTGCATCCATGCTCTTCGTAGTTCAGTTGGTTAGACTCTTTATTAAATAGAGAGCGGCCTGTCTCGCGTGCCGAAGGCACACGGGTTCGAGTCCCGTCCGCTCCGCCAACACAAAGACGAAAGCCTCTGCTGCAATGTAGAGGCTTTTTTCGTTTAAGAGAAAAAAGCAAAGGAGCGGTCACTTTCGACCATCCTTGGTCTTCACGGCATTTGTACTTCCATGCACTTCGTAGTTCAGTTGGACTCACATTGTTCCAGACAATGTTGAGCATACCTCCATCCATGGAGATATTAGGGCTTTTTATTAGAGATAGTCGGCCTGTCACGCCGGGGGGCGCGGGTTCGTCTCTTGATAAGAGCAAGTCCGCCCCAGCTCCGCTTTGCTTCGCGCTAACCAACATGGATGTAGGGAATGTAGAAAACGTCAGGAACAGTTTTTCTACCGTAAGCTCACAGCTATCGTTGTACTCACCCACAAACATTACGATAAGCCCTAGCAACTCTTATAAACTAAGAATGCTAGGGCTTTTTCGTGTCTGGAATTTAATGTTTTTAATGTAGCGGTAGTCCCGTCCAACAGCATCCGTGCTTAACAGATCTGCTTGGAAAAATTAAAAGTCAGTTCATCTTACATTTCTCTTGCTCAAAGCCTTCAGCGATGGCCTTTTCACTGTGTTTCTTATTCATACAAATATGGTCTTTTTAACTATAAAATTGTGTATTTTCTATTTATCTAGTTATTAAATCGTGGGTTATTTTGCCTCACAGGAGAATTATCGTTAGCATAGGGTATGTGCGTTTTTGTGATTATTTGTTCTTTTAGGTATTTTGCTCTTGTTTAAAAAGTTTAGGCCTTCGTTAGCCTATGGTATTCCGATCTTTACATCTCTCCTCTATCTCTGCCTGATGACTGCGGATTATTTTTATGAGCGCAGTGAGAAACGGGAGGAGGCGATCTCCACTGAAGTTGCTCATATCGAGCAGCATCTGATTAGAATGCAGCATATTGTTGAGTCGGGGCTTTCTATGCAGGATTCAGCCAGAATAGAGCAGGAGATCTCTTTAGCGGCAGCAGATTTGAGTATCATGGTTTATACGGTGTTAAACAGTAAAAGCGTGATACGTTTTGCTAATCATCTAGTATGGCGAGACAGTTTAGCGACTCAAGTTATCGATGGTTATGATCTGGAGCTTCATCGTCGTACTATCAAGGAGAGCATGCCGACAACCTTCGTTAATTCCGAGCGATTGTCGATACAAACTTATTACCCTCTGCATACCAACTTCCAAAATGATAAAGCAGATCTTCATGATCTTATCTATATGGAGTATGACATCTCCCCTTTGATAAATAAGGTAGATAATGACGTGCAATCTAGCTTTATACGCTCAGTCGCTGTGAGTCTGATTGGTATCTTGTTATTCCTACTTCTTCTACATATCTATCTGATACGCCCCTTGAGAACTTTGGGACTCAAAGCAAGTAGTTCGACTGAGTTGCCTAATGGTTTAGGTTCGAATGATAAACCTGTTACTGCCATCTTCAGTGAAGTGGTGGCGATTCAGGAGCACCTTAGAGATTTCTCGGATAAATTGAACCATAGTAAGAAGCAGCTTAATGATAGTCAGAAGAGATGGTTATTTGCCGTTGAAATATCGAAGAATGGTATTTGGGATTGGAATTTAAAGAGCAATGAAGTGTTTCTGTCTGATCGGTGGAAAGAGATGCTTGGCTATGAAGTCCATGAATTAAAACATGAGTTAAATACCTGGCAGGAGCTACTGCACCCAGAAGATAAGATAGAAGCACTAAAGCTGTTAAATCAATACCTTAATAATGAGATGGAGGAGTTTGAGAGCGTACATAGGCTTAAGCATAAGGAAGGCCACTATATCTGGGTACTAGACAGGGGAATGGTTGTTGATTGGGATGAAACTGGAGCACCAGTTCGGATGATCGGTACTCATACCGATGTTTCTGATGATGTGAGAAATCAACAAGCGATTATTCACCAGACCAAACATGATATTTTAACTGGCTTGGCAAATCGAAGTGCTCTACTTGATGAGCTTTATGCGCTTAAGCTTCATCAACAAAATGATTTCGCGGCCCTGTTTGTGATCGATCTTGATAATTTCAAGATGATTAACGATGCTTTAGGCCATCACAGAGGCGACAGGATTTTAATTAAGGTGGCGGCGCGTTTATCGAGCCACTTTTCAACGAATGTTGTGATCGCTCGTTTAGGCTCAGATGAGTTTGTTTTATTGGTTAAGTCATTAGGAGATGATTTGACTAGTGTTAATAGACGCACAGTCGCTTTGGCTAGCCAGATCCGTCAGATGGTGGGTAGAAGTTTTCATATTACTAACCAGACAATAAATATCTCTGCCAGTGTTGGGATCTGTGTTCTTAGTGATCTTGCCAATATGGAGCCGGAGCAGATGCTGCAGCATGCTGATCTTGCGATGCATCAGGCAAAGGAGAAGGGGCGAGATGCCCATGCAATCTATAACAGGGAGATGGAGGATATTGCGCAAAAGAGTCTGTGGATCAGCAGCGAATTAAAGCGTGCAATCGTCAAAGAGCAGCTCTCTTTAGTGTTTCAGCCGATCCTCGATAGGGATGGTGCAATTGTGTGTGCAGAGGTGTTATTGCGTTGGACACACCCTGAGAAAGGCCCTATCTCCCCAGCTGAGTTCATTCCCGTTGCCGAGGGAAGCGGTCTGATTCAAGAGATAGGTTATTGGGTGCTAAAGGAGACCTGTTACTTTATCAAGAGGCTGAAAGCACGCGGCATTGTTTTATCTTCGGTAGCCATTAACGTTAGTGCAAGACAGTTCAATCAAGAGCTCTTTGTTGAAAATCTACTTGCTGAAATCGTGGAGCAGGGTCTTGCTGCCGATACTATAGAGCTTGAGTTGACCGAATATGCCTTATTGACCAATCTGGATATCATTAAACAGAGAATGCATGTGTTGAAAGAGTCAGGGATCTCAATTGCAATTGATGATTTTGGCACGGGTTACAGCTCGTTAAGTTATCTGCAAACTTTACCTCTATCTAGGCTTAAATTAGATGCGGCTTTCGTGAGTAAAATAGGTGAGAATGACGCCTCTAATGCTATCGTTAAAGCAATCATTAATATGGCTCACAGCTTAAACCTTAAGGTCGTGGCTGAAGGGGTTGAGACGCAGGAGCAGCATCAGTTTTTGCGAGATCATGATTGCGATACATTTCAAGGCTATCTGTTTAGTCGCCCCTTAGATGAAGAGGCGTTTATTCAATCTCTACTCAAACGAGATATGATTCAAGGCGCTAGGCTAACCTGCTTATAAATACAGTTCTGAAACCTATTATGGCTTCGCGGAATATTTATCTAGGAAGTTAATTAATTCCATAAGCGTCAAGTCTCTGCTCTCATCTTGCTCCATAAAGAGCTCATGGCGAGCATTAGGGATATTGATAAGCTTACAGCGGTCACTGACGGCGTGATACTGGGCGAAGTTATCGACAATGGTATCTTCATCAGCCTGCAGGATTAAGATGGGCGTATCACTGTTTTTGGCTGCCTCAACCGTCTTCTCCCCTGCATCAATTGATTCAAATAACCAATGGTTGGTCGGTGAGCCAAGTTGTAGCTCAGGGTGGATCTCATAGAGTGTGCGGTAATTTTCGTAACGCAACTGACTATGGGTAAGATCATTTTTGCTAAAAGCTTCAGGGGCGTAATCTTTACCACCCAAAATATAGTTGGGCTCAGTGCTGGGTGAGCTCGTGTCTAACTGCTTAGCCAGCCAGCGGATAAAGCGGCGGCTAATAGGTAGCTTAATACCATACATGGGGGCAGAGAAAACAGCCGCCTTGAATGTCTGTGGGTGTTTATCCAGATAAAGAGTACCTATGGCACCACCCATAGAGTGGCCAACTAGAAACAGTTCTTGGTGCTGATTTGGAGCCACTATCTCGTCGATAAAGAGGGCGAAATCTTCGACATAGGTATCAAACCTGTCTATATGTCCTTGATGTGGATTGGCTGTGATTCTACTTGAAAGACCTTGGCCACGATGATCGATGGCATAGATGCTATAGCCTTGATGGTAAAGATCAAATATCAACTCTTGGTATTTTAAATAGGATTCAACTCTACCACTGCTGATCACGATAGCCTTGGTACTAGTTGGGTGTGCCACATAAGCATAAGCTAAGTTGATATTGTCAGGGGTTTTGATGACCGATTGGGTGACTGTTTGCCAAAATGCCTGCTGCTCAGCAGTGTTGAGTGCGTGCTCCGATGAAAAACTGGTATCAGCAACTTGGGTTTGAGCGTGTGTTTGTTGATCTAGGGCTAGAGACATATCTTCTATAGAGTTCGTTATGCGTATTAGCCAGTGTATACCGAAACTGTTTGTGAGCCACTATGTTTCTCGTGGCTCACAAACTACAAGTTGGCTATCCTTTTTGGGTCAAGATAAAATCTTGGATCTGCTGCTCCAGCACTGACATGGGCACTGAGCCGTTTTCGAGTATAGCGTCATGAAAGGCTCTGATATCAAACTTTTCTCCTAGCTCCTGTTCGGCTTGGGCTCGTAGTCGCTTAATGGTGAGCTCACCGACTTTATAGGAGAGCGCTTGTCCAGGCCATGAGATATACCTGTCTATCTCTGTCGTGACGTTGTGTAGCGATAGCGCGGTGTTGCTTGCCATAAAGTCCAATGCTTGTTGACGGCTCCACCCTTTAGCATGCATACCTGTATCGACAACGAGTCGTGCGGCGCGCCACATCTCATAGGTCAGTCGGCCAAAATTACTGTAAGGGTCTTGATAGAAGCCCGCTTCTAATCCTAGGAACTCGGAATAGAGGCCCCAACCTTCACCGAAGGCTGAGATATAGCTGTAACGGCGAAAGTTTGGTAATGAGGTCAACTCAGTATTGAGGGCTATCTGCAGGTGGTGACCAGGAACAGCTTCATGGAGTGTTAAGGCTTCCATCTCGTAGAGTGGACGTTTGTCCAAGGCGTAAGTGTTGACCCAGTAGTAACCTGGTTCATCATCTCGGCTAGAACCTGAGTAACGTCCCGTGGTGTACTTGGGGGCTATTTCTGCTGGTACTTCCTGAATGCCATAGGGGGTGCGTGGCAGTTTACCGAAATACTTAGGCAAGATTGCATCGGCTTTCTTGGCGATATAGGCGGCTTCTTTTAGCAACTCCTCCTTGGTTTTGGGGTAAAACTGGGGATCGGTACGAAGAAAGTTAAGAAATTCAGCAAATGTTCCCTTAAACCCCACCTCTGCAATAATTGCTTCCATCTCACCGCGTATACGTTTGACCTCCTGTAGCCCTAGTTTATGGACTTGATCTGAGGTCATCTCTAAGGTGGTGTAGTACCTGACTCGGTTTTCATAGAAGTCTTCGCCATCGGGTAAACTTGCCGTGGCTATGCTAGTGCGGGCGTTAGGAATATAACTTTGAGTCATAAAGTCATAGAACTGCTGGTAAAGAGGGAGAACTTGCTTCTCAATCAGCTTATGGCCCTGCTTTGTTAGAGCAGTTTTTTGTGCCTCACTAAAGTGCTTGGGAAACTGAGTGAAAGGCTTGAAGTAACCACTCTCCTCTACAGGTACTCGAAAAGCACTGATGCTGTTTTCAAATCCATTGAGGGTGACCTTAGGCGGGGTGATACCTGCTGCTAAGCCCTGTTGGAGCCAATAAGTTTGCTGGGCAAAGTATTGAGGCAGAGCTGCGAGTTTTTGCAGGTAGTTGGTGTAATCCTGTTCATTAGCAAAGCGAGCCTTAGCTATTGAGCCTATGTAGGCGTGAAAGCCACTCTCCGATGAGATAGGGAGATAGTGATCTTTATAGCGATAGAGGTCGACATCGTTTTGGAGTTGATCTTGTAGGATACGTGCGTTGATCGACTCCTCTTTTGAAAGTGTCTCTCTGTCGAGGGCTTTGAGTTTGTTAAGCACGGCTTGGCGCCTGCTATCTAGCTTAGCTAGGCTGTCAGGAGATAAGTTGGTGAGCTTGCCTGCCTGGCTTAAATCCCCTTGGGAGTAGGCAAAGTCGGGGCTGGCATCTAAAGTGATCTCCCAGGCCTCATCAATCATATTTTGCAGTGACAGGTTTGCCTGAGTTTGAACTATTTGGCTCGCTGCCTCCGGTGCAGTATTTACCTGACAGGCTGTTAAACTGATAGCGAGTAAACTAGGTACAAGTATTTTGTACATAAAAAGTCCTTTATCTGTTTTTATAATTTGGATTTTTAAGCAGAAGAGACCCTAGCATTATTTTAGAATTTTGTATGCAATCTTGTTGGTTTTCGCTGTGATTATCACTTAGGTGAACAGCTAGTGTGAGGAGTTTATCGATAAAAAAGCCGACACTCAGGTCGGCTTTTCATGGTTTAACTTTTACTTCTCGTTAAATAACGCGAGAGAATTGTTGCTGTCTTGCCTTTTCACGGTAGTAAACATCAAAGCAGATACAGATATTACGGATCAACAAACGGCCAGTGGGGCTGATGGTGATCTTTCTGTCTGTGATGTCGACTAGCTTATCGTCGATAAAGGTTTGCAGTAGTTTAAGGTCTTCACTGAAGTACTCTTCAAAGTTAATACCCAGTTTCTCATCGATTTGAGCCATATCAAGGTCAAAATGACAGATAAGCTGCTTAATCACCACACGACGTATCTCATCGTCACGGTTTAAGCTACAACCTTTCCACAGTGCATGACCTGACTTATCTACTGACTCATAGTAAGGGCGAATGTCTTTTTGGTTTTGAGCATAACAGTCACCGATCTGGCTGATTGATGATACACCCAGTCCCAATAGGTCACACTCCTCTTGAGTGGTATAACCTTGGAAGTTTCTGTGCAGACGACCTTCATTTTGCAGAATCGACAGCTCATCATCTGGCTTAGCAAAGTGATCCATACCTATGTACTGGTATCCTGCACCGGTTAAGGTTTCGATAGTCTGGTGGAGCATATCTAGCTTCTGCTGAGGTGATGCTAGATCTTCATCTTTAATCTTACGCTGAGCTGCAAAACGGGCTGGCAGATGCGCGTAGTTAAAGACAGATAAACGATCGGGGTCGAGATCCAACACGCGTTGCATTGTCTCTGCGAAAGTTTCAGGTGTCTGGTGTGGCAGGCCATAGATAAGGTCAATGTTTGTTGAAACAAAGCCTAGTTCTTTGGCTCTGGCCATTAGGTCAAAGATGAACTGCTCATCTTGCTCACGGTTTACTGCGATTTGGACCTTTTTATTGAAATCTTGTACACCGATAGAGATGCGGTTAAAGCCCGCTTCTTTAAGAGTATCAAGCATAGAGAGCTCAATCTCACGTGGATCCACTTCGATAGAGTATTCGCCCTTATCGGCGACATTAAAGTGCTCTTTGATAAGTGAGGAGAGCTTTAGGATCTGATCTGGGCTTAAAAAGGTCGGTGTGCCGCCACCCCAGTGAATTTGAGTCACAAGGTAGTTCTTAAACAGCGGAGCACGTTTAACGATTTCAGCGGCTAGGTATTCGATATATTGATCGGCTTTATGCTGGTGACGAGTGATCACCTTATTACAGCCGCAGTAGTAGCAAAGCTTAGCGCAGAAAGGGATATGGAGATAAAGAGATAGCTTATCGCTTTTGCTGTTTGCAATGGAGGTTAGTAGCTTCTCTTCAGTAAAAGAGTCATCAAATTCCAATGCCGTAGGGTAAGACGTATAACGGGGACCGCTGTAATTGTATTTTTCGATCATTGACTGATCCCAACTAATTTGGGTGGGCTGCTTCAAGGCGTGTCCTCCGGGTAGTAATTTAGCAAGGTGTAAAGTATGCATCGTTATTCATTGGATAACTATGATCCATGTTATAAAAATGAAGTCTGCATAATTAAAGAGTGAAAGAATATCCCTGAAATCGAGGTGAATGTCAGTGTTCCAGTGGAGAATTTGTGCACGGACTCACGCCTTAACCCTTTTTATCCTATTTAATTCTTAGCTTTACCTAAAAAGTATTAATGCAGAGGAGAAGGAGTAAACGTGGTGAGTAGTTTAGCTTCTTGCAAAATTTCTGTCTCTAATTCGGCTTCTGAGCGCATACGAGCATAGTCGAGTTTCATGCGAGCTCTTTTCTCAAGCTGCTTACGTTCGGCCATAATGGGGTGAGACTCAATCACGGCAAAGTGTTTAAAGATAGCTGGGTAGTCGTTGGCCACCTGCTCAGATAGCGAGATAATATTGAATAAGTTGGCAATTCTCATCACACCTTCTGATAGCTCACACCTATCCTCTAACATTGCGGTAGCGATATAACGGATACTATCTAAGTGCTCCTCAAGTTTAGCTTTATGGGCGGCATCTAGCTCAGCTTGTTTTGCTACTCTATCGGCAGTCTGCTTACGTAGTTTGAGTATTAATATGGTGGCGTAGCAGGCTAGAGAAGCCACTATGATAAAACCGAGTATAAGCAGTGCTGTTGTCATCTTTTATCCATATATAGAGAAATGGCATCAATATCGATGCCATTTTAGGAAGTAGAAAGTCTTTATTCTTTGTTTTGGAAATCTTTAAGCAGATCAGCGCCCGACTCAAACTTATCGAATAGATCGTCATCGCTGTTGGTGACAGACTTCATCACATGCTCAAGATCGTCCTCTTCGGTGATGCCTAAACGCTCCATTAGCGCTTCGATCTGATTAAGTTGTTTCTCTAACCACTTTTGATCGTCCTGTGGTAACTCTCGTCCCTCTTCAAGCATATCAAGAAGCTGGTTTAGTCTTGGATCATCTTCGAGCTTAAGTAACTTCTGCTCATCAGTGAGCTTTGGCCCTTTCTCTTTTTTAGGCGCAACAACCTTAGAGGGAAGATCGAGTTTTACAGCCACTTTGCTGCCATGACGAGGATCTTTTTTCTGGGCCGCAGTGCCGTTTACACTACCTACAACTTTCTCATTGTGGCGGCTACCGGCTTTATTGCCTGTGTCTTTCTTTTTACCTGAAAGAACACGTTCGTTCTTTTTGGTTCTGGGAGCTAACTTAGGTGAGTTTTCATTAGCTTTACGCGATTTTTTAGAGTGTGCCATGGGTTTTCTCAATAACTGGTAATACGAATTTGGTATGGAAGCGCCGATGAAATATCAAGCTAGCTAACTTTGGCCGCGTGTTATATCAGATCCTGATGGTTTTTGCACCAAAATGAGATCATTTGCTGCGAATAATAGCTTAAAACCCGCCTGCTCGGCTAGGTACTCGAAAGTTGAGCGTTGATAAAAGCTGACATGGGTCAGATTATTCTTGTGGTGCCATTTATCGAAAGAGCGGATATCTGTGAGTAATTTGGTGCTAATGGCGAGCCAGCCTCCAGGTTTGAGCATGGTGCCTAGCAGAGACCACTCTTTAAAAGGAAAGCGGAAATGTTCAAATACTTTATAGCAGCAGATATAGTCATAATGCTGCTTTAATAGGTGATGATCAGGTGCAAAGAAGGGATCATATTGCTCAATATTGTGCTGATATAGGCCCGTACTTGAAAGTGAGCTTGAGTCTAGCACTCGACCAAAGTTCAGGCCCGATAGTGGCGCTGATGAACCTTGTTCACATTGCGCAATTAAACTGATAAGAAATTGAGTCAGTGCAGTCTGTTTCTTTCTGTTGCTTTCAAGATATCTATTCTTCTCAACTTGAGGGGGAAGGTGAGAGGTCGCATCGGAAAAAATTAACTGGCAGTGACTGCATGTATACATGTCGCGTTTTTTGTTGCGGTGAAATAGAGAGGTATCAGTATTGTGGCAAAGGGGGCATCTGTGCATCTTCAGCATTCACCAATCGAGATAGGTCCTATGACAAAATAGCATAAAAAAAGGCGACAGTATGACTGTCGCCTTCAAAAAGTGTCAAAGACACCAATTCTTGTTCCAAGTTTCCGTACTTGCTATGCGACTTTCCCGGTCAGTATCCATCTTTTTTTTGGCTGCTTTCCATGCATAGTATTTTAGTTGTCGGTCATCCAGACACTTTCTTAATATCCTGAGTCATCCTGACCACAGCTTCCGTAGATGGTCTTCATGACACATCACTATCCAAATCGTCATCTTTGACGTTTAATAAACCATCCCTGTTTGGTTTACTGTTAGCTTAGTTAATCATTACTCTAAAACAGCAAGCTGCGGAGTAATCTTCTCTAAACCTGTAAGGGAGTGCTACTAGAGCTATTTGGCCTTCCTAACCAAGTTCCTTACAAAAGTGTTACTGACCTGGATTTCAAGTGAAATCACAACTCTTTATTATTTTTAGAGAGTGGTCTTAATTATATTATTGTTATTGAATATATTTATTCTTATATCTTAAATGTAATTGTAACCGAAAACTGTAAGTTGTTATTAGATATTTTATACAAACAGATGGGTTCATCTCGGTACGGGCTCAATTAAACCTAAATCTGTGATCCCTGTCAAGCATGTTTTTAAGGTAAGTTTACGTAAAGGTAATGCTAAAGTACAAAAAAAGGTGGCCTCGCCACCTTTTTTTAACATGCCTAAATGTTACTTAAGGCTTGATATATATTTAGATAATGCTTCAGCATCTTCAGTTGTAAGCTTGCTAGCAATATCTTGCATCATGCCATTTAAATCGTTGTTACGACTTGTATCGCGAAACTTATTTATCTGGATCGTGAGATAATTAGCATGTTGTCCGCCAATTGCAGGGAAACCTGCTAGTTCAGAACCTGCTCCACTAGGACCGTGACAAGCGATACAGGCAGTAATGCCACGAGCGACATCACCGCTCTTGTATAGCTGCTCACCTAGTTCAGGAATATCTGCGACTTCCACTTGAGTTTGTGTCTGTGAAGCGTAAAATGCCGAGACATCTTTAATATCTTGGTCGCTAAGCATCATGGCCATTCCGCCCATGATTGGATCGTTACGACCCTCTTTACCACCAGTCTGAGCAGCGCTGCGGAAATCGCGTATCTGCTTTTCAAGGTAAGTCGCTTGTTGACCGGCAAGTTTAGGGTACATGTCTATCATGCTGTTACCATCAACACCGTGACAGGCAGAACAAACGACGGCTTTCGTTTTTCCTGCTTCAGCATTACCTTCTGCCATTGCAGGTGAAGAGATTGAGGCTAAAACAGATAGCGCAAGAGCTAACTTTTTCATGGCGTTCCAACTTATTTGTTAAATTTTTTGTCCTGAGCTTACTAGCATAGCTCGCAAGCGTGATAAAATGTACTTATTGTGATCGAGGTAATATTTTACACGAAATTGTGAAAATGTAAGCAACTCTTCGATATTTAAAGTGCAAAACATCATATTTTTGGAGTCGGTAGTGACTGAATCTCGTATGGATTTTCGTAAAGCAAAGTTTTTAATCAGTGCTCCTGATATTGCGCATCTTAACCAGTATTTACCGGGAGATGCAGGGGTGGAGATCGCGTTTGCGGGTCGTTCAAATGCCGGTAAATCGAGTGCATTGAATATGCTAACCGACCAAAAAGGGTTAGCAAGAACCAGTAAAACCCCAGGAAGAACACAATTAATTAATGTGTTTGAGTTAGATGAACACCGCCGACTGGTGGATCTGCCTGGCTATGGTTTTGCTCAGGTGCCTTTGGCACTGAAGAAAAAGTGGCAGTACGCCCTAGGTGAATACCTGCAAGAGCGTCAATGTCTAACTGGCGTCGTGGTTTTGATGGATATCAGGCACCCTCTTAAAGATCTCGACATGCAGATGATTGAGTGGGCAGTTGAAAGTGAGATCCCTGTGCTTGCTCTGTTAACCAAAGCAGACAAGATGAAGCAGAGTGAGCGAATGAAGATGATTAACGAGGTGAGAAAACACCTTGGTGATTATGATGACCGAGTCAAGGTCGAAGCATTTTCATCGTTAAAAGGCTTAGGTAAGCCTAAAGTGCTGAGTATTTTGAATGAGTGGTGTCATCCTGAATGGTTAATGGAGGCGATAGCCGAAGCTGAAGCCGCTGATGAGAGCGAAGGCCAGTAAATTTATACCTAAGGCTGAACAGAATAATCAAGCCCCGATTTCATTTTATGAGGTCGGGGCTTTTTGTTGCCATAAGCAGATGCAATTAATTCATTATGCAGTGATAAATGGAGCTGTTATGGAGTTTTACTAAGGAAGAGTTTTTCTAGGATATTGAATTTAAGATAAAAAAATAGCCGACGGAAAAACCATCGGCCCAATTAGCTCTTTTGGGGAGAAGCTAAATTCAACAAGACTCAAGTACCAACTAGCTAAGCTTTTTGACACTCAATATCGATAGCATACATGGAATAAAGGTACTTTTAAAGTAAATGCTCTAAATTAAATTTTAGGCGAAAAAAAGCCCCAGCAAACTAAGTTGCTGAGGCGCCATAATTTGGCTATTCACTATAACTAGCGAATTAAAAAGGTCTGAAAGATAGAACATCTTAACCTCTGTACCCTACGCAGAGAATAATACCTTATTGACCGTAATTTAGAAAACTGTTTTTCAAATAAAAGCGTAACAATGTGACACAGGTCCAACCTCAAGAGGCTTTTTTATCCAGATTTTGATCTCATTATTATGATTTTTTGCCTATATATAAATCGGTTAGCTCTTTTTGAGTGCTTTTTCATCAGATTCTGATCTTTTTGCCACATCTATGCTTTTCAGGGTTGTGAAGAGGGGGCATTAGCTGTTTTTTAGAGAAACAAAGGTCAAAAAACAAAAAAGCCTCTAGAGACTAGAGGCTTTATGTTGGTTACTTTTATACAGAGACGTTAGTGAGCTTGCTCCCAGTTGTCGCCTATTCCGCCTTCGGCGAGTAGTTCGACATCTAAGCTGACTGCATCGGCCATCATCTTACATACCTGCTCTTTTAATGCTTCAGCTTTATCGCTATCGACCTCAAATACCAATTCATCGTGTACCTGCATGATCATAGTGATCTCACCATGGGTTTCAGATTCGATCCAGTTAGCAATATTGATCATCGCCTTCTTGATAATATCTGCGGCTGTCCCCTGCATAGGCGCGTTAATTGCGGCGCGCTCGGCGGCTTGTCTGCGCATGGCGTTTCTATCTTTAATCGCTGGTAGATAGAGCCTACGGCCATAAAGAGTCGAGACGTAACCAAGATCGGCGGCTTCCGCTCTGGTGTCTTCCATATATTTGAGCACACCTGGGTAGCGGTCGAAGTAAGTATCGATATACTTTTGTGCTTCACCGCGAGGAATATCAAGCTGTCTAGCCAGACCAAAAGCAGACATTCCGTAGATTAAGCCGAAGTTAACGGCTTTAGCGCGGCGGCGTTGCTCTGTGGTGACCTCACTGAAATCGACACCAAATACCTCTGCTGCCGTGGCCTTATGGATATCTTTACCTTCAGCAAATGCGGTGAGTAAGCCCTTGTCCTGAGACAGGTGAGCCATGATCCGTAACTCAATTTGTGAGTAATCGGCTGCCAGCACTTTTTTCCCCTCTTGAGCAATAAAGGCGTGGCGTATGCGGCGTCCCTCTTCGGTTCGGATCGGGATATTTTGCAGGTTAGGTTCGCTAGAAGATAAACGACCCGTTGCGGCATTAGCTTGGTGATAACTGGTGTGCACTCGACCAGATTGAGCATTAACCATTAGGGGAAGCTTGTCAGTGTAAGTACTTTTTAGTTTCGCTAAGCTTCTGTGTTGTAAGATGATCTTAGGCAGTGGGTAGTCTAGGGCAAGCTCGACTAACACCTCTTCAGCGGTTGAAGGGGCTCCCTTAGGTGTCTTCTTAATCACTGGGTAGCCAAGCTTCTCGAAAAAGAGTGCTTGTAACTGCTTAGGTGAACTTAGATTGAAGATTTCTCCAGCTATCTCGAAAGCATCTTGTTCCAGTTTATCGATAGAGATGGCGATCTCTTCACTTTGCTGGCCCAACATCATGCTATCGATAAGTACGCCTTGGCGCTCGATATTTGAGAGTACTTGAACCAGTGGCAGCTCGATATCGGTAAACACCGAGGCAAGCTTAGGCTCTTTCTCTAATCTTGCCCATAGATGTTGATGTAATCTAAGGGTGATGTCGGCATCTTCTGCGGCGTAAGGGGCTGCGGTTTCGAGATCGATCTGATTAAAGGTGAGCTGCTTAGCGCCTTTTCCGGCGATCTCTTCGAAACTTATATTTTTATGACCTAGGTATTTAAGTGCCAGATCATCCATATTGTGTTTCGAAGCTACCGAGTTAAATACGTAGGACTCGAGCATGGTATCGAAGGCAACACCTTGTAGCTTGATGCCGACATTGGCAAAGATACTGATGTCATATTTAAGGTTTTGCCCCACTTTTTTAAGCTTTGGATCTTCAAGTAGAGGCTTAAGCTTGGCGATAGCTTCATCGAGATCGAGTTGCGCAGGAGCATCGAGGTAATCGTGTGCTAATGGAAGGTAAGCGGCTTTGCCTACCTCAACTGCAAACGAGATCCCCACAAGCTTAGCTGTCATGTAATCTAGGCTGGTGGTCTCTGTGTCTATGGCTATGAGATCTGCTTTGGCGAGCCGCTCGATCCACTTGTCTAAGGCTTCATGAGTCAGAATTGTCTCATATTCGGCGTCGATAGCCTGTGGGATTACCTCTGCTTCATCTGCACTGTTATCTGAGCTTTGAGCTGAGTTGCCTTTATTGTCTAATACTTCAGCTAACCAGCGCTTAAACTCCATCTCTCCATAGTATTTCACCAGATCATCTTTATTCGCTGGCGCAATGACTAACTCTTTCCAATCTTGCTCCATCTCTACATCGAGTTTAATGGTCGCTAACTCATAGGATAACTTAAGCATCTCACCATGTTCGGCGAGTTTGGCTGGCATGGTTTTCGAACCTCTAAAGCCTAGAGCTGGTATCTTTTCTGGAGCTGCTAAGATCTGCTCGACGCTACCTGCACCTGTCAACATAGCGACCGCTGTTTTCTCACCAACACCAGGTAGACCTGGGATGTTATCTGCCTTATCGCCCTGCAGTGCTAATAGATCAATAATCAGCTCAGGTCCCACACCAAACTTTTCAGTCACCTCTTCCGGTCCCATAATGGTATTGGTCATGGTGTTGATAAGTGTGACATTATCATCGACCAGCTGAGCCATATCCTTATCACCTGTGCTGATCAGGACGGCACGTCCCTCTTTGCTGGCTTGTGTTGCAATTGTGCCTATCACGTCATCGGCTTCGACACCGGGAATACAGACAAGAGGTAAACCTAATGCGCGGATAATATTATGCAGTGGCTCAATTTGGGTGCGAAGATCATCTGGCATAGGTGGACGCTGCGCCTTGTACTCTTCGTACATATCATTACGGAAAGTTTTACCTTTTGCATCGAATACCACAGCCATCTGACTTGGTTTATATTGGTTAAGTAAGCTGCGTAGCATGTTGATCACGCCATAGACTGCTCCAGTCGCTTCCCCTTTCGAATTTGTTAGATGTGGTGGTGCGTAATAAGCTCGGTAGAGGTATGAAGAACCATCCACAAGAACTAAAGGGTTTTCAGCAATTTTAGGCATAATAAGTATTCGGCTTTGGTTTCGAGATCTGTTTTCGATAGTGGCGCTAGCATGCCATAGAAGGGAGTTTTCGGCCATGATAATTTAACTAACAGCCTGTGGATAAGTCTGTGTGTTAAAAAAAACAGCAAGAGTGAAAGTTACGAACTCATTCAAATTGAGTGGTAGCTAAGCTTTTGAAAAGTTAGGTTAAAATAAAAAAGTGTGAAGTAGGTTCTAGTTTCTTTATTTTATTTTTATTTTGTGGACTTTATTATTTTTGTTCTTATAGCTCTTATCTCTTGGTTGAATAAACAGCTGTTGATAAAGTGGATGAACTAACTTAGCACGAAAAATAAACAGATCAAGAGGTTTGTTGCCCTCTTGTTAAAATAAAAAAGTATATACGGAGAGATTTTAATGAAAAAAATAGCAGTGCTTCTGAGTGGTGCCGGCGTTTTCGATGGTAGCGAGATACATGAGTCTGTTTTAGCTATGTTAGCGCTGGATAAGTTAGGCGCAGAGTATCAATGCTTCGCTCCTAATGTTAATCAGATGCATGTGGTTAATCATTTAACTGGTGAGGTTGAAGCAGGCGAGGAGCGTAATGTATTGATTGAATCAGCGCGCATTGCTCGTGGAGAGGTAAAGGCCACCGACGAGTTGGATATCGCTATTTTTGATGGGCTGATTATTCCTGGTGGATTTGGTGCGGCAAAAAACCTGTGTAACTTTGCAACCAATGGCAGTGATTGTGAAGTTTCGCCAGAAGTAAGTGTATTTATTCGTGAGTTTGTTGAGGCTAGTAAACCAGTTGGATTTATCTGTATCGCACCGATTATGATCCCAAGACTGTATGGTGAAGGTGTTAACGGCACCATAGGCTCAGATCTCGAGACGGCACAAGCGTTTAATTTAATGGGCGGCGTACATCAGGAAGCTGAGGTTCAAGAGATTATTGTCGACGAAGAGAGAAAAGTGGTGAGTACGCCAGCTTATATGTTGGCTGGCAGTATCTCGGAGGCGAATCTCGGCATTGAGAAGCTAGTTAAAAAGGTGCTGGAACTGGTTTAACGTGTAGTAAAGCCCTAAACTTTAGGGCTCTTAAGCTCGTCTTTTGCTGTCGATAAATCCCTGCAGTAGACCAACGACAAGTCCGCCTACATGTGCGCCATTAGCGATAGAGAGACCGAATAGATCGGTAAAGCCAAAAACGAGCCATAACAGCATAAAGCCGATATAGGCTGGAGGCAGCCCGATGCCAAGCTCTGGGCGCTTTACTCCCATGATCCAGGTATAACCGACTACGGCATACACCACTCCCGATAAGCCGCCAAAGTTAGGGCCGCCAACGTAATACTGGACGAGATTAGGCACAGTGCCAGCCACAAGCAGTAAGATAAACAGCGGGGATACCCCAAGTTTGTTCTCGATTTTCCCTCCTAGGTACCACCACCAGAGTAGATTAAAGATGATGTGTAGGGCGGAGAAGTGAAGCAAGGTTGGCGTAAAAATCCGCCAAAACTGGCTGAGACCTGAGCCGGGAACTGCACCGAAAAAGGAGAGGTATTCGTAAATAGGGTTGGCAAAACCTAAGTTGAAACCAGCAAACACTAAGATGCAGATAAAGAAGACTGCCAGTGTAAGAGGACCTGCGCCAGAGATAAACTGAGTTAGCAGCTGCAGAGATGGCGCGCCATAATCCATTTTTAAGCGTGTATCACCATTATCCCATGAGGCTTGTAGATATTTATCGTCGTGGGGATTTAGCACGAATTGCTGAAACTCCATGGTGGCTTTCAGGCTATCGTGATCATGAACTACGGCTAGAATGACACCTTGTTCAGAGGGGATAACTTTGCAGTCGATCTTCTCTCCTTTGAGATAATCAACCAGAGCTTGAGCCGCTCTTTCATTAGGTAACCTGCCTATCTCTATCATAGGAGAGCCTTATATCCGGAAGGGGAACTTTAGATAGGATAGCACTCTTTGATTAGATAAATACAAGTATCTCTAATTAATACAAAGACTAACTTAGTAAAGCCTCTTGAGGCTATTCCTCTGACTCACGCCACGCTTGATAGCCGCCATCTAAGCTATATACATCATCGAATCCCTGTTCAACCAGATACTGCGCTGCACCTTGGCTACTGATCCCATGGTAGCAAACCACAATCAAGGGCTGATCCATATCCGCTTCAGCGATGTAGTTAGCAAGATTATCGTTATTAAGGTTTACTGAGTTTTTGATATGCGCAGATTCAAAGCTCGCTGCATCACGGATATCGACAATCTGAATCTCTGGGTTGGCTTCTGACAGTCGAATCAACTGACTTACGCTAAGATGTTGGAAGGTAGACATAATCTTACTCTGTAGAGTGAAAATATAAAAAGGGCTGATGCTTCAGCCCTCTCTTGGGAGTCAATAACGGCTAATCCCAGCTTAGAATAACCTTACCCGATTGACCCGAACGCATGGCATCGAAGCCCTGCTGGAACTCATCAACCTTGTAATGGTGGGTAATAATAGGTGAGATATCTAGCCCTGACTGGATTAAGCTCGCCATCTTGTACCAGGTCTCAAACATCTCGCGACCGTAGATCCCCTTGATGATGAGCCCTTTGAAGATAACCTTGCTCCAATCGATCGCCATATCGCCGCCAGGAATACCTAGCATGGCCACTTTACCGCCGTGGTTCATGGTATCAAGCATTGAGTGGAAAGCTGAAGGCACACCTGACATCTCAAGACCGACATCGAAGCCCTCAGTCATGCCAAGTTCGCTCATGACATCTTTGAGATCCTCTTTAGCCACATTGACGGCGCGTGTTGCTCCCATCTTTTGGGCTAACTCAAGACGATATTCGTTAACATCGGTGATGACCACATGTCGTGCCCCAACATGACGACAGACAGCAGCGGCCATAATACCGATAGGGCCTGCACCTGTGATCAATACATCTTCACCCACAAGATCGAAAGAGAGTGCAGTGTGAACCGCATTGCCAAATGGATCAAAGATAGAGGCGAGGTCGTCGGAGATATCATCGGGGATCTTAAAGGCATTAAATGCCGGGATCACTAAGTATTCGGCAAAGGCGCCATCACGATTAACGCCTACGCCTGACGTGTTGCGACACAGGTGAGTGCGGCCAGCACGACAGTTACGGCAGTGACCACAGGTGATGTGCCCTTCGCCAGAAACGCGATCGCCAATAGAGAATCCACGGACCTCTTGGCCGATATCGACAACTTCGCCGACATATTCATGACCGACAACCATAGGCACAGGAATGGTGTTTTGTGACCACTCATCCCAGTTGTAGATATGGACATCAGTGCCGCAAATAGCGGTCTTTCTAATTTTAATCAGTAGATCATTATGGCCCATCTCCGGTTTCGGAGCATCGACCATCCAGATCCCCTCTTCTGGTTTAAGCTTGCTTAGTGCTTTCATCCCATAGATCCCTATATGATGCCCATCTCTTTGGCGATACGAGTAAATGCCTCGATAGCTTTATCTAGCTGCGCTTTAGTGTGCGCCGCTGACATCTGAGTTCGAATACGTGCCTGACCTTTAGGTACTACCGGGAAGGAGAAACCGATAACATAGATATTCTCTTCAAGTAGTCTGCTGGCAAAATCACCAGCAAGTTTTGCATCACCGATCATTACCGGAATAATCGCATGGTCTGCACCACCTAAAGTAAAGCCTGCTTCTGTCATCTTTTCACGGAAGTAGCGGCTGTTTTCCCATACTGCTTCGCGCAGAGCCTGACCCGACTTTAGCATCTCAAGTACGTGGATAGATGCAGTGACGATCGAAGGTGCTAATGAGTTGGAGAATAGATAAGGGCGTGAGCGTTGGCGTAACCAGTCGACAACCTCTTTTTTAGCCGAAGTGAATCCACCTGAGGCGCCACCAAGTGCTTTACCTAGTGTGCCTGTAATGATGTCAACGCGGTCCATTACTTGGCAATGCTCGTGGGTACCACGGCCATTTTGGCCAACGAAGCCGACAGCGTGAGAGTCATCGACCATCACAAGCGCGCCATACTGATCAGCAAGATCGCATACACCATTGAGGTTAGCGATAACGCCATCCATAGAGAATACGCCATCGGTTGCGATCATGATGTTGCGTGCACCCGCTTCTTTCGCCGCTTTTAGCTGGGCTTCAAGCTCAGCCATATCATTGTTGGCGTAACGGAAACGCTTAGCTTTACATAAACGCACACCATCGATAATCGACGCATGGTTTAACGCATCTGAGATGATGGCATCTTCTGGACCTAATAAGGTTTCGAACAAACCTGCATTAGCATCGAAACATGAAGAGTAGAGAATGGTGTCCTCCATGCCTAAAAATTCGCTAAGACTTGCTTCAAGCTGCTTATGAATATCTTGAGTACCACAGATAAATCGCACTGAAGCCATACCGAAACCATGATCGCTTAAGCCACCTTGTGCGGCTTTAACTAGCTCTGGATGGTTGGCTAAGCCAAGGTAGTTATTGGCACAGAAGTTCATCACTTCAGCACCATTTACCTGAATTTCAGTCTGCTGAGGAGAGACGATAATACGCTCACTCTTGTATAAGCCTTCCGCTTTTACTTGGGTAAGTTGTTGATTAATTTGATCGTAGAATGAGGTCTTTGCCACCTGAATTCTCCTTAATTAGCATTATTTTGTTTGTTGGAGTGGCGGCATTTTAACCTTAAACTAGCTCAGGCTCACAGCCTTTTTTTACTGGTAAGAGCTAGATTATATAGTTTAGTGCAAGGGGCTTTTTCACATTAAAAAAACTAATCAGTAACAATTGGTGCTAGCAGCAGGGTAGAGCCGCTTCTTAGGAGTTGATTGTGGAAGATATTTTAGGGTTATAGAGAGATATTTGCTCCACCAAATTAGGTCTGGTGGAGCATGGCCTGTAGCCTTTACTCGACGGGCGCCGCCGCTAACTCTCGGTAGTGTTGTTCCAGTCTGACAAATGTCGTACGAGATTCTGATGTCGAGTAGGCCTTAGATATCATCAGTATTCTGAGTAAGCCTTCATAGAGAGATGACTTAGTGATCTCCATCTGACTCGAGTGAGTCTGTTTATAGCCAATCCAAAAACACACTATCATACGTATGGTTTCGGCAAGGTGTGGGATCTCCTCCTCATCGATAGCGATAACACCATCTTGATTGAGTTTGCTTAACACATGGCTGCAGCGAGTAAGAACTTGCTGTTGAGTGATGAGGTAGAGAGATTTAAGCTCCTCATCACGACTTAAGATGTCCGTTAAATTGGCGTACATAAAACGGAACTCCCACATGGCATAGAACATGGCATCGAAGTAACCGATAAGTAGATCTATGGTGGCGGGCTCACCTTCGTAAGGCTGAAAGCTTGTCTCTAGATGTGCTTGATACAAGCTAAAGATGGAGCGAATGATGTCCTCTTTATTACGGAAGTGATAATAGAGGTTACCTGGGCTGATCCCTAAGTGGGCGGCGATATGGTTAGTGGTGATATTGCGTTCACCTTTCTCATTAAATAGCTCTAGGCTGGCGTAGATTATTTTATCGCGGGTTTTCATTTTCGTCCTAATTGAATCTATGTTAAGTGTTATTCACAGGTCGATTGATACTGGCCCATCATAGTCCTGATCTTTGAAGAGTGAAGATACCCAAATTGTTCGAGAGGTATACTATCACTGACAGAATTCATCAGGCAAAACTGATTTAAGTTAAATTTAATATTCTTGAGAATAAGCTGCGACAATTCGAGAACCGCTCTGTCAATTATCGCTATTTTAGTCGCTTGTGTTAGCATTGCCCTTTGTGCCGTTAGCACCTACTTAAGTGTCAAACTCCATGAACCGTTTCTTATATTCAATACTGCTTTATCTCCTGCTACCTCTGCTTGTGCTCTACTTGGCGTTTAGAGCCATAAAAAGCCCAGGTTATCGAGGTCGTTGGGGGGAGAGATTTGGGCTGGCCAAACTAAAACAGAGCGATCTCTTGATTCACTCCGTCTCAATGGGGGAAACATTAGCGGCTATCCCTTTGATAAAAGCGGTTCAACAGCAGTATCCACAGATGTCGATCACAGTGACCACAACTAGCCCGACAGGTTCTGCTGAGGTGGTCAAAGCCTTGGGAACGAGCGTGCAACATTGCTATCTGCCCTTTGATATCTCTATGTGCGTGAAACGTTTTCTTAAACAGGTCTCACCTAAGCAGATCATCATTATGGAGACTGAGCTTTGGCCAAACTTAGTCGATCAAGCCTCAAAGCTTGGGGTGAAAATCATGTTAGCCAATGCCAGGTTGTCACAAAAGTCGGCCGATCAATATCAACAGCGGATCAGCCTGAGTCAGCCTATGCTGCAAAGCTTAGATATGATTGCGGCGCAATCTCAGCAAGCAGCCGAGCGATTTGTCGCTCTAGGTGTTAGCCCTGATAAAGTTAAAGTCTGTGGCAGTTTAAAGTTTGATCTTACCATTCCTGCAGAAAAGCTTGTTCAAGCTAAAGCACTGCGTGAGCTGTGGCGTGATGATAATGCCCATATATGGGTTGCTGGCAGTGTTCATCCTGGCGAGTTTGACGCTATGTTAAAAGTCCATAAATATCTACTGAATGATCATCCTGATGCCTTACTCATCATGGTTCCTCGTCACCCTGAGCAGTTTAATGCTGCAGCGGAGCAGATCCTTGCATCGGGTCTGAGTTTGGCTCGCCGAAGTCAACAAGATGAGGTGAGCGCGACGACCCAAGTACTACTCGGTGACAGCATGGGAGAACTTCTCACCTTCTATGGCGCGGCAGATCAAGCTTTTGTGGGGGGGACCTTAATTGATAATGGTGGCCACAACCCACTGGAGCCTGCTGCATTGGGTTTACCTGTCTATGTGGGGCCAAACCATTGGGACTTTGCCGAGATCACAGGCTTGCTTAATGACGCTGGTGCATTAAAGGTGATCGACAATGGCGAAGAGTTGGCGACTGAACTGCTGGCTAAGTTTCATGATAAGCCAACTTACCAAGCCGCCAGTGAAGCCGGTTTACGGGTTGTGGATGCCAACAAAGGTGCCCTAAAACAGCAGTTTGAACTTGCTTGCACCTTGATTGATGCTTAAATCTATCTCTGTCTTTTAGTTAGAAGGGCGGGCTTCGCCCTGCGAGGACGGCACTATGTGCCTGCGAGGTCGTTCGCAAGCTCACTGCGAGAACGCTGCGCTACGAGTGGCGAGTGAAAAATCGTTATTTTTATCCTATTTCCCTATATTTTAGTCTTTGTTCCTCTCCGTGGTCTTCGTGGTAAATTGATTTTTTGGGTGTTGGAATTAGAGGATGGGCTTCGCCCTGCGAGGACGGCACAATGTGCCTGCGAGGTCGTTCGCTGGCTCACTGCTAGAACGCTGCGCTACGAGTAAAAATATAGAGGTTGGGAGTTAATGGTATTTAGCAAATACACCAAATACCAAACCTGCACAATGAATCCAGAAAGAGGCCTGAAACTCGCTATCTGATAAGTGACTAACCTTTTGAGTAACCTGCCATCAAGGCTTGCCAGTTTTCTTGAGTAAAGTGCAGTGTGCTGAGGATCCCTTTCTCCTTATTGAAGGAGCGCTCTAGTCTCTCTAAGTTGGCGGTTTGCCACTTAGTAGAGGGATTGCGGATCTCACCTCTGTCAAAATCGATAAGATAGAATTGATCTTCAGTGATGAGAATATTCTTGGCATTAAGATCGGCGTGATAGACACCGCGCTGGTGGAACTGAGCAATACAGCTACCCAGTTGCTGCCATTGGCTGTCTGACATAGAGGACTTGCTTAATTTAGCGACTAGATCTTGTGCACCTTCGACACGCTCGATAATGATATCGGCGCGGTAGTGCAGACCATGTCGCTCAACATTGGCCGCTACAGGTTTAGGCACGGGAAAACCTTCATTATAGAGCCGTACAAGCAGAGCTAGTTCGGCAAACGCACGAGTCTTGTTAAGCCCTGTGTATAGGTAACTATCCTTACTCAACTTCTCCATTAGCCCACCACGGTAGTAGTGACGCAGTACCCACTGGTTATCATCCCCTACACTCAGGTCTGGTTTCACAAACCAGGTGGTGTAGCGCCCTTTTGATGAACCCGTTATCGCCGATTTTTGTTGCCAATACTCCATGGTAAACCAGTTGCTGGAGATGGTATCTGGTGTGGGGTGACAAAAAGCGATCGCTCCTTGAGGAGATATGATTATCTGCATCTCGGTTGTCGCTGTCACAGGTAAGGCTGTCGGCATAGGGAGTTGGCTTTTATGGTTAAAGTTAAAGTTAGCAAGCTAGCCCTATTCTACAGTAACTTAGATACTGAGTTAATCATCCTTACCGAGATTTTATGTTTGAGAGCTAAAGCCCTTATTAGGGCTCTATATTGAGCTATTTACTATAGCGTTCAATCTGTGTTTGTTGAGAGTTTGCTTTTGCGAGCTGCTCGAACGTATAGCCTGGCTTGGCTGAAAGGCGCTTTATCAGTTGTGGAACTATGATCTGCTTGGCTATCAGCCGTGATCCAGCTTGTGTTAAATGACCGTAATCGAATACTAAGAGTTGCTGCTTATCTGTCTTAGCCAAACAGGTCATCTCCTTGTCGATGCAGAGGCTGTCTACCAGTGAGATAAAGGTTATATCTTCATCTTGGGTTTGAACATCAAGCTTATCGTCGCTAATTAAAATCGAGTTATCTAACGCTTGATCGGTAATGTATTGCCCCTTTTCCTGCCAATGCCGCTCTGCAATCACATAAGGAAGTGACGGACGCCATTGAGGAACAGGGCCAATTAGTACTGTCTCTTTTGCTCCCAGCTGCGCCAGCTTAGCCTCAATCTGTTTCCAATCGGTATCTTGGTGATGGTTAGCCTGAGCAATGATAACGATGTCTGGTTTAACTCTGCTTATCGTTTCAAGTGCTATTTGGTTAGAGGCGTTGCAAGCTTGGGCTAAGCTTGACTGATCATCACTTTGTTTAAGACTAGGTTTGCAGCCCGAAGAGGCGACTTGATAAAAGTTGACTGTATCGGGGAGAGTTTCTCTTAATCCCAGTGAGAGAGCTTGGGCATGAGAATCGCCCCAAAGCATTATACCGCCTGTACCGTGATCTGAGTGGTTACAGCTTGTGGCTATTTTGGCTTCCCCGGTACTTTTTAGTGAGTGATAGGCATTGCATTGATCTAGGTAGGCTCCCTGCAGAGGAAAGTGTTCATATTTCTCCAAGAACTTGGCTTGAGCTGTTGTGCTATATGGCCGTATCTCAGAGGTGATTCCATGGAGCTGATAGATCGTGATACCAGCGACTAAAGTGATGGTAAATAACCACTTGGGTGCTAGTAGTTGAGTGGGCAGATACCTTGTTATTTTACCTTGCTCTATTAGGTTGTAAGATAGCCAGCCTAAAATGAGCGAAGCTAAAATTCCCATTAAGACAAAACCACTATTTTGCATGTAACCCATCTGGTATAGATAGATACAAACAGGCCAATGCCAAAGGTAGATTGAGTAAGAGCTACTTCCAAGTTTTTGCATTATCACATTATTAGTGAAGAGCGATTCTTGTCGATTAGCGATAATAATCATCGAGGCGCCAAACACTGGGAGCAAGGTGAGATAGCTTGGCCAAGCATTATTGGAAGAGATAAATAGATAGCTTAGTAAGATCATCGCCATGCCTGATACTTCAACAGGCTTACTTAACTGAGGTGATAATTTTAAGGGGTAGAGGAATAGCAAGCCGCCAAACAGGAGCTCCCAAGCTCTGAAAGGAAGATGAAAGAAGGCTTTTTCAGGTAGATGGCTAGACATATATAAACCAAATATAAAGCTAACAAGCGTCAGTGATACTAAGCAGAGTTTTATTGCATCGACACTTAACCTCTTTCTCAACCCTAATATCAGCAGTGGGTATAACATATAGAACTGCCATTCAAGAGAGAGTGACCAGGTATGCAGTAGCCATTTTTCAGTTGCCGATGCGGTGAAATAGCCGGTTTCGTTGGCGTAGATGAAATTCGAAACAAAGGTGATACTGCTTGCTGCATATTTCGCCAAGTCTCGATAATCTGAAGTTGAAAAGTTAATCCAACCAAATATCAATAAGCTGATACAGAGTATCGCCAGAGGTGGTAGGATCCTTTTTGCCCTTGAAGAGTAAAAGCTGCTTAAAGTAAATCTGTTTTGTTTGATGCCATTAAAGATAATGGAGGTCATCAAGTAGCCAGAGATAACAAAAAAAACATCTACGCCGGCAAAACCGCCAGGTAGCAGGTTTGCATCGAAGTGAAAGAGGAGGACGGCAATAATTGCCACAGCCCTTAGGCCATTAATGTCTTTTCTGAATAGCATGCTTATCGCCCGAAAAAACGATGATTATCTATAGGGATAAAAACGAGTCAATATCAGATTTAACTTTCTTGCTATATATGTTTCAAGTGTATGTTTTTACATATTTTAAATAATGTTTTGCGTATGTTTTTGTAGTGTCTAGGTTGTTACTTCTGTGTCTTTGGGGTTGCGGGTTTGTTTGCCGCGTTCGCGGGTAAGAGATGTGATTAGGGGCTTTCAGCTAGCGTTTTTCGCTTTAAGTTTGGAACCTCATCCAATCTCATTTAAACTCCCTTGGTGACTCCTTTAAAAGCATCTCTCCCTATGAGCCTAAACTTAAATAGCATTACCTCCTTGTGTTTACTTCGCCTCTCAGCAATTGGCGATGTGTGTCATGCCGTGGCTATGGTGCAAGCGATACAGAAGCAATACCCCAACCTCAAGATCACTTGGGTGATAGGTAAAGTTGAGTATCAGCTGCTTAAGCATCTGCCTGGAGTGGAGTTTGTTATTTTCGACAAATCTCAGGGGTGGAGAAGTTACTTTAATTTGAGAAAAGCGTTAGAAGGGCAGAGATTTGATGTCTTGCTGCATATGCAAGTTGCGCTGCGAGCGACGATTGCATCATTGGCTATCTCGGCTAAAACTCGTATCGGTTTCGATCGCGCCCGCGCAAAAGAGGGCCAGTGGTTAGTCACAAACCATAGAGTGGATGCGATAGCCTCTCCCCATGTCCTTGAGGGCTTTATGGGGTTTGCTAAAACCTTAGGTGTGACGGATTTTACTCCACAATGGAATATCCCAGTTCCCGAGGCTGATACAGCTTTTGCTAAGCAGTTACTGCCAGATGAAGAGAGGAGCTTAGTGATCTGTGCTGCTGCCAGTAAAGCTGAGCGTAACTGGTTACCAGAGCGCTATGCGGCCGTCGCAGAACATGCCATCGCTAAAGGTTACCGGGTGATCTTGTGTGGTGGGCCTACTGAGTTAGAGCAAACTTTGGCGCAACAGATTGTGAGTCATTGTAGACAACCACTGGAAAATCAAGTGGGTAAGACTTCGCTTACTCAGTTATTGGCGGTATTAAAGCAAGCTTCAATCGTATTGGCTCCTGATACAGGCCCCGCTCATATGGCCGTAACACAGGGCACGCCAGTTATCGGGCTTTATGCCCACTCCAATCCAGGGCGTACTGGACCCTATACGAGTCTTGAACATGTGGTGAGTGTGTATGACGAGGCGATAGCGACTCAACATAGTCAGTCAGTTGTTTGGGGAACACGAGCCAAAGGTGAGCACCTGATGGAGATGATTGAGGTCGCCCCTGTTCTGTCTGTGTTTGATGGCTTAGCCCATGAATTCGATAAATAAGTCTCTATAGTAAATTAATCATAAGTTTTATCTTGAAGGTGTATTGATGCAAGAGTTGAAAAGGGTTCTGGCTGAGCTGTCAGAGCAAGAGTTCGTGTTTATCCCCAATCCAGGCAATGCCGGAGATTCTTTGATCAATGCTGCTAGTTTTCAGTTTCTAGATGATATGAAGCTTAGCTACAAGGTTATATCTCCTCGAGAAATTAAGCAGGCTTTGAAAAAAGGGCGCTCGATTGTAGATACGTTTAATCTTAAAGATAAAGTGGTTGTGCTTGGCGGTGGTGGTGGATTTACCGAACATTACCCCTACTCCAATGCCTTAGTTAGTGCTCTTGATAGGCAAGTTAGCCAATTGATTTTGCTCCCTTGTACCATAGAGGGATACCAGGAAACCTTAAGCGGGCTGAGCGATAGTGTGACTGTTTTTTGCCGTGAAAAGGTGAGCTTTGAGTATCTTAATCGCGTCTGTAATGGGCCGACAATATACCTGAGCCATGACATGGTATTTGCTGCTGACTTTACACGTATTATGGCGGTAAAATCCTCTCTTTCATCTATTCGAAATCGTATTAAAGCGGCTAAAAGCCGTGCTCAAGTCGCCGATTATATTAAGCGTAATGGCAAGGTTAAGCTGAATGCTCTGCGGTTAGATGAGGAGCGCAGTGATATCGAGGTGCCAGCTGAGAACATGGATATGTCGGCACTATTTTCGTTGGGGACAAAAACCAAAGCCACCAACTTCTATGCCGCTCAGGAGTTCTTGTCACACTTAGATAAGTTTGAACAGGTCGTGACCAACCGGCTGCATGTGTGCATCGCGTCAACCCTGCTAGGCAAGCAAGTTACCTTCCTTGATAACTCCTATTTTAAAAATCGTGCCGTGTTTGAACGCTCAATGGGTGAGTTTAACAATATTAAGCTAGTGAGTGAGTTACCAAACTAGCATCAAATTCATCAGTTTGGGGTAATTCGACTGTTATAAATTCGTTTATCCCTAGCGGACACCAGCGGGCCCTATTGATTTTGATATCTTCAAAAATAGCTCTATTGACCTCTAGCAGGGCTTTAGGGCTTTCGTCATGGTAGATATGAAAAGCGATTCCTGCATATTTTAGGCGCTTTCTTTTGATGCCACTGTTGATCATACGCAGGGCGAACTCCTTATCTTCAGGCCCCCAACCTTCAAACTGTGTATTAAAGCCGTTGACGGTTAGTACATCTGCTTTCCAGAAAGCCAAATTACACCCGTGGATCCCCTCAACACTGTTTGTTTGTGTCTTGCTCATCAGGCTAGGTTGCCAAGCGAGCCTAAGCGCATTCTCACGCCCGCGAGATAAACCTCGACTAAATAGTGTTAGCGCCTTAGGAGATTTGAGCTGCTTTTGGCTTAACTGAGGTGAGAGCTTGACTCGTTTACCAGTAATGAAGAAGCCTTTCTCTGCATGCTTAAGGTGATCTGCAATAAACTTGTGGTGCAGGATCATATCGCCATCGATCATGATTATGTAGTCCATCTTAGCGACAGAGATAGCCTTATTTCGGCTACGGGATAATCTAAAACCATTGTCCTCCTGCCAGCTATGGACTATTGGAATGGAGGAGCGACCTTGGTAGTGGCGAATCACCTCTTTCGTCTCTTGGGTAGAGCCGTCATCGGCAATAATGATCTCATCGGGAGTGACAGATTGTGACATGACGCTCTCAAGTACTCGAGCTAACGCTTCGGGCCAGTTATAAGTGGTAATGATGAGTGATGAGGTCATGATGCTTTCCAATCTTGAACATAACGAAAAAGAGTGAGTATTTTATACACTCATTTTTCTCTGGTTAAGAGCTGAAAGCCAGTTATCATGGGCTTTTTGTGACCTTGTGCATACGCTTGTTTTTTGTTTGATCTTTTTGTTGTCTTGGTGTGTTTTTTTGATTTTTAGTCTGTGTGAGTTGTTTTTTTGTATCGGGCAATTTAACAGCATAGTTACAGCTGTTTTATTTGCTTAAGTGTGTTTCTTAGTTGTTTTCAACGTTGCTAGTGTGTGCTTTTTTGGTAGACTATCCTCATATTTTCTATTTTGTGAGTTAGGTAAGTGGATCATCCAAACGTTTCATTCGTACTGACTAGTTGTAATCGCTTTGATCTGCTCGAAGAGACCTTAATCAGTTTCTTTAAGTTTAATACTTACCCGATCGCGCAATATGTGATTATTGAAGATAGCCACAATCGGGATAAGCTCGATAGAGTGCTAGCTAAATTTCCCGATATCGATTTCACTGTACTTAACAATGAGCCGCAATTAGGCCAGATGAAGAGTATCGATAGGGCTTATTCAGTGGTCACTTCCGAGTATATTTTCCACTGTGAAGATGATTGGGAGTTTTACCGTGAGGGCTTTATTGAGGAGTCATTTAAAGTTCTCAATGCCGATGAGAAGGTGGTGACCATCTGGCTTAGAGAGCAAGATGATACCAATGAGCATCCGGTAGAGCCTGAGATCTTCTATTGTGGTGAAGACCAATCTACCCCCTACCAGATAATGAAGCGCAACCATAGACGCCGAGAGCGTTCAAGCCTATGGCATGGTTTCACCTTTAATCCAGGTTTAAGAAGGCTCAAGGATTATCAGCTATTCGCACCTATCGGTGAGCTGGGTGGTGAGCTGAATATGAGTGAGCTTTATCATGATAAAGGCTTTAAAGCAGCAATATTTCCTAAAGGCTCAGTGCGCCATATCGGCGATCATCGCGGCATTAGATATAAGGTTGGTCAAAGCCAACTGGCTAAGGATTTTTCCGTTGGCTTTAAAAGAGTTAAAGCCAAGGTGTGTCATATCTTGGGAATATAATAGCGGTTAGTCGCTTGCGCTATATACAGTGTATAGCGCTATCTTTATCGCATTAAGCCTATTTATTCTCTTTTAACTGATGGTGTTCATACAGCTTAGCTTCTTTGATAAAAGCGTAATAGGCATCCATAACCGCTAAGATAAAACCGCGTCTTCCAGAGAATATTTTCCGTTGAATGAAATACTCTTTGATAAAGATAAGCGGAAAAACCGTAATCAATTTCAAGTTGGAAAACTTCTTCCCTTTTGCAAACTTCTCATCGGCTTTTAAGCCAGAATAACTGTTGTTTTTGCTGGTGATAGCTTCAATCGAGCAATAGCCAAAGTGATCAAAGGTTTCATTGATAAAGATCTCCTTGCCATCCACCGTTGCGCTTTCATGGGCTAAGCGAGAGTCATCGAAGAAAGACTTTGAGCGCTTATAAAACCTATGGTTATTAGGTTTCTTACTCCAAGACGATAGCGGTTTATCGATAAAGATATCGTTGCGCCAAAAGCGAACGCTGTCCGCTTTATCTTGCTCCATAATGGTCTTAAACGCTTCGATTAAACTGGTGTTTATCGCTTCATCGCCATCTAGGTTCAGTACCCACTCGTGTGAGCAGAGGGACATAGCGTACTGCTTCTGTTTGGCGTAGCCCTGCCAAGGATGGGAGTAGATTTTAGCGCCATAACGCTCGGCTATCGCCAAAGTACCATCAGTACTCCCTGAGTCGACCAATATCACCTCATCCAAAAGAGAGACACTTTGTAGTGTTTTCTCAATATGCTTCTCTTCATTCTTGGTGATGATAAATACGCTAATAGGCAGTTTCATAATGGCTTCGTTAAGGCAAATTAATTGAACAGGATTCTAACATCAAATAGGGAAATTTTATGAAATAAAATAGCTGCATGTTATTATCCTCGCCAAATGTGTTTCTACTCTTTCGATGGTCCAATGAAATTTAATGTAATGGTGATTAATCTCGATTCCAGCACCGACAGGTGGGAGTCTATGACTAAACAGTGTGAACCTTTAGGCATCACGCCTGAAAGAGTTTCAGCTGTGCGTGGCAGCCTGCTCAGTGAGAAAGAGAAGAGTGATGTTTACCAGCTTTCGGCCAACCTTTCTAAGTATGACAAGATACTCAACGATGGTGAAATTGGCTGTTACATGAGCCACATTCGCTGCTGGGAGCAGATAGTCGAGCAGGAGTTAGATTTTGCTTTGGTGCTGGAAGATGACGCCATATTAACCGATGACATTGTTAAGTATGTTGAGAAGTTAGCGCCTAGCAGTGCCGATTGGGATTACATTAAGCTTTCCCATGGTAGTAAGGTTAAGTCTGCCGTTGACTCCATGGATCTTGGTGACGGCTTAACGTTAAGAAAGGAGCTAAAGCTGCCCTCAACCACCACTGGACAGCTTATTTCGTTTGCAGGAGCGAAGAAACTTTTAGCACACGCCTACCCAATCACTAGACCGATAGATATGGATATTCAGTATTGGTTTGAGAAGTCGCTTCGCTGCTTTGTGGTTGCGCCTTTTCCTATCTTAAATGGCGACTTTGGTAGTGAGATCAATAAAACTGACGATAGACGTTTCGTTAAAAAGAGACCGATTCGACGGGTACTGCAAAAAATACGCTATGAAGTATTACTCTTGTGCAGCCGTCATAAGTTACCTGATTTCCCTAAGTTATAGTGTTGAGCCGTATGTGGACAATTCACATGCAAAAATAAACCAAGTAAGATGTGTGTCTGACTCATCTGTCGTTCCAATGGATGTTGGAATCATCACCGGATAGAAAATAGTGCATAAACGAGCAATATATCCAGGGACTTTTGATCCCGTAACTAACGGACACGCTGACCTTATCGAAAGGGCGGCTAAACTTTTCCAGCATGTTGTGATCGGCATTGCGGCGAATCCCTCTAAGCAACCCAGGTTTACTCTTGATGAGCGAGTTCAGCTACTAAAGCTAGTGACCGCGCATCTTGATAATGTCGAAGTGGTGGGATTTAGTGGTCTGTTAGTGGATTTTGCTAAAGATCAGCAAGCGAGTGTGCTTGTGCGAGGATTACGGGCTGTATCTGATTTCGAATATGAATTTCAGTTGGCCAATATGAATCGTCGTTTAGATCCTGATCTCGAAAGCGTCTTTTTAACACCGTCGGAAGAAAACTCATTTATCTCCTCAACGTTAGTGAAAGAGGTGGCATTGCACGGTGGGGATGTTAGCCAATTTGTTCACCCGGAAGTGAGTAAAGCACTTCTTAGCAAAGGATAGCCGTTAATTTTTATGTTGAAATCTTATAGCGCCAAGCTGATCACAGCTTTTCTGTTTAGTATCTCTCTACTGTCGTCATCGTTTACTGTGATGTCAGCTCCTTGGGTTGATGTGTCTGATATCTACCTAAGGGCAGATATCCAGGCGTTGGCCGATGAAGGCGTGATCACTGTGCCTGTTAATACTTATCCGCTGATGTGGTCTGGTATTGCGGTTGATCTGAACAAAGTTGAGCCATCGACCTTGACGCCTGCATTAGCGAAAGCGTTTGCTCGAGTGAATTTTTACTATCGCAACGCCGTTGGTAACAAAGGCAATACACGGATTAAGGCCGCTGCTGCAACAGATCCTGCTCGTTTCCAGCATTTTGGTTCTGATTATCGCGAGAAAGGGGAACTGCAGGTTTCCCATGAATACCTTGGTGAGCGCTTCGCTTACAAGATTGCCGCATCGGCCAACTATGACGCGACAGATGATAAAGAGTTTCGTCTCGATGACTCCTACTTAGCGATGGCGCTCGGTAACTGGATGTTTACCGCCGGTGCCATTGAGCAGTGGTGGGGTCCAGGTTTCGATTCCGCCATGCACAGATCAAACAATGCGCGCCCTTTGCCATCTGTGATGGTGACTCGCAACAATGCTGCTGCTTTTGAAACCCCTTGGCTCTCTTGGTTAGGTCCTTGGACGTTAACAGCAGGTGTGAGCCGTCTAGAGGAGGAGCGTGCTATTGCCAACCCTCTACTGTGGAACTTTCGCAGTTCGCTTCGCCCCTTCAGGCAACTAGAGATTGGTTTTTCCTGGGCAACCCAGTTCTGTGGCGAGGGTGAGGAGTGTTCGTTTAAGAGCGCACTAAAATCGATAACTGGTCAACGTGATTGTCGTGCTGAAAATGTCGGCGAAATTGGCTGTAGTAGTTACGGTAATCAGATGGCGGGTTATGATGTTCGCTTTAGCGATACTTGGTTTAATGTGCCTTTTGGCATCTATTACGAGAAGACTTGCGAAGATGCTAACGGTTCAGCACCTTGGGATATCGTCGATTGTGGTCACGCAGCGGGTCTAGATACACGTTTTAACTCAGACAGTGCGCAGTACAGACTGTTTTTTGAATATACAGATACTATGGTTGCTTGTGGTGCCGATGACAATGTTTTCAACTGTATGTATGAGCACAGTGAGTACAGAAGTGGCTCACGTTATTATGGTAAAACCTATGGCAGCACCTATGAAAGTGATGCCATCGTTTATGCGCTGGGGTTAATCGGTCAGTTTGAAAATAGCAAAGGGCTCACCTCTATTGTGAGATATGCTCAGCTTAATAAAGATGGTTCAAGCCCAAGCCATGGTTGGGCGCCACAACCGCCTAAAGAAGATCTGTTAATGTTGGAGCTGAGCTACCGTATGCCTATCTGGCAGGGGATGATGAGTGTCGGCGGCACAGTGTCTCAATCTGAGTTTGAGGTTGAAGATAAAAAGACAGATGCGACTCTATTTGGCACCTACGAGTATCGTTTTTAGAAGAAGGTTTGAGTGACTGGTTTGGAGTTTCGAGTTCAAGCTAAAGTCAAAGCTTAAAAGCTGGATACTGAAACAGGTTCAGCATGACGAGAAAACCTTAGGGTTTTCTCGTTTTTATTTTTAAGCTATTAACTCGCTACTCGCTACTCGCTACTCGCTACTCGCTACTCGCTACTCGCTACTCGCTACTCGCTACTCGCTACTCGCAGTGAGCTTGCGAACGTCCTAGATTCTCTCTTTATCTCGTTTGGCACAAGCCACAGAATACGGTGGCTCTCTGGCCTAGCTTAATCTCACTGAGCAGGTTACCACACTGAGTACAGCTCTCTCCTCCACGGCCATAAACGTGAAGTTTCTGAGCGAAGTAGCCCGGCTTGCCTTCGGCGTTGGTAAAGTCTTTTAGGGTGGTTCCTCCCTGTTTAATCGCATTGGCTAAGATCTGTTTCACCTCTGAAACTAAGATAATCAAGCGCTCTTGATCTACCTTACCCGCTTCCATTTGAGGATGTATCCCCGCTGCGAATAGAGCCTCGTTAGCGTAGATATTACCCACACCAACCACGATATGGTTATCCATCAGGCAGAGTTTTATCGCTTTTTTCTTCCCTTTCAACGACTCAAACAGATAGCTAGGGTTGAATGCGTTTGTTAATGGCTCGGGCCCAAGTTTAGACAGTAGGGGGTGTGCATCAATGGGCAGCTCATACCATAACCAGGCACCGAAACGCCTCGGGTCGTTAAAACGTAATATCTTGCCACTGGCTAAGCTCAAATCGATATGATCGTGCTTCTCTACCGGAGTGAGCGCTGTCACTACTCTTAAACTGCCGGACATTCCTAGATGGACAATTGTCGTACCTGCGTCGGTATCAATAAGTAGATATTTGGCGCGGCGATGCACACTACGTATGGTTTGACCGACAATCTGCTGCGCTAAATCAGGGACGGGCCAACGCAAGCTGGCGTTACGTACGGTAAGGCCTGTGACCTCTTGGTCAATCAGATAGGGTGAGACCCCCTGACGGGTGACCTCAACTTCCGGAAGTTCTGGCATATTAACTCTCTTGTTTAGCTCTCTTATATTAGCTTTCTTGTTTAATTGCTTGTCGCGTCATTTACGGGAGCCGCCGATATCTTAGTGATAGGTGTTAAGGCTTCTCTTAAGCTAGGTGGGATCTGGTACCAGTTCTTGGCTGGAGAGACCAGTAAACCATGGGCTTGATACCAGAGCCAAGCTTGCCCTTGACTATTGTTGGCTATCAGAATCGTCACATTGATGGGAGTATCAAGGCTCTCCTGTTTAACTAAGGCTTGTTGATCTGCCACAGGTGAGAGTTGTATCTCGCTCCATGCTGTAGCCCAGGTTTTACAGTTGAGCACATCTTCATGGCACTGCCACAGGTTGCCCCTGCTTAACCAAAATTCATCGAGCTGCAACTGAGCTAGTGGCGCTTTGTCGTCAAACAGAGGCGCAGCATCCGATGGTAACTGGGCAGTACGATCATCGAGCAGAGTGAGTATGGCGATCATCGATGCCGTAGCAAAGATAAGAATGTTATTCCATTTTTTACGTGAAAGAGCCATGGCGTGTTAATTCAGTTGCTTATCTAATATTGGGTGTTTAGTCAGTGTATCCACAAGTTAGGCTGTCTTCAAATGAAGACTTATTACATTTATTCTTTTTGGGTCTGGCCTATATTGGTATTTGCTTAAGTGTCTGAAGCCTATCGCTTCATTGCTTTTTAGCGCCTCTCAGCGGGGGATATGCAGATGCCTCTGCGAACCGCCGCGAGTACATCCTTGTGGGCTCTATCAAAACTCCATGTTTTGGAAGCTCGCAGTTGCATCTACATTGGGGGATTTACAAGAAGGCTCTCTGCTACTTTCTGTGTTCTCTGTGTTGTATAGATTTTATTTCTCTCTTTAATAAGGCAAATTCTTCCTAGGAATACTAGTGAATGATTGGAGTTGAAAGCTATGTTATAAAGTCATTCTGACCTCACTTATTTCGATGATGATTATAGTGAAGGTGTGATTTTTTGCCTACAAGGAAGTATATGTACCTAACAGAGAAGCAAATACAATATGGGTTTTATTATTATTTCCCTGATGATGAGCGCCTTAAAAGTGTTGTTGAAGTTGCTGAGTATAATGGTGAAAAAGAACTAGCAATAAACTGTACTCAGTTAAATGAAAAATATAAGCCGAAGGAAAAAAAGAGAATCCTAAACGAATGGATTGAGTTTTTAAATGAGCAGCCAGATGCTTTCACAAAACTGGGCTTTAGAACAAGGATGCCTCAAGAATTGTTCGAGGCTGTATGCCAACAAAAAAATCTTGTTGACCTTGATATAAAGTGGGGGGCTTACTCTGATTTGTCTCCCATAACAAACTTAAAGAATTTAGAACTTTTGCATATAGGATCTGGTGCCGCTGTTGAATCAGTAGTGCCAATAAGTGAACTATCTTTTTTAAAAGGTTTGTATGTTGAAAACTTTAAAAAAGTTCAAGACTATTCTTCTTTTACAAAGCTAGCCCAATTAGAAAGCTTAACTATTTGTGGTGATGTCATGGGTCCTCAGTATATTAAAATCGATAAAATTGATTTCCTAAGAGATATGACTCAGCTTCGTCATTTTAGGTTCCTTACTGTGCGCTTAGTGAGTGGTGACTATAGCCCTGTTCTAGATCTTGTTAACCTTGAGAGCCTATCTCTTAGAAGCCATAAAGATGTAAAAAAGATATACAGCGATTTGGTGGAGCTTCCAAAATTAAAGTGGGGTTTCTTGAAAGAGCGCCCAGAGATCTATTTAAAGTAGAGGAGAGCATAAAAGGTTCCAACAAAAGCTTTAAGTTAAGACAAGTGTAAAAATTATTATCATTATTGACCTGAGAAGATTCAGAATGACTTAGCGATAGGTAGAAGATTGATAATCTAGAATAGAGCCGTTATGTTACTGATTAATATGGTTGCCCAAATAGATTGAAATATATAAGCTATTTTGTAGATACAGGGTACAAAAATGACAGATATTGCTCTTCTGGAAAAGATTACCTATGCACTGGATACCGCATTACACGTGCGAGATGAATATACACACTCTCACTCAAATAGGGTTATTGGTATCGCTATGGAGCTGGGAGAGAAATTTAATCTGAGTTCTGTGGAATTAAGTATTCTGAAAGTCTGTGCGCGTTTCCATGATATTGGCAAGATTGGCATCCCTGATAATATCCTCTTAAAACCTGGCAAACTTACTGATAATGAGTTCGAGGTTATCAAAACACATACACAGATAGGCGCAGCTATTATCAGCAAGATCAATTTGCCGAATATTGATGTTTTTGCGGATATTATTCTTTATCACCATGAGTGGTTTGATGGTTCAGGTTATCCAACTGGACTAGTAGCCCATGATATTCCGTTGTGCTCACGGATTCTAGCCGTTGTGGATAGTTACGATGCTATGACTTCACGACGTAGTTATCGTGACATTCTACCAGTTGAACAGGCTATTAAAATTATAAAAAGTGAGACTGGTCAGCATTTTGACCCAGAGGTCGCAGAAGTATTCTTAAAATCGATTACCTAACACAAAGTTAGGACGGAACGACATGCCTATAAGTTCGTTCGCAAGCTCATCGCTAGAGCTAAGCAAAAGATGTCTTTGATCCTCCCCGTGGTAAATTGCTTTTTATTTGGTGTTTAGAGTGTGAGCTTCGCTCTGCGAGTGAAAAGCTTGTATAAAGATATTATGGCGTGAGTAGGTGTGGTTCTACATCCATTCTTTTATGCAGTATACGGATCACGAGGATTTTGGAGTTTGAGCCTGCTTTATAAAATATGATGTGACTACCTATCGGGAATTTTTTATAACCAACTTTAAGTTCATCGCAGTTTTTACCTGCTAGAGGGGAGTTTGAAAGCATATGAAAGGTATCATCAAACTGCTTAATGTAGGTATTTCTCTGCTCTCTTCCCCACTTATTATGGGTGTAGATAGCGAT
Source organism: Shewanella nanhaiensis (assembly GCF_019457885.1). Taxonomy (GTDB): domain Bacteria; phylum Pseudomonadota; class Gammaproteobacteria; order Enterobacterales; family Shewanellaceae; genus Shewanella; species Shewanella nanhaiensis. Next base: position 38,098 of record NZ_JAHZST010000021.1, read on the forward strand.
TCTTTTCAGATCAGATTTAGCCGCATTGGTTAACGCAAACGACCTCATTTTCCTAGTTCGCTATCTATCTCTTCAATGAATTGCTCTAAGCTATACTCGGCTATGCCACTCTGTTCACCCTCTGCTAGAAGCCTTTTGAGGGCTTCAGTCTTGGTTTCAGAGTGTTCAAGTAACCGCAGACCTGCACGAATAACCTCACTTGCAGAGCCATATCGACCTGTCGTCACTTGACTGGAAATGAAGCCATCAAAGTGCTCACCCAACGTCACGCTAGTATTTTTAGCCATAAATCACCTTATGAATACCAATATATACCTAATATTGGTACAGGAGACATAACAAAGCAAGAGATAAGGGGAAGAGGATTACGGGCTTCGCCCTGCGAGGACGTTCGCAGGCTCACTGTGAGAACGCTGCGCTGCTAGTTAAAAGTCAAGAGCAAGAGATATCTCACCACGGAGCGCTGCGCTCCACGGAGATCACGGAGAAAAGCTGGAGGAAGAAATATTGGTGCTTGATCTTCTCCATGGTCTTCGTGCCCTCCGTGTTCTCTGTGATAAATCGCTTTTGGGTGTTGGGAACTTATATTAAGGACTATGTACCAATTAAAGTGGATTTCTACATACAGTTTCAGTGCTGTTAGAGCAATCGATAACAGTAAAGATGCCTTGGGAAACAGATGCACCACTTGAAACATCAACAGCTAACCCGTGACCTTTGAAAGATTCTAATAGTATCTTCCATGATGCTTGAGATACATTTACTGTTTTAAATTCCGTTGAGAACGGGTTCTCTTTATTGTTAAGCATAATTACATTGTCGCTTGTATCATGAAGCTCAGTGAACTTAAGATGTACAACGTTATCCATATCTATAAATGAAAGCATAGCATAAGCCATACTCCCGTCTGCAAGGTTGAACACCAGTGGCCTAGCATTGATTTTTATATTAGAGGTGGAAGTTATCTGTGTCGCTGAATCAAAATATAACTCCATGCTTTCAACTAGACTCTGACTGACGAGAAGACTGTTAAAGTATTGATTGCGGTTTCATTAAATGACGCACCGATAAGTTTATATCCGTTATCTATAACATTTTCAGGTACCTCAATTGAAGATTGTGATATTGCTGTCATGTCATTTTGAAGATCTGCGAAACTTCTAAACGCGTTCAATTCAGTATTCGTTAAATTTACTTGGTAGGCTGTTAGAGTTTCTTCTAGCCAACAGTCTTGAATAAATCCACCTTCACCATCAGGTTCTTTACCATTTGGGTCACATACGGTTTTGGAGTTTTTGTAAACGCTATACTTGTTTATTTTATAGTTATCGATGTTCATCACATTAATAAATACAGTTTCTCGATGTATTGCACTGTCTCTTGCTGCTTGAGTAAATTGTGATTCTGTCACGCAGGTTTCACATTCAATATGAAAGCTTTGGAGAGCTTCTAGGTGAGTATTATTAGCTAATGTAGCGGTTGAAAAATGAGCTGCTGATAATATCAATAGTGTGGACAGTAACTTCATCTAAATTCCTTTTTATAGATATACTTCTCTTGTTTGTCGAAGCTTCTCACGCGCGCCCAAGAAAACGCAATGGACAAACAGATTTCGTCACAAACTGTAACAAAATCAACATGAAATAGGAGTCGGTTCACCTAAACCGAAGAGATACTTATGCAGGATCCTGAATCAGGTGTAGATGCGGCAGTGAGCTTCGATGACATGGATGTCATCGTAGAGACTACAGGGATTGTACTTGCGTCGTCTCAATGAAGTATCTGCACATCAGCCCACAGCAAGTGATAGATTCCAATACCGTCATGGTGTTCGGGTATCAACAAACACCAAACCTGCCCAATGAATCCAACCAAGAAGATACTTAAAACTTATTATCCGACAAGTTCTCTAATGCCGTGTCACAGAAGTGTTCGCACTAAAGGTCGCTCCTTGGCATCCTGCCACTGCGACATTGGCGCATCCTTGCATGGCACCCACAGCAGGTGATAGGCAGCATTGAAGCTATGGTTACCAACAAACCATCAAAAATAAAACCTGCCCGATGAACCCAAACAAAAAGATATTTGTAACTTGCTATCGGGCAAGTTATTAACCCCCTGTTGTGTTCATAAACCGCAATATCTGCACATCCCCCTCATCCCCAAACACATGCTCTTTCGGTTTACGCTTAATTGCCTCTAAAATCGCTGTTTTTAACCGCTCAATATCGCCGGGAAACTCACGCACGATCGCTTTGAGATCTACCGAGTGTTCGTTGCCTAAACAGAGGAGTAGGCGACCTTCAACCGTAACGCGCACTCGATTGCACTCATGGCAGAAGTTATTGCTGTGGGGGGAGATAAAGCCGACATGGATTGAGCTGCCTGGCATCGTATAGTAGCGGGCGGGGCCGCCGGTGCGTTTGTCTGATACTGTGAGCGGGTAGCGCTGTGAGATGATAGCTTTAACCTCTTCACTGCTGCAGTGGCGGCTTTTCTTGCGCTCATCGATCACGCCTAAAGGCATCTCTTCGATAAATGCAATATCTAGCTCTCGACCACGACAGAACTCGATAAGGTCGAGTACTTCATCATCATTTTGTCCACGAAGGATCACCGCGTTGATCTTGATGCGCTTAAAGCCTGCGGCCTTGGCGGCATCTATCCCTTGGATCACCCGCTCAAGCTTGCCATTGCGGGTCAGATCGGTGAAAAGCTCTGGTTTGAGGGTATCGAGACTGATGTTTAATCTCGCTAGACCTGAGCCTCGCATCTTCTGGGCAAATTTGGTGAGTCTGGAGCCGTTGGTGGTCATAGAGAGCTCAGTGAGTCCTGGAAGCTCGCCTAAGAGCTTCACTAACCGATCGCAGTCGGTGCGAACCAGTGGCTCTCCACCAGTTAAACGGATCTTTTTAACGCCTAGCTCGGTAAAGGCTTGGCCTACCCAAGCTAGCTCTTCGAGGCTTAGTACCTGATCTCGTTCGAGAAAACAGGGATCTTCACCCATGCAGTAAACACAGCGAAAATCGCATCTATCGGTAACAGAGAGACGCAGGTATTCCACCTTTCGTCCGAAGGTGTCGACAATTAAACTCATATTAGAACCCTACGGAGTTACCTACAAAAGGTCGGCAAAAGGTTGAATATAAACGGTATCACCTGGATTTAACTGTTCATCTTGCTCACCGATAACGATGAAACAGTTTCCCTTTACCATTGAGCTCAACATCCCTGAACCTTGTGCACCTGTAGTGGTTACATGCAACTTACCATCTGCCGCTAAGTGAAAAATACCCCGAGTAAATTCGGTGCGTCCGAGACGGCTGCGCATCTTGCAATCGGCAACAGCGGGAACCATGGTCTGGCTCCAGCTTTTCTCACCTGCGAGTTTTCTTAGGGCGGGTTGGACAAATTGCATAAAGGAGACCATAACGGCTACTGGGTTACCCGGTAAGCCGAAGAAGAGGCTGTCACCTATCTGTCCGAAAGCCAAAGGCCTACCTGGACGCATATTGATACGCCAGAAGTTAATCTGCCCCACTTTTTCCAGAGCTAGTTTGATAAAGTCGGCATCACCAACGGAAACGCCGCCTGAGCTGATCACCACATCGGCCTTAACTGCGGCTTGGCTCAGTGCATCTGCTAGTGCCTCTTCTGAGTCATGTATTATGCCTAAATCTATCACCTCACAACCTAGCTTTCTTGCCATCGACTTAATGGTGAAGCGGTTTGAGTCGTAGATGCAGCTCGCCTTGAGCGGCTCACCGGGTTCACACACTTCATCACCTGTTGAGAACACGGCGACTTTAGGACGTCTGAATACGGGTAACTGGCCAAAACCTAGTGAGGCGAGCATACCTTGCTCTGGCGCCTGGAGACGTTTATGGGCTGCAAGCGCTGTCTTGCCTTTGGCAATATCTTCACCTGCCAGCCTGACATGCTGACCTAAGGTGATTTCACCTTGAAAGCTAACGTCATTGCCCTTCTCTGTTGCTAGCTCTTTCATCTGAACGGTATCTGCACCTGCGGGCACTGGTGCGCCTGTCATGATGCGTACGGCTTCACCAGCTTGCAGGGTTCCTGTGTATTGGTGACCCGCCATCACATCAGCGACTAAGGTGTAGCTTTCTAACATGGGCTCAGAATAGTTGAACGCATAACCGTCCATAGCTGAGTTGGTCTGCTGAGGTACATCTACTGGTGAGATGGCATCCTGGGCGAGTACGCGGCCATTGAGTTCATCGAGTTCGACAAGCTTATGCTCGGTCACAGGCTTAACATAGGAGAGTATTTTCTCAATGCCTTGGCTGACTGAAAGTGTTTTGCTGCTATCGAGTTCACAGCCGCACTCTGGTGTTTGTAGAGACTGAGGCGCTAAAGGTAGCTTGCTGGTGGGCTGCCAGTTTTGAGTATATTCGATAACGAAGTCGGCTATCTGGCTTACGTCATTGATATCGAGTCGGCGTAGCTCACTGGGAATGTGTGTGTCGTCACAGCAGGCGATCGCTTGGATATTGCTGTCATGGGTATGAATAAAGGGCTTACCGTGAGCGGCGCGGTGCAGCTCTATCTTAGGCAGCTCAAGCTTTTTAAACCCCTCGACGAGTACGATATCGACGGTGTCTTGTTCAATCTGCTGCAGTAGATGGGGCAGTTCGGGCGCTTCATCGACCTCATCTTCTGTCATCAATGCCCAACGTATATGGGAGGCGACCAACATCTGTCTTGCGCCAGCTTTGCGCATCTCGTAACTGTCTTTACCGGGAATATCCACATCGAAGTTATGGTGAGCATGCTTAATGACGGCGAGTTTTATGCCGCGATTATTTAGCTCAGGAATGAGCTTCTTCAGGAGAGTGGTTTTTCCTGTGCCACTGTAGGCACAAAATCCGAGGACTGGGATCGACAACGGATTGGTAAAGGGAGTAGACATTGATACCTCGAATATTATTTGGCAATTGCCTCAGCAAGTTGTTGTTTTTGTTCTGGCGTATTCACATTAACAAAGGCATTAGGTTGATCTGAAAACTCGGTCACGACACAGTGGTGCTTAGCGTACCAAAAATCTATTTTACGCTCGCCACCATCTAAAAATGCCTTCATGGAGTCGCGTAAACTGGGTTTTAACAGTAGTACGACGGGCTGTTCGCGTTTGCCGTCGCTCGCCACAGCAAGCTCAGCACCTTCACTTTGGATTTTGCTCAGCATACGCTCGACAAGATCTAAAGGTAGGAGCGGGCAATCACAGGGGACCACCAACAGATAATCTGCTTGAGTCTGTCCCATGGCGGTGATCATACCGGCCAATGGTCCCAAGTAGCCTGAGTCTTCATCGCTGAAAACCGGATAACCTAAGTCAGCATAGCGACTTTGGTTACGATTTGCGTTGATCATGATCTCCTTAACTTGAGGTTTTATCCGATCTATCGCATGTTTTATCATCGGCTTGTCTAATAGCTCGACTAAACCTTTGTCGTTCCCACCCATACGTCTGGCCATACCGCCAGCTAAGATGACAGCATCAATTCGCAATGACATATCTTGGTTCCTGTAAACTTGTTTGGGGACTTGTTTTAGTAGCGCAGCTCTCATCGTTAAGCGATGAGCTAATCGTTTGATTTTCAATGCGCCAGCTTTGGTCACATAAACCTGTTAGTGCGCAAGATTGGTGGCTACTGACTAGCATACCTGTACCTAACTGCTGCAGATCTTTGACCATAGCTAACACTAACTCCTGAGAGTAAGTGTCCATGTTGGAGGTCGGCTCATCGAGCATGAGTAACTTTGGTTGCATAATCCAAGCTCTGGCGATAGCCAGACGTTGTCTCTCACCACCGGATAGACTAGAGGCTGCTTGCTTAGTGAGATGACTCAGGCCCGCTTTTTCTATCGCATCATGAGTTCTCTGCTCTATAAGCTGTTTGCTCATGGTGCAAAATGGGTGCGGGTAACGCAGGTTGTACTCGACAGTGCCATCGAACAGGTAGGGGTGTTGATGCAGATAAACCGCCTTGCCCAGCAGAGAGTTGGAACGCCACCAAGGCAGTGGCGCGAAGCCTTGGGTGGTGATTTTACCTTTGCTTGGTGCTACCAAGCCTGCAAGCATCTTCATTAGGGTGGTTTTACCACTGCCGTTATCACCTTGCAGGTGTATGGTTTGACCTTGAGAGAGCTGTACTCTCTCGGCGGCGAAGAGCCTACGCTCACCAAAGCGCATCTCGATATTTTGGGCGATCACTTTTACCATATTTTAATGGCTCCTCGGCTCAGCTTTTCCCCTTAGGGTACCTAAGGTGAAGTTGAGAACAAGTGACAAAATAAGCAGCACTAAACCAAGCGCTATCGCTTGTGCAAAGTCCCCTTTACTGGTTTCCAAGGCGATGGCTGTGGGAATATTACGGGTGACATCGGCAATGTTACCTCCCACCATCATTGAGCAGCCTATTTCAGTTAATATTCGGCTAAATCCCGCGACAATGGCCAGTAGCAGAGGTACTTTGAGCTCTCTACACAGTGTCCAGATGGATCTGAACCAAGAAGCGCCTAAGGTACGTGATGTTTCCCAAGCACGCCTGTCGACACTGGTAAAAGCCGCTTGGCTCATCGAGACCAGTACGGGGGCGCAGATAAGCATCTGACCCAGTATCATCCCCTTTTGCGTGAATAGCCACCTTAGATCGCCCAAGGGGCCCATGCGAGTCAGCATCAGGTAAACCAGCAGTCCGATAACGACTGTCGGGATCGACTGCAGGGTTTGGATCATATTAGTGATAAACCAGCGTCCACGAAATCGTCCGAAAGCTAGAATAAAGCCCAATACCATCGAGGGAATTAGGGTGATCGCCAGTGCTGCAAAAGAGACAGAAAAGGAGACAGAAACAATGGACCACACATCAGGATCCAATGAAAACAGCAGGCCTAAGGCCTGCTGTATAAGGGCTAACCAGCCTTCATTCATCTGTGTGGTCCACCGATTTAAATAAAAGCTTAAAAAACCTTAGGGTCATTCGCTATATGTTGCCTTAAATAGTTGCTCACCTTGAACTTTATAGTTATTAATCATGCCTTGAGCTTCGGCACCGATTAACCAGTCACTAAAGGCACGAGCGCCTTTATGATTCAGTTCAGGGTATTTTTCTGGGTTAATTAATACGATCTGATAAGGGTTTGCCAGTGCTTTACCGCCATCATAATCAATCGCAAGATCTAACTTTGCTTTATACGCTACAAATGTACCACGATCTGACAGGGTGTAACCCTGAAGTTCGCTGGCCATTAATAGTGTCTTACCCATGCCTTGGCCTACGGCCTTGTAGCCATTAAAAGTAAGCGCGATATCGGCATTTTTCCAGATAATTAACTCTTTCATGTTAGTGCCAGAGTTATCGCCACGAGAGATAAAGGTGGCGCCAGACTTAGCTATTTTAGCAAATGCTTCCTCTGCTGTCTTACTGCCGCGGATCTTAGCTGGGTCATTTTTAGGGCCTAAGATCACAAAATCGTTTTCCATAATGCCACGAGGCAATATTCCGAAGCCTTCATTCACGAATTTTGCTTCAGCGGCTGGTGCGTGAGTCATCACGAGATCAACATCACCTTGGCGAGCAAGCTTTAATGCTTTACCTGTGCCAGTTGCTATTACTTGTACTTTATAACCAGTTTCGGCTTCAAATTTAGGCAGTAGGTTTTTCAATAAACCTGAGTTCTCTGTACTGGTTGTTGTTGCTAACTTGATAATCTCTTCTGCTGTTGCTGGCATAGCCGTGACTAGAGTTGCAGCTAAAGCTAAGCTGAAGATAGATTTAAGGTTTAACATTCTTGCTCCTTGGCGTTTGTGGAAATGGTCCTCTGCCAAGATGGACCACTTAAAATTTTGTATTACTCTTAGGGACTTATTTAGCAAGTTGAGTGCCAACTTATCTTGTTGGATTTTTGCTTCACAAAACATTGGGCTTTGTGATCTCTATCGCAAATAGAAATGGTCCAATACAGACATTTTGTCCCACGTGCCTCATTCTTTGGTTCACAGTGACCTATTTGCTCAACTATGGTGATAGAATCATCAGTATATGAGTCAAAATGTCCTAAAGAAGACAATATGAGCCAGAGTAATAAAGAGCTAAAACCCCTTCCATCAGCCGTTTCAGTGCTTATTGTTGACGATGAGCCCGGAATGCGCAGCTTTTTGAAAAAAGCCCTCTCGAAAAAGTTTGCCTTAGTCGAGACCGCTTCCAGCGTTGAAGATGCCGAGCAGCTGCGAAGTCGTTGTCATTTTGACCTGCTTATTGTCGATATTCGCCTGCCTGGGCGTTCAGGCATTGAGTGGCATGAAGCGTTAAATGATCAGGAGCGTCGCTCAGATATCATCTTTATGACTGGTTACGCCGATATGGACGTTGCCATTAAAGCACTGCGCGCTGGCGCCTCAGACTTTATTATGAAGCCGTTCCACTTAGAGCAGATGATGAAGGCCGTTGATCGCTGTATTGAGCGGCGTCTGCTTAAGCGTGAAAACCTGATGCTCAGGCGGGAGGTCTCTATAGGTCAGTCCTCCACTATCATAGGCAGCAGTGATGCCATGCAGGAGGTGAAACACATTATTGAGCGTGTGGCGCCAACCAACGCGGTGATCTTGATTGAAGGTGAGTCAGGCACAGGTAAAGAGTTGGTTGCCAGGCAGCTGCATCTGCTCAGTGGCAGGCAGGGCCCTTTTGTGCCTGTTAACTGTGGTGCTATCGCTCCTGAGCTACTTGAAAGTGAACTGTTCGGCCACTGCGCGGGGGCATTTACTGGCGCTAAAGGCAATCGTGAGGGGCTATTTAGTTTTGCATCAGGAGGCACTATCTTTCTCGATGAGATTGGCGAGATGCCACTTAAGATGCAAACCGCACTGCTTCGTGTGCTTGAGCAGAGAACGATCCGTCCCGTAGGTAGTGAGAAAGAGACTAATATTGATGTCCGGGTATTGGCTGCCACAAATAGAAAGTTGGCTGAAGAGGTAGAGGCTGGCCATTTCAGACGCGATCTCTACTATCGACTCAATGTGTTAGATATCTTAATTCCCCCTCTGAGAGAGAGACCTGAAGATGTGGTGGAGTTGACGCATCATTTTACCCGTCAACTTGCGGCTGAACTTGGGGTGAAAGAGGTGGTCTGGAGTCATGAGGATATGCTGAAGCTACAGCAACATGAGTGGCCGGGTAATATCCGTGAGCTAAGAAACATGATTGAACGCTGCATCTTGCTTGGTAAGCCACCGGCAGAGTATTGGAAGCAGCAGCCAAAGGCTGAGACGGTAGGTGAGTCGGGTTATCCGCTGAATTGGTGCCTTAAAGAGGTTGAAAAGCACCATGTAACTCAAGTTGTCGATGCCCATAATGGCAATAAATCGGCGGCGGCAAGGGATCTTGGTGTCTCCAGAAAGACATTAGACAGAAAATATAAAGAGTGGTTTGACAGTGAAAGTGCCGGAGAGCAATAGGATGCCTTTCTTCCCGCGAATTTTTGGCATTAACTGGCAGCAGATGCAGGCTAAGGTGCGTTATCGTATCTTGATCTTAACCTTGCTTCCCATACTGCTAACCTTGGTAAGCCTAGTGTTTATCACCATCTACTGGAACATTAGCTACACGGGCAAGCAGCTCTTTATGAAGGTGAAGGCTGATCTTACTGTCGCCAATAACACCTTAATCTCAGTCCAGCGCAGTCAAGAGAAGCAGCTTGAGATGGTGATGGAGTCTTGGCCATTTCAAAATGACTTTAGATTGTTTGCTGGAACTAACCAAAAATATAGAGATGAGATAGATAGTTTATTAAAAGAGCGGAAAGAGCAGCTTAATCTGGATTTTTTGCGCCTAGTTAGCGTTTCTGAAGCGGCAGCCGATCCCGATCTTCGTCAGATGCTACAGCGAGTTAGTGGGGTATCTCCCTTCTCTGGGCTGATGGTGCTCTCGCCGGAGCGGCTGGCAAGAATCGATCCTGAATTGGTTAAGCTTGCCAGCATCCCCCTTGTGGAGACGCCTAGATCTCAAAAACCTAATAAGAGTGTTGAGGAGCGAGGGATGTTGAGTCGTAGCCTGCTCCCTGTGCCCGATGCAAATGGCAATGTCTCTTGGTATCTCGATGGCGGCATTCTTTTTAATCGCGATATCCGCATTGTCGATCATATTCGCGATCTGGTTTATGACAAGGGCACACTCCCTGAACGCTCCATCGGCACAGTCACCATCTTCCTCGACAATACCCGTATTAGCACCAATGTGCCGCTGCACTTTTTCCCTCAAGGTGATCAATCTGTTGGTCGAGCCTTAGGCAGCTTGGTTTCAGAGGAGGTGAAGTCAAAAGTGTTAACTCAGGGGATGCTTTGGGTCGATCGCGCCTTTGTGTTTAATGATTGGTTTATCTCGGCTTACGCGCCCCTTGAAGATGTACAAGGCAAGCGAGTCGGCATGATCTATACAGGTTTTTCTGAATCCCCTTTTATCCATAACTATCTACTGAATATTATCGAATTAGGTACCATCTTGATGTTGGTGCTGTTGGTATCTGGCCTGCTGGTTTATCGAGGTGCATACAGTTTACTCCAGCCTATTGAGCGTATTCACCATGTTGTTAAAGCGGTGCAGTCGGGGCGTAACTTACGTATTGGCTCACTTGGGCTTGAGCGTGATAATGAGTTGTCTAATTTGGCGGAGCAGTTTGATCGCATGTTGGATCTGTTGCAGAAGCGTAATACTCAGATCCAGGCGGCTGCAGAGCAGTTAGAGGTTAAGGTGGAGGAGCGCACACGCAGTCTTCAGGAGAAGACGGTCGAGCTGCAAAATAACGTCGAGCTGTTAAATGAAACCAGACAGCAGTTGGTGACCAATGAGAAGCTCACCGCTTTAGGTGAGCTAACAGCGGGTATTGCCCATGAGATCAATAACCCAACAGCGGTTATCTTGGGGAATATGGAGCTACTTAAGTTTGAATTGGGACAGAACGCCGACTGTGTTGAGGAGGAGATTGAGCTTGTTATTCAGCAGGTGGGCCGAATTAGCACCATTATCCGTAGTCTTCTGCAGTACAGCCGACCTGGAGAGTTCAATGCGCCTTTAGAGATGCATCAACTGACACCCATTATCGAAGAGATGTTGGTGTTGGTCAGGCACTCGATTAAGGAGCAGAAGGTGGTGCTGAGTCAGGAACTCAATGCCAGTTATCCCATTGAAGTTAATCGTCCTCAGCTGCTTCAGGTATTGATCAACTTAGTGGTCAATGCTGCCCATGCCATGAATGAGGATGGACGCATTTGGATACGCACCTATGACTGGGTTGAGAAGGATGAACCTATTGGTGTGAAGATAGAGGTGGAAGATGAGGGCAAGGGGATCCCTAAGGAGCAACTTAATCGTATCTTCGACCCTTTCTACACCACCAGAGCCGACGGAACCGGATTGGGCTTGTCTCTGAGCTACGGGATCATCAAGCGGATTGGAGGCACCATAGAGGTGAGCTCCACTGTGGGGAAGGGAACTCTGTTTACCATCGGTCTCTACCATAAAGCGAAAGAAGATCAGAATGACACCCCTTACAAAGGGCTGCATTTTAACGAGAGTTAATGCTGGGCTTTTTTTAGGCAAAAAAATGCCGGGAAAATAAAATCCCGGCTATAAGAGTGTGTGAGCAATGTCTTGCAGAGAGAACTAGTTCAAAAATTACTAAAATAATTCAACAGAGATGAAGTGTTTCATTATCTTATTTCTTCGTAGTTCATGGAACGCATGCAAATAGTAATCATTATCATTTAGGTTGGCAAGTCTTTTTGTTCATTTTTTTTGCTTTTTTATTAAGTGACTGAATAAATAAGTTTTAAGTTATATCTTTCCGCTGCCGCTAGTCTTGTTGCGGGCAGGAGTTATGGACGACAATAGATTTTGGTAGGAGGTTAAGCTGAAATTTAGACAAAAAAATGCCGGGAAAATAATATCCCGGCTATAAGAGTGTGTGAGCAATGTCGTGCTTTGCAAACTCGTTATACATAACCCGACAAAAATCTGAAGGGAGCGAACAATAACCAGAGATGAAGTGTTTATTAGTTCAGTTATGTATTAAGAGTTCTTGGAACGCATGTAAATAGTAATCATTATCATTTGAGCTGGCAAGTTTTTATTTGCCGTTACGCGGATCTTTACATTAGGCCACTAATGACTTCTGTAAACTTATCTTATTAAGTTCTAATTTATCAGTGTCTTGCTTAAGACTGGTGATCTGGTATTGGTTTGAAATAAGCATCTTAAGCATTGAGGCAAAGCGATTCAGGGTTTTCACCTCAATCTGCTGGTAGCCCTGCTCTATTGCCCAACTCTCTTGAGCTAATAGTAGCTGTTTTGCTAAACCTAAGCCCCTGAACTCAGGTAAGATCCCGCCCAACCAGCTGTAGAACTGGCCATTATCAAGCTCATATCCCAGTTTAAATCCAGCAACTTCCCCCTCAACCTTGATAAATAGTGCCAGCATAGGCTTGTCTGACAGTCGTGTTTGATACTCTGTCATTGGGTAAGCGTTATCAAATTCAGGGATCGCTTGATTAAGCTCCATAAGGCTGTGTAACAACTCTGGAGTGACTAAGGTTGCTTGCTCTATTTCAACTTGATACATCTTAATTCTCTCTGTTTAGCTAGATGCAAAAGAACATTAGCCAGGCATGAAATTGGAAAGGCGGCTATTTTAGTTGAAGCTTGGGTATAAAAACAACTGGTCTGTCCAGTATTTTTGAGGAAATTTTACACAAAATAGAGATGAGGTTGGCTAAGCAATTAATTAGCAAGCATTAACGGCGTAATGCTTGCTTGGTCATCTTGGCGCTTAGGCTAAGTTCTGTTGGTCACGAGTAGCCTGAGATGGGTTAACTATCTTCTGCTCGAGTATTTTTAACAAAACGCCGTAGGCTGGCAGGAATAGGCCTAAGCTGACAATCAGCTTAAATCCATAATCCACCGCTGCGATTTCAGGCCAGTGTTGAGCCATAAAGGGATCTGTTGAGGCGTAAAAGGCCAGTGCGAAGAAGACAATGGTATCTACGAGGTTCCCTATTAAGGTTGAAGCTGCTGGAGCTACCCACCAAGAGCGAGTATCTCTGAGTTTTGCAAATACGGTAATATCCATTAGTTGGCCGACTAAGTAGGCGGCAAAACTGGCGAAGGCGATACGAAATACAAAGCTGTTAAATTCAGATAATGAACTTAGCCCCTGGAAGCTGCCTTGATGAAACAGTACCCCCATCAGGTAGGAGATAAGCAGCGCAGGCAGCATAGCCTTGAGGATAATGCGGCGTGCAGGGCTTTGGCCAAATATTCTGACGGTCAGGTCCGTTGCTAAATACACAAATGGAAAGCTAAATGCACCCCAGGTGGTATGAAACCCAAATATCTGAAAGGGCAATTGAACCAAGTAGTTACTGGCGCAAATAATGGAGATATGGAAGCCGACGAGCAGCAATAGTGCGCGACGGACCTGTGTGGTCGTTAAGGTTAACATCTTGTGGCCTTTTTAATTACGTTTTCACGGTCGCGGGGTGAGGGAACCCGCTGTTGCATATAACTGGTTTACTTGTTTGAGCTTCGGTGGCGATAATGAGTTATCAAGCCGCTCCGGATCCCGTTAAGGGCGAAGAATTATAGAGATCTTTTCGTGAGTGACAAGTGCATTTTTAAGATACTCCTCAAAAATGGATAAATTGTTCTAAAATTAGGTGACGGTATTCCCTGACTATCTATTGATAGGCGCTGAGTACTTTTAGATTAACGAGAGCGCGCTAACTCTCAACAATGGCCTATACAATAAAATGAATAGACTAAAAATCTACTTGTTCATACTCTGCTTAAGCTGGCTTCCTCTTCGGTTAATGGCAACCCCTCAAACCATACAGGTAGCGACTGAGTCTTGGCTTGGTTACACCAATGAAGATGGCTCTGGATTCTACTTTGATATCCTAAAGCATGTTTTTCCAGAGAAGGATTGGACGCTTGAGATAGATATGGCTCCGTTTTCTAGAGTTAGGTACCTGCTCAACCATGAGCGTGCCGATATGGCGTTGGGCTTCTATGTTGGTGATAAAACGAAGGCACTATATAGTGAGCAAGCGGTTGAGGTTGACAGTGTCGATGTTGCGTTAACGCCTGAAATGGCGCAGATATGGGAGGGGGTTAATAGCCTCTCTTTTAAAAAAGTGCAGGCGTTGCTGGCCTATCGCTATGATGAGTTTATTGATGTTCCCATGTATTACGAGGAGAGCAGCAACTTACTGGAGATGCTTAATCGTGTTAATCGGGGGCAGATAGATGCGGTACTGGATTATAAGCCAACTATGCTAGCGAAAGCGGCAAAATTGGCTCAGCCTAGGCAGTTTGTGATTATTGAGAATATATTTCAAGCCGAGATCTATTTTGTGTTTGCCCAAAACAGTAAGGGAGCGTTATTAAAAGCTCACTTCGATATTGAGCTTCAGAAGATGATCGACAGCGGCGAGCTAGACAGATTATTTCGTCAGCATATAGGCCCAGAGGCCAGCCGCCTCTAGTGTTCTAAACCTCGGTAAGAATCGAGAGTATGGTGGTGAGTTTATTCTCCAGCTCTACCCATTCAGAGTCGGCCTCAGATCCCGACACTATACCCGCTCCCGCAAACAAGTTGATACGGCCAGGTTCGATTAGCGCGCTGCGAATAGCCACAGCAAACTCACTCTCATACTTGTTAAAGTAACCACATGCTCCCGCATACCAACCTCTGGCATACCCTTCACTTTGGCGAATAAAGCTCATGGCTGGCTCTTTAGGTAAGCCACCTACTGCCGGCGTTGGGTGCAGCGCTTGAAGTAACTGAAAGTCATCAACCCCAGGTTTTAACTCCGCACGAATTGAGCGATGAAGGTGCTGAATGTGGCTGAGCTTAAACACTTTAGGAATGCTTTCTGCACCCACATAATTACTGAGAGGTGTTAGCGCATCGACAATATGATCTTTGACCAATCGGTTTTCATGGCTGTTCTTATTATCTTCCATCAGTGTTTGAGCAAGCACCTTGTCCTCTTCAAGGTTTAAACCTCGGGTGGTCGTGCCTGCTAGTGCTTCTGTGAATAGCTCTCTTTGTCTACGGCGATATAACCGCTCCGGAGTACAGGAGATAAAGGTGCTATCGGGACTAAACTGAAAGCCAAACTGAAAACTGTTCTTATTTCGCCCTTGCCAACAAGCAAGCAGCATCCAAGGATCGACAGGCTGATTTATCTCAAGTTGAGTTAAGCGGGAGAGCACAACCTTAGGTGTCTCTTGGATAAACTTCTGATGAGTGACCTGATTAACCAGTTCGGTCCAGCGGTAGCGGTCTGGTCGATCGCTGCGACTTAAGATATTGATCTTGTTTGGTGGTGGCAGAGGCTTTGGAGAAGCAAGCTGAGCTAAGCTCGTCATTGCCAGATCGCGTTCTGATTCAGCGTTATCTGTTTCGCAGTTTAGGTTTACCAGCAGTTTGTAGTCGTTACCATGACGTCTCAGCTCTACCCGAGGCAGGACAAAGTGGGCGCGACCAAATTCAGGCCAACACTCTGTGGTTCTATCGAAAGCAACGCCACCGTAATAGCGGATATCTTGATTGTTTGAGAGTGCTCTTTGCTTCTGATATTCAATAGAGAGTTGATTATCATCAATATTATCTGCGTAGAAGAAATCTTTACAGCAACCGATCGCTGCCACTTCCTCTTCAGTATCTCTGCCCTTCCAATAGATCCTTGGGTAGCAAGGCTGAGCTGCAAGCCAAGCAATGGCAGGGACAGGCTTAATAGACACTGAAAGTTGAATGATAGGATCGTTTTGTGTTTGAAATTTTAGTTGTTTTAAAGTGTCAGTAAGAGAGGCAATAGCCTGTGACAACGAGTAGACAGCCAATTCAAACTCCAAAACATATCAGAAATAACGAAGATTACAGCTAAGGCCAGATCCCTAAATTGTGGGGAATAGCAAAGTATTAAGCGTGTGAATAATAATCTTTAACACAAAGTAATGTGCGAGGGAAAAAGTGTCAAGTTGCAGCCTACCAAGCTGTGAGGTTAGCCATAAATTCAATACTCAAGCGCCTATTTTGAACGTATTTTCATGAGCTTGGAAATATCTGTTTAGTGTGTTTCTTTTTGTCCAAAAGCCTGTCCACGTAAGACATTTTGTCCTCTATGTATTACCTCCTTCTCAGATAATGTATGAATTAGTCGATCTAGGTTTGTTTTATGGTTTTATTTGCTTGAGCGATAGCGGGGGCTCTTTAAAAATAGCGCCAAATATATCGTTAGGATTATGAAACTAGATGAAAAAACAACAAAAAGTGCTGAGAGTATCTAGCTTGGCGCTAGCCATGAGCTTGGCTTATCAGGTTCAGGCAGATGAGATCGAAAGAGATCCAATTCTTAATGTGACTGACGTTATTGTGGTGCACGGTGAGCGTGCTTCAGTAACCGAAGCCGCTACGACTCATTGGAGTGTCGATGCGCAGGAGATTAAGGCTTCAGGCGCGCAAAGCTTAGATCAAGTTCTTGAAAATGTACCAGGGATCTATGTGCGCGTGGGTGGTGACTCTACTCCACGAGTTGATATTCGAGGTTTAAAAACGCGCCACATTACTTTCTTAATTAATGGCGTACCAGCAAGTAGTACCGAAGATGGTCAGTTTGATCCAAGTGTTATCCCAACGAACCTAATTGCTCGAGTTGATGTTTCTGTTGGTCCTACATCTGTGCTGTATGGCCCAGGCGGAAGTGCGGGTGTGATTAACATTATTACTAAGCAAGGTGATGAGTCATCTTCGCTGTCAGGTAAAGTAGAGTCTGCTGCTGACAATACGCTCAACGCTGATATCAGCGCAGCAGGTTCAGGTGAGAACTGGCAAGGTATTATGAGCGTGACTCATCAAGAAACTGATGGCACTCCAATGCCTGATGATTTTGAAGATACGCGCAATCAAATCGGTGATCTGCGTTTTAACTCAGACAGAAAGTTAACTAACTATTATGCCCAAGGTAGTTACTTCATCAACGATTCAACTAAGTTAATGGCCAACTACACTCAGCGTGATGGCGTGTGGGGTAAAGCGCCTACAGTCGATCGCAAGAAAGCACCATCAAGAATTGAAGATTTCAATGAGCAAAGCATGCAACTTGGTGCGGCCCATGAAATAAATGAGAAGTATGTTGTTCGTGGTTTTGTTTACTATAACCAAACAGATATGGTTGAAAACTTCTATAACCATAGAATGAATAACTTAAATAGTATTGTTGAAAGTACCTCTAAAGTCAGCGGTACTAACCTTCAATTTATTAGCGAATTTGATTATGGCGCTGTGTTAACCACCTCTGTCATTGTTGAAAAACAAGATTGGTTCTCCCATACAGATAAAATTCGTAGTGATAAAGGCACGGGTAGCGGTGGCGGTTCTGGCGGCGGTCAAGGTAGTTCTGGCGATATCGATGAAAGCCTGATGGTTTATACCGGTGCCGCAGAGTACCAATATCAAAGTGATGGTAGATATGGCTACAGCTTAGGTGCAGCGGTGCACAATTACGATCTTGATGTGAACAGTGAGACAGATTTTTCAGCGCAAGCGTCTGCATTTTATCAAGTCACTGATTCAAGCCGCATCCATACAGGTCTTGCTCGAAAAGTACGTTATCCATCGATCAGCGATCTTTACGCGCCTAACAGCGGTAACGTGAACCTAAAAGCCGAAGTTGCTAACCAGTTTGAACTGGGTCTACAACAATCTCTCCCTTTCGATACTCAGCTAGATATCAGTAGCTATATTACTGATGCCAATGATTACATCGCTAAAGATGATAACAATCAAGAGCAGAACATTGGTGATTATCGCTTTATGGGTGTCGATTTACAGATGACGAATCAATATTTCGATAGCCTAGGGTTAACGTTTGCCTATAGCTACATAGATACCGAAGACCGTGCTACCAATGAGCGCTTGCAATACCGTCCGACTCACAACTTGCGCCTGCAAGCGAGCTATGACTTCTCCTTTGGTTTAACGACACGTTTAAATGCTGAGCGAATTATTGATCAAGTGAACGGTAAAGGTGTTCAGCTAGATAATTACACCTTAGTTGACCTAAGTTTGAGCCAAAATATTTGGCATGACAATTTAGAGTTATACGTCCGCGCTACAAACCTATTTGATGAGCTTTATTATCAAAGCGACTTTATGCCACAAGCGGGTCGTCAGGTGTTTGTTGGTCTTAATTGGCAGCTTTAGTCCATGAGTTTACTTGAGCTAGATAGGGTGAGTTTTCGCTATGCCTGTGGTGAGCGGTTTATTCTGGAGGAGCTTAGCCTCCAGATTGAGCCGGGTGAGTGTCACTGTATTAGCGGGCCGACTGGCTCAGGTAAATCGACGCTGCTTAAGTTGATTATGGGTGTCCTCTCGCGACCCTTTGACGGTGAAATGACCAGAACCGGTGAACTGACATTGGGTCTAGTGATGCAAGATCCCAATGTGCAGTTTATTCGTCAAAGTGTGGGGGCTGAGGTCGCTTTTGCGCTGGAAAATTTATGTGTTCCTCCTGATTTAATGCGGGCTAAAGTTAGCTCTGCCTTAAGAAAAGTGGGGCTGTTTATTCGCCTAGATATGCCGATTGAGCAGCTGTCTTTGGGACAGAAGTACCGCGTTATGATAGCGGCTCAATTGGTTTTCGAACCTGACATACTCCTACTTGATGAACCTTGGGCTCAACTCGATAACTCAGGGGTTGAAGAGCTTATATTAGTCTTGTCACAGCTCAAACGTGACGGAGTTGCGGTGCTGCTGGTGGATCATAACCCAAAGGCGTTTAGCGAACTGGTTGATGTTTTTTATCATATGAAAGGTGGAAGCTTAGCGGCTGGCTGCTTACCAGCTGTTACTGTCGAACACTTAGTTGCGGCTCCTGTGTTGCTCGACAATTGTGTGGTTCAAGCTGAACCATTTGAGTTCAGGTTTATCGATCAAGCACCACTGTTTAAGAGTGTAGAACCCTTAGCGATCTATGGCGGTGAGATCATCGCTCTGATAGGCGATAACGGTACTGGCAAGAGTAGTTTTCTGAAAAGCCTTGCGGGGATCCAAGCGGATATCGGCAAGTTGCCTCTCACTGTGCTAGGCAAGCAAGCTAAATTAGGTGTTTTTGGCGCTGAGATGGGACTCCTATTACAAGTGCCTAATCGCCAGCTGTTTGAAGAGACCGTTTTGGAGGAACTGCAGTTTAGCCTCAAGCGTTTCGGCTTGCCTCTATGTCGGGCTGAGCAGTTATTGAGTGAGTTGGAGTTAAGCCATTTAGCTGAGCACTCCCCTCATAAACTCTCCTATGGTCAGCAACATATGGTGGCATTGGCCTCTTTGGCCTGCTTAAAGCCTAAAGTGCTTCTGCTCGATGATCCGTTTGCTGGGTTAGATGCTGAATACCTTAATCGTGTCTGGTCTTTGTTGGTCAATCTTAGTCATGGGGGGAGCGCGATTTTACTGACGAGTCATCGGCAGATGGTAAACCTGCCTGTCACTCGGTATTGGCATATAGAAGCGGGTTTGCTGCGTTGTGAATATGACCGGTCTGTCACTCAAACCTTGCAGTTCGGTTAGATGAATTTTGACTATGAAAACTAGGAGAGGTAGAGGTGTTCCTCATTCAACACTGGAGCGAAACGCCGAGACAGGGTCAAAGTCCATTGGCTGGACAGCTGGGGCGCTGAGCTTAGCGTTAATCTTATCGAGTAGCGCATTTTTCATCCCTCAAGATTATCTACTGGCGCTCATCGTTTGTGACATTGTCTTGGTTATCCATGGTGTTTGTCGCCGTGGTGACTTTTGGATTCTGGGGCGGGTATTTCTTGTTCAGCTCGTGATCACTCTTACGCTCTATTACTTAATCCACGGTCAAGAGCTGCTACTCCAAGGAGCCTTAGCTGTGGTTAGGGTGTTATTGGCATTTATTCCTGGTTGGTGGCTATCTGTGAGCTGTAAGCCTGAGCAGATAGGTGAAGTCCTTGCCTGGATATTGCCAGTTAAATGGGCGTTTGTTATCGCTGCCTCGTTAAGTTTACTGCCGACAATGACAACCGAGATCAGGGAGATATATCAAACTCAATCTCTGCGAGGTGCAAAAATATCCCCTAAAGCATTGAGGGACCCAAGAAATTGGTCTGAGTTGCTCCATTGCGTTATTTTTCCCCTACTTATTCAGCTACTTAAGTTATCTAAACAAACCGCGATGGCGGCTCAACTGCGCTATTTCGGTAAACATAAGCGTAGGACTCACTGGCGTTAGTCGTGTTCATTATTAAAGAAGGTTGTTATGGGTAAAGTCTTAAATTTCAGTTTACAAGATGCACTATTTATCGGTTTTTGCGCCACCTTACTGGTCGCACTAAAGAGC
The DNA here is from genome assembly GCF_019457885.1 of Shewanella nanhaiensis. Classification (GTDB taxonomy): domain Bacteria; phylum Pseudomonadota; class Gammaproteobacteria; order Enterobacterales; family Shewanellaceae; genus Shewanella; species Shewanella nanhaiensis. The sequence continues at coordinate 58,535 of NZ_JAHZST010000021.1, forward strand.
ATGTTACGTCTTAAGTTAGGCATCGCCGGGCACTCTATGTTTCTAATGACATTTTTCTATCTTATCTGTTACGGAGTTGTCGGTCGTGCTGGCAGCATTACCGCTTGTGGTCTGCTGTCTGGCTTGGTTGCCATGATGTTGAGTATTGGCAAAGGAGGCCCCTTGATCTTGATTAAATTTGGTTTACCCGCCTTGGCCATGGACTTGAGTATGTTGCTGTTTTCTGGGCTGATGACCTTAAAGCTACGCTGCATCCTTGTTGGTTTAGTGGGCTGCTTTGCTTGGGCTGCCAAAAGTTGGGTAGAAAACCTGCTGGTGGGAATGACGATTCAGGTGGCTTTGGTGCAGTTTATGTTAAGTATGCTCAAGGGAGGCATATTCACTATTTTGGCCGCCTTAATGGTCCCCTCTGTGTTAAGTCGATTAAAGGCGCACGATCTACTGTTTAACGAAGATGCGAAGTAACGCCTTGTAACTGAATGGCTAGCCAGATTGTTAATCTTATTGCACACTTTTCTAGGAAAAAAAATGAATCTATCCCCGTTGAGATCTTGGCTTATCTGTATCGATGATACCGATGATATCGGCACTAAAGGTACAGGCGAGATTGCTGAAGAGATTGCCAGCTTGCTTTGTGACAGCGGAGCTCAGCGGCCTTGGGTAACCCGTCATCAACTATTTGTACATCCTGATATCCCCTATACCTCCCACAACAGTGCCATGTGCTTTCGATTGGAGAGTCGGGCAGAGCTTGAGGAGATAAAGCAGATAGCGGTGAAGCACCTACTTGAACAGAGTGCACCAGCATCGGATCCGGGTCTGGCGATATTGGATCTCGACACTGAGTTTGACTCAAATGCATTGGTTGAGTTTGGTTTATTGGCAAAAAAAGAGGTGATAACTAAACCGCAAGCCTATGAGTTGGCTGACAAGTTGGGGGTATCACTCAGTGAGCATGGCGGTACAGGCCAAGGGGTGATTGGCGCGCTGGCTGGGTTAGGTTTACGCCTTTATGGCCAAGATGGCCGGGTGAAGGGGCAAGTTAATCTAGGACAAGAGGAGTGTGAAGAGGGGATTGAGTTAACTGTCGCTCAGGTGCTTGAGCGCACTGGACTGGATAGGGTTATCGGCGTCGAAGGTGAGAGTTTAGATCCCTGTGAAACCATACTGCTTACTAAGAAGGTGAAAGCCATCTACTGTCAACATGAGTTTGCCTTGCTGGTTTATCGCCATGAAGGGCGCTGGTGTAATGCATTGAAAAAACATCTGAAGGCCTATTGATTATGGATAAGGTTATTGCGAATTTTGAATTTGATGGTCAGGTGTTTCGTTTTCGGTTTGGCAGTGAGAATGAGCTTGAGTCACGGGTAACTGCTAGTGAGTGTTATCTGTTCATGCCCGATGATGAGGATGAACAGATCGATGACTCTCTCATCTCTTGTTATAACTGTATGAACAGGCGGTGGTTGATTGATGGGATGGCATGTATGAAAATTAAACGAATTTAATTTTATTAGCAAAAACTATTTATTAAGAGGTATTTTATTTATAGGAAATGCTTAACCATGTTACGACTAAGGTTTTATGTTTTGATTTTAATCGGTTTTTTAGTTTATTAATTGGTACGACCTCGATAGTATATACTCTTCTGAAAAAATTAAAGAAGGTAAGCCGTACTAATATTTTAATAAACGCTTACTGGTTTTTATCTTCTTTGGGAGAGTTTGTACATTATGGTGAGAACGCTAGAGTCTAAGACTCATGTTAAATTTCCTGTATCTAAGTTGAGTGTGGGGATGTTTGTTACATCGATTGATAACGATGGTCAGGTAGCCATAACCAATGCAGGTCAAATTAAAGATCCTGAAGCAATCAAAAAACTTATTAAAAATGGTATTAAATATGTTTGGGTTGACAAGGAGAGATCTGCCGATTCTTGTGGTTTTAATAATACTGTCCAACCCCCACCTGAAGTAAAGAAAAAAGCCCCCTCAAGAGAAGTTACACAACAAAAAGCCAAAAAATTAGTCACTGAAGCTAAAGATCTACTAGCTAAAGTCTTGTCTGAAACCTTCGAAGGTAAGGCGATAGAGGTCGCTCCTTTTGAGGAGTTTGCAGACAATATGATTGACTCTGCTCTGCTTGATTCTGATGCGCTCAAATGTGTGTCAGCACTCAGAACAAAAGATGCATATCTGCTTGAACACTCTGTTAATGTGGCCTTTCTTTTGATCACCTTTGGGCAACACCTTAATCTTGATAAACAAAAGCTTAAGGAGATGGCTGTCGGAGGGATTTTGCACGATGTGGGTAAAATTCAGGTTGATGATAAGGTGCTCCATAAACCGGGTAAGTTGACCGAGGAGGAGTTTGAGCATATGAAGAAGCATCAAACTTTCGCCATGAATATCATGTCAAAAACCAGCGGAATGTCTCAGGTAAGTAAAGATGTCTGTTTGATGCACCATGAGAAGCTTGATGGTAATGGTTACCCTAATGGGTTAAAAGGAGATGAGTTACCACTTCATGGGCGTATGAGCTGTATTGTGGATATATTTGATGCATTAACTGCCAAGCGTTGTTATAAAGATGCCATGAGCCCCGCGGCGGCATTTAAAGTGCTGCTTAGTTTGACCCCCTTTCATCTGGACGAATCACTCGTTTATCAGTTTATTCGCTCAGTTGGCGTATATCCCGTGGGATCCCTTGTTGAGCTCTCTGATGGACGGATAGGGATTGTGTGGAATGCAAAAGGCAGAGACGCTCTGCACCCGATCCTAAAATGCTTCTATTCTCTTAAGCATAAGCGCTATCTCGATGTGACTTTTGTCGATCTACTTAAGAGTGATGCTCAGATTGAACGTGGCATATCACCCTGTAGTCTGGATGTCGATCCAACGCCATTTTATTGATCTGTTTTTATAACTATTTGCTTTTAAAGGGACTAAGTCCCTTTAGGGGCATTTTTCGTTTTATGGCGCTGAAATTGATATAATTCACTCCATGTTTCGCTGCTTCTAGGTATTCCTCTTGTCAAAAAATCGCATATTTACCACAGTTATTCTGCTTATCTCCCTCGCGCTTTTGATCCCAGGTGTGACTCAGCCAATTTTGAGTATTAGCGGAACCATAGAGAAGTCAGAGCTGACTAAAGCGGGCATAGATCAGTTAGCGACAAGCTTGGGAGATAACTCTGCTAACGGTAACACTCGAGGTATGCTCTCCATGTTTAGTGGGATGCTAGGGCTCAACGATCTAGAGGGAGAAGTTGAAGTCTTTCAGAAGACACGCAGTATCTGGGGAACCGTAGATGAGCTGTTTAGATCTGGAAATGCTGCCGTTGCCGCTTTAGTTATGCTGTTTAGCATTATTATTCCAGTAGTAAAGCTCTCATTAATCTTGCTACAACAACTGCCCATAACCTCCTCATTTAGACAGGCGATCACAGGCTTTACCACTAAGATTAGCAAGTGGTCGATGGCCGATGTGTTCGTGGTCGCGCTTATCGTCACCTATATGGCGGGTAATGCCTCGGCAGGCATGGGAGAGCTACTGAAAACCACAGCGAGTTTTGAGGTGGGTTTCTATTATTTTAGTGCTTACTGTCTCTTTTCTATTGCCAGTACTTATCTGGTTAATACTGATATTGCAGAGTCTGAGACTAGCTTGCCAGAAACTGAGAGAGCCTAAGGTTTTCATCTGTTTTGGCGCTGCATTAGCTCTCAAAAATCACTTAGGTTAGCGCGTGCTCACAAGTTTGTTCATCATTAGTTATTTAATTGAATTTAATACTGTTAATTAACTCTACTTGGGTATGACTTTATCAATTGAGAGCCCTATGAAACGTCGTGATTTTATCGCTGCTGGCGGCATTGCTGTTGCCAGCGCCCTATTTGCACCTCACTTGTTTGCCACAACGAAGGGGAAACCTTTGAAGATTCTCGCCTTAGTGTTTGATGATTATGAGACACTAGACTTACACGGTCCTGTTGAGATGTTAGGACATATGAGTCATGTGCAGATTCAGCTGGTGGGGGCCAAATCTATTATTAGAAGTTATCAGGGACCTAAAGTGCTAACCGATATCTCAATTGAGCAGGTAACGCCCTGTGATCTTCTGATTGTCCCTGGTGGGATCGGCACGCGCACACTGGTTGAAGACAGTGAGCTGCTGAGTTGGCTGCAAGCCCAGGAAAAGGTCTCTAAGAAGGTGTTTTCCATCTGTACAGGCTCCGCTCTATTAGCTAAAGCTGGCATTTTAGATGGTGTTAATGCCACGACCAATAAGATGGCCTATCAATGGGTAACAAGCTTATCTCAGAGAGTTCACTGGCAACCCAGTGCACGTTGGGTTGATGAGGGGAAATTTCTTACCTCATCTGGCGTCTCGGCAGGAACAGATGCAGCTCTGTTTTATGTTCGCCAACTAAATGGTGACGAGGAGGCAAGACGCATTGAACGGTTAACTGAATATCACTGGAATGATGACTCGACTAATGATCCTTATGCCGTTGAGGTGTAATTAAAATTTCCGCCTTAGTTGTTATAGCTATTTATTAGTAAAAACGAGTATTTGTGAATTAATTGGAATATGAGAAATAATGACCGCTTCTCTATTCGTCTCCGGTTTGGCGAATTTGACTTATATCAATTGGTATTGGGAGGCGAAGTTGAAGAAGTGGTTAATTGTTTTATCTTGTACTGTATTCGTTGCTGCCTCGCTGCTGACTAGCGGATTGACTCGTGCGTTGATCGATCTTGTTGCCTTTGCAAGCCTGCTCTGGATCGTACTTGGAATGAGAACTGAGAGTGACACTAAGCAAGATAACTGTTGAGATAAAGATAACAGCTTAAGCCGCACTCTAATCTAGGTAGACCGCTTTCCTATACTGATTGCTATTAGAGATACAAGATATAGAGCAGTGAACTCACCCCGATAGCCAACCAAAGCATTACCCCTAAGGCGAGAGGTTTAACCCCTGCCGCCCGCATCTTTTTGACCGTTATTCCCGCACCAATTAAAAATAGACAAAGTACTAAAACACGCTTAGATAGCGTAAATATCAACTCATAAGCCGCTTCTCCCTGAGGAAAAAAGTGGGCTATGGCGATGGCCAGACAGTAGAAGCCGATAAAGTAGGGGATGGTGATGCGCTTCTTATCTCCACCAAAAATGATAGCGCTGATCAGCGCGATAGGGATGATCCATAGCGCTCTGGCAAGCTTGATGGTGGTCGCTGTAACGAGTGCTTCCTCACCATAGGCTGATGCGGCACCGACTACCGAGGAGGTGTCGTGAATAGCGATAGCACTCCAGACTCCGAAGTCATATTGGCTCATCGACAACAGGTGGCCCAGAGCTGGGAAGAGAAACAGGGCGATGGAGTTGAGTATAAATATGCTTGCTAGTGCGATGGCGGTTTGATCGCTTTTTGCATTGATCGCTGGTGAAACAGCCGCAATGGCACTTCCACCACAAATCGCTGTGCCTGCAGAGATTAGATGGCCAGTTTTTGTATCAAATTTTAGGGCTTTGGTTAACACCGCACCCAATATTAAGGTGAAGACAATGGAGCCTAAGATAAGCGGAAGGTTAGCTAAACTCACAGATATCGCTGTCTGCAGATGGATCCCAAATCCGAGCCCTATGATGGAGTAGGAGAGCAGTTTCTTAGTCAAAGTTGCGAGATCGAGATTAGCTGGTACTAGGCCAAGACTTGCCAAGGTAAAGCCCATCACTAGAGCAATAGGAGAAGATATCTGAGGTAACAGACACAGGAAGCCAGTAATGACAAAAATAGCGACATGTATTTTATTTTGGGTTTTATTGGTCATTAAAAGGCTGTTATATAGGTAGCTGTTCAGCCATAAATTATAGCGTTTGGAAGATGTTTAATAAATTAAATAGTGCTGACGGTTAGCATAAGAAAAATTGAATCTAAGCTCTAGGAAAAGAAGATACGAGGTTCTAGGCCCTAGGAAAAGCACAAGCAAAGAAACTCCGTGGGGTTGCTTTTGATGTGCTTTTAACGCTTTTCCTAGCAGCCAACTTGTTGGCGCCCTAGCAGGTGCGTAGCACCGACCTCGCAGTGAGCTTGCGAACGTCCTAGGGCCTATATTTAGAGAACAAAAAAGCCACTATGTAAGTGGCTTTTGTTATCTAAATTCGAAGAACTTATTTCGCTGTGCTTAGTGCGCCTTCCCAAACGATTTGACGGTAACGGTCTGGGTTAGTATCGCCTTCAGTGCTGAACAGCATGATCACTGAATCTTGGTTTAGACCAAGTTGTGTGCGGTACTCACTGTACTCTTCACGGCTAGCTAGCATGTATAGAAGGCCAAGATTTAATGCTCCTGACTCACCGCTGACAATTTTGGTATCGCCTGCTAGTGGGTTACCAAGAATACGCATACCCGTAGCAGTCACTTCATCTTCAACTGATGCGAAGAAGCTGCTGCACTGTTTTAGGATAGGCCAAGTCACTGGGTTAGGCTCGCCACATGCAAGACCTGCCATGATAGAGTTTAGCTCGCCAGTTACGGCAACCATCTCGCCTTTAATACCTGAGTTGTAGATGCAATCTGCTTTTGCAGGCTCAGCAATAATGGTCTTGAAATTAGTCGCGCCAACTTTGTCAGCAAAATATCCTAAGATCCCGCCAGCCATTGCGCCAACACCTGCTTGTAGCATTAGGTGAGTTGGCTTAAGACCCATAGCATCAACTTGCTCTTGGGCTTCAACAGCCATAGTCATATAGCCTTGCGAGATCCAAGTTGGGATCTTGTCGTAACCTTCCCAAGCGGTATCTTGTACTAGCATCCAACCATTTTCTGTGGCTGTTTGGCTAGCAATACGTACAGTGTCGTCGTAGTTACAGTCAGTAACGATACACTCAGCACCTAGATTCTGAATACGAGTTACGCTTGCTTGAGACGAACCTTTTGGCATGTAAACAACAGCCTTTTGGCCCATTTCACGTGCAGCCCAAGCCACACCTGTTCCGTGGTTACCCGCTGTTGCTGTCGCAAACACCAATGGCTCGCTTAGCTTAGCTGCAACGGTTTTCATATCAATTTCACTGATATCTACATTTAAGTGCTCAGCTAATTGTTTACCTAATGCGTAAGATCCGCCCAATACTTTAAACGCATTTAAACCGAAGCGGTAAGACTCATCTTTTACCAGAATCGCTTTAACACCTAAACGTGCGGCTAGCTGCTCTAGCGAGATAAGCGGAGTCGGTTGATAAGCTTCGATCTGCTGGTGGAATTGACGAGTCTGTTCTGCGACCTGGGCTGTGAAAAGCTCAGAGGTCTCGCCGTTAAAGAAATCATTTTGAGTCAGCTTTAGCATCATAGTAACCACTATATATTATGAACAAGAGGGCAGTTGTCCACTCACTAAAGGTAAGTGGACAGTAGGCTTTTTAAAACAGATATTACTTGATGAAGGCGATTGCTTCGACTTCAACTAGCGCGTCTTTTGGAAGGCGAGCAGCTTGAACACATGAACGAGCTGGTGCTGCTTCAGTACCGAAAACTTCAGTGTACACTTCGTTGAAGGCAACGAAATCTTCCATATCGGCTAGGAAACAAGTGGTCTTAAGTACAGTATCTGTACCTGCGCCAGCTTGCTCTAGAACAGCTTTAAGGTTCTTTAGCGATTGGTAAGCTTGCTCTTTGATCCCACCCTCTACGAAAGCCATAGTTGCTGGATCCAGTGGTAGCTGACCTGAGGTAAATACTAACTTGTCGAAAGCAAGTGCTTGAGAGTATGGACCAATTGCAGCAGGAGCATTTTCAGTATGGATTACAGTTTTCATAGCTTAGTTATCTCTGATAATTAGGATTTAAATTCACGGATGTACTTGTACACCGCATGCTTGGTAATGCTTAAATGGTTAGCAACAATATTTGTTGCCTCTTTCAATTCAAAGATGCCGTTATCAAACAACACCTTAGTAATAGCTTTATTACGACCTTTTAGGTTAACGCTAGTATCTGCATCGACCTCAGATATCGCATGAGTTAACGCTTGCTCGACCACATCGCCAGCGGAAGCGCTGAAGTTCTCTGTCATATCAAAACTTTGATGCTGTGACGTGTCAGGCATCAGAGTCTTGATGATCTCCGGAAATGGGTGCGACAGGTTCATGTTGACGCAAAACATACCGATAGGCTTGCCATCTTCACCGGCGAGAATACAGGTGCTGGATTTCAGCATCTCGCCCCCCTTGTTATTACTAAAATAACTTTTAGGGGTGACCTCTCCGGTTTGCTCATAAAGGCGCAACATCTTCAGGCCAAGATCGGTAATGGGTGAGCCCTCTTTTCGGCCCGTGTGGTGCCCATTAACTATTTTGACTACTGACTGTTCAAAGTTTTCTAAAGAGTGGATAACGACTTCACAGTGAGGGCCAATCAGATCAGCCATGCTGTCAGCTAAACGAAAGTAGCCTTCCAGTAACTCACGATCCCTTGAAGTAAATTCCGTTTTGTAGGTGTGTTCTGTCGTTTTGATCATTTCAGATTACTTTTGTGAACTATAGATGCTGTTATTGTCAACGTTTTAGCTTTTTAACACAAGCCTACAATTAACTTTATGTAACTATGGGACGTTTTTTTGGGCATTTACGCAAGTTAATTTTACTAATAGTTCAATTTATTTGACTTTGGTCATGCTTTTTCTGTTTGAGTACGCTGCCTTGGTCAACAAATTTTAACTGCAAGATCTAGATCACATTTTTAAATTCTGCAAACAGTATGATGCGCAACAAGTTAACGATAGTTGACTAAAACAGGTTTCCGGTCACTTTAGTGACCTTTTGGCAAATAGGCCAGTTGTGTGGGATGTGGAGATAAAAATGAAAAGCATATTACAGCGTGGATTTACAACAGCAGAATTTGAGATGCGTGCAACTAAAGCTCAGCAGAAGATGCGTGAGTTAGAAGTTGACGCCATTCTGTTAACTACTGAGCCAAATGTGCGTTACTTTTCAGGTTTTCACACCCAGTTCTGGCACAGCCCAACTCGTCCATGGTTCCTAATCCTTCCTGCAGAAGGTAAGCCAATCGCAGTTATCCCTGAGATCGGTGCAAGCGGTATGGCGGGCACTTGGGTTGAAGATATCCACACTTGGGCTTCACCACGTCCAGATGACGACGGTATCAGTATCGTAGCTAGTGTACTGAACAGCCTACCTGCACGCTTTGGTCGTGTGGGTGCAACGCTAGGTATTGAGTCTCACCTACGTATGCCAGTGGCTAACTATTTACAGTTAACCACATTAGTAAGCAAAGAGTTCGTTGACGTATCTCTAGCTATCCATGAGTTACGCCAAGTTAAGTCAGTGGCTGAGATCGACAAGGTTCGCGAAATCTGCCGTATCACTAATGTGGGCTTCGACAAGATCCCTGGTTACGCCAAAGCGGGCATGACTGAGCGTGAGATCTGTAAGCAGTTCGGTATCGACATGCTGATGGAAGGCGCCGATGAATGTCCGTACATCATCGCAGGTTCAGGCCAAGACGGTTACGACAGCATCATCATGGGACCAACAGACCGCGTGATTGAAGATGGTGACGTACTAATCATCGACACAGGTGCGGTACGTGATGGTTACTTCTCAGATTTTGACCGTAACTGGGCATTTGGCCACGCAAGTGAGCAAACAAAAGCGGCTTACCGCGCAACGTATGAAGCAACCACTATGGGCTTCGAGGCTGCACGTCCAGGCAACACCACTTCTGATATCTACAACGCAATGTGGAAAGTACTAGAAGCGAACGGTGCATTGGGTAACGACGTGGGTCGTCTGGGTCACGGCCTAGGTATCGAGCTAACTGAGCGTCCATCAAACACAGCAACTGACAACACAGTATTAGTACCTGGCATGGTGATGACATTAGAGCCAGGTATGGTTTACGCACCGGGTAAGTCTATGGTGCACGAAGAGAATATCGTGATCACTGAAACTGGAGCTGAGTGGCTAAGCAAGCGCGCAGAACCTGAACTACTAATTATCAAATAATTTTAACAGCCATTGATCTCTCAGGAGGGGACTTGAGAGATCATCACTTAAGAGCATCTCATTATGATGAGTTTTGAAGCATTTACATCGTTTGAACAGCCGCTAGAGCATAAGCAGGCACCAAGAATTAACCGCGTACATATCGGTTTAGTGCAGTTAAGTACTGACCACAGTCTAGAGATGGACTGGGCTAAGTTATTAGGTACACAAGCAGGCGTATTTAGCTCTCGCGTCTACTACTCAAGCGAAATGACACCTGAAGCTTTAGATCAAATTGCCACTGGGATCGGTGAAGCATCTGATCTGATTGCTACTGGCCTGCCAATGGATGTGATGGCATTTGGCTGCACATCAGCTTCTATCATTATCGGCGAAGAGAAAGTTGCCTCACTATTGACTCAAAACCGTGGTGACATCCCAGCGACTAACCCATGGACAGCGGCTAAAGCATCGTTTAAACATCTGAATGCGAAGAAAATTGCGGTGTTTTCTCCATACCCAACCAGCGTTAATTACCCTCTTTACCAACAACTAACTGATGCAGACTTTGATGTTGTGACCTTAGGTTCACTAGGTATTGAGCGCGATACAGACATTACATTGGTATCTAAAGAGTCGATGTTCGCAGCCCTTGAGCTAATGCTAAAAGACTCAGACGCTGAGCTAGTGTTTATGTCATGCACCAACCTACGGGTACTCGATTATATCGAAGAGATCGAAGCCAAATTTGGTATCCCTGTTGTTTGCAGTAACTCAGCCATGTTCTGGCATGCGATGCACTTAACTGGCAAAGCCGCGATCTGTCCAGGTTACGGAAAATTACTTAATAATCAATCAGCATAAGCTGTTGACTACCGATAAAAAATTGTTGGAAGAATAATAATGTCTAATACACAGAAAGGTTGGTTGGCTGCTATTTTCGTTGGTCTATTGTGGGGTATCCCGTGGATCGTTGGTACACCTATTCTTGAGGTGATGGATCCTCAAGTGCTTGTTTGGTTACGTTATACCGTTGCCTTTATTACACTAGGTTTAATTTTCAATATCGGTCTTGCTTCTGGCAAGATGAAGAAGAAAACAGACTTTAAACTTAACTGGCAGAACCGTAATGATATCTTCTGGGCTGCATGTTGCGGCATCATAGGTCAAGGCTCATTCAGCTTCCTATCTTTCCTCTCTTTGGACTATATCACCGCCTCTGAAAACGGTGTTATCCAAGGTCTGATCCCAATTCTTATTTTGAGTGTCGGCTTCCTACGTCATAACGAACGCTTCACCGTTATGCAGATGATGTGCGCGCTAGGTGCTTTCCTAGGTGTGGCGATTCTAGTGATGGATCCACAGTCAGAAACTAACGGTTTCAACATAGGTCACCTAATCTGTTTCGGCTCAGCAGCAAGCTTTGCATGTATGGCTTACGCTCGTGCAAAACTAGCAGATAAGTACGGTTCAGTTGCGACCATGTTCCACCAATTTGTATTCGCATCACTCGGTTTTGGTCTGTATCTATTTGTTGTTGGCGCTGATTTCAGCTCTGCATTGAACGTGTTTAGCTCACCACTGCGCATCCTATGTATCGTGATCTTAGGTGTGTGTATCTCTGGTATGAGCTACCTAGTTTACATCTACGGTATGGAGCGTGTAGGTGTTGACGGTACCGGTATGGCGCTAAACCTAATGCCACTCTCCTCATTCATCCTTGCGGTATTTGCTCTAGGTGAGCAGGTGACACCGATGCGCTTAATTGCTATCGCAGTGGTTATTACCTCGATGATCGCTTTCATGAAGTTAGGCAACAAGAACAAGGCGAAAGTGGAAGAGGTTGAAGCTGAGCTGCCTATCGCACCTAAGCCATGTCGCAGCCAGTAACAGAGTTATCAAGTTATCCAAGCTAAAAAGTCAATTTCTGAGTTTGATAGAAGTTAAACAAAAATAATATAAGGCTAATGATATGACTGTAACGAATAAAGATAATCTATTGGGATGGAGCGCTGCGATAGCTGTGGCCGGGATCTGGGGAGTGACTGGGGTTGTATCTAAGCCCCTTTCAATGGCCGTTGACCCTATGACTCTAGTGTTCTTTAGGTATGTTACAGCTGTCATTGGTCTCTCTATTATCTTTATGATCACTTCAAGGTTCACGTCTTTAAGCAAAGATTTGGGATCGTCTTTGAAGATAGATAAAGGGGATATCGCTAAAATTGCCCTGTGCGGAATCATTGGGCAAGGCGTGTTTTCACTGTTTAACTTCCTATCATTGTCCCACATCGGGGCGACAGAGAATGGCGTAATACAAGGGATGCAGCCGTTTGCGACCGTGTTTTTTGGAATGATGTTCATGAACTTTAAGATGAGCAAAATTCAGTGGGGCGCATTTATCGCATCGGCGGTGTGTATCTATGCCATGAGTGTGGGGCCAACTAACCAAGTTGAGAATGGCTCCTCTGTTATGGGTTATGTCTACGTCACTTGCTCCATGTTGTCTTTAGCGTGGACAGCTCACCTTAGAGCGAGCTTAGCTGAGAAGTATGGCTCGGTTGTGTCGATGCTATATCAATATATCTCAGTGGCGGTAATGGGCATTATCCTTGTGGTTGCGATGGACTTAGATCTATCACAAATCAATATTATTTTTGCCGACCCACTTCTGCTTGGCCTGTTGATCTTCCTAGGTATGGGGATCTCAGGTGGTAGCTATTTGATTCAGCTTTACTCTTTTAAAAAGATAGGTGTAGAAAAGGCCACTATGGCCCTAAATCTGATGCCACTCGTTGGTTATATCGTTGCGGTATTGACCTTAGGTGAGCAGTTGCATCTCTCTAAAACCATTATTGTTTCGCTAATTGTAGTGGCGCTGTATGTGTTCACTAAATTCGAAGCAAAACCAGAAATAAACAAGTCACTAAAGCCACAAGAAGCTTAGTGGCTAGTTGTAAAATAAGTAGGAAAACAGATGAATATCGAACAGAAAGTTATTGAATGGCGTCACCACATTCACCAGCACCCAGAGTTTGGCACCCAGGAGCACGAGACTGCTGCATTTGTGGCAAGCAAACTGGAAGAGTTTGGTATTGAAGTGCATACAGGTATTGGCGGCACAGGTGTTGTAGGTATCTTAAAGTGTGGTGACAGTGAGCGCTCAATCGGTCTACGTGCCGACATGGATGCACTGCATATTCATGAAGAAAACACCTTCGATTACGCATCGGTAAATGAAGGCGCAATGCATGCCTGTGGCCACGACGGTCACACGGCAATGCTACTGGCTGCAGCCCATGAACTTGCGCAAACTAAGAACTTTGATGGTACGGTTTACTTCATCTTCCAACCAGATGAAGAGCGCGGCACTGGCGCTAAAGCGATGATAGCTGACGGCTTATTTACCCGCTGGAAAATCGACGGTGTTTATGCGATGCATAACCTACCAGGTATTGAAGCTGGCCACTTTGTTACGCGCCCTCACTCAGTTATGGCAAGTGAGAGTAGCTTTGAGATTGAAGTACTTGCAACCGGTGGTCACGCAGCAATGCCGCACATGGGTACTGACCCTATCGTGGTTGGTGCGCAGATCGTGACTGCAATCCAAACAATCGTATCGCGTAATCTAAGTGCAATTGATGAAACTGCGGTTATCTCGGTTACTGAGTTTGCGACTAATGGTACCGTTAACGTTATCCCAACTAAAGTGACGATTACAGGTGATACTCGTAGTTTTACCGATGGTGCGTTGCACAAGATTGAAAAAGCCCTTGAGCGCGTCGTAGCTGGCCAATGTATGTCTGCAGGTGTTGATTACACATACAAGTTTAACAACAGCTTCCTATCGACTATCAACACACCTGATGAAACTGCCTATGCGGTTCGCGCTGCGCAAACGGTTGTTGGTGAAGATAAAGTTAACGGCAGCTGCCAACCATTTACTATCAGTGAAGACTTCTCGTTTATGCTACGTGAAGCACCCGGTTGCTACATCCTAGTAGGTAACGGCGCAGGTTGTGGTTGCGGAAGCGTTGCACTACATAAGCCAACTTATGATTTTAATGACAATATCTTGCTATCTGGTTTGAGATACTGGCAGACCCTCGTAGAGCAGTGCTTGGCTAAGTAACCTGTTATAAACCATCTGCTATAAATCGCAGTGTATAGATTAAGGCTATGAGTTTAGGTTCATAGCCTTTTTTGTTTTTGTGCTTTGCTGGTAGGGGGAGCAGTCAAACTTTATTTAGCCTCATTATGGGAAGCTAAAAGTTGGTTAAGCTCATTATCTGTAAAATAGTGTCGATATTATACCAATCAGTATAAGAAGAGACTATGGCGTCAATAGCTAATTTTCAGCTTTTGGCGCCTCCCACATAACCCCCTCTCTGAGCATAGAGTTAAGTATGACCACCATTTTTCTAATGCAGGCTATG
>NZ_JAHZST010000022.1 GCF_019457885.1 Shewanella nanhaiensis
CGCTCTGTGACCTGTTTAACAGCTTCGATTTTGAACTCGTCGGGATATCGTTTTCCGCGCATGTAACACCTCATATTTTTGGTTCATTATAACTCTATGAAGTGTCTACTGTTCTAGGGGCTTACCATTATTAAGCGTTTTATTTTGTGCAAAGTTCAGGCTTTGATCGCCCTTAGTGCCCATCCCTGTGTAATGCAGCGTATCTATGTCCCATCTATCATCGTAAATAGATTTGATGTGATTTGAAACTATAACGAGTGAACGAGTAGAGTTAGACTTTCTCATTCCACCTTGAGGGCTACAGCCAAATGTATCACACAGTTGCTGGTTGTTTAGCTTTACCCCTGGAGTCAGTCTAGCTATTACACTTTTTACCATGTGATACCTATTCCTAAGGTTATGTTATAAAAGTATTTATATAACATATTTCTACATGAGTCGCTTCTCCGAAGCAACCTCAATTTTGGATTAGCTAGATTAAGTATGATGTGAGAATTCAAGCAAGATGAATGTCGGTAACCTATGCGAATAGGCTGGTGGAGGGACCTTGGACTCTAGGAAGGAATAAAACTAGTTCCAGCTCTTTGTGAAGCTTCCTTTTGAGCTTCGGTTTGCTAACTTAGCATTTGTTAGCAACCACTGAATAGTAGTCGAATTGCACGGTTTAGAATCAGGAATAATTTTGCGGATAGCCTTGATACTGATTTCCCCGCTGCTGATTACCGCAAACACTTCCGTCAGCTCTTCCTTTGAAACGAATTTTTTATTTGACTTGCCTATCCTATAGTAAATTTTTTCTTGGTATTTAATCGCCAATATTTCTGAAGTAGATCTTGGTTTCTTTACTGGGTCACCGACTCGTATATTTTCGAACACAGCTGATACAAACTCACTCTCGGTCATTACAATTACCATGTTTGATAGGCGTAACTGAAGTAAAGGTGATTAGGGGAGGATTATCAAAGATTATTGCTACTTGTTCGATAGATGGGCGAATAACAAAGCTAAATAATCTTGTTGGTTAGTTAAGCTAAATTCTCTTCATTCCTTGATATAAACCCTGTGTTTAAATATTCCTTTATGGCAGAATTATAGCTCGATAATTGTGCGTAACTGGTTGTAACCTCTTGAAAAGGACTTTGTCTGCTTAGGCAATTCATAAAGAGTATGCAGTTTAATTAATGGAATAAGGATTCGCGTATGAGTGCTCTGTTTAATACCTATGTTGAAATGGCTGGCCCAAGTGCTTGCGTGCTTGATGAAGGTTTTCTGGCTTTAGTTGATGCACAAACAGGCTTGGGTAAGACTTATCAGGTAATTGAGCTTCAACTTGAGCACCTTATATCCGATTCAACGAAAACTCTGATTTATGCGACTAACTTAAGAGTGAACGTAAAAGAGGCATATGAAGATTTGAGTCAACGGATTGATAATCATAAAACTTTAAGTAAAAAGCAAAAGGCCAGACTTAAACGTAATGTCATCCTAATTCCGGCTCAAGAAACATGTATTAGAGAGTTGACCTGTGATGACTGGAATATCGTTTTCAATATCTTAGACGTTCATGAGCGGCGAGAAATTAAGAAAGCCCTAGATAAAGTCGAGTTAATTGAGCAGGCAAAAGCGGGTAGTAATTCTATCGCATTTGACGATGAGCTTCGAAATAGATATGGAGCTATTTTTACTTCCTTGAAGTCATACCTGAGGAAAAAGAGCGATTGTGGTGACGATGTGAATGACGTCCTAAATCGAATTTTCCCGGCAAGAATGATAGATAAAGGGCAAACTCAAGTACTCTTTATGACAACTTCTAAGCTACTTTACCCTTGGCATGGGATTCATAGTACTTATAGGATTAGTGATTTTCTTGAAAATTCACTGTTAGTTTTGGATGAGTTTGACCGTCAACAAGGTGAATTCCTAACCCATCTCATTAATACAGTTTCTGATTACGACATTATCGTTTTGACTCGAAAATTTTACGCTAGTTTCGATAGCTTCAAGATCCAGGGCTCACCTGAGTTTAAAGGGGTTGATAAGTGCTTCGATAGCTTTCGGTTGTCGCTCCAAAATCACAAAAGCAAGTGGAAGGTTAATCTCAGGCCATATATTACTAATGCGACGGTTCAAAAAGGCAGCGAATACCATAATCGTATTTTTACTCTTTTATCGGATCGAATGTCCATTCACGCGATTAACTTCAAACATGAAGAGTTGAGGTCAAAAGTTGACCTAGTAAATGGTAGTCACGAAATTGGGCCAAACGGGGAAGATAGTGCTATTCAGTTTGTGAACAATGGCGCCCAGCTAGTGAGAGCATTTTGTAATGGAATGCTAAGTGCAGTGCTAACTCTTAAGACAAACATCGAAAAGTCTGGAGATACTAGAGCGTACACTACAGAAAATTTGGTCGAAAAAATCCTTAACAATCTTGGCTTGCCTGAGTTGACGAAGAGCATTATGTCTCTGATATCGGCGAGGTTGAGCTTTAAAGTTCAGAGTGAGTTTAAATCGTACAGCTTTCATGATAGCGGATACGAGATTGCAAATATTTCAAAGTATAGCGAAACCGATGACACTACAACTGCTTCGACATTTGATTTGGCATTGACGTCAACTGGGTTGTTAGCACATTGGGTATTATCTGGCGCCAAGGTACTTGGTATTAGTGCGACAGCCACCAGCGAGACAGCTATTCATAATTTCGATCTCAAATATTTACAGGACATTCTCTCTGAGCGTTTGCTTTTGCTTAATGAGGTTCAAAAAGCTTCGATTCAAGAAGAGTATTGTCTCAAGCGAAGGTATAAGGAAAATGGGATCAAGATTGCAGTACAGAGCATCTCTCAGCGAGTTGATTGGGGTGGTGTAGGATTACTTTATCAAGAGTTTAAAGGCGTTGCATATTATCCTCAGATATTAGACATGGAACTGTGTCAATTACTTGGTATTAATACACCTGAGAGCCTACCGTTTGCGCTCAGCAGAGTGGACAAGCTCGTGGATTCTATTAAGCGATTCTCTGAGCATCCCTGCAATCGTTATCATTTTTGCATGCTTAACAATAGTTACAAAAGTAAAGAATTTCACTCGTTTATGGCTTTTGTTAGCGAGAAGTTTGGTGTCAGTATTTTTGAGAATATTAATGCGGCGTCCTTTAGAAATGATCAGTTTCAAGGTGTGTTAGACCAACTTGAAAAAACATCACGAAAAGTAGTTGTTATTACTAACTATCAGGCGACAGGGGCTGGACTATCACCGTCATATCAGATTACGGAAGGCCATGGCTTGACCTTTATTGGACCTAAAGACAGTAAGCCGATCCAGAATAAGACAGATATTGACTCTATATATTTAGAGCAGCCTAAAAGCCTAATTGGGAGTCATATTTATGATGACCATGCAAAAAGTGATAGGGACCTCGCAATCAAGAGAAATATTCATGATGCGCTGATGATGCACGAAAAAGGGATTGTTGTAGCGAACGAAGTAAAACGTCAGCTAAGGTCGTTTATTTCTCCAACAGTCAACAGCTGGGCTGTTAGCTCCATGATAAAAACCTATAAAGGCAGTGAAGATTATCGATATTCAGTGTATCGATTTATAGAGCAAGCTGTTGGGAGGATGTGTCGCACTGAGTGGAAACAAGACGAGATTTCAATTATGTATGATGCCGAGGAGGACTTTGCCGAAACCTTAGCAAAGGACAACCGCGATCTCTCATATTTGTCATTTGAGTATCAAGAGCTGATAACGGAAGTTAAGAAAAACATTAAAGTCGCTGCTCAAGAAAAGCAAAGCATCTCATACAACCCACGAGCATCCCGAAATTATGCTCATATTCAACGATTAATAACCAATGTATACGAAGACCAGAACCCGAATGCAGTAGGACAGTATCAAAAGCTGCGAAAATGGATGCTTAAGGCACCAGCAATGGACCGTGCTCCAGAGGGAGAAATGGTTCGCTATTATATTGAACCGAAAGTTCGACTTGGCAAGTATCATTACCAGATAAATTATTCTGATGAAAAAGGTATCACGGAGATTTTTGTTGACCCTTCAGATACATCTGGCCTGCGTGAAGTATCTGAAAACTCAGCTAGATTATCAACCTTACTGCGTAATCCAATTGTTAGTGAACACTTTATGAATGAAGGCTTTGCTAGTTCATTTCATGATGGGAAATACATCTTAGCCCCCGCTATGTTTGACATATATATGGGCGCACTGGGTGAGGAAGCTGTATCGGCTGTATTGCGCTATTTTGAGCATGAGCTAAAAGAGATGCCTCAAGGTTGCATTGAATGGTTTGATGGGTACCTAGCCGTTGGTAATAGAATATTACTTGTAGATGTAAAACATTGGGACCTTAGTCATGGGTGTTTGATTTATGATAATACTCTTGCGAAATGTCGAGATAAGCTGAAAAAAATTCGACAAGCTCCTCCCGAAGCGTTCTTGGGGAAAACTATTCAAGCTCTGTACATTAATACCGTTTATGAAGATGCAACGGTATTGATTAGTCGGAAGTTTTCAGAAGTTAAAGACATGTATGTAGAGCATGAAAACCTTTTTGATGCTGATGTCATTGAGGTCCCAGGAATTATAGATAAGGCAACGGGTGCTAACAATGTCCCTCCTATGTTGCATCTATGTGATTTACTGAGTGATATGGCGGAGAGATGATAATGAGCAGAAGTTTAACAACATTGGTTGATCTTAAATTTAATTATCCGGCCCTAAATCTTAGGTATTTGATATACCGAGTTTCGTTAGATAAAAAAAACGGCAAACAAGATTATGCTGGCCAGCTTAGCTTTATTGACAGAGAGGTATCGCCCCAAGCTCTTATTCGTCACTCAGGTTATTATTGGATCCTTGTAGATATAGACAAGAAGGTGAGTTCAACTTCAGCGAAAGTTTCTTTTGAACAAGTAAAGTTTGAAGATTGCGATACTCTGTCACTAGGCCGCTTACTCATTCGGGCATTAGGGAAGGTCGCGCCTGATGAGTTTTTCTCTGGCTTAGGTGAGACATATTTGTTTGTTGAGCCGGATAAGTTCTTCGAGCATATCGTTTATAAGTGCTTGAAGTTTGATCTTATGGAAAGCGTGCGATTTGATTCTTTGTTCATTGACATGGCAGGAGTTACATTCTCTCCTATTGAGGCTGTTTATAAAGCTAAATATCAAATCGATAAAGCACCGAAATTTGAATTTCAAAACTCCACTGGTTTACTACGCAGAAACCCAAAGGGCAACCTGATGGTTTATAGTCCTGGAAATAAGAAGTTTACTACTTATGCAATAGATATCTCTGGTCAAAAGCCAATTTCATTGCTGAAGACTAAAACTGGCGCCATTTATCAATTTGTTAAGTTAATGAACAAGCACTTTTGTGATGTACTTGAGCTGAAACTTAAGCCAATAGAAGCTGATTGGCGTGAGCATTATCAAAAGAAAGATATTGAAAAAGTTTATCGGAAAATCTATGACGTTATTGATTTGGCTGGTGGTTGTCAGGTAGTAAATGCATCGATGCATTCTAATGGCTTCGAAAGATTGAAAGCTGAACAGTGTCCTGTGAAGGTTGAGTTTGTTGATGGGGATATCTTTGATAAAACAAAGCCGACATTGGTTGTACTGGACCCTGCTAAAGAATACGAAGGCGCTGGAAAGGTAGATCCCAAGCAGAGTTACTATTCAAAAGATACTGCTGTACAGAGTGTTTACAACTCAACCATTATCTCACAACGACCAAATAAAAATGGTACAGAGCTTCAACCTCTTATCGATACCTGGGTTAAAGAATTGGCCATAAAGCAGGAATGCTTGCATGGACAGTTTTCAATTCAAGAGTTCGTTGAGGGTTACTGGTTTGTCGAGCTTGATAAAAAGACTTTCAGCTATCATGTATTAAAGTGTGAAGAAGGTCATTTTAAGTATGAAGAACATGATGAGTATTATTTTGATGAGCTAAATATAGTTTTACCAGAGAAACAAAGGTTTTTTGAAACACTTCAGTATGTCATTGATATGTCGGGTGATGAGCCACAAGTTTGCACAATAGTGCATGAGGGAATCGCGGTAATCCCTGATGCAGATAAGTTATTTGCTGTACTTGAACGTTTGGAGAGAAGTGACAACCAAGGTATGAGCAGGGAATATATCGATGGGTATCTTTCTTCTCTTGGTAGGTCGGATGATCCGATAGTGGATAAGCTCCTAATTATGTTGGAGAGAGCACCTTTCAAAACAGAATTTTATAAAGAAGACCTTAAGCTAGCTAAAATCGGTTATCGGTCTAATGCTGAAAAAGCATTAGTTAATGATTATTTCGATCAAACGGGGATTATGTTCAATTATTCTCTGAAGGGAGAACACAACGAGTACTTGGAGGCCCTTACAGGCCATTTCTACGATGCTGAGCATTCTGCCTACTTCGTTGGCAGTGAAAAAGGCGGATTTAAGTTTAGTAGAGGTCAATTCAATCATATCAGGTACCTTGAAGGCCCTGACTGCTTAAAACAAAAGTGCTTAGAGTTGACCAAGAGCTATTTTATTCGAAACAAACTAGCTACTGTAAGGCCATTTCCTTTCAAGTATTTAGCACAATGCAAAGACAATCAAAAGTGGCACAGTTAACAAGTCTTGGTTAGTAGATTTAGCCATAGAGCTACAGTGCTTTAGTGATTAAAAATGTTTTAGAATGAGAAGTTCTGGTAAGTTATTGTTTTTCTTGGGTGTACTGTGAGTCTATGTTGAAGGATTGGTCCGATGGTGGCATAAATGTAGTAGGGTTAAACATTTATGCTCTTAGATATCAGCGATACCTCCCAAACTAGTAGGCTTTTCACATTAATAGGGCTGTTTCTATGCCACCATATCCGGATGCGAGACTACAACCTACCCCCGGTCTTCATATTAGTTATTTTCTATTCATAGTCAGTAGAAACAAATCACTTTCTACTATTGGAACAAAGGTGTGAAGTTAATTTTCAATGAGTAAGTTACTTAAATTAAAACAGTTTTTCACTATGGAAGAGGCTGTGGATTACTTGTCATCTTCTTTGGAAGAGCAAGTCTCTTTGGCAACACTCTATAGGTTTGTACTGGATAAGCATCTAACCTTGTCAGTTCGGTTGCTTAATCAGGCATATGCGTTAGGCGGACAGTTTATTACTCCACCATATAGTGACATTAACTGTTACCCAG
The DNA here is from genome assembly GCF_019457885.1 of Shewanella nanhaiensis. Taxonomy (GTDB): domain Bacteria; phylum Pseudomonadota; class Gammaproteobacteria; order Enterobacterales; family Shewanellaceae; genus Shewanella; species Shewanella nanhaiensis. The sequence continues at coordinate 7,218 of NZ_JAHZST010000022.1, forward strand.
TAGAGTATGACTTGGCAACGAACGAGCCTTTAGATGAACCATACATTATTCCTTTAGATAGTGCCTTGCAGGTAGAAGAGAATAAGTGGCTTGCATTTGATGAAAAGGTGCATGTTATAGATGGTATTTGGGATTTAACCATGATTGGTATGGAGTCTTTAGATGTCGAACACCAATATCAAAAAGAGTTAGGTGGATCCGAACCATTGGTCGCTCCAGTAAAAGGGGTCTTTCTTAAGCAAGAAGAACTGGTTTGTAAACTTCAAAAGAGCCTCCCCCCTGAACCTACAGATGAAAACCGGGCCGCTTTACAAAAGGAGCTGGAAAGATTCTTACACCCCAAAGGCCTAACACTAGATGATTATTTAAATTGTGATGATATATCAGAATGCTTAAGCAATGCCGAAATCGACTCCTTAGAGCAACTGTCTGAAATTATGCAAGATGGGCTTCCTGATTGTGAGAAATTTGAAGATTCGATAACTCTTGAGGAGCATAGCTATCAATTTGTCATTAGAACCAATGAGCTCACACGCTTTGTGCAATCGCTAGACGAAGAAAATTTGGAGCCTGTTCAAACAGAGAAACCATTGGGCACAAGAGAACGAAACTCTTACCTCACTCTCATCAGTGTATTGTTCGAAGAGCAGGGGCTAAACCCTTTCCTTAAAGGTCTCACATCTCCAATTAAACTAATGGCCGATAAAGCTGGTATGTCAATATCGGAGAAAACCATTCTAAAAATAATCAATGAGGTGCGCGAGATTAAAAGTTGATATGACCTAACTGATTTAGAGAAAAATAAAAACGCAATTGCGCTTTTGCTTTCCGCAATTGCGTTTTCTACACCTCTCTTTTGCATAACCTCTTCGCTGTCCCATGAACAGTTAAGAGGTTTTTTTATGTCCAAAATAATTTTACGACTACCAAGTGTTAAATATAAAACAGGTCTATCGCGTAGCAGCATCTATTTACGTATTGCTAAAGGGGAGTTCCCTGAAAGCATCTCATTAGGTGATAGGGCGGTCGGTTGGCTTGAGTCTGATGTTGAGCAATGGCTAGATGATCGAATTGCTGCAGCTAAGAGGGCTAACGATGAGTAGTCGTAACAACCCTAATCGAATCAAAATTCACCGTAGTTATACCGTTATTGAAATTAGCGAAACATTGGGGGTCCACCCCAAAACTGTGCGTAACTGGATTCATGCTGGCTTGTCAGTTATCGATGAAACCCGTCCTTTACTAATTCAAGGTGCTGACTTGAAGCGGCATTTAAAACAGAAGCGCAAAACATACATGCAGCAATGTGAACCGAATGAATTGTACTGCTTCAAATGCAAACAACCCAAAGCACCAGACATCAAATCACTTCAGTTTGTTGCAATGCCAGCTGGCATGGCGCATATGAAAGGCCGTTGTGATGAGTGTAGAGGCAAGGCAAATAAGTACGTTTCTTGGCGTGACGTTAACCAAATTTGGACGGAACTAGGGGGGAAATTACCGATAGCAGAGAAACACTTAATCCTAAGGGGTCAAAAGCCCTTAAATTATCCTTTAGCTAAGGTATTTGATGATGAAAAAAAGTAGTACAAAAAACGCACGAATACTGTACGAGTATGCAAAGTATTTAAGGGAAGCAAAACAGCTGGATGACTCAACGATTGATGGTGTAATGAAATCAATTAATCGATTTGAAGAGGCAACAAATTATCTCGACTTTAAGAAGTTTCGGGATAAGCATGTTATCGCTTTTAAGAAACAGCTTCTTAATAGTAAATCAATGGTGACAGGCGATAAGTTGAGCAAGGCAACGGTGCTGACAACCATGCGACACATGAAAGGTTTCTTCCAATTTCTGGTAACGCAAAAAGGCTATCGAGCCAAAATTAACTATAGCGATATTGAGTATTTCAACCTCTCAGAAAAAGATACCCGTATTGCCAATACCAAGCGTAAACGAAATGTGGCGACTGTTGAGCAAGTTTTGCAGACTTTGGGATCTATGCCATGTGACACAATATTAGAAATGCGTGATAGAGCGTTACTTGCTTTTGTTCTCCTTACTGGTGCAAGAGATGGGGCTGTTGCTTCGGTTAAAATCAAGCATGTTGATCTGGCTGAGAAAAGTTTTTATCAGGATGCAAGGGACGTAAATACAAAGTTTAGTAAAACCTTCACCACTTACTTTTTTCCAGTAGGTGAACTGCCACCTAAGGTTTTGACGGAATGGATTGAGTATTTGATTAAAGAGCTTGGGTATAAGCAAAATGATCCCCTGTTCCCAAAAACTAAGTTGGCACATAACAAAAACCAGCAATTTGAGGTAGCTGGTTTACTAAAAGAGCATTGGAGTAATGCAACTCCAATCCGCAAGGTCTTTAAACAAGCCTTTGAAGCTGTTGGTTTACCTTATTTTAATCCCCACAGCTTCCGTAATACTTTGGTAAGGCTAGGTGAAAATCTTTGTCAAACGCCTGAAGAGTTTAAAGCATGGAGCCAAAACTTAGGGCATGAAAGCGTGTTGACCAGCTTTTATAGTTACGGTGATGTGCCTGATTACAAACAAGCCGAACTATTGCGTAAGTTATCCAAGCCAGCTGAAAGTACCTCTTCAGATATGGAAGAGCAATTTATGCAATTTAAACAATTTCAAAAAATGATGGAGAAAAAATAAAATCCATCAAATTGACCTGAACAGCTGGTATCAAAAAACATTCGTATATTGATACCAGCTATCTTAACTTAATATCGGTATCATAAAATTAGGGTATGGCTTTAATGATGCTTTAATTATATGATACCCCAATATTTGATACCTTCCATAAAGTGAGTGCCCCATGCGTATCTTTTCCTATTGTCGTGTTTCTACAACAGAACAAACAACCGAGAATCAAATTCTTGCTATCCGACAAAAAGGCTATGAAGTGAATGATGCTCGTACTATCAGTGAAACGGTCTCTGGATCTGTTGAAGCGATGAAGCGTGAAAAGTTTAAGATGCTTATCAATCACCAGATGGAAAGTGGCGATATGCTGGTGGTCTTAAAGCTAGACCGATTAGGTCGAGATAACATTGACGTACAAAACACCATTAACCTCCTTACAGATAAAGGTATCAAGGTTGTTTGCTTAGATTTACCTGTAGCCGACCTATCAAGCGCTGAGGGTAAGTTGATGCTACAGATGTTCTCGGCCTTTGCTGAGTTCGAGCGAAACCGGATTAGAGAGCGTACAAAAGAAGGGCTTGAGCGAGCTAAAGCTCAGGGTAAGAAGCTGGGTAGACCAGCAGCGCATAACACCACCGCTTTAGTGCAAGCCAAAAAAGCTGAGGGGTTATCTCAATCTAAAGCAGCAGAAGCATTAGGCTTGGGGATTGCGACAGTGAAAAGGCATTGGAACAAGTAAAACATTAATTTATGAATCGCTGTTCATTTGATTCAATTATCTATTTTTAAGGTTGTGGCTTAACTCATTTCTGCCCTAAAGCGTGTTAGAGCTAGGCTTAAAATGACTGTATATTACCTTTAGAAATATGTCTAAGAATTTAGTGAAAGCTCAAACTGAAAGAATGGCAATAAATTGGACGCTCGTGTAACTTTCAACAATTCTTATAGAGCGCAGCCTAAACTGGAAATGAATACATGAAAACCGACCTATTTATTTCGTACGCGTGGACATCAAACGCCCACCGGGAATGGGTTCGCCTACTCGCGAGCCAGCTTCACCTAATTGGTTACGTAGTCAAAATCGATGAAGCTGTTGACTATGGGGCAAGCTTAAGCGGCTTCATGCAAGAGGTTACCGAAGCCTCTCATGTACTGTTGATTGTTGACGAAAATTATGTAGAACGAGCTAATAATAAACCAGATTCAGGGGTTGGCATTGAGACCAAATGGATAAGCGAAACTTTTGTGAGCAAACCTGCCACATGGTTGTCAGTTGTCTTGGTTCGAAATCCTGAACGTAAGTTACCTAATTGGCTTAATGCTCATAATCCAAAGGGGTTCGACTTTAACTCCAGTCCTGAAAATAATGAGTTTCCAGGAGCTGCCCAGATCGACGCAATTTGGCGATGGGTTGAGGATCTGCCTGCTGATAAGAATCATGCGGTTCCATTATCGGTGCTTCGTAACCGTGCCGGACGGCTTGAGCGTATTAATGCTCGGCGCGACCCTGGGCATTATACGAATCCAACCCTTAATGGGCGTGTAACTTTTTGCTATAAAGATTATGCTCACTATACGGTTGGCAACGGTGAGTACCAGTTTAAAATAAAATTCAGTGGGTGCTCTCAGAATAGTGTTCATATCTATATAGATGGTGGTCTCAAAGCTGTCGGGTTGATCACTGGTCCTAATTTTGATCCTCTTACTGTCGAGTCCTTCCTAACATTGGGTCGTGTTGTTTCACCAATTGAGGGGCAGAGAGCAGTTCTCCTTAACTCCTACGGAGCTCTCTGTGTTATATCAATTGAACAGGTGCAGTGCGAGGTCAATGCTAAAGAGTATGTTCCAGAGCATGTGACGTTCACTTATGAAGTATTAGTGCACCATTAAGTCTAGGGAGAGGTTTGTCGTTTCCCTTGATGCTCGTTTTGTATACTCATAAATTAAATTGGAGTAACAAATGCACTAATTTTGTCCAATTTAACCCCAGGAAGTACATCATTAACTTGATCTGTATTAACCTATTTTAGCTTTAACAAAATGGATTGAAAAATTAATGACATCTATTTGTAAATATACGCAGTATAGACGTCAGTTTTTTAACAACTTTTGCTTTAAATTATCTGGATTTAGGCGAAGTTCATTATCCAATATTTAACTTAAGGCTCATTTTATAGCTTTTAGTCGTCAAGTACTGATAAGTCGGCAGTATCCCAATAGGTTAGAAGTTCCATAATGTAAAGTTAGAGAAAATACTCCTTTATACCTCGTTATGTGATTTTGCGTAAACAGAGCTACGAAAATTCAATCTATATGTTTTGCTATTTACGATCAAAATCATATTCAAGCTATTGATTTACATGTAAAGTACAAGGTCTCAACCCGCAATTTTTAGCATTAATGAATCAAAGAATACAAGAAGATACTGAATATACGCCCCCTGAATTAATCAGTGTATTACACTCATGGCTTGAACGTTGTCGTGATGCGCGTGATGGCCATTACAAGAGAGCAGAAAAGCTATTTGAGCTGTCACAAATGATGGGTTATGTACTCATCTATTCAACTGTTTTTGTCACAGTATTCTCGTTTGCTGATCATGACGCTACAAATACTATCTTTGGTATCAACAAACAACATGTTGTGGTGTTATTTGGATGTATTGCAGCAGTTATATCAGGGATAGTGACTCAATCAAGATTTGGTGAAAGAGCTGAAATGCATCGTTCATCTGCTGCCCGGTATGCTAACTTGTCTAGAGACATTGAAGAGCTGAAAATGAATATTAATGCCGGCCTCATAGTCGATGATGCACTATCTATTCAAACCCGCTTAATCATCAAAGAATGGAATAACTTATCTGAAGTCTCGTTGTTAACTCCGAATAACAAAACTCATACAAAACAAACTTATCACATCCTGATAGCGATATCGTTCATCACCATTTTTTTCTTTGTCGCTATCTAATGATGACAAATCGTAGTATAGGAATCTCTAGTCATGTGTGATTGTACAGACGAGAAGCTGCTCACGAAAGACCTGCTCATTTTCAAACAAGGTCAGGACTCACTTTTTGGTGATTCTGATGGAGATGAGGTGAAGCTTGAGAAGATTAGAAGTAAGGTGTCTGATCTTACTAACATCAAAAACCTTCACTTCCTCTTAGGTGCAGGAGCGAGTGCTGATGCAATACCAGCAATGGAGCCATTGATAAAAATTGTTGAGGAAAAGGTAAATAGTGACAATACTGAAGCCGATATAATACGAGAGGAATGCACTTTTAGTCATCATGATCTGAAAGCTGGATTTCAGGTTGTTAAGAAACATTCACCTAAAAACCTTGAGAACATATTAGGAACGCTCTATTCAAAGCGTTCCTACCAGAATGGGGTTGGAGAAGTTGATGAAGTTAACGATTACTTAATTAACTTAATCGAATCTCAGATTTATACTTCTATCAATATCGACTGCAATGCAAAGAGTGCTGAAAAATCGCTTAGCTTATATAAGAAGCTATATCAAAAACTTTCACAGAGAAACAAGGATCTTGCTAGGGTTAATGTATTCACTACAAACAATGATCTATTAAGTGAAACAGCCCTCGGCTATCAGAATGTCAACTACAACAATGGGTTCAGTAGTGGTTTAACTCGAACCTTCAATCCTGCGCGTTTTTCTTACACTTTTTCCCGTAAAGTTGACTCTAACATGGAGAAGTACGAACCATTAGAGAACATGGTCTATCTATACAAGCTGCATGGATCAATTAGCTGGATTGAGTCTGATGATAACTCCTTTTTCAATATAAAGGAGGTCGATGTTGAACCAACTCAAGCACCACCTGAAAAGAATATTCTTATCTACCCAACTCCTCTAAAGCAAAACAAAAGTTTGGGATCTCCTTATGCTGATTTGATTCGGGAGTTTCAAAACAAATTACAGCTTCAGCATGGGGTGTTAATTGTAATTGGCTACAGCTTTAGTGATGAACACATTAACAATGCTATTTACGCTGCACTCGCATCGAACTCAAGCTTAAGCGTAATAATTTTTGGAGACTACCACCCTTCAGAAAACCTTACAAAGCTAACAGACAGGCGTATTTATCAAGTTTCTGGTGAGATAGTTCAGAATATTGATGGGGAAGAAAAGGCCGTAAAGATACACTATTTTGAATACATAGTTAACAATCTGATACCTGATCTGGATAGGAACCGTGACAGTGACTTACTTGAGGACTTTATGCGATCACTTAAGAAGGCGAGGAGAGAGTAATGAGAGTTGGAAAAATCACCTCTGTTAACTTTAACCAGTTTAAAGCTAAGGCCTCAACAGAAGTTAGGGGGAACTCTGTCAATCTTGCTGGTGTTATCTACTACTTCGGTAATATTGGTAGTTATCTTAAAACTACTAACTCGATTGGTGAGCAACTAATCTGTGAAGTGGTTTCTATCTTTGACGGTGATATGAAGATTGATACAGCTGCTTATGACGTAGATAGCAGCAGAGAGATACTTCTAAAGCCAATAGGTACTATTACGCGTGACGGACGCTTTAATCTAGGGGTAGGAATCTTTCCTTCTATATACAGCGAGGTGAACATTGTAACTCATGAAGATATGGAATTAATCCTTCAAAACAACAAGGATAACGAGTTGTGCGAGAAGGTGCACCAAAGCTTTCATTTGGGAGTGAGTAAGAACTTAATCAACTATCCCATCGATATATCGATCAATTCATTTTTCAACATTCACTCTGCCATACTTGGCAACTCTGGTAGTGGTAAATCGAATACTATTGCTCACATTATTCAAGAGATTCATAAGAAAAAAGACAACTCGGCTATTGGCTCTAGAATCTTGATTTTTGACGTGAATGGCGAGTACCGCAATGCTTTTGCGGATCATGAAAAGTGCCAAAACTTAAAAGTCCGATTTCTTAAACCAAACATCAAAGCCGCCGAGGATGGTTATGAGCCATTCGCTCTTCCCCACTTCCTGATGAATATAGATGAATGGAGTGCCTTCCTAATGGCAACGGATGCTACTCAGCGTCCATTTTGGGATAAGGTTCTACAGGAGAGCTATAAGTTCTACATGATTTCAACTCGTGAAGGGGATGAACGTCAAAAGTTAATTAACTATTTTAGATTTAAAATTTGCAACCTGCTCCAAACCTTACATGCTCAAGGCGACAACGAAACAACTATTATTACCGCAGCAAAGAGCATTATCTATGGTGTAGTTGAACTGATTAAATCAGATGCTGATTTAGATAAAGCTTGTCAACAAGAAGGTATTATCTCCGATCTGAGAGAATTATTCCGTAATTGTACTATTGATTACGGTGAGAATAAGGGCAAGCTTAAAAAGGCTTTACAAGCTGTTCGTCAGAAAGTGAGCGATGAGTGTGTACGTGAGGTTATGGATTACCGTGCTACGAATGAGGAGTTCTTCGACTACCGCTTCCTAAAACAAGCGGCAAATATGGCTCTACTCGAAGAGGATGCCCGAGGTAACGGTCGAATTAGAGAGTACACATCCACAATGATGACTCGATTGGATTTTTTCCTTGATAATGATAATTGCTTATTCATGAGAGAAAGCCCCCCAAATGTTAGGAAGATGAAGGATTACCTTGATTGGCTTTGGCAGTCTAAATGTGCAGTTCCTTCGCAGACTAACATGATTATTATTGATACCAGTGAACTGTCCAGAGATGCACTTGAAACGTTAACTTCAGTAGCTTCTAGACTACATTTTACTTACAGGAAAAAGCTTAAAGGTTCTCAAAGGCGTGAGAAACCAGTCCATTTGGTCTTGGATGAGGCCCATCGCTATATTAAGAAGGATTCAAAGTATCTCCTGAGAGAGAATATTTTTGAGCAAATAGCTCGCGAAGGACGCAAGTACGCTCTGTATCTATTGATTTCTTCACAGCGTCCGTCAGAATTATCTGGAACAGTATTATCACAGTGTTCTAACTTCATAATTCATCGTATTCAAAATGAAGTCGATATGAACTATGTCCAATCTATTCTGCCTTATTTCTCGGATGATTTTGTAAACAAAATCAAACAGTCAGCTCCAGGTGAAGCGCTGATCTTTGGAAACTGTGTTTCAATGCCTTTACATGTACGTATCAAGCTGGCATCTCCAGAGCCAAATAGTGAGAACTGTAAAGTGCATGAAGAGTGGTTTAAAGTATTTCCGCCACCCCCACCAGAGCTCTGATTGGACATATTGTGAATAGGGGGCCTTTCTTAAATAGGCATAACTGATTTTCCCCTAACAATATAGAACTTTTGGCAATTTAATTAGTCACCCATAATAGTGGTTATTTGAAGACTTAGGTATCAACTTAGAAGAGAAGGCATTCCTCGATATCTTGAAGCACATGCGCAAGAAATATGAGTTCACCTACGATGATGACAAGCAGTTAGAACTCGCCAAAGAGATGAAAGTCACCGTCGATGATGTAGCTCAATATCCAGACTGGGCAGGGTGTGATGACATTAAAGCCAAGTTGAAAGTGGACTTAATCTTACTACTACACAAATACGGTTTCCCACCAGTAGCCAACGATGACGTATACAAAGGCGTGCTAGAGCAGGCTGAGAACTATAAGAAGAATAACTAACTCATGAATGTAATAAAGAAGTTTCTAATCGATTGTGGTTATACGGAAGAGTTCATAACTAGGACTGACGTAAAGTTTAATGACCCTAAATTAATAGAGCTCATCGAGAGCTGGCAGTACCAGCCAAGTATTCGGAAATTTGTAGAGTTTGCAGCAAGATTTCATTTAACACCTTATTCTGGCAATAGAGAGTGCTTGCTTTTTAAACTTGAAGTATCGGGAAGTGCGGTACGAAATACCGTTATAGGTGGATTTAATGGTAATAAGCAAGAATTTGAATTTGCTGGGACTCGCCTAAATCCAGAGAAAATAAACCCAGCTCTGAGCTCTTTCTCAAATTGGCAGCTTGCAACTGATGAATTGGCATTATTGGCGCAACAACTAGATGTCTTTTTTGATGAAAATGAAAAGCCTACACCTAAATACTTTTGGGTGAAAATGAGTCGACCTGACATCGACAACGTACTCGAAAAGTTATTGGGTAAGTGGTTAGACGGTGTTAAAGGAAGCGATTCAGGTACTTCAATGTCTCTTCAAGAATACTTCCTTGATGTCTTTGAAAGCCGAGGTGGTAATGATGGAGAGTGGGTCGGTGAATACCGTAACTACAATCAGTTGTCAGCCAAAGAGAAAGCTTCAGATGATCAGGCTATTAAGGAATTATGGACCAAAGGCACAACATGGGTTGCCTCAATTAAAAACGGAATTATGAGTGGCGATGATTACCGTAAATCAGAGCCTGACTTAATCGAATTCACTCGCATGCTGATCGAGGGCACTTCAGCGGAGCTTTACCAGCAATCCATTGAGTTACTAAACCGCCTGCTTAACGAAGGCAAAATCTCCCGTCGATATTGGGCAACGACGAACCGTGTTTTTGCCTCATTGCACCCGACCGAACTATCTACAACTGTAGCGGAAGATGCGTTAAGAAAAGTCTACCAGTATCTAGATGCTAGGTTTTATCTAAGGCTAAAGAATCCAAGTTCTATAAATTGGTATGGGCTTAACCAAGAGCTGCTCGAAACGATTCAACCACTGTTAAAAGATGTAATGGATACCGATGCTATTAATGTGACGCTTTGGTACATCTATGAATCTTTAAGTAAAACCAGTTCAGTCGATAATTTTGAAGTCCGAGAACCCGCATCTAAATATGGTAAAAAAGTTATGAAATCACCCCTAAATCAAATTCTATATGGACCTCCTGGAACAGGTAAAACTTACCATACCATTGAAGCCGCGGTAAAAGCAGCTGAGCCTGATGAGTATGCTGGTCTTGGTATTGAACCTAAGTTGGGCGCGAATGAAGATCAGCGTCTATTACTTACTGAAATGTACAGAACATTGAGTGATGCAGGTCGAATTCGATTTGTGACCTTCCATCAAAGTTATGGCTATGAAGAGTTTGTTGAAGGGGTGAGTGCGAAAACCGAAAACGGTCACATTTCTTATTATGAGAAAGATGGTGTTTTTAAGAGCATAGTAGAAGAAGCCAAAAAAAGGCAGGAGACACGAACGACGGACGAAAAACACGATTTCGATACCTTATGGAACCGATTTATAGAAAAGTTATCAACCTCTGAAGAAGGGGTAAAGGTTGATACGATACGTACGTTCTTCATGGTTACTGATGTTGATAACAACACCGTACGGTTCGAAAAAGATAAAGGGAATTCGACTCACTCATTGAGTGTAAAAACGTTGAAAGCGATATTTAACGGAGAGCGTGAAATTAAAGGCGGTTTGAACCCTTATTATTCAGCACTGATAAAACATCTAAAACAGCTTGCCCAGGCACATAGTGAAGTGAAAACGGAGCGACGAAACTACGTCTTAGTTATCGATGAGATCAATCGAGGTAACATTTCTAAGATCTTTGGTGAATTGATTACGCTTATCGAACCATCTAAACGTAAAGGTGCAAATGAAGAGCTAGAAGTGATTCTACCGTATTCAGGGGACACTTTCTTTGTACCAGACAATCTTCATATTATCGGCACCATGAATACCGCCGACCGCTCTTTAGCCATGATGGATACAGCGCTGCGTCGTCGCTTCGACTTTAAAGAGATGATGCCTAACCCTGACGTGTTTGAAGGTAGAGAAGTTAAAGGAATCAATATATCCCAGTTACTGAGAGCATTAAATAAACGCATTGAAGTGCTCTACGATCGTGAACATACTTTAGGTCATGCCTTCTTATTTCCTGTATTTAATGAGGATGATGAAAACAAGGCATTTGTCGAGCTACAGGCTGCATTTAAGAACAAGATCATCCCTCTGCTTGAAGAGTACTTTTACGAAGATTGGAACAAAATACGCTTGGTGCTTGGTGATAGCTTGAAAGATGATAAAAAACTCCAGTTTCTTGAGGTGCAAAAAGACTCATATTTAGATCTCTTTGGGGATAATCACGGCCTAGAGTTGTATGAGGAAGCTAAAATTACCTATCAGGTTAAACCGTTTGAAAGTACTGACTCAGTATGGAGTAGAGCGGAAGCTTACATTGGTATCTATTCACCTAAAGCCATGATGAGTGAAACCAGTGAGGGCTAAGAAAGAAATCACCCTATTTGAATTTGATTGTTTAGTCAGTGATGACAATGCAGCCAAGTCAGGTTATGACTCAACTGATTATTCGCATATTCAGGTGGTCTCAAATAAAGCTTTTGAGTACCTAAAATCCCTTTGTTTAAGTGATGAGAGTGAAAGTAAGCTGTTGCAGCTACGTCGTCGCCGTAATATGGAAGTCCTGCAAGTCCAAAACTACGCAGGGGTGATATTTACACCGGATAGAACCCAAATTGAAGTACTACCTAAAGTTGGTAAGGGTTTTAAAGGGGAGGGGGCAGACAATAGTGAAAGTGCTTATGAAAAGGCCCGAAAATCATTATTAGTTATGCTGAGAGCTTTAAAGGGCTTTTCTCATATTCAAACCTCAAGTGCGAATATTGCAAGCCAGAAAATGCCACTGCTGGAAGTGTTTATTAGCCAGTTTATAAAATCGGTTAATGTACTAGTGAAGAGGGGCTTGAGGAGTGACTATGTTCGTCGCGAAGATAACCTAGCCTTCTTGAAGGGGAAACTCAATGTAGGTAAACAGGTTAAGCGTAATTACATCAACAAACACAAATTCTACTGTGAATATGATGAGTTTTTACTTGATCGCCCTGCCAATCGCTTACTTCATTCAGCTCTGTTGAAAGTGAAAACTATCAGTCGTAGTGCTGCGAATCAAAAGCTTCTTCAAGAACTAGAGTTTGTCTTTAATGAGGTGCCTCAAAGCAGTGACTACAAGTTGGATTTTACTAATGTGAAGCTCGATAGAGGGATGAGCTACTATCAGGTGCCACTTGCGTGGTGTAAGCTGATATTAGAGGGCTTATCTCCACAAAGCATGAAAGGTGAATCACATGCAGTTTCTTTGCTATTCCCTATGGAGAAGGTGTTTGAAGACTACGTTGCTAAGGTATTAAAAGATCAGCTAGCGGTGACTCACCCTGAACTTTCCATTAGTTCGCAAGTTACTGGTGAGTATCTGGCTAGTTATGATGGACGAGATAAGTTTAGCCTGCGACCAGATTTGGTAGTTAAACATGGGAAGAGTAATCAAATTGTACTTGATACCAAGTGGAAGCTTCTTGATACCACGTTAAGTAATTCAAATATCTCACAATCAGATATCTATCAGCTATTTGCATATGCGAAAAAGTATCTTGGGGCTGATAATGAGGGACAAGATGTTGTGCTTATCTATCCAAGCCAAGATAACTTTAGTGAACCGTTATCGAGTCCATTTGAATTGGGTGACGGGCATAGGTTATGGGTTGTACCGTTTGAGATTATTAATACTAAAGCGGCAGGTATTAATTGGCCTCAAAGAGCTAGGGAAGTTAATAAAGTGCTATGTTGAATTAGTCATCATAGCACCTGTCTATTACTAAGACTGAATCGATACCTCTTTACTAGACACCTCCTAGTCCAAGCTTAGGTGAGATTTGTCCATAAGACTCGGGGCAGTCCAACAATTTGTGTTCATGGCAGAAACTAGGTTAAGTAAGCAAAAGCTGGTAGCTCGAATAACTCTCTTGTCTCTGCTTTCTTTTGCCAATGATATACACCCTCGAAGTCGAAGCGCTCAATTAATTCAATTGCTAATCCTTCATGATGCAGAAAGAACAGGCCCTTGAGTATGTTGCTAAAACAATTAGTTTTATCAAGCAAGTGCATAAAACTACCTTTGGTATTTTCGGGAGCTTTAAATATTACATTGGCATTTCTAAGAGCCCGCTTGTATCCAGAAGTAAAAATTTCAGAAAATATCTCATTGGAGTGATAAAACATAGTTTCTAACCCTGCAAGATATTCTGGGGTGAGTATTGCTGAAGTGTCTTCCCAAATTGCTGCTTTCAACTGGTGGCTTTCCGCAAGGCGCTCAAAGAAGTTATCTACTAACGATCCACTGGTTGTCACTGTCGGGGTAGTCGTCTTTTCTTTAGCATCATGATGATATTTATTCCATTGAGTGAAAAACCAAATCAAAAAGTCTCTATCTAAGCCTGGTAATTCAATCGAAATTCCAATTAGTGGTGCCATTTCATAATGGTTCTTGATGATATTTATAGCTTTTGTGAATTCATTGTTAGATATATTGAGTTGGGTTCTGAGATCGTTTTTTTTATCTTTAAAAGAAGGTTCACGCCATTTATTTATCGTAGGCAACTCAGATGCGAGTTGAAATAGCTGGGCCCTAGAGAGATTTTTAGTAAAAGAGCCGCGTGAATACTCCTCTGTCAGGTACTCACTTAGGCTTAGTAACCTATCTAGGTTTTTCTCAAGAGCATTAAACTTTGTCTTCAAGGTGAGGAAATTTATTACGCTGACGTCAACTAAGTGCTTTTGGCTTTCAATGCTGTAGGGGTATCGAAATGTTTGACCTGTAGCATCAACCTCTGCAATATCTTGGATAGTGGGAGATACTTGGTCATTAATGCCTTTGTATCGATTGTCGAATCCTTCTGAATTCTTTTTAAAAAAATCCCAGATCCTACCAATGTCATGAGATCCAGTTAAATCGAACTCAAGCCTTTGCCCTCTGATAGCAGCGAGGTTAATAAGTGATTGAATTGCGCCTTTCAAACGTAGTTCAACTGAGTGGCGCATGTTGAAGCATACAGGGTAAATCAAAAAGTCCACAGGGTAAGTGCAAAGATCACTAAGGGCCTGATCAATTAACATGTTAGCTGACTGAGAAAAACCTTTAGCATAGTGTTCAAAGCCTACTGAACCATTGTTCCCTACACACGCGTTTGCCAAAGCAGGCTCGCCGCCCGAAAAGGTTGCATTTTTTTTCATCATTACTATTCACTTCGTCCTTGTTATGTAAATAATACAGCATGAGTTGAATTGACTTAGTTTAAATTTTTTTCTATGTGGGCTTGTTCACGTCTTTTTTAAGATAATTTGAAAGTCAATTCACGGTAAGCGTCTGGTTTACTAAATATAAAATTACACTTTTAACTCCCTAGAGCCTTATGAACAAACTTCACCTAAGCTTTATTGCGTAGGATATGTTCATGATTGACATATCCCATAATTACTTTAGCAATCACACTGATTGACAGATACGCTCACTCCACCAGCACATAAGCTCTCTGCGCCGTTCAATGTAGTCGGCGCGGTTATATGCCGCTCTTACGGTGTTCTTATCTACGTGGGCGAGTGATACCTCAATAAGCTCAGCATCAAAGCCTTGTTCGTTTAGTGTAGTGCTGGCTAATGCACGTAGCCCGTGGGCCACTAGACGGCCTTTGTAGCCCATACGCTTAATAGCCATATTGGCCGTTTCGGTGTTGGTGTGGTTATTTTTGTTTCTATCTGCAGGGAATATGTATTCCAAGTCACCACTGATCTTCTGCATGCGCTCTAGTAGTGATATAACCTGTGGTGTGAGTGGGATGATATGCTCACGCTTCATCTTCATGCGCTCTGCAGGAATAACCCATATTTTCTTATCAAAATCAATTTCAGCCCACTTAGCCATAGCTGCTTCCGCTGGGCGAGTCATGGTATGTAATTGAAGCTCTATCAAGCAGCGAGTTGTTAGCTTGATACTCGCGTAGGACAGCGCCTCCATAAGCTCAGGAAGTTCATCAGGTTTAATTGTGGGCATTTGGCGTTTTTCTGGAATGCCAAATGCTGCAGCTATGCCAATAAGCGGGTTTGAGTGGATTAGGCCAGTATTGACTGCAAAAGTCATTACTTCGTTTAGCCAGCTGATCACGCGCTTGCAGGTTTCTACATTGCCTTTAGCTTCTGCTGGCTTGAGTACTTGAATAACTTGTGGGGCGGTTAAGGCACTGACCGGTGTTTCACCTAGGGTTGGGAAGAGGTAAAGCTCAAGGCGACGATACAGCTTTTGGCCGTGATTTTCAGAGACCTTTTGCTTTTTAATTTCAAACCAAGCGTCAGTTACCGATCTTAGGGTGTTTTCTGCATCGGTTTTTACAGCAGCTTTTTGTTGCTGCTGGTGGTGTTGTGGATCGATACCTTGAGCAAGTAACTCTCGGGCAGCTTCTCTTCGCTTTCTTGCTTCAGCTAGTGGCACATCAGGGTAGGTGCCTAAACCTAGGTTTGCTCTTTTCTTGGTGACAGGGCGTGAGTAATTAAGCAGCCAAAACTTTGAACCACTAGTTTTGATCCTAAGTGATAGTCCTCTACCATCAGAGAGGTTGTATTCTTTTTCTTTAGGTTTTGCGTTCGCAACAGCAGTAGCAGTAAGAGGCTTAGTAGTATTGGCCATTAATGTAACACCCAAATCGTGAATTGGCTCCGATGTTACATTAGGTGTTACATAAATCTCAAGCTGCTATGAAATGACAATAGACGTCAATGGACGCTAAGTCATTGATTTTAGTTTTTTACAGGCAGAAAAAAAGACGTCCTGAGACGTCTTTGTTCCTATATTTGGTGGAGGCGGCGGGGCTCGAACCCGCGTCCAAAACACCTACATCCAAGGCGCTACATGCTTAGTCTCTCTTTTGGTTAACCAAGTACACTCCGAAAGACAGGATTGCAATTGGCGAGTTCAGTACTGTTTCGCGGTTCACCCCTGAACGTGGTTCCCTCGCTATCAAATGTAAAGGTGACCATCTTAATACTCTGCCCATTTGAGAAACGTGAGCAAGATGGCTAGCTAGCCTAAGCTGCTAGAGCGTAGTTATCGTCGTTTGCAACTATAACTGTGCGGCTTTTTACGAGGCCAACCGCCCCTCGGCATGCTCCCAGGGTTTCGAGAATCTTGTCGAATCCAGAATCGCCCCCAAGTACAATTTGATTGTAACGCGACAACTCTTGCTTTAACAAGGATAAAAATCGCATTGGCAACCGTTTGTTCGTTATACGTACGTTCTTACATACATATGTGTTACTTATTACTGTTGAACCGCTTTTTTCATGGTTCGTGCTTTTTCGATCTGCCACTCTCGGTCTTTGGTATCATCACGCTTATCGTGCTCTTTCTTACCTTTACCAAGGCCTATCTCTATTTTTACCCATGCACCTTTTTGCCAATACATCGAGATAGGGACAATAGAGTAACCTTTACGATCAACCAGTCCTTGTAGCTTATCTAACTCTTTGCGTTTGAGTAGCAGTTTGCGTGAACGCATAGGATCACAAACAACATGGGTGGACGCGGTATTCAGTGGGGCTATGGTACATCCGAAAAGGAAGGCTTCACCCTCTCTCATAAATACATAGCTTTCAGACAAGTTGACCTTGCCCATACGAATAGACTTAACTTCCCATCCCATTAGGGATAGACCTGCTTCCATCTTCTCTTCGAACTTGTAGTCGAATGTCGCGCGTTTATTACGTGCGATAGATGCGGAGGAGTTTTTTGATTTTTTTGCATTTTTCTTAGCCATAGGCTGGCTATTATACTCAGAGAGAGAGTTTTTGGAATTCCTGTTATCGATTAATTTTTTATTTTTGTGGAATAATGCTGGATCTGATGGCTTTTTGTTCAAGCAGCTTAAAGGTTTGAGCGAAGAGGGCGAAAATATACGTTTTTCTAGGTTCGTGTTAAGATCATTGAAAAGTGATAGCGCATCTATATTTTCTAGATGACAGTTTAGGTAATAGAGTCAAATGCCCCAGATATCCCGCAGTGTGTTAGTACGCTTTAGTGCTATGCAGATGTATGAAATAGTCAACGATGTAGAGTCCTACAAAGAGTTTTTACCAGGCTGTGTAGGTGGGAAAGTATTAGAGTTTGATGGAAGCACCATGCTTGCATCTGTGGATGTATCTAAGGCTGGGATCAGCAAAACCTTTACCACTAGAAATCAGATTGTGCCAGGTAAGAGTATTCAGTTGGCCCTTGAAAATGGTCCTTTTAAGCATCTTGTTGGTGAGTGGCGCTTTACTGAGTTAACTGAAGATGCCTGTAAAATTGATTTCGAACTCAATTTCGAATTTTCCAGCAGCTTAGTTGATATGGCTTTCGGTAAAATATTTAATGACCTTATGACCTCTATGGTAACGGCTTTTACTGGCAGGGCAAAAGTTATCTATAGTGAGCAATAAGTAAAGAGAAGTGCTAATGAACATAGAGCAAGAGAATTTTTCAGTTGAAGTTATCTATGCTTTGCCTACTCAGCAAAAGCGAGTTCAGGTTAAAGTGGCGCCAGGCACAACCTGCATTGAGGCTGTTGAGCTGAGCGAGATGAGCAACTTTTTCCCTGATATTGACCTAGAAAACGTAAAACTTGGTATCTTCAGCCGTTTAGTGAAACATACGGAAGTCTTGGTTCCAGGACAAAGGGTAGAGATTTACCGGCCCTTGATAGCCGATCCTAAAGATGTACGTCGTAAGCGAGCTGAAAAAGCGAAAGATGAAGGGCGAATCAACAAGATCACAGGTGCAAAGATTTAACCGATAATGAAATTTAAAAAGGGGTTAATTCCATAGGAATTAGCCCCTTTTTATTAGCTCTGTTTTTAGCGATTACTCGAACTTTTTACTGGCCTGAGCTTCGGGATCATTCTCTTCAACAAGAGGTTTTGCGTCAGGGCGCTGCTCCGGAATTAAAGGGTCGAGCTGCTCTACCTCTTCGATGAGCGGTGCATCAGGGAGTCGACTCTGCTCCAGAGGTGTATTGAACTCCTCTGATAATTCATAATCACCAACAACTTTAGTTAACTGGTCATTATCAAAATGAATGATCAACTCTTTATGAGTAATACTGGCATCGCGACCACTTTTATAATGGTAAACATAGTACCAAGTGTCATCGGCGAAGCTATCTCGTAGCACTGGTCGCCCAAGAATATATTCAACCTGCTCTTTGGTCATTTCAACACGTAGCTTTTCTACCTGTTGAGTCTCCATATAGTTACCCTGGGGGATATCTGGTTTATAGATCAACCAGTCAAATACACCACATCCAGTCATGGATAACGAGAGCGCAGCAGCGCCCAAAAGGGTAAGACTTTTCTTTTTAATTGTCATTGAATACGCTACTTCCTAAAAATCTGCTGGTCATCATACCCAAGCAGTCCCTATGCTGACAAGGGTTATCCTTGCTCTGGTTAACGAAAAGTATTTGATTTGAGTAAATTGGATCGTATCTAGCTTATTTGTCAATTTAGTTTTTAAGATACTGTTCGAGTATAGATGAGACAGTATCAGGCCTTTTTTGTTCCTTAACTTTCAACATAGGCTTCGTTACTGGTGGATAATGTAGCGAAAGTGTCAGCCAAAATGCCTATTTTTGAATAGGTTTTTGTAGGAGAAAAGTATAGTCGATAGGAAGCTTACTTTTAAATGTTTAACTAATGATTTGAATTAAAGCATTTAAATTTAAATTTGCTGCTGGAATGCACTCATGTAACAGCATCAATAACCGCTTGCAAAGTATCTGGAAAGTTATGAGAATGTAATCCTGAAGCTTTACTCTAGTTTTGTGCTAGGTAAGCATCTATTACATAAGAGATAAAGCTATTTACTCCCAGCTTAAGTTTAGTAATGGGGATGGTAGCTGGTAAAATTACAATTGAGGATAGCTGCTTGTCATCTGGGGTTAGGGAAGTTAATGGAAGCTTAGTTTGCGTTGGTACCGGCTTAAATCTAGCTGGCCAGATAAGCGTGCTGAGTAAAAGTTACATAGAGAATGCTGATGTCGTTTTCTCTCTTGTGCCTGATGGCTTTGCTCAGCGCTGGTTAGAAACTCTTAATAGTGATGTTTGCAGTCTACAACCATTTTATGCTCAGGGAGATGAGATAAAAAATCGTCGTGATACTTACGATCAGATGGTGGAGGCTATTTTGGAACAAGTGCGTGCAGACAAGAGAGTCGTATGTGCCCTCTATGGTCACCCTGGCGTATTTGCCTGTGTTTCTCACTTTGCCATTGCACAAGCACTTGATGAAGGTTATAGCGCCAAGATGGAGCCAGGTATCTCTGCTGAAGCTTGTTTATGGGCTGATTTAGGCATAGATCCTGGTCAGTCTGGCCATCAAAGTTTCGAAGCCAGTCAATTTATGTTTTATAAACATACCCCAGATCCGACGACCCACCTGTTACTTTGGCAGATAGGCATAGCTGGTGAGCACACATTGACTGAGTTCCATACCTCATCGGATCGTTTGCAGATTTTAGTCGAGCAGTTAAATGAGTGGTATCCGCTGGATCATGAAATCACTATTTATGAAGCGCCAACTTTACCGATACACCAAGCTAGGGTGGATAAGTTGTTTCTAAGAGACTTACCTTTTGCACGTCTTACGTCAATTAGTACTTTATTGATCCCCCCCTCTAGTAAGCTCGAGGTCAATCATGTCATATTGGCAAAGCTTGGGATAACTGAAGCGGATTTAGGCTAAGCATACAAGTGATATAAATTAGGGATAAATGCTAGGTGTTAGATTAAATACAATAAACATAATAGTCACAACATAAAAGGATGTAATTAATGTCAAATTTAAATGATTTTTTAGAGAAACTAAGTTCAGATGCCGATCTTAAAGCCAGATACCTTGAAAACCCTGAACAAGTGATGGAGGAGGCGGGTTTAAGTGAAGAGGAGAAGGAAGCGATGCGTTTAGGTGATGAGAAAAGCCTAAGTGATCTGACTGGAGACAAAAAAGCTTATAGAAAGCACATTATGTCCCCAAAAAATAAGTAATAACGATTAAAAAGCTCTGGGAGAAGCTTTGAAAGTCGTTTGTTGGTTAATTATTAGCTAAGTGGGTTCAAAATGAATAAGAAAAATGGGGAGGGTTCTCTTGTATTTTTGGTTGCCAAAACCATTCTTTTATGCAATTTGATTTTTTCTCACAAGCTGCTGAGAAGCTTTAGAAGTAAACATGTTGGATTAAATAAATCAATTTTTTTATTTCTATATGTAATTAATTTTTCTGGAGGAGTTGTGGCGGAATCATTTGATGAAGCATCATTGAATGATAAGCTTGTTACACTTGAATTAAAGCGGACGCAATCTCCTCAATTTGTATCTGATTCATTAAAAGATATAAAAAAGTTAATTAACAAAATGAGCTTAGAGCAGCGATATCGTTACGTTCTTCTTCAAGCGCATTCGTACGGCATTGCTGGTAAACCTAATGATGCATTCCAACTCTTAAATCAACAGCTGAAAAATGAATTCCCCATTCATCTTAAACATTATAAAGCTCGTACTTTATCTTTACTCGCAAACAGTTACTCGCACTACAATTATTTTTCTGATGCGTTAAAAACTCTTCATCAACTGCTTCCTTTATTAAGTGAAGTAAATGATATTGAAAGTGAAGTTATTGGCTATCGTTTGGCAATAGAGCTATTTGGTGAATTAAGAATGAGAAATGAAGCTTTGTCATATGCGAATGTTCTTTATAGTAAGTTCGATGAAATTGTATCTCCACGACATAAATGCTTTGTGGCATTTAATTATGCGGAGAGCTTTTTGGGAGTTTATGGTTCTTCACCCAGTTTGTGGTCCAAAGTCGAGAGTTTATATGCGAATGCATATGAATTATGTAACACTGCCAATGAGAAAATGATAATGGCAGTGTCGGCTTTAGGGCAGTCAAATATGCTAATCAAAAGAAGAGCTTTTTTAGAAGCAAGAGAGTTGGCTAAGCATGGATTAGATTTGTCGATATCAATACCTTATCCACACGATATTGCAGAAGGGTATCTGACGCTAGCTCGAATTGATATTTCAGAAAGCTTGTATCAGTCTGGGCTCGTAGAACTTAAAAAAGCTTTAGATATCTCTTTAACACTTGGTGATAGTAAATTGCTTTCTAAAGTGTATAAGCCACTTGCTAAATTGAGCGAAGAACTTGGTGAGAGTGAGAAAGCATTAGAGTACCTAAAGCTTTACCAGCAGCATCATGAGAAAATATTAGGCGAAATTCAAAGTAAAATCATTGCTTTCGAGACGACAAAGCTTGATTACCTAGAGAAGGAACGCCAGATACGTTACCTCAATAAAGATCGTGAGCTTTATACAGCTAAAGCTGAGCTAACTGAATCCCAGCGCAATAATGAACGTATGATGTTTCTGCTTATCTGTGGCAGCTTAGTAGTATTGACCCTGTTCGCTATTAATATGACGCTACAGAAGCGTAAATATATGAGGTTAGCCCAATTTGATGCGTTAACTGGTATATTTAATCGGGGGACTGGACAGAATTTAGCTGAAAACAGATATATTAAAGACTCTATGTCGGGTATAGATTTTAGTGTGGTCTTGTTTGATCTGGATCGCTTTAAGAGTGTAAATGATAACTACGGCCATGCAATGGGAGACTGGGTACTTAAGAAAGTCTGCGAAGTGGTCAGCAAAGAGTGTCGTAGTAGTGATATATTTACCCGTTTTGGTGGTGAAGAGTTTGTTCTCTTTATGCCGAACACCAGTGAAAGTGTGGCAAGAGAGATAGCCGCAAAGTGTAAAGCTCGGATTTTGGCGATTGATACTCGCTATTCGGGTCATGAGTTTACCATTAGTGCCAGTTTCGGCGTCGCAACCAGTACAGAGAAAGATTTAAGTCTCGACCCTATATTGCAACGTGCTGATATCGCAATGTATCAATCTAAAGAGCAAGGTAGACAGTGTACTTAAATTCTATTGATATTGACACTTAAAGAAAGCTACCAGATAGATGTACTTTGTAAACTGAGATTCTCATTCATAGAAAGTGATTAAAAATAGAGCTTTAGATGCCCAATATTGTGCTCAAAAATAGTATGACTTTTGATATCTCGTTTCGTTATAGTATGCGGTTAAAGTCAGGGGAGTTTGTAAGACAATATTGGCCATTGTTAGTCGCTTTTTTAGGCCGTAATTTTCATAAACTTTTTAATTTTAGTTTGATTGTATGGGTAGTTTGTACAGCTAGTGTGATGGCTGACTACTCTACACAAACTGCTCACCATAATAGTCAAATCAATAGTGAAACTATAGATGAGTCGCTAAGTTCATTAGAGCTAATTCGTTCTCAGTCTCCTGAGGTTGTTTCAAATCAGTTATTAATTCTCTCACCAAAGTTTGATGTGATGAACCAGGAGCAACAATATCGCTTTACTCTGCTCCAGTCCCACTCATATGCATTATCAGGAGATTTCGAGGGCGCTACAGATCCCTTAATTACACTGTTATCAAAGCCATTTAGTGAGGAAAATCTGAAATATCGTATTAGAATGATGATTTTACTGACTAATATTTATTCTCACTTCGCTTATTATGTTGATACCTTGAAAATGTTACACCAATTACTCCCTCTTTTACCTGATGTTGAGGACATAGAGGCTGAAGTTCATGGATATACTTTAGCTGCTGGAATATTTGGGAAGTTAGAACTACATGAAGAAGCGCTCAAATATAGCCGAGAACTATTTTCAAAAATCGATAAGATGAAATCACCAAGACATCAATGTTTTACCTCGTATAGTTATGCCGACAGTGTTTATGCCGCTTACGGTGATGATGAAGCTAGATTTTTACAAATACAAACTCTTTATGGGGATCTTTATAGGTATTGTGCTATCGCTAATGAGAAGATGATCATGAGCTCTTCCCTATTAGGTCAAGCGAAGATTTTGTTTTATTTAAAAGATTTCAATAATGCTAGAAAGAAAATAGATGAAGCGATCACACTATCAACAGAGATCCCTTATTTACTAGATATCGCAAGAGCTTATATATTATTATCGGAAATAGAGAGAGCTGAAAACAATAATAAGCTGGCTTTAATCTATATTAATAATGCATTAGAGGCTGCTTTGAAAGTAAAGGAAGAGGAGGTGATTTTATTAGTCTATAAGTCACTTTCTGAGATTAATGAAAAACTGGGAATGACAGATAAAGCTTTGGTACACCTAAAGCTTCATCAGCAATACAGTGAGAAAATATTAGATAGAAACCATAGCGCAGTCATTGCTTTTGAGACGACAAAGCTTGATTACCTAGAGAAAGAGCATCAGATACGTTACCTCAATAAAGACCGTGAGCTTTATACCGCAAAAGCTGAACTAACTGAATCCCAACGCAATAATGAACGTATGATGCTTCTGCTGATCTGTGGCAGCTTAGTGGTATTGACCCTGTTTGCTATTAATATGACGCTACAGAAACGTAAATATATGAGGCTAGCGGAATTTGATCTGTTAACTGGCATCTTTAATCGAGGAACAGGCCAGGATTTAGCTGAAAACAGATATATTAAAGACTCTATGTCGGGCATAGATTTTAGTGTAATTTTGTTTGATCTGGACGATTTCAAGAGGGTGAATAATAACTATGGTCATGCAATGGGAGACTGGGTGCTTAAGAAAGTCTGCGAAGTCGTCAATAAAGAGTGCCGCAGTAGTGATATATTTACCCGTTTTGGTGGTGAAGAGTTTGCTCTCTTTATGCCAAACACCAGTGAAAGTGTAGCAAGAGAGGTAGCCGAAAAATGTAAAGCACGGATTTTGGCCATTGATACTCGCTATTCAGGCCATGAGTTTACCATTCGTGCCCGCTTCGGTATTTCAACTAGTACAGAAAAAGATTTAAGTCTCGACTCTATACTGCAACGTGCAGATATCGCCATGTATCAATCTAAACAGCAAGCTAGAGAGCGTGTCTCTGTTTATACTCCTGAATAAGTAAAGAGCGAAGTTTATTGAGCATGAGCACCTCATCCTTTCCACCCATTCACCTCTTCTGAAGGTATTAGCCACTTTTGAAAGAGTGGCTTTTCATCGAAACTAAATTCATTTTTTATTATTTTTCTTTATTTTTTTCAAGAAAACCAAATCAATTTTCTATGTTGATCGACAAACACAACTGGCCATATGTTAATGGGTTGTTTTGTTTTGCCTCTAGTTTACGTAAAGGTAATATTGAAACGCTTGTTTAAACTCGACTTGTATTGCTAATTAGATAACCATCTGAAAATTATGTTTTTATGCTGTTTACTAACTGGTTAGTTCAAAACGGAAAGGAATATTGCCTATTCGAATAATAGACTTAAGTTGTGTATCATTATGTATACTGCGTCTAATTTAATTACGTAATAATTTTCACAATTGTTGTTTTGGTAAATTTGTCTGACAAATTACTGATTAAGTAATGTTTTCGTTTGGGTTTATATCATAAATATTAATTTAATCATGGTTTTATTGTTTTTCTTGTGAGTGTGTGTAACCGTTTTACTACATTCTATTACCTAAGTTTTCTCTGTCTTAAGTCATTTCACTCGCTTGCAAATATAAAAAAATGTCAGTAGCTTTTGTTCAAAATACAGTTTAGCGAACTAAACCTGACATGTTTAGGTTTTGGCCTTTTCTTTGGCTTTTATAGCTTTGCTTATTGCTTATGTAATATGTAATGGAAAAGCGTAAGAGGTCAGCAACCCTATTTTTTGGAGAAGAGCGAATGGCGCAAGAAGTGATACATAATGCACAGCAGGGAGCTATGGACGTGGCTCAGCTTGGACTCGATGCAAATTGTGATGTCGCAGCTCATCTACAAGCAGGTTATATAAGTGATCCAATTAAAACCAACAAGACGCAGCAGAGGTTTAAGGTTAATGCTGGAGTTGTTGATGGTCAGGATAAGGTGTTAAACGAGGGGGCACTGAGCCTGCTCTCTAGTTTGTGTCGTCAGTTTGCAGCTGAAGTTTCTGAGTTATTAGAGAATAGAAAAAGCCAACAAGCCAAGTATGATGCAGGCGGAACTCTGGATTTTTTACCTCAAACTAAAGCCGTTAGAGAGGGGAATTGGCAAGTTAGAGGGATCCCTGCAGACCTCATTAATAGAAGAGTGGAGATTGCCGGTTCTGTTGATCCATTGATGCTCATTAATGGATTAAACTCGAATGCAAACGTGTTTGTGGCTGATTTAGAGGATTCACCTGCATCGAGCTGGAATGAGTTGATTGAGAAGCAAGTTAACTTAAGAGATGCTGTGCGTGGGGAGATTGAGTACACCTCACCAGAGACTGGTAAATATTATCTGTTAAATGATGCTCCTGCCGTGCTGAGCTGCCGAGTTCGTGGCCTACACATGGTTGAAAATCATCTTGAGTTTGATGAGGCCGCTATTCCAGCTGCTTTATTCGATTTTGCTCTCTACTTTTATAATAACTATCGACAGTTACTAGCTAAGGGCAGTGGTCCCTATTTTTATTTGCCAAAAATGGAGAGCCATCTAGAAGCAAGATGGTGGGCTAAGGTCTTCGCTTTTGTTGAGGAGCGTTTCTGCTTACAACCTGGAACTATCAAGTGCACTTGTTTGATTGAAACTTTGCCAGCTGTTTTTGAGATGGATGAGATCTTATTTGAGCTGAGATCCAATATCGTGGCACTTAATTGTGGGCGCTGGGATCCAGACTGTAGTGACATGAATGCAGTCAGAAACCAAAGTGATGAGTTATCAATTGATAAATCGACGCTTAACATGGGAGAGTCGTTCTTAAGTGTCTACTCTCGTTTATTAGTCAAAACGTGTCATAAGCGTGGTGCATTAGCTATTGGGGGAGTGGCAGCTTATATTCCAGCTAAAATCGATGAAATCAGTTTAGAACGGCTCGAAAAACTTCGTATCGATAAAGAGCTGCAAGCCAGAAATGGGCATGATGGAACTTGCGTTGAACATCTAGAGTTAGTCGACGCTGTCACGGAGATATTTAATCAATTTATTGGAGCAGAACAGGCCAACCAACTTCATATTACTCGTGATGTCGATGGTCCTATTAGTGCAAGAGAGCTGCTACAAGGCGTTGGAATTACAACTAACGTTAGGCTGGATATCAGAGCTGATAGCGAGTCAAATGCCGCCTAATGATGCGCTTTAATTAAATTCCATACTTTTTGTCAAGCCAGTTTGCAAGATGGACTTGATGGTACTTGTTTCAATTTGCTGAATTTCAGCGGTTGTTCCCGCGCGGTATTCCTACGTGCTGTGCGGGCTTTTCTTTCCTTTCAACTCTGCACCATTGCTACGACAATGTTTGCTTGTGTTGGCGACTCCTTGTGAGTCGCTTTTTTTTATCTTAAAGATTTAAGATATGTTTAGCAAATAGGTATGTATCTCTAGTGTAATGTGTTTTTATACCTATACTTAAATCAATTTACTCAAGCTTGCTTTTACCTGTCAGAGAATAATTTGAAATCGACCAGCCAAACTTTATCTCACCCTAAATCGAAAGGAATCGATTATTGGACTAAACGGATTAGCGATCAAGAGATGCCAGCACTGTGTTCTACGGTTAAAACCTTGGAGAAGCTGGAGAAAGATGATGTGTCTTCATTAAGTATCTTAGGAAAGAGTGTCATGCATGATAACGCATTGACCTCTCGAATACTTAGAGTTGCTAATAGTGCGACCTACAGCAAAGGTAACAGTCAGATCACCACAGTGAGTAGGGCGACTGTGATGCTTGGTTTCGACAATATTCGTAGTATTTGCATTACGGCTAAGTTGCTAAGTAGCTTATTAGAGTCAGAGGGGTTAACGCCTAATGTATATCAACGACTACTAAAGTTGATGGCTCGTGCTTTTCAAGCTGCAATGTTAGCTAAGATGATGCTTAGGGAGCACGAAGAGGAGTTACAGGAGGAGGTGTTCATCGCCTCTTTACTCTATCATCTGGGGGAGAGTGCTTTTTGGAGTACAGGTAGTGAAGAAGCAGTAGCGCTCGATAGCTCTATCTCTGAATGTAGCGATGCCAAAGAGGAGAAGGCTGTAATACGTGAAAACCTAGGCACCTCCTTTAATATGCTCTCACAAGGCATTGCTAGAGCCTGGGGGTTAGGCGAAGTGTTACAAAAAGCCCTTAGTAGTCCAGATGCGAGGACGCCTGAGATCCGCAGTATTTTTCTAGCCAATGAAATTTGTGAAATACTCTCTCAGTCTACTCCATCACCCAGCGAGTTACAGCATAGGTTACAACAAACAGCGACCATGTTAGATATAGAGGTGGATGAGCTTAAAGGGCGCATGATCCGTTGCAGTAAGGCAACGAAAAAGCTTGCTGAAGCCTATGGTGCTAAAGTACTGCTTGAGTATCTCCCCAACCCTAAATTATTGACCAAAGACCTTGAGGTTGAAATAGAAAAACCTGCGCTTCGAGTACCTAACATGGCTGAACAATTGAAAAAATTGCGAGCATTAACAGATTGTGCAGTAACTAAAGCAGACTTTAATAAAGTGATCACCATTACTTTGGAGGGAATACTCTTAGGAGTGGGCGTTGACCGTTGTGGCGTGTTGCTGTTGTCGCCTAATCGTAAGCAGTTACAGCCCCGAGTTGTACTTGGTGAGGGGGAAGAGCAGATGAAAAATGAGTTCATCATCTCTCTTGAACAGAAAAAATGCCTATTTAGCGAAAGTATTGAGTTGAAGCAGCCCATGTTTGTTGATGAGCCTGATTCTGCTAAATGGCGACTCTATATGGATGATGATCTTAAGAGTAAAGTCTCATCAAAGGGCTTTATGCTGGCCCCATTAATCGTTGAGAAGAAGGTGATTGGAATGATCTATGCTGACAGAGCCAGTTCAGCACGAAGCTTAGGTCAATCAGAATTTGATAATTTCACCCACTTCTCTAATCTTGCTAATCTATGCCTTACTGCCGCTTTAGGGCATTGATGGTTTTGTTTGTAAACTTAGTCTCACTGTAACTTGATAGTGGCTGTTATCTCTTTTGCTATCTCATTAGGTATTGGGAAACTGAGGTGATACTGAGCCACTTTCCAGCCCATATCTGTTAAAACCAAAGTGCCTGTTCCTCGGCTTACACCGTAGGATTGGCTGTCTAGAAGCTCATCAAATACAATGACCTTATTCAGCTTTTGCATCGTGTTTAACTTTCTACTTTTGAGCGTGTAGGTCCAGCCTTGAGTTGGGCGAGCGTATTGCTGAAACTCCTCCATTGTCCAGTGCTCATTGGCATCGGTGCCGATGAAGATAGCATCGGGCAGGTAAAGCGAGAAATAACGATTCCAGTCAGCTTCACTGGCTGCTTTATGTAAGCTATCTAATACCAATGCGGCCTCTGCTGATACCTTATGGGCAGTCATGTCTTTGGGAGAAGTGACAGAGCTAACCACTTCAACGCCAGCCATTGCCACTGTACTCAGTGAGGTGACGAATAGAAATACTGCTCTAAGCAGTAACGTTTGAGGTGAATGTTTAGCGGTAAATCTCATCAAGGCGCCCCTATTATTGTTATTTTAGACAATTGTATTTGAGTTTATGACGTTAATGCCAATTTATGGGATCTAGCTTAAAGAAATGACTTAGTTCTGTATAGAGCTCTCGATGAGATTGGTAGAACTCCTGAGGTTGCTCGAAGAAAACCTCTGTAATGACCGCAAAAAACTCAGCTGGATTAGTGGCACCATAGTAGCTAAAAATGGAGGGGGTATTTTGCTCAGCTTGATATTGAAGTCGCTCAAACTCTCTGCTTAGGACTTCTGACCAGCTTGAGTAATCATCTAAGGAGCTTAAAATCGGTGCACCGTTTGCGTTACCATCCTCTTGATCTAGTTGATGGGCAAATTCGTGTATCACCACATTACTGCCATCGCGAGGGGCTGCTGCATCATCTTGAGTTGTTTGCCATGACAGCACGACTTTGCCATTTTCCCAAGACTCCCCAGAGAGTAGCCTTTTCTTATCTCCTACGACTCCACCGCTACGGAGTTCATGATTCTTCACGATAAAAACAGAGGGGTATACTAAGATCTGTTTCAGTTTTGGGTAAAAGTCGGTTTTGCGATTAAGCAGTAATAAACAAGCTTGTGCAGCTATAGTGACACGGATCTCATCATCAATCACAATACCGTCACAGCCGACAAACTCCTTTTCATCGATGAAAACTTGTATCAAATCTTTCAGTTGTAGTTGAAGATCTGCTGGCAGAGAGCGGAAGTAGGGCATACGTTGCTTAAGAATCATTCGCCAGCTAGCTGGGAAGGGCGTAGCTGCGACGCTTTCTCTATGTCTAGCGACTCGCCATGAGCGCGAAGCTATCCAGAAGATAGAGAAGAGTGCCAATAGTGAAACAATAACGATTGCCAGCATAGAAGTTTTATCCATTCACAATAACTAATGTAAATGAGATAGGGTCGATTAAGCGGTAATTCAAGTTTAGCGTAAATTGTTTACCGTTTTAAACTCAAGGTTAGAGACAATACAGTTCTTGCCCGATGCTTTGGCTTGGTAAAGTGCAATATCCGCCTGATGGATTAAGGTTTCGGCTGTGATACATGGCTCTGAGTTTGAGGTGGTGACGCCTATACTGATGGTGGTGAGCTCATCATGCAGAGAGTCTGCATGAGGAATGGCAAGCTTGATGACCTCTTCCCGCATTATCTCTGCGATATCACTGGCAGTTTGATTATTGGTTGCGGTTAAGAAAACAATAAACTCTTCACCACCGTAACGTGCAAATATTTTATCTTGCATCTCTGGTAAGGTTTTTAACGCGTAGGAGATACGTTTAAGACATTGATCTCCGATAACGTGACCATACCTATCATTAAATTGTTTAAAATTATCGACATCGAACAATATGACAGAGATAGGTTGGTTAAATTTGGTGGTTGATTTTAATTCATGCTTTAGCTTGTGATCGAAAAACCTACGGTTATATGCGCCAGTTAATCCATCAATTTCAGAGATAGACTTGACCTGGGCTGCGTAGCTTTTCAATGTTTCCAGTGAGCTCACCATCTGCTGGAGCTCTAAGTTATCAGCCTGAGGCAATGGCGTGTTCTGTTTCTCATTGGCGATGGCTTGCATCGCATTGCTGGTAGCGATAACGGGCTGTATTATCCCTTTAGAGATAAAGTGCCAGTTGGTTAGCCAGATGAAGAATGTGTATAGCACTCCGGCAAAGAAGATAAGCCATACAAAGGAGTTACTGTCATCTTTTAGATGTTGCCCTTCAATGTCGACCTGTTTTTTTACTTGCTCCACCAGTTTTGAGGAGAAGAGTGCGATCTGATGAGCTGCATCGGCTTGCACTTCAAGGTGAGTGTTCGCGATTCGGCCACTGTTTACTGAGTCTCTGCTTGAAATAAACAGGTTTGATGAACCGATTAGATTTGGGTGTATTTGTGATAACCAGTCCTCTTTTAATTGAGCTGCAATCTTAGATGAACTCGGGTGCTGCTTTAATGCCAAAAAGTGTCGCATTGCCTCTCGTTGCAACTGATTGTTCGTTTTATTATCAGCATTATCATCCACTTCGGCTGCAAGTCTAAATACCTGCATACCTAAGTGTAAAAAGTCAGTGAGCTCTCTATGTTCATCAATCGCTTTTTGAAGTTGGGGATAGTTTTTTTGATTTAAATATCCGTCGGCTTTTTGATCTAATTTAGTGAGCTCATTTGAAACTGCCCGTGAGAAGCCTTTTTCGATGAGTCCCATATTAAGCTTAAGTCGACTGGCTTGTGTCTCTGCTTCTTGGGCACTCTCTGTGACTTGAGCTAAAAGTGGGATCTGCTTAGCTGCTAACTGTATTCTACTTAAGTGAGCGTTGAGTTGCGCAAGCTGAGATTGGTCAGCCTCAAGTTCGATAAGCGAGAGCAAGCCTCTCTCAAGTGCACTCCACTGTTCCACTAGTACATTGAGTAGTTCTGTACGCTCACTGTTTGTGCTAAATGATGAGAGCCTGACAGTGGTGAGCTGCAACTCCTGACTGTTGTTAGACAGCTTAAGCGCATACATTATTTTACTCACGTCTTGATTGATTAAGTGGTCTAGCTTACGCTGCAGTTCCTGAGATAGGCCAATCGACGTAAGCCCAATCGTTAACGTAAGTATAATGATTATGTATATAAGTAATCTTAACTTTTCTTTTAAGCTGCTTAAGGGCTTTTTTAGTTTCATCTTCTTACCACTGGTACTTCACCGGAGCGATTTTGGATCTGCTCAATCTTGTTAATCAACTGAGAGGTTACAGATTTTATATCCTCATTACTGTTAGAGAGCTTAAAGCAACTTTTTGCCAATTCCGGATAGATATCTCCCATTGCAGTGCTGGTGAAGTGGCCCAATTTAAGGACCTCGTCTGACCAATCGATATTCGCTTTATGGCTGACGTTAAACGCGCCGCCTATGTGTCGTAATTTTTCTGTCTGGAACTCTGGTGCGGTTGCAACATCAATTCGGCAAGGATTGCCTCCGCCAAGCGCATAGGCATATTGCGCTTCAAAGGATCCCATATATTTCAGTAACCAATAAGCAGCTTGGGGATTGACGCTATCATAGGCGACAGCAAAGGCATAGGCGCCATTGTAGGGCTTGCCTCCAGGGACTTGTGCAATGCCGAGTTTGGCTCCTTGTATATTTGACTCAACTTTAAAAGAGGCGCTCCAAAGATTGTTATAAGCGAAAGGCCACATGGCAACGTCACCATTGGCTAATGTGTTTGCAGCTTCTTTAAAGGCAAACTGATCATGGGCCGGGAAAGCATACCGCATTAGATCTTGGTAAATGTTAGCGGTGCGAATAAGTGTAGTATTCTCTCGGGGGAGCTGGAAGAGCTTTATCTTCTCTTTGCTATTGTATTCTGGTTTCATCCAGTAACCATTGAGGCTCCATAGGATGGAGGAGAATTCATCGTTAATATGGGGACGGTTTCCTGACATTAATGCCAAGCCATAAAAGGGTTTCTTTAGTATGTTACTGCCTAGCTTTTCACCTGCTTCTCTAGTGAAAAAAGCGCTGATATCTTTTAACTCCTGAATGCTACTGGGAGGAGCTAGAGTATAGCCATACTTAGCTTGGAAATTAAATTTCTCTTTAGGATGCTCAAATAGATCGGCCCTGTAATGGTTGCCCATCACATAGTTGTTATAGGGGATGGCATGGATCTCACCTTGGTAGGAGAGGATATTGAGTAGTGATGAGTAATATGGTTCAAGATAGCTGTTTATGCCTCTTTCGCCACTGGGATCATAGAGGGATGCAAGTTCCGATAGAGGCACTGTTAATCCTTTCGATGCCCACTCTTTTGCCCAACCCGCTTCCATGGTTAGCAGGTCATACTTGCCTGCTCCTTGGATTAAAGACTCAGTTTGAAGTGTATACATCTTGTCCAAAGAGGTGGTGATGACATTAACTTCAATACCTGTTTGAGCCGTAAATTTAGGGAGCATCTTCTCCTTTAAATGTACTGTCCAAAATCCAGTTTCTGCGACTAAAGTGATCGCTTTCTTATTCTCTATTTCGGGGATCTGTTCGAGTGAAAATTGCGCATGACTCTCCAAGATGTAAAGAAATGACACAAAGATAAAAAAATTATTTAACATCTTAGGCACGTGATATTACTCCATTTTACCACCCCGTAAGATTATATTAATACTATTATGTTGCACATTTGTATAGGTAATATTTCAAAATGGTCTGCCAGTCATACGAAGATGTGAGATTTGTTCCTCTTATGGAGGAAAAAAAGAACTGGCAGCATAAAGGAACTTAACGATGAAACTGCTTCTCTGCCAGTCAAAGGGTGGGAGAAATGGGGGTTAATCTACAATAATTGAACGCTCTTTTATTTTTCTTTCATCATCAGTAAGCGAAAAATGGTGCTCGATTAAAAAACGGATTAGTTTAGATTTTGCAACGTCACACCCACTGGCTAATTCAGCTAAATGTGAAATGGCGGACTCGCTTAGCGTGAATGTGGCTTTGCGATAGGGCTCATTGCCTTTACGTATCTGTGTGACTGCTTTTGCTGATTGAGCCTTTATCTTATTGGTAGCCTGCTGAGGTTGCTGGTTAACAATTGAGGCTAGGGTGATCACCTCTGCCATGCCTTGGTCTGTATTTTTAAACCCAGCAGCGTAATGTGTCGCTTCATCAATAAAGTCCTCAATGTTGACCTCTTGATGCGGACTTACATGAGCTTGTCCGCGATTAGACTGCGTAGAGCTTTTCTTGAGATCTGCTAGTCCCATAGTCACCTCTAGTATTGTTCATTTTAGCTGCGGCGATCCGATTTCTTATCTCTGTCGCATCTGCAGCTTCTAACATTTCACAAGCTATGCTTCTCATCTCTTTTGCTGCTTTGCCCTTTGGTTCTATCTCTATGACTGATAAACCAGACTCTTCACTGTCATCGAAGATATTGCGACTGTAGTTGATGGCATCAAGTACATTAATATCGTAAGTTCTACAGACCTCTTTTGCTTCAAGGATGCGATTGGCCTGACTTGGTAAACTAGGGCATTGGGTGATCACGAATGATGCTTTCATTTTTGGATTAATCATCATGCATGTGGCAACAATATCATCCATGTGGTTGACTGTTTTTAGATCTCGACGTTTAGGCCTGAGCGGCATTAATACATGAGAGGCGACAGACATACTGGCTCTGAGTGCTAAGTTATCTTGTCCGCCACAATCGACAATAACAAAATCATAATGCTGCTCTAGACTGAGAAGATCATTACGGATTTTTCCATAGAGTTGTACGCAGTTAATGCTGGCGAGTTCTGGGTTATTATTTCTAGCTTGGATCCAATCTGATGTGGTCCTTTGAGGATCGCAGTCGACCATAATGACGGATGCATTACACTCTGCTGTTAGAAATACGGCTATATTTTGGGCTATGCAACTTTTGCCACTGCCCCCCTTTTCACCTCCGACTAAGATGATCATCTCTGTTCCCCTCACGTAAATAGCATGTGTTAATCAATATCTATCTCTTTGCTTAAATACCAATTTAGAGAACAATTATATGCTGGTCAATTACCTGATTTTTGACGTTTTTTTTGTTTTTGGCTCACGTCGTAAAATTGACAAAACAGTGTTTTTGACACCTTTTTGACGTCGGTGAAGTAAAAGGGGGGGACTTCAGTTAATGTAATGTTATCAGTAAGATGAGGGGATTTGTTGAACTGTTGAAAAGTAAAGCGGAGATAAACAGAGCATTCAATAGGAGTGCCGATGAACTTTATAGTTCTAAATGAAATTAAATAGGTTGTAAGTATAAGAAAAGAATATAGTACTTTTTTACTAGATTTAACCTCTGTGAGCAGTTTTAGCTGTGTTCCTGTTAAGTTAAACTACTCAAAATGCACTGAAGTGGTAATTGGAAGTGAGTATATGAATGAACAGATATTGCTAGAGGCGATTAATCAGAAGATGCCTTTTGGTAAGTATGCAGGTCGTAAGTTACTCGAGCTGCCTGAACCTTATTTAGTTTGGTTTCACTCTAAAGGCTTCCCTGAGGGAAAGTTGGGTGAGCAGTTGGCGTTAATGTATGAGATTAAGCTCAATGGACTCGAAGGGATGCTGCAACCTCTCTTAGCTAAAGTTCCAAGAAATTGATTTCTGACTTCGGTTTTATGATCTTGATCTAAAAGATGGGCATTGCTTCTGTATTTGATTTCTTTAATAGAGATTTATTCATTACTGCGTGCTTTAATGATTTTCATCATATCAATGACTGTGGAAAGAAAGGGAACAGATAATGATAGCTAAACTTGTAAAATTGCTTGCTGTAGCAACATTAACGTTAGGGATCTCTAGTGCATGGGCTCAAGGGATTGTACATGAAGGTACCGTGCTAGATACCATGAATGGCGGTGGTTACACCTACGTGCAGATTAAAGAGTCTGATAAGACATTTTGGGCGGCAGGTCCACAAGTTGAGATCAGTAAAGGTGACAAGGTTGTTGTTCAAGAGCAGATGTGGATGAATGATTTCACTAGCAAAACCTTAAACCGTACTTTTGATGAACTGCTATTTGTTGGCCGCATCGATAAGAAGTAATGATGACTCAACCAATTCGGATGCCGATTTAGTTGAAAGCTTGTTGAAAATGGTGGCTCGATAGCTCAGGTTATCGCCACCATTTTTGTTTATCTTCCATTATTCATGCAAACTAATACCATCTCTTTTTCATGTGCCAGCGATCCATGTTTTCAGTCATTGCCTACCAAGCAGGCTACGCAACTAGCGTGAGCCAACTTTTTCACGATGCCATTCATGCTATCGATGAGGTACATTATTCATTTGAGGATAAATCAGCTTGGTCCTCAAAGCCGAGATCGGCCTACCACTGGCATAAGCGAATGAGTCGCTCAAAAGCCTGGCTTATGATTGATGAGAGCATGCTCATAGATGGTCAACCTAAGTGCTGTGGATTTATCAATATTGAGACAGGGTTTTATACTCAAGGCTATATCGATAGCTTATATGTTCATCCAGCCTATCAGGGGAAGGGGATTGCTAAAACCTTGTATCAAACTCTTGAGCAGTGGGTCGTAGAACAAGGCTATCGAGAGTTGACGGTCGATGCCTCCAGCCTCTCCAAAGCCCTGTTTCTATCACAAGGCTTTAAGTTGTGCCATCGAAGCTATCAAGAGAAACGTGGTCGTGTGATCATGGGGTACCTGATGAAGAAGCTGCTGTGATCACAACAAATTTTGTAATGGCTACCACTTCTATTATTAATAAAGATCACAAGTGGCTGGTGTAATGCACTTGAGGCGCTATCTCATCCTCTAAGTTGCCTTGTTGTCGCTCCATATAACGAGTGAAGGCGAGGGGAAGCGTAAGCTCGTTTATCGGCTTTTGGGTTTTAGCTTGCAGCAGAGGGCCATAACCCTCCTTACCAGATACGGTATAGGCGGAAGACACGCCAAAATAATATGTCTCTTTATCGACAACGAGCCAAGTGAGACCATCCTCAGCTAACACCTCGAGGGAGAGAACCCTTTCGCCTAACGCTTTACGGCCATCGTAACAATATTTAAGACCATAAGTGTAGGGAAAGCTGCCTGCACCAGTGCCTGTGACGCTATTGTTGGTGGCTGAGTTTATGGCTGATTCGATGGCGGCAAACAGATAGGTACCTTGTATCTCATAGTGAACTAATGGCAGGTCGAATGGCAATAAGCGCCCAACAACGTATGCTAGGGTGACCTCACCTTTATTGAGTGATTGCCTGACACCACCAGCATTATGAAGTGCAAAGTCGACTCTCGGGAGTTGATGTTTAGATTCATGAAAGATGCTCTTACAGACCAGAGGGGCGATTTCACTACCATGAGGCAGTGCTTTACTGGGTAAGCGAGTGTGTACTAAATTTTTTGGTACAAAACCTAAAACGGTCTGCTCAAGGGCCGTGATAGCCGGTTTATATTGAGTATTAATAACTTGGGTAACCGAACAGTCCTCATCATCCCAAGTAATTCCTGGGTGCTGTTTTAGGTGAGCATAAACCCTATCGTATTCACCTTGAGAGATATCATGCTTAGATTCGAGAATGAACTGGCTGTCTAACATAAAGAGGTTGTGGCCTTTGAGGCTGGTTACCATACCAACTTCATCAAACTCGATATCTGCAAGGCCAATTGTCTCGGCGTGTTTCCCTGCATGTAATATGGGGGTGTTGTTGACACTCACTCCGTAGGGCGTTGAGCTGAGTCCAAACTCTTTAAACTCTCCCTGAAGCGTATGTGAGTGCCCACCAACAATCAGGCTTATCCCATCGACAGCCTCGGCTAATACCTTGTCTTGATCAAACCCGAGATGACTTAGCACTAAGATATGATCTATGCCTTCGGCCTTCAGTGCGTTAACTGTATTTCGAGTCGTTTCAATCGCATCGATAAAATGGGTATCGGGATCGGGGCGAGCAATCTCTGCCATCTGATCTAAGGTGATGCCGATAATAGCCAGCTTTTTATCTTGAAGTGGCTTGAAAACGACTTTAGCTATGCCTTTTTCATGATGGTATTCGTAGAGGTTTTTATGGCCCTTTAGGACACTGCTTTTTGTTGTGCACTCTTGGCTTAAATCCATATTTCCTGCGAGCAGAGGGAACTGAATACTATCTAGGAAAGCGAGAATGGGCGCACTTCCAGCATCGACCTCATGATTGCCTATTACCATGGCATCAGGTTTTAATAGATTAAGGAGATGAGCGTTAGCAGCGCCCTTAAACTGATTGAAGTAAAGAGATCCCTGAAAACTGTCACCGCCGTGGAGAAACAGAAAGGCTTGCTTAGAGGTTTGAGCCTGCGCTCTTGCTGTGTTGATCTGGTAATTGAGCCTAGCATATCCGCCACTATGGGTATAAATGTCGTAGCTTTTTCCCTCATCTTCATAATTGAATCTCACACTACTACTGTCAAAGTGAGAGTGGGTATCGTTGATATGGGCAAGTTTGAGGGTATAGCGGATGGGCATAAAGTCTGGCTCTTAGGTCAATCGGGAGAGGATTGTACACCCGATACCTAAGCCACTTCAAGGCGCAGGCATTATACCAATCAGTATAAAGATTTGATCGCTCAGCGAGAGTTTAGCGGTCCTGAGGCAAGGTCTTTAATTGCTCCTGCATTAATGACATTCACCACATCCATGTGGTTTGCGACGAGTGAAGAGCATAGTTATTCTACGGTTAAGATCGTTAACACAGCATCAGCACCGCTAAAACTCGCCTGTAATGAGTGTTTTTGGCTGCTTACTTCTGCGTTGAATGAACTCACAAGGGAACAACCATTCCATCATCCATTCGCCTTGAATTAGTTTGCCAAAAGACACTCTGAGTAGATCAACTTCTTATACTGATTGGTATTAGTATCTTGGGGTCGTTTGGGAGGTTTAGAAAACAAAAAAGGGAAACTCAAGTTTCCCTTTTAGCCATCAGTTTATACTGATGGAGCATTAGCCGTTATGAGCCTGATTTTGGCGTTTCGACATAGGAGTCAAACTCACCATCATCGGAGAAGGTGATCCCTTTGTCGGTCATGCGCTTTTCCCACTGCTTACGTGCAAGTTGCTGCATATCAGTGACAGGGTCGTTACTATCGACAATCTCCAAGCCTAATAAAGACTCGATAATATCTTCTAACGAGACGATACCTTCACCAGTACCGTATTCATTCACGACCATAGCGATTTTGGTATTACGCTTAATCAACAGCTGAAACAGAGGAAGAATTTTAGCGGTTTCCGGTATTACAACCAGATTTCGCTTTAGCTCACCTATGCTGGCTTGAGGCGTTTTACGCTCTGATAGCAAGATATCGTTGCGGTTGATATAACCAATGACATCATCAGGATCGTCATTGAAGATCGGAATGCGCGAGAAGGGCGATGTTTTGTGCTTCTTGGCAAACTCCTCTTGGGTCATTGAGGAGGGCAAGCTAAACATAACCGTTCTTGGCGTCATGATCGCACTGACGGGCATCTCTTTTACCGATAGCATCTGAGTCAAAATCTTTGACTCTTGCTCATCAAGCTCCCCAGATTCCTGGCCAATTTTAGCCATGGCACTCATCTCTTGACGAATATATTGACCTTCATCGCCTTTGCCTAAAAGCTGTGTCACTTGCTGAGACATCCAGATCAGAGGGTACATAATCCTCTCCATCCATAGTAGAGCTACAGACACTGATGGCGCGAGAGTACGCCAGTAGTTTGCACCTATGGTCTTAGGGATAATCTCTGAGAAAAACAGGATAAGGAAGGTTAAGATACCAGAGAAAACACCTAACATCTCATCACCGAATACTTTAGCGGCTTGTGCACCAGCAACGGCTGCACCCACAGTGTGAGCTATGGTGTTTAAGGTTAGGATAGAGACCAGAGGTGACTCTACATTGTCTTTCTGCTTACTAAGACGGTCTGCCGCACTAGGGTTAGTGTGGGCCAAGTTTGCAATATAGCTTGGAGTGACAGAGAGTAAAACGGCTTCGAACACGCTGCAAAGGAAAGAAACGCCAATCGCAACACATACTATAACGATGAGGGTGATCATTTAGAGGTTTATAATTTGCTGACCAATATTAGTCCACATTAATTCTAACATTAAAACATTCCGCTTTCCTATATATGCCGCATTAAACATATTTTATGAGATAAGAGCTGAGAAAGGGAGTATCTTAGGTGTGGTTCTAATGGCCAGTGCTATCACTGCTAGCTAAAATTGGGGTATCTCTGTATAATTCGCCGCCCTGTGGCGTGTATTAGGTGTTGAGGTTAGTCAAAATGAGTGAAAAGAAAATCAATTTATTGGATCTTGACCGTAAAGGGTTAAGAGCATTGTTCACTGAAATGGGTGAGAAGCCGTTTCGTGCCGATCAATTGATGAAGTGGATTTATCATTTTGGCGTCAGTGACTTTGACGAGATGAACAATATTAACAAAGCGCTGCGTGCGAAGCTTAACGCCCGCTGTGAGATTGTTGCGCCACAAATCTCTAGTTTTCAAAAGTCTGAAGATGGCACCATTAAGTTTGCTATTAATGTCGGCCAAGGTCAGGAAGTTGAAACCGTTTATATCCCTGAAGATGATAGAGCAACCTTGTGCGTGTCGTCACAAGTGGGTTGTGCTTTAGAGTGCACCTTCTGCTCGACTGCTCAGCAGGGCTTTAACCGTAACTTAACGGTGTCTGAAATTATTGGTCAAGTGTGGCGTGTGGCGGACTTTATCGGTTTTGTGAAAGAGACAGGCGAGCGTCCTATTACTAACGTCGTTATGATGGGGATGGGTGAGCCACTACTGAACCTAAAGAACGTGATCCCTGCAATGGACATCATGTTAGATGATTTTGGTTTCAGTCTCTCTAAGCGTCGAGTGACGGTATCAACTTCAGGGGTTGTACCAGCGTTGGATAAGTTAGGTGATGCCTTGGATGTTGCTTTGGCGGTGAGCATTCATGCTCCTAATGACGAATTGCGTGATGTGTTGGTTCCAGTTAATAAAAAGTATCCTTTAGAGGAGTTTTTAGGTGGGATCCGTCGTTACATCGCTAAGTCGAACGCTAATCGAGGACGTGTAACTGTTGAGTATGTCATGTTAGACCATATCAATGACAGCACAGACCAAGCTCATGAATTAGCTAAGTTAATGAAAGATACCCCCTGTAAGATTAACCTTATTCCGTTTAATCCTTATCCTGGTTCACCTTATGGTCGCTCCTCTAACTCTCGCATCGATCGTTTCTCCAAAGTATTGATGGAGTACGGTCTAACAGTGATCGTTCGTAAGACCCGTGGTGACGATATTGATGCCGCTTGTGGCCAGTTAGCCGGTGATATCAGAGACAGAACTAAACGTTTAGCGAAAAAACGCATGCAAGATAGCCAAATATCGGTCACAATAAACTAACTCATTGTAAATTGTAGATAGATAGGCTTGTCAATGAAGCACGGACTGCCCCAAAAAATCGCACTTACCATACTTCTTTCGAGTATGTTAAGTGCCTGCGTGTCACAAAGTACCTATAGCGGAACCGACGTTCCTGTGACAGAGAGGGAGTTCGACAATGTCTTGGCCGCACAGAAGCGTGCGCAGCTCGGGTTAACTTACTTGCGTAAAGGTAACAGCCAGCAAGCTAAGTACAATTTAGACAAAGCTGTTGATTTTGCACCGAATATTCAAGATGTACATATATCAATGGCTTACTACTATCAAACTGTGGGTGAGCTTGAAAATGCCGAAGACTCTTACCGTAAAGCTATTAATGCTAGAGATGCCAGTGGCGATGGGCTAAACAATTTCGGTGTGTTTCTCTGTCAACAAGAGAAGTACAAAGAGTCTGAGAAGATGTTCCTTAGAGCGGTTAAAATGCCCAATTATACTCGTTCAGGGGACAGTTATGAAAATTTAGGGATCTGTAGTCGTAAGGCTGGAGAGATAGAAAAAGCGCGTAAATACTTCAGTACCGCACTGAGATACAATCCCAGAAGTGGAAGCACTCTACTTGAATTAACTGAGATCGAGATTGAGGAACATAACTATCTCGATGCGCGTGCGCAACTTGCACGCTACCATCGTGTCATCGCCCAATCTGCCGAAAGTTTGACCTTAGGGGTGGAGATTGAGCGGGGCTTAAACGATGAAGAGGCTGCCAGAGAGTTTGGCATATTACTTTTAGCTAAGTTTCCCTCATCTATTGAGGCTAAGCGATATCGAGCCAGTATGCACTGATGACAAATAAGAAAGTCGATATGCTCAAGGATGCAGCAGACAGTAATGAGACCCCTGACATATCCGAACAGATGACGCTCGGATC
Source organism: Shewanella nanhaiensis (assembly GCF_019457885.1). GTDB lineage: Bacteria > Pseudomonadota > Gammaproteobacteria > Enterobacterales > Shewanellaceae > Shewanella > Shewanella nanhaiensis. The sequence goes on from NZ_JAHZST010000022.1 coordinate 49,068, forward strand.
CCTGTTAAAAGCCGCCCGTGAAGAGCAAGGGGCGAGTATTGGCGATATTGCGGGGCAGTTGCATTTGCGACCTTGTATCGTCGAAGACATAGAAGCGGATAATTTCGGCGAAATCGCCTCAGCCATCTATGTAAAAGGGTATGTGAAAAACTATGCCCGTATCGTTCAGGCGGACGCGCAAGCGATACAAGCCTGCCTCGACATTCAACTCCCCAAGGCCAGTGCGCCTGAGATGCAAAGCTTCTCCCGTAAAACAACACGTCAAGCTCGTGATGGACGCCTGATGTTTGTCACCTATCTGATCGCCTTTATTCTATTAGCTCTACTGGTTTTATGGTGGGTGCAAAAATCTGATACTCAAGCCAGTGTCGATTTTTCAAAACCTACGATGGAGGAGATGGCCGAATCAATACAGGAGCCGTTTTCGACAAAAGCCTTACCCGATCCGACGCTAGAGCGCGACTCTGGAATAGAGAGCTCTGACACCCAACTAAGTGCCGATAACTCAGCGATTGATAGCGGTGTTGTGCACAGCAACGATATTGATGATTTATCCCCTGAAACTGCTAACGATGAAAGCAGTGATTTGGGAGTGACTGTGGTCACCAGTGACCAAGCGCCTACACCAGCGCAAAGCGAGATTGCACAAGAGCTCCACTCTGTCGACAACTTAGGTGTATCAAAATTAAGCTTGAGCTTAGTGGCTGACTGCTGGATCAACGTCAAAGATGCTGATGGCAAAGTACTCATTAATGATCTGAAGAAAGCGGGCAGCTTACTTGAAGTTAAGGGACGTGAACCTTTTAAACTGACCTTAGGTGCGCCTCAAGCTGTGACAATCAAGCTAAACGAAGAGAGTATCAGTTTAGCCGATTATGCTAATGGGCGCGTTGCTAGATTTAGCCTGCCTTTTGCCGAATAAGACTCCAAGCCTGAATCAAGATATAATGATGCTGTGTTAACACGGCATCAGCAAGTAACAGACATATAGAGTAAACAAGATGTACAACGAAAACCCGATTAAAAGACGTGCTTCAACCCGTATCTATGTAGGTGACGTTCCTATTGGAGATGGTGCACCAATTGCAGTCCAATCGATGACCAACACCTTAACGACTGATGTTGATGCCACTGTTGCTCAAATTCGTGCATTGGAAAACGTAGGTGCGGATATTGTACGTGTCTCTGTGCCGACGATGGACGCCGCTGAAGCGTTTAAACTGATTAAGCAGCAGACCAATATTCCTCTGATCGCCGATATTCATTTTGATTACCGTATTGCACTTAAAGTGGCTGAATATGGCGTAGACTGCCTGCGAATTAACCCAGGTAACATTGGCAATGAGTCTCGCATTAAAAGTGTGGTTGAGTGTGCCCGTGATAAGAATATCCCAATTCGAATTGGTATTAACGGTGGCTCTTTAGAAAAAGATCTGATGGATAAGTACAAAGAGCCTACGCCAGAGGCGCTGCTTGAATCTGCGATGCGTCATGTGGATATCCTAGATAGACTCAACTTCGATCAGTTTAAAGTGAGCGTTAAAGCATCTGATGTCTTCCTTGCCGTTGAAGCATATCGTTTGCTGGCAAAACAGATAGTGCAGCCACTGCATTTAGGCATAACCGAAGCGGGTGGTTTACGTTCAGGCTCAGTTAAATCTTCCGTAGGACTTGGGATGCTGCTGGCTGAAGGCATTGGTGATACCTTGCGTATTTCATTGGCCGCAGATCCTGTTGAAGAGATTAAAGTGGGCTTTGATATCCTTAAATCGCTGCGGATCCGTTCTCGCGGGATTAACTTTATCGCCTGTCCATCATGCTCTCGCCAAGAGTTTGATGTTATCAACACCGTTAATGAGCTTGAGCGTCGTCTCGAAGATGTGATCACACCTATGGATGTCTCTATCATAGGTTGTGTCGTTAATGGCCCAGGTGAAGCCTTAGTTTCAGATATTGGCTTGACTGGAGGCAATCGTAAGAGCGGTTATTTTGATGATGGCGTAAGACAAAAAGAGCGTTTCGATAACGATAATATCGTCGATTCTCTCGAAGCTAAAATAAGGGCTAAAGCCTCAATCATCAATGGACGTATTCCGGTACAAGATCTAAATAAGTAAGCAACGAGTTATTCACTAACGCTGAGCTCTGTCTCGGCGTTTTTTGTGAGTTAATCACAGCCTGTTTAGCTATCCTACTCGCGCTCGATAAAGAGCGCCTTGAGGTCGCTTAGGTATAGAGATATACTGCACCGCGCTGTTAAATTTAAAAGTTAAATCGGACGAGTCTATACCGTGGCAAAACAGATCCAAGCAATACGCGGAATGAATGATATTCTGCCTACCCAAAGTCCTCTATGGCAAAAACTAGAAACTGTATTAAGAGAGACTGTTGCCGCCTACGGTTACAGCGAGATCCGTACACCAATCGTTGAGAGTACCGACCTTTTTAAACGCTCAATCGGTGAAGTCACTGATATCGTAGAAAAAGAGATGTACACCTTTGATGACCGTAACGGTGACAGCTTAACACTTCGCCCAGAGGGAACAGCGTCAACGGTACGTGCCGGTAATGAGCATGGTTTGCTCTATAACCAAGAGCAACGTCTTTGGTATATGGGCCCTATGTTTAGACACGAGCGCCCGCAGAAAGGCCGCTACCGTCAATTTAATCAGTTTGGTGTTGAAGTTTATGGCATCGGCACTGCCGACGTCGACGCCGAAGTTTTGATGCTTTCTGCTCGTTTATGGGAAAAACTTGGCATTAAAGAGCATGTCACACTTGAGTTGAACACCTTAGGTGACCCAGCTGAGCGGGCCACATACCGCAGAGCCCTTATCGAGTTCTTAGAGCAGTTTAAAGAGCAGCTTGATGAAGAGAGCCAACGTCGCATGTACACCAACCCACTGCGTGTTTTAGACACTAAGAACCCTGAAGTTCAGGCGTTATTGGTCGATGCGCCTGAGTTGATGGACTTCCTTGGTGAAGAGTCACGAGCACATTTTTCACATTTATGTGAACTCTTAGACGCTGTTGGTATCCAATACGTCATCAACCCTCGCTTAGTGCGTGGTTTAGATTACTATAATCGTACTGTTTTTGAGTGGGTTACCTCAAGTTTAGGTTCACAAGGAACCGTACTTGCAGGTGGACGCTATGATGGATTAGTCGAGCAACTTGGTGGTAAAGATACACCTGCTGTTGGTTTTGCTATGGGATTAGAGCGTATCGTTTTACTGCTTGAAACATTAGAGTTAACCAGTGATATCCCTTCAACTGTCGATGTTTATGTGACTGCGATGGGCGATACAAGTAAGATTGAAGCGATAAAAATTGCTCAAGCCTTAAGAAGTGAGTTGCCTAACCTTAGGGTTATGAGTCATTGTGGCGGCGGTAACTTCAAGAAACAGATGAAGCGCGCGGATAAAAGTGGTGCCCAGATCGCACTGGTTATAGGTGAAGATGAACTTGCCAATAACCAAGTTGCAGTCAAGTATCTCCGCGAGAAAAAAGAACAAGAATTAGTTGCACGTGATGGATTAGCAACTTATATCGCCAAGCAGATTTAAGAGGAAGATTGCGTGGAAATTTATAGCACAGAAGAACAACAAGTAGATGCTATCAAACAGTTCTGGAAAGATTATGGAACTTCGATTGTCGTTGGTGCAGTAGTCGGTTTAGGCGGCCTTTTTGGTTGGAACTACTACTCAGAACATAAGATCACTCAGGCTGAATCAGCTTCAGAAGCTTTTCAAGCTATGAGCGCTCCAGCTTTAGATGAAGCGGGCATGTTAGCTGCAGCAGAGACCTTTGCTAAAGAGCACAGCCAAAAAGGTTATCAGTCTCTGTTATCACTTATTGTTGCTAAAGCGGCAGTTGAGTCAGGCGATCTAGAAAAAGCCGAAACTACATTGAAAAGTGTGATTGCATCGGCTGCGGATACTAGCTTAGTGATGGTTGCCACTATCCGTTTGGCTCGTGTTCAAGCTGAGCAAGGCCAGATTGCCACTGCAATTACCACGTTAGAGCAAGTATCAGATCCTGCATTTACAGCACAAAGAGATGAGCTTAAAGGCGACTTCTTAGTGCGCAAAGGCGACGCTGAGCAAGCGAAAGCTGCGTATCAAGCTGCCGTAGATAACGGTGGAGCAACGGCTAGTCCTGCGCTACAGATGAAGCTAGATAATTTGAACAAGGCATAAGGAAGCTGCCATGAAGTCTTGGTGCAAAACATTGCTCGCATGTGGATTGAGCTTAGGTCTGTTATCAGCCTGTTCATCCAGTGACGTAGAAGAGGAGCCGGTGAGCCCTTTGCCTGAAATTGAGGCAAGTGTCTTTCCAACAGTAAGCTGGAGTGCTTCGGTTGGTAATGGTGTGGGGCCTTATTACTCCCGCCTACGCCCAGCTGCACGATATGACAAACTGTATGTTGCCGATCGTTACGGTCAGGTGGTTGCATTTGATGAAGCCACTGGTGAAAGAGCGTGGGAGAGAGACTTCAGCTCAGCTTTTAAAGATAATATCTTAGCCAAAAATAAAGGGGCTAAACTTGCAGCTGGCGTTACCGCCGCTCGAGACAAGGTCTTTATCGGTGGTGAAAGTGGTCTACTTGGTGCACTCGATGCTGAAACCGGTGAAACTGAATGGTCGGTTGTTACTGGTGGTGAGCTTTTATCTGCGCCAACCGTTGCCGAAGATATTGTTGTGGTCAATACCAGTGCTGGAACGTTCGAGGCATACAGTGTTGAAGATGGTGAGCAGCAGTGGATCTATGAGTCAAAGCTGCCAACATTAACCTTACGCGGTACAGGCTCTGCAAACTATGAAGCGGGTGGTTTCTTTGTGGGAACCGCCGATGGTAAAATAGCCGTTGTGATTAAGAACAATGGTCAGGCTGCATGGGAGCAAGCGATTTATACGCCAAAAGGCGGTAATGAGTTTACCCGTATGGCCGATGTCGATATGATGCCGCTCATTATTGGTGAAAACCTATACGCAGTGAGTTTTAACGGTAATCTTGTATCGATGGAGCTGAGATCGGGTCGCGTTGTCTGGACCCGTAAATATTCAAGTTTCCATGAGTTAGCCGATTCGGGTGTTAACCTGTTTTTGGTTGATGATCATAGTCGCATCTACGCAGTAGATAGACGTAATGGTCTGGAGAACTGGAGCAATACTGAGCTGGCAAATCGTGACTTGACCTCTGCAGCCGTGTTTAAAGACTACATCGTTGTGGGTGATTTTGAAGGGTACCTTCACTTTATCGACAAGAGTAATGGTAATATTGTTGGCCGTGTAGAGGTCGACAGTTCAGGCTTATTTAGCCAACCTCTGGTTGTAGGTGATAACATATACGTTCAAACCCGAAATGGTAAAGTTGCTAGAATAACGCTCCCATAAATTATTGTTTAAACGATAATAAGCCCCTGGAAGCGTGTTCCGGGGGCTTTTTGTTTACTGAACTTAAGTTTTTTCGTTTTTTATATTTTAAAAGAATTTGTAGATAGAGGCATAAAAATGATTCCAGTAGTGGCCCTTGTTGGTCGTCCCAATGTCGGAAAGTCGACCCTGTTTAACCGCCTTACGCGAACGCGTGACGCTTTGGTGGCCGACTATCCTGGGCTGACTCGGGATCGTAAATATGGTCGTGCTCACTTATCAGGCTATGAGTTCATTGTTGTCGATACTGGCGGTATTGATGGCACTGAAGAGGGGATTGAAACCCACATGGCTGAGCAGTCTATGGCTGCGATTGAAGAAGCAGATGTGGTGCTATTTTTAACAGATGCAAGAGCTGGCTTAACCGCAGCTGATCAAGCTATCTCTGAGCACCTAAGACGCCGTGAAAAAACCACCTTTGTTGTAGCAAACAAGGTTGATGGTATCGATGCTGATTCTGCTTGTGCCGAGTTTTGGGCATTAGGTCTGGGTGAGGTCTATCAGATGGCTGCAGCACAGGGCCGTGGTGTGACCAACATGATTGAATACGCCTTAGCACCTTACGCTGAAGCTCTGGGTCTGAACCGTGACGGTGATGATGAAGAGGAGAAAGAGGAGCGTGAGTACACCGAAGAGGAAGCGGAAGCTGAGCAGACTCGCCTTCAAGATTTACCGATCAAACTTGCCGTTATTGGTAAGCCAAACGTAGGTAAGTCGACGCTAACTAACCGTATCTTAGGCGAAGAGCGTGTGGTGGTTTATGATGCGCCAGGCACAACCCGTGACAGTATCTATATCCCGATGGAGCGAGATGGCCGTGAATACGTGCTTATCGACACCGCTGGTGTGCGTCGTCGTAGTAAAGTTAATGAAACCGTTGAGAAATTCTCAGTCATTAAGACCTTGAAAGCGGTTGAAGATTGTAACGTCGTGTTATTGATCGTTGATGCCCGCGAAGGTATCGCCGAGCAAGATCTTGGTCTGTTAGGCTTTGCGCTTAATGCGGGACGTGCACTTGTGATCGCTGTTAACAAGTGGGATGGCATCGATCAGGATATTAAAGACAGAGTAAAGAGCGAGCTTGACCGTCGTCTTGGCTTTATCGACTTTGCCCGTATTCACTTTATCTCAGCACTTCACGGTACTGGTGTTGGACATCTTTTTGAGTCTGTACAGGAAGCTTATGAGAGTGCAACCCGTCGTGTGAGCACTTCGATGTTGACGCGTATTATGCAGATGGCTCAGGACGATCATCAGCCACCTATGGTTAATGGCCGTCGTGTTAAGCTTAAATATGCTCACGCCGGTGGATATAACCCGCCTATCGTGGTTGTTCACGGTAACCAAGTTAAGAAGCTACCTGATTCATACAAGCGCTTTATGATGAACTACTACCGTCGTTCATTGAAAGTGATGGGAACTCCGATCCAGGTTCGTTTCCAAGATGGCGACAACCCATTTGAAGGGATGAACACCAAGAAGCTAACCGTGAGCCAAGAGCGTCGCCGTAAGCGTATGATGACTCATATCAAAGACAAGAAGTAGAGAAGAAGGCCAGCTAATTAGCTGGCCTTTTTATTGGTATATTTTTATAAATTGTTATCGTTTTACGCAGACAAATATGGCGTTGCCAGACGTTGGCTCTAGTGGAGTTATCTTGCCGTAGTCATGCTCAAAGATATGCACCTCAAAATCAGGTAATAGTAGCTGCTTGAGCTCATCAAAGCTCACGGCAACCATAGGGTGTTCATCTTGCCAGACTTGACTCTCTTGCTCGTTACTCTTCTCGATACAGAGCTTCAGTGATTGGCGTTCACCAGCGCCACTGTAATTCCAACCTGAGCTGAAGGTAAACTGACTGTCGTTAAACTCAGTGCTGTGTCTGACAAAGGCGCGGTTATCTATCTTGGTTTTCTCTACCGCATTAAAGCAAAATATCCCACCCTCGCTGAGCGCGTGATAGACGCTAGAGAGACACTGCTTGAGCTTACTGATCCCATCGTTGTAATGGATAGAGTAGAGAAAGCAGGTGATCAGATCGACCGGATCATTCACCCTAAAGCTGCACATATCCTGCAGAGTAAACTCAGCCTCCGGGCAGCGAACTTGTGCTAAGTCGAGCATAGGTTGATTGATATCTAAACCGCAGCTTTGGAAGCCATAGTCGATAAAGTGGCGAATATGGGGGCCTGTGCCACATGCAAGATCCAGATGAGTACTAGCGCCATTACCAAATAGTCGATTGAGCCTACGAATATGGTCACTCTGGGCCTTGTAATCGATATCTGCACACATGAGATCATAATAGCCCGATAGATCTGTATATAACGCAGTTGAAGGTGCTGTGACGTGAAGAGCGAGTGACAAGGCTTTTACCAAGAAAATTTAGGGTGGCGAATACTAAATGAATAACCTTAAATAGCGAAGAGAATAGATGCCTACTCAGAGGATGATTTTATTAAAATTGTGAAGTAATAGTGCTTTTTGAGCTTTTAATCTTATGAGACTAATTGAGCATTTGTTTGTAGGGGGCTGGCCTGCAAGTTTGCTTTTGTGTGACATTTCAGGTTACTTATCCTTAGGCTTTATCAATGCCATTAAGGGGAAATATGTTAAAGCAAGTTGGAGAAACGCGGATCCAAGTGAAGCACAGGGCAAGTTGTCATTGTGGCGCTGTTGAGCTGGAGCTATCACTACCTCAAGGCATAGTGAACCCTAGGCGTTGTAATTGCTCAATTTGCCGTAGAAAAGGCGCCATTGTCGGCTCCGTTAATCTTGATGATATCCGTATCGTGAAAGGCGAGGAGTTTCTTAAGTTGTACCAATTCAATACAGGGACTGCAAAACATTATTTTTGCTCAAATTGCGGGATCTATACTCATCACCAGCGCCGCTCTAATCCGCAGGAATATGGCTTTAATATAGGTTGTTTAGAAGGTGTAAATCCTTTTGACTTAGGTGATGTAGTCACCAATGATGGGGTTAATCATCCAGCAGACAGGTAGGGTTTTCACTAAGGCTATTTGCTTAGGTTTTTATACAGTAATTAATTCCTGATAAGTCTCTTCATGATTTTATGATGGCTTGTACGATATAGTGCTTTGCGGTATCAAAAACCTATAAAGAAGTTCAGCTAATCTAAACGAAATCTTCACCAATACGTGAAAAATTGAATAGCCATAGAAACTTCGATATCGTCGTATTGTGTTAAACAATAACGAGTAATTCTACAGGCTCGTCGGCTTTTTGGGGAGACAGGGATATCATGGAAGAATTAAAATTGTTAGATCTATTATTAGAAAAATCAGGCCACTATCATCCATTATATGGCGATGGTCTAGCAACACATTTACCTATGGTATTAACGGCTTTAGATCTTTTAAATGCCTCCAGTATTAAATTGCAACATACATTCGATGAAAGCATAAAAGGGCTTGAGGAAATAGGAAGCTTAGAGAGTGTTATCTCGGTAAATGGTATTGACAGTAACCTTGGCAATAGTGAAAGTTTTAGATCCTATTTAACGTATTTCAAAAGCGAGTTAGAACAATGTGGTACACAAGCTGTACTGAAAAAATCATTACCTATATTAATCTCTGGTGTAGCTGCTTCAGCATTTCATGGACTTATCAGGTTAGCTTATGCAATAGAAGCTAATTGCCAAAGCGAAATGGCTATTGCCCTCGCATATTGGAGCGCAGAATATCAGTCATTTGAACTAAATGAAGAAACTACAAATGAAAGTCTAGAAAGTATACTTACTAAGTTATCGCCATTAGGTGAGAATCATAAATTTTCACCAGGGCTTATAGTAGATAGAATGTCTGAAATCGGCATATTGTTGAAACGTAACGGTAGTGTCACTCAGCCGAATATTATTGACATATCAACACTTAGAGAGTTTACGATAAAGTCATTTTACTTAAGTGACGACTTCACTCTTTTGCATACCGTAACAGGGTGTCACGCATTATCAATTGTTTTACCTTACCTTGAAGATAAGCAAACAGCTCTCAGAGAGTTGTGGAAGGCTATTGTTGTTGCGTATTTAAGCACAGGACTTCGTTATCAAGATAAAGAGATCACAACTGTTGAAAACAACATTAATTTTTCGCCTATCATCGAAAAAGCACTAAAGTCAGAAGATTCGCACGCTATTAAATTAGTCTATACGTGTCTTTGTGAATATAAGAACTGGAATGATCCTTTATATTTTACCGTTTCAAAAAGGGCAATATTGAACAGTCACAGCTAACAAATAGGATAGGCCGCGAGAAGCCGCGTCCTTATCCCGAGTGTTGAACAAGCCGAGTTTGCTAGAAGTGATTTGTCATGGGTGGCTAGATTAATTCTTCTGCGAGACGCTGTGAATACATTCCTATATGCTCTACGACGTTCAAATAACGTCCATGTTAAACAGCCAGTTCGGCGTCCCATCCTCTCGCTCGAAGAGTATCACTTCGCGATACCTCACCCTGAAGTCGAAGCTCGTAGCCGCATCTACACCTGTTCATCTATCTCTTCGACTTTGACTTGTTTGAGTAAGTCACTAACACGGAAATGCCCCAAAGTTAGCTAGCCTTCGAATGAAGGCTGATTACATTTTCTGATCTGGTTTATTTGACTGCTTTGGTATTGGGCTAGGTTGTTGAAGGCCTCACCTTCATTGTTGTTTATTGCTTGCCGCAGGCTTATGTGCAGCTACTTCAGTGACACGACACGAGTATATCCCTATAGTCTCGGCCGTGACATCCATGTCACTGCCGCACCTGCACTTGGTTATTTTTCTCTTCGATTTAGCTTTATTTGGTAGGGGTCGTAACTGATTTTTGCCCCAAAGTTAGCTAGCCTTCGAATGAAGGCTCATTACATTTTCTTGTTTAGCTTCTGGCTGGTTTGATATTTGGTGCTGTTTTTGAAGGTCGAACCTTCATTGTTATCTATCGCCTCCAGCGGGTGCCGTGCATGGATGCACCAATGTCGTGATCACATGGATGTGAAAGAACGACGAATGTGTAGTTACTTCTGCGAGACGCTGTGAATATATCCCTGTGGCTTTACGGCAGCCTCCATGCAGCCAAAACTCGTAGCCACATCTACACCTGTTAATGTTCCTCTTCGATTTTGACTTATCTGAGTAAATCGGTAACACGGAAATGCCCCATTATGAGTTTCACAGCTCAAAAGATAAGTAGGCTGAGTAAAGCTTTGTCCATACAAAAGCTAATCTGAAAGAGTGTGATAATCTAAAAGGGTTATACCTGTCCTATTTTTTGGTCACCACCTGATAGGCAGAAAGCCTGATTGATTCTGTAAGCTTTGAGAATTACAGCTTAAATTATATACAACCAGTTGCTCCTGAGTTAACCTCCTTAAGCTATTACTTTAAATTGAAAATGCCAAGAGCCTATTCAGCAAGAGCTTGGCTAACATGGAAGTTTTATGATTAGAATACTT
>NZ_JAHZST010000023.1 GCF_019457885.1 Shewanella nanhaiensis
TCATGTTTTTTATCCTCTATGACTTCGCTAAAAGTTAGAGTTCAATTAACATGAGTAGATATTCAGGCAAAGCCTAATTGATGATAACCACCTACTGAAGTAGGTGGTTTAGGGCTGAAAACAAAATCCCATCTTTTGATGGGATTTTTATTGCAGTTCCAATTGGTATATCACCTCAAAAAACACACTTTGTAACCCCTAGACACAGCCTGATCCCAATTCCACATTCCGATACACTTAGCTACATTTTTCATACAACATTTCCCCTGAAAACACGCTTTACTAAGTAGCATCTAAGACGAAAGAAGCTAGGAGCTCTCCCATGAAAAAGTACCTCGCAATTGCAACACTAATTCTAACACCACTTGCCTTTAATGCCTCTGCAACAATGCACCCACAACTTGAAAAAACGCTTATTGACGTCTGTAAGGCTGGTGCAAGCAACAAGATGTACCAATTACGTCATACAGTAAAAACGAACCGAATTAATGAGCAAAGAATTTATCCTCGCTTGGTCTGTAACGGTGAAACATTTCATCAGTTTGCACTTAATCAGGGTGCAGATAAAACTGCAAAACGAATTGGTAAATTTATGAAAGGAACGGTCACCATTAAAGACATAGCCATGCTCTATGGCTCTGATGAAATATTGGCAGTGAATTACTAAACAGCGAAAAAGTTTAGTATAATGTAATAAAAAGAGCCTTTACGGCTCTTTTTTTATGCCATTAATTATATTTTAAAACTAGCTTTATACATGAATTGTTACTTAAAAACACCCTCTGAATTAAGTTAAACATTCCGATACACTTAGCTACAAAATTAATACAGCTATATTGAGGGCATTCAGCTTTAATCATTACTAACGCAAACCTGTATATAAACTTAACCGCTAGGAGCGACAGATGAAAAAAGTAATGACACTAACAGCTATACTATTAAACTTTACTGCACTGAATGCCTCAGCAGCAATGGAACCTAAATTAGAAAGCACATTAATAGAGGTTTGTAAAACGGGATTGAGTGATAATACATTTAGATTTAACAAAACCATGCGTGACAATAGGATAAATAAAGCAATAATATTTCCAAATTTAATTTGTAATGGAGAGAGTTTTTATAATTTTGCTCTATCAAATGGAGCAAATAAAATAGCCTCGAGAATAAAACCTTATGCTAAAACAAATACAAGCATTACTGATTTAGCTAGTAATTATAAACTCAGCGTTAAATTTTGATAAAAATAAAGGTAAAAGTGGTTATGCCACTTTTACCTTTATTTATAATTCTATATATCAAAAGACAACGGTTTTATTCCCATAAACAATCACCTCTTCATGCACAACTAACTGCAGTGCTTTACTCAGAACACTTTTTTCAACATCTCGACCATTTTTAGCCAGATCTTCAGCACTATAACTATGATCAACAGGTATAACATCTTGTTTAATAATAGGACCTTCATCTAGGCAATTATTAACGAAGTGTGCTGTCGCACCAATAATCTTAACGCCTCGCTCCCAGGCCTGACGATAAGGAGACGCACCAATAAATGCGGGTAGAAAAGAGTGGTGAATATTAATGATCCTATTAGGAAATTGCTCTACAAATTCCGGCGTTAATATCCGCATAAACTTGGCTAATACCAGGTAATCAGGCTCATACTCCTTAATCACCTCCACTATCTTTTTCTCATGCTCAACACGGGTACACCCTTCATGAGAGATAAAGTGGAAAGGGATATCAAACTTATCAGCCAAAGGTTGCAGATTTTGATAATTACCTACAATCGCTGCGATCTCAACATCTAAACCGCCATAGTATGCTTTCATTAAAATATCACCTAGGCAATGAGCCTCTTTAGTGACTAAAATAACAATTCGTTTTTTATCAGTATTCACCAATTTAATACGGCTAGAGTCAGGCAGCACCGCTTCAAGATCAGTTAAGATTAAACTGTCGTTAAACTCCCCCTCTAACTCAGCACGCATAAAAAACCGACCTTGAACATTATCAACAAATTCACTGTTTTTAATAATATTCAACTGATGGCTAAAACATACTCCAGTTATTTTTGTGATTAAACCCTGAGCGTCGGCGCACTCCGTGATCAATACCTTACGTTCCATACCTTGCTACCCCAACACTAAAAAATTAAAACTTTTCACCTGCAAAAATCATCAAAGACGCCTATCAATATATCGCTGAAGTAACCTACGAATACTTTCAGCTTTCGTCCCATACACTAGCTGTACTCCATTGCCTACCAAGATAACCCCTTTAGCACCTAACTGGTTCAATTTATCTTTATCAATTAATTCAGTTTTTTCTACACTCATTCGCAATCGGGTCAGACAAGCATTCAATTCAAGGATGTTTTTCCTCCCCCCTAACGCGCGCACTATGCTAGGAATATCCGCTTTCATCCCATCGGTATGTATCACTCTTCCTGGCGTCTTAAGATCAAAAAACAATATCGCCCCTCTGAAGATTAGGTAATAGAGCACACCTGTTATAGGACCCAATATCAGGAACCACTCAGCTCTCTGGGCGTTGCCTAGTAAAAGAGTAAAATCCACAGCTCCATGGGAAAAAACAATACTGTGGTGAATATCCAATAAGATACAGATCCAGTAGGCTAATCCAGTTAGCAGTGCATGTATTAAAAACAGCAAAGGCGCCACAAAAAGAAAAGCAAACTCAATGGGCTCTGTCACCCCAGTCAGCCAACAGGCTGTGGCGGCTGAGATCATGATCCCCGCCACTCGATTTCTTTGATCTTTATCAGCGCAGCGCCATATGGCTAATGCTGCGGCAGGCAGACCCCACATCTTAATAAGGTACCCCCCCGCTAAATTGCCTGCCAATGGATCGCCAGCTAAATAACGAGCAACCTCCCCTCTAACTACCTCATCATCTCTAAGATATTGACCAAATTCTAGGTAAAAAGGAGCATTCCAAATATGGTGTAAGCCCAAAGGAATAAGCAGACGCTCAACCGCACCATACAGTGCAAATGCCTCCGCAGGCTTTTGATAAACCACCCAGTTTGATAACCTCTCAATCCAAGCCGACATAGATGGCCATATCAGAATAAATAGATAAGCAAGCAAGATACAAAGAGGGATCATTAATAATGGGGCACTTCGTCGACCTTCAAAAAAGGAGAACACAACAGGGAGGCGTAAGCGCTCACTCTGTGACACGGCAAGGCAAGTGAAAGCTCCCACTAACATGCCGCCCGCTATGCCTGTATCTATGGTTTCAACTCCCCACAAGGCTCTGGTTTGCAGATGATATATGTCCGCCAATGCCGCCATGCTTGACAGATATACACCAAAACCAAATACAGCACTGAATGCAGCAATACCTTGGTCCCGACAAAATCCAATAGCCACAGCCACAGCAAATAACATCGGCATCATACTAAAGATGAGGTTACCGACGGTCAGCATAATCACATTAACAATGTCAGGAATAAAAGGCAGTGGACTCTTCGCTAAACCAAGCATCACTCCCGCTGCCGGCAAGATAGCAATAGGGATAAGCAGTGCTTGGCTCAGCCTTTGAGCAAACTTAAACCAGTGCTCTTGAAGATAAGTTAAGAGGTTTCGAGATCGATTTGGGTGTTCCAGATCTGTAGCCATGCTTTAGCATTTACCTCAGGTTCCATGGTTTCACAGGCATCAATTTTAAGTAATTGACCAATACGGTGAGCCCCCAACTCAGTTAATAACTCATCAAACTGTATTCCAGCTCGGCAGAATGTGTCGTAACTTGAATCACCAAGCGCAATCACACCATACCTTAGACTGGGAAGGTAGGGAGCTTGGGATTTCAGCATTTCAAACCAAGGAAGAATCTCATCAGGAACATCACCTTGGCCCGTTGTAGAACTTACAATTAATAAGATTTCATCCTGAGGAGGCATAAAGGAGCTAAGTTCATCACTTTGAAATAATTGAACTTCCCTTCCCAGCTTCTGAAGCTCATCCCTTACCATCTCAGCCACAAATTGTGCATTCCCATACACAGTTCCAAAAATCAGATTCACTTTTCTCATGTTATTCGTCGCCCTGAGATCAATTTCGCTTTATAATTAAACAATACTGTATTGACAGCTTCATGCCAACATAACTTTGCTTGAAACTTCAAGGATATAAATCTGATGCGTCATTCTAGTCGACAGAGGCACCTAAAGCACCTTCATCGCAGCGCGCACATCAGACGTATGTGCTATTTCAGAACCGTTCAATGTGAAGATGCATTTAATGCTGACAAATCACTAACTCAGACGTTTGATCCCCAAAAAAATAGTTCCGAATCCCCATCTGGTGAAGAGAAAATCACTAAGTAAGACTTAGTATCCCCAAACGACTTCAAGATGCAGGATTCAGTGACTTGGGTATACCGATTGAGACCATTAAATCTTAGCTCTAAACAATTAAGGTGGAGGGCTCAGAGACTAACACCTCATCATCCCAACCAAAAGCCTCAAACAAGGTTAACCACTCCTTTTCAAGCTCTGTTTCTATCGTGATTCTTTCACCACTTCTTGGATGATCGAATGCAAGACTTTTTGCTATCAACCACAGACGGTTTATAGCGAAATGCTCTCTAAAAAATTTATTCTGTTTGCCATCACCATGAGTAGTATCACCCACGATAGGATGTCTAAGGTGTGCCATATGGCGTCTTAATTGATGTTTTCGACCTGTGTATGGAGTCAGCTTAACCATGGCGTATCGGCTAGTTGCATATCGCCCAGATGAAAAAGGGATCTCTGTATTAAGCAGAGGCTGATAACCTGTTACCGCTTCTTGTGCCGCTTTATTTGGGTCGACATCTTTATCACCATGATCATCAAGCTCGACCTTAAGAGCGTAATCTAAAGTGTCCGCCTCATGCATATTTCCTCTGACAATGGCCAAATATTGTTTCTCTACAGTTTTAGCCGAAAACTGCTCACACAGGTTATTTGCCATCTCACTGCTTTTAGCAAACAGCAAAATACCTGAGGTAGGTCTATCTAAACGGTGAACAGGAAAAACATGACACCCCACTTTATCGCGAGTCATCTGCATGGCAAAATAACGCTCACGCCGCGCAAGATAAGATCTGTGCACCAATAGCCCTGCTGGCTTATGGATCACCACAATATCATCATCTTCAAATAGTATCTCTATCTCAGGTGCTATCTCATCGGCAACGTCATCATGAAGCTCAGCTCCATTAACACTAGCTTCCATCTCTTTATTAACTGAGGAATCCACAGACTTCTCACCAAACTGATTATCATTGTTCACTTAGCATTCTATCCAATTCATCGAAAATTTTAATTAAACCATGTAAATGAGGCTGATGACTCCAAACATGGTGTGCCATTGGGGCAATAGCTATATTTGAAGGAAGTGCATTCTGAGCGTTTATTAATTGCTCCATTTTAGGAATAAATATAAATTGCACCCAGTTTTCAAATGACATGACATCGCAACTAAAGGGCGATGTATTAGCCATAGCCTCATTAGAAGGCGGAACGCTTGACCATAAACCATGAACCTTTAACTCTGTTTCTAACTGGCGGAGTTTTTCTGTTGTATTCGCATACAGCATGCCATTGTTCCTTTTTTCCACTTATTTAGCACTCATATTTAATACGCGATAATATCATCTCAACCCACTTCTCCCTATAATAGCCATTATATTAAAAAGCAGATCATCAGTGTTACGGCAGGAAAATGACAGAAATAACGACCCTAACTCAGTTCTTAACAACGGCAAATACTCAATTTCAAGTGTATGACATGGGAAGAAGAGTTCAGCATATCGATATGCTGGCATTCCAACAGATAGAAAATTTAGCATCTTCGTACCCAAGTCCAATACAGGGGCATGCTCAATTTGCCATTGTTTTTTGGGATGCAAGTCAGCAGCACTACATCTGGTTCCTCAAACTTCCTTTAGATGAGCGCGGCCTTCTCTCACCAGCACCAAGAACTCAATTTATCAAGATGATCATTGAGGCCTTAGGTCGAGACCCTTCCCAAGCTCTTTCCAAAGAGCAGCAGCAAAAACTGGCTAACCACCCATTCTCTTTTAAACCGACCTCTGAAAAACTGGCTCTGTTTAATGCACTCGTAAAGAAGCAACTAGGTCAAGTCGCCTCTCCTCAATATGAGTTTGCTTACCAGTACCTATCTAAGCAGCTAAAAGCAGAGCATTGGCAAGAGGTTGGATTGCAAGGACTCGCTGATATTTGTGTTCGAGCCAATGAGTTAGATCACTTAAATGTGCTCATTGATAGCTTCGACTTTGCTGCAACAGAGGTACAAGTTGCAGTATGTCAATGCCTTGAGCACTTAGTGATAGATGAACGGCTAGCGGCCACAGTACTAGAAAAACTTAAACTTGCCGACAATGAACTCAAGCCTTATTACCTCAGAGCTCTTGCCTCAGATGAACAGAGGTCTATCGCTGGAATCACTTATCTTGCAGAGCTAAATCAACTCGACGCCAATGTACTTATTACTATCGCGGCTCGAAACTGGCTAGCACTAAAAGAGACTCAAACTCGAAAAACATTTTTAGAAGCTTTAGCCAAACAGGAACAGCACTTCTTTAATCAAATTTTTGCTGATATTGTAGCAATCCCAGCACTGAGAATTCAGTTACTATCTGATCTTCGCAACCCAGATAGAAGTGAGGTGCTGTCAGCTGCCATAGGTGGATTATTTAAGGTGACAAAAGCATGATGACCGATTTTTTATTCTTTGCAGCAGTGATTGTTATCGCTGCATTCTTCTGGCAGCTACGTCAAATGGCTGAGTTAAGCCGTATCTTCGCCAATAGAGAGTGTCAAAAACAGAAGGTACAGCTATTAGCTGTTGCAATGGAATCTGCCAGACCGAGCATTGGAGGTAGCAGTGGCTTAACCTGGAAGGCAAAATATCTTCTAGAATTTAGTACTGACGGCATCAATCAATACAAGGCACATATCTGGATGCACGGAAAAACGATTCAGAAAGTTCAATGGCCTATTTTTCCTGAACCAGAGTGGCATGAAGCGCCAGAGGCCAGAGGGTCAGTGGGAGGCAGCTGCGGTTCTCGCGGAAGTTGTAACACAGGAAAGTGTAAGTAAGTCATACAGCCAGATAAAGAAAAAGCGCGGCTCCTATGGAGTCGCGCCCTTTATCTCTTTTGTTAAGCAATCCAGCTATTTATTGTGCTCCCTGCACCATCCATGCGTTCAATTTGCTCCTTGCCTCATCCTTGACTATTCCTTTTCTCCCTGTTCAAACCCACTGTGTGAGTAAGTACTCATCCATGAACTCAGCAATCCATTTACCGAGCTAGCTCAATCCATAAGCGTGTCCAGATTCATCCTTGATATCTCCCTATCAACTCCTTTTTGCTCCATGTACCTGCTTATAATAAACAGTTACTCTTCCATGATCTCGGTTATTCCTTTACCGAGCTAGCTTATCCGTAAGCGTGTCCAAATCCATCCTTGTAGCATCCCTTCTATACTATCCATGTATCCTGTCTTCCAGACAGCAAACCTTCCATCCTGGATTGTTTAACTCTCCTTAGTCAGTCTAAGTACACCATCCTAGTGCACCTCATCCTTGATAGCTTCCCTCTAGTGCTTATCCTTAAGTCACTTTTGCTCATCCTAAGCAGTGAATCCATTCATTCATGTATTTCCTTCTACGAGTTAAATTCTAGAGGAGTTGAGAATTAAAATGGCTCAAAACTAAAAAATAAGATCTGTGCAAGAAGAAGTCACCAATAAAATAAATATTTAACCACTTGTTTTTAAAAGAGTAAAACAACCAAGTGAGGTTTGTCCTTTGCTAACTATTTCCTATCTCTTACACTCATGTAAGAGATCTCCTACACAGGCTCTAGCAGTTTGGGATAAGCGAAAAATAGTTCTCACTCCACTAAATCCCAGATAAAAGAAAAGGCATACCTTTTAAGGTATGCCCAATACTTTTTAGCTTCCTGCTAACTAACTGCTTCCTGCAACATCCGTGAATGACACTCTCCTATCTCATCCCTGAACATCCCTCTATTCCCTGTGCCACAAAGTTAATCTTATATAGGCACTAAATCCCTTTACCAGCAACTCCGTCTTACTGTTCCCCTATCCTTGGGTTATCCATCAGCATCCTGCAAGTCATCCCTAATTTCCGTCAAAGGAAGCTTGTATAATCAAGATTATACAGTCCATAATTCAGGTATCCTTTCCCAAACAGATTAAGTCCTTTCAACCTATTTATACCAATTTGAACCTATCTAAGATTTTGTCCTTGATAAGGCTCACCTTCCATTTGGCTTCCTGTTACGCTCCCGCGCATAGCAACTTCCTAGTCACCCGATCTCATCCTAAGATCAACAATTCAAATTCACTCTCTAGTAGCTGAACATCTGTTTTATTAACTCTAACTTAAAAAGTTATATATTGAGAGAGAGAGTAGATTCATAATCAAAACAACCAAAAAGAGCGCAACCACAACACCGAGCTAACAGACTGAATAATATAGAGTATAATTATCTCAAATATAAAACAGTCATTATTTACAGTGGATCTCTTACGTCTTTGTGCGATATATCTCACAAAGGTTTTAGCAAGAACTCGGATCACATTTTTACAGAGTTAGATAATAAGTTAGCTAAAACTGAGGTAGGAGGCACGCTAAACGAAGAGCTTGGCTCAAGTATTAGATTTTCGTTGAAAAAACTTAGCTATTCGTTGTGTAAACATAACCCAATCACCGAAAAGGCTATAGAGAGGATATTGAAAAGTCGCAGGTCTGTTCTTCTCAAAAACAAAGTGGCCAACCCAAGCAAATCCGTAACCCACCAAAGGTAATAGAGCTAATTGAATCCAGTTTTGGCTGATCAAAGTCTCTATTAAGATGACTAAAACCAAAAAGCTGCCTATATAGTGAAGTGCTCTGCATGTGGTATTTTGGTGCTGAGAGAGGTAAAAAGGATAAAACGCTTTAAAAGTAGCGTACTCTCTATTTTTTGAAGATTGAGATGGCTTACTCATTTTCATGGCCGCGATAAAAAAGAAGCTCGCCTTCAACTTTACCTATCGAAAGCTGCTCTAATAGAGTAAATCCATGTTGACTAAAAAGCAGAGCATGATTTTGATCGCTAGCAAAGACACCTATCCCATCAAGCTCAGGTTGTTCATCACACCAGCTTAATGTTGCCTGAACCAACTGACCTCCTAACCCCTTCCCCTGCTCGGTTGGAGAAACGGCAATAAATTGTAAGATACCGCAATGAGGACTAGGTAAGTGCTCCAACAAAGAGGACTCCTTCTTGATTAAAGCTTGAGTTGACTGCCATCCAGTACTGATTAGCATTTTTAAACGCCAATGCCAGTATCTAGACTCTCCAAGAGGAACTTGTTGGGTCACAATACATGCAACGCCCACCATTCTATCAGCATCAAATAACCCAATTAATGCCTGCTCTTGCTGCCATAACTCATTAAGCTCTTCACGTATTGCCCCTCTGAGCTTCTGCTCATACATGGGCATATCACCAGCATATAAAGAATCGATAAAAAAGGGGTCATCATGGTAAGCGTTATAGAGTATTGAAGCTGCAACACGCAGATCTTCAGCAGTTAAATATACGGCTCGATGCGCTTGCGATATTGCACTATCTTCTTTAGTCATCAACTGGCAACCTTTGATCTAGATCAATTAACACCAATGTATCAACTGAAATTAACAGTGTAAATATCAATCATAAAATGCTGTTAATATAATCACTTTTATTCAAGTATGATCCATACTAGTAGTAACTGTTAATCATAGGTATACACGTATAAGGAGCAGTCAATGGACACGACGCCTCAAGACCTTAACCATCTATTTGAGCAACTCGGCATAGAGAGCAGTGAAGAGAATATCGATAAGTTTATTGCAGAGTCTACGATCCCCAATAATGTACTTCTTTACGAAGCCGATTTTTGGACTGAGTCTCAAAAAAGTTTTTTAAAAGAAGCGATAGATGAAGACGCCCAATGGTCTGAACTCATCGACCATTTAGACGCCCTAATTAGAAGATCAGATACTTAAGTAGGCCTTCTCTCCCCAACCAACAACAGCATTATTACTGATGACGACAGGAGTACATTCATCTTTTGTCGTCTTACCATCACCTTTAGTTCTCTGAGTTCGATAAAAAAGTACATGGACCTCTTTATCATCCTTCATATAAGCCTCATAAAAGTCAGCATCCCCCATCAGCACCTTAACCTGATCTTGACTCATTCCCAGATTGAGTTTGGTTAAATTATCCCGATTGGCTGATTGGGTTTTCTCCCAGTGATTCCAATCGGAATCACCTTCACCAAGGTTGATTACACAACCCGATAAACCTAAACTTGCTACCCCAACAAATACTAAACCAATTAAACGTGTTTTCATTATGACTTCCTGTTTCTTTATTATCGTTAAACGCTTTTAAAGCAAATTACAGGCCAAATCATATCTACATGTTTATATTAAGTTTTATTTTTAATATATACTTTTAATTAGTCTTTTAGGCTAGTGAGTGAGAAAAATCACCAATGATGAGTCCTTTAGAACAAGTATTAGCTGCAGCCAAGTCGATCGCAGACGCAGGAAAGCAACCAAGTCTTGCCCTGATAAAAACAAAATTAGGAAATAGTATCCCCATGCCGATACTTATCCAAGGCTTGCAACAGTTTAAATCTATGTCTCAGGATGCAATAGAGCAGCTTCAAGCACTCACAGCTGATGTATCGCTAAGTCAAAAAAACGAAGAGTTATCTGAGCTTGATACGCTAAAGTTGGAACTAAAACGACTAAAAGAAGACTACCAACAGCTTAATAATCGATTAACTGCACTTGAATCTGACTATAGGTCTCAAAAATAATGCATGTTGTTGAACTTAGATTTGAGTGTTTTGACAACACCACAATCACAGCGGCTGAGAAAGCAATAAATGGTCTTTTAGAAGCCTACAGAGCCAATGGGCAGGTATTAGGCAGAGAGTTTGCCGTAGCTTTCAACGAGGGAGACTTTAAAGTCAGGCTCTTGATGCCGGAAAAAAGCAGCTTAGCTAAACGTTACAACAGCCCTTGGGTTAATGCTGCATTGGCTGAACTGACAACAGCTAAACTGCTTGCTCCTCGAGAGAAATATATTGGTCAGGATATTAACTCAGAGGTAAGCAGTTCTGATAAACCAAGCTGGCAACTGCTCTATACCAGTTATGTGCATATGTGCTCACCAATACGAAATGGCGACACACTCCAGCCAATCCCACTTTATCAGTTACCCGCCACTTTTAACGGCGATCATAAACGCGTAATAAGATGGCAAACGGAGTGGCAGGCTTGCGATGAACTTCAGATGGCTGCTGCCACTAAAGCGGAATTTGCAGCATTGGAGGAGCTAACCTCAACAAAAAGCGATCTTTTCCGGCGTGGTTGGGACATACGAGGTCGGGTCGAATTTCAAACGAAGATCCCAACATACTACTACCTGTATCGAGTAGGCGGTGATAGCTTGGCCGCCGAAAAAGAGCGACCTTGCCCCCGCTGTGGCAACCAAGAGTGGTTACTGGATGAACCGCTACTGGATATGTTTCACTTTCGCTGCGATGAGTGTCGTATTGTTTCAAACATCTCTTGGGATCATCTTTAAGTAAGAAGTTACGATCTGGTGCCTTTCAAGTTCTGCCACATCAGCTTAATACGGTGCCAGATCCCGGGATGTTCTAACTCAGACATGGACTCCTCTACGTGTATCTCAGGAGGGGCAACTCTCGGTGTTAAGGAGTCGATGAAACTCTCAAGTGATTCGGCAAGCTTTTCACTTGGGGTTTCACCTGGGATCTCAATCCAAACGCTACCATCACTGTTATCAATTGTTAGCATTCTATCGCCATCACCTAAAACACCGATAAACCAAGTTGGCGCCTGCTTAAGTTTCCTCTTCATCATCAGATGGCCAATGATATTTTGCTGCAAACACTCAAAATCACTCATGTTCCATACCTGAAGTAACTCACCCTCCCCCCACTTTGACTGAAAAAGTAGCGGTGCTGAAAAGTACTGGCAATAAAAATGATTAATATCTGTGTGTAACTTCATATCTAAGGCCGAATCAACATTATCAAAAGAGACACTATCCTCTCTTTCTACTGGATGCCAGAGAACAACTTTATCCATCTGCGCCATAAGCTCATCATCACTAAACTCCCCCTCAATACAGGGAGATGACTCGCCTTGGGGATAATAGCGAGGAGATTCACCTAGTTTATCTAAATAAGCTTGATGGTATATTTTTAAAAATTTATCCAGTGCAGGTAAAGAAGACACTTAGCTGTTGTCCAAAATCAGGTATAATGATCGCCTATTTTGCCATGGAAAAACCATTGATGACACAAGTTCATGATCCCTATAGTAATGCACAGGCCCTTTCTGAACTGACGCTTGGAAAAGCGACTGGCTATCAGTCTGAGTATGATGCATCACTGTTGCAAGGGGTTCCCCGTAAACTAAACCGTGATGCCATAGGCCTCAGCAATACGTTACCTTTCCACGGCAGTGATATCTGGACAGGCTATGAACTTTCCTGGCTCAATGCCAAGGGAAAGCCTATGGTGGCTATCGCTGAATTCCTACTTAGTTTTGATAGTGAAAACCTTATTGAGTCCAAATCTTTTAAGCTATATCTCAATAGTTTTAATCAAACCAAATTTGAAAATCTAGAACAGGTTCAAACAACCTTAGCCACTGACCTTAGTCAATGTGCAAAGGGCGAAGTATTAGTAAAGGTTATAGAGCCTAAGCAGTTTATCCACCAACGCGTTGTTGAACTGCCAGGTACCTGTATTGACGATCTTGATATTGAAGTTGAAGATTACAGTTTTAATCCTGAATACCTCATCGACAGCACAGATGAAAAGGCGATGGTGGCAGAAACCTTAAACTCAAATCTATTAAAGTCTAACTGCTTAATTACCTCTCAACCTGATTGGGGCAGTGTGATGATCCGCTACCAGGGACCTAAAATAGATAGAGAAAAGCTACTGCGCTACCTGATATCGTTTCGCCAGCATAATGAGTTTCATGAGCAGTGCATCGAGCGTATCTTTGTCGATCTAAAACGTTTCTGTCACTGTGCAAAATTAACTGTCTACGCACGCTACACTAGGCGCGGTGGCTTAGATATCAACCCATACCGCAGTGATTTTGAGCATCCCCCAGAGAGTCATAGACTCGCTAGGCAGTAATCCCTATATAAATGGATAAAAGTAGAGGGGCTGTTTTTCAGCGCTTCTACTTCAACATCGCAAAAAGCATACCTCTTACTTCATTAACAGTAACAGCGTCTCCCTTAGCCACAAGTTAGCCGCATTGTGCTGTAACTTTTTACACCACACCATATACAGGTCAATCGGCTCTGTAACAAAAGGGAGCGGTAATACCTGTAAACCAAATAACTCCGCATAGGCGTCCGTATATGATTGTGTCGCTACCGCGATGGCATCGGATTTAGCCGCTGTCGCCAGCATATTTAACAAAGACGATTGCTCACCATACATCTCTCTTTTGGGAAGCACCTCTTTGGTCATTAGATCAGCCATGCTCAGATTAGAGCGACGCATGTTATGGATAATATGCTTCTCAGCAAAATACTGCTCTGTGCTTAAACTTCCCTGGATTCTAGGGTGCTCCTTTCTAACCACACAGTTCAACTTGTCCTGCATTACTTTTGTCGAAGCAAAAGAGGCCAGATGAGGCTGCGTAATATCTAGGGCCAGATCCACCTTCTCCAGCTGCAGATCCATCTGTATCTGCTCCTCCCCTATTGGGGTTTCACGAAACACGATATCAATTGCGCTATCACACAAGTATTCATCTACCCGAGTTTGCAATAGCTGAATAACTGTCTCATTCGCATAAACATAGAAGCTTCGCTTGCTCTGCTTAGGATCAAAAAGGTGCAAGCCTGACACCACCTGCTCAATAGCCAGCAGGGGCTGCTCAAGTTGTTGATATAGGTTTAATGCAACTGATGTTGGCTTAACTCCTCGACCAACACGAATAAACAGCTCCTCACCAATAGATAACTTCAATCTTGCAATGGCGTTACTCACCGACGATTGAGTCAAATTTAGCTCCTCTGCCGCTCGGCTAAATGAAGCCGTTTTACAGACAATGGAGAAGACGCGCAGTAAGTTCAGATCCAGTGGTTTTTCTTGAGACATACTAAGCCTAATATTCACAATATAAATATTAGAACACAGGTTAAGCCTAATTATTTATCAATTCAAGCAAGATAAACTGATTTCAACGTTTAGAAATAGACCAGCCCTTACATCAATCCTTAAGGCTGAACCGACTTACTCTTGAAAGAGGCTCTACCGATGAAAAACTCATTACTTGCAGTATCTATTATCAGTGCACTATCACTCAATACGTTCGCTATTAGTGCTTACGCAGCTCAACATGAACATGACCACATCACTGTTAGCTATCAAGGCAAAGACGCCACCTCTCACACAGCAGAAGCTAACAAAGCAACAGCGAAAACACTCAACTTTGCAGATACGCGGGCTTTTGAACAATCATCAAAACAACTTGTCGCTAAGTTAGATGAAAAAACAGCAAAAATACTCCGAGCTGAGTTTGAATTTATTGGGGAGGAAGCGCCAGATACAGTCAATCCATCTCTGTATCGTCAAGCCAAGTTGAATATGGTGGCAGATGGACTCTATAAGGTACGCGATGGTATTTATCAAGTTAGGGGAACAGATCTGTCGAATTTGACCTTAATTCGTAGCGACAGCGGTTGGATCGCCTACGATGTACTTCTTACCAAAGAAGCTGCTAAAGCATCCCTTGAGTTCGCGATGAAAAACCTGCCTCAAGGTGGCGACCTACCAGTAGTGGCGATGATCTACTCACACAGCCACGCTGATCACTTCGGTGGTGCCAGAGGCGTTCAGGAGCTCTATCCCAATGTGAAGGTCTATGGCTCTGATAACATAACCAAAGAGATTGTCGACGAGAATGTACTTGCGGGAAATGCCATGAGTCGCCGTGCAGCCTATCAATATGGCGCAACTCTTGGTCAGCACGACCACGGCATTGTCGACGCGGCGCTAGGCAAAGGCTTGTCTAAAGGGGAGATCACCTATGTCAGGCCCGGCTATACCTTAAATAGTGAGTCAAAATGGGAAACCCTCACCATCGACGGCCTAGAGATGATATTTATGGATGCATCAGGGACCGAGGCGGCCTCAGAGATGATCACCTATATTCCCTCAATGAAGGCACTCTGGAGTGCAGAGTTGACCTATCAAGGTATGCACAATATCTATACCCTTCGCGGCGCCAAAGTACGTGATGCACAAAAATGGTCTAAAGATATCAATGAGATGATCAATGCATTCGGAGGTGAAGTTGAAACCCTGTTTGCTGCGCATTCGGCACCAGTTTGGGGTAACGAGGAGATCAATGATTTCCTTAGATTGCAAAGGGATAACTATGGCCTAGTCCATAACCAAACACTGCGCTTAGCAAACCAAGGTGTCACAATTCAAGATATTGGTGACGCTATTCAAGAGGTGATCCCAGAGTCTATTTTCAAGGCATGGCACACTAATGGCTACCACGGTACTTATAGCCATAACGCTAAAGCCGTTTACAACATGTACTTAGGGTATTTCGATATGAACCCTGCAAACTTAAACCCGCTGCCAACGCATCCAGAAGCAGTAAAATTTGTCCAATACATGGGCGGAGCCGATAAGGTATTGATAAATGCCGAAGCTGACTTTGCTCAAGGAGATTATCGCTTCGTAGCAACCGCCCTTAATAAAGTCGTCATGGCAGACCCAGCTAACAGTAAGGCGCGTGAACTGCTCGCCGATACTTATGAACAGTTAGGCTATCAATCAGAGGGCGCAGGGTGGAGAAATATCTACCTAACAGGCGCTCAGGAGTTACGAGTTGGCATTCAACCTGGCACACCTAAAACAGCTTCAGCCGATGTAATAAGCGAGATGAATATGCCAACACTCTTTGACTTTTTAGCCGTCAAAATAGACAGCCTTAAAGCGGCGAAGCAGGGATTAGTGACCATGAATGTGATCACCCCAGATGACAATCGTATTCTCTATGTTGAGATGAGCAATGGCAACTTAAGCAATATCGAAGTCGCGACACCAAAAGACTCAGACGCTAATCTCACTATCAATAAAGCAGATGTAAACCGTATTTTGATGGGAGAAGTGAAACTAACAGAGCTGCTTGCCAACGGCAGTGCCAAGCTAACGGGAGATAAAGATGCCTTTAGTAAAATATCTTCAAGTTTAGTTGAGTTTAACACCGACTTTGAAATCGTCCCATTAAACCCTAACCAGACGAGTGAGCATAAACACTAAAAAACAGCATCTAGGATACATAAAGCACAGTTAACTTATGGTTAACTGTGCTGTTATATAAATAAACCCATGCAGTACAACACAAGATATCGAACTAGATTATCAAGCAACTTTAGTCATAAAAACTTTAGCAAAACCGAATAAGTATTACTTTATAGGTACTACTTAATTAGTATAAGCTGATGATCTATGTCACATTTATTACAACATAGAGATAATCATTAGTTAACATTGTCCCAGATCAAAAAGCGCACACCCTTTAACATCTATAACAGCCTCAGAGCAATGATGAAACAAAAGGACTACCTAATGAAAGTTCGTGCACTTACCCTAGCTATACTGACAAGTTTATCCGCATCTGCCATCGCAGCCGATACGGTTGATCCACTAAAAAAAGCCTTTATCGACGATTCAGAGATAAAGCTACAATTCCGTTTACGTTATGAACAAGCTGATGTTGATAATGTTGACGATCAAAATCAGACCACTTTGCGTACACGCCTAAACTATAAGACAGGTGATATCTATAACTTCTTCGCGCTGGCAGAAGTTGACGATGTACGCTCGACCGATGATGAACCTCTTATTGCCGACTATGAATACACTCAAATTAATCAGGCATTTATTGGTTATAAAGCACCAGCTGACACACTGCTAAAATATGGTCGTCAGCGTATCTTACTCGATAATCAAAGGTTTGTTGGTGGCGTTGGTTTCCGTCAAAATGAGCAAACTTATGATGCGTTTTCAATTCAAAATACAGCAGTAAAAGATCTGACTGCTTATTATGCTTACGTCAATAATGTAAACCGTATCTTCCCTGAAGGCTCTGGGAAGGATGAACATAAAAATGAAACTAGTCTATTGAACGTTAACTACAAGGGTCTAGATTTCGTTAAGCTAAGCGGTTATGCCTACCTAATTGACAATCTCAATGTCGCTAAATTCTCTACCGACACTTATGGTATTCGTGCAGCTGGTAACATTAAGCTAGATAAGATTAAGCTTAATTACGAAGCCGAATTTGCTAAGCAGTCAGAGGGCGGTGACAATCCAACCAGCTATACTGCTAACTACTACAAATTAGGTGCAGGAGTTGGCTTTAACGGTTTTGGAGCTAAGTTAGGTTATGAGGTTTTAGGCTCTGATGATGGCGAAGCTGGCTTTATCACGCCACTGGCAACCTTACACGCCTTTAACGGTTGGACGGATAAGTTTCTCTTTGGGGGTGCTGGTAACTGGAAAAATGGTATCGTCGATACCCACTTTATCTTAACGGCAAAAGTCGCTGGCCTTAAACTGCTTGCCAAGTACCATAAATTTGACTCAGATTTTGGTGATATCGACATGGGTAAAGAGTGGGGTTTTGCGGCAACTTACCCATTTGCTAAGCACTATGATGTGGGTGTGAAATATGCGAGCTACACAGGTGGTGATAACCACGTAGATTATTCAAATGCTGACACAGACAAGCTTTGGTTAACCCTGCAAGCCAAATACTAAACTCAATAGTAAAAGTGTAAAACGAGAGCATACTTAACCCTTAAGTAACTTGCTCTCGCTCCCTCCCTTTTGAGCAGGCTAATCCCTGCTCTTTTTTATTTTAAGCAAGCCAACATTTCAGTTAACGTTAGTTGACATGCCTTCAGGTTAAACGTACCAATATAAGATGCACTGACAGCAAAGCGATACTCTTCGCATAGTCTTCCTAAGAAGAGGCACCAAGTATCAGCAGCACACTTATCTCCCTCCCCCTCTTGAACTAGATATAGCTCAATGCCATCAAGCAACACACACTCAACCGCTGGGCCATTTAACTTCTTCACCTCTATTTTTTGTTTAGTCGCCCTAGTGAAATCAAAATAAAATGACTTAAGAGAGAGGGCTAAACCTAGACCTTTGGCTTTAATATAGGACTCTTTCAAGGCCCAAAGATCAAAAAAACGCTGCCGCTGACAGGACTCAGGCAAAGAGAGAAGAGCATCGGTTTCACTCTGAGTAAAATAGTGGTTTAAAATTGGATAAATATTGGTTGAGTCTCTATTACGCTCAATATCGACCCCTAACTCAATAAAAGCTCTTCCTCCACCACTTAACCCCGATTGACCTTGGTATACAGCAACCACAAGCCAGTCACCACTGTGGCTAATATTAAACCTCAATCCGCTTGATAGCGCCTGAGCAGTGATTAAATCAGGCTTGCCTTTCTCACCATATTCAAACTGCCACTCCCCAGGTGAGAGTGTTACATCGCCTGACCGAGTTAGCGATAAGATCCCTCTCAGATAGCCCCTTACCATCAAAGCTTTATCGCGAGCATCCGCTTGAACGTAGCGTGAAACTTTAGCCAGTTCATCTTCAGGTAACCAGCTGCGTACCAACTTAGTGTCATCTGGACTCATCGCCTCAGTATTTAACGGACAAAAATAGAGGGTGACCTCCGGTGAGGGAGACAGGGAGGAGATAGGTGACAAGTGAGCTCCGCAGTTTTTGAAGATAAACAAGAGTCGATAGTAGCAGAGCCATGAGGTTTAGATAAGTAAACTTATGCCAAATCAGATCAGAAAGCGAACGACTCAGTATGGCTTTTCGTAAACTAATTCAAGACGAAAAATGCAACGGTATTACTCAACATCATAAATATGCTTCATAAACTCAATCCCCGGTGCCATAGTGATCCGCCAGGCAACCGCACACTCATTGTTATACCTAGGGTAGATCTTCTCCAGAGCGGCAAGCACTGAATTAACAAAAACAGTATAGAGTTCGGAATCCACATGAAATTTATCTTTATGATCTTTTGCTAACTTAATCAAATGTTCATCGGCGACTTTAGTCACAAAAAAACAGATCATATAACCGAATGACTCCCTAACCATCTCGTTTTGTTTCACCATATCAGTATGCTTAAAGGCCATTTTCACTTGTGGGCAACTATTAATAAAAACCTCATAGAAAGTCTTATAAAACAGGTCTTCATTACGAGCAATGAAGTCATAACTGTTGTTAAAGATCTCGTTAAAATCAATCTCAGTACTCATAAACAAACCTTTGGACGTGATTTATTTCATCAGGTATATCAATCATAGTTGAAGCTTGGCTTCATCATTTATCCTAAGAAATTTTTTTACAAAAAAAAGCCACCGATTCATCGGTGGCTTTAAATTTTATCTTTTACTTAGATAGCAATAAGATAAAGCTAACACATCATTGACTTAAACCAGTTTCATCTCTTGAATGATCTCATGAGCGATCTCTGGAGTCGTGCTTACAGGCTTCTCATGCTTATCGGCTTTTAATTGCCCTTTACGATGTTTAAGCGCTGCATCTAGCTTTTTGGCTGCTGAAGCAATGGCAGGGAACATGATTTCGTTTGTTCCTGAAGCTGAAATTCGGCTACCTTCATAATTAGTACGTAACTCAACCTGATGCTCACCGTGTTCTTTTGAAATAATAACATCCAGCGAGATTAACGACGGGAAATGAGTTGCGATTTTAGAAAACTTGTCGTTCACATGCTCTTTGATTGAATCGGTTACATCAACGTGGTGACCTGAAAGATTTATTTTCATAGGTTTTCCTTTTAAGAATTACTTCAATAATAGAGCTTGGGGCTGAGACGGGAAAACACAAGGGGGCATGTAAAAGAATTTACTTAGTCACTTTGCCGCACACTTAATATATTTCTACCCTTAATTATCAGTCCTTTATCACTCAGTATCCATTCTAACGATGACATATAAATGTTAGCGATATGGCCAACATATTAGCCTGTCTTACTGTTCACAGTCCCCAATCTGTACACAAATATAGATAAGCTGCGTCATAGACTCTCAAACTAGCTGACTTAATATTTACTCCTCAAATACCACAAAAGCAAGCCTCTACTATATTCAATGTCCAAAATTAAGACGAAACTAAGGTAATCGTCATAAAAATGAGCTAAATGCAGAAAATTTTGTCAATAAAAAGTACTAAATTTGTTCTACATGATAAGCATAAGCCAAAATGAGCACTATCGATATGAGATACAGCTCCCATCTCCTCAAATTTACAGATTAAATCTAAATAAAAACCGTTCTCATTATCAAAAGTTCATGTAAAATCCCCCTACCTTTGCTTTCAATACCTGCTAAGCACGACTCTTTAGGATCTAAAAACTGTGGCATTCGTTAATTTTAAGTGGCGGGAACAGCTATCAAAACCTAGCTTTGATATCTTCTCCCGCTCTCTCGCTGCTATCTTTGGCGGTTATTTAGTTGCCGCAACGGCTTGTGGACTGCTCGCTTTAGCGCTACCACTTCCAGTAGCAGAAAGTGTACTGACAGCCATGATGCTCTCTTTTGCTCTCTATGCCATCGCTGCATTATGGGCTTTTAGCGTCAAAAGGAGCCGACAGGCTTGGCGTGATCTCTTATGCATTAGCACCATTTTTTATCTCCTGATTTTACTTTTAGGTTAACCCATGAAAGAGACTTTTTTCCGCACCATGACCTGGCTGCATACTTGGGTTGGCCTACTGGTCTGCTGGGTATTATTACTGGTATTTTTCGCAGGAACACTTAGTTACTACCGTTATGAGATCTCTTTATGGACTCAACCTGAGCTACATAAAGAGGTCTTTCAAGATTACGAGAAGGGTCAGCTCAAAGCCCAACTTACACAGGCGCAAGCCTATCTTGCTCAACATGCCAGTGATGCAAAAGACTGGCGAATTAATTTCCCCACTGAGCGAAAACCTTATCTCAGTTATGGCTGGCAAACACAACCAGAGCCAGGTCAGCGCCGCGGGGAGTTTATTGAGCATATTGTTAAAACCGACGGTAAAGGGGTCATCACAGATACTCGCGACTCACGCGGTGGCCACTTCTTCTACCGGTTACATTTCGATCTACACTACATGCCCGCCAACATTGCACGTTGGATAGTCGGCTTCTGCACCATGTTTATGCTGCTGGCCCTAATCAGTGGCATAGTGATCCATAAACGTATCTTTAAAGATCTCTTTAGTTTCAGGCGTAACAAAGGTAGCCGTTCATGGCTAGATGCTCACAACGTCAGCTCCGTATTAGCACTTCCCTATCACTTAATGATCACCTACACAGGCCTTATCACCTTAATGTTGATCTATATGCCTTGGGGCGTACTGACAGCCTATGACGGAGATGCTCGCGCCTTTCGTGCAGAGCTCAAACCTAGCCGTGTACAGGTAAAACCCACTGATATACCAGCTGAGATGATACAGATAGACACGCTTTTACCTAAGGTGAAAGGTTTTTGGGGAGATGTTCCACTCAAACAGGTTGTCATTAGTAACCTTAATGATAAAAACAGTAGAGTCAGCTTCTATCAAAATACGCAACAGTCCGTCACAGATAAACGTACCCCTCTTATTTTCAGTGGCACTGACGGTAAGCTGCTCAGTGATACTCCTGTAGCGCCATCAGCAACTCATGTTACCCATGATACCTTGATGTCTCTGCACACGGCGCGGTTTGCCAAACCAGTGCTCAGAGCATTTTTCTTCATCTGCGGCATTATGGGTTGCGCCATGATAGCTACCGGTACCCTTTTATGGGCAATCAAAATACGTCAAAAACAGCAGAAAAAGATTAAAAATGGAGTCAAAGCGACACTAGGTTTACGTTTAGTTGAGGGATTAAACCTAACCTTCATCGCAGGACTTCCTCTTGCCACCTGCAGCTTTTTCTACGCTAACCGCATTTTAGAAAAAACCATGGAGAACCGGGCTCAATGGGAGATAAATAGCTTCTTTATTGCCCTAACACTTGTCGCGTTATTAGCCTGCTTTAACCGAGGACAAACTAGTTGGCGCTTAGTATTACGTCTATCGGCGGCTGGTCTCATCGCCATTCCAGTGCTTAACGCGTTAACCTCAAATAGCCATCTGATAAGTAACATTAATGAGCAACAGTGGGCGTTAGTTGGGTTCGACCTTACCTGTATGTTATTTGGCGGCGCACTTTGGTTTGCCTCAAACAAGCTTAGGGATTCAACTAACCTTGCTAAGGTAAAACAACCAACAACCCAAGGTTCTCAACTTTCACAAACAGTTAAAGAGGGAGTGTAAGTGATGATCTCAAACTCAATGACACTTAGCTTATTGACCTTTAGTTATCTGGCTCTAGGCTGTATGGCGCTGGCGATGTTCTCCCACTTTCGTGATACTTTTAAGCGCTCACCAACTCCAGCTCAAAGCCGAGGGCTTTACTGGACAGGCTGGGGGATCCTCACTCTCAGCTATTACCTAGGCATTCGCTACCTAGGTTTTGCCTATGGCAGTATTCTGTTTACGGGGATCTTATCCTTTGCGGGGCTCTTAGTTATCTTAACCGCGAGCTACCAGCCTAAACACCTGCCCCACCTAATGGCAGGGTCTAGCTCTCTGGGTGTCGCACTCATGTTTATTGGTTAGCGATAAGCACTAAGCATAAAAAAGCCGCATTATTGCGGCCTTTTTATGCTTTGAATTGATAAGTGAGAAATAAATTCCCCGTTTTCTCGGTCAAGTTAACCTTGGATACCGTCAATGTCGTACCAAGGTGTTGGATTGATTGGGCAACGAAAGCGAACACCTTCAGATGTCACATTAATCACATCACTCTTTAAGGTTTCACCAGGCTCTAGAGGAAACATATCCAAGGCTTCATGAGTGGTAAAATTTTGTAATTGAAAACCGACAAGCTTGCCAGCCTTATTGGTAATGATAAATTGATACTTACCTGGTTTCAGCGATGCTAAAGTATCCCTTGCTGAGAAATGACCTCCATGTTGATCGAGATAGATCTCAACAACACCATCGGCATTTTTCTCTGGGGTTGCAGCGAACACATTTAAACTCAAGACTAACGCAGTAAGTGTAATAAATTGCAGAACTAATTTTTTCATTTTCTATTCCTAAAGTATGGCTGTTTAATTCCTGTTTAGAATAAGAAAAATATTGAGTTCACGGTATGCCTATGAGTCTAGACTTTATGTCTGAAGAGCTATTAAATTAACGGAGCAATGACGGTAACAATGTCAGCATTAAACGGATTACTCTCCTCCTTTCACCTCAATGCAACTATCTTTCACCGCTCACTCGTCTGCGATCCCTGGAGTACTGATACCTCAGGCTCAGGGCTTGCTAGCTTTCATCTCATCAGCTCGGGCAAAGCTTTTCTTTTTTGTGATGACTATCAAGCAGAGCCTTTAACGGCTGGCGATCTGGTGATCTTTCCCCATGACTCCCCCCATATCATCAGCCATAGCCCAGATAAACAAACAGCAAAAGCAACTGACGGCTTTGTCTCTTACCCATTTAGCGACAAGACGCCTCACTCTGCTGGGTTAATGTGTGGCTATTTCGACTTTAAAGAGGACTGTTCGCACCCTGTGATTGCCCAGCTTCCCTCCTGCATTTTGATAAAGTCACAACAAAACCATGGTGTGTTAGCCGGTATTATTGAGAGCCTGATTTTAGAGGTCTCACTCGGTGCTCAAGCCAGCGATATCATTCTCTCTCGCCTTTGTGAAGTCTTCTTTCTCAGCCTATTACGGCAACTTTCTACTAAAGATAATACTCAAATTGGCCTTTTTCGCGCCCTACAGGATACTAAGATGGCGAAGGTCCTTCAGGCCATAGATAATAATTTAGCTGCGCCATGGGATCTGAACTCACTCGCTAATATTGGCGGATACTCCCGAGCTAGCTTTATTAACCACTTTAAACACTATCTGGACAGCACTCCGCAGGAGTACCTCTCACAATTAAGATTAACTAAAGCGAAGAAACAACTCATTAGGGGTGATGCTGTACTAAAAGTTGCGTTAGATGTGGGTTATAGCAATGATGTATCATTTGCTAAGGCTTTTAAACGCTACTTTGGTTACGGACCAGGAGCATGCAGGGCTAACAACAGTTCCAGTTAATCATACATTTAAGGAGTCGTCATGAGCTTCTCAGTCATCACCCAATGGAGCACTCAAGTGAGCATTGAGGGTGAATTTAATCGAGACCACAGCGTGACATTTGGTAGTGGACAAACAGTACAGGCTTCATCTGCCCCAGAATATAAAGGCAATCAGGAGAGGGTCAATCCGGAGGAGCAGCTACTTGCTGCACTCTCGTCCTGCCATATGCTCACTTTCCTCACCATCGCACACCTAAAGCGTTTACCGGTACAAACGTATATCGATAACGCCAGTGCCATTTTAGGGAAGAATGCAGCAGGAAAAATAGCGATAGTGAAGTTAGTACTAAAACCGGAGATCGTCTTTCAATCAGGCGTCGATGTCTCAGCTGAAGTATTAGAAAAAATCCACGAAAAAGCACACGCAAACTGCTTTATCGCCAATAGCCTCTCACCTGAGATTGAGGTTATCTACTCATAGTCTAGAGCAAGCTCCTCTAACCTTGGAACTTGCTCTTAATCTCCAAAATATCATCGATACAAGCGATAAAAAGCGTCACCAGTGAAGGGTCGAAATGTCGACCCGATTCCTCTTTAAGCAGCCCTAACGCTTCATCAACACTCCATGCAGGCTTATAGGGACGAATGCTAGTCAATGCATCAAACACATCTGCAATAGCAACGATACGTCCCACCATAGGGATAGCTTCACCTTTTAAGCCATAGGGGTAACCTGAGCCATCCCATTTTTCATGGTGTGATAGAGCAACAGTGCGCGCAATACTGAGCATCTCGGAGCTATCGTCACCTAAGATCTCGGCGCCAATCTCTGCATGAGTGAGCATCACCTGCCACTCATCCTCATCCAGTTTCCCCTGTTTTTGCAAAATAGAATCAGGAATACCTATCTTACCAACATCGTGCATTGGCGCCGCCACTCTTAATGTCTCGGCATCTTTCTCACTCACTCCGGTGGCTAAGGCCAGTACATAGGTGTAATGGCTCATTCGGATAACATGCATTCCCGTTTCGTTATCTTTATACTCGGCAGCTCGCCCTAGTCTTTGCACCACTTTTAATTGGTTATCAGATA
Source organism: Shewanella nanhaiensis (assembly GCF_019457885.1). GTDB lineage: Bacteria > Pseudomonadota > Gammaproteobacteria > Enterobacterales > Shewanellaceae > Shewanella > Shewanella nanhaiensis. The sequence continues at coordinate 25,460 of NZ_JAHZST010000023.1, forward strand.
TCTCTTGAGTCTTCTCTAGCACCTTCCTATCAAGCTCACGGTTTTGATTATAAAGAGCTAAGTGTGTCTTCACTCTCGAAAGCACAATGGCTGGGCTGATAGGTTTACTGATGTAATCCACGGCCCCCAGTTCAAAGCCTTTCACCTCATCCTCCTGAGCTATCTTAGCTGTAACAAAGATAATAGGGATATGGCGGGTACTATGATCCTCTTTTAACTGCCTACACACCTCATAACCATCAATACCATCCATCATTACATCCAGTAAAATGAGATCGGGAGGCGAAGGGGAACGGGTAATTTTCAGCGCGATCTCACCATTTCTTGCTACTTTGACTTTATAGAGATCGCGTAAAACACCTGCTAATACATCGATATTTTCAGGTGTATCATCAACCACCAGCACTGTCGCCTTCTCAACCATACTCTTATCCACTCTTGATATCCTTAATCCAGCTTCTCATTTAGTGACGATAACATTGAGGCAACCACAGCTCTTGCAGCTTCAAAATCATAGTTTTCTATCTGCTTACTCAGCTCATTAAACGCTTTATCTAAACTCCCACCTTTTAGAAAATATAGTTCATCGAAGATAAAGTCTCCCACTTCAGCCTCATAGTTCTCTAACATGGTATCCAATCTGTTCAACTTATCTCTCACTTCACCCTCTGACAAGTTATCCTCTGATGATTGACTCGCCTCAGCTTCACTGAAACCATCAAAATAACCAGCCAGCTCACTCCTAACCTCTACCAATTGAGCTTTGACCTTCTCAAGCTGAGCGTTAAGCGCCACCATCTCAGTGTCAGCTGTGCTGTGCTGCTTAACACACGACTCTAAGTGAACAGCCTCAGTGGCCAAATCTGTCGCCCCTATGGTGCCTGCAACCCCTTTTAAGGTATGGACAACTCTCTCAGCAGCAATAAGATCTGCCTGGGCTAAAGCCTGCATTAAATCACTTTCAAATGAGTCAGTTGAGCCGTTAAAGCGCTTAAGTACTTTACGGTACAGCGCACCATCCCCTTGTGTTCGCTCTAAGCCAGACTTGGCATCTATGCTCTTAAACTGGAACATTTCGATATCAGATCCGTGTTCCCTGTTAACATTTACCGCTATATCATCTTGAACTCTCACTGGGTGTTCCGGCTTAATAGAGTTCGCCATTGTGATAAAGGTATTTTGAACGTTTATCGGCTTTGAGATGTGATCTGTCATGCCACAGCCAATAGCCTTCTCTCTATCTCCCGCCATTGCATTAGCTGTCATGGCAATGATTGGCAGAGCTGATAGTCCCTCTATCTCTCTTATCTTCTTCGTTGCTGTGTATCCATCCATGACAGGCATCTGACAATCCATTAACACACCATCAAATGACTCCTTACGCAAACAATCGATGGCCTCCAGTCCATTGACGGCCACAACAGAGGTGATCTGGTTGTTTGAGAGCAGGTCGACAATCAACTCCCTATTTAAATCGTTATCTTCGGCAATTAAGATATGCGCCCCGGCAAGCTGCTTTAACGCAGCGCGATACATCATCTCTTTTGCAGAGCTCTTACTGCGCTTATTGACCTCTCTGCCTAAAGACTCAAGAATGGTATTAAGCAGGTGTGAGGAGGTAATAGGCTTAGTTAACACGCCGGAAAAATTGACCCCTTGGGATAGATTGATTAACTCCTCTCTACCATAGGCGGTCACCATTAACACTTTAGGTTTTTCTGCGATTAACAATGACTCTTGAATAGCCCTAGCCGTATCAACACCGCTCATGCCTGGCATCTTCCAGTCCAGAAGCACCACTTGGTACGAGGCTCCCTTCTGCTCAAGTAGTGCCATCGCCTGTTGGCCATTCGCCGCTAACGAGTATGAGATCCCATGCCCCTCTAGCATATTGGCGAAGATCTCCCTAGCATTGGCATTATCATCCACAACAAGCACATGAATATTCTCAAGGGAAACCTTATCAAATTCAGGAGTTTCAAGTGCTGAAGCTGGTGTTAAAGGCAGAATAAACTTGAAACAGCTTCCCACGCCCTCCTCGCTCTCAAAACTGATAACGCCCCCCATAAGCTCGACCAAGTTTTGACTAATCACTAAGCCTAAGCCCGTGCCGCCATGCTTACGGGTCGTGGATGAATCAGCCTGTGAAAATGCCTTAAACAGCTTTAACTGCTGCTCCTTTGACATCCCAATACCTGTGTCTGAGATCTCAAAGGCCAGCTCTATATTGGCTTGATTGGTGGAGTGAGCGTACACCTTGATCTGTACCTCTCCCTGTTCAGTAAACTTAATCGCATTGTTACTCAAGTTAGTGAGCACTTGTGATAAACGCAGGGGATCACCGTTAAAATAGGAGGGTAAAGTGGACTCAGTATTAAATAGCAGTTCAATCCCTTTATCTTTTGCTTTAAAGCCGACAAGATCGCTGACATCTTCAAGGACATCCTCCAAAGAGAAGTCGATTTTTTCAATATCTAACTTACCCGCCTCTATCTTAGAGAAATCGAGAATGTCGTTAATAATCCCCAGTAAAGACTCAGCTGAACGATTCACTTTATCGATATAATTTCGCTGTTTCCTATCAAGATCTGTCTCTAACGCAAGATGAGACATGCCAATAATGGCATTCATCGGGGTTCTGATCTCATGGCTCATGTTGGCAAGAAAGTCACTCTTAGCCCGATTGGCACTGTCAGCTTTCTGCTTGGACAGCTCCAGCTCCTTCTCCAACTGTTTGGCGGCATCAATATTCACATTGATGCCACTGATCCTTATCGCCCGCCCTTGATTATCACGCTCAAACACCTTGCCGACACTTAACATCCACTCATATTGGCCCGAATGATTAAGTAGCCTAAGCTCTTGACGGTAGATCTCTTCGTCCCCAGTAATATGAGCTTCAATTAGCTCAGTATAAAGTTCACGATCATCGGGGTGGATCAAGCCAAGCCAAGTTTTGTTACCACTTTTTAATTCAGACCACTTATCGTTACTGATGCAGAGATCACCCATCTCATAGCCCAGCATAGTCACACAGACATGGTTAATCAGCACCTTGCCCTCTAACGGAAAAGAGTCCCACATACCAAGCTGGGCACTACTGGATGCGACATCGAGACGCTCCTCTGACTCGTGTAGCTTTAATTCACTGCTTTTCTGCTCGGTAATATCAAAAATACTGACATCAAGATACTCTGCACTCCCCGAAGCATTAACGGAGAAAAGCGCACGAAACTGCACATAACGTTCGACATTAGAAGCATTAATGATCCTAACATCTGCTCTTAAAGAGGAACCATCTAAGCGACTAGACTCCATCTGTAAATTAAACTCATCCACATCGGCTGGGTGTATCAGATCAAACAGGTTAACTTTAGGCGAACCCCCTAAGAAAAACTCAATCTCATAACCGGTTATCTGGGCCATCTTTGGACTGGTATAGAGCATCTCTGAGGTGCGCCAGTCTTTACTTAATCTATATCTAAATACGGCACCTTGGATATTACTGACCATAGAGCTAAACTGAGCCTGATTATATTTCAGCTCTTTTCGTACCAACTCTCTTTGCGTCACATCCAGCAATGAGAGGCGAATATCCTCAAGCTTACCCTGCTCATCTAGCTTAGAGATCACTGTCATAGAGGCGAACTTTTTCTGTTTATCATCCCTGAAAAGCTCAACCCTAATGTCTGAGGTCACCTCACCAGAGAGCACATGATCAAGTAACTCTTGAGTAAACTCTTCGCTGTGCTTAATGACATCATTAAACTTAAGATGAGAAAAATCCTCACGCTCTCGACCCGTTAACTGAGCAAAAGCTAGGTTGTGTTTGATAAAGTTCCCCTCAATGTCCAACGACGCATAAGCCACCGGTGAGTGCTCATAGAGGTCCCACAAACGAGTCTCCCTCTCCTGCAGCTCCAAAGTGCGGGTATTCACTCTATCTTCAAGTTTCTCGTTGACCGCTTTGAGCTGCTCATGGATTCTGCGCCCTACCCAAACTGAGCCCATAAAGATGATACAGACGAGTAAGACCACCACAGCAAACATGCTGTAAACAATTCGCTGAAAACTGGTGTAGTTTTTTCTGGCCTCTTTTAGAGTGAGTTCAGATACGATGCCAAAGCCATATTTATCGCTCCAGCGCCATGCACCGATAACCTTATCCCCCTTAAAATCGATATAGCCCGTGAAATCCTCGCCATCTAAATGGTCACGGATCTGCTTGGCACTCTCTGTAAGGTAGATCTGATCACTTGAACTAGGAGAGATCCCCGCAGCTTCATAACTGCTTTTGGGAATTTGAGAGATGAGGTTCAATACTGATGTTTGCCCCTTTTTCAATAATCCAAGGTCAACCAGCTTGCTGTTAAAGCGACTCTCGGTTAATAAGCGACCACGATCATCGACAAAATATGAATCTCCAGTTTCCCCAACATGAGCACTACTGGTCAGTTTTGAGAACTCTTTATAGGGGTTAATGCGCAGCGCCAGCACCGCGGGAATAGTGCCATTAACGAACTCAATAGGGCTCATTACAAACATGGTTGGAGTGTTCTTATTGAAGCTACCATCGGGAGTTTCAAGCTCAACATCTGAGTGCATCGGCGGGGTTATCACTATCTCGCCATTAAAAGCACTGGCCAAAAGCTCCGGGTATTTGGTCTGAACAATATTGATCAACCCTAAGTTTGCATCTCGGTTTGACGCAAGGTTTATCCCATCTGGTGCGATAATAAAAAAACCCATGGTGCCAAACGGCTTACTGTAACGAAAATAAGCGGAGCGGGCCCACTCCACATCAGAGTCGAGCAGTAAGCTCTCCCTGTCTCTCGGCGCATGGAGCAGATCCTCCACATGGCTATGAAGTATGGGATTAAACGCGACACTTAAGATCCTATCTTCCCATCCCGATACCCAAGCTTCAATCGCTGCATCGGCAACATCAACGACCCCTAACAGGGACTGGCCGCTCTTCTCTCGGTCATTTTTGTCCGCAACAATCAGTCCAATCTTGGCGATAAGAAAGATGATGGTGACAAAAATAATCACCCCCGCCCCCGCTAAACGACCGTAGCGTGCGTAACCAGAAAATTTCTCTTTATCTTTAATCGTTAATAAACGCAAACGCCAAAACACAACACAAAGCGCAAGTAACATGACCACAAGTAAGGCAATTTGAAGCAACTTATCCATAGGGATACCCAAAAAAGAAAAAGCTACAGAGCCGCAAAGCGGCATCACTAATATCAATCAAATACAATCAAATATACAAGAAATTTCCCCTCAGAGGGTACTTGAATATAAAAATTAAAGAGATATGCAGAATAATTAACTATTGAGAGCTGAATTTTCACTCTGATTTAGTGAAATATAGACGGGGATAATCAAAAATGGGGGTTACAGGCCTGGGAACTGCTTGGCCGTAACCCCCTAATATGTTCATAACAGACGAGGTGAAGGTCTGCGTACAACATAAACGCTTACTTCAAACTGATACTCAGTTGAGTGGATCTCGGTCTACTTAATATCTTCGGCCATCCCTTTAGCAGGAATAGGTTGAGCCTTCAGGGGAAGAACAGGCGCTTGTACCAGCTCCTCTTTGAGATAACTGATGGCACGCTCTAATTGAGCGTCGCGACCTTTAAAGGTCGCATAGGGTAAGTTATCAACCTCAATATCAGGACTCACCCCACGCCCCTCCAGCACCCAACGTCCATCCATCGCATATTGAGGGTATTCGGCAACCCGAGCCATCCCTTTATCCGTTAATGAATTTCGGCCTGATAGCCAGACACCGGCTCCAGCAGTTTGCTTGCCAATAAGTGGAGCGATCCCGAGCGCCTTGACACCAGCAGAGAAGGTTTCACCGTCGGAATAGGTTAATTGATCGGTCAACACCACTAAATGTCCACGGAAAGTCTGCTGCATATTAGTACTAGGTGTTCCACGAGTTGGCTGCCAGAAAGCCCATGTTCTGCGCAGTAATTTCTCGATAATCCAACTATCGATATTACCGCCACGATTACGGCGAACATCAATCACAAGACCCGCTTTATCGAAGTTTGCATAAAACTCACGAGCAAAGCTGGCAATATCACCACTGCCCATGGCATACAGGTGCAGATAACCAAACTCTCCGTCGCTGGCCTCACTCACTTTTTCAGCATTTGAATTAACCCAATCTAAATATCTAAGCTTGGCATCACGACTAGCAGACACAGGTTTAACTATGGTCTTGTGCTGTTTACTGCCGCGCTTGAGGGTCAGCAGCACCTGTTTTTTAGCCTGATTAGTTAAAAAACGAGTCACATCGGCGCGGTTTGTGATGCTCTTACCGTTAATCTCCACCAAGATATCACCGACTTTAGCGTCCACTCCAATCTGCGCCAGTGGGGCGGCTTGAGATGGCAACTCAGGATCGTTGGCATAGATATGAGTGATCTCTACTCCATTTTTTGTCTGTGCTAAACGAGCGCCAAGACTTGCCGCTTTTGCCATATCCTGATCTTTAGGAAGGTCGCCACCACGCACCTGAGAGTGCAGTGAGTCTAACTCGCCCATCATCTGTTTAAAGATATCATTGAGTTCATGTCGATCGGTTAATCTGTCCACCAATGGTTGATACTTTTGCTTTGTCGCTTGCCAGTCAAGACCGCGCATCTGCTTATCAAAGAAAGAGTCCCTGTGCATTAGCCAAGCATCTTCAAACATCTGCTGCCACTCAAGTGCAGGCTCTATGGCTAACTGCCACGCTTGGGTCTGCACCTTAGCATTGGTCAACTTTTTAGGAAGCTTGTCAGCAGCATCGACGATCAACATATCTTGACCATCTTTGCTGTGCTTACGGATAAAGAGTTTCTTGCCATCGACTGAGAGACCAAAACTGCCAACATCCTCACTAAAGGTCTCAACCTTTGGTGATAAAGGGTCAAACTTAACCACTTTAAGGGCTGGTACACTCTCTTTGCCCGAAGCCTGCTCAATAAAATAGAGGCCGTTATCGTTCACCTTAAGCGCAGAGTAGTTACCCGAAGCAACTGGCACCTGCCATAAACGCTGACCCAGACCATTCCAATCGACTTTAACGTCCGCTGTGCCCGCTGCTTTGTCCTCTTTACCAACCGATCTTGTTTGGGTTAACTCATCAGGTTGACGAAATGGGAACTTGGCATCTTTATCTAAGGCTAAAGCAAATATTTCAGTACGCTTATCAAACATAGGGCCCATATTACGATCGCCCCAAGGCGAGGTAGGAGTTGAGCTAAATTGACGGTCTGAGAGAAAGTATAGCCATTGACCGTCAGGGCTAAATGCTGGTGCGTATGACTCATATTTATCACTGGTTAAGGTTTCACTTCGATCATCATCCAATGAATAAAGCACTATTTGCGGCCTTGGTGTGCCTAACTCAAATTTGGTCACGGCGATGTATTGGCTATCCCCCGACCAAACCACATCGGCATAGGGACCTAAGCCTTCGCCTTGAGTAATGATTTTTTTAGTGCGATTCCTTTTCAGGTCCAATAGCCAAAGGTCACCATTGTAATCATCTGTCGCGATGTAACGACCATCGGGCGAAAGCTTAATCCCCATCCGCAGAGTCGTGCCATCTTTAGTTAACTGTTTTGCTCCCTGACTGCCATCGGCAGGAAAACGCCAGATCTCCTGCTCTCCCGATGCATCGCTTATCCCATACACCCAGTTTCCATCTGGACTCATCACAGCAGATCGCACTCGGCTGCTTCCAGGAAGTGCCAATTCAACTAGGCGAGAGCCATCGGTTCCCGCTATCGCAACATGACTTCTTGCCGTGATAACAACCTTATCCCCCTCAGGTGAAAGCTGAGTAGAGGTCGCATACTTCATCGGGCTATTGACCCAGTGAGCACGGCGATGGGGAAAGTCAGAAACCAGTTGAATATCCAGAGTGCGGCTCTCATGATTACTCAGATCTAGCAACTTTATGTCAGCCCCTTGCTGAAACACTATCTTGCCTTTATCTAGACGCGCTCCACGAACCGACCACTCTTTAAAATCACTGATCTGCTTGATATCACTGCCATCGAGTGCCATCGACCAGAAGTTATCATTGCCATCTGCATCACTGATAAAATAGAGACGGTTGTCCCACAACATAGGTTGACGAACAGAGCCTTGATGAGCACTAGTTAATAACTTCGCCTCTTGATCTGAGTTGAGCTTATAACGCCATAATTCGCCCTTAGCGCCACCACGATAGACCTTGGCATTATCTCCTGTGGTTTGTAGACCAAAACGCGTAAAGTAAAGGTACTCGCCCTTATCATCAATTGCCCCTTCAATGGCATCGGCCAGCGGCAGGTCTTGAGCCTCTAACGTCCCGGGGTTAACCGTTCTCAATACCCAGTAGTTAGCCGGACCAAAAGCATTATCAGTGGCGTAAAGCACTTTGCCATCAGCTGTCCAGCCCTGAACCCGAACACGACTATTTTCAAAACTTACCCGCTTAGCCTGACCACCCGCTATCGGGATCACATAGACCTCACTGGCCCCCTCATAGTTGGCGACATAAGCCACCCACTTACCATCTTTAGAGATAGTTGCCCCTAACTCCTGTGCAGGCAAACTCGTTAACCTTTGCGCTTGCAGCTCACCCATCGGCTTAGTCCAGAGATCACCTTCGGCGGTAAAAACTAACGTATTGTCACTCAGCGCTGGTGCTCGGTAGTAGCCTGGAAGTGCTGTCGATTCTGATGCAATCGCGGTCGAAAAATTTAGACCACCGAGTGCCAATAGGGTGCAAATAAGTGAGAGGCGAGGTTTCATTTTTAGCTCATTATTTTTATTTAAATTTTTATGGCCAACAAGGTAACAAACTTTTATTAATTCAACAGTAAAATAGTCAGTAAGAATTATTACTAAATGTGTACAGCTAACTGACTATACTTAACAAATATTATCCAATAACTCGGGTTATCTATGGAGCAAGGCGATCAGGAGAGTGCTGCAACAAAAACAGTCTTGGAAGATATTGAGATCATGAATGAAGCAGATGCTTTGCCTATCAGACAAGATCCTATTATCGACAAGCTACTCAAAAAACTACCAAAAGAGATCGCCGATAGCTATACAGATACACAGCTGCAAGGATTCAGGATAGCCTTAGGCGATCGGACTTGGGCCAAGCACTTTATCGATAACCGTGGCACCTTTTCATTTCCCTTTGTTCGTTTACGTTTTTTTTATGTCTTCCTACTAGGCAAAAACAAACGTGCTTATACACGGCGTGAGAAACATGCTTCTATGTTGATGTTTGTCGGCTTGGTATTAAGTTTTATCGCCATCAGTATCCTTTTAGGCTTATTCATCCTCTACATCCTAAAATCGGCAATGGGGATAGATCTGCTGGAGGGCACTTCACTAGGGATATGGGATTGGTTTAGAGACCTGCTTTAACACCATTTTGACAGTTTTCAGCCCCTAATAGACTGGCTATCAGGGGCTGTTTCTTAAGGTTAGCTACTTATCTGAGCTTGGCACTTTAGGCTTAGGCAGAGGAATAATGACCTGCTCACTTAACGCTTTCCATCTGACGTATTGAGGGTGCTCCTCACTTCTTAACTCTGGATAGTTTCTGCGGATCTTCAACACTAATTTTTCAGCGTCAGCCCACTTCTCCATCTCCACTAAACTTTCAAGATGATTCAGCGCCTGTTTTGCACTCACCACAGCTTCACGTTGAGACGCGGTCTTAGCCGACTTACTACTAGAGAGAGATTCAATTTTCGCTCTCACATCTTGGTCAATATCATCAATTGATATCGCAATACCTTCCATATTTGGATCGCTTTGCTGCTGAGCAGTGTTAAGTGACGACTTTGCAGGTAAGGCTTCTGCTTGAGGCGCACTTGCCATGGCTCTAGGTGCAGTTCGTTCCATCTTATCGGTTGCTTGCACATTTTGCTCTTCAACACCTTTATCTCCAGCATAGGAGCGAGTCTCCATTGCCGCAGGCTGCGTACTCTCACCGTCTCCAAGCTCACCTTGTGGCTCACTCATCTGCATCATAACTGGAACATCATCAGACAATATATCTTGGGTGACATCTTGATTAATCAAGAGTAAGGTTGCGACAAACATGACAGAGGCTGCCGATGACAGTGGCCAACGATGGCGACGCCAAAAACTCGTCTCTACGATGACCACATTATCATCTTGGCTTTTTTTCACTGAAGCTCGAGCAAGCTTTAAAATCGCCTCATCCAATTCAGCACTGGGCACCTCCAGCTCCTGAGCTCGGTATAACTGCTGAAGTTCATCATCAAATTCAGCAGGTTTATCAACATTTTCATCTTTCACTTTCAACCTCCTGCCATTTGTTCATGACACACGTCTTTAAACTCTGATTGGCGTAACGAATACGACTTTTCGTCGCCTCAAGTGATGTTCCGACCACCTCGGCAATGGTTCCAGCCGTAAACCCCGCTTCCATATTAAGCAGCAAAGCCTCTTTTTGTACTGTAGGCAGTAGTGAGATGCAGTGCTTAAGCAGCTGAGCTTTAGTCCAGGCTATAAATTGCGTTTCTGGCGCTTGCTCATCACTCGGTAAAAAAGAGTCTGCGTCCTGCTCCTCGGTGAATACTTCACTAAAGTGATCCACAGGCTTTACGGCTCTAACGTGATCAATCAGTAGGTTATGTGCAATTCGATACAGCCAAGTGGTGAACTTCGCACTTGCCTCATAACTCGCCGCTGCTTTAATCACCCGCCCCCAAGTGTCTTGATAAAGATCTTCAGCCAACTGAAGGTCACCTATCTGACGAACGAAATAGCGATATAAACCGCCCTTATGTTTTTGATACAGTGACTCAAATGCTGACATATCTCCCTGCATATATTGCAACATTAAGACTTGATCACTGTCAGCTTCGCCTCTCTTATCCAATGCTTCTGCCACGCGATTCTCCAAACTCATCGGCCTCCCTGAACCTACCTTCAGGAAACTTAATGCTGGAAAGTGTGCACGGCTCGCTCCTCTTTGTCTACTACAGCACTTCCAACTTGCTCTGGCTCAGTTTGTAGAGCCAATAAACCTGCGGTTTTAGTGAGTTGCACAAATTCATGACGATAACCAAAATTATCCTCTCCCATTGCAGCCTGAGCAATGTCACTCACTTTGGCATAGTCCATCTCATGCAGATAGTGGCTGTGATTAATCAGTTGACCAAAGCCAGCCACTGCGGCCGCAAACCTAAAATCATCACTGGCTTGGGCAAACTCATCAAGCGCTGTGCTTGTTAAAATCGGATAACTGATAAGCTCACTCTTCTCTTGGCCTATAGGCTTGTATCTGAGTTTCAAATAAGCTAACTCATTGCGGCTGTACTTCTCTTTACCCGTCTTGGTATCCAAACCATACCTAAGCGCATCGTTAGCTTGATTCGGGCTGTCCACAAAACTAAGTTCATACAAGGCTGTCACCCTGTGCCCCGCACCTATCTCACCAGCATCGACCTTGTCATTATTAAAGTCCTCACGATTTAGTGCTCGGTTCTCATAACCGATGAGACGATACTCAGATACCAGTGCTGGATTAAACTCAATCTGCACCTTCACATCTTTAGCTATAGTCAGTAATGTTGCGCTAATCTCATCCACCAGCACTTTACGAGCCTCATTTAAGGTGTCGATATAGGCATAGTGGCCATTACCTTTATCTGCCAGTTGCTCCATCAGATGATCATTATAGTTTCCCTGCCCAAACCCTAAAGTGGTCAAGGCAATACCTTGCTTGCGCTTCTCCTCAATCATATCTTCCAGAGCCTGCTGATCCGATACTCCCACATTAAAGTCACCATCTGTGGCCAAAATAACTCGGTTGACCCCGCCGGCAATAAAATGTTTCTGCGCGAGTTGATAAGCAAGCTCAATCCCTGCGCCTCCATTGGTCGAGCCACCCGCTTTTAATTTATCCAACGCCTGAGAGATGGCAAGGGTGTCATTACCTTTGACCCCATCGAGCACGACTCCAGACGCACCGGCATAGACCACAATCGAGATACGATCGCGCTCATCGAGTTGTTGACTCAGCATCTTCATGGCATTTTTCAGTAGTGGCAACTTATCTTGTGACGACATTGAGCCCGACACATCAAGCAGAAACACTAACTGACTAGCCCCTAAATCCGCTTTCTCTTTTTCAAAGCCTTTAAGACCAATCCTAAGCAACATTTTATGGGGATTGTATGGTGATGGCGCAAGTTCAGTATTCACACTAAATGGCTGCTCTCTTGTATCTGGTGCGGGGTATTGATAAGCAAAATAGTTAATCAACTCCTCCACACGAACAGTGCCCCTCTCTGGCAGCACTCCGTGATTAATCGAGCGTCTCAAGGTCGAATAACTGCCAGTATCGACATCGATAGAGAAAGTAGAGACCGGGATCTCCCCTGCAACCATAATCCCGTTGGCAACTTGACGCTCAAACTTGTCGCGATTTTGCAGCTCTGGAAGATAAATATCTTGGCTTGGACGTGAGGGCAGTCCCATCAGAGCAAAGGACTCTGGACGAGAATGAACCTTCATTGACATCATGCGTTCACTGGCTTGCTTAGCTGTTCGGTAGGTCTCACGCACACTCACTTCATCTTGGCTCGCCTCAGACTGCATCTCTACACCTCTAATCCCTGAGGCAGTGTCGATACTTTGCTGGTTCGGTGAACTCCCCGCAATAGGATTGGACTCAGACTTCCCCGTGGAGAGCTCACTTTGCTTATTGTCATTCGCCCCTTTCTCCTCTTTGGACTCGATAGCTTGCTGCCCACTACAGGCCACTAACGCTAAACTTGAGCTCAATAACAGTGAAGCTGAAACTCTGGATAATCTACATCCTTTTTCTCTAGCACTAATTTGGGGTTGAATCTTCATCTCGCTCTCCTTTCAATTCCGCTTTGCTATCTAGTAGATATATAAACGCAGAGAGAAACCAAAAGGGTTAAAAATAATTCAATCTATATAGTTAGGTCATCATCACCATTTGAAGCACTTCATAAAGTATTAAGCTCCAGCGACTTAGATCACATTTTAAAAAGTGAAAATATGGTACTTTTGCCTAATACCTAATCAAGTTCATACCCGCAATACTGACAAACAGACTCTTTTGCCACTCACTTGCTGATATCTACTGATATAGAATTCTTTCTACTCAGGAGCGATTCACGTGCCTCAAATAAACGTGCTTTTTTCACACTCTCAAAGCCCCCCTGTAAGCGGTTTTACCTACAAGTAAAAACAAGGTTCAGTGCCTGAACACCGACTTAAGACCGTTTCACCTTTTCGGGATTGATTAACGTGCCACATAAAGCTCATCTATTCTCTCTCTCTTTGGGTCATGCTTTTTCTGAAGCTTGTATCAAGGAGAAGTACAACCTCAAACGCCTAGGGAAAGATCTACTCGCGGGGATCTCGGTAGGGATTATCGCCATTCCTTTAGCAATGGCTCTTGCCATCGCCAGTGGTGTACCTCCCCAATATGGACTTTATACCGCGATTATTGGCGGTTTTATCATCTCTTTGACTGGTGGCTCGCGATACAGCATATCAGGTCCAACTGCCGCATTTGTTGTACTGCTCTACCCCATAGCCCAAGAGTTCGGTCTTGCAGGTTTACTGATGGCAACTGTGATGTCTGGCGTTATCTTAGTCATCATGTCACTGTTAAAGCTTGGGCGACTTATTCAATATATCCCCGAACCTGTCACCTTAGGCTTTACTGCTGGGATCGGGGTGGTAATCGCGACACTGCAACTTAAAGATTTCTTCGGGCTCACCATGGCTGAGATGCCAGAGCACTATATTGATAAATTAGGGACACTTACAGATGCAATGCCCACCATGGAGAGTGCTAGCACCAGCGTGGCTTTAGCGACATTTGCTGTCATGCTCTTATGGCCGAAATTAAAAACGCCGATCCCTGCACATCTACCCGCCATCATTATCGGCAGTTTTCTCGCACTGTGGTTTAATCAAGATGGAACTGTAGTTGAAACCATAGGCACTCGATTTAGTTATACCTTAGCCGATGGCAGCATCGGCATGGGGATCCCACCTTTAATGCCAAGCTTTGAGTTACCTTGGCTACAAGATGGCGCCAATCATCACGCCTTAGGTTTTAGTTGGAGCATGGTACAAGCTCTGCTTCCCAGCGCCTTTGCAATCGCTATGTTAGGTGCGATTGAATCCCTTTTATGTGCTGTTGTACTCGATGGGATGACAGGAAAAAGACACAGCGCCAATAGTGAACTTCTAGGTCAAGGGATCGGTAATATTATTGCCCCTTTCTTTGGCGGTATCCCAGCAACAGCAGCCATAGCAAGAAGTGCAGCCAATGTGAAAGCTGGCGCTCAGAGTCCGATAGCGGGCATGATCCACTCCATCGTTTTACTACTGGGTCTGCTTCTGCTAGCCAATATCCTCGCCTATCTTCCTATGCCAGCCATGGCGGCTCTGCTACTTGTTGTCGCTTGGAACATGAGTGAGGCACCTAAGGCGGTACACCTGATAAAATCCGCACCTAAGAGCGATATTATCGTCTTCCTCACCTGCTTCTCACTTACCGTTATTTTCGACATGGTGATTGCGATCACTGTCGGAATTGTATTAGCGGCCCTGCTATTTATGAAAGAGATTGCCGAGATGACTAGGCTCTATGATATTAGTCAAAATAGGCGTTATATAGACAGAGACACTCCACAGCACTGGTCAGTATTGAAAGTCAACGGCCCGCTGTTTTTTGCCGCTGCCGATTCTATCTTCTCTGAGATAACCCTATTAGCAAAGGAGCGACAAACCATTGTTCTCTATCTAGACGGCGTCTCTATTTTAGATGCAGGAGGCTTAGCATCATTAACTAAGTTACTGGAACATTTAAAGGCAAAGCAAAGCGAGCTGGTGATCACCGATCTGCAGTTCCAGCCCATCCGAACTTTAGCAAGAGCAAAAATACAACCCATAGATGGCTTACTGCACTTCTATCCAACTCTGAGTGACGCTCTAGAAAAACATCCCCATTAGGTAAACCATTTTCAGTAAAAGATCAGTACAAAAACGCCAGCAAACGGAAACTTGCTGGCGTTTTATTAATGAACAATTAAGCTCACTATTCATTTCATTCAGCTCAACCTCTAACTAAATGCATCATCAAGCTATCATAGACTTAATCAAACTGAGCAATTTGCCAGCAAAGCTTCGATTAACAGGCGTGTATGTGTATAATCATGCGCAAATTTCACCTATGTCGTGTTTTTAAGCTCACCCTACGAAGGAGTATGTATGAAAGTTGGTATCATTATGGGTTCCAAATCTGACTGGCCGACCATGGAACATGCGGCGCAAATGTTAGATACATTTGGTATCGCCTATGAAACTCGTGTGGTTTCAGCACATCGAACTCCGCAGCTACTTGCTGAATACTCCTCAACCGCTGCAGAGCGTGGCATAAAAGTCATTATTGCTGGTGCTGGCGGTGCTGCGCACCTTCCTGGCATGGTTGCTGCTCACACCAGCTTGCCAGTTTTGGGCGTGCCGGTTAAATCTAAAGCCCTCAACGGTATTGACTCACTACTCTCTATTTGCCAAATGCCGAAGGGAGTTGCTGTAGGTACCTTGGCGATTGGCGATCCTGGTGCTGCCAATGCAGGCTTATTAGCCGCGCAAATTCTAGGATGTCAGCAACCTGAAATCTTTGCGAAAATAGAAGCTTTCCGTCAGGCACAAACCGACTCAGTACTTCTTAATCCGGACCCTGCTATTTAATATGAACATATTAGTTTTAGGTGCTGGACAACTAGCACGTATGATGAGTTTAGAGGGGGCGCCACTGGACTTAAATGTGCGCGCTTTTGATGTCGGCTCTCAAAAAATCATTCACCCACTTACCCATCAAGTGTTTGAGCAAAGCTTAGAGCAAGCTATCTCAATGGTTGATGTGATCACCTCTGAGTTTGAGCATATTCCTGATGATGTCTTAGCTCTGTGCTGTCAAAGTGGCAAGTTCTACCCAGGTAAAACTGCCATCAAAACAGGTGGTGACCGCAGTATTGAGAAAGAGCTACTCGATAAAACCGGTGTGCCATCAGCTCCCTATCAGTTGATCACAGAGAAACAGCACCTGTTAGATGCCGTTTCTCTGCTCGACTTACCTCTTGTGATAAAAACTTGCCAAGCGGGTTATGATGGCAAAGGACAGTGGCGTTTAAAGTCATTAGATCAAGTTGACGCTATTTGGGCTGAGATGGCCGGATTTATTGCCAGCGGAACTGAGAGTTTCCCCCACACCATTATTGCAGAAAAAATGATCCCATTTGATCGTGAAGTCTCTGTGATTGGAGCCCGTAATAAAGAGGGCAATGTAGAAATTTATCCCGTCACTGAAAACCAGCATACCAATGGAGTACTCACTCTATCCCTAGCGATTGAGATGGATGAAAAAATCCAGCAGCAAGCCATAGATGCCTTCAATAAGCTCTCGGTATCTATGGATTATGTTGGCGTACTGGCTATCGAGTTTTTTGAGGTTTCAGGCACCTTGATGGTTAATGAGATCGCCCCTCGCGTGCATAATTCAGGTCACTGGACCCAACAAGGGACTGCTTGCAGCCAGTTTGAAAACCACCTACGTGCGGTTGCCGGATTGCCACTAGGTTGCACACAAGCGCAAAAGCCAAGTGTGATGATCAATGTGTTGGGTCAAGACGCAATTCCATCGCAAGTACTAACCATTGATGATGTTAAAAGTCACTGGTATGGCAAAGCTCAACGGGCTGGTCGAAAAATGGGACACATCAATGTTTCAGCTAAAGATAACAGCGCGTTAGGCAATAAGCTACTGCAACTGGCTGATATGTTACCTGAGCAAGATTACCCTGGCGTGCGGTTAATGGCGGAGCGATTGTTGCAAAGTTAACTCATGATTTAGCTTATACCGATTGGTATTATGAAGCCGAGATATCACACTGTAATATCTCGGCTTTTTTATACTTTAACATCAGCCAAAAAACAGACGCCATAACCAAGAGGAGTCCAGATCTTCCTTACAGGTATGGTACTGGGCAGCATAACGCTTTGCCCTATCATCCACCCGCTTAGCAACCTTAATTAACCAAGGTTTCTGGTTGTAGGTCTTACGTTTATATCCACCCCAACCCTCATGGTAATTGAGGTATTGATTGCGGGCATCCCATTTAGAAACACCATTGATCTTATTGGTTTTATAGATAAACCAGCCCATAAAATCCATGGCATCATCAAAGTTACTGCGACTCGACCAAGAGTTCCCCGTCTCTTTGACATAATCATCCCAAGTCATGGTTTTAGCTTGGGCATAACCATAGGCATCACTTGCTCTGCCAATAGGGATAAACCCAAGAAAATACTCCATTGGTGGCGCGGCATTATGCTTAAATGAACTCTCTTGATACATCATGGCCAGAGGGATATGAACAGGTACGCCCCACTTCTCCCGCGTGTTTTTAGCCGCCTCATACCAATCGCGATTCTCTTGATAGATAGAACATAAGTTCTCAGGTTCTTTAGGAGGAGAGGTCGCGCAGCCCGACAAGAAGATAGCCATAAATAACGCGATTATGTAGATAGAAGGTTTCATCAATGAAAATACCGAAAGGCTAAATTATCAAAGCCATAGTGTCACATTGATAGAAAAAAGAAGCAATTACAGGCCAGATAAAAACGGGATTATTTTATCTCAGGTAGCTCACACTCGTCCTCCTCTGCAAACCATACCTCTGGCTCCCAAAAAGCAGTATTGTTACCACGGTAGACTTTATCGGTATTAAACCTTGCCGCGATATGATACCTCTGATTAGCTTCAACCTTAACAGACAAGACTTTAGGCGTTCTCGCTGCCAGCTTCACCTTTAAAGCAGGAGAGTCTATCAACTCCGCCAGAGTAAACTCATAGACTCCGGGAGAGAGCTGATAGTTAGGTTTTGAGATAACAGGCTTACCATTAAGATGTGTCACCACTACGCGATAGATATTTTGCTCTCGATCGGGCTCTGAATAGCCCGACACAGTGCCACAATATCGGCTCGTATCAGGCTGAGATGCACACGCAGACAGGAGCAAGCACACTCCTAAAAGCAGTACAACCTGATTACCCCATAAGCTCATCAGGCGTTACTAACCTGAGTCTTGACCTCAGATGAGGGCTCAGCAAAATACTCAGCAAGAAACGCATCGAAACTTTGGTTGGTTTCAACCTCCATCACTCTCTGTTTCTCTATCGATTCCGCTGCAGCTTGTCGATACAGCTGTTCGACACTTTCTGGCAATGGATACTCATTTAACGTATTAAAGTAGGTTTCAGCCAACGCCTTCACCCAGTAACCATGATCTGTTTGAGCCGATTTCAGCTCTTTCATAATTAAGCCAGAAATTGAACGTTCAGGATCATCTACCGCCGCTCTCCATCGAATCAAGGCTTGGTGGTAAGCGCCATCACTGCCATCGTCAAGCAGTACACATAAACGCTCAAGATCATCAAACAGCTGATTCATCCAAGCAGATAACGTGATTGATTCGCCGTTTCTGCTCAGCTCTAATCCTGGTTTACGCCCCTCTAAAATCACTCGACTCAAGTTACTTGAGATCTCGGCCTCTTGAGCCGCATCACTCGCAGGCGCTGTATTTAACAGGCAGTGAAGTAGAAATAGATCTAAAAACCTTACTTGGGATGCTTCAATACCGATAGGGCTATATGGATTAACATCCAAGGCTCTAACTTCAATATACTCTATACCCGCTCTTGCTAACGCCTCTGATGGCTTCTCACCATTTTCCGTGACCCGTTTAGCACGAATAGGTGAGTAAAATTCATTCTCAATCTGCAGTACATTGGCATTTAACTGACGATACTCACCATCAACTTTCACCCCAATCTCTTCAAAGTTTTTCGAGGACTTACCTATGGCTATTTTCATACCCGCCAAGTATTTATCCAGCGAGTCATAGCTGATATTAAGCTGCTCCTGCTCCTTGTTGGTATAGCCAAGGTCGCTCATACGCAGTGAGGTTGCATAGGGAAGATACAGGGTACCTTTGCCCATCTTCTCAAACGGTATATCTGTCTCTTGCTGTTTGATAAAGGAGCTACACAGTGCTGGAGATGCGCCAAATAGATAGGGTAGTACCCACACCATACGGCGATAGTTACGGATCAAGCCAAGGTAGGACTCCGAAATAAAATCACTTTTGCTAAGCGAGCTACCAGAGTAGGCATACAAGTTATCCCAAAGCTCATTTGAGACAGAGAAGTTAAAGTGTACCCCAGAAATAATCTGCATCTGAGCGCCATATCGATAGGTTAGTCCTTTTCGATACAGACTCTTCATCATGCCTGAGTTTGAGATCCCATAATTAGCGATTGGGATATCTTTTACATCACCAACATAGCAAGGCATGCTTACTGGCCAAAGTCTTTGATTATCAAGATTTTGAACTGTAAAAGCATGAGTGTAAGTCAGATCTTGTAGTAAGTTATCGATATCCTTGTAAACAGGAGTGATAAACTCTAACAGTGACTCACTGTAATCGGTTGTGATCCGCGAATGAGTTAACGCAGAGCCTAACGCTTGTGGATGACGGTCGGTCGCAAGCTCTCCAGAGCCATTGATCCTCAATGCTTCACGCTCAATACCACGTTGCATTCCCTGTAGTGCATTACGCCCCTCAGAGTTCGAGAGATGCTCAATTACTTCATTGAAAGAGTTCAATATATTTTTCTCTAGTTTCGTCATCATTTTTGTCTATATGTGTCAGACCAGCTTAAGTCCTATTTACTTTCAAAACGCCCTCTTATAGCAAGGTGGCAGGACTAGTAAGATGATGAACAAGGCTCCATCACGCTAGTTAACTCTCATTCGACCTATAAAGTAAAGCAGTATCTGAAGCCACTCACTCTTAAGTTAATGGTGATCAGATACAACAACTCAGATCCTTAGATATATGGGGCTGCTATACAAATTACAACTCTAAAATCGAAACTGGATATCCAAGTGCTTTAATATCCGCCTCAATCTTGGCTCTATCCCCCACAATCACAAGGATCATCTGATCAAGCTTTAACTGCTCTTTCGCCAGTTGATTAAGCTCAGACTTAGTCACACTCTTGGTGAGCTCAGTCTGTTTATCGGTAAAGTTAGCATCTAGGCCGTAACGCTGGATACGACGCATAAAGCCAGCTTTTTGGTAAGGAGTCTCATAATCAAGTGCCTTACCTTGAGAGATAGAGGCTTTCATAAAGGCCAGCTCTTTATCTGTCATACCGTGAGCTTGGTATCGGTTAATCTCTTTAGCAAATTCAACCAAAGAGGCGGCGGTTACATCGGTTCTCACACTCGCCTTAGCTTCAAACACACCAAGCTCAATACCACCAGAGAAGAAACTTCGAGCGCCATAGGTGTAACCTTTATCTTCACGAAGGTTAAGGTTAATACGGCTATTAAAAGCGCCGCCTAAGGGATAGTTCATCAGATATGATTTAAAAAACTCCCCTGTTGCATCCCATGGCAACCCCTGCTTACCTATCTTGATAACCGACTGAGCAGCGCCAGGCTTATCCAAAATGTAAACAGTTCCGCCTTTAAGCTCTGGCAAATCTGTTAATGCAGGCAGAGTCGAAGCCTCACCAGTCCAGTGAGATAACCCACTAAGTTTGGCCAGCACCTCAGTTTCATTGAGGTTACTCACAGCGACAATTTGCGCATTACCACCTGTATATTGCTGACGATAAAAAGCTTTTATATCCTCTAAGGTTAACCCTGATACTGTCTCTAAGGTACCATTACTGCTAACCCCTAGTGGGCTCTCGGTACCGTAGAGTAAACCATCAAAGGCGGTTTCGGCGGTATAGTTAGGATCTGACATCATATGCTGCAGGCTTTGGAGCTGTTGCTGTTTAAGACGCTTAAAATCTTCACTTTTGAAGGCTGGCTCAAACAGGCGCTCTTCGACAATGGCCAAGGTTTCATCTAGATGAGAGGTTAAACTCGAGATCTGAATGTAGCTCTGATAGCCACTAGCACCAAAGCTCACACGACTGCCTAACATCTCCAATGCTTGCGCCAACTCCTCTGCACTATGCTTCTGACTTGACTCATTGAGCATGGCCGCTGTTAACCCAGCAAGCCCAGCTTTGCTAACCGGGACTAACCTGTGACCACCATTGAGGTATATCACTAGCTCAACCGTCGGTGTCTCTTCACTCTCGGTGCCAATCACCTCAATGCCGTTGGCAAGCTTGCCTCGCCATAGCTCTGGAGATTTAAGCACCGGCGCTTCACCCGCAGCAGGCATAACCGTTCGATCGAATGAGGAGGTGATCTGTTGATGTGTATCTAGCTCTTTTACCGCAACATCTGATACCGTCAGTACAGGTGGAGTAAAATTATCTTCATGGGCAATCAACTGCTTCTGCCCTTCAGGCACAACACTTATCACCACCATAGGCTTATTTTTAATATAAGTGTTAAAGACGCGCATCACGTCAGCTTTAGTGACATTAGCATAGCGAGCTAAGTCTGAAGCGATCATATTCGGGTTGCCCGAAAATGTCTGATTAAAGGCCAGTGTCGACACCTTACCAGAGACACTTTGCAGACCAAAGATGGTACCGGCTTCAAATTGCACCTTCACCTTCTGCAGATCTTCATCTGTCACGCCGCGGGCCTCAAACTCTTCAATGGACTGCTTCATCTTCTGTTCAAGATCTTTTAGCTGCCCGCCTTTAGCTGGGTTTGCTAAGGCGTACATAGAAAACTGACAAGCAAGCTCCTGACAGGGGTGACTCACCCCCGCCTGAACGGCATAGCCATCTTTAACTAAGTTTTTATAGAAGATAGAGGTTTTGCCACCTCCGAGAATGTTCGAGAGCAGATCCAGCGCCGCTTCATCTTCATGGCGAGCATAAACGGTTGGGAAACCAATTCGAATCAAAGGAAGATGCACCTTGTCTTCCATTGAGATATAACGGGTCTTATCTAAGGTGACTAATGACTTCTTATCTGATGTGACTTCGGGCCCAGATGGGATCTCACCAAAGTACTTATTTATCCAAGCTAACGTTTGCAACTCATCAAAATCACCACCCACAGTTAAAGTGGCGTTATTCGGTCCATACCAACGTTTAAAGAAGTTTTTAACATCAGCTAAACTCGCCCTTTCCAGATCTTCAGGCCAACCAATCACAGGCCAAGAGTATTGATGCCCTTGGGGGTAGAAAGCTTGATTAAACTGCTCACCCATACGACCATATGGCTGATTGTCGATGCGCTGAGCACGTTCATTTTTGACGGTTTCACGCTGAACCTCAAACTTTTCCTCCGTTAACGCAGGAAGGAAAAAGCCCATACGATCTGATTCAAGCCAGAGCATCTTCTCCAGCTGATTACTGGGTACAGTTTCAAAATAGTTGGTTCTATCTGTATTGGTTGTGCCGTTAAGGTTTCCGCCAGCTTGGGTCACTGTTTTAAAGTGCTGCTCATCGCCAACATGCTGGGAACCTTGAAACATCATATGTTCAAAAAGGTGAGCAAAGCCTGAACGTCCCTCTAGCTCTCTCGCCGAGCCCACATGGTAGGTCACATCGACATGCACTAAAGGATCCGATCTATCTTGATGCAGGAGAACCGTGAGGCCATTAGCGAGCTGATATTTTTTATAGGCAATACCGACCTCTGAATCAGCTAGGCTAACCGATTCAATCAGGCTGACACCTTTAGGCAGGTTTGACTCGGCCTCTTGACTTGCACATCCTGCCAACGCGGCAGAGATAGCCACGGCTAATATCCATCTTCTCACTGTAAAACTCCTTATAAACCGAGTCTCTACCCGGTATTTATAACCATTGAAGCGCAAAAGCTGCCACTAAGAGATAACGAATGCACTTACCTATTAATATCATCAGAGTCGATCTAAGCAGTGGAAGTTTCATCCACCCTGCTAATAAACATAAAAGATCACCGATTAACGGTGCCCAAGACAGTAGCAGTGCCCAATAACCATATTTTTGAATCATGTTCACGCTGTGACGGTATTTACCCTGCGTCATCGCCTCTGGACTGCGTGCAAACCGACCTAAACGCCCTAAATAGAAGCTGGTCATGGCACCGAGAGTATTGCCTATTGTTGCAACAACCACTAAAGATAGCCATTCAGAACGGCTTTCATTTAACAGAGCGACAAGTAAAACTTCTGATCCTCCCGGTAACAGGGTTGCAGCAAGAAAAGCGGCACTAAACATCAACCATAACGTTGTCATAAAAGCTTACCTAATGAAAAATCGTAATTTTTTATTTTTATTCGGTAAAACATGTTTCATGTTAATCACCTGTTAACCATTAAAGTTATTAAAACAAACTCTATTATCACAATAAGTTATAACGAAATCGGTTTGTTTTGCAAGTAGTGCTATCTATACAATGAAAACATCGGATAATGGCCTAACTTCTTTGCTCCTGTATTGAGCAGATAAAATATTACTTACTGACTTATTACCTCAATGATCTCAAAGGGCAGTTTGATATCCTTTAGGTAAAATAATAAAAATTGGAAAATTCATAATGTGGCAAACCATTAAGCAGATCCCCTTTTGGCAGAAAGTCTTAGCTGGCTTTATTTTAGGTGCCAGCATAGGTGTTATTTTCGGCGAATCAGCAACGGCACTCAAGCCCCTTGGCGATCTATTTATCAGTGCAATTAAGATGTTAGTTGCCCCACTCGTCTTCTGTGCCATCGTGGTCAGCATCACCTCGCTCGGTTCGCAAGTGAGCCTAAAACGACTCAGTTTTAAAACCTTAGCCATGTTTATGTTCACAGGTACCTTAGCCTCATTAATAGGGTTAACCGTAGGTTCGCTTATCGATATGGGCGGCTCGATGGAGCTAGTAACAACTGAGGTACGTGAACGTCATGTCCCAGGATTTGCCCAGGTGCTGTTGGATATGATCCCAGTTAACCCGTTTGCTTCGCTCGCCGAAGGTAAGGTATT
The DNA here is from genome assembly GCF_019457885.1 of Shewanella nanhaiensis. GTDB lineage: Bacteria > Pseudomonadota > Gammaproteobacteria > Enterobacterales > Shewanellaceae > Shewanella > Shewanella nanhaiensis. The sequence goes on from NZ_JAHZST010000023.1 coordinate 49,506, forward strand.
GCAGATCATTGTTTTTGCGGCATTGGTCGGCATAGCCATCAACAAGGTAGGTGAGAAAGCCGTCCCATTAAAACAGGCATTCGAAGCGGGTGCAGAGGTGATGTTCCAACTCACTCGCATGGTACTTCAGCTCACCCCTATCGGTGTATTTGGTTTAATGGCTTGGGTCGTGGGTGAATATGGTCTTTCGACTCTACTTCCTTTAGGTAAGTTTATTGCCGCTATCTACATCGCTGCACTTATCCATATTATCTTTGTTTACGGTGGGCTAATAAAATTTGCCGCTAAACTCAGTCCACTGCAGTTCTTCCGTAAAGCGATGCCGGCTCAACTGGTTGCCTTTACTACCGCATCAAGCTTCGGTACTTTACCAGCAAGCACACGTTGTACTGAATCTATGGGTGTCTCTAAACAGTACGGTGCTTTTGTACTGCCTTTAGGCGCAACCATGAATATGGATGGCTGTGGTGGTATCTATCCCGCTATTGCTGCCATATTTATCGCTCAAATCTATGGTATTCCACTGGACATGACCGACTACATGCTAATTGCGGTTACCGCCACCGTGGCCTCTGTAGGCACAGCAGGTGTACCAGGAAGCGCCATGGTGATGCTGTCGGTAACCTTAGGCGTTGTCGGCTTACCATTAGAAGGTATCGCCTTTATCGCTGCTATCGACCGCATCATAGATATGATCCGTACCAGTACTAACGTAACTGGGGATATGATGACGGCAGTGGTGATAGGAAAATCTGAAGGCCAACTCGATGTGCAGCAGTTTTATAACAATCAAGAGGCCGACACCATTGAGGAGTCGCCACAAGCCACAACTCAATCTAAATCGGCGTCTTAGCAAGATCACAAATTTTTGACTTAGATAAGTCATCGATAATCAAGCCGCCTTTGCGGCTTGATTTGTTCCTAGAGACCCTAATATACTGTTCAAATTAAGTTATTTAGTATTATACTTATCTCTATTCCTAGACCTTGGCGCAGAAAATAAGGCAAATATATGGCAAAGTTTTTCCTACTCCCTATTATCTTATGCCTTTTTTGGACACTCTTTTTACACTTCAATGGCGTGCCAATTAAACAGGGTAAAAAAGGCTTTATCTACATAATAGCCATCAGCGCAACCATCATCCTCTCCCTCGGTTTGCTATTGTGGATCACCGCAGAGCAAAACATACGTAGCTAAGCCTAATCCGCAAAACCGATACCGACCTCCTCATTTTAAATGGATCTGTCGCTGTATTTGTAGTATAAGCACTCCCAAATAAGCTCCATCATTTAAATTAGCGGTGTCCAGAAGTCCATGTCAGATAAATTTTTCTTTAAAGGGCGTAAAACCCCTAAGCCTAAACATGAAAGTTTTGGCTACAACACTAAGCGCGCCTCAAAACTTGGTACGAGTGATAACCCTCTTAACTTAGTTGTTAGTAATGAAGCCCGCAGAGCCGAAATCGAAGCTCTATTAAGCACCCACGAGCTAACGGCTAATATTGAAGTAAATTCAGAGCGTGAGGAGAATACACTTGAGCTAGATGGTGTATTAAATAAACCTCAGACCACTCGATTCGATAAGAAGCCCAACAGAAATGAACCTTGTCCTTGCGGTAGTGGCAACAAATTTAAAAAGTGCTGTGGTTAACAGCTGCCAAATAAAAATGTCACTAATTTAATTGTAAATTAGTGACATATCTAATCTCTAAAACAAAATACCATCTACATATTACGTGAGATAACCGTTAAGTGTTGCTCTAGCTCATCTTCAGTTTTAGGCAATGAAACTAGCTCAAAGGTCAATGGATCCCCACCATTGAGCATAAACACTGATAACTCACCATGATCATAGTGGAACCATTTACCATTGATGCAAAGGTCCGTGTAGCAATTTGGCAATAATTCCATAGGCACACCTCTTATTTTTGTCGTTCTAGTCCGCAACTAAAGATAGCTGACGTGATATAAGTCACCTTCATAAGACCTCATCTGACCTAGAGGCACCTTGATCTACATCAAATACCAAATAGATAGAATTGATAAACCTAGTGAAAGGCAAAATATAAAACTAATTATCTAATGATAACTGAGGAGATTTGGCGTTATATTTCAAAATACTATTCAGAGGGAGTTTAAAACGTTGAAATGATGAGTAACACATCGAACCTAAGTGAATTTTAAGCCGAAAGCTATCCCTTACTTTAGTTTCTCGTTCCTCGATTTGTGCAGGGAAAACAGAAACTCTCTGATCACATCCTGATCATGGTTCAAGCATTCAAATCTTGCCGCAAACACATGTCTGTCGGCTCTCACAGGTTCAAGCTGCAACTCAACATGCTTCTGATCCGGAAGGTTGAGATATAAGACTTTCCCATCAATTCCTTGTTTGAGCGCCTTAGGATCTTGTATCCGCAGCGTTAAACCTGTCGATGAGAGCGAGAGAATATCACCCAGCTGATTATCTGTTTCGTCAGTTAAGGTAACATCTTCAGGTTGTTTCACACGCCAGCTACGTTCATGGCCATTGATATCAATCACCTCTGGCGTACCAAAATTTGGTCTTAGTCCACCAAATTCATCTTTTTCAATCTTAAGCGGGATCCACAGCTTATACCCCTGCCCCTCAGCTAAGAGAGACAAGCTTGACTGATGGAGAATTGAAGCCAAAGAACTGGGTATTTGAGTTTGAATATCCAGGACTTTATTACTTTCTCCAACTAGATCGGTTGATGTCGATGAGAACAGCTCCTGAAAGAGTGCTACTTCATCTGTCGAGAAGTCCATATTGCTTTTACTACATAAGGTGGTCCAAGTTGATTATAAAGTGTTCACCCCTTAGCTTCAATCCCTATTTGTCTGACGCAAATTGTTAAGTAAAGAATCCACCTTCTGAAGAAGGTGGCTTTGCATTAGCCCCCTAAAAGGGGGCGTTGTCTACTTCAAATCTAATTGCGGCTGCTCCTGTTTTTCAACCTTTTCTTGATGCCTTACATATCT
>NZ_JAHZST010000024.1 GCF_019457885.1 Shewanella nanhaiensis
CGAAGATATGTAAGGCATCAAGAAAAGGTTGAAAAACAGGAGCAGCCGCAATTAGATTTGAAGTAGACAACGCCCCCTTTTAGGGGGCTAATGCAAAGCCACCTTCTTCAGAAGGTGGATTCTTTACATATTAGTGGGAGAGGGAGTCAGTTGTTCCCGAGGTTTTGAGATCATTATTGGGTTTATAGTCGAGTAGGCTTTGTAAGAATAGGGCACTGAAGGGGGCTATCTGCTCCTTTTTCTCCAGTGGGCTTTGACCATTTTCTAATACCACAAATAAAGTATCATCGAAGTAGGGCTTCTTAATAAATCCCGCTAAATTATCCACTCCCTGCATAGAGCCGGTTTTGGCGTAAACATAATTCACTAAAGGTTTTCGGTTAAAGTAAGACTTGTATTGCAAGGTGCCACTAACTCCTGACAAGGGAAGGAAATCGAGTAAGCCCATAAAACGTTTATCTGTGTAGATAAGCCCTAATACTTGGCTTAGCTGCTTGGCACTAAGCAGGTTGTAACGAGAGAGCCCAGAACCATCAACTATTTGCGCATGGGTAAGGTCAACACCTGCTTGGGTCAGAATTTCACGCATAGCTTGGCTGCCATTTTTAAAACTGCCTGCCTGCTTAAAGTAGGACTGACCGATCTGTTTTAACAGGCTGTCAGCTATTAAATTGTCTGATTTTAGTAACATGGTCTCGAGCAGCCGAGGAAGTGCTTTAGAGCTGTGTGTAACTATGATGTTTGCATAATTTGGACTTACATTGCTGAGTCTTACACTGCCAGTAAGTTTGATTTTGCTGCTGGCAATAATCTGCTTGAGGGTATCGCTTGCAAAGAGTGCTGGATCAGATATGGCCACCGCCAGCTTTAAGTTTTTGCTACCAGGATAACAGCCACTGAGCTGAAATTGATTATTGCCCAAGCGCTTTAGATCCAGATCGCAAAAAGCCTCCTGCTTATTTTTGTCAAAAATGGCTGAATTATAAAACTTCACCGGCAGATAACTGGCAAAGCTAAGTTGGCTTTTGTTGCTTGCGAGCAAAGGCTTAAGCTGACCATGGACGCAGTTTTGATTGATCACAAACTGAGAGACGGGCGCAGCAAAACAGATCCCTAAATCATCCCATACCCAACCTGGTGCTTGAAGCTGTTCATTACTGTCACCTATTAGGTACAGATCACCGTTAATCCGACTGATACCTAGATCTTCAAGTTTCTTGAATAGACCGCGTAGATCTTGGGTGGTCAGTGTTGGATCGCCACTGAATTTGAGATAAAGATCTCCCGTGACTTTTCCATTTTTGATTGGGTAGCGAGAGTAGAGCTTTGTGTTAAATGTAAAGTCATCGCCAAGTTGCGCTGTTGCAGCAACCGCTGTGAGTAACTTTTGGGTGCTGGCGGGTAACAGTAAGGTATCGGCGTTCTCCTCTAATACCACCTGATCTGTCACTAGGTTCTTGGCATAAAGCGCGGTATGGGAGTGGGGAGGTTTAATTAGGCTTAGCAGGTTACTGAAATAATCCTCAGCTACAGAGGGGGATGAGATAAAACAGGTGAGCAGGGCTGCTCGCGTAAGGTGTCGAATAACGCACATAGTTGGCTAACTCAGAATGCATGGCTCATATGGACTGCTATTCTGGCATAAAATCTTAGGGTTTAAAAAGCACTGTCCATAGTTTTATCTGCATATAGATAATATAGAGAAGCTAATCGTTTGAGTTATCTTTTTCCATCAGACGGTAGAGGCGTAAAGTGACAAAGCTAACTAAGCCAATAAACAGCGGGAGAATAAATAAACCTAGCTCAGCTTTAAAGTGGAAAATCCCCCAAGCTACAAGAAGGGTGATAACGAGTGTCATTAATATTTTTAAGTTCATAGCGAATATTTCCCCATAAAGAGGCGTTCAAAACAGACAATAATTCCAGTTTATCTAAAGCAGCTCTTCATTGCCGTGATAATGCTCAAAAGCAGAGGTTTTTATTCACCTGGTCATTTATTGCTCGAAAATAGTACGAAAGTTAAGATGTTAGGGCTGATTATGGTAGAAAAAACTTGCTGTAATGGCTTTAAATCGGTAATTTCTACCCCTTATGATTCATTAAAAGGATCGACATGCCTCACATTCGTCTACGCGGGCTGCCTGAAGCAGCGGTCATTGACCTAAGTCGCACCTTACTCCATGACCTCGCTAAGATCTGCAATGTGGACCAACAAGCGTTCACATTAGACTGGGTTTCGAGTGTCAGTTATCGTGATGGCATGAAGGACTTGAGTACGACACAAGTTGAAGTACTCTGGTTTCCCAAAGATCCAAACACTCACCAAATGGTTGAAAGTGCTATCCGTGAAGCGATAAAAAATGCTTATCCGGAACTACAAAATCTGTCTGTGATCTTTATTGCATTAGACCCAAGCACTTACTTCCGAAATGGCGAGCATTTTTAAGGAGATGGCCTTGCTGGATAAGCTTGGTGGAATACCGTTACAACCTGAGTCAATACGCTGGTTGTTAACCCCTAAATGCCTGAAGGCTGAGTTGCTGACATCGATAGCTAAAGCTAAACAGGCTATCTACATTTCAGCACTCTATTTAGAAGATGACGAAGCGGGTCGTGAAATTTTATCCGCCTTGATGCAAGCAAAAGCTGAAAATCCGGCATTAGATGTAAAAGTCTTAGTCGATTTTCATCGTGCCCGTCGTGGACTGATTGGTCACAAAGGTGACAGTGGAAACTACCTTATGTACCGTAAGGTGATAGCTGAAGCTGAGCATCCAATCGAGATCTTAGGCGTACCTGTGAAATCTCGTGAGTTCATGGGCGTACTGCATCTGAAAGGCTTTGTTATCGATGACACTGTTATCTACAGTGGCGCTAGCCTGAATAATATCTACCTTCATCAGAATGAAAAATACCGCTTCGATCGTTACCATGTTATCGAATCTGCTGAGCTTGCGCGTTCCATGCGTCAAATGGTGCAGACATATTTGGTCGAAGATGTCGCTGTTTGTTCATTGACTCAGAAGAAAGATTGCGAGCAACTCCCTGATAAAATTGATATCCGTAGTCTTAAAACTCGTTTGAGCAAAGCGCATTACGAGTTTGAACAGACGCGTATAGGTAATCGTATTACCCCTGTTGTGGGGCTAGGACGTAAGAAAAACAAGCTTAATAAATTAGTTGTCGATCTCGTGGCACAATCTAAAGAGTCACTGTTTATCTGTACTCCCTATTTTAATCCGCCCTATATCTTAGCCAGAGCACTTGCGAAACATCTTCGTGATGGTAAGCGTATCGATATCGTTGTCGGCGATAAAACCGCTAACGACTTCTATATCCCCCCTGAGGAAGATTTCTCGACCATTGGTGCTTTGCCCTACATGTATGAGCAATCACTGCGTAAGTTTGCCAAGAGACAGCAGTGGGCAATTGAGAATGGCCAACTGAATATTCACCTGTGGAAAGATGGGATCAACAGCTATCACCTCAAAGGGATGAGTGCCGACAGCAGACGTCATCTGCTTACTGGCAGTAATTTAAACCCAAGAGCCTGGTCGTTAGATCTTGAAAACGGTTTATTGCTCCATGATGAAACAGGTTGCTGGCAGGAGCAGTTTGAGACTGAGCAGAGCCATATTTTGCAGCATACAGAGCGTCTATATCACTACAGTCAGATCGATACCTTAAATAGTTATCCAGCGCCTGTACGTAAGATTATGACGCGTATTCGTCGTTTAAAAGCGGACTTCCTGCTAAGACGAATTCTCTAGTCTGCTTAGTTCCAGTTTCAAGTACATGCTTAAAAAAAGCGAGGATAATCCTCGCTTTTTTATGTCTGGAACATTTATGACTAGCGGCCATGGATGGCTTACGATAGTCGTTATGTCTGGAACATTTATGACTAGCGCCCATGGATGGTTAGCGATAGTCGTTATGTCTGGAACATTTATAGATTTTGATTATATAAAGAGTTGGCCACGGATGGTTAGCGATAGTCGTTATGTCTCTCTGTTGATGTTAATCGTAGAGAAAAGACAAAAGCTATTCACCACAGAGGGTGAGCATAACGGTAGTTATAAGCTCGCGAACGAGAGATACGAGGTCGAACTGGTACTTAGATAGGGATATCGTTACAGAGGTCTCGGAGAAAAGCCAAAAGAATAGATCCCGGAACAAGCCCGGGATGACGGCAATGAGCAAATGCCCATTTTGTTCTTGCTTGAGTTTGTTTGTTCTTGCTTTTCCCGTCAGCGTAGCGCTCTGTAGTCGCCTGCGACGTCTTCTGTGAAGCCTAGTGAACAATTGCTGCCATCCTCGCAGGACGAAGCCTGTCCTTCTTAGCTTTTACAACACTGCGACATCGGTTTTATCCAGATCCGTGCCAGACTTAGCAGCGTTTAATGCAAGTACTACCAATACCACCATGATAGCGCACAGGGCGCCGACACTGAACTGACCGTGCATGGGGACTAAAGACATCATAAGCGCAGCAATACCCGCACCAAAATTCTGTAATCCACCAAGTAGCGCACCAGCAACACCTGCATGCCTTGGGAAAGGTTCCAATGCCGCAGAGGTCAATACTGGAAATAGGATCCCTGCGCCAGTAAAAAAGAGAACAGAGCCAACGAGTAGGCTCCAGCCTATCACTAGGTTTGATAACCCAGGGATCAACAAAAATAGTGAACCTGCGCCAAGTAGGGCAACACTGTGATACATGTCTTTACTGTTGTCGCTCAATTTACCCGCATAATATGCACCAGCAAGGTAACCTGGGATAGGCGCAACAAAGTAGCAGCTAACCCAAAATGGCGAAAGTTGAAGCACTTGGCCATAGAGTACCCCCGCAACAGCTTCAAAGGCTGCAATACCAGCAAAGGTGGCAACTAGACACACAAGGTAGTTTCTAAACTTCCTGTTAGCCAATACAAAGCGATAAGAGTGAGTTACTGGTTCAGGTTTGCGCTGATCAGCAGGGAGTGATTCTTTAAATCTAGTGATGATCAATAGCAGTACAGAAAGACCAAATACGGCTAAAAAGCTATATACTGACTGCCAGCCAAAGTAGTGGGTCAATAAACTGCCTGCAAACGGGGCAATAAGCGGTGAAAACACCACGGCCATAGAGACAAAGCTGTTGAACTTGACTAGTGGCTCACCAAAGTAGTGATCCCTTGGGATACTGCGACAAAGTGCGCCAGCACTGGCTGTACCTGCACCCTGTAATAGCGTGGCGGCGATTAATAGCTGATAACTGTTTGCAATACTCGCAATAAACGCACCTATTACAAAGAGCGAGATCCCGAATATCAACACTGGCTTACGTCCAAGTCTGTCTGACGCAGGACCATAGATAAACTGTAATAAGCCATAAGAGAGTAGGTAACATGCCATGATGGCTTGAAGTTGACCTGCATCAATGCTGAAGCTGCTTGCAATGTCGGGCAATGCAGGTACAAAGATGGTTTGCGCCATCTGTCCGCATGCCACTATGATAACGATTAGAAATATGAGTGAAGAGAAGCCTTGGTGTTGTGCGCTAAGGTTCGACTTCTTCTGTAAGCCGCTCATGTCGTCTCCGAAACTGTAAAAAATATGAGGTTATATAAGAAACGCGCATAATACTCATATAAAATACAATTACAAATTTTAAACTGCTTATTTAAATGAAATTATTCGCTATATTTTGATAAGTTTTTTAAGGGTGTAAACGGCGTAAAGTTATACTTACGATATGTATTGTAGATGTTGAGTTATAATCTATGTCGCAACATGTTTTTTTGACGGAGATCTCATGTTTTACCATGGTGTGTGGCAAATTTAACCAATGGCTCAATTTCAGTTTATTTTGATATTTTTTGATGCTGTGAGTTACATATCCCCTAATGCAAGCTTTACCCCAACTCACCATGCCTGTTAAAATCGGCAAATTAACGCTATCAAATATTTTAATAGCAAAATGAGCATAGAAGTAAATAGTATGAGTGTCGAACTACACGCAATCCATAAGCTTTATCAATATCGAAAAGCGATATCCTCTAGACCCTATGGTGCACGTGGAAAAAACCTTGTTCGATGCGATCTTTGTTTGCTAGCAAAGGTGTATTGCACTTGTGAATATCGTCGACAGCTAATTTCAAATAACGCCTTTTTATTGATTATGTATGATGATGAAGTATTAAAGCCGAGCAATAGTGGAAGGCTTATTGCGGATCTCATCCCTGATACTCACGCCTACATTTGGTCACGTACTCATGCTAATCGAAAAATGATGGCTCTGATTGAAGATCCCACTTATCAGCCTTTTATCATCTTTCCTGGTGAATATGCGAACGAAGAGCAGCAGGTTCTTTCTAAGGTCGAGCCGTCAAGTTTGCTAAGGGGCAAGAAACCCCTATTTATTTTACTCGATGGCAGCTGGCGAGAAGCAATAAGAATGTTTCGTAAAAGCCCCTATCTGCATCATCTTCCGATGCTCTCCTTTACTCCAGACACAGTTGCCAAGTATGGATTACGTAAAGGTAGTCGTGACTTTCAACTTGGTACCGCAGAGGTGGCCGCTCTGGCACTTGGAGCTGCTGGAGAGGCAGACAATGCGGCATCTTTAAATACGTGGTTTGAACTTTTTATCGAGTCATCTATCTTTAGCCGCAGTCGTAAAAGCACCCAGGATTTGACCCCGTTAACTAAGTTAAGAGAAGCGTTTATGGCTTCGTTTGACAGTGAGTAAGAGGGCACTGTTTTGATACTTATCTCTCAGTGCCGTTTAACGATATGGAGTAAAGCTTTAGCAACTGGCGCTTGAAACTAAACAAAAAATATCACATTGTGTTTCTTAAATTAAACCACTTATTGTGTTTTAACTTTTCCTGCAAATAGGCGTGAAGCTTACTGTTTACCAAGAAATGCGAATAGATAGCTCCACTCACCTTCACCTCGCTATAGGCAATCTGCTTTTAGATGTGCTGATAACTTGCCAATACCCCCTAAATTAAGAATCTTTTACACTAATTCCCATTGCAAACTTTTAACAAATCACCTTGTTGGTGAAGGGGTTAACAATGAAAAGGTTATGGGATCGTATTCCGCTGAAAATTAAAGCCGAATGTGGACTTTCTATCTTGAAAAATCCCCTAACTGATTCGATAAAATTGACCGTGAAGCATATGTGGGATTGTTAGATCAGATAAGTAAAACCAATGGAACACGTTATGACCTCTACAGCTTACTCCTGTACAAACGACAATAGTTCACATGTATTTTCTATGTTTTTGAAGCAAATACGACATGAGAATGACCTTTCACAAGAACAGTTCTGCTTGAGATTAAGAGAAGAGAGTAGTCTGTTTTGTAACCTTGATAGCATTACCATCAGTCGCTGGGAGAGAGAGGTGAACATTCCATCTTTAGCAAAGCAAGCTGAAATCGTAGAGCTTTTTGGCAAGGAGTTATTTGATGTATATGGGAACGATCATCAATTTATTTCTGAAGGGATAGATCTCGTTAACTATGAACAAAGTTATACTGATGGGCGCTCTATTCACCCCTATTATAAAGAAGATAGCTATACCATTGAAAAGATTGGGGTAGAGCATCACTGCTTTCTTTTTTTTCTGCGTATGATCTTACAATATGAGGGCAATCCAAGTATCGAATTGGTCTCTGAAGAGATTATAAAAGATGAATATGCTTCACTTAATATCATGGTGGCATGTGCATACGGTAATCAAGTCGTCGGCCACTGTCTCTATCTAGATACGAGTACCCATGAGATCCTAAAACTACTCAATTTTAAATCTGGATTACAGCAAGTTATCACTTCGGCAAAAGGAGTGAATGACGACTCTCTGCTTGTTTTATCCTCTTTTGGGGCAACATCTCAGATAGAAAATAGCATGATGTCAATCTACATCAACAAATTTGCCTGTAGCAAACCACTACGATACCTCTGTTTTAGCCTGTGTGATGAAACCTTAATTAAAAAACTCACCGCAGCCAAGTTGACCCCTTTTAAAGAGAAACTTTATGAGAAGGAGGAGGTGCAAGTCACTATTGTCTCCTTTTTGATTAGTCGTTCAGAGGTGATGGCAAACCGCTTTCTACTCAAGCTAGCTGTCATTTCAGCTTCTAGGTTGAACTCTATGCTCAATACAATGGTTAAAGGAGGTTGAAGATGCGAGTATTAATTATTGATGATCAAAGATTTATACGAGAAACAATAAAGGCTGAGTTAAAACGTCAACTTCACTATCTCGAGGTGTTCTTCTATGAGGCTGAATGTGGCAACGAAGCGATTGAGCTTATTCGATGGCACAGTCAAAAGGAGGAAACACAGCTAGATCTGATTATTGCCGATCTAAAGATGGAAAATGGTGATGGTTTAGCCGTGATCAACTTTATGGCCGCCAGTGAGATTTCCAATACTATCCCTCTAGCTGTGATCAGCTCTTCAGATAAACGAACATTAGAGTTAGTCGAAAATATCAGTAATACCTTTAACCTCTATCTTATTGGTGTATACCAAAAGCCTGTTAATATCTCTTTACTCCTGCAGCAGCTAAAGCTGTTAAAGAGAGTTCGTAAACAGGCCGCAGATAAAGCGGAACACTCGGCGCTCCTATCGCTAGAGCAAATTAGTTACTTGATTAATCAAGAGAATTTGATCTTATGCTATCAACCAAAAATTGAGATAAACACAGGTGAGATAACCGGTTTTGAGGTATTGTCTAGGTTATGTCAGAAGGGGGATGGATTTATCTATCCAGACAAGTTTATTCCTCAAATCACTCAGGGTGGCTTAAGTACCACTTTTTCTAAGTTGGTCCTTGAGCAGGCTATCAGTCAATGGATGCTCTCGCCTAGATTCTTGCAGTACGATCTATCAGTAAATATCACAGTAGAAGATCTTTTTGATCAACATTTCATTGATTTTGTTATTAATAAAAAGCAGTTACTCCCAAACACAAAACTGATCCTGGAGCTCACTGAGTCCCATGAAACGATAGAGCAAGATATGGTGCTTCGTTCAGTTGCTAAGCTCATCATCAATGATATTGCAATCTCACTGGATGATTTTGGTAAGAGCTACTCAACATTTGACAGGTTAGATTGTATCCCTTTTGATGAGATTAAAATTGATAAAGATTTTGTCTGTGATCTGGACAGAAACAGTCAACACCTCGCGATAGTGGAGTCAACAATTGCACTGGCTAATAAACTTAAAGTAAAAGCTGTGGCCGAGGGGGTAGAGACATTGAGTGTACTCGAACATCTTAAATCCTTAGGTTGTAATATGGCTCAAGGTTATTATTTTAGCCCACCGATCGAGGGGCGATATCTTGAAAGCTGGATTGGTGAATATAGCGGTGAGGGCTGCAATGTCATCACAAGTTAATGACATATATATACAGCAAAAAATACGATTTTTTCTTAATCATCATGCTGAAAATGATAGGAAAAGGTTGTTAAAAATTCTACAGGATGAGGTAATTTTACTCAATGAAGCGGTCACTTGTGTAAATTCGACTGATAAAGAAGCGTTAGCGGCTCTTAAGCATAGACTTAAGGGAATTTGCTGTTACCTTATGATACAAATTGAGACTATTTTTTGCTATCCAGATAGCAAGTTTGAACTTATGTTAATTGTTCAGGTTTTACAAAATCAAATTGTGGTTGTTCTAGATGAAGTTTAAGCCTTACTCTATTTGTTATCTTATCGTCGGTCTGACGGTTACCTTTTGTATCGATTGGTTGTTTTGGAGCCACTCTCAAAGAGAGTTTGCTGAGTTCCATGATAAAAAGTCCGCAGCATCAGCCATGTCTGCCCATGATATGTTGATGCAGCACAAGATCATTACCAGATCAATTCACTCCTTCTTCAGTGCTTCTATGCTGGTCACCAAAAAAGAGTTTACCGAATTTACTCAAGAGCTCCTTAAGATAAAATCTGCGATTGCATTTACCATAGGAGAGGATAACAAGCTGGCTTTTATATCCAATCCAGAGTTTGAGGATGAGATTAAAAAAGGCAGGTTTAGCGTTAACGGTCAAGATGAGTTAACCTTCGAGCTGGCTGGGTACTCCTCTTTTCTGATGCCGATTGACCAAGCCAAGCAACGTTATATGGTGTACATCATATCCCACAGACAAGTATTGGAGAGGCTAAACAGTGAGGAGGATATCTGCATCGCTTTCATGGTTACAGGTAAGCAACTTAGTAACCATTATTGCCAAATGCAGCTTTCAGATATCCAACGGGCACTGTTTTATTATCAAAGTGAAGGGCAATATCATGGATCGGAGTTTGGCGCTGAAGACTTCACCTTAACAACCTGGTATTCACCCCCAGTTGATGAGATTAATGAGATTCTGTTGATCATTTTTCTCTTTTCAGTGACTGGTGTTGGTTTTTCTATTCTTTTATACCTTAAAGTAGAGCAGCGAAATATGCTCTATAAGATGCGAATCGAAACTGATTCTAAAGTGGCTGTATTATCAGCGATAAATCATGAGATCCGTACGCCCATCAACGCCGTTTTGGGCTATAGCCATATGCTTAAAAGTGCTGACTGCTGTGTTCCTCAAGGTGAGATGACGATCAATAAGATTATCTGGTCGGCGAACTTGTTACATAGCGTCGCAGAAAATACGCTGAATTTTAGTAAGGCGAGTGCTGATACGCTAGTTTTGGAAAATCAAGCAACAGATCTAGCACAGTTTATTAATAATATTAAAGAGTACTATATTGCATTTAGTGAGACTGGAGACAAAAAGCTCAATATCTTTATTGATAAACCACTTCCGCCTAGTATTGCTATCGACAGTACTAAGCTTTATCAGCTGATCACTAACATCATCAATAACGCGTTTAAATACAGTACTGGTAAACAAGTCAACTGCCACATTGCGCTTAAACAATACCGAAACTCTCCCTTTTTGAGAGTGGCGATTAGGGATTTTGGTAAAGGCATGTCTAAAACCTCTATGGAAGCGATATCTCGCCCATTTACTGCTGGTTTGCCCAATAGTGCCGCACAACAATCTGGCATAGGAATTGGTCTCTACACCTGCAAACAGGTGATTGAGAAAGTCGGAGGAAGAATTGCTATACGTAGTCGCAAAGGGCAAGGGACCTTAGTGATCATTCGTTTTCCTTTCGAGTATATAAACGCTATTTCTAAGGAGCAGATGTTAGCTTCAGAAACAAAAGGCGAGGGTGTAAACCAGAAGCTGGTTTTAGCCAAGCCTTACTCTTCAACCGTTGGGGAGAAGGGGAGTTTGGCAGAGGATCGCTCTGCTCTTTATCAACTGAAACAGCTATTATTAGTTGATGATAACTTGTTCAATTTGGAGGTGTGTAAATCCATGTTGGAGAAGCAGGGTTTTAGTGTAACTACCTGTCTTGATGCAGCATCGACGATTGAATACATCAAGAGTACAACCCCAGAGATCGTTTTAATGGATTACCGTCTTGAAGGGACTAATGGTTTAGCGCTTATTGATGAACTGATGGAACTGCAAACAGATGGGGTGACTAAAAAGAAGGAAAAAACGACCCACTACTTTATTCTTTCGGCGAACGATAAAACAGAGATCCCATTCAGTGAAGAGTATCCCGATGTCTTCTTTATGCAGAAGCCTCTGAATATTGATGTGTTTATCCAGCAATTGGATAAGATTTATGCTTGATTGATACACTAGCGCCGATAAAGCTTTGCGTATTGATAAAGCTTTCCCTATATTGAATAGATAGCAGGTCACTTTTTATCAATACTGCTCTGCTTGTTTCAAAGGAACACGCCATGATAGGACTGATTAAACATAATCAAAAAGCCCTAGTGCCAACTCTAGTATTCGGCATGACTTTAGCTATTGTATTTTCAGCTTCTCATTTCCACCCTAAAAATCAAATTGCAGCTTCTACTACAGTAAGTCAACAGCTCACCTTTAACCGTTATCAAGCGGGATTTGTCTGCCGAGAACGAGGTTGGGAATTCTGCACTGGTTGGTCATACTCCACCAGCCGCTTGGCATAAAATCTCTCCCTCTTTAACTCCCTGTT
Organism: Shewanella nanhaiensis; assembly: GCF_019457885.1. Lineage (GTDB taxonomy): Bacteria > Pseudomonadota > Gammaproteobacteria > Enterobacterales > Shewanellaceae > Shewanella > Shewanella nanhaiensis. Next base: position 12,062 of record NZ_JAHZST010000024.1, read on the forward strand.
CTCCGTTTAGTGAAGCGCAACAACGTGCTTCTGTTTCTCGTTCAATAGCTCATGACTAGGCCAAATTCACCTTGGTAAAACCTCTTTTGATCTTCATTATTAAAGCCAAGATAAAAGCTATCCACCACAGAGAACTCGGAGAAAGCCTCAAATATACAGCAAATAATGGATCCCGGAACAAGCCCGGGATGACGGCAGTGGGAATAATCCGTTTGTAGTGGCTCTAGCTCTTGACCTAGCTCCTAGCAGTGAGCTTGCGAACGCTCTCGCAGGCACGAAGTGTCGTCCTAGTAGGACAGAGTCCGTCCTTCTTTTAAACAAACGAATCAAATGCGATCGCGCTCTCTTTTACTCCGCGGGCTTTGAGTTGTTCTATAGTGGATGTCATCATAGGTTTAGGGCCGCAGAGGTAAAACTCAACATTAGCTAGGCCCTCTGCTTGTTTGGATATCTCATCTAATTGAGCGGCTAACCTGTCCTGAACATAACCTTGCGTTGGACCTGAGTTAACTCTTGAGTGAGCTGAAGCATCATGGTTTGTAATACTGATGCTTGTAGGATTACTGCCGTTAAATAAACCGGTCGGTCTCGATAGTACTGGGTAATAGAAGAAGTGCTTATGCTCAATCGCCAGTGTCGTGAACCTCTCTTGATAGATAAGATCTGCCTCACTACGCGCGCCAAAGAAGAGATGAATAGGACGGGTACTTTTAAGCTTAACGAGCTGCTCCTCAATTAACGATTTTAATGGCGCCATACCGGAACCTGCTCCTATCAACACCATGCTCCTTTTGCTTATGGGCTGAGCCGAGAACTCCTCAAAAGGACCTGCAGCTTCAATCCTATCTCCAGGTTGTAAATTACAGATATAGTGGGAGCCAACACCGGGATTGATGACTTGTGAGATCGCAAACTTTGGTGCCTGCTGTAGCTTAATGGTGAAATGCAGTTCGTTTTCAGCGTCAGGTAAAGCGTGATCGCTGTTTGCCAGTGAATAGTTACGACTGCAGGAGTCATGGGTAAATTGATGACTCTCTATCTCATTCCAATGTGAGCTCAAAGACTCTGGTAGCGCTACTGGTAAGCTGTGACTGCTAGCTGCAGGAATAAAGAAGCGCATAAAGGCTCCCGCTTTAAACGTGATAGGTTTACTTGAGACGGTCTTAAACCTGAGTTCTTTGATAAAAGGGCTGATAAACTCACTGCTAATCAACTCTAGCTGATGCTTTTCGGCTTGTGTGATATCAAGCAGACTTAAGCTGTCAACCTCATCACTTGTGTGCTGACAAGCCAACCGATAGCCCAAATTGAGCTCATCTTGAGTAAACTGCTGATTGTCACAAGCGGTAATTTTAGCCTCGGGTTTGAGTTTTACTCGACAACGCCCGCAACTTCCACCACCGCCACAACTTGAGGGCAGTGCGATATCTTGGTGTATTAAACCGTCGAGTAAGTTTTCATGGGCAGGAATTGAAACATGGCGTAATTGCTGGCCGTCTATGTCGATGACCTGAATCGTGTTGTTCTGCTTTTTGATTAAACGCTTTGGTAACAACTGGGTCAGCGAATATTGCCCATTTAGCCCCAGCTCTATAGTCCAGATAAAACCCGTAAAAGCGAAAAACAGAGTAAAAATCGCAAATACGATAATCTGCACATTATTGAAGCTGCCTTCATTGGTGTAATCCATAAAGTGGAGCATAAAAGCGATATCGACGATACGCTTATCATCATTACTGTGACCCACTAAGCGACCAGAGCCTGCATCGATATAGACGCTGGTATTTATCTCATCATCAAAATTGACACGCCAGAGGGTGTTTTTCTCTTTTAATCTCTCATCAAACGGAGGTGATACACGAGAGGCTGAGGTGATGATGCCAGGACCCTTATATGAGTTAACAGCCAATCCCTTTGCCATCGTTTGATCAATCATTACCTGTTTTCCCGTTATAGCATCGATCAAGGTGTAATGATTTTTGAAGTAGGGATAGAGCGCTCTATCATAGGTAAGCAGGTAGTAAGGCTTATCAAGCAGTGTTACTTGCGATAAAGACACTGCAGGTTTAAAGCTGTTTAACAGTGTCGCAGGCTCTATCTGGGCAGGCTTATCAGTGTCATCTACGCTTACCGGCGCCGATTTGGCTAAATATTGCGTGCCACGAGCTTTTTGGCTATCCATTAGGTTGAAGTAGAGCCCTGTTCCAATCCAGAGGAGTAGCTGAATACCAACCAACAGAGATAACCATTTATGCAGGAACTTTATCTTCCCCATTACATTGCTATTCATGAACTTACTCCCTCATTTTGACCTGAGGAGCCTTGAGCCGTCGGTTTTACCGCGTCATCTTTAAAAATTCGGTAATAGGTGAGTATTAACCCGAATAAACAAGCAAGCAGGGCGAAGCAGACAAACCAGAATAGTAGCCAGTTACTGGGATCTTCCTCCTCATAGTCCATCACATGCAGGCTGAACATTAGATCAAAAGTGCGCCAAAACTCGTGGCGTTTGGTGACGACTTTGCCTGTAAGTGCCGAGATATAGAGCGAAGGGCTACCAAAATCATTAAAGTTTACTCGCCACGCAGGAAGATGGCGGCCACTTAACTCGAAAGGGGGATTGTCAGTGATAAGTTCAATCAGCGCGATATTGCCCGTGCCAGTGTATTCATGTTGTGCAATTGCCTGGGCGTATGCTTTGGGCAGTGGAGAGAGCATAGCCCCTGTACCAGCATCTAACATATGCTGTTCATCACCTTGCTTGAAGCGGTACACTGGCTTATCAATTAACATACCGAGCTCAAGCTGCTCAGCCTTTGGATAGGTTTGGATTAACTGGGTTAAGGAGTAATGAACATCATCTGGAGCGATTTTTGTTTGATGGTTATGGACAAGGGTATCGCCATGGATATAGTCAATATCAAAGATCACCATATAAGCACCTGATACCGTCCAGATCACGAACTGAACACCGAGAAAGAGCATCAAGTATCTATGGTATTTACGACTTATTTTTAATAAGTTCATTATTATTCCTGTAGCTTGTTTTTTGTAGAGCGTTTTTTGCGACATCTTTACGATGAAAATTTTAGAGTCATTAAATAGATACTTATCTTATCTATACCCGAATTTATATATTTACCTATAAAACACTGAGGATTTAAGTGATAGTTGATATCAAAAAATATCACGTCAACATAAATGTTTTATTAATCCTCGTGGATTAACAAGAGATGATGATAAACAAATTTCGATGAAAAGCAGTAATAGAAATGTAACAGATTGATGACTATCTTAAAAAAACTAACACAGTAGAGCCATAGCTCCCGGCCTTCGCCGGCATGACGGGAATAGATAAATTATGGTCACTGGATGAAATGCTCTGTGGTAAAACCTCTTTTGATAACCGTTAAAGCCAGAACGAAAGCTACCAACCACAGAGATCACAGAGGACCACGGAGAAAGCACGAATATAAAGCAAACAATGGAGCCCAGCCTTAGCCGGGATGACGAAACAGCTAAAGTCTGGAACGCATTTATGTTGTCACTGGCTGGCTGCACTCAACTTTGAGAAAAGCTTGTTACTCAACATGGTCAAGTGAGCCAGTTTATCTATTTCTATCAACTGCTTTACCTTAGCTTCGAGCTTTTTAGCCGTCATCCCGGGCTTGTTCCGGGATCCAGATTTTGATCTTTCTTTACAAAGTCATCGAATCTCATAGAATAGATCGCTCCACTCAGGGTTATGCTCTTCTATAAGGTTGATTTTCCATTGCCTCTGCCAATTTTTAAGTTGTTTCTCTCGTGTAAAAGCACTTTGCATTGTGTCAGTAATTTCATAATGTACTAACTGCGTCACCGAGTATTTCTTAGTAAAACCTTCGACCAAATGCTCTTTGTGCTCCCATATACGCTTAACGAGATCGCTTGTTACACCAACATATAAGGTCCCATTTCGCTTGCTTGCTAAAATATAAACCGCTGGTTGCATAACTGTCGTCCATGAAGTTATTTAAAAGCTAAAGTATAGAAGTAAAGATTGGATCCCGGCTTACGCCGGGATGACGGCAATAGAAATGATCTGCTTCTCCTCGCAGTGAGCTTGCGAACGCCCTCGAAGATACGAAGATCTCGCAGGGCGAGGCCCGCCCTAGAATCTTCTCTGCTCTAACCCTTAAACTTCTTTTCAATCCCTTTCCAACAAGCTGAATAGTTCGGCTGACGTTCAGTCCCCTCTAGCGCATATTTTGTCGGTGAGATGATGTAGCGTGACTCAAACATAAAGGCTAGGGTGTTTTCATAACGTTGTGGTGCCAGTTCTGCATTAGACGCTTTCTCAAACACTTCAGCTTCAGGCCCATGAGGAGACATGCAGTTATGTAGGCTAGAACCACCAGGTACAAATCCGTGCTCTTTAGCGTCATAGACCCCCTCAATCAAGCCCATAAACTCACTCATGATATTTCTGTGGTAGTAGGGCGGTCTGAAGGTGTTCTCTGCCACCATCCAACGCGGCGGGAAAACAACAAAATCAATATTAGCTACACCAGGCGTGCCTGATGGTGAGGTGAGTACGGTGAAAATCGAGGGATCGGGATGATCGAAACTCACGGTATTAATCACATTAAAGCGTGCAAGATCGTATTTATAGGGCGCGCTGTTACCAGTCCAAGCGACCACATCAAAAGGAGAGTGGCCAATATCACATCTGAACATGTTGCCATTAAACTTGGCGACTAACTCAAAATCTCCCTCTTTATCCTCAAAAGCCGCAACTGGGTATTGAAAATCTCTGTCATTAGCATATCCGTTCGCACCCACTGGACCACGTTCGGCCAGTACATATGAATGGCCGTAGTTCTCACAGATATAACCACGAGCAGTCTCAGTTAACAGCTCTACCGAGAACTTAATACCGCGAGGAATAACCGCTATTTCACCCGCTTTAATGGCTAACTTACCACATTCAGTATGCAGCACGATTTCGCCATCTTGAGGAACAAACAACATCTCGCCGTCGGCATTATAAAAATAACGTCCCTCCATGGAGCTGTTGGCAACGTAGATATGAATACCGATCCCCGTTTGTCCATTAGCACTGCCATTGGCCGCCATAGTGACTAAACCATCGATAAAATCAGTTTTCACTTCAGGGATTGCAACCGGATCCCAACGTAACATGGTCGGTGGAGTGATAATTTCAGTGATAGGGGCTGTACGAATTAGGCCATTGTCAATTGCTTCATACTCACCTTGAACCACTGATGGACGAATGCGATAAAACCAGTTGCGGCGGTTATCACTGCGCGGTGCGGTAAAAGCCGTGACATTAAACTGCTCGGCATAGAGATCATACTTTACCTTTTGAGGGCTAAATTGACCCTTAGGAAGTGCGCCGGGAAGGGCTTCAGTTTCAAATTCGTTACCGAAGCCTGTCATGTACTCGAGATCTAATGCCATCGTTATTCGTCCATTCTTGTATTAGCAGATAAAACAATTTACTCTCACGTGAGACTAGTTTCAATCCCAAAGGGGCAAATAGTCGATTGAAAATGGGTTTAATCAGCGCAGAAAAAGATGAAAAATGCAGAAAGAGTGCCAACTACCTTGAAAAAAACCGGCCGTTTAATACTGAACTGTAGAGATAAGCCATAACTATAAGTATTAACCTTAGGGATCCCTATGTCACAAGCTAAACTGGGTCAAACTTCAATTTCATTACAGCAGTTTTTACCCTATAGACTGGTCAATTTATCTCAAAAGGTCAGTGTAAACTTTGCCGAGGTGTATCAGTCGGAGTTTAACCTCACCACGCCTGAATGGAGAATATTAGTCCACTTAGCCGAGCAGACACTTTGTGATAAGAGTGATGTGCCTGTTAGTCTGCAAACAACAGGTATTAGCGCCAAAGAGTTAACACAATTAGCATCGATGGATAAATCCACTGTCTCCCGCGCCGTCAAGCTTATGCTCGACAAGGGCTACATCACTAAGCAAGTTCATATAGCCGACAAGCGCGCTTTTACACTTACCCTGACCACTGCAGGCTTTGCTCTATATCAAACCATCGCCCCCAAAGCACTTGCGTGGGAGGAGAGTCTTCTTAAGACGTTAGATAAAAAGGAGTATCAATCACTAATGCAGATCTTAGATAAACTCGATGGCAAACTAAGTTGATGACCGTTTCCCGTCTTCACCGTTAAAACCCAAAACAAAAGCTATTTACCACTGAGGTCTCGGAGAGCTCGGAGAAAACCACAAATCTTCTGGGCCATTTATTGCTCGCTGGGCAATATTTTGCTCAACTCTGGGCCAGATCTTGCCCAGCATCTTCATAAAGATACACAAAACACAGGTAAACACTGAAAATTCCGTGTTGGTGCGCTTTTTGCTCTAAGCCATAGATCCAAAGCCATAAATCATAAGATTTAGGTCCAAATACCTCGTTCTCAATTATGCCGTAACAGGAAGTCACGCAGAATGTCGATACGATTAGCCTCAGTTGATTCTTTAATGATTCAGGATGCTACACACATAGAATCTGACTTGTCAGTCTTAACAGATAGTGACTGGCAAGCGATCACTCCCTCTGGCCGAAGTCCTGAAAGAGTCAAAAGTGAACTTGAGCAGGGCACATATGTGGTACTCAGAGATTCACCAGCTTCTCCTGTATTTACCATGGAGCAGGGGAATCCACTGGCAAGCTCAGCGTTTGCCGGCGGGATCAGTACGCAAACAGTTTCTCAGCTTACCAATCGCTTTCAATCTTCTGGTCCTATAGGAGCAGCGGCTCCAAACAATGGCAATCTAGATCCTGCACCGCCGCTTGACTATATTGCCGATACTTCTCAAGTCAAAGAGGCTAAAGAGGAGCCTAAACCTGCGCTGATTAGCGATAACTTTGGCAAGGCTCCACCTAAGCTTGAGCTTCAGCTTTGCTACGATGACAGCGAAAAAACCTACGCCAGCGATGTGCCCTACAGTGTGATTTTCAGCGATCCAGGGAAAACTGTCATTAAAGGTGTGCTCAATAACCAAGGCTGGGCCATGGTAGAAGGCGGGCCTAATTATCCCGCCAAAGTTATATTTGGTGATGAAGCTGAAAAAGCCGCCGCTGAATTAGCATTAAAAGACCAATATAAGCAACTTGATCAAGCACTCAATGACACTGCTAAGCAGGTAGCTGATCACGTACTTGCAGCAAAAGAGAAAGCCAAGCAAACTCAGCTTATTGAGGTAACTGAATCCTTTAAACTTGCCGTCGACGACAAAATTGCAGCGTTAAATGCCGAAAGTGAAGCCTTTGATAATCTCTCATACCTAGCTCAAACATGGGAAATTGCCAAGGCAACAAAGGAGGGGGCATCTAACGGTTTTACTGAATATATCCCTGACTTAGGTGATTTCGGTAAGTTAATGGATGCCGCCGACATAGACATCACCATGCTAATAGAGGCCATTAGCACAGGCAACATAGATGCACTAGAGGCTAAATTACAGCAATGGAAGGACAGAGGTGGTCAAGGGCTCAACGAAGCCCGTAAAACCATGGAAACTCTCATACTGCTTCTAAGTGATCCTACTAGCCGTGAAATGTTAGCCAGTGTGCCCAAACGAATCATTGCAGCACTACCAGAAGATCAAGTCGCCGAGTTAACCGCTTACCAAGCAACTCAGCTGGGAATGGACACCGCAGTTGTTGCGGGTGGCACCGCTGTAGGTACTTTAGCCGGCGGTGTCGGCGGCCCTGTCGCAGCAGGCATGTTATTTACCGCCACCACAGCCCGTAAAGGCGGTAAAGCTTTAGAAGGCACGATCAATATCGTCGCTGATATTTCTAAATCTCTGAAAAAAATCAATAATCAGCATGACATTGTGCCCTACAAGAAAGACAATGAACTATCGCTTAGCAAAGGGCAACCAACGAAAGTTATCGAGTTAGAGCAAGGTAAAAAAGGCTCATGGAATAAAGAGTTGAATGGTAAGCTAAAGGCGAATTCTAAATACAAAGTAGGCAACTACACATATGAAACAGATGATCTTGGTAGAGTTAAATCAGTTTCTGGGGAACTTGATTTAACCAAGCAAGATAGAAATACCTATCAACAAGGAAAAGCGGGTAAACAAGACGGGATTAAAGACGGTTTAGATGATGATGAAGGTGGTCATATCATTGCTTCGATCTTTAATGGACCTGGCGAACAGATCAACTACGCAGCTATGGATGGCAATTTAAATAAAGGTGCTTGGAAACGAATGGAGAACAAATGGGCTGATGCGTTAAAAGGTGACCCGCCTAAAAAAGTTAGTGTTAGTATCGATGCTATTTATGATGAAGGTAGCAATAGACCAGAAGCCTTTGATATTACATACCTAATTGATGGGAAAAAGAAATCTGTAACGTTAATCAATCAACCAGGAGGATAAAATTTGGAAACAATTGATTCTATATACACTGCAATAGCACAACATATGCTCAATCAAATCGATGAAGAATGGTCTGGCTGTAAAGTTGATGTGGAGTTTTTTGAAGGCGCTGCTGAATTTGATACTTCATATATTTCTGAGCAAGGTGTTGAATGTGATTTAAAAGGCGGGTACCCACTTTTTAAATTGTTTAAAGAGCTTCATGAACTAACCACTGACAACCAAGATAATAAATGGAATCGTGCAAAATTTTCTTTAGAGCCTTCAGGTAAGTTCAATATGGAATTTGAGTGGGATCAAGAGTTAGCAGATGAGATTGAACGTTTGAGTAATGAATAAATTTTTTGATAACTTTTATATTTTCGCAGGCTTTGGTCCAGCAGTTAAATCTAAACAACCAACTGCTGAAGAGCTTGAGTTCTTTGAAGATAAATTGCCTGCTCGCCTATTAGAATATTGGCAGGAATATGGCTTTTGTGGTTGGGGCGAAGGTATCTTTTGGACTGTTAACCCCGATGACTACAAAGATATTTTAGCGCAGTGGTTGTTAGGTACTGTATTTGAACAAAGAGAGGTAGCTGGAATTGATAAGTATTATGTCATAGGGCGTAGTGCATTCGGGAAGCTATATATATGGGGAGAAACCTCCGGTGCTTCATTAGATATTGTAACCAATTTCAGTATGATTTTTCCTTCAGATCAAAGTGAAAAGCTTAAAACTATTGGTGAAGAGAAACTAATTGAAAAGTTTTACTCTTCTAAAAGAAAGTCAAATATGGAAGAGCAAGATCTCGATAAAAACCCACTTTTCGAACGTGCTATGGCCAAGCTTGGCCCATTAGAAGCTGATGAGATGTATGGTTTTGTGCCTGCACTTGCTATCGGTGGTGCACCTAAGCTCGAAAATCTTCAGAAAGTAAAAGCATTAGAGCACCTGACATTTCTAGCAGACTTAGGCGAAATAACTGTAATGGCTGATATCGTCGCCATGTCCAATGCACTGCATAAATAACTCGTTTTCATCTAGCCAACTTTTGCCAAAGTAGAGGACAGAAATCTGCAAGTTGGTTAAAAGTTAAGAGTAGGGGGATTACCTCTTACTCTCATAAAAACAAAAGCTACTTAGCACAGAGGATTTGGAGAAAAGCAGATTATCTCACCCTTACATTTATGTGTAGGGAAGCAACATCCAGAGAAAACGGGCATTTATATCCTACTTCTGTCAACAAATATAGTGGGGAAGGCCCTTCAGAGGGATTACTCATTTACTAAAATATCTTGTTAGGTATTATGAAGTTACTTTCTCAATGTATCTTTTTAGCAGCATATATTGGTGATCTTCATAATTACAGAGGTACAAGGCAATGGAAAGCCGATTGAGTCGTTACATACTCTTAGTTTTATTTATTGCTGTCATTGGCTTATTAGTCAATCACTATCAAACAAAGTGGTTCAGAGTATCAGTATTAGACAATCTATTTTCTGAGCAAGTGCCAGTGGATGTCTCAATCCAAGCTCGAATGAACAGAGCCCGATAGAAGCGCTTCGCGCTATTGAAGTTCATGCTCAAACCATGACCAACACCCAAAGACTTAGCTGTGAAAGGTTAACCGTTAAACAGGGGCGTGAATCGCAAAAGCGCGTCAATGGGATCTATACCTGGGTTGATGAGAAGGGGCTGACTCATTTCTCAGATACCGCATCAGCCGATGCAAAAGGGGAGTTAACTCAATATACAGAGCCTAAATACAGCTTTGAGCTCGAAATAAACTCTATAGCAACCAATCCACCGCCATTTTTCAGAAACAAACTAACAGCCACAATGCAGCAGATTGATGCTGTTTATCGTCAATACCTACCTAAGCGAGAACTACAGCCGATTAAAATCGATCTGACATTAGCTGGTAACTTGCACTCATATGACAAATTAAGAATGAAGTATTCAAACTTAGCTGCAGCTAGCCAAGGCTTCTATTCTAGTCGGCATAATCTTGCTGTTGTGTGGCATAAAAGTGATCCGCAAGCCTTTAAAACATCAATTCATGAAGCTGTACACGTGATGAACTCTGGCCAATTTGGGCACACTCAACGCTGGTTTAATGAAGGACTAGCAGAATATTTTGAATCACCAAGTTACTTAATGAGTTTAGATAAAAAGGTTCGTTATGAGCTCGTCACTAAGCGTCAACTAAGGTCTGCAATAAAGCAGTCCAGCAAGTTTTCCTTGATGACATTAGATAATCTATTAACCGCGTCTGGTAACGATTGGGCAGGGAATAAACGTAACTCACTCTATCTGCATTCCCAACACTTCATCGCTTTTCTAATGTCTGGTCAAAAAGGGCGAGCAATATTAGCTGCATTATTTCATGATTTCAGTCGCAATCGTTGTCAAAACAAAACACCAGAGACCACGCTTGCAAACTATTCAGGCGGTTTAGACCAGCTAAATCGAGACTGGCAACGCTGGCAAAAATCTCAACAGCATAAGTAGAGAATCTCATCAGTCACTTGCCTTTAATCCTTACTGCCAAAATAAAAGCTATCAAGCACAGAGAACACAGAGAAAGCTCACATATACAGCAAACAATAGATCCCGGAACAAGCCCGGGATGACGGCAGTGGGAGTAATTCGTTTATGGCTCTAGTTCTTACCCTAGAACCTAGAAGTGAGCTTGCGAACGCTCTCGCAGGTACGAAGTACCGACCTCGCAGGGCAAAGCTCGTCCTTTACTATTAAACCGCAATAATTAGCATTAACACTTTATTTACCTCTAAACATATAGTATTTCTATCTACCTAAGCCTTTTGATTTAGTTCATTAACGGCTCTCGAATTATTGAGTTAGGGGAAAACCCTCTTTTATGATCTTGTTTATTATCTCTATTTTACTTCTCGCTGCACTTGGCTTTCTTGCTCAGTCGATAGGCCTGTGCATGGTGCGTGGTGTGAATGAAGCAGGAAAGGGCAGACCCATGTTTCTGTTGGCGATACTCTTTAGTGGTGTTCTCTCTTGGGTATCTATTCTTGTTGGCTACTACCTTGATATTCAAACTCCCTTTATCTCCTATGAGTTTTCACTTTGGGCACTTTTTGGTGGCTTTCTATTTGGATTTGGAGCAGCGATAAATAACGGCTGTGGTGTTTCTACGATTAGCCGGTTGGCCCGAGGTCATATGGCGATGATGTTGACTGTATGTGGTTGGTTAGCTGGCTGGACAGTGCTGACTAAGTTAGCGCCGGATATCAATTTGGTCACATTCAACCTCTCACCGATATGGCATAACAGTATGCTGGCTTCACTCTCTGTGATTATTCTATTTCTGCTCTTTTCTATGAGTCCAGAGAACCGTAAAGTGTGGATCAGTATGCTGCTGATTGGGTTAATGGCTAGCATTGTATTTTTAACGGAGCAACATTGGACACCGAGTGCACTGTTAAAAGATATTAGCCATTCGGTGTGGTTGGTAGGTGAGGGTCAATGGCCTGCTACTGATCGCTTTATATTGATCGCTGCTTTAGTGGCGGGAATGGTGTTATCAGCATTTAAAGCAAAAACATTTCAGCTATTGCCGGTAAATGGTAAGCAGTGTGTAAAACACCTTAGTGCGGGTGTGTTGATGGGGGTGGGTGCTGCGATTGCCAGTGGCGGAAATGATACTCAGCTTCTGCTCGCTCTTCCATCTTTCTCTCCGGCAGGTGTGAGCACTGTATTCTCTATGCTTGTTGGGATCTATCTAGGTAGAAAGCTTGTGGTATTAATGAAGTAAAAAATCAGATAGCGAGTAATAACCTCTTGCAAGGTTATTACTCTATTTGTCCCCTCTGCTTAATGCAAGATTATCTAGACCACTTTGCTCGCGACTTTAGCCGCAAAGTAACCAGCTGGTGAATTCTGCACGCCGCTATAGGGAGGATAGGATGATGGCTGAGCATCGCAATTTAGACTCCAGCTCATTAGCCCACCAAACTGTGTCGCGTCAATCCCATACTCTCCAAGTTGAATGCTTTTTACGTTTGAGAGGATCTCTACAGGAATCGCCTCAAAATTGACTGTATCCCACAGGTTTGACTGTGTGGGGGCAGCCCCTGCATTGCTTGGTATACCTATCACTATCTTGCTCGTACTTAGTATCTCACCATCTTTTTGTAAGCTGTTGTAGGCCGCTGAGATGATGTTTGTTGAAGACTCTGAAACAAGTACATTTTTATCACTCGGTAGTGGGTAGCTAAAGTAAGTTCCTGAGTTATAGGCTTGTACCAATATCGCATCAAAGTGAAGCTGGCTATAAAGAGGCTTTAGGCTTGCTCCACCTGGAATATTCAGAGTAGGTTGATCGGGTGTCCCGGCTAAAATAGGCGCCATGGTGAGCAGGTAGTTGTCGGCTAGTTGTAGACTGAGTTCGGCTGTAAAACTTGAGAGCGTATCAATATCAATACTTGGATCTTCTAAATCAAGATCAATACCGTCAAGCTGCTCGCTTTTAAGCCCGCTTAATAGATTAGTTATCGTTTGCGACGTCAGTGACAATGTACCGCCTGCACCACCTACTGAGATAAGGTTTAAGGTATCTGGAGCTTCAAGTTCGCGAATTTCCTTTATCGCCTGTTGCAATTGAGGTGGTAGCTCACCATTAGCGTCTGTAAAACCAAATATAATAACGTTGTAGTTTTGTATTTGCTCCTTGGTGATGGCTGACATTGCGCCGGTTGCTGTTGTATCTATATACCCGACCATTGCAGTATTAGGCCATTGCTTTGTTTGTGACATATTCATCTCCTTTGAATTTTTGATGTGAGTTAACACAATAGTTGTGTGGCTGGTGAGTGGTTATTACTTAAGATTACACTTTCTAAAGATCAAGCCGTTGTGGTTGTCCAAATAGATAGCCTTGAAAATAATCCACTTTGTCTAAAGTGAGTCTTTTATAAGTTTTTTCACTTTCGATCCCCTCTGCGATGACCTGAGTATTGATTTGGTGGCAGAAATCGATTAGGTGCTTAAAAGCTGGGTTTAGCTGTGCTTGCTCTGAGTATGTGATGACCATTTTGCTATCTAGCTTAATAAAGTCAGGCCTTATATCGAATACTCGTTGAAAGTTTGAGTGTTCAACACCAAAATCGTCGATTGCAAATTGATAGCCAAATGCCCTAAAGAGCAAGATCCTCTCCTGAAGCATGGCTGTATTTTGATAAAGCATTTCATTTTCAGTGATCTCTATAATGACATCATCGACTTTAGAGTCTGATTTATAGCATTGATTGAGAAAGCTAAGGGCGCCATCGGATAATAGCTGGTCAAGGGTTAGGTTGATAAAAAGGCTTTCTCCTTTCTTTCTAATCTTTTGATTATTATCTAGGAAGGATATTGCGCTCAATATCTCATAACAAAATTCGGTATAGAGTTCAGGATATCGATTAAAGGTATCTAGTGAGATACCGTTAAACTTCCGTAGTAGCACTTCATAGCCAAAAACAGTACCGCTGGCTGTCATAATTGGCATTTTTACAAATTGATTATTTTTATCCATAAAAATATCTTATTTAATTAAAAAATGAGCTGTAGGTTATGAATGATAATGCGGCTTGGCACTGTAATAGTAAGCAGGAGTAATACGATAAAATGTATTAGCTAAAGTACAGCTCAAATACCTTCAGCTAATACTTCCTGTTATGCAGTTAGGTAGATGTGAAAGTTAAACATTAAGTTCGTTCTATCTATCAAGGTAACGTTAATACTGTCAGGATGAGCGTGATCAGTACCTCTGAAGCCAAAGGACCAATCAACACCATTTTCAAGTCCAGGGTGTGTTTGACACCAAACTCTTAAGTTGTCTACCTCATCAACTCTCATCCTGTCACCAGCAAAACCGCTATTAAATCGTGTATTAACAATCTGACATTGAATGTCAACGTTTCCGTCATCTGTTGTATTGCAAACGATATCACCTTGAGCGCTTATACAATATTGGCCATAAGAGGCCATAATGCATTGCTGAACTGATTGCCTTGTTAAAGTTGCCATGATTAATATCCTTTTTTTGTATTTGATTAAGTGGTTACATGCAGGTTGTAGGGAAGGTGGGTTGCTGACCTACTTTTGTGAAAACATGGCAAATATCGCCATCCCAGATACGGACTGTAATATGAGGGTTATTAGCGTTTGCAGGCACAAAGCCACCACCGTGAGGGCCTTGCCTAATCGTGCACTGATCATCAATGTAGGCTTGGCGAAGAGCTGCATTGCTAGAGTTAAGGATTCTGTTTTTCCAAGTGTTATATTGGTTAGCAGTGATTGGAGTACCGCCTTGTTGGATATTAATATTACAGCTGTTAGCAAGAGCTACGGGAGTGATTGAAAGCATTATGGGCAATAGAGCGCCTAGATAGATTGATTTTTTCATTTGATGTTCCTGAACTAGAGTAGATAGTTGAATTAGATAACCAGATAAAATTGAGACCTATAAATAGGCCTCAACAAATTAGCTAGATGATAAAAAAGGGAGTTACTGCTGACTTTCTATTTTAAAGCTATAGCCATCTTCAGCATTGCCGTTGAGCGAGATAGTCGCTTTAGTTACACCCTCTAAGTCTTGCTCAAAAAAGCTATCACTATTGAGGACTGCTGAGTTTAGTAATTGACTCTCTTGGATCTCAGACGCGACGCCCCAGTAAAGCTTTGGTTTGAGTACGAAAGTGGCTTTTTGGTTATATCCAACGATGTTCTTTGCCATCATCAGCTTGCCATCTTTGTAGAGCTGAGCACTGATCCCGTTCGGTACATTGACATTGTTATTAACTTCAATGGATTTAGTATCAGATGCATTGCCGTTGGCAGCCAGAACAACACCGGTGTCATTTTTATCAACGGTATATCGCTTACCGATGGTTGACGACAGGACTTGAGTCGTGTTTTGCCCATCCATCCAGGTTGCGCCAACGCTGGTTTCGATAGGGAAGTTAAATGTGCTTGAAGAAGATCTTCCGATATCAGGGATAACTCTCCAGGCTACTCCCTCTTTTAACGCATCGAAAGTAGGCGTTTCATTTTTGGTAAAAACAAAAATACTAGGTAGATCTTTGTTCATTGATTTATTGATATAGGTAATTTCGATATTAGATGACATAGATAATCCTTATTTAGTCATGATTGATGAGTATGTGAATAGAGTTTGTCGGGTTACTCTTGATCTTCAATTTTGAAGCTGTAACCGCTTTCTGCGTTACCATTTAGGGATACCGTTACTTTAGTTACGCCCTCTAAATCTTGTTCAAAAAACTTATCTGTATCTAGTACGGCAGAGTTAAGTAGTTGACTCTCCTGTATCTCAGAGGCTACGCCCCAATACAGTTTTGGTTTTAAGACAAAGGTTGCTTTTTGACCAAAGCCAACAATATTTTTTGTCATCATTAGCTTGCCATCTTTGTATAACTCAGCACTTATGCCATTGGGGACGTTGACATCGTTATTAACATCAATAGATTTAGTGTCTGAAGCATTACCATTAGCCGCCAATACCACGCCGGTATCATCTTTGCTGACGGTATAACGTTTACCGATTGTTGAGTCTAAAACCTGAGTCTTGTTTTGGCCGCCTTGCCAAGTCGCTCCGACACTGGTTTCAATGGGGAAGTTAAATTTGCTCGAAGACGCTCGGCCAATATCTGGAATAACTCTCCAAGCCACTCCCTCTTTTAAAGCATCAAAGGTGGGTGTTTCATTTTTAGTGAAGACAAAGATAGTGGGTAGATCTTTATTCATGGATTTATTGATATAGGTGATTTCTACATTTGAAGACATACGTCCTCCTTTTTAGTGAGTAAGTGTGGGTGATGCTTGTTATTGGCTATCGCGTTAACTGGCAGGTTTATCTGTTGATTTACTCTCTTTTGTTGTGGCTGAAGTGAGTTTTGCATCAAACAGTTTTCCCTCATTAAAGAGTCCCAATGCGGTTACGACTTGAGCAATACCTGTGGTGGTATTACTGTCTAGCGGATAACTTTTTGTGGTTGAAACAGACATTGCTACGCCAGTTTCACTGCTATCGGCTGAGACTGTGTCAATGACTGTGACTTCCAGTTCCATTGCGACAGCTTGTGGAACAGTTAATGTTGACAGATCATCGGCAACGGTGAGGGAGATTGCAGTATCAGAATCCCCTGATTGTGGCTTAATGCTGGACTCAATCGAGATAACGCTATCTTTTAATTTCGACTTTTCAGCATTTTTAGCAATCTCATTGAGCTGCTGTTGTATTCCTGATTGGAGGCTATTTTCCGAACCAAGCGCATTGATTAATGCAGATTTAAAACTGTCCTCATCTTTTACTGAATAGCTAGAAGCCATTACAATTTGACTACTCATACTTGTTTTCCTTTGGTTGGTGGGTGGGTGAATTGAAGGTGAGCTGTTAATGAGCACTGCACCTAAGCGCTCTACTTTTTTTTTAGCAAAAGACTATTCTTTTTTGAAAGAGCAGAGCGGTTTGAACTGATACTCAGGTTTCCGTTCGCTAATTTCCTATAAATCCAAATACCTTCTTGCGGAATTAATCGGGTTAGTTCGTCATTCCTAAGACCTTTAATTTCAAAGTAAGCCATAGTAAATACTTATTTCTGATATTCTGTTTGGAAGAAAAAGCCATCTTTTGCATTACCGTTAAGGGAGACTAATGCATCTGATATTCCATCTAGGTCAAGCTCAAAAAAACTGTTTGAGTTTAATACTGCAGATTTAGAGCTTAATCCTTTACCCTCATCTATTTCTGATGCAATACCCCAATAGAGTTTGTTACTAGGTTTGAATACTGCACTTTGGCCATAACCAACGCTTTTCTTTCCCATGATTATCTTGTTATCATTAAAGATTTGCGCCAGTACGCCATCATCAACCTTAATATTGTTGATTAGTTCTATTTCTTCTGTTGAATTTGTATTTCCAATATTTTGTAAAATAATACCTGTGTTATTATTTGTGACTTGATATTTCTTACCTGTCTGGGCTTTAAGAAGACTCGTTACATTTTCCCCATTATCCCAACCAGCTCTTATTGAATAGTTAGAGTTATACTTAAAGGAAGACTGAGAACCACGCCCAATATTTTTTAATACTCGCCAAGCAATACCATCTGTCACCATATCAAATGTGGAAATATTGTTTTTAGCAGTAATAATAATGCTGAAAAGGTTTTTATTTGTAGAGTTGTTGATGAACTTAATGTTAGTGGCCATTACATTTCCTTAGTTATTCTTGTTCTTCAATGAAAAAGGAATATCCCTCTTTTGCATTGCCAGTTAAAACCACCTTTGCCGCAGATACATTTTCTAGATTTTGTTCGAAGAATGAATCAGAATCTAATACTGCTGAACTAATTGCGTGAGAGGTCTGTATCTCTGATGCTATTCCCCAATATAATTTTGGTTTTAATTTAAAGGTGGCTTTCTGACCGTAGGCAACAATTTTTTTAGAAATAAGTACCTTGTCATTCTTACTTAAGTAGGCGCTAACACCGTTTTGAACTTTTATTTCGTTTGTTAACTCTATCTCATCGCCTTTTACAGCATTACCGTTCTCTATCAATACGATACCTGAGTTTTTTTCAGTGACCGTGTAGCGTTTCCCTGGTAAACAAGTGAGTGATTTTGTTTGGTTAATGCCTTGCTCCCAAGTAGCGAAAATCTCTGTTTTTACAGGGTAGGTAAATGTGCTCATGGAGTCTTGCCCTATTGACTCTATGACTTTCCACGCTATTCCATTTTGTAATGCATTAAAGGAGGGGAGCTCATTTGCCGAGAATATAAATATCTTTGGCATATCTTTATTAAGTGAACGATTGATATAGGTGATCTTTGTGTCACAAAGCATGTCGTTACTCCTTTTTATTTATGTTAATTGGTGGTTTGTTATATAAACGTTTTAAAGTGGACTTCGTTCCATTTATATTTTATTTAGTGATGTTTTTATCTTTTCTCTTGCACGGTGGATACGCTGTCTGACTTGGTGTGCTGGAATACTATGCTCATGACTTATCTCTTTGTAGTTTTTCTCATTAAAGAAAAAGTCAAAGGTAATTGCTTTGTTTTTATCGTTGAGTCTATTTATTACTGCTTTTACTACTTTGATAGACTTTATGTCTGCACTATTTTTGAAAGGTTCGTCTATAAGGTATTCTTGGTTACTAAAGGTAGCCTCAATACTTTTTGATTGGGATCGTCTCAATTTGTCGAATTGTATGTTTCTGGCAAGCAGGGTTAACCACCCTCGTATATTGGAACTTGGATTAGCTGTCTTAAAGCTATCATAAGCTTTAAGCATTGTGTCTCCGACAACATCCTCCGCATCCCAGTGGTTCAGCATTAATTTAAATCTACAGTATTTGTAAAGATGTTCTGATATCGAAGGCCAGCAGGAGAAGTAGTCATCAGGCCTTTGCTGCAGTTCATACATTAGCGTTATTTTTTTAGCAGGATTGATTATGCAGCTAGGCTTGTTAACTTTATTCATTATACATTCCTTGTATAGTGGGGATAAAGATAATAGCTATCAGTTATCCCCCTCATCTATTTTGATTAAATAATATGACTTTTTGAGTTAAAAACCTTTTATTTATGCATGAGTTTCTTTGCTAGATGCATCAATACTTGTATTTGCTCTATATTCCCTTGGTGATTGATTAAAGGCTCGTCTAAATGCTGTTGAAAAATTATTTGAGTCAGGGTAACCAACACTTTCAGAAACTTGCAAAATTGTTAATGAGGTATTTTTTAGCAGCTTAGCGGCATATTGCATTCTTTGTTGCCGTATCCAAGAAAAAACTGTCATACCATAGGTTTGATTAAATGCTGATGAGAGTTTGTTTCTATTAGTTCCAATCTCTTTAGTGAGAGACTTTAAGCTTATCTCATTTGCTATTTGGCTCTTGAGGTATTCAGCGGTTCTGATTGCTAATATTTCATTTTCAGATACTTTATGCTTCCTTGCATCGGTGACACTTTCAACGTGATGTAATGCATTACGGATCCTATAGAGTAGCTCCTCTTTTATTATTGGAAAGCTTATATAGTCTCGAATTCCTGAGGAAAATAATCTCTGCTTCTCTGTTGATGCTATATCTTCAATAGCGAGTATTGGGGGAGTGGTTATACCTACTCTATGAAAGGTAGTAGATATTGCTCTTAATATGGAAAACACTGCTTGTGAGTTCTTATTCATTACATCTATGATTAATAGCTTTGTTTCTGAAAGTTGCTTTATGTTGTCAGGAGGGAAAATGCTAATGAAATGGACATTATAGTCATTATCTTTTAACAGTTTATGTATTGGAAGTTTTCTCTCTTCACCTATATCAATTAATGATAATGTTTTGTTGCTGTTTTTTTATGTTTAACATCTCTATTCTCTCACTGTGTTAGTCAGGGTGGATTCAAAACTGGTTATTTTTTTATAGTAAATTACCATGTTAAATATCGTTGGAATATTACAGACCATTACAGTAGAAATGAGCCATTAGTGGCAAGTTGGCAGAGGGGGAAATAGTAGAGATATAAAGAAAAGGCTTAGTAAAGCACTAAGCCTTTTTAGTAGTGGTTCGACATTAGAGTGCCACTTTAATGCTTACAGCATTAAAGGTTTGAAGCATCTAAAAAGTCTTCAGAGTGTGGATCGCCTGTCGTGTTGCTGAAGTTATTGGTACTTTCAGCAGACTGTAGGAGCTGTGCACGGGTATTTTCAAATGCTGTTCCGTTCGCTTGCTGCGGATTTGAAGCTAAGAAAAGAGCCGCAGCGCCAGCAACATGAGGTGAGGCCATTGAGGTTCCGCTCATTGTTGTAGTACCACCACCAGCTCTGAGTGACAAGACACTGCCGCCTGGCGCCGCGATGGCCACTGGTGCAGAGTTGTTTGTTGTCCAGCTAGCACTTTGAGCGCCCCAGTTAGAGAAGCTATTCCAATCATCTCCCTCTTTGGCTGAGCTTACAGTGATCACTGTGTCTGAGTATCCTGCAGGCGTGTAGTTTACTGCGTTATCGCTGTCATTACCTGCAGCAACCACAACAACGACACCTGCATTACGCGCATTACAGATAGCTTCATGGTAAGAGTCATTACCTGTAAAGCCGCTATTGGTACAACTACCAGTTACATTGCCGCTACCACCAATAGACATGTTAACGACAGCAGCTTCGCCACGCGCTTGTACCTCAGAGGTAACCCAGTCAAGTGCTGCAATGGTGCTTGAGTTCGGGCATGAACCACGGCTTGAACAGATTTTTGCGGCATGTAAAGTGACTTGTGAAGCCATACCGACAACGTCGATATCATTATTTAATGCTCCGATAGTGCCACCAACATGGGTGCCATGACCATGATCATCATCCCAAGGGTTACTGCAGCTTCTGCCTTTACACTGCTCAAATGCCATGCTGTTACTGATGTTAGCAGCCAAATCAGGGTGATCTGAATCTAAACCTGTATCGAGAACATACACATGTACGCCAGCGCCTTCGTTTGAGTTAGCATCAGCTCCAGTGCGTGCAATGCCCCAAGGCATGGTTTGCGCTGCAGGTGGGTTGCCTCCACCAGGTTTACCTTTATTAATTGTTTTAATGCCATCGAACTCAATAGATGCAACATTTGGGTTATTTCGTAGCGCATCTAATCGACCTTGAGTTACAGATGCTGAGAAACCAAAAAATGCACTACCATAAGAGTATTTAACCGCGCCAACGCCCATACCAGCGGCTAAGTTCTTTGCGTTACTCTTATTTGCTTGGTGACCAGAAATGGCTAAATCAGAGTTTAATTTTACAATCACATCTAATTTACCATCTGAGTTGCCTGCAACAACTGAACTACTACCTAAAATCAACATGCTTGCTGCGAGATATTTCATTTTAAAATTCATAAACCAGCCTACTTATTATTAGTATTAAATCATTATTTTTAAGGGTAAGCAGAATCAGTCTGCTTTGTTACTCACACAAAATAGCTGCTTGTTAACTATTTTGTAACACGATAGATAACCTGCCTTATTTTTAAATGTTTATCAATAGAACTAATTGTCATTTTTATATCGTGACATTTCTGGTTTGCTGATTTAGATCTTAGACCTAGTTACATGTGAAGTGGTAAACAGATACCGTTTCACATACAGCTAGTTATATTAATTGCGTTAGAAGATATTTAGCAAAACAATAGTCTAAAAACCGTCTCATTAAAGAGTCAATGTAAAAATATCTTTGCGGCAGATTTTTGGTATATTGGTATAACCAAAAAGTGAAAGGAATATTAATTTAGAATGCTTCAGGTACTAGTTTTTTGATTTAAAGATAATGTAAGGGAAATTCTGTAATAAAGTTTTACTTATTTACGGATTGGGCATATTAAGATTAGAGGTAACGCCGCAAAGTATGAGCTAGCTTAGTGTTACAAGTCATTAAGGGGCGGGCAATGACAAACTAATCATTACTTTGTAAATTCCTTTTTGAGTATTGAATTCCCGTTCGGTGCTGATAATCTTGCGCCATTGTAAGCAATAATAAGAATCGAAATGACAAAGCTTTTAAAGACACTGCATAACTGGATTGGTTTTTTTATCAGTTTGATCATGCTAATAGTGTTAACAACAGGGATCTACCTAGGTTGTGCGGATCTGTTTAAACGTTTAGATGACAAAAATCAGCAATATGTTAGCTTAACCCACGAGCAAAAAGCGGAAATAGCCAGCCAAATATTGCTCAGTTATCCAGAGATGAATGGCGTAAAACTGCCGACTGAAATGTCGCCTTACGTTGAGGCCTATACGCGGCAACAATCAATATTTTTAACCACAGGGCTTGATGAGATTAGTACTCAAGTGAAAAACAAAAATTCACTGCAAAGCTGGATGTTTTGGTTTCATCGTAATTTCCAGCTCAGTGATCCGGGTAAACACGTCAATGCAGTTAGTGCCATTTTAGCGACAGTGATTATGTTTATCGGTCTTTATCTGTGGTGGTTAATTCGTAAAGGATTTAGGTGGAAACAGACGCTACCTAAAAACGGCAAGAACAGCGCGTTAATCAAGAGTCATATTCAGCTAGGGCTGATCTTCTCAATTCCACTATTAGTGATGTCCATTAGCGGTGCCTATATCACTTATGGTTCATGGGGAGAATCAACACTGGATGATAACCGTGTGAAACCTGTACTAGCTCAGGCTGATAACTGGCGAGCACAGATTTTAGCTGCGCAGTCTTTATGGCCAAACTCTGAGTTAGTTTCAATCTCCAAGCCTCGCAAAGCTGAGGCAACAGGTTACATCTACTCATTAAGCTTTAATGGTGATAATGCCTTAGGTTTATTGCAAACCGATACGATAAAAATTGATCTAAATACGGGTCGGTTAGAGTCAGCTCAAACCTTTAGCGATAAAGGCTTAGCCTATCAGTTAAAGTACAGTGCCCGCTTTTTACATGATGGCGCTAGAATGCCAACTTGGTACCTGCTTTTACTGATCATTAGCTCAATTGTTGGCACGTTAATGGTGGGATTTGTGTTAGTGACCTTTACTCGAAAAGAGATTATCGCTCGTGTAAAAGCTAAACCTCTTGTGAAAGTAAAAGTGAGTTAAAATACTCTTTTTCCCTCATTGGGCATGTTAGCCCTCTTGATACTCTGCTCCTTCAAACAAAATTGAAGGGGCTGAGTGTTGCTGTTTTTGTTAAGCCTTCAGTCTGTTTTTTAGAAACTCAATGACTAATTGGGTTCGTTTAGGTAGGTGCTCTCTCCTGGGGTAGAGAATATAAAGCGGTAATATAGCTGTTGTTCGCCATTGAGGAAGTAACCGTACCACTCTGTTACGTTCACTCTTCGTGAGTTTATCTAGCGCAAAGTCTGCAAGTGTCGCGACGCCGATTCCCGCCAACATGGCTTCAACCATAGAAGGAATAAGGTTTGTTTTAAAGCTACCATCAAGTTTGATATTGCAGCTTTCTCTATTATTAAATTGTGTGATTTTAGATGTGTGCTCGTACTCTTGGTTGCTCTCATCTTTGACAAAAGTCCAGTTATCCAGATTGAGTATTTCACTCTTATAGATAATGTGTTGGTAACGGTTTAATTCAGCGGGGTGGTTAATAATGCCATGTTGTTCAATATAAGTATCAAGCGCGTAAGGGGCACAAGTTACCGCTTTCATTTTATGGCCAACCAGTCCCTCTGGTGGAGTATCTGTTAGGTAAACAGCAATATCGAAACTCTCTTGAACAAGATCAGACATCTGCTCTGTAAACAGCAGTTCAATCTCTATCCTTGGGTAGAGCGTATTGAATTCAGCGAGTAGCGAGGAGAGTCTGCCTGCTCCGAAAGAGCTTGAAGCTGATATTTTAACTCTTCCTGAAGCCACATTGTTATTGAAAAGTTTGTTTTCAATAGCTTCAGCATGCTCCATTAACGCTTTAGCCTGATGATAAAATTCAAGACCATCTTGTGTTACTACGAACTGCCTTGTTGTTCTGTGGATCAACTGCTTATTTAGCAAATTTTCCAACTTGACTAACTGGCGACTCACATGAGCATTGGAGCAGCCCAGTCGCTGTGCTGTTGCTGAGATACTTTTTTCTTCGCAAAGTTGAATGTAAAGGGGGAGGTAACTTAACCAGATTATTTCCATATGGTAATTTTGATTATCATTTTTGTAGGTTCTGGAAATAATAGTGAGCAGCTAGACTCTTTGCAATATTAAAGAGGAGAGTTGTAATGAAACAATTTAATAGTTGGCTTGATTCCGAAAGGCTAAAAGAGCAGATCACTAACCCAAATATTCAAGTAGGGGAACACTCATATTATTCAGGTTTTTACCATGGAGGTTCATTTGAGGAGCAAGCTGTACGTTACTTGTTGGGAGATGGCTCCACCTCTGATATTTGGGAGAGTGGCGTGTATGGAGAAGTTGATAAACTTATTATAGGTAAATTTTGCTCTATTGCCTCCGGGGCAACATTTATGCTTGCCGGTAATCAAGGGCATCGAATTGATTGGGTATCTACCTATCCTTTCTCGACGGAGACATTTGGTGAGGGTGTAGACAGTGGCTTTCAACGTTCAGGTGACACTATCATTGGCAATGATGTGTGGATTGGCAGTGAAGCCATGATAATGCCTGGTGTTTATATAGGTAATGGCGCGGTCATTGGTGCAAGAGCTGTCATAACTAAAGATGTTGCACCATATAGCCTTGTTGTTGGCAATAATCAGCTGGTGAGAAAGCGTTTTAACGATGCCACTATTGAAAAATTACTACAGATAAAGTGGTGGGATTGGCCAATGGAAAAACTTAAAGGCGGGATGCCACTGCTCTGTAGCGGTGATGTGGAGGGACTGTTTAAATATCATTTTGCATCCATTACTTAAATAAGTAATGGATGCATCAATTATAGAGTTTGTTACATAGGGTAGAACCTATCTATCTGTCTATACTTAGGACAGGTTCTATCCAAGATCAAATGGAGTGTGGGATGCTTTATCAAAGTGGCTCTTTACAGGATGGTGATGAGGTTCAAGTTGATATGGATGCCATTGAAGAGTTTTTCGATGACTTTAAGAGTGCACACAGTACCTGTGACTCGGTTTTGATCCAACTTGAAGACGATCCGAATAACGACACCTTACTTAACTCTCTATTCAGATCGATCCATACCATAAAGGGCAACCTTGTCTATGTAGGTCTGAAAGACCTCACTCCGATGATCCAAAGCTTAGAAGATCTTCTGGATGCTATCCGCCATAAACAGATCCCATACGATAGCTTGCTCTGTGATGTCATTTTACTCTCACTGGATAGAACTGAGAGCATGGTTCAAGCAAGAATAGAGGGGGCTTCTCTTGTACTCTCTGATGATGATATCGATAGCTTGTGCATTAACATTAGTTGTATGGCCGATGTTGGGCCTGAAGATAGAATTGAATATATCAAAGCTTGCCTGTTTATCTTAGATCCTGATACTCACCTTGAAGTTCAGTCCCAACTGGACTCCTCGATGGCTGGGGAAGCGGAAGAAAAATGTGATACTAGAGAGCTTAGGGTCAACACAGACTACTTAATTAGTAATGAATCTGTAAAAGATAAAGAGTTTGATGATGTGCTTGAAAAGCATGGTGTCGATCTTGATGAAGACATTCGTTTCTTTAAAAATCTGAGTACTCCTTTAGAGAGCCGCTCATTTTATTGGAAAGGGCGTACACTTCGTTTATTGGTTCTATCTCTGGCAATGAATGAGCGTTCTGGAAACAGAGTCGATGCCTCTCAACTTGCAGTGGCGGTGATGATGCACGATCTGGGTATGTCATTTCTATCTCGATCCTTGTTGATCAATACCGGCGCTTTAAGTGAAAATGAAAGGTATGCTTTACAGCGTCACCCTGGCACCAGTTCCCTTTTGTTAAGCGAATTTGAAAAGTGGGGCGATGCAGCCTTGATGGTTCTACAGCATCATGAACAGATAGATGGCTCAGGATACCCAAATCATCTTACTGGAGATAAAATTTGCGATGGGGCTAAAATTATCGCCATAGCAGACACCTTCGATGCCAGATCACATGAAAGAGCGCATCATACCCTGCTCAAGCGGCCTTTGGTTCGGACCATGAATGAGATAAATAACTTCTCCGGCACCCAGTTCGATCCCTTCTGGGTTGAGATATTTAATCAGGTTGTGGGGGCGGCTAACCATTGAGAGTAATATTAACAACATGGCGGTACGTAGTTTTTATCTTCAATCCCAATAAGATTAGATGACAGACCAGTGATCTATTTTCTCTAAGCTTTAATGAGTCCGGTAACATCTATTTGTGTCGTTGATTACTGTGACCTTTTGCTACTTTTCCCATACAAGTGCTCGCAAAACTTGGCCAGCTAACGACTGGATTATCTTGGGGGATTCGCTTAGTTTTGATGTAACCACTTTTACTTAAATCATTCTGATATCACGCCAAAACTCATTTTTAGGCAAAGATGACAATTATTTTCAATCTAGTGTCCAAGAATGATTTGCTCATGCGTCATAGAGATATCGATTCGGTTTTAAAACCGTGACAAAGTCGATAACACTTTATAGCTTCTAGAAAATTAAGGAAATATTATGTCTAAGCAGTTTCTCTGTATCCAACGCAGTCAGTCTGGTCCCTGTGAATCTACCCCTTCACCGTCGCCGTCACAAATGGAGGCAATGTATGCCAAATTTAATGCTTGGAAAGATAAATATGGTGAACATATTGTCGATATGGGGGGCAAACTCAATGCTGATGGTAGAGTCGTGAAGCAAGACAGTGCCCATGATGGTCCATTTATTGAGTCTAAAGAGATTATAGGAGGCTTTATGATAGTCTCTGCCGACAGCTTAGAGTTTGCTACAGAGATAGTTCAAGCAAGTCCTGGTGTCTCAATGCCAGGCTCTAGTGTTGAGATAAGAGAGATACACAAGCCTTGATAGCCAAGGAGCTGGTTGATCATCTGTTTCGTCATGAGTATGGAAAGTTGGTCTCACTACTGTCGCATCGAGTTGGGATGCGACATATTGAGATGGTCGAAGATGCCGTGCAGTTTGCGTTAACCGCAGCATTGGATAACTGGATAAGAGAGCAAATACCTAAAAATCCCACCGCGTGGCTTTTCAGAGTTGCAAGTAATAGGCTTGTGAGCGAGCTAAGGAGTGAGAGTAGGCACAATCAGTTGTTACAAGATAACATAGAACAGCTGACTGAAAAGGTGGCTGAACTACCTCAGTTCTATCTATCTAATGAGCTTGAAGATGAGCTGTTGCGCATGCTGTTTATCTGCTGCGATCACAGTATTCCCATCGAGTCACAGCTTGTTTTTGCACTTAAAACTCTGTGTGGCTTTAGTATTAATGAGATTGCTATTCGGTTATTTTCAAATGAAGCAAATATATATAAACGTTTGAGTCGTGCTCGTCATGTCCTCAAAAATACTGCCCCTCCAGCGTTTGACTTATCAAGTCGTGATTACATTAAGCGTTTACCAGCAATAAACCGCGTACTCTATCTGATGTTTACTGAGGGGCATCTGTCCTCTAATGTGGACTTTGCAATTCGAAAAGATCTTTGTGAAGAAGCGATACGACTAACTCTGATCTTAGTTAATCACTCCGTTGGGGATAAACCCGAATGCCATGCGTTACTCTCTTTAATGTACCTTCATCTATCGAGAATGGGTGCAAGAGAGGATGAATTCGGTTCACTACTTTTACTGGAAGAGCAAGATAGGTCCTTATGGGATAGAGGCTGTATTGAGCAAGGCCTCTACTGGTTAGCGAGTTCGGCTCAGGGAAAATGTTTCTCACGCTATCATGCCGAAGCGGGAGTGGCTGCTGAACACTGCCTTGCCCCCTCTTTCAAGGAGACCAATTGGGAGCGAATTGCTGAGTGCTACCTGCTACTAGAGCAATCGACGCCCTCAGCCCTTCATCAGTTAAATCGCGCGATAGCAGTTGCACAGTGGAAGGGCGCAGCTGCAGGCTTAGAGATTTTGCAAGCTGCCACGCCACCCGGTTGGCTAGGCTTAAGCTATCAATGGAGTGCTGTACTTGCCGATCTGCATTTTAGAACCGGCAATAATGAGTTAGGCGAGCGTTATAGTGCCGAGGCTATTCATTTCGCACCCAGCTCACAAATTTGTACTCTCCTTAAGCGCAGGTTTACTAAAAGTAGAGGGGAAGGGCATTAAGCTATCACTAGCACTTATCTCTTATCTCTTATCCAGTTTCATCATCATATTTGAAGCTTATCGCCTGTTTTTTAGTTCGAAATTGTCGGTTTAACTTGTGAAAGCTTGCTGTGATTAGTTAGTCTGCATATATCTTTTTGGGAAGTGAACACCTTTTTCATCAACAGATCTTACAACACGATATGCAGGGAGCCATATGTCGGAAAACAGTAAAGTTAACTCATCCCCATTAACCCTTAGTCAGTTTGCTGGTAGCGACAAACGGACACTTTCGGAACTCACCATAGGTGATTATCTCGATCAGGTTGCAGCGCAATACCCAGAGAGCTTAGCCATCGTAGTTAAGCATCAAAATATTCGTTGGAACTATCGAGAATACCAGCAACATATCGATGAGCTTGCCATTGGTCTGTTAGAACTTGGTATTAAGCCTGGGGATAGGGTTGGGATCTGGTCTCCAAATAATATCGAATGGTGTTTAACTCAGTTTGCGACGGCAAAAATAGGGGCCATTATGGTCTGTATTAATCCCGCATATCGAGCAGAGGAGCTTGCGTTTTCACTGACTAATGTAGGCTGCAGCGCTATTATTTGCGCTGAGAAGTTTAAAAGCAGCCATTATCTTAAAACCCTGTATGAGTTGGCTCCCGAACTTAATGAGTGTGGGCCTGGTCAGTTATCATCTGCAGCTTTACCAGATCTAAAACATGTGATCCGCATGGGAGAGACACATTCACAGGGTATGTTTAACTTTGACCAATTAATACGACCTTTAACCTCTGATGATAAGCACAGACTTAAGCATGTCAGTCAGCATCTTAACGCACAAGATGCCATTAACATTCAGTTTACTTCAGGTACTACAGGTTTACCCAAAGGTGCAACACTGAGTCATCACAATATTTTAAATAACGGTTTGTTAGTGGCTGAGATGATGGATCTAAGCAGTGATGACAAACTATGTATTCCGGTACCTCTCTATCACTGTTTTGGCATGGTGCTGGGTAATTTAGTCTGTATCGCCAAGGGAGCGACGGCTGTTTTTCCTTCAGAGTCTTTTGAACCGCTTACCTGTTTACAGGTGGTTGAAGAGGAGCGTTGCAGTGGGCTTCATGGGGTACCTACTATGTTTATTTCCATGCTTGAACTCGAAGAGTTTGCTCAGTTTAACTTAACTAGTTTACGAACCGGGATCATGGCTGGCGCGACCTGTCCTGAGGAGGTGATGCGCCGAGTACAAAAATTGATGTACATGAAAGAGGTGCTAATTGGTTATGGGCAAACCGAGTGTAGCCCGATCAATCACATCACTGAGATAGACTCTCCTTTGGATAAGCGAGTGACCACAGTTGGTCGTGCTTTGGCCCATACTAACGTCAAAGTTATCGATGAGTTTGGTGACATCTTGCCAGTAGGTGAGGCTGGAGAGGTGTGCAGCCAAGGTTATTGTGTAATGCAGGGCTACTGGAATGATATAGAGAAAACAGCGGCCACAATCGATAAGCAGGGCTGGCTGCACTCAGGGGATATCGGTGTTATGGACTCTGAGGGTTACGTTAAAATTGTGGGGCGCATTAAGGATATGATCATACGTGGCGGTGAGAATATCTACCCTAGAGAGATTGAGGAGAAGCTGTTTACCCACGGCGATGTACAAGATGTTGCCGTCTTTGGTGTCAAGAGTGAAAAGTACGGTGAGGAGGTCTGTGCTTGGATAAAACTCAGACCCGGTTGTGTCGGTGCTGAGGAGTCAATTCGTGGTTTTTTGGAGCAAAAACTCGCCTATTTTAAAGTGCCACGCTACATTAAGTTCGTTACGCAATACCCCATGACTGTGACGGGTAAGATACAGAAATTTAAGATGCGAGAGATGATGTATCAGGAGCTACATCAAGGCTTGAATCAAAACAATGTATAGATTCTTCTTGTCCATAGACAAAATGCCAGTCGAGATGACTGGCATTGTTGGTGTTAATGCTAATTGATATTACTGCTGTTTATAGACTTGGCCATCTTTCATCACAAAGGTGACATTTTCCATTAAGCTAATATTTTCTAACGGATCACCATCGACAGCGATAATATCAGCCATAAACCCCGCTTTTATCTGACCCAAATTATCTTGCTTAAGTAGGGCTGCACTATTGATGGTTGCTGCCTGAAGGGCTTGAATGGGGGTCATGCCAAAGGTGACCATACGGGAGAACTGCTTACCATTGTCACCATGGGGATAGATAGCTGCATCTGAGCCAAACACCATATTCGCCCCCTCTTTAACCGCTTCTCTAAAGCTCTCTCTTTGGGCTTTAGACACCAACTTCTCTTTATTGATATTCTCCTCAGGCACCCCATTTGCAGCGCCAAAGGCAAGGGTATACTCAGTGTTGTAGATATCACAGGAGAGATAGGTACCAGCCTTAATGGCCATCTTTATCGCTTCTTTATCCATAAAGCTGCAGTGTTCAATACTGTCGATCCCAGCTTTTATCGATGCTTTTATTCCACTGGTGCCATGAGCGTGAGCCGCAATGGTTAAACCACGCATATGCGCTTCATCGACTGCAGACTTTATCTCCTCATAGCTGAGCTGTTGTACACCGACTTTTGTGCCTTTGGAAAACACACCGCCAGTTGCACAAACCTTGATGGCATTGGCGCCAAATTTTATGTTTTCACGCACTTTAGCTCTAACAGCCCAAGGTCCGTCGGCGACACCATCAGCGATCGATTTTTTCTCAGGAGCCGAGAAGTTATCATCACAATGACCACCTGTGATACTGATTGGATTGCCGACAGCCCAGATCCTAGGACCTGGAATTTCGCCGGCATTAATACCATCACGAGTGGCGATAACGGCATAGCCTGATGCGCCGAGATCGCGAACTGTAGTAAAACCTGCTAACAATGTCAGCTTGGCATTTTTAACCGCTTTAACTGTCTGGCGGGGAATGGAGTAATTTTGGGCTGCTAAGAAGTCATCTTCTGCGTCACCTGCGAGGTGCACGTGCATATCCATGACACCTGGTACCAAGACTTTGCCACTTAGATCAATCAGATTATAGGAAGCTCTATCTGTTAGTTTATCTTGCTTTGTGACCTTAACTATCTGGTTATTACTAACAATGATCGCTGCATTTTCTACGGTTTTTCCCTTAGCAACATCCACATAGCCATCAGCGATCAATAAGGTGTCTTGTGCAAAAACTGGCAAGTGAATACCTAAGCTGAGTAATGCTGTGATAGCCAATCTCTTAGGGAGCCGTTTGATGTAGGTCTTATCTATTATCTCAGTGGTTTTCATACTCGCTTCCATATTCATACAGTCCACACTTCATTGTTTGAGATTATCATACGCTAACAGGTTGGATTTTTGTTATCTAAGTTAAAGGAGGAATGAAGAGTATAGATGAAATGGTTGGAGCTACCCGAGCTGTATAAGCTCGGAGTAGGTGGGATGTATAAGCAGAAAATAAAAGTTATCGGTTATTAAACCAGTCCGAGAACTCTTTAAAGTCAATTCGACCATTGCCGTCGGTGTCGATGGCATCGAAGCCGATAGGATCGCTCTCCCCTGGGGCTAGCGCCTCAAGTGCTACGAGTAAGCGGTTAAATTCTGATAACTCGATGGTGCCATCGCTGTCGGTATCGAAATGGGTAAAATTGTCTTCTAGCTCTTCAATGCTTATCTGTGTCATAACACTTCCTTAGTTTTGATAATGGCTATGTTCCATTTAGGAAAAACTGCTATTTTCCCGACATACAATAGTAATGGAGACACTTGTTTACCGTTTCAAGGCTTGCGTTATAAGAAAGTGGTTGTGACTGAAATAAAAAAGGCCAAAGCCCTAGCTCTTAAAGAGCGAGTGACTTTAGCCTTAGGCTGCAGTTAAGCGACTTTTTTAGCTTCCGCTTCAGCCTTGCTTGCTAGATATTCATCAAAAGTACCGTGGAAGTTCACCAGTTGCTTATCTTTAACATCGATAATATGCGTCGCAAGAGATGAAACAAATTCGCGGTCGTGACTGACAAACAGTAGGGTGCCTTCAAACAACTTCAGCGCATTGTTTAACGCTTCAATGGCTTCCATATCCATGTGGTTAGTTGGTTCATCCATTACTAATACATTGATATCTTGCATCATCAGTTTGCCAAACAGCAGGCGGTTTTTCTCTCCACCTGAGCAGTTACGCGCTTTTTTGTTGGCGTCATCCTCTGTAAAGAGTAGGCGACCTAACATACCACGGACCATAAGATCGTTATGCTTAGGTGTGCGCCATTGTGACATCCAGTCAAAGAGGGTTAGATCATTATCAAAATCTTTGCTGCTGTCTTGTGGACAGTAGCCGATAGCGGCATTCTCTGACCATTTAATCACACCTTGAGTGTTAGACAGTTCATTGACCAGACAGCGTAGTAGGGTTGTTTTACCCACACCATTCTCACCAATTACAGCTAGTTTAGCACCCGCTTCGAGAATGAGGTTGCCGCCTTCAAATAGCATTCCATCTTCAAAACCATGACCAAGATCTTCGATAACAAGCGCCTGACGGTGTAGCTTTTTACTTTCATCAAAGCGCAGCGATGGTGTCATACGGCTAGTTGACTTAACTTCATCTAGGCTTATCTTTTCAAGTTTCTTAGCACGTGAGCTTGCCTGTTTCGCCTTTGATGCGTTAGCCCCAAAACGATTAACAAAGTCCTGTAACTCAGCCATTTCGGCACTTTTCTTGGCATTACCTGCCAGTAACTGCTCCTGAATAAGACCTGACGCCTCTAGGAAGTACTCATAGTTACCTGGGTAGATCCGCAGCTCACCGTAATCGATATCTGCCATATGGGTACAAACAGAGTTAAGGAAGTGCCTGTCGTGCGAGATGATGATCATGGTGCATTTACGTTGATTAAGCTCCTCCTCTAACCAAGATATGGTATGAATATCCAGGTTGTTGGTAGGCTCATCGAGCAACAGAATATCTGGGTTAGCAAACAGAGCCTGCGCCAGTAGAACCCTAAGTTTCCAACCTGGTGCAACTTGCTGCATCAAGCCAAAATGAAACTCCTCCTCAATGCCTGCATCGAGTAAAATCTCACCGGCGCGACTCTCTGCACTGTAACCGTCCATCTCAGCAAAGATACTTTCAAGTTCAGCGACTTTCATGCCGTCCTCTTCGGTCATCTCTGGTAGTGAATAGATGCGCTCACGCTCCTGCTTGACCTTCCACAGTTCAGCATCGCCCATGATCACGGTATCGATAACACTGTACTGTTCAAATGCGAACTGATCTTGACTCAAGGTACCTAGCTTTAAGCCTGGAGTGATTGATACATTACCTGAACTTGGCGCAAGGGCACCACTGAGGATCTTCATAAAGGTGGACTTGCCACAACCGTTTGCACCGATTAAACCGTAGCGGTTGCCGTGACCAAATTTAGCTGAAATGTTTTCAAACAGAGGCTCAGCACCAAACTGCATTGTGATGTTCGCGGTAGAGATCAAAGAGGTATTCCCAGGTAAAGTTAAGCAGGTTAATTTTGACTTGAGCTCGAATAAAGAGAGTGATGCCAAATAAGACGTGCAAATTTGCGTAATTAATTAGGTCGCGGATTATACAGAGCAACTAGCGGGTATGTCGAGCCTTGGCTGACGATTAATGTATGCCGTCCATTAAAATGGGCGGCATGGTATGGGTTAACTCGACGCGATGGCTTTACTTGCTACCCAATGTGAGTGAGATACAAGTAAGTTTGTTTGCAGTGGTGTGAGTTTTATAACGCCACTATTTTCCATAAAGGTCTCGTAGTGAGGGAAATTATCGAGACCATGGGGATCCCAATCATCTTGATCTTGCTCCTTAAGGTGCTCCTTTAATCTCTTATCTTTGAGGGTATTTTCAAAACCTTGGGAACGCTGGTTATAAACCCAGGTGATCTCAACGTCTTGATCACCTTTTACTCCAAACTTATGGTTCGCTATCGTCGTCAATTTTTGCGTCGCAAACAGAGCCTGTTTAGCAGGTATGCCATTAGCCTTGCTGTCTACTTTCTCTGCCAGTAACTCGATCAGCTCTAACAGTGGTGCTTCTCCGCCTTTAAATACCAAATTATCGGAGAAATTGGACAGTTTATGCCAGTTCTTAAGAGGAACAAACAGGGCTTTAACCGAGCGATTAAGATCTGTTTTAGCAATTTTCTTACTTGCAGCTCTATCGGGTTTTGACAGCTTCTTGTCAGGCTTAAAGGCTTTCTTGGTATTGATAAACACATAGATACGTTTAACGCCACGGGCGAGCAATGGCATGATGCCTAAGTTTTCACTGTGCCCACCATCTGAGTGACTATACTCCTCAACTAGGCGTTCGGTTCCTTTAGCGGTGTGTATCGGAATATGATTAAACTCAGGGAAGCCTAAAGATTTTAAACCTAAAAATTCAGTGACTTCTTGTGGCGCTGCACCAGTACTGGCCATAATATCGGCCAATGAAAATGCTCGTTCGTTGGTAAAGTCGAGTCCTTTTTTTGGCGCACGTTTAACACTGAAAATGGTTTTATCCCCTTGAGTCACTATCTTATAGGGGCCAATACAGTCATAACCATATGAGTCGATATAACCGCCACCAAAGTTATCATCAGCATTGAACCAGTCATCATCAAGAAAATGTTGTTTGATGCCACTGTACAAAGGTGTGTACTCCACTGGATAACTTTGGTTGAAGTTGACTCCATCTGGATTTTGCAGTGTCGCACCGACAATGAGGAAAGGTGAGCCTTCTCTTGAGGTAACAAAATCTTCAGGTGTGAGTGTTTGAGGGTTAATGGCACAAGCACTCTCGACAGAGGCATTATCAAAACTAAAGCTCTGATCTGCACTATCTAACTTAAATGGTTTCAAAAACACTTGGCTTAATACATGGGCAAAGCTCTCATCACCATAGCCTTTAAAACCCGCTTTAATGAGCCGACCAACAACGGCTGAATGAGTAATACTGTATTGCAGGCTGTGTAGAGGTGCCGGTGATTCAATTTTCTCTAAGGTGATATCTTCAGGCGGTAATATCTCTCCCCAAAATCGCTCAAGTTGTATCTCACTGATAAAGGTATAGGGGATGGCGGCCCATGCGCCTCCAGATACGCTGGAGATATACTTAACTTTATTGATAAGACCTGAGTCATGGAGTGCTTTAAGTTGGCCTAATGTGCAACAAGCACTGCGCGTACCTCCACCAGAGAAGGTGATACCTACCTCTTTATCTTTACTTCGTGTATTAAAGCTCGCTAACGTCGTTTCAGGGTAGGGGCTAGTGTTGGTCATCCTGTAGGTGACCGCTTTTAGTTGTTTGGTCATAGCTGATTCCTTAGCTGATTATCCAAAACTGATTAACCAACCACCTAAACCAGTCCTTAAGGCGGTTAGTAGCTAAACATTACATGACTGAGACAATAAACCCAAATCTGCTTATTCAAATCTTTATTGATGTAAGTTCAAAGCGGCTTAGTATAAAATGCATTCCACACTCCAGCTTTAAATACCTATCTCATGATTGAAGAGCAAAAGAATAATCCACTGCACGGACTTAAACTCGAAGTAATGCTTACTGAACTAGTCGATTTTTATGACTGGAAGATCTTATATGCAGCTCTACGGTTAGAGTGTTTTAACCTCAACCCTTCACATGAAGCTTGCCTTAAGTTTTTAAAGAAAACCGAGTGGGCACGTGAACGAGTTGAAAGCTTTTATCTTTATCGTTTTAAGCGTATGCCAAAGGGAAGTAGTGCACAGTTTGAACTTAAGCCGCGGGAACGAGGTTTTGCCGATGGTATTGTGCCGCGTAAACCAGAAACGTTAACGATAGAGCTTATTGAGCAGATGCGAGCTAAAGCGACTGCCGATTATGAAGCGATGAAAGCAAACAAGAGCAAAGGTTATGGTAAGAAGGTTTATGATGGGGCTTATAAGACCCGAACTAACGATAAACGACCTAAGCCTTCTCAAGATCCTAAAAACCCTTGGGGTAAGTAAAGCTAACGTGTTTTACAGTCTATATTGACTCACTCATAACCCTGCAATAAAGCAATTTTTATTGCAGGATAATTTTACTCAAGGGTTTTATTCCATATTCCTCTTATTTCTTTAAAAGTGCTACCATCACTGTTAAATATTTTCGTCATTCATGTGGAAATATAGAAAGAAGCAAAAAGAATGATATAAGTAAAATATTATCAGGGTAAAAATGTTCATACTGATCCTGCATTGATTTTCCTTATTATACTCATGAGTAATATACATGTGTCGCCTACCATCAATACATGCATTATTCCTTTACTGAATATTGATATAACAAACTATTTACTTGATGGAAGATTATGTAAAACATTAAGTTTAATACTTAAGTTTTACAGCGAACACTAAGTGATTTACATGTAAATGTTCTATTTTCATACTGTAACTTATATTTATTCACTATTAAATGTTTCGTAGATAAATATAAATGCCATTTATTACAGCTGGTTACCTTTATCTATCATGGTTTAAGATTCATTTTCAAAAAAAATGACAGTGATAGAAAAGTTGACATATTAGGTAAGTGATTCGGTTATTTTACTGAAGTAATAAAGTGTTATTTGTAAATATGATTTTACACCCTGATAACTAAATTGGCTTTATTTGTTTTATTATTGTTCACAACGGTCAAATAATGCTCTAGGTTAATTATGCCTTAAGGCAAAATTATAATAAATGGAGTAACACATGCATAAGAAACAATTGATAGCAGTAGCGATTGCTGCAGTAATTTCATCAAGTGCTGTAAATGCTGATGCTTATCAAGCTCAAATGATTGAGGTCGAACAATCACGAGCTATTAAAGATAATTATATCGTCGTATTTAATACCCCTAGCGTTTTAAACTTGTCCGACAACTTATCTGTGGAGAGCTTTGCTATTCAGCAAGGTAATTCATTAGAGAATCGGTATAACGTAAATGTAAAAAGAAACTTTGGTAATTCACTTAATGGTGTTTTGGTGCAAGCAAATAAAGAGCAGTTGAAAGCGTTGCAACAAGATCCAAATGTGAAATACATAGAGCAAGATCAAATCATGTCTATTAACCCTATGGTCGATATTGCGGGCGATCAAAGCGGTGCGACTTGGGGTTTAGATAGAGTCGATCAACGAGATCTACCGTTAAACAATAACTACCATTATGATTTCGATGGCAGTGGGGTGACCGCATATGTTGTCGATACTGGTGTATTAAACACCCATAATGAGTTTGGTGGTCGAGCATCTAGTGGTTATGACTTTGTTGACAATGATAATGATGCAACTGACTGTAACGGACATGGTACCCATGTTGCCGGCACCATAGGTGGGTCGACATATGGTGTTGCAAAGAATGTTAACGTGGTTGGCGTTCGAGTATTAGGTTGTTCTGGCTCAGGTAGTAACTCAGGTGTTATTGCTGGTATTAACTGGGTTAAGAATAATGCTCAAGGCCCCTCAGTTGCTAATATGAGTTTAGGTGGCGGTGCATCACAGGCTACCGATGATGCCGTTAATTCAGCTGTGGCTGCTGGGATCACCTTTGTGGTTGCTGCGGGTAACGATAATAGCAACGCTTGTAACTATTCACCTGCAAGAGCTGCTGATGCTATCACTGTCGGTTCAACAACAAGTAGTGATTCACGCTCAAGTTTTTCTAACTATGGCAGCTGTTTAGATATCTATGCGCCTGGCTCAAGTATCAAGTCAGCTTGGTACAACTCAAACTCAGCGACGAATACCATTAGTGGAACGTCGATGGCATCCCCTCATGTTGCTGGTGTTGCAGCGCTTTACCTTGATGAGTCTCCAAGTTCGACGCCAACTCAAATAGAGTCTCTACTCTCATCACGCTCATCAAGTGGCAAGGTGTCAGATGCAAGATCGGGTTCACCAAATAAGCTTGTTTACTCGCTTACTGGCGATGGCGGGGGATGTGGGAACGATTGTCCAGGTGGCGACACTGAGCTGACTAATAATCAGGGAGTAACGGTTAATGGTGGAACAGGTTCTGAAACCATGTTCTTCATTGATGTTCCAGCAGGAGCGACCAGTCTTTCTGTAAATCTTGCCGGTGGCTCAGGTGATGCTGATATCTATGTTCAGCAGGGAGCTCAACCAACACAAACTCAATATCAATGTCGTCCATACAAGAACGGCAACAATGAGTCCTGTGACTTCTCGGCTCCAGCAGCGGGTAAATGGTATGTCATGGTTCGTGGTTACTCTAGCTATAGCAATGCAACACTTACAGCCAGCTTCTCAACAGGTGGAGGCGGATGTACCAGTGGCGCTTGTTTAGAAAATGGCGTACCTGAGACTAACCTTAGTGGAGCAAGGCTTTCTGAGACGTTTTATACTATAGATGTTCCGGCTAACTCTCAGCTTACTGTGACCACCAGCGGTGGTAGTGGTGATGCTGAT
Organism: Shewanella nanhaiensis; assembly: GCF_019457885.1. GTDB lineage: Bacteria > Pseudomonadota > Gammaproteobacteria > Enterobacterales > Shewanellaceae > Shewanella > Shewanella nanhaiensis. The sequence goes on from NZ_JAHZST010000024.1 coordinate 50,673, forward strand.
CTTTATGTAAAAGCGGGTAGTGCACCTACGACTGGCAGTTATGATTGTCGCCCTTATCGAAATGGCAACAATGAGACCTGTTCAATCAATGTATCTCAAGCAGGCACTTACCATGTGATGTTAAGAGGTTATTCGGCTTATAGCGGATTGCAGCTCACTGCAAGTTACTAAATATTGTCGGTTTCCCTAGTAAGCAGAGCCAATGGCTCTGCTTTTTTATTTTCAGCCCTAAACCACCTACTTCAGTAGGTGGTTATCATCAATTAGGCTTTGCCTGAATATCTACTCATGTTAATTGAACTCTAACTTTTAGCGAAGTCATAGAGGATAAAAAACATG
>NZ_JAHZST010000025.1 GCF_019457885.1 Shewanella nanhaiensis
GTTTTTTATCCTCTATGACTTCGCTAAAAGTTAGAGTTCAATTAACATGAGTAGATATTCAGGCAAAGCCTAATTGATGATAACCACCTACTGAAGTAGGTGGTTTAGGGCTGAAAACAAAAAAGGCCGCATATGCGGCCTTTTTACAAAGAAAGTAAAAACTACTTAATTAATCTGTGTAGCTCTTGGACAGAGTTCACATTGGTTCTGTCATCTGCTGCGTGAGCCATACAGGTAGCAAAAGCTGCATTTAAGGTAGTCGTGTAGTTCACTTTATAACGCAATGCACCACGACGAAGTTGACGTGAATCTTCAATCGCCTGACGTCCTTCGGTTGTATTGACGATATAGGTATACTCATCATTCTTAATACGGTCAAGAATATGAGGACGACCTTCATGAACCTTGTTTACCAAGCGAGGGTTGATGCCCGCTTCGCCAAGCACAACCGCTGTTCCGTGAGTCGCATCAATCTCATAACCTAACTCAATAAGTTTAGCGGCTAAGTCGACAACACGCGCTTTATCACTGTTACGTACTGAAAGCAGTGCACGGCCAGACTTAGGCACTTCACAAGTCGCGCCAAGCTGAGCTTTTGCATAGGCTTCAGCAAATGTCTCGCCAACCCCCATAACTTCACCCGTAGAGCGCATCTCAGGACCTAGCAGAGGATCAACACCAGGGAACTTGTTAAATGGCAGCACCACCTCTTTTACAGAGTAGTAAGGCGGGATAACTTCCTGAGTGAAGTTCTGCGACTTAAGGCTTTGGCCAGCCATCACACGTGCGGCAATTTTAGCTAAAGGAACACCCGTCGCTTTTGATACAAACGGCACAGTACGCGCAGCACGAGGGTTGACTTCAATCATATAGATCTCATCATCCTTCACGGCAAACTGGACGTTCATCAAACCAATAACACCCAGCTCCATCGCAAGCTTACCGACCTGCTCGCGCATACGGTTTTGAATATCATCACTTAAGCTATATGGCGGCAGTGAACAACCTGAGTCACCAGAGTGAACACCGGCTTGCTCAATATGCTCCATGATAGAGCCAACAACCACTGTTTCTCCATCACATACTGCATCGATATCGATCTCAATCGCGTTATCTAGGAAGCGGTCGAGAAGTACAGGCGATGAGTTAGAAACACTGACCGCTTCATTGAAGTAACGGCGTAAGTCCGGCTCATCATAAACAATCTCCATTGCACGGCCACCCAATACATAAGATGGGCGAACAACCAAAGGATAACCGATACGCTCAGCAGAAAGCACAGCACCTTCAACGGTTGTAACCGTATCATTTTCTGGCTGCTTCATACCAAGACGCTCAATCGCTTGCTGGAAACGTTCACGGTCTTCGGCGCGGTCAATGGCATCAGGGCTGGTACCAATAATCGGTACACCTGCGGCTTCAAGCTCACGAGCTAGTTTAAGAGGCGTCTGACCACCATATTGAACAATCACACCTTTTGGCTTTTCGATACGCACTATCTCAAGCACATCTTCAAGGGTTACTGGCTCAAAATAGAGTCTGTCGGAGGTATCGTAATCCGTCGATACAGTCTCAGGGTTACAGTTAACCATAATGGTCTCGTAACCATCTTCACGTAGTGCTAAAGCTGCGTGAACACAACAGTAATCAAACTCGATACCTTGACCAATACGGTTAGGACCGCCACCTAAAATCATGATCTTGTCACGATTTGACGGAGCAGCTTCACACTCCTCCTCGTAGGTAGAGTACATGTAAGCGGTATCTGTCGAGAACTCTGCAGCACAGGTATCAACTCGCTTATAAACTGGGAAGATCTCATGTCTTTGACGCATTTTACGCATCTCTGACTCACTGATCCCAAGTAGGTTAGATAAGCGAATGTCAGAGAAACCTTTGCGCTTTAGCTGTCGTAGGAATGTGTTATTCATTCCTGACATACCAGACTCTTTCACTTGATCTTCAAGCTGCAACAGATCTTGGATTTGAACTAGGAACCAAGGGTCAATCTTGGTTAAGCCGAAGATATCATCGATAGATAAACCAGCACGGAATGCATCGGCAATGTACCAGATACGATCAGCACCAGGCTCCTGCAGTTCATGGCGAATACGCGCCATCGAATCCGCTTCATCGATATCGATAATCGGGTCTAAACCATTCATGCCAACTTCAAGACCGCGAAGGGCTTTTTGCAGAGACTCTTGGAAAGTGCGACCAATGGCCATCACTTCACCTACCGACTTCATCTGAGTCGTTAGACGGTCATTTGAACCAGCAAACTTCTCAAAGTTAAAGCGTGGAAGCTTAGTCACTACGTAATCGATAGCAGGCTCAAATGATGCAGGTGTATTACCACCAGTAATATCATTTTTAAGCTCATCTAAGGTAAAGCCTACCGCCAATTTTGCGGCGATTTTTGCAATCGGGAAACCCGTTGCTTTAGAAGCTAGTGCCGATGAACGTGATACACGTGGGTTCATCTCGATGATAACCATACGGCCATCTTTTGGATTAATACCAAACTGGACGTTCGAGCCACCCGTTTCAACACCAATCTCACGAAGCACTGCAAGCGATGCATTACGCATCAACTGGTACTCTTTATCTGTCAGCGTTTGTGCTGGTGCTACAGTGATAGAGTCACCAGTGTGCACGCCCATAGGGTCAAAGTTTTCAATTGAGCAGACGATGATGCAGTTATCATTGCGATCACGTACCACTTCCATCTCGTACTCTTTCCAACCGATTAGCGACTCATCGATGAGTAACTCACTGGTTGGTGAAAGTTCAAGGCCTTGAGAACAGATCTCCTCGAACTCCTCCTTGTTATACGCGATACCACCGCCACTACCGCCCATGGTAAATGATGGGCGGATAATACATGGAAATCCAAGCTCAGCCACAACAGCATTCGCTTCATCCATACTATGGGCGATACCAGCACGAGGACATTCAAGACCAATCGCTTTCATAGCTTGATCGAAACGACTACGATCTTCAGCCTTATCAATAGCGTCAGCTGTCGCACCAATCATCTCTACGTTGAACTCTTCCAGTACACCTTTGCTCTCTAGCTCAAGGGCACAGTTCAGTGCAGTTTGACCACCCATGGTCGGCAAAATCGCATCTGGGCGCTCTTTTGCAATAATGTTACGAACAACTTCCCAATGGATCGGCTCGATATAAGTCGCATCGGCCATCTCAGGATCAGTCATAATGGTTGCAGGGTTAGAGTTCACCAGGATAACTCGATAACCCTCTTCGCGTAGCGCTTTACACGCTTGTGCACCAGAGTAATCGAACTCACATGCCTGACCGATAACAATCGGACCAGCACCTAGGATAAGAATACTTTTTATATCTGTACGTTTTGGCATTGCTTAAACCTTCTCCCTGACTACTTGGCGTTCTGACGATACAATTCGATAAGTTCAATAAAGTGATTGAACAGAGGTGCGGCATCATTTGGACCTGGACTCGCTTCAGGGTGACCCTGGAAGCTAAATGCAGGTTTATCTGTTAAATGAATACCTTGCAGAGAGCCATCAAACAGTGACTTATGTGTCACCTTGATGTTAGCGGGTAAGCTAGATTCATCAGCAGCAAAACCATGGTTTTGACTGGTGATCATCACATTACCTTGCTCGATATTACTCACAGGATGGTTTGCACCGTGATGGCCAAACTTCATCTTCAAGGTCTTAGCACCTGAAGCCAAAGCCAGTAACTGGTGGCCTAAACAGATCCCAAATACTGGGATATCTGTTTTCAGAATCTCTTGAATTGCTGCAATAGCGTAATCACATGGCTCCGGATCACCAGGACCATTTGACAGGAAGATCCCATCAGGATTCATCGCGAGTACTTCAGATGCAGGTGTTTGAGCTGGAACGACAGTCACATCGCAACCACGGTCAACTAACATACGCAGGATGTTACGTTTTACACCATAGTCATAAGCAACAACTTTATATTTAAGATCAGACTCAGGCGAATCATCAGGTAAACCACCGACTAAGCGCCAGCTTCCGTTACGCCACTGATATTGAGTATCAGTAGTGACCTCTTTAGCTAAATCCATGCCTTTTAGACCAGGGAAAGCTTTTGCTTCTGCGAGCGCTTTCTCCACGTCTTGCTCACCAACTAGGATACACCCAGCTTGTGCGCCTTTTTCTCGTAGAATACGGGTTAACTTACGCGTATCAATATCAGCAATACCAACAATGTTATTGGCTTTTAGGTAGTCACTGAGGGATTGTTGATTACGGAAGTTACTGGCAATTAAAGGAAGATCTCGAATGATTAGACCACAGGCATGAACTGAATCAGATTCTGTGTCTTCATCATTGGTTCCGGTATTACCAATATGAGGGTAGGTTAAAGTTACAATTTGGCGAGAATATGAGGGATCAGTAAGGATCTCTTGGTAACCTGTCATTGAAGTGTTAAAAACAACTTCACCAACAGCATGTCCATCGGCACCAATAGCTGTGCCAGAGAATACAGTTCCATCTTCGAGTACGAGTAAGGCAGACTTTGTCAACGCGACCTCCAAAAAGAGCCAAGCCACTAAAATATAATGTTTTTTCTTGCTTTTAAAATACCAATATCCGTTCAAATACGAAATTTTGACAAATTCGGACAAGCATATATGAATTAGCAGTCTTGGTCTATAGATTTAATTTTTTTAATATGAAAAAAAATCGCCAAATAGACGATTTTTTAAAATAACTACTTAAGCCCTAAGACTTGCTGCATATCATAAAGACCCGCATCTTGCTCAACCAGCCAGGAAGCAGCTCTCATTGCTCCATTGGCAAAGGTCATCCTGCTTGAAGCTTTATGGGTGATCTCAATTCGCTCACCAATATCGGCGAACAGGGCGGTGTGCTCACCCACTATGTCACCAGCACGTATGGTTGAGAAACCTATGGTTTGACGATCACGCTCACCGGTTATCCCCTCACGACCATAAACTGCGCACTTATCAAGGTCACGGCCTAAAGTTTCGGCAATCACCTCTCCCATCTTAAGTGCTGTGCCCGATGGGGCGTCTTTCTTATATCTATGATGACCTTCGATAATCTCGATGTCGGTGTAATCTCCCATCACCTCTGCTGCAACCTCAAGCAGTTTCCACAGTAGATTAACGCCGACCGCCATATTAGGTGCCATCACCACAGGTGTCTTTTCAGCATACGCTGAGATCTGTTCTTTTTGAGAGTGATTAAAACCTGTGGTTCCGATAACGATCGCTTTACCATGTTTGGCACACCAATCTGTATGCACCAAGCTCGCCTCTGGAGAGGTAAAGTCAATTAGAACATCGAAATCATCAACTGCAAGATCTAGTGAGTCAGTAATAGGTACATTCATCGAACCGACACCAGCAAGTTCCCCAGCATCAACACCAATTAAGGTGGAGCCAGCTCGCTCAATAACGGCACCTAAATAGATCATAGGTTGCTGCCTTGCGGCTTCAATAAGAGTTCTGCCCATGCGGCCACTGCCACCAGTAATTGCGACTCTTACTTTTTCACTCATCATAAACTTCCTCAGATAACCTTTCTCAATGCACAAAGTCTTAGCACTAATATTTCCACAAAAAAAAGCCTAAGCATTAGCTTAGGCTCTTAATATTACAGAATATCGAGTAACTCGACTTCAAATACGAGTGCCGAGTATGGCGGGATTGAAGCGCCTGCTCCACGCTCGCCGTAAGCTAGGTGATGTGGGACATATAGCTTCCACTTAGAACCAACTGGCATTAGCTGAAGTGCTTCAGTCCAACCAGCAATAACACCCGATACTGGGAATTCAGCAGGCTGATCACGAACAACAGAGCTATCGAAAACATCACCACTGATGAAAGTACCGTGGTAGTGAGTACGAACAGTCGCATCTAGGCTTGGCTTACCACCAGTACCTTCGGTGATGATCTCATACTGTAAGCCAGACTCTAATGTCTGAACGCCATCACGCTTAGCGTTATCAGCAAGGAATGTTTCACCTTCAGCTGAAGCAGCTTCAGCGGCAGCTTCCTGTACCTTTTGAATGCGCTGGCTGATCTCAGTAAATGCAACCTGAAGATCTTGCATAGCAACTTGACTCTCTTTACCGTCAAACGCATCAGATAGACCTAGCTGTACAGCTGAAATATCGATACCTTCGAAAGAGTTAGCAGCTAGCTGCTCACCAAGCTGGCGACCAACGCCATAACTTGCTTGCGCTTCAATAGTAGTAAACTTGTCAGACATAATGATTCTACTCTCAATGATTCAAATTAATTTTCGCGCGACAGTCTACCATAGTTAAAAAGAGTGATCTTGATAACCTTAATATTTATTTCGTCTTTTGACAGCGATTTTGCACTTGACCTTTACTTGCCTGATAAAGTGGCATGACTTGAGACTGCATTTGAGTCAACTCATCGATTCTATGACCGTGGGATGGATGAGTGGAAAGCAGCTCTGGACCCTGCTCGCCACCTTGTTTTGCCATATTTTGCCACAACACCATACTCTGACTCGGATCGAACCCCGCTCTTGCCATCAACTCAACCCCCATCACATCCGCTTCACTCTCCTGCTCGCGTCCATAGGGAAGAATAAAGCCTACTTGAGTCCCTAAACCAAGAGCCGCCATATAGAGATCTTTATTACTCACGCCGCCAGCACCCAATGCGACATCGGCCAACTGCATTCCCGTACCTGTCAACTTGGCACGAGAAACCTGCTCATTGCTATGGTTAGCCAATACATGGGCGACTTCATGTCCAATCACCGTCGCTAGCTGGTCTTCATTTTCAGCCACCTTTAACAAACCGGTATAGACACCGATATGGCCACCAGGCAACGCAAAAGCATTCACCTGATCTGATTCAAACACCACCACATCCCATGGAAGGTTAGATTTAGGCAGCACGCTAGTTATCCTGTTCGCCACACAATCCACATAAGCATTTAGTTTAGGGTCTTGACTCACCTTCTCCTGTTTCTTTATCTGCTCAAATGAGCTCGCCCCCATCTGATCTATCTCTTGAGAGGAGAAGAGTAAAATCTGATTTCGTCCCGTCGGAGATTCAGTAGTGACACAGCCTGTTAGCGCTAAAGTCGAAAGAAGTAACACAGGTAGCAATTTCATCGGGCGATAATCCTTTATGTAAATACGTCTAGGTTCTAGGCAAGATTCTATCAAACTTTTATTAACTTTTGTGCTACTGGAGCAAAGAGCCTTACAGGTGTCATGCGTTTAAGTTTAAGAGAAGTTCCTCCCTCTATAAACATCCAGATATCCCTACGCAAATCTCCTCCATCGCTGTTCCTGCGATCAGGGATAAGCACATCCATGTGCAAAAAAGCCCCGTATGCGTTAGCAAACGGGGCTTTATCAACTTTAATTTCGCTTTATGAATTAAAGTTAGCTATTTAAGTCTTGAAAAAACTTCTTCACACCATCGAAGAAACCTTCAGCTTTAGGGCTGTGTTTCTTAGACGATGAACCCGCTAAGGTTTCATCAAATTCGCGAAGTAGCTCTTTTTGACGCTCGTTAAGTTTAACAGGCGTCTCCATCACAACTTTACAAAGTAGATCGCCAACCGCATGACTGCGAACAGACTTAACGCCTTTACCGCGCATACGGAACATACGGCCCGTTTGCGTCTCAGCAGGGATCTTAAGATTAACCTTACCGTCTAAAGTAGGAACCTCTATCTCACCACCTAGGGCTGCTTTACCAAATGAGATTGGCACTTCGCAGTAGAGGTTATTACCATCACGAACAAAGATAGCATGCTCACGCACACTAACCTGCACATAAAGATCACCTGGAGGTGCACCAAACTCGCCCGCTTCGCCTTCGCCAGATAGACGGATACGATCGCCGTTATCAACCCCAGCAGGGATCTTAACAGAGAGTGTCTTACTCTTCTCAACACGGCCTTCACCATGACACTTATTACATGGATCTTTAATGATCTTACCGCGACCATGACAGGTAGGACAGGCTTGTTGAACCGCAAAGAACCCCTGACGCATCTGCACTTGGCCTTGACCATGACAGGTACCACATGTGGTAGGCGATGTGCCTTTCTTGGCGCCGCTGCCATCACAAGTATCACAATGAGCCAAAGTTGGAATGCGTAGCTCTTTAGTCAAACCTTTAACAGCCTCTTCAAGAGAGAGTTCAAGGTTATAACGCAGGTCGCTACCACGTGCTGCTTGACGTTGACCGCCACCGCGACGTCCACCACCGAAGATATCGCCGAACACGTCGCCGAATACATCACCGAAATCGGCATTGCCACCGAATCCACCGCCACCGCGGTTTGGATCGACACCGGCATGACCAAACTGGTCATAGGCGGCTTTTTTATCGCTATCGGTCAGGATTTCGTAGGCTTCTTTAACCTCTTTAAAACTGGTTTCAGCAGCTTTATCTCCTGGATTGCGATCCGGGTGAAACTTCATGGCTAAACGTTTGTAAGCCTTTTTAATTTCACGTTCGCTGGCATCACGTCCAACACTTAGTACTTCGTAATAATCTCGCTTTGACATAATCTCACGCTTTCTTTGATGAAGTTGTAGCTGATCTCGTAGCTAATCTTGTGACAACGGGCGTTAGAGTTTCCCCTAACGCCCGTATTCAATAATCTAGGGGTTAGCCTCTATTATTTCTTGTCATCTTTTACTTCTTCAAACTCAGCGTCAACAACGTCTTCGTCTGGCTTAGCAGCTTGTGCTTCACCTTCTGGAGCTTGTTGACCTTGCTCTGCTTGTGCTTTCGCTTGAGCAATTTCCATCAGCTTAGAAGAGGCTTCCATCAACTCTTGAGTTGACTTCTCGATTGCTTCTTTATCACTACCTTTAACAGCAGTTTCAACCGCTGACATTGCAGTTTCAATCTTCTCTTTATCTTCCGCAGGCAGTGCTTCACCAGCTTCTTCAATTTGCTTCTTAGTCGCATGAACCATGCCATCAGCTTGGTTACGTGCAGTGACTAGTTCTTCGAACTTAGCATCTTCATCAGCATGAGCTTCAGCATCACGAACCATAGCTTCAACTTCTTCATCACTTAAACCAGAAGAGGCTTTAATGGTGATGTTCTGTGCTTTACCGGTTTTCTTGTCGGTAGCAGAAACATGCAAGATACCATCGGCATCGATATCGAAGGCAACTTCAATCTGTGGCATGCCACGTGGAGCAGGCTCAATACCTTCTAGGTTAAATTGACCTAGAGACTTGTTACCGCTTGACTGCTTACGCTCACCTTGTAGTACGTGAATCGTTACCGCAGCTTGGTTGTCATCAGCTGTAGAGAAAGTCTGTGAAGCTTTAGTCGGGATAGTGGTGTTCTTCTCGATAAGCTTAGTCATTACGCTACCCATAGTCTCAATACCTAGAGACAGAGGCGTAACGTCAAGTAGAAGAACATCTTTCACATCACCAGAAAGTACACCAGCTTGAACTGCAGCACCGATTGCAACCGCTTCATCAGGGTTAACGTCTTGACGTAACTCTTTACCGAAGAAAGCAGACACTTCAGCACGTACTTTAGGCATACGAGTCTGACCACCGACTAGAATCACTTCGTTAACGTCAGAAACGCTAAGGTCAGCATCAGCTAGTGCAACTTTTAGTGGCTCAAGTGTACGAGTCACTAGGTCTTCAACCAAAGACTCAAGCTTAGCACGAGTAACTTTAACCACTAAGTGCTTAGGACCTGATGCATCAGCAGTGATGTATGGCAGGTTCACTTCAGTTTGTGTTGTGCTTGAAAGCTCGATCTTCGCTTTTTCTGCTGCTTCTTTTAGACGCTGCATCGCTAATGGATCGTTACGCAAGTTCATGCCTTGCTCTTTTTCAAACTCATCAGCTAGGTACTTGATCAAACGGTTATCAAAATCTTCACCACCTAAGTGAGTGTCACCGTTAGTAGCAAGAACTTCGAAAGTCTGCTCGCCATCAACACTGTCAATTTCGATGATAGAGATATCGAATGTACCACCACCTAAATCGTATACAGCAACGATATTATCGCCTTGCTTCTTATCGATACCGTAAGCAAGTGCAGCCGCTGTTGGCTCGTTGATGATACGCTTAACTTCAAGACCTGCGATACGGCCAGCATCTTTAGTTGCTTGACGCTGTGAATCGTTAAAGTATGCAGGAACAGTAATAACGGCTTCAGTAACTTCTTCACCTAGGAAGTCTTCAGCTGTCTTCTTCATCTTTTTAAGGATTTCAGCAGAAACCTGTGGTGGAGCCATCTTCTTATCGTGTGCTTCAACCCAAGCATCGCCGTTATCAGCACCGATGATCTTGAATGGCATGATGTCAACATCACGCTGAACTTCGTCATCTTTAAAACGACGACCGATAAGACGCTTGATTGCGAAGAAAGTGTTAGTTGGGTTCGTAACTGCCTGACGCTTTGCAGGTTGACCTACTAGTGTCTCTTCACCTGTGTAAGCGATGATTGAAGGGGTAGTACGATCGCCTTCGGCATTCTCCAATACGCGCGCTTTGTCGCCGTCTAATACAGCTACGCAAGAGTTAGTTGTGCCTAAATCGATACCAATAATTTTACCCATTGTGGTGCTCCTGAAATCTTTTCTATATAAAAGCTAATTTTGTCATCTGATGGAGATATGGGGACGGACTAAACTAATTTCAAGCTAAAATATGAATGCTTAACTTAAAGCGCTAGCTAAGGTCCAAAATGTCTCAATATCTTTCCTTAACACCCTATATTGGGCCTCGGATATCGATTACAAGGGGCAAAGATACAAAAAAGATCTAAACCCGCATTTTTTTGATCTGTCACTCACTCTTCCCACTCCAGCAATGTATAATGCATGCAATTAAGAGTAGTTGTAGTTCATGCAGATAAAACGCGAGCTGCGACCCAGTCGTATCTTTAATAGAGTAAAAACATTGAAGCAATCTAATCAGGCTTACGTTTACGGCGTAGGTGCAATCTGTTTGTGGTCCACCGTTGCCACCGCGTTTAAACTGGCACTGGCACATTTCAGCCCTCTGCAGTTAGTGTTAGTGGCGGTCACCACATCAATTATCGCTCTTGGACTCATTCTAGTGGTTCAAGGAAAGCTCAGCCTGATTAAGACCCAACTTAAAGCTAGACCCTTTTTCTACCTTCAGACAGGGTTAATTAATCCATTTCTCTACTATCTAGTGCTCTTTAAGGCTTATGATCTTCTCCCCGCCCAGCAGGCACTGTCTCTTAACTATACTTGGGCCATACTTTTACCTCTTCTTTCTGTGCCTATGCTGGCACAAAGGCTTCGTAAAAGTGACATGGTCGCCGCCATCATCGCCTACTTTGGTGTATTCGTTATTGCCACCAACGGTAACCTCACAAGCTTTACGTTTGAGAGTGGTACAGGGGTCATGTTAGCCCTAACCAGTACCCTGCTCTGGTCTCTTTACTGGATAATCAACACCAAAGACAAGGGCGATCCTGTCGTCAGCCTGCTATTAAGTTTCCTTGTGGGTTTCCCCTTCATTCTTGGCACACTACTGCTGACACAAGAGTTACCAAGCTGGGATCTAAAAGCAGTTGCAGCTGGCATCTATGTGGGACTGTTCGAAATGGGGGTCACTTTCGTACTCTGGTTAGTGGCGCTGAAGAAAGCCGATCGCACTGCCAGTATTAGCACCATGGCCTTTATGTCTCCTGTCATGAGTATCGGCTTTATCGCCTGGATTTTGCAGGAGGAGATTGCTCACTCCACCTACATAGGATTAGGCCTTATCCTATCGGCGTTAGCACTACAGCAACTATTGCCACTGCTCAACAAACTAAAGATAAAGAGTGGTACCAGCCACTCTCATTAATTGCGAACTTTAAACTGCAGACACAAAAAAGCCCATCGAGATGGGCTTTTTCATGTAAAAGTCTAAATATTAATAGTGTTCAACTTCAATTTGACCAACACCAACATTAACGCTTAATTCGCCAAAGCCCGTATTATCTTCATTATAATAAGCTTGTCTAACAAAGTTACGCTCTATCGCAAGCGCGCGACCATCATCTTCAACACTGACTTCACCAACACCTGATTCAAGAGAGACAGAGTGATAGATGATGCTATGCTTAATCTGCGCATGACCAACACCTAGGTCGATATCCACATCACTCTCCATGTTATTCACCTCTACCTGACCTACACCAACATTGAGATTAACCGCAGCCTCACGAGGTAGATAGATTTTCCACTCCTGCTTCAGATCGTCCTGATCGTTCAATTTCAGCGTAATGCGTTTCGATGCCTGATCAACGTCTAGCTCAACATCTGCAAGATCTACATTGTCCCAGAATGAAAACCAGCTGCTATCTGATTGAGACACAAGCACCTCAACCCTAATCTCTTTGTCATCGGTGGCAAACACTTCAGCAGAGCCAACATCCATATCCAGCAACACCTGTTGACCATCATAGCCATAGGTCTGAGATAAGCTTCTATCTGCCTCTGCTTGAACAGGCGTTATCGCCAAGGTTGAGAATGCAGCAGAGATCACCATCAAACTGCTAAGGGTGGCTGTGGTTATTTTCTTTATTAGCATGGTCATAATAGGGTCATCCTGTGAATTAAAATCCTGATATGAACTAGATAAAGCAAGAGGTAGGCCAAAGTTGTAAGTCATTGCTATTACAATGATATAAAGTAATTCACTATTTAGTTAAATGTTGAGTTCACTAATTATTGGTTGTTTTTACCAACAGTTTGGTTACTTGTCGGATAACAAGTTTCAAATATCTTTTTGATTAGTTTCATTAGGCTAGTTTCGTACTTGGCTTATTTACTGAGTACCAAAGCTTCATTGGTGTTTATTGCTTGCAGCAGGCCTAATGTGCAGAAACTTCAGTGAGACGCCACGAGCACAATCCCTGTAGTCTCTACGATGACATCCCTGTCATCGAAGCTCACTGCCGCATCTACACCAAAACGTTATCTCTTCGACTTTACCTTTTAATTGAGAATAAATAGCTGTTTATAGGTAACTTCATGGCTTAATAGTAATAACTATTATCGTTAAGTTGTATAGTTTTGATTTTAAATATTGTGAGGGACTGGGAAAGTTTACTGATCAGCTGCTAATGTTTACGATTATTAGTAAATAAGAGGTTGAATATGAAGGTTTCTGAGGCTATACGTGTTTTACTTCGAGATGAACCCGATGGTTTAACACCGCAAGAAATTAGAGAGCGTATTAAGACTGAGTTTCCACAATTGTATGGTACAGAGGCCCATCAAAACAATGTGGATAAAGGTCATTATCAGAATTTAGAACATGCTTTGTTGGCGCAGATATATACAACATCTCGTTCATTAAGCGATGTTTATGTCGATAAATCAGTAAAACCTGTCAAGCTAAGTTTACTATCTATTGGAGAGGAGCTAGATGTGCCTCTTCATGTAGAAACTGTTTCGCCTGAAAGTATTAGTAAGCTTGAGTCTGGTGAAGGAGTTCTGTATGTATTAGGGACGAATCTTTTTACCAAGGATGGTAATGAAATTATTAAGATAGGCATAACAACTGGCAGTATTGAGGATAGGATCAACCAACTATACACTACAGGTGTTCCATATAAATTTAGGCTAATTCAGCAGCATGAAACAAAAAATTATGCTGAATTAGAGCAGTCACTGCATAAAATCCTTGATTCATATCGAATAAACAAGTCCAGAGAATTTTTTCTCGATCTTGCAATCGAGTATGTTGATAAAGTGATTGCCATACATGATGATATTTTAAATAAAGCGATATAGTTTTTACTCGCAATCTATTCTCGTTACTAAGTATATTTGTTTCCCGCTTTTGCTTTCTATAGGCTTATGAAGTGCACCACAAGTAATGAATTGGCGTAAAGCATCGCTCCTCCTAACTTGCCTTAAGTTGAATTCTGCTGGTACAGCTAATAATAGATCATATGCATAAGATGGATGAGAGAAGCTGAGGTATACACTTTGTTCATCTACAAAGCTAGTATCCACAAATTCAAACCTCCCGTAAGGAGTGTACTCACCTTTATGGTTAACTTGAGGGGCTGTGGTGTAAAATAGCTCGAGCATTCTGTAATTAGAAAAAAATTGATATGAGGCAGATAAACCCTCTTTACGTTTTTTGGCTTCTATTTTTGCATTTCTGAGAACAGTTTCAGTACATGTATCATAGTCATACGTATATATCATACATGCATCTAGGTCATAAACGTCATTAGGTACAGGTAGTTTTTTATATTTAGGCTTGGAGTTACAACCCCCAGCAAGAACCGATAAAAAAATCAGAATAACTAAAGATATTAAATTCCTTTTTAACATACCCACCTCCTTTGCTAGTAACAAAAGTATAGACATTTATCACTACTTCAGTCGCTAAGTATTAGCTGCTGAACTTGCCATTCATAGCTCTCATTAAACTGTTACACTTAGTGTCACAAACGTTAGTGGTTACTTACTATCAAGCTCAATAAAATATCATGAGTTGGCTAAGTTGTCTTATCGGGCAACTCATATTTTAATCGAAAAGAGTAATAGCTTGCGGAAAACCAATGTAGGTAGAACCTTCAACAACCCAGCCCAATACCAAAAAAGTCAAATGAACCAACTCAGAAAATGTAATCAGCCCTCATTCGCAGGCTAGCTAACTTTGGGGCAAAAAACATTTACCAAATTCTGCCAGTAAAGCTAAATCGAAGAGACAAATGAACAGGTGTAGATACGGCTGTGACCGTCCGTGACATGGACGTCACGACCGAGACTATAGGGATATACTTGCGTCGTGTCACAGAAGTAACTGCACATTCCTCGCTGAGAAGCGATAGGTAACAATGCAGCTCAGACTTTCAACTACTCACCCAATACCAAAAAATTCAAATGAACCAAACCAGAAAATGTAATCAGTCTTCATTCGAAGGCTAGCTAACTTTGGGGCATTTCCGTGTTACCGATTTACCCAGATAAGTCAAAATCGAAGAGATTCATGAACAGGTGTAGATGCGGCTGCGAGCTTCGACTTCAGGGCGAAGTTTCACCCTGTGAAACTCTTTGAGCGCGAGGTAAGGATACCGAGCTGGCCGTTTAACAGGGAAGTTATTGGAAATCGTAGAGCGTATAGGGATATATTCACAGCGTCTCGTAGAAGTATCTACACATTCGTCGTTCTTTGGCATCCTGCCATCACGACATTGGTGCATCCATGCACGGCACCCGCTGGAGGCGATAGATAACCATGAAGGTACGACCTTCAAACACA
The DNA here is from genome assembly GCF_019457885.1 of Shewanella nanhaiensis. Classification (GTDB taxonomy): domain Bacteria; phylum Pseudomonadota; class Gammaproteobacteria; order Enterobacterales; family Shewanellaceae; genus Shewanella; species Shewanella nanhaiensis. The sequence goes on from NZ_JAHZST010000025.1 coordinate 15,283, forward strand.
ACACCAAATATCAAACCAGCCAGAAGCTAAACCAAAAAATGTAATCAGCCTTCATTCGAAGGCTAACAAAAAATGTGTACTAGCGCTAAGTTACGAATGAGGTGGCGAGTCGGTGACACCACAAGTGATACAATCTTGCTCCAACATACCTATACAACAAAGTTGACAGATAACATGTCCGAATTCGAAAAGATGCTCGCAGGAAAAGACTTTGACGGCGGTGCAGACTGTATTAATCATATCCGTCAAAATGCTTCGAATTTATTGCAGGCCATTAACCAAAATACAGATGACTCTCAACGTAGTGAACTATTTCAACAGCTAATGGGCAATATTTCAGCTTCTAGCATAGTCCGCTCTCCATTTTATTGTGAGTTTGGCAAGACGATTTCGATTGGAGAGAAAACCTTCATCAACATGAATGTAACTATGCTCGATGGCGCTAAAATTACTATTGGTAATAACGTATTAATAGGCCCAAACACGCAGCTTTACTCTGCAAGCCACGACTTGAACTATCTTAAACGTCGTAACTGGGAAACCATCTGCGCTCCCATTACCATTGAGGATGATGTGTGGATTGGTGGCAATGTTGTGATCAACAAAGGTGTGACCATTGGTGCGCGATCTGTGATTGCAGCTAACTCTGTCGTTAATACAGATGTACCGCCTAATTCACTGTATGGTGGAACGCCTGCGAAGTTAATCAGGATGATTGATGAAAATGAAACCTAGCTTCATTCGAAGCTGGCGACCCCTTTTGTGACAGACAAAGAGTGATCCAATATCGATTGACCTTTGGCCCCCTCTCCATGTCCAGGGAAGATAAACTCAACGTGGGGGAACTCTGCTTTGACCTTATTGATACTGTGGTACCAATTTGCAAGATCCGCATCGCCTGTCCAGCCTAGGTTATTCACTTTATTGTCTTTTAATAAGCAGCCACCAACGATCACTTTCTCCTCTGGTAACCAGATAACAAGGTTGTCCATGCTGTGGCCAGAACCTGGGTAAAAAGCCTCTATCTTTCCCTTAAGCAGCTCGAATCTGTCGCCTGAAAAACTGTGATTCGATGTTGGCTGTTTATCGTTAACCAACAACTGATTGGTCATCTCAGATGCGTAAGTGGCATAACCCAATTTATCGAGATAACCCAAGCCACCCGCTCTATCCTGATGATAGTGAGTGACGATAGTGCCCATAAGTTGTAATTTATTCATCTCAAGCCAGCGCATCAGATCTGGCATATCCGACTCGCTCCAAGGGGTATCGATAAGATACGCATCACTGTTATCGACATAGATAAATGAATTTGAATCGAAGGTTTGTGCGGGTTTGTCTTGATAAAGCTGAACCGACTTATAGGATTTAACTAAATACAGGGTCGGAGAGACTTCAGTTATCTTTATCAATTCTGATGACCAATTAACTTGTGAAGAAGCTGGAGTTGCAACAGCTGTTGAGCTGACTCCCAGCAAAAATAAAAGGGGAAGTAGAGAGGTAAAAAACCGAGTGACTTTGAGCCTTGCGATAATGAGTTCGATCAGTTTAGACATAATTGGGATTTATAATTAGTAAAGTTGCTCTGAATATACAGAGTAATTGTGGCAAAAATCTAGCAAGATTGTGGCGATCTTATTTTTACAGGCTAACCGTTCACTAGGGAAAACATATAATCCTCAAGCTCAGGTAAACTGGTAATATTAACTGCACCATTTCCCGCCCACAGGGATTGATACTGAGGCAGATCATGGCTCTTTGCATGTTCACGTATCGTTTTAGTCGCATAATGTTGCTGGGGAAAGAGCGGTGATCGCTCCAACTCTAACATCGCCAGCTCATTGACGATGCCACGAGCCTGTCTGCCAGTAATACTTGTAGTTTGCATCAACTGGTTATCGTCACAAACACCTAATAGAGCCTGTTTATAGGTCTGGGATGCGCTGCTCTCCTGAGTCATTAAAAATCCTGTCCCTATCTGTACTCCATCAAAGCCTTGTTCAAGGGCAAATAAGATATCCTTCTGATTAACAATCCCCCCCGACTTTATCAGTTGAGTGTACGGGTAATCCCGTTTTAGCGTTAACATCACGGCCTCAGCATCATACTCGGCATCGTTAAATCCCCCTTTATGACCACCAGCAAGTGCATTTTGATACACAATCATGTCAGCATTAGCCTCACTTAACACCTTGTGGGCTTCATCGAGTGAATTCACTGTGACCATCACCTGACCACCGGCATCTTTATAACGCTGATAGTCTTGCTCCCGTAACAAACCAAAGGTCGTGCTGATAATGGGAACTTGATGGGCGATCACTAAGTCAATAATATCACTGGCCGAAGGGTGCTTGGGAAGCTGACAATCCTGAGAGGTGAAGATCCCCAAGCGTTTCTCAATCTCAATCACCTCGGCGGGCTTAGCAAGCTTGTCAGGGTACTCACAGTGATCAACAAAAAGGTTTACCTGAAAGGGCTTATCCGTTTTCGATTTAACAGACTGAATTAAGCTATCCAGCTGAGCTAATGTCAGATAACCAGATGGGATACTACCCAGCAAGCCAAACTCACACACTTTAGCGATAAAGTCGGCAGACAAGATCCCACCAGCCATGGGCGCTTGAATAATAGGATACTGTGTTCCAAGTTGTTGACATAAAAAGCGCGTTTTCATCCGTTTAAATTCCTTTTAAAACCGGAAACAATATTCCTGCTTATTTAACTTAAATTCAAGTAACTTAACTCAATATTAGACCAATCTATAACAGAGTGGCTTTCTCCTTTATCAATAGATACTAAATAATCATAAACTGTAATTAATTCGCCATTGAGACTGGATTAAAATAAAATCCCCTACCAGTTCCCATCGAGTTAGTCATGATTAAGTGACCGCATATGAGTAAAAAACCAGATAGACAGAGTGCGATGCTGCAGATCATTGAGCAGGTAAAAGATGAGTTGCCTCTGTATGAATCTGACACTTTTATCTGCGGCCCAGATAATAACTGTCAAGGGTGTCCTAAAAAGCTGCTCGAATTAGTCGATACCGAGCTGACCTATTGGGAGTCGGCAATCGAGAGAGGAGTCACGCCAAATTTTGATGAGATAACTCGCTTTGGCAAGCTATGTAAAAATGTGCGTCGCGGATTGGTTCGTAATAATTTAATAAAAGCCTAATACCAATCGGTATCACTCCTACCTAAAAACAGAAAAGGAAGCCAATTGGCCTCCTTTTTATACACAACAAACGCTAAACCCTAACCTCGAACAGTATACTCACCCACCCCAATCCACTTATAAGTGGTCAGTGCTTCGAGTCCGATAGGTCCACGTGCATGAAGTTTTTGTGTACTCACAGCCACTTCTGCGCCAAGTCCAAATTGCCCCCCATCAGTAAAACGAGTGCTCGCATTGACATAAACTGCAGCTGAGTCCACCTGATTGATAAAATGGGCCGACGCATGAATATTATCGGTTAATATCCCCTCAGAATGTCCACTTGAGTAACGACGAATATGCCCAATCGCTGCATCAATATCGGCAACGATTTTAATGCCTAAGGTCAGTGATAGCCACTCCTGTCCATAGGTTTCATCGGTTGCCGTAAAGATTGAAATCCCCAGCTTATCCGCAATGGCCTTAGTCTGTTCACAACCATAAAAACTCACACCCTGCCCACTCAAGTTTGAGAGAAGTTGTGGTAATGCCGTCTCGGCAAGTGACTCATGAATAAGCACAGTATCCAGCGCATTACATACTGTGGGTCGCTGCACTTTGGCGTTGGCGATCACTTCGATAGATTTCGCAAGGTTGGCATCTTTATCCATATAAAGATGACAGATCCCGATCCCACCTAAAATCACCGGGATCGTTGCCTGTTCAGCGCACAAGCGCTGCAGATTTTGTCCTCCGCGAGGCACTATCATATCCACAAACTGATCAAGCTTTAACAAACCAGACACTAGTGCACGATCTGGACTTTTAATCAGCTGTACGCTGTCGGCTGCTAACCCTTGCTCGACTATGGCTTCGCGTATCGCTTCGCTCAGCGCCTTATTTGAATTTAAAGTCTCCTTGCCACCCCGAAGAATAACTGCATTTCCGGTTTTAAGTGCTAGCACTGCAATATCCACGGTCACATTTGGACGCGCCTCATAGATAACGCCAATCACACCTAAGGGCACACGACGACGTGACAAACGCAGGCCATTATCCAGCAGCTGACTCTCAAGCTCAGTGCCTACGGGATCATTAAGATTAATGACATTATCAATATCACTAATCACACCTTTTAGGCGCGTCTCATCGAGCAATAACCTGTCTATCATGGCTTCACTGAGGCCATTTTCACGCGCAGCTGCAATATCTTTTTGGTTCGCCGCTAAGATAGCTTGGCTCTTTGCTGTAAGACTCGCGGCAATCGCTGATAGTAGCGCCTTTTTTTGGGTTCCAGTTAAACTGGCTAACCCATAACTTGCCTGTTTGGCATTTTGACCCAGAGTTTGCAGATAAAGCTCATTATTCTCAATCACGTCACATCATCCTAAATTTTTTAAAGGAGCTAGGGCCTAGCTCTTTTCGTTTATAGCACAACCATATCGTTACGATGAACCACTGCATCACCGTAGTCATAACCCAGTAGAGATTCAATCTCATCTGAGTGTTTACCTACAATCTTGTTCAGATCCCCAGCACTGTAGCGACTGATCCCGCGCGCGCATTCGCGACCATCACTGTCGATAAGCTGTAGCGTGGTACCACGGTCAAATTCACCAATCACACTGACAACGCCTTTAGAGAGCAAACTGCGCCCCTTTTCGGTCACCGCCTTGATGGCACCAACGTCCAGAACCAGCTTACCTTTAGCCGCCTGTCCCGCCAAAATCCACTGTTTTCGGCTCTCTAGCGGGTTTTCAAGTGCGGTAAAATGAGTGCCCACATCCTCTTTGCATACAGCATTGAGTATCACCTGACGGCGATGTCCAGAGGCAATAACCACCTCGATACCTGCTCTTCTGGCAATATCAGCGGCTTCCAATTTAGTAGCCATACCGCCCGTTCCTAAACCGGAAACGGCTCCACCTGCAAGCTGACGTAAACTATCATCAATATTAACCACTTGCTTTATCAGCTTGGCATCTGGGTTTGATCTTGGATCTGAATCAAACAGTCCCTGTTGATCTGTCAGGAGTATCAGCAGATCCGCATGGCAAAGCAGCGCTGCACGAGCCGACAGGTTGTCATTATCACCCACTTTAATCTCATTGGTCGCAACGGCATCATTTTCATTGATAATGGGAATAATGCCATTATTGAGCAGTGCATTGAGAGAATCACGGGCGTTGAGGTAACGCTCACGGTCATGGAGATCGGCCTGAGTCAAAAGAAGTTGACCGACATGAAGCCCGTAGATACTAAAAAGTTGAGACCAGGCAAGAATAAGCTGACTCTGTCCTACCGCAGCCAGAAGCTGTTTATTGGCAACAGTATCGGCAAGCTTAGGATAACCAAGATGCTCACGCCCGGCAGCAATCGCGCCCGAAGTACACAGTACCACCTCAACACCAGCTTTCATTAACGCTGACATCTGTCTCGCTAACTCAACCATATGTGCTTTATCCAGCTGCTTACTGCCGGAGGTTAATACACTCGTTCCCAATTTAACCACCACGCGGCGGTAACCAATCTCACTTAAGTTCATTGTCAAAATAGTAAATAAAGCCGAACTTAGCGTTATACCCAATCCAGCGCTTAAATGGTAGCTATGAGTGTAAAAGAGAGAAGTTTTTGCAAAAACAGTGAAGATATAACAATAAAAAGGCCACATAAAAGTGTGACCTTTAACTTATCAGCTAAATATAGCGTCAACTATCCATAAATGAATTTTGCAATAAAGAGAGCCGCGAGTATCACGACTCCCACACTGAGATCTTTATAGCGACCGCTCATCAATTTGATCACAGCGTAGGAGATAAAGCCCAATGCAATGCCAGTCGCAATTGAAAAAGTTAATGGCATCAAGATACACACCACCACAACGGGTGCAGCCTCAGTCAGATCTTCCCAAGCCACATGCACCAGTCCAGACATCATCAAGATGGCCACATAAAACAGCGTACCAGCGGTCGCATACGCGGGCACCATGCCAGCTAAAGGAGAGATAAATAGCGCTAGCAGAAATAAAATCCCCACAACAACAGCCGTCAGTCCAGTACGACCACCTGCACTAACCCCTGCCGTGCTCTCTATGTAGCTGGTTGTCGTAGAAGTTCCCAACATCGCACCCGCAATCGTCGCCGTGCTATCAGCCGTTAAAGCACGGTTGAGTCTTGGCAGGCGCCCTTTATCATCTAAAAAGCCTCCCCTTTGTGCAACCGCAACTAAAGTGCCTGAAGTATCAAATAGATCAACAAACAGGAAAGCAAACACCACGGAGAGCATGCTGATCTCAAGCACATTAGAGAGATCCATCTTCATAAATGTCGGCATTACCGAAGGGGGCAAGGAAACCACACCTTGGTACTGCACATCGCCAAAAAGAAGACCGAGTAAGGTCACGGCAAGAATACTGACAATCACTGCCGACTTCATCCCTCTGTGTACCATAGCGATAATCAAGAAAAAACCCAACATCGCCATCACAGCAGGAAAGGCGGTAATATCCCCCATAGTGACCAAAGTCGCTGGGCTTGCCACCACAATCCCCGCACTTTTTAGTCCTATCAGTGCCAAAAACAACCCTATACCTGCAGCAATACCCAATCGTAATGACATAGGTATGCTGTTGACCACCCACTCCCTAATTTTGACGAGAGAGAGAATTAAGAAGCAGATCCCTGATAGAAACACAGCCCCTAAAGCCGTCTCCCAGCTGTAACCCATCTCACCCACAACGGTATAGGTAAAGAAGGCGTTTAAGCCCATACCTGGGGCAAGTGCTATCGGATAGTTAGCGACAAACCCCATAATCAGACAACCAATGGCTGCAGCCAAACAGGTCGCAACAAATACAGCGCCATGATCCATTCCCGCATCGGCTAGCATCATAGGATTGATAAAGATGATATAGGCCATTGTAAGAAAGGTCGTTAACCCCGCCACCATCTCCTGCTTTATATTTGTTTGATTTTCTTTGAGTTTGAACAGTTTTTCTAACATGAAACAGACCCTTTTTTATTTTTATAATAGCGATAAACAGATAGGTAATAACTGCAAAATTAGCGAGGCCAATAGAGCCACAAAAAATTAACATTCAAGGATTATAGGGAATTTACTCGCTGGAGACTAGCTGCAAGCGACAGCACTAAATTAGAGGCAAAAAAAAGCCTGCTCAATGAGCAGGCAAAGACTAATTTCAAGTAAAGAGTTTCCGCGCTAACAGTTACACTGGCAGTTTGATATTTGGTCAAATCAAACCACCACTTGAGTCTACACTCCCCAAAAGGGGATAAAGGGTCTATGGATGGTAACTAACTTTCTATCACTCACTTAAGAGTACCTAGTAGGGGCAGTAAACCCTAAAGTTTAAACAAGGTTAAATAATTAACCTTTAAAGCTCATGGCGTATAAACCGCCACGTAATGAATCTGTACAAAACCAAGTGTTCTGCCAATAAACGTGCTGAATTCCGGTATAAGACATAATCAATACTCCTAACAAAGTTGTAAAAAAATACTCTAGTCTAACTTGGCAGTACACGTCTTAAAGTGACTGACCTTAGAGTCAACTTGTCGCTCGATTCCTTGGAGAATTATCCTTCCTGGATAGACTTAGAGGTGGAAGGCGTCATTGCCTAACCAACGAGATAACTATAGCCAAACTGAAAGTTTATTACAAGCTTTTTATTAAAAAAGAGCCTAAAAAGTCAAAATAGCCACTAAAACTGTAATTTTACCACACAAATAGTATACCAATTGGCACAAACCGTAATTTTCAAATCAAAATGAATTTAAAGAATCAAACAAAAAAAAGCCTGCTCAATGAGCAGGCAAGACTAATTTCAAGTGTTCCAAAAGGAAGAGTTTCCGCGCTAACAGTTACACGTGCATATCATTTAGAAAACCAAACAAGATGCAACTTGAGTCTAAACATCCCAAAAAGGGATAAAGGTTGATGGATGATAGAAACTACTTAAAGGAGTAGTCAGCCCTGAAATTTGTGAAAGATAAATCTTTCGAGGCAAGCATGGCGTTAACCCTGTGCTTAACCGAGGGAGGGGAGTATAGATCCGTGTAATTTTATTACAAGCTTTTTTTGATTTTTATTTAATAAAAGTCAAAATGTGTAATTTGACCACCTAACCTGACCTATTTAGTCGTCACAAATAGCGGATCAGCAGATAAAAGCGCCATCTTATCGAGCATAAATGACTAAAACTTACAAAAACAAGGACTGCGATTATAAATCAAGGTACTCATGCTCACCTTTTGAAAATCTGAGCAAGAGTACCTGCTGACTAAGAGTAATTGGTATGACTACTTCACGGTCATATGTTTATACAAGCCGACTAATGGTGTAGCTGTAGGCTTACCATATAGTGGGTGCCCCTCTGTTGCACTACCAGCAATATCCACATGAACATAGGCCATAGGCTTCTCAGATTGAACCCCATGCTCACTTAATCCTGATGCTTTTAACAAAAATGCCGCTGGATACTGGTGCCCTCGCGCTGTCACTGATGATGGACCATTGTTAGAGGAGAGAATATCGGCAGCGCCAGATGGGTCGACAATTTTTGCATAATCATCACGGCGCAATACTGATTGCTCAACAGGCTCTCCCCAAGCTTGTCCTTGACTTGCGATACTTGATGCCACACCAGAGTGTTTAGCGACGCTGTTTTCAACCGTCGCAGTGTAGCCACCATAACAGCGCACCACGTGACCGGTTAAAGTCGCCACAGAAAACAGCTCAGGTTTAACCGCTTTTTCAGCCTTGATACGCAAGTGTGACAGGAGATCCGCTAACACTAAACGTCCCTCAGCATCGGTATTACCGATCCGGACTCTTACACCAGCGTGACTTGTGATGATCTCATCTGTGACAAACACCTCACTACCAATACTATTTCGCACTAAGCCTAGCTCTGAGACAACTCGAATACCTTTAGGCTTTAGCATAGAGAGGGTTTTCATCAAACCTGCAACGGCGGCAGCGCCACCTTTATCTCGGCTCATGCCCGCCATTCCACCAGCCACTTTAATATCTGCGCCGCCAGTATCGTAAATAACCCCTTTACCAGCAAAGAAGAAGGTGCGTTCAATCTCCCCCTCTCCCACATACTCAAGCTTAACCACACGAGGTTGATGACGAGAAACCGCAAACGATGAACGTCCCACCGCACTTAACAGCGGGTAATCACGCTCAAGGACGTCTCTGTCTTCGATAACACAAACCTTAAGCCCTGAGTCTTGGTATGCTGCCACACAATAATCAGCAAAGGCGGCAGCAGACATGCGCTCAGGCTCTGTGCCACAAAGATCTCTGGCAAGAATACGTCCCGCTTCAAGGGCATTTAGGCTCTGGCTCATATTTGCGGTACACAATAAGCCTATCGACTCAAACGCAGGTTTATCTCCCTTGGCTTCTCGAGACTCTAAAGCTTGCCATAGCTCCTGGCCACAGGCGAGTGCGGCAACTTCAGCGGAAAACTGATAGCGGGTATCACTCTCCTTAGCCACCAATAATAACGGACGCTTAGCACCAGCTTGCTGTGCTAACGCTATGCCAGCTCTTGCCGCATCGGCAAATACTCTGACATCTTCAACGTCATCTTGGCTATTGAGTACTGGCGATAGAATTAAACGCCCACCAGCCAAACCTGGTGCAAATAACATGGTGGCAGAACGCCCAACTCGATTATCAATTTTTACGCCGTGATCTGCCAGAAGTGAGATCTCATCGACACCAGTTTGCATAATATCGCTGGCAACGACGACGAGCGCATCCCAGCCACTACCTTCAAATATTGCATCCTCGTCGTGTACATCAATAAAGTTAACCTGACCCATAAACCATCCTTTCGCTTGTGAGCACTTACCTGACTAAAAATACAAAGGTAAATGTCTTAAATTTTATTATTTGGCAAACAATATGCCTTTTACTCATGCTAATGCCAACCTCTTTCGATGAGAAACTCATGCTTGGCAACTTTCAATGACAGCTTAGGGGTTAAGCGTTAAAACTGAGTGAAAGCAGAGACAAAAAGTACTGCAAAGTCTGTGATAGACTATGCCCATTTCTAGCCTCGCACGCCCAACTAATCTCGCAATGCGGGTGTTATATCTGGCTAACAGATATCAATCGCGCAGAGATTAAGCTGTTTGGGTTTACACATTATAAAAGGGGAACTATCAGTGACTGCAATAAACCAACTACAACCTCAAGCCCTGTGGCAGTGGTTTGATCAAATCTGTGCCATTCCGCACCCGTCAAAGCATGAGCAGGCATTAAGTGCTCACATTCAAGCTTGGGCTAAAGATAAGCAGCTCGATATAGTTGAAGATAAGGTGGGGAATCTTATCATCAAGAAACCTGCCACACCTGGTATGGAAAACCGTAAAGTCGTTGCTCTGCAAGCCCATATCGATATGGTGCCACAGAAGAATGCAGACAAAGAGCATGACTTTGAAAAAGACCCAATCATTCCTCTCGTGGACGGTGAATGGGTAAAAGCAACGGGCACGACCTTAGGTGCCGATAACGGTATCGGCATGGCATCGGCTTTAGCCGTATTAGGCTCTGATGATATTCCGCACGGACCACTTGAAGTCTTACTGACCATAGATGAAGAAGCTGGCATGACTGGCGCCTTTGGTCTTGAAGCTGGCTACCTAGATGCTGAGATCTTAATCAACACAGATTCAGAGCAAGAGGGTGAGATCTACATGGGCTGCGCCGGTGGCGTTGATGCACAGATAAGTGTCCCTATGGTGTGGCAGTCTCCTGAGCAATCTAACGCCACTTACACATTGACCCTATCAGGTTTAAAGGGCGGTCACTCAGGAGTGAATATTCACCTTGGACGTGGTAACGCCAATAAACTGCTTGCTCGCTTCCTGTTTAACCATGCAGATGAGCTAGCACTTGAGCTGACCAATTTCAGCGGTGGTTCACTGCGCAACGCCATTCCACGAGAAGCCAGCGTCAGCTTTATGCTACCCGCAGAGAATGTCTCAAAACTTAAAGAGCTTACTCAAACATTTCAAGCATTAGTGAGAGAGGAGCTGGCCATTGCCGACCCAGGCATGCTGTTCGAATTAGCAGAAGTTCCAGCTGCGACACAAGTGATGAGCGAAGACGCTCAAAACACCCTCATCGATCTACTTAACGCTTGCCCTAATGGGGTGATCCGCATGAGTGATGAAGTTGAAGGCGTAACAGAAACATCCCTCAATGTTGGTGTGATAAGCACCGAAACTGAAAGTGTTGAAGTACTTTGTTTAATACGCTCTCTTATCGATTCAGGTCGTCAGGATGTAGAAACCGTTTTAACCTCACTAACAAACTTAGCAGGCGCTGAAATTGAGTTTAGTGGTGCTTACCCAGGTTGGAAACCAGACAATAGCTCACCGGTTATGGCCCTTGTACGTGAAACCTACGACAGCATCTATAACAAAGAGCCTGTTATCATGGTCATCCACGCAGGTCTCGAGTGTGGTCTATTTAAGAAGCCATACCCTGAGATGGACATGGTCTCTATCGGCCCAACTATTCGCTACCCTCACAGTCCAGATGAGAAGGTATTGATTGAAACCGTTGATCAGTATTACAAACTGCTGTTAGCGGTACTGGAGCGTATTCCAGAGAAAGGTTAGTAGCGTAACCGCTAAGTAAAAATAGTATTAGGCCCTAGGTTCTAGAACCTAGGGCCTAATTATTTCTTATAGCCAAATATTTTAAAAACCAAGATCCAGCTGCGACTCTCTCACTTGATTATCTTTAGCAGTGTTAATATCAGCCTGACAGGCCAAGCCTACCGACACACCTAACAAACGTATCCCTCTTCCCTGCTGACGTTCGAGTGCTTGGGCAAGTAGTTCATAAAATAGCTTCACCGACATCTCATCGGCTCTATGCTCTATTGTGGTCTGTTTAAAGTCATTAAATTTAAGCTTAACCACCTGCTTATTAATATTTCTGCCTTTCGCACTGCGATTCATCCGAGCGCCTAGCTCCTGAATCAACTGAGGCATCACACCATGGCACTGCTCAAGGGTGTAAATATCTTTAGCTAACGTTGTCTCAACGCCAACCGACTTTCGTTCTCTATGAGGCGAGATAGCTCGCTCATCTATACCTTGTGCTCTTTCTATCAATATTTTGCCAAATTTTCCAAATCGTTCGATAAGCTCAGATTTTGGGTAAGCTTGTAGCTCACCACAAGTTGTCAATCCAATATCTTCAAGCTTCTTGCCTGTGACCTTGCCAACTCCAGGGATCTTAGTCAGGGGAAGTGTGGTTACAAAAGAGGAGATCATATCCGGTGTGATCACGTATTGACCGTTAGGTTTGTTTAAATCTGAAGCGACCTTAGCGAGAAACTTAACAGGGGCTATCCCCGCTGATGCTGTTAGCCCTGTCGCTTCAAATATCTCTTGCCTTATCGCTTGGGCAATCAAAGTTGCCGAGCCATGACATTGCTTACATTCGGTGACATCTAGGTAAGCTTCATCGAGAGAAAGCGGCTCTATCAGATCGGTATAGCGGGCAAAAATATCTCGGATCTGAGCGGACACCTCTTTGTAAACAGACATACGACCCGGTACGAGAATAAGATCTGGACACAGTTTTAATGCATAACCCGATGCCATTGCCGAACGAACCCCAAAGGCGCGAGCTTCATAGTTACAAGTACTTATCACACCGCGGCGATCACTCCTCCCTCCCACTGCTATAGGTTTGCCCCTCAGCTCAGGAAAGTCTCGCATCTCAACTGCTGCAAAATAGCAGTCCATGTCAATATGAATGATCTTGTTCAATTCATTGCCCTCTCACAGCTATGATACTGTATATAAAAACAGTGTCCAATAAAAATGAGACGTTAAGGGCAATTTTGCAAATAAAAATGCCAGTCATCACGTGACTGGCATTGAAACAACGAAGTGGATCTAATTTTAGATTTTAAACTGTTGAATACTCTTTGAGAGCGCTTTAGTCATCTCTTGAAACTCAATCAAACTTACAGATAGGTCTTGGCTAGAGGTGAGAGAGTCATCAGATAAGCCTCTGACATTCTCGACATTACATGCCACCTCTTCAGCCACTACAGCCTGCTGGCCAATCGCTGATGTTATCTCAACCGTCTGATGTTGGATCTCCACAATCGCATCGGTTATTCCACTTAACGCCGTTTCAACTTGGGTAGTCAGCTCCTTGCCAAGGTTTGCTTGCTCAACTCCCTCCTCCATCACCTGCTCAGCCTGAAGTGCGCCCTGCTGAAGAGTCTGAATGATATCCTGAATGTTGGCTGTCGAGTCTTGTGTACGTGAGGCCAACGTTCTAACCTCATCGGCCACAACGGCAAAGCCTCTTCCCTGCTCACCCGCTCGAGCAGCTTCGATAGCAGCGTTAAGCGCTAATAGGTTCGTTTGCTCGGCAATACCACGGATCACATTCAACACCTCACCAATCTGCTCCGAGCTGGTACGCAGATGACGAACCACTTTAGCCGCCTCAATCACTTTCGCTGAGAGACACTGCATCCCATCATTTGCCTTAGTAACAATGGCCATACCGTCTTGGGACTCACTCTGTGCCTTTTCTGAAAACTCACTGGCACGTTGAGCACTGTTTGCCATCTCCTGAGAGGTGTGAGCTAGCTCTGTGGCCGCCGTCGCAACCGAAGCTATCTCCTGCTTTTGTTGTGCGACCGATTGCAGCGCCTGCTCGCAAATATTAACGGCGCCAGTGATGCCACTATCTACTCTCTGAGTCAGCTCACGACTCTGCTCTAACATTAACTGTACTTTGGAAGCGAAGCGGTTAAATGCATCCCCTAGTTTACCCAGTTCATCCTCCCGCTCCATATGGATCCGCTTTGAGAGATCGCCCTCTCCCTCAGCAATATCCTCCATCGCCTCAAGTAAACGAGTAATTTGACGTCTGAAAGGAAGCAACATCATCCACACAGTAAAGCCGACCAGCAGCATACTGATAACCGCAAACCAGATAGCACTGATAACGGCATCATTCACCGGCGCTTCAATCACCTCCACGGGTAACATAAAGGCTAGGTGCCACTTTTGCTGAGGATAATCACCACCGACACTGATATAACTCACCCTCTGCTCTACGCCCTTAAAGGTCACTTCAGCAACACCTTGATGATTAGCTTTCATCATACGGCTTAACTCAGAAAACCCTTGAGTGTCATTAAAATAGCTATCAACTTTTTCCGCTTCCGATCCAGGCTGAAACTCTTGATTAAATCCAGGGAAATAGACCAGTTGGCCAGAATTTGTAACTAAAAAGGCTTCACCTTTGTGCTGATATTTCATTGCAGCTAACAGCTCAGAGCCTATGGTATCGATTAAGATATCCATACCGCCAATACCGATAAACTCCCCACTAGGATTTCGAATCACAGATTTTACTGTGGCAGAGATTGAGCCATCATTTGCATCAACGGCAGGGTCTGTCACATACATGCCATCTTTATCTATCCCCTCCTGCCACCAAGGACGCTTATTGGTAAAATAGTTCGCATCGTTGTAACGACCATTCAAATCGAAATATTCATAGGTGTTTGCAGAGCCAAAGAAAACAGACTTAATATCGCTATCGCTGTCTGAAAAATGCTTAAAATATTGGATAACTCGCTCATACTCTATGTCACCGCTTAAGTTGCTTAAGCGTTTATCATATTCAGTAAACCAATTTTGTACTTGAGGAGAGGCAAACACCGAGTCGATCACTTTCGCTTTCTCGATAAAATAGCTCTCCACTTCATTAGATTTAAACTGCACTAGGGAAGCGAGATCCCTATCAATTTGCGCCCGGGTTCGCTCACTCTCACCTTTAACAAGAAACACAGAGATCAGAGTAAGTAAGATGGCTAACGCACCGACAATTGAGAAGACGAGCTGAAGGCTCAGGGAAGTTTTTAGCTGCCGCATAAGAGAAAACCTTAATGTTATTATTTTTTTAAGGTATTAATCTATCAGAACTAAAATTAGAGTGAAGAGCTAACTAACTGTTTATAGTGAAAAGTGTTTTTAAATTTTTACGTAAGGTTGCAGCACTCTGCCGCTGAGGATTTATGTGCTAGCAGATTAGATAAAACTCACTTAAAACTGAGCATAGATCATCTTAAGTTCATCTTCGGTCAATGGAAACTGTGCAAGCTTACTAGTGTTCAATGATTGTCGATCGGATTGAGCAAGTTCAGACTCTAAAGAGTTAACCTTCTCCTGTAACACTAAGATCTGCTCACGCAACGCATCAGGCATTGATTCTGTCGGTTTACTTTTATTCATACCTTTCCCCTAAAGTTTATTAAGGATAAAGGATCTGACTGAACTCAAGCTGTATGGAGAAACTTTTTTATCCCAATCCCCCTATTCATCATTGGGCTAGATGTACAAAAAAGGCTTAGCATAGTGCTAAGCCTTCCTGTTTTGCGCAAAAGAGCTAAACCATTACATTTTAGATTGCAGATAATTTTGCAAGCCAATTTTGTCGATTAAGCCTAGCTGTTTCTCAAGCCAATACATGTGATCAGACTCGGTCTCATCGAGCAAGACCTCTAAGATCTCACGGGTCTGAAAATCTTTCTTCTCCTCACACAGCGCTATTGCATCACGAAGATTAGCAGCAACTTGATACTCATAGTTGAGATCATTTTGCAGCATTTCTTGGGTATTCTTACCAATGTGAAGGGCTTCACGACTCGCCACATCGGGTGTACCTTCGAGGAAAAGAATACGCTGAACCAGTTTACCAGCATGCTCCCTCTCATCATCTGATTCATGGGAGATCCGCTCATGCAGCTCGTTTAACCCCCAATCTTCATACATCAACCCATGGACAAAATACTGATCCATTGCCGACAATTCACCGGTCAATAGCTTATTGAGTGTATCGATAACTTCTTGATTACCTTTCATACTCGCCTCTTATTTGTCCATTTTTGATTGTAAGTAGTTTTGAATTCCAGTCAATCCTATCAACTCCTGCTGAGCCTCAAGCCAATCTAAATGCTCCTCTTCATCCTCAAGGATATCTTCAAGAATATCTCGGCTCACATAGTCACGCTCTGATTCGCAGATCTCAATCGCTTCACGCATTAAAACTAACTGCTCCTCAAGCATCTCTTTATCGCAGGCTAACATCTCTTCACTCTGCTCACCGATCCGCAGTTTCTGCAGCATCTGTAAGTTTGGGAGTCCCTCAAGAAATAGTACTCGCTCAATCAACTTATCTGCATGCTTCATGTCCTGAATGGACTTCTTATATGCCGCTTTATCGAGTGCATCGAGCCCCCAGTTTTTAAACATTCTGGCATGGAGGAAGTACTGGTTTATTGCAGTCAATTCAAAGGTAAGCACCTTATTGAGTTGGCTAAGTACTTTAGGTTGCCCTTTCATCTGATTGTCTCCCAAAATAAACATTGGCTAAGTAGTAGATAAGCAGTCATAGAAGCCGTTAGTGACAAAACTTGATCTACATCAATAAACAGAGACTAATACATATCAACACAAAAGACAAATCTCCTTATATTTCATACACTTGATAACATTAAGCATTATCATTTAGATTTAGGTTACCAAACCTATTTTGAAGAGAAGCGACTCAAATATATCAATTTTTACTGTATGGAGTAGGCGGGCTATTTAATGAAAAGTGATTTAAGAACTTAAAAGAGAGTAACTAGAGAAGGGAAGGTATACGTTAAATGGCGAGCATAAAAGCAAACTGGATCAGCAACAGGTTATTCATTAGTCTTATGCTTATGCTCATTAAAAGAGTTCGATATCATCCTCTATTTTAAGTGGAATGATAGAGCCGTCTGCAACAAGATCTTCATAGAGACCAACTCGGTCTCTGCCCGTTTCTTTTATATAATAGAGGGCTTTGTCAGCCTTCACTAAGAGCTCACTTGGCTCCTCAATGCTATTAATTTCGATAATTCCCATAGAGATAGTGACTTTAACTTCACGCCCATGATGAATGGAGAGTTTATGAGAGAAAGACTCGCATAGATTAAGCATCTCAGCTTTTTCACGTTTAGACAAAATAACCACAAACTCATCGCCACCAAACCTGAAAAGACTATCGAGCTCATTAAAGGTAGTTTTCATCACCTTCACAAGATCAATCAAGATCTCGTCCCCATACAGATGACCGAAAGTATCATTGATCACTTTAAACTTGTCGATATCGAAGATACACAGCCAATATCGCTTAGCACTCAAATCACACGTAGCTGGCTCGATAGCACAGTCAATCGCTTCCTGTTTGATTAATTTTGCCACTTTCGTCAAACGAGGCAGAAATGCCTTTCTGTTTAATAAGCCAGTTAAGGGGTCGGTTTCACTCTCTATAACGATAGAGAGAAAGTTCTCATAAACTTTGGAGAAGCCTTTAAGCATCTGTGAGTCTTGCTCCGATAGATGCTCACTCGTAACCCATAAGATCATGACGACCACATCTTTTAACATGATGGGGATAGCAATTTGTTCGAACACTTGGGTAGAGAGTCTAACCGTAGAGCGACTTCTTAAACACTCTAGCAAAATCCCATGAGAAGCTTCACTGCTCTGCTTCGTTAGATTAGAAACCGCATCTTCAAGCTCAATGTCATTATCTATTTTAAAGATCTCAACCTGTTCAGTGTTCACCATCTGCCTGACTGTCGACACTAAACTTTCGGCCAACGAATCGAGTTGACGTTGCCCTGTCATTTGTACGACTGATTCTAATACAGCTTCCGGCTCATTAGGCATAATAGGTACTTTATTGAGTTAATTTAATTTATTGATAATTAATAGCGAAAATAGCGCTTAAGATCTTTAGTATAGTTGACAGTTAAAGAGGAAAAAGAAACTGACACGAAAAAATACAAATGAGCAGACACAAATACCTCCTCTAACCCATCCATGGGATACGGTATAAGCTGACCTCCAGGGATGGAGGAAATGCCATTAAAATGTAGGGAACATTTATGGCCAGACACAAAAAAGGGCATGACATCTGTCATACCCCATTTATCTTTACTTCACATATCTCTTAAATTTAGATAATGCGATTCTTTTCCAGCTTTTCACGCCTAGCTTCTTCCGCTGCCATCTTAGCTTTACGGTTATCACAGGGATCATCACAATCACAAGCTTTCTCGATACCAAGTGCACCTAGACCGCCACAGCTACCAGCAACCGCAGTCCGCTTTACAAGGTAGCCAATCGACATTAACAGAAAAAACAGCAGTAACACTACAAATGCCGCTATAAATGTACTCATTATGCACTCCAACAATAGCGTGAATAGAGATTATACCATCAAATCACTCACCAGTACGCTAACAGATGCATACTGGCACCCAGTTAGCGCCGAAGGTATCCTCACTACTTACCTACAAAAGGTTTAAACCCATCGCTATAGAAGACTTTAAAGCCATCATCTTGCTTCTCAATCAACATAATGGCTAAATTTTGCTGCTTAGCCAATTCAAGAGATTTTTCTGTACCAAGAACCATCATAGCTGTCGCGTAGCCATCTGCGACCATCGACTGCTTATGAAGTACAGTTACCGAAGCCAATCTGTGATCGATAGGATAGCCAGTACGAGGATCAATTAAATGTGAAAACTGATGTCCATCTTCCTCGTAATAGTTACGATAATCGCCCGAAGTTGCAATAGCCATGTCTCCAGGAGTTATCACTTGCTGAATTTCACGATCATCCATGTCGGGACGCTCTATCGCAACGCGCCAAGGTGAGCCATCTATTTTATGGCCAAAAACGCTAAGCTCGCCGCCAACCTCGACCAAATAACCTGATACATGGTACTTGTCCAGAATTGCAGCAACGATATCGACACCAAAGCCTTTTGCAATGGATGACAAGTCGACATAAAGATCGCTCTTAGTCTTACTTAATTTATTACCATCGACACTTAGGTATTGAATACCTGTTCTTGCTTTCGCCTCATCTATCATCTCGCTTGTTGGGATCTGAGTCGGGCGTTTGTCTGGACCAAAACCCCATAGGTTTACCAATGGACCTAAGGTGATATCCAGTGCACCATCTGTTACTTGAAAGAGCTCAATCGCCTCTTTAATCACAGTAGCGGTATCGGCAGATACAGTAACCGTCTCTTCAAAGCCAGATGAATTAAAACGAGAAAGCTCTGAGTTAGGACGATATGTAGACATCTGATCGTTGACTTTTTCAAGCGCTAGATCGATCTCAGCCTGGAGTAGATTGGGCTCTGGCAACTGTGCATTAGGCACGACTTTAATGTGGTAAGTCGTTCCCATGGTATTACCTGAGAGGGAGATAATTTCAACTGGCTTAGAACAAGCTGAAATAAAAAAGGCTAGCCCAATAAAAGCTAACCATTTTACAGCGGTCTTTTGCATTGACCTGAATCCTTATCACTATAACACTGATGATATATTCTAATTTAATGAAAGAGAGTGAGGCCACTGCCTCACTCTCTGATTCAAACTCGAATAACAACTATCTCAAGATTAAAGCGTTTTAGATGTGATTAGCCACCGAAGTCATCGAGTAAGATGTTTTCATCTTCGACACCAAGATCTTTCAACATACCGATAACGGCAGCGTTCATCATTGGAGGGCCACACATGTAGTATTCACAATCTTCTGGTGCTTCGTGGTCACGTAGGTAGCTCTCATAAAGTACGTTATGAATGAAACCTGTTTTACCTTCCCAGTTATCCTCTGGCTGAGGATCTGAAAGTGCAACGTGCCAATCGAAGTTTTCATTATCGGCCGCTAGGCCATCGAAATCTTCAACATAGAACATCTCACGCTTAGAACGTGCACCGTACCAGAAGCTCATCTTACGATCTGTCTTAAGACGCTTAAGTTGATCGAAGATGTGAGAACGCATAGGTGCCATACCAGCACCACCGCCAACAAATACCATCTCGTTGTCAGTCTCTTTCGCGAAGAACTCACCAAATGGACCAGAGATAGTCACCTTATCACCAGCCTTAAGACTGAAGATGTATGAAGACATCTTGCCGCAAGGCAAGGTTAGATCACGTGGTGGTGGCGAAGCGATACGCACGTTCAACATGATGATACCTTCCTCTTCAGGATAGTTCGCCATTGAATATGCACGGATGGTTTCGTCATCAACCTTAGACTCAAGCTTGAAGAAACCAAAATGGTCCCAATCACCACGGTACTCTGCAGGAATATCATAATCTGCATATTTTACATGATGAGCAGGCGCTTCAATCTGAATATAACCGCCAGCGCGGAAAGGAACAGAATCACCGTCAGGGATCTGTAGCTTAAGCTCTTTAATGAAGGTGGCTTTGTTATCATTAGAGATAACTGTACATTCCCACTTCTTCACGCCGAAGATCTCCTCTTCGAGCTCAATCTCCATATCTGTCTTCACGTTTACCTGACAAGATAAACGGCAGCCCTCACGAGCCTCACCTTTACTGATATGACCTAGCTCTGTTGGCAGAATATCACCGCCACCAGACTTTACATTGACCTTACACTGACCACAGGTACCGCCACCGCCACAAGCACTGGAGACGAAAATACCACTTTCAGCGAGAGCACCAAGTAGCTTACCGCCGGCAGGCAACTTAATGGCTTTATCAGGATCGTCGTTGATCCCAATTGTAATGTCACCGCTATTTACAAGCTTAGATTTGGCGAACAAAATCACCAATACCAAGCCCAAGACTATTGCAGTAAACATACTCACACCAAGGTAGACCTCAAGTGGAGTAGATTTAAGAATATCCATCAACTTATCCTTATAAGTCCGAAACAGGAACCCAGAGGGCCCCGCTTATAGGGACACACCAGAAAACGACATGAATCCAAGCGCCATCAAACCAGCAGTCACAAAGGTAATACCTAAGCCACGTAGTCCATCAGGCACATCAGCATATTTCAGCTTTTCACGGATACCAGCTAACAAGACAATAGCTAACGCAAAGCCAAGTCCTGAACCGACACCAAATACCATACTCTCAGCTAGGTTGTAGTCACGCTCAACCATGAAAGATACCGCACCAAAGATGGCACAGTTAACGGTAATTAGTGGAAGGAAGATCCCCAGAGCGTTGTACAGTGGTGGAAAGAACTTATCCAATACCATCTCAAGGATCTGTACCAGAGCGGCAATCACACCAATAAAGGTGATGAACTTCAAAAAGCTCAAATCAGCTTCTGGCGCACCAGCCCAAGCCAACGCACCAGGAGCGAGTAGTCCCTGATAGATGATCTGGTTAACAGGCACAGAGATAGTCAATACAACAACAACTGCAATACCCAGTCCCATCGCCGTGGTCACTTTCTTTGAAACCGCTAGGAATGTACACATACCTAGGAAGAAAGAAAGTGCCATGTTCTCGATGAAAATAGAGCGAATTAGCAAACTAATATAATGTTCCATCACGCTTACCCTTTTGCTTCTACTTGCTCTGGCTTAACAGTACGAATGATCCAGATCAGAGTACCAATTAAGAAGAACGCACTTGGAGGAAGCAACAACAGACCATTTGGCTGATACCAACCACCGTCTGAAATCTTGCTTAAGATCTCAACACCAAATAACGAACCATTACCAAAAAGTTCACGGACAAAACCAACAGACAGAAGAATAGCACCGTAGCCTAGGCCATTACCGATACCATCCATAAAGCTCATCATTGGCGGCGTTTTCATCGCATACGCTTCAGCTCGACCCATTACGATACAGTTCGTAATAATCAAACCAACGAATACTGAAAGCTGCTTAGCAACATCATAAGCATAAGCTTGCAGTACCTGATCAACCACGATAACAAGCGATGCGATAATCGTCATCTGCACGATAATACGTACACTGCTTGGAATATGGTTACGTAGCATAGAGATGAACAGGTTTGAACAAGCACAAACGGCAGTCAGTGCGATGGTCATCACCAATGCGGTTTCCATCTTGCTGGTTACAGCCAGTGCACTACATACACCTAGTACCTGCAAGGCGATCGGGTTATTGCTAACAATTGGTCCCGATAAAACCTGCTTAAGTTCTTTAGCGTTAGCCATTAGCTCAGTCCTCCGTTACGAACTTTCTCGATAAAGTGAGCAAAGCCTTCATCACCTAACCAAAATTCAAGTGAGTTTTGAACACCATTACCGGTCAAAGTTGCACCTGACAGCGCATCAACACCGTATTCAGATGCTGCAACCACTGGGTTCTTAGTGACGCTAATCGCTAAGTTACCTTGAGGGTCATAGAGTTTCTTACCGTGCCATTTCGCCATCCACTGAGGATTTTGAACTTCACCACCAAGACCCGGAGTTTCACCGGCACCAGTAAATGAGTAATACACTAAGCTCTGAATCGTATTCAGATCAGGCTCAACGGCTAGGAAAGCATACATGGTTGACCAAAGACCGTAGCCCTTGATAGGTAAGATAAGTGTCTTAGGCTTACCTTGATCATCATTAACCACATAAACCACAGCAGTGTTTGCAACTCGCTTCACCGATGCAATATCGTTTTGAGGCTTAAATGAGTTAGCAACATCACGGGCAGCTTTATCGGCATCGAATGAATCAGCATCACCTTCAACCCAGTTACCGGTTTTCAGGTCTACCAGTCTAGCAACAACATATTTGTTGTAAGTCTCAAGTACCTCGGCTTTCCCCATAGACGCTTCTTTAGGGTTAGTCAGACCGGCAGCTTCCAGAATGTATTTCTGCTTATCTAGCAGTTTGTTCTCTATCTGTGTTGGGCGAAGTAATACCGCTGCAGTAGATACAAATACTGAACAGATAAAACATAAGCCAACGACGACAAAGAGGGTTCTTCCGAACGAATCTTTATTACTAGCCACGTGCAATCCTCCGCTTAATATTTGCCTGAACAACAAAATGGTCAAATAGTGGAGCAAACAGGTTGGCAAACAAGATGGCCAACATCATACCTTCAGGGAACGCTGGGTTAATGACACGAATAAAGACTGCCATTGCACCAATCAAGATCCCGTATCCCCATTTAGCCGAGTTCGTGAACGAAGCCGAAACAGGGTCAGTTGCCATAAACATCATACCGAAAGCAAAACCACCTAATACAAGGTGCCAGTACCAAGGCATAGCAAACATAGGATTAGTGTCGCTACCGATAAAGTTAAGTAGATAAGAAACCGCAATCATCCCCACCATCACACCGGCAACAATGCGCCAAGATGCAATACGTGCATAAACGATAACCGCACCACCAATCAAGATAGCTAACGTAGAGACTTCACCAACGGAACCTGGAATGAAACCTAGGAATGCATCCCACCAATCTTGGCTAAAGCCATATTCCAGTGTGCCTTGAGCCGCTTGACTCAGTGCTGTTGCACCTGAGTAACCATCGGCTGCGACCCAAGTGGTGTCGCCAGACATGCTTAACGGGTAAGCGAAGAATAGGAAAGCACGACCAGCCAGCGCAGGGTTTAGGAAGTTACGTCCTGTACCACCGAAGATCTCTTTCGCCACAACCACACCGAAGGTAATACCTAGTGCGACCATCCACAAAGGAATCGTTGCAGGCAGTGTTAATGCAAAAAGCACAGAGGTAACGAAGAAACCTTCGTTAACTTCATGGCCACGCACTGCGGCAAATAAGACTTCCCAAATACCACCGACGGCAAATGTCACCGCATAGATAGGCAGGAAGAAACAGGCGCCGTACCAGAGCAAGGCTGCGATACCTGAGTTTGCAGTAAGCTCAGTACCAAACAGTCCAAACAGGCTAACCTGCCATACATCTGGAGTTGCAAAACCTGCAGCAAGCGCATCTTGAGCCTGCAAACCTACGTTGTACATACCAACAAACATAGCGGGGAAAGTACATGCCCACACCATGATCATCATACGTTTCAGGTCTAAATTATCACGAACATGGGTACTGCCCTTGTTCACATGACCTGGGGTATAAAAAACCGTATAAGCAGCTTCGAAAATAGCGTAAAACTTTTCGTATTTACCGCCCTTTTCAAACTGAGGTTCAATACCTTTAAAAAAATCGTTCAAGCTCATTAGCCTTCCCTCACGATCGTATCTAAACAGTCACGCAGATAAGTAGCATAGTCATACTTACCAGGACATACGAAAGTACACAGCGCCAGATCTTCTTCATCCAACTCAAGTGCACCTAATGAAGCGGCACCATCAAAATCACCAGAGACGAGATCTCTAAGCAACATAGTTGGAAGAATATCCAATGGCATAACACGCTCATAGTTACCGATAGGCACCATAGCTCTGTCCGAACCACCAGTACTTGTCGTCATCTTAAACAGACGAGAAGGTGACAAGTGACCTAAGAAAGCGCGAGTAATAGAGTACTTTTCGGCGCCAGGCATAGCCCAACCGATAAACTCCTGCTCTCTGCCCTCTTCTAAAAGCGACACTTGCTGATGGAAACGACCAAGATAAGCATGAGGTCCAACTGCAGTACGACCACTAAGCACTGAACCAGATACCACACGCACATCACCGTCAGCAATTTCACCAGCTGTTAATTCAGCCGTTGAAGCACCAACTTGAGTACGAATTAATCTTGGCTTTAACGCTTTAGGACCAACCACTGCAACAACACGATCAGAGTTAAGCTCACCGGTAGTAAAGAGCTGACCTATGGCAATCACATCTTGATAACCCACATGCCAAACAGTTCTGTTTGCAGATGCAGATAATAGGAAGTGAATGTGAGTACCAGGCAGACCTGCTGGATGTCCACCAGCAAACTCTTCTACTTGAGCGTTGGCTGCTGGAATATCAGCACCAGGCGCTTTACATAGATAAACCTTACCTTCAGTCAATCTTGCAAGAACCTTAAGTCCGTTAGCAAAATCATCTTTATGCTCACCGATAACCACTTCAGGGTTAGCTGCAAGAGGCTGAGTATCTATGGCAGTAACGAAGATACCTGCTGCGTTTGAATCTACGGCAGGGGCTTTACTGAAAGGACGAGTACGCATTGCAGTCCATAACCCTGATTCAATCAGGTTGTCACGAACAAGTTGCGCGTCCAATGTATCTAGCTGGGCAGTATCATATTTAGCAAAAGAGACACACTCATTCCCTTCAGCTTCAATGACGACTGACTGGAGAACACGCTGTGCTCCCCGGTTAATTTCAACTACTGTACCACTGGCTGAAGCCGTATACTTAACACCAAGGTTCTTCTTATCTTCAAAGATAATCTGACCTTTTTTAACTTTATCACCCACTTTAATCTTCATCGTGGGACGTAAGCCAATATACTCTTCACCCAAAGTAGCTACACGTTTAATGGCAGGGCCATTATGTATGACTTGCTCTGGCCCGCCAGCTAAGGGCAGGTCCAATCCTTTCTTTATTGTAATCATATCCACAAGCACTACGTTATGAAGGAAAGATAATGCGCCGCGTTCCTGTAATAAATGACAGGGAAAATACCAAGCCCATCTCATTGAGCTAGCGCAGATTTATCACAGATTTGCGACCGCAATCACGCTGTTCGCGCGCATTTTACCGTAAATATCAATGTATCGCCATGAAAAATGTGGGCCATTTCACTGGATTGGCCTCTTTTATGCGTGGCTATATAGCTCACATTTTCATTTTTTATTTGATTTAGCGTCAACTTATGCAATTGCGTGCCGTGACCTAGCAAGCTCGCCACCATTTTGGAAGCATTTTAGATACATAAACACCGCTTAAATCAACAAAATTCAACACAGTGCTAACCGAGCATTTTTTAACCAACAAAAGTTTGACTCGGCTCATCAAGATAAAAGGTAAAATACTAATAATCTGTAAGATTCACTGATAAAAAAGTAAATCGATAGGCCATTTTCTATACCATAGGTATAAAAAAAGCGACCTTAAATCGCTCATTTTTTATCAGTGACGTAAGCATTATAGACCCTTAAGGATCTTCTCACTTAATTTCAGCTCATCATTCTTGTTAACACTGATCCCTGAAGCGATAATCGAACGCGCGATCCCCTGTGCTTGCTCAAGCGAATGCATATTAAATGTACCGCACTGGTACTCATTAAGCTCTGGGATCTCCGATTGCGATGCAACAGTGAGCACATCATTCATGGAAGCAAGCCAAGCTTCTGCCACATCAGCCTCTTTTGGCGAACCGATTAAGCTCATGTAAAAGCCGGTACGGCATCCCATAGGAGAGATATCGATAATCTCAACGTTATCGCCATTAAGGTGGTTACGCATAAAGCCTGCGTAGAGATGCTCTAGGGTATGGATCCCACGCTCACTTAGAATATCTTTATTCGGGGCACAAAAACGCAGATCAAAGACAGTAATGGTATCACCAGAGGGGCTCTTCATGGTTTTAGCTACACGAACTGCAGGTGCATTCATTCGGGTATGATCAACGGTAAAACTATCCAGTAACGGCATCTCAACTCTCCAAGTTAATTCACCTCTATCCAGTTAATTCTCATTAAACGGATAGAGGAACTATTACAATACCTTTATACAACACTAAAAAGGTATCTGCATCATCGCTATACAAACTGTTACTCTCTTAGACGACTATAAGCATCTTCGGAGATTTTATGATACTTGCGAACACCCGCTTCATATTCCATATAGGCTTTATAAACCTTATTCATGGTGTCATCTTTAGCTGATTGCTCTTTGATAACCACTTTAGACACCTCAGCCAGCTTCTTCATCACCTCATCAGGGTACTGTTTAAGAATAACGCCATGCTCATCTATCAATGAGTCTAACGCGATAATATGTTTAGAGGTGTACTCATCTAACATATCCTGATTAATTGCTCTCGCCGCAATAGTCACAATCGATTGAAGATCGGCAGGTAAAGCAGCAAACGCCTCCTTATTCAGCAAAAACTCAAGGGTTGTACCTGGCTCATGCCACCCAGGGTAATAGTAGAACTTTGCCGCCTTATGCAGACCAAAAGCCAGATCATTAAATGGGCCTACCCACTCAGTGGCATCGATGGCGCCAGTTTGCAGCGCCGTATAGAGTTCACGACCAGGCAGTGTCACAGGCACGCCACCAACACGCTTTAGCACCTCACCTCCCAGACCGGGCAAACGCATCTTTAACCCTTTAAGGTCTTCCATGGAGTTGATCTCTTTATTAAACCAACCTCCCATCTGTACACCTGTGTTACCGCCGGCAAGAGGAAGTATGCCAAAGGGCTCGTAAACCTCCTCCCACAGAGCAAGACCGCCACCATAATGCAGCCAACCATTCATCTCCTGTGCATTAAGCCCAAATGGGATTGAAGTAAAAAACTGAGCCGCAGGCGTTTTTCCTTTCCAGTAATAGGCTGCGCTGTGTCCCACCTGCACTGTACCTTGACTCACAGCATCAAAAACCTCAAACGCTGGCATCAACTCTCCAGCTCCAAAGACTTTAATTTTAAGCCTACCCGCAGACATCTCATCAACCAGCTTAGCGAATCGCTCTGGCGCCATCCCAAGACCTGGAAAGTTTTTAGGCCACGAGGTCACCAACTTCCACTCAATCGTTTCAACCTCAACAGCACCAGTTTGTGCCACTTGCGCCTCTTTCTCCTGACAGCCTGATATAAACAAGACTGCCAATGAGATAAAGCACACAGTTACTCTTTTTATCATATCCTTTTCCTCTTTCTTACTATCCGTAGAACGGGCCATCAAACAGGAGCGAATAACCCTTGATTTAATCGCAGTTTCTAACCATATATTTGAGAAGGGAGCCAAGTGATTAACTCGGGCCAGATGCTCAATATCAACATCAGAAGCAACTGGATCCCAACAAAGGGGATCACACCTTTATAGATCTGACTGCTGGACACTAACTCTTTACTCACTCCTCTTAAGTAGAAGAGCGCAAAACCAAATGGTGGGGTTAAAAATGAAGTTTGTAGATTGACCGCTATCATGATCCCAAGCCAGATAGGATCGAGTCCCATCGCTAGCAATATAGGAGCAACTAAAGGTACAACCACGAAAGTGATCTCAATAAAATCCAAGATAAATCCGAGCAAAAATATCACTAACATGACCAGCAACGTAGCGCCAATCAAGCCACCTGGCATATTGTGGAACAAGTCATGGATAAGCACTTCACCACCAAATCCCCTAAAAACAAGAGAGAAGATAGAGGCACCTATCAAGATAAGAAACACCATAGAGGTGATCTTAGTGGTGCTGAGCATCACCTCTTTTAACAAGGGGAGAGTCATCTGCCGCTTAACAAGCGCTATCATTAACGCACCGAATGCGCCAACAGATGCAGCTTCTGTCGGCGTAGCAATACCCAGTAATATTGAGCCCAATACCAGAAAAATAAGCAGTAATGGTGGCACTAAAGCGCTGATAGTTTGCATCACAAAACTCAAATCTATGCTGCGTTTATCGAGCACTGCAGGAAACTGCGCAGGCTTACGTTTAATTAATATCAAGGTATAGAGACAGTACATCACCAGCAAGAGTAAGCCAGGAATAAGTGCACCAGCAAACAGATCACCAACAGAAACAGATTTCGGGCTAAATATTCCCATTTTAAGCTGCGCCTGTTGATAGGCGTTAGAGAGCACATCACCCAAGAGTACAAGTGCAATCGAAGGGGGAATGATCTGCCCTAAGGTGCCTGTTGCGCAGATAGCTCCCGCGCTGAATGCCGGGTCATAACCTCGTTTCAACAGGGAGGGCAGAGACATCAATCCCATGGTGACTACCGTAGCCCCTACGATCCCTGTGCTAGCAGCAAGCAACATACCCACAAAGAAAACGCTGAAGATAAGCCCGCCTCTAAAACGGCCAAAGAGCTCTGCCATGCTAGTCAAAAGCTGCTCTGCCACTTTTGATTTTTCTAATACCACTCCCATAAACACAAAGAGCGGAACAGCCATTAAGATAGGGTTATTGATCACGCCATATAAGCGATTAGGCAGCGCGCCTAATAAACTGCTATCAAAAGTACCCGTTAACTCCCCAATACCTGCAAACATCAACGCAACGCCCGCTAGCGTTAATGCAACCGGATAGCCCAGCATCAATACCAGACAGACAACTAAAAAGAGTAAGATAGCCATTAACCCTGCTCTCCCCTCTTTTCACTCTCTGCACTCTTCTTAAACCACAGAGCCGATGCATGACGCACGAGTTCGACACTGCCTTGAAGCAACAGGCTCACAACCAGTAATAAAAGCAGACTTTTCTGTAGATAAACATATTCCAAACCGCCCGCTTCAACAGAGGTTTCAGCATAACGCCATGAAGCTAAAACATAATCGAAGCAGGAGTAGGTGATAAAGATACAAACAGGGAAAAGTAGAAAAAGAGTGCCAAGCAGATCAACCCAATGCTGACCACGGGAGGAGAAGTGTCGATAGAAGATATCCACCCGAACATGCCCATCATGTTTAAGGGTATACCCTGCCGCCAAAGTTAATACCGCGCCATGAAGATATAACGCGCCCTCTTGGATTGCCGTCGCACCTGTAGCAAAGGCATAACGAAGCACAACAACCGCTAAGGTCATCAATACAATAAAGAGTGTAAACCAGCTTACCCCCTTACCGATAAATTCAGTTAACTTCTCTACTCGATTCATCCATTTTAATCACTAGCCATCATTTAACTTATTGATAACAGAAATAACGCAATAGATAAACAAAAAGCAGGCTAAATCAGAAAATAGAGGGAGGAGGAGACAGTTGACAATAACATGAAAAATAATAGGGACTTATTAAACAAAAGAGCCTGAAAATAGGGGCTATTCTCAGGCTATTTCAGCAAAGTGTTCGCTTTACCCTTTACACTTAGGCGAGTCCGGCACTGCCACCTCGGCCGCCCACTCATCGGGGGAGTAGGTGTGCATAGAAAGCGCATGCAAGCCGTTAGCGAACTCAGGAGCCAGCGCTTCATTAACAGCGCGGTGGCGAGCAAGAAGACGCTTACCCTCAAAGAACTCAGAGGTAATGATCACCTTAAAGTGAGTTTCTGAGTTAGGTGGCACATGGTGATTATGGCTTTCGTTGATCACCTCAAGGTGAGTGGGTGACAGACTAGCGGTTAAATGCTCAATGATGCTTTGTGCTACTGACATACGATCTCTCAATTCAGCCTAAAATTCATGGCGGCAGGTTACAGCGATAGAGGGGCTGAGGTCAACTCCCCTCGAGCAGTACCAATGACATTAGTCAAAGTACCTTAACTCTCGCGTCATCAGTTACCCCTTCAAGCAGTTCAACAACACTCTCAGTGCTCACCCCTTCAGGAACCGCTAAATTTAACCTTGAGGAGAACACAGTTTGACCGATAGTCGACACATGTACCCGATTAAACTCCATATGCTCAATCACCAGATCTAGATTAGTGAGGATATTGACGATATCTCGGGTTAAGCCTGAGCGATCACCGCAATCTACACTCAAATGAAGGGAGCTAGACACGCAGTCACTATTAATAAGCACTTGCTCAAAGATGAAGTGCAGTCCATCAAACTCCGAGATTAAACAAGATTTAAGCTCATCTTCAGCCTCGGGCTTTATCGCAACCTTCATCATTGCGCAGAAATGGCCATCGAGCTTAATCACCTTACTCGTCACCCACTCACCACCAAAGCGACGTGTCACTTCAGCAAGAGACTTAATCACTCCCGGAGCAATGTGGCCAACAACGCTAGCAATAAATAACTTTTTCATCTGATACTCCTCAATGCGATTTCATATTCAGCTTAGAGTATTTACCCACCGAATAGTGAGAGTTGAGTAACATATCCCAAACTACTTAGAGTGATAATGTTTTGTCAGCAACCTAAAGGTAAAGTTAACTCTTGGCTCCATCACTTTCAGCCGCTTAGGCACACTATGCTCCCACTCATTCTGCATCGGCCAATGCATAATCAATAGATCGCCACTGTTTAATGGGATCTGGTACTTTTGTAGGCTTACCTTATGGCGAATAAAGAAGTCACGCCGTGCTCCAATACTCACAGAGGCGATGTCGCTTCCACTTCTTATCTCAACCTCATCATCACAGTGCCATCCCATAGAGTCTCGCCCATCGGCATAGCGGTTCACCAATACCCCATTGGTCTCAAGCTTAAAATCACGATAGAGCTTCTCCCTCAGCTTATTGGCGTATTTAGGCCAAGGTAAGGCGCTCACAAAGAGGCCTGAGTAGCGATAATCACAGCCTGAATCTCCAAACCAAACCTGAGTACGAGGAATTGGATGAGCTTGACCATAAACCTGAACCTCAGGGCGAGATAGCGGGTAACTTTTAACTTCGTTTAATAGGGCCGCTTGCTGCTCCTGATTGAGATAACCGGGGATCAATGTGATAGGAGGCTGTGACTGCTGAGTGTCACTACTATTAACTAACACCTCAAATGGCTCA
The DNA here is from genome assembly GCF_019457885.1 of Shewanella nanhaiensis. Lineage (GTDB taxonomy): Bacteria > Pseudomonadota > Gammaproteobacteria > Enterobacterales > Shewanellaceae > Shewanella > Shewanella nanhaiensis. The sequence goes on from NZ_JAHZST010000025.1 coordinate 46,863, forward strand.
AAACTCAGGCCTTGCTGCTTCATTATCCTCTCCAATAACTGAGGCCTTAGGCGTATATACCTACCAATCTTAATCTGCGATAATGCGTGCCCCTATTTTATTGGTACATTTTGGCATATGACAACACAATTTTCAGTCGCTGGTATCGAGCTTGAGTTAGCCCGCTACCCAAAAGATCAGGAATCAAATTTACAAGCATGGGATGCTGCAGATGAACACCTGATAAAACATCTTATAGAGACTGAACAAGCCCCTGTTGTTACTGCCATTATCAATGATAACTTCGGCGCCTTAACCGCTTGTCTTCGCTCAATCGCGCCAACTTGGCCACTCATGGTTGAAACCGATGCAAAGACCAGCCTTTTAGGGAACCTGCAAAACCTGGCCACAAATAGCCTTTCGTCAGAGGGGATTGAGTGGCTCAATAGCCGTGAAGCACTACCAGGGCAAATTGAACTGGTATTGATGAAGTTGCCAAAAAACTTAACTTACTTTGCTCACCAGCTTAATCGTTTATCTCAAGCGTTACCTAAAGGCACTCAAGTGCTTATCAGTGCCAAAGCCAAATCCATCAACAAGTCTGTATTAGAGTTGATTGGTAAAAACTTAGGGCCAGCTTCTGCCAGCTTAACTTGGAAAAAGACCCGAGTGATCACCTGCATCAGCGATGGTAAGAGCCGCGCCCTTCCCAAAGAGGTGCAATGGTCAGTACCACAGCTAAATCTTGAGATACGCAACCTAAGCAATGTGTTCGCAGCGAATAAGCTAGATATTGGCGCTGAGATCATGTTAGAGAATATGCCTAAGGGTGATTTTAAATCGATCATCGATCTTGGCTGTGGCAACGGCATACTGGGCCTACACGCCAAGCAGCTGTTCCCACAAGCTTATATTCACTTTGTCGACGACTCAGAGATGGCTATTGAATCAGCTAAGCAGAACTGGGCACTCAACAAACTAGACACACAAGGCCTAGTCGGCGAGCAAGCCACATTTGGCTGGGATGACTGCTTAACCCATATGAGTGAAGGTGTACGCCCCGATCTCGTGCTATGTAACCCACCTTTCCATCAAGGTGAAGCGATTACCGATCACATCGCCTGGCAGATGTTCCTACAATCTTGGCGGGCCCTTAAGAATGGCGGTATCTTACACGTCGTTGGCAATCGTCACTTGGCATACCATATCAAGTTACAGCGCATCTTTAAAAACTGCACCACAGTGGCGTCAAACGGTAAGTTTGTGATCTTGCAAGCACAGAAGATTAGCAAGAAAGCAGAGCCTTTTGAGGCTTCCTCGACAGAAGCAGAGGCTAAGGTTGAAGTGACGGAAAGTGAGCCGCACCCACAAAGTTCACTTTATGGCACTAAGAAGTAGCTTGTCGGATAACAAATTCTAGCCACTTGCCAGATAACAAGTGGTAAGTCTCTTTTTGAGGTTTCATTGGGCAGGTTTGGTATTTGATGGTATCTAGGAAACCATAGCTTCAATCTTGTTAATTGCTTGCAGCATGTGCTGTGCAAGGATGCACCAATGTCGTGATCACATGGATGTGAATGAACGACCCTTATGTGTGAATACTTCTGCGGGACGCTATAAATATATCCCTATACGCTCGACGGTGGCATCTGATGTGAATGGATTCACAAATGCCGTGGTGACAGGATGTCATAGAACGGCCTTGCCACCAACGCCCACAGCCGCGTTCACACCTGATTGTTTATTTCTTCGACTCAACTTCTAATGATTGAAACGACAAAGTCCCTTGGTGATCACAAGGCTTAGAGCGGTTACTCTAAGTCATAAATGGACAAAAGTTTGCTGACTTTCCTGATAGCAAGTTTCAAATATTTTTTGGGGTTTGGTTCATTGGGCGAGATTGGTACTTAGTTAGCTGACAGCAAGCTATTACTTTAATCCAGTTAATTGCTTGCAGCATGCTTCCGTGCAGATACTTCAGTGAGACGACGCAAGTACAATCCCTGTAGTCTCTACGATGACATCCATGTCATCGAAGCTCACTGCCGCATCTACACCTGAGTGTTTATCTCTTCGAATTAGGCTTTATCGTTATTACTCATTTCTGGACAGAATGTATGGTACGCCCCGTTATTGCAAATAATAAAGCAAGATAACAGGAGTTGGTTTGCGCTAATGTATTCAGAGTCTATTGAGACCTTCATTAGTCCCAGCTCTACGATGAGATCCGCG
>NZ_JAHZST010000026.1 GCF_019457885.1 Shewanella nanhaiensis
CGATTAAGGATGAAGAACGGCTCAACGAATTATACTGTTTTTCATCAACCCTAAAGGCTAATGAAGTTTACATATTGCTATGGTCACTCAGTGGTTCATTGAGAAAATTTTTGATTGCCAACATTCCAAAGAACAGAAGACAATTTCGAATAACTCAACACCTGTGAGTGTCCACACAGATTTCTTGTTTTGAATTGTTAAAGAGCGTTAGCATCAATCTTTCAGATGCTGCCGTTGACGCTAGGCCATTGGCTTAAGGAGGCGTATTCTACACTCTCCGTGGTTGGCGTCAAGCGCTTATTTAAAGAAGTTTTTCAAGCGATGATTCTTTGTTCACTCTCGTGTCAACAACCATCTAAATCAAGCTTCTAAAGCGTTTGTCACCTGAATCAAATCTCCGAGGAGTTTTGATTCTCTAACATTACTGCAAGTCCCATTCTATCTAGCTTTTGCTAAGAGCGATTGGCCTGCTGTGCCGTGTCAGTGGATGCGCATTATAGGGAGTTCAGCCCAGAGCACAAGGGCTTTTTTACGAAAAAACGATCTTTTTTTAAAAGCCGCTTTTAGCCACACCCTACACACCACTTACCCCCTGACTTATCCACAATAGTAGACAAAATCACCACTCAAATACTGTTTTACAGCTTGAAAATAGAAGAGCCCATCATTTGATGGGCCCTTTATTTATAAACTTTGTCAGCTCACTACCAGATCTTTACTCGATCTTCTGGAGCTAAGAACATCTTATCTCCCTCTTTTAAGTCGAAGGCTTGATAGAATGCAGGAATATTTCTTGGTGTCCCCATCGCGCGGAAGTGACTAGGTGAATGAGAGTCTGTCATTAATCGACGACTTAGCTCTTCATCACGGTAATTACGACGCCATACTTGTGACCAACCGATAAAGAGTCTCTGCTCTCCAGTTAATCCGTCAATAACTGGTGCCTCTTTACCATTTAGGCTTAGGTGATATGAACGCGCCGCTACCGTTAGTCCGCCAAGGTCGCCGATATTCTCACCTAATGTCAGATCACCATTTACATGTTTACCTGGTAGGGCTTCATATTTAGAGTATTGAGCAGATAGTTGAGCACCACGTTTTTGAAACTCTTCACGATCCGCATCTGTCCACCAATTACGTAAATTACCATCGCCATCATACTTAGCGCCTTGATCATCGAAGCCATGACTTATCTCGTGACCAATCACCGCACCGATACCACCGAAGTTAATTGCATCATCCGCTTCAAGATTAAAGAAGGGAGGCTGTAGAATCGCAGCTGGAAACACGATTTCATTCATTACCGGATTATAATAAGCATTAACAGTTTGCGGCGTCATATGCCACTCAGTGCGATCGATAGGTTTACCAAGCTTATCCAGCATAGTGTTATATTCAAACTTAGCGTAACGCTGATAATTACCCACCAGCTCATCAGGTTTAATCTGAAGATTGGTGTAATCTCTCCATTTATCTGGATAACCTATCTTATAAGTGAACTTAGAGAGCTTCTCCTGAGCGGCGACCTTAGTTTCAGGCGTCATCCACTCAAGTTCATTAATGCTCACTTCAAACCCTTTGATCAAATCCTGGATCAGTAATTCCATCTTCTCTTTAGCTTCTGGCTTGAAGTGCTCCTTTACATACTCCTTGCCCACTAGCTCACCGATCACTTGGTCTGCAGCATCAACCGCTCTTTTCCAACGTGGCTTCTGTGCTTCTATGCCCATCAAAGTTTTACTGTGAAAATTAAAATGCAGATCAACAAAATTCTGACTTAATAGCTCGGCATAACTATCAACAAGGTGAAAAGAGAGATAATCCTGCCACTCAGTAACAGTAAAACCAGTAAAGTGCTTGCCAAGCTCCTCAAAGTAGGATTTTTGACGAACAATAACCTCTTTCACTTTGCCAATATCTGCGCTCGCTGCAAACTGAACAAAATCAAACTCAGGCATACTTGCCTGCAGTTCTGCTCTATCCATTTTGTTATAGCTCTTGTTTGCATCGCGAGACTCCACTCGGCTCCATTGACTCTTAGCAATAAAATGCTCTATTTTCGCAACACTAGCAGCGATACGTTTTGCATCTTTGCTGCCAGCTTGAGTCATAATATCGGTGACATAGGTATTAAGTGCAGCTCTATTGGCCACAAACTTTGCGTCATCTTTTAAGTAATAATCACGATCTGGAAGACTGAGCCCTGACTGATAAAGGTAGACAGCATACTGAGTAGAGTTTTTTGCGTCATTATTAACGTAAAAACCAAATGGGATCTGCACACCATTAAGTAAAAGGCCCCCCATTAAACTGGCAATATCATCATGATCTTTCGCCAGAGAGATATCTGAAAGCTGCTCACTTAGTGGTGAAATACCTAACTGTTCTACAATATCGGTATTCATGTAGCTGTTATAGAAATCACCCACTTTTTGCTCACTAGAGCCATCTAGTTTATTTGGCTTAGATGCAGCATCATCGATAATCTGTTTTAGTGCTTTTTGGCTCCGCTCATAGAGAACAGAGAAGGCACCATAGTTAGACTTATCATCGGGGATCGGCGTGTTCGCTAGCCAGTGACCGTTAACACTATAATAAAAATCATCTTGGTGGCGTACAGAGGTATCGAAGTTAACCTTCTCGACACCAGAAATCATGCTCTTTGATTGCACTTCTGGTGCACTTGGCTCATTACTACTGCACGCAGCGAGACCTAAACTTAAGGCGATCCCAATTGCCATCTTGCTTACTCTTTTCATTATAGTCCCCGGTTTTATGATGATTTAGCTTAACATTTTAACCTTAACATTAGTCTCACGGGCCCTATAAGACTGTATTTGTAACTTTCTATGACTTACCAGCTCTTTCCCAAAAAGAGAAACAGCGTCATCTCACCATCATCGGCCCAACCAAAACCTAAGGCCGCAGGCCCCATACTAGTGTCGGTTCCGAAAAATAGGCTACCTGAATAGATGAGATCGTTGAGGTCAATGTTGTCTTTGTTTTGCCAAACGTTACCAGCTTCCAAACTACCACCAAGATAGAGTGGGTAATCCGTCATTCCCAGCACATCACGACCTAAATCATATTGATACACAAAAGCACCAAATATTTTATGAGAACCAACCAAGGAGTTTTTATGGTAACCGGACAGATTAAGGAAACCACCCAGCTCAGATAGATGTGGACTAAACTGCTCTTCCGTATCTATGGTAGCCAATGAGGCAATACCCACTATTGCATGATTCCCTAGGCTCAAAGCCCCTCGCCAATCGGCTTCTATTTGAAGTGAGTTCTCAGCATAGGAGTCTTCACCAGATAGCTCATTAACGTCTCTTCGATAATACATATTAAAGGTGAATCGATTACCTGAAGTTGGAAAGTTCATACTATTAAGGTTATCGAAACCTAGTTTTAAATATACACCGTAAGAGTCATAGTCATAAGTATCTTTAAGAAATTCAAATTCACCTTTCTCATTGGTAACACCCAACTCCATCAAACCTTCCAATGTATAGTTATAGCCAACGCCGACATCCGCTCGGTACACAGTTTGAGAAAACTCTACAAATTTAGCGTTATCTTCATAGATACTAAAATCCTTGAGCTCATAAGCCAGCCCAGCTCTGGCATAAAAAGCCTGATCATAATCCATTGGCAGATAAAACTCGGTTGAAAGCAACTTCTCAAAGCCAAGTCTTAGCTCATTACGCCACTCTCCTCCAGTATCGGTTAGATCTGTCATGGTATAGGAGAAGTCCAAAGACATGCTTGAGTCTTCAGTCAGATCATCTTCCCAGCTAAATCCGAGGCCAAAATAGTTAGGTCCCCAGGATTTTGCTCGAGTATTGAGGGTCAAGATCCGCCCTCTATCTGTATCGACAAATTCAGCATTCACTCGCTCAAACTTATCTAATGAATAGACATTGGCAATGGCTCTCTCTAACTCCTCTTTCGTCACCACCTCCCCTTCATGGAGATCGAGTGTCTCTCTTAACAGCGACTCACTCACTTTAGAGTTGTTATTAAACACAATCCGCACCAGAGGTCGTTCCACACTATCTTGCCAACGCTTGCTTAACCTCTGCTTGTTATCTTGATAAACCACATATTCAGCCTCACCAACACTTAAACCTTTAAGACTCAACAGATGTTCAAGTGCCGCTTTTTCGCCGAGCACGTAAGCCTGAGGCATAACCTCAAAATCGGTTGTGCTCATATCCCCCACATCAGGCCGGATCAAAATATCGTCCTCAGTGAGCAACAACTTTTGCTTCTCAGTACTTGCGTTGGTCAGCATGGTTGATAACTGGTTAAGTACAGCGACTGTGCTATCTAATGCCTCTTTTTTTACCAGCGATGAGCCTATATCGACGGCGATAACGATATCGGCGCCTAGCGCTTTGACGACATCGACAGGCATATTATTCGCAATACCGCCATCAACTAACAGCTTGCCTTCATACTCTATTGGCTGAAGTGCTCCAGGTACGGTTGCGGATGCTTGCATCGCTTTAACGATACTGCCCGTTGAAAGAATAACAGGGTTACTCGTTTCCAGATCGGTCGCCACTGCACGGTAGGGGATCGCGAGTTCATCGAAGTGCCCAAATTGATGGACCAATCCAGTTGAGCGTTGTAATAGTTGTGACATGGTTTGCCCACGAAGCAGACCGTTGGGCAGTTTCACCGTTTCATCGCTATAGCCAATATTTAACGGAATATTAAAACGATCTCGCTGCTGCTTATTACGGTAACTCAGCGACTCTCTTGGGATCGTATCTGAGTACCCGTTTGACCAGGACTCATTCATCATGATCTGCTCAATCTCTGCGGCGCTATAGCCGAGCGCATACATTCCAGCGACGTAGGCACCAATACTTGTCCCAGCGATATAATCGACAGGAACTCGATTCTCTTCGAGTACTTTAAGCACGCCAATATGGGCAGCCCCTTTGGCGCCGCCACCACTGAGCACTAGACCAATTTTAGGCCTGACTTCCGCAAAAACAGAGCTGGAGAGAAGAGAGAACAATAGAAATAGTGCAATAGAACGTATCATAGAGTGTTATTTCTTAATTAATTTCTATACAAGACTGCCGTATAGTATCAAAAAAAGCACAACATAGATAAAACACAAAAGTGTCCGTGAGCTTGTTATTTAATCAGAGCCTAACCGCCTATTTTCTTACTCTTTATATAACGCTCCATCTCTGGCTGAGTTAAAGGCTTAGAAAAGTAATATCCCTGAATAATATAGCAGCCTCGACTGAAAACTTGCTCTAACTGGGCTTTGGTTTCCACACCTTCAGCCACTACACTTAACTTCAGGTTTCTAGCAAGCTCGATAATACTACTGGCGATCGCCTGATCAGCCTCATTCGTCGCAATATCGATTAGGAAGGAGCGATCAATTTTAAGAGTAGTAACGTCAAAGTGACGAAGGTAAGCCAGCGAGGAGTACCCAGTACCAAAATCATCAATCGCCACATCAATTCCTAAGTACTTCAATTCCTTAAGATGTGCTTTAGCAATATTAAGCTCCTTCATCAAGACACCTTCGGTTATCTCGAAACTTAATATTTCCGCAGGGATCTTTGTCTCATCTAGAATCGATTTCACTCCCTCAATAAAATCTGGCTGACGAAAGTGAACCGCTGAGATATTAACTGAAAGCTTAAAGCCATCGCCATAGGTCGATGCCCATTGTGCACCTTGAATACAAGCCTGGCGTAGAACCCAGCGATCGATATCAATAATTAAACCACACGATTCTGCCACCTTGATAAAAATGTCGGTGCGGATCAGCCCATCTTGGTGATGACGCCAACGCAGCAATGCTTCCATGCCAATCAACTTATCATCTTTAAGAATATCAATCTGGGGTTGATAGTGAAGCTCAAACTCCTCACGCTCGATAGCTCGCCTTAATTCAGCCTCAAGATGAAGATGATACAGCGCCTCAGAGTTTCGCTCCGAAGAGTAATATTGGAAATTCCCCTTCCCTTCCTCTTTGGCATGATACATAGCTTGATCGGCATTTTTAATCAGATTCTCAGCTTGAGTTGCATCATCAGGCCACAGACTTACCCCTATGCTAGTCGAGATAAAAAACTCTCGGCCATAAAGCTCAAAGGGGGTTTTTATCTGCTTGAGTAGCTCAGTACATATGTGATTGATCATATCAACATCACTGACCTCTCTAAGTAAAATTACAAACTCATCGCCACCAAAACGGCACAAGGTATGCCCATCTGGAATGCAGGATTGCAACCTACTGGCAGCTTCGACTAAAAGCGCATCCCCCATACTATGTCCAAATGAATCATTAACATGTTTAAACCTATCTAAATCTAGGAAAATTAATGCTAGCTTTTCACCGCTATGTTCGGCTCGATGAATAGATTGGGCAAGACGGGTCGAAAATAGTGAGCGGTTTGGTAACCCGGTTAATACATCATAATTAGCCAGCCGCCGTAACTCAGCCTCTGAACGTTTTCTCTCTGTAATATCAGAAAATACTGCGACATAATGAACAATGTCACCTTTGCCTCCTAGCATGGTAGAGACATTTAACCATACAGGGCAGTTGTTTCCATTAGCACAGATAAACTCCCTCTCTCCTGTCCATGAATCGCCACTGCCCAGTAGTTTAGCAACTTCATCTAAACGTCCCTCCTTAGCCACCATCAAAGAGGAAAAAGTCTTAGAGTTAAACGCTTCAACGTCTAACCCTAAAATCATCTGAGCAGCTTTATTTGAGACCTTAATTCGTTCTTTGGCATCAAGAATAAGCACACCTTCAGAGGTGTTTTCAAACGCTTGAGCTAATAGTTTTACATCATCTTCTAGTTGACGCTGAGCGGTAATATCTGAATATATACCAGCAACTCGCGTAATTTTCCCTGTTTCTGGGTCAAAATCTACTGGACGTCCCCGCACGCGTGTCCAGCCCCAAGACTTATCATCCCTACGATAACGATACTCCACTTCAAATCGATCACTATCGCCATTAAGCATGCTTTTCCAACTTGCTAAGACACTCTTTTTCTCATCTCTATGTACAGGAAAATCATCTAAGGTAAGTAATATATTTTTACTGTCGCCAGTGAGTCCCGAACCTTGATTCTCTAGGTTGAACATCTGAGTGTCGTCACGCCACTCCCACAGTTCTGAATCACTACCTTTAAGAGATTGTCTTAACCTATCCTCACTCTCTACCAGTGCTTCATTAACCACTCTAAAAGCAGAAAGTTGGCGTTGTCGACCAATTAAGATAACAATGACAACAAGCAGCAAGGTCATAACAAAAAAAGTTTTAAACCAATAACTTTCCCACCAAAACTCGTCAACTTCAAACTGATATGAGTATGGTTCGCTCGACCAGATCCCATTTTGTAAACTAAGAATGTCGAGAACATATTTCCCAGCCTTCAAGCCAGAGACACTAACAAGGGACTGATCAGAAAGAAGAAGGTAGTTAACAACAGAGTGTTCGTTTTGCAAGCGTATACGGTACTGTAACGTAAGCGGACGATCGTCCAGATAATCTAGGCTGGTTAACTGAAAGTTGATCATTCTAGCACCTGGTTTAATCATACTATTTTGCTCAGGAATCAAGCTAATCTCTGTCGATTGTTCATAAAAAACGGAAACCGACTCAAGCATGATCCCATCATTTTTAATACGATTTTTCATCCCTGAAACATTCAGCAACATGGCACCATCAGGTGTGCCTACATACAAGCCAGCATTGGGATCGTAAAATGAAGCGCCGTCGTTAATCTCCTGACTAATTAACCCATCTTCATGCTCTATAACAAGTAGCTCATCAGTGTCCATATTGACGCGAATAATTGAGTTTAGGCAGCCAAGAACCCGATAGGGAGCGATCTTATGAAAAAAGAAGATTGATGGACAATCGACTTGCCACCTTTTAGTTAAAGACTCTGTCACTCCTTTATCAAACGTGTATTCTATCAGTCCCAATGAACTCCCTAACCAAAGTACACCAGGACTCACCTCATCTATGTAACTAATAGTAGGTGACCTACTTGAATCACCAAAGATACTTAAGGTCGAGTGGAAACCTCCCATATGATCTATGTAACCAAAAAGCTCCTCTCCTGCGATCCATAACTTACCATCGATGCTACGATAAACAGCTCTTAAATTAGGCTTATATTGACCAAGGTTTTCCTTAGCAATCAGAAGCTCTTGAGGGGTAAATAGCCCAGGTTCCCAATAAAAGAGCCCACTTCCCGTAGCAAACCACCAACGTCCTTTTATTTGAGGATCAAGATAACTGGAAAAAACAAGCTTATTTTCTAACGAGTTCTCTCCCTGATTCCATAGAGCAAAACGCTGTGATTCATGCGTCTCTTTATTGACGACAAATAGCCCATTTGTCGTGGAAAGAAGTAAGTGTGAAGCGTCAAGCTCATCCACTTTATAGATACTATCGTTTAACGCTAACTCTTCGGGTAATACTGTGGCACTAGTCTGAGATTCTTTATTTATGACAACTAAGCCTTTATCAGTGCCTAGCCACACTCCATTCTTTTTAGCCCAAATTGACCAAATCATCTCATCAGAGGTCAAATAGGGAGGGGCTTGAGTATAAGTCTCACTGAGAAAATCAGGAGCTTCTGCAACCACGGCCAGCGCATCACCAGAACCGCCAACCCATATTATATCGTTGTTATCAATAGCAATATCAAAAATATAATCGATATCTGCAGCTTGTTTGATGTCTCCTTTATAAACTTTTACCTCTTCATGATCTGGATACCATTTAATCAAACCTTCTCTGCTTGCCAGCCATAAGTTACCTTTACGATCTTCCGCTGCTTTAGTGTTATAAAAAGGAAGTTGAGACACTTTTCTCAAGCTAAAATCGTCTTTAAAGATCTCATATAAGCCATCGCTGGAACTTAACCAGAGTCGGCCAGAAGAGTCCTCCATAACTCCCTTGATCATCCCCATATCTTCTTGCCAATCAAGAGCCATTTGAAACTCCCCCAATTGGTCTCTTAAGTGTAATTTATACGGAGAGCCAACTAACAAACGCTCATCATCCATCACCATCAAAACAGACCAAGGAAGATCCTGATTAAAGGGAAGGGTATTGATTAGGTTAAGCGTCATATTCTTATAAGAGAAGGTAAGCAGTTCCCCCTGTTTGCTTAAAAAATGGTAGTCACCATCATCTTTCTTAGTGATAGCATCAAGGGAGAGCTTCTTATAGTCAGGAAATAACTGTTCACTGCCAAAGCGAATAAAGGTGTCTTGCAAAATATCGTATAGATAGGTATCGGTGTAATTACTGATAAGCAAGTGTCTGCTGCTTAATGGCTCCACAAAGTCGATATACTCATCAGATAGCCGAGTATTAAACCCTTTTTTATCGACTCTCCTGACCTTGCTATTACTGATCCGATAAAGTCCCTCCTCTGTTGCTAACCAAGTAAAACCATAGCTATCGAAACTAATATCATTGATCGTACCATTGACCAAGCCATCTCTTTCAGAAAATACACGCTGCACAATATCACTCGCCCTAGTTGGTATTAGACAAGTAATAAATATCACTATAATTAACAGGAGGATTTGATAGGTTCTTTTTATCATTAGGCAGTTAACTCATAAACTTAACTTGAATGTAGCAGTTCAACGGATTGAATTCACCTGCTTAACATCTATAGATAAAATAAAAATGCTTCAAAAATGCATTTTAGCAGACAAAATCAAAAACTTTACACCAGCAAGCGATATATTGAACAGGGATAATGACAATTAAAAACACAATATACTTATCTTACTCACAAAAAAGGCGCTCAATGAGCGCCTTTAGTATTAAAAAAGTTCAAACTACTTCTTTTTCTTCTTTGCCTTTGGGTTTGGCAAATCAGTAATTGAACCTTCATAGATCTCAGCAGCAAGTCCCACTGATTCATGAAGAGTCGGGTGAGCATGAATCGTTAACGCTAAATCTTCAGCATCACAGTCCATCTCAATAGCCAAACCAATTTCACCTAATAGCTCACCACCGTTAACACCTACGATAGCACCACCAATGACACGATGAGTCTCTTTGTCAAAGATTAGCTTAGTCATACCATCGGCACAATCGGATGCGATAGCACGGCCACTAGCAGCCCAAGGGAAAGTTGCAGTTTCATAAGCAATGCCTTGCTCTTTTGCTTCTTTCTCAGTTAGACCAACCCACGCAACTTCTGGGTCTGTATACGCAATCGAAGGAATGACTTTAGGATCGAAGAAGTGCTTAAGACCAGAGATAACTTCAGCGGCAACATGGCCTTCATGCACACCTTTATGAGCAAGCATTGGTTGACCCACGATATCGCCAATAGCATAGATGTGCGGTACATTAGTACGCATCTGCTTATCAACATTGATAAAACCACGCTCATCAATATTTACGCCTGCTTTCTCTGCATCTAGACCTTTACCATTTGGAACACGGCCGATTGCAACCAAGACTGCATCATAACGCACAGGTTCAGTCGGTGCTTTCTTGCCTTCCATTGTCACATAGATGCCATCATCTTTAGCTTCAACGGCTGTCACTTTGGTTTCAAGCATCAAGTTGAACTTTTTCTTGATCTTCTTAGTGAAAACGCGAACAACGTCTTTGTCAGCAGCAGGGATAACTTGGTCAAACATCTCAACCACGTCAATCTCACTACCCAAAGATGAATACACAGTACCCATTTCTAGACCGATGATACCGCCACCCATCACAAGTAGCTTGCCTGGCACCTCTTTAAGTTCAAGTGCGTCAGTTGAATCCCATACACGTGGATCTTCGTGTGGAATAAATGGCAATTGAATTGGGCGTGAACCCGCAGCGATGATCGCATTTTCGAAGTGAACAACTTTAACACCATCTTCACCAGCAACTTCAATGGTATTTGGACCGGTAAACTTACCTAGACCATTAACCACATCAACCTTACGCATCTTAGACATTCCGCCTAATCCGCCTGTAAGTTGACCAATTACTGATTTCTTGTATTCGCGAAGCTTATCTAAATCAATTTGAGGCTCGCCAAAAACAACACCATGTGAGGAGATAGTTTTTGCTTCTTCAATCACTTTTGATACGTGTAATAGTGCCTTTGAAGGGATACAACCCACATTTAGACATACGCCACCAAGTGTACTGAAACGCTCGATAATAACTGTATCTAAACCTAGATCTGCCGCACGGAAAGCAGCTGAATATCCTGCAGGGCCTGCACCTAGTACTACTACCTGAGTTTTGATTTCGTTACTCATCTCTTCCTCTATTTTTCTTGTCATTGCGCTGACGAATATAACGTAAAACGGTTAAGAGCCAGCTTTTGAACATCTATGTTCTGTAGGTGGCTGCATTTTAACCCGTGTTTGACACAGATAACAATCATTCACTTACATGTGCATACCCAAGTTACTTCAAAATCCTGAATCCCGCATTTCGAGGTTGTTAGGTATATAAAAAGGCTGCTTAATATAAGCAGCCTTTAATATTATAGAACCAATGTACGAATATCTGATAAACAGTTATTTAGATACGTAATGAAACGTGCACCTTCTGCACCATCAATCACTCGATGATCGTAAGAGAGTGATAGCGGCAGCATTAAGCGTGGCTCAAACTCTTTACCATTCCACACAGGCTTCATGTCAGACTTAGACACACCAAGAATAGCCACTTCAGGTGCATTAACGATTGGCGTAAATGCCGTACCGCCGATACCACCTAAACTTGAAATAGTGAAGCAACCACCTTGCATATCTGCAGCAGTCAACTTACCACCGCGAGCTTTCTTAGATACCTCTTTCAGCTCATCAGAAAGCTCATGGATCCCTTTCTTGTTCACGTCTTTAAACACTGGAACAACTAGGCCATTAGGTGTATCAACTGCGATACCTACATTCACATACTTTTTAAGAACTAAGCTTGCGCCATCTTCTGATAGTGAAGAGTTAAAGGTTGGAAATGCTTCTAGTGCTTTCGCAACGGCCTTCATGATAAACACAAGTGGCGTGATCTTCATGCCAGAGTCTTTCTTCGCTTCGGCAGCGTTTTGCGCCTTACGGAAAGCTTCTAACTCAGTAATATCAGCATCATCCCACTGAGTAACATGTGGGATCTTCACCCAGTTACGATGTAGATTAGCGCCAGATATCTTCTGAATACGCGACAGTGGCTTAATCTCAGTTTCACCAAACTTGCTGAAATCAACTTTTGGCCATGGCAGCAGATCTAACTCACTATTACCACCTTTACCTGCGTTACCAGACTCAACCAGTTTAACTGCCGCTTTCACATAATTATGAACATCTTCTTTAATAATGCGATTCTTGCGACCAGTGCCTTTTACATTTGCTAAGTTAACACCTAGCTCACGAGCAAGACGGCGAATAACTGGTGATGCATGGGCATAAGCCTTATTCGCAACAAAGTCTTCTTTCGCTGGTGCAGCAGAATTAGCAACTGGCGCTGGAGCCGCTTGAACAGGGGCTGTTGCCGCTACCGGAGCAGCAACAGGGGCTGCACTACCAGCAACTTCAAAGGTCATAATTAACGAGCCTGTAGAAACCTTGTCCCCTTGGCTTATCTTAATCTCAAGCACTTTACCGGCAAAAGGAGCAGGCACTTCCATCGAAGCCTTGTCACCCTCTACACTAATCAGTGATTGCTCTTCAGTAACGGTATCACCTACTTGGACCATAATTTCGGTCACTTCGACTTCATCACCGCCAATATCGGGTACGTTAACATCTTGTACTGATGGCGCTGATGCGACTGGAGCTGCTACTGGTGCAGGGGCAGCTGCTGGAGCCACCGCCGCAGAACCAGCTACTTCAAAAACCATGACTAAGCTACCAGTAGAAACTTTATCACCGACCGCAACTTTGATCTCTTTCAATACACCGGCAAATGGCGCAGGTACTTCCATCGAAGCCTTATCGCCTTCAACACTTAGCAGCGATTGCTCTTCAGAGATGCTGTCACCAATATTGACTAAAATCTCAGTAACTTCGACTTCATCATCACCGATATCAGGTACATTGACCTCTTTTAGCTCGGCCGATGCCGGTGCAGCAGGCGCTGCAACTGGAGCTGACTCAGCAACAGGAGCAGCTGGGGCAGCATCTGATTCGAAGATCATAATCAAGGAATCTGTAGACACCTTATCGCCAACGGCAACTTTGATCTCTTTAACAACACCCGCTGTCGATGCTGGCACTTCCATGGCAGCTTTATCGCCTTCAACAGAGATGAGCGATTGCTCCTCTTCAACCCTGTCGCCTACGCTAACAAGGATCTCTGTCACTTCAACCTCATCCGCACCAATATCAGGTACATTAATTTCGATTGTCATTTTGTATTGCCTCTTACGCGTATAGCGGGTTTGTCTTATCAGCGTCGATGTTGAACTTAGCAATGGCTTTAGCAACCACTGATTTTTCAATATCACCACGTTTAGCAAGTTCATTCAGTGCTGCTACCACAACGTAACCAGCATTCACTTCAAAGTGGCGACGTAGGTTTTCACGGCTGTCAGAACGCCCGAAACCATCAGTACCTAACACTTTAAATGTCTCTGAAGGCATAAATGCACGAACTTGTTCGGCATAATTCTTCATGTAATCCGTCGCAGCAATAGCAGGCTCAGTTCCCATCACTTGAGTGATGTATGCTTGTTTCTGCTCAGCTTCTGGATGAAGCATGTTGAAACGCTCAACATCTTGGCCTTCACGAGTTAACTCGTTGAAAGAAGTTACAGAGTAAACATCAGACGCAACATCGTACTCTTCGCTCAAGATTTGAGCCGCTTTACGCACTTCATTCATGATAGTACCAGAGCTCATCAACTGAACCTTGTTACTACCTTTGTAAGACTCAAGCTTATAGATACCTTTGCGAATACCTTCCTCGCTGCCTTCTGGCATCGCTGGCATCGCGTAGTTTTCATTCATCAGCGTTAAGTAGTAGAACACGTTCTCTTGGTTCTCACCGTACATGCGACGGATACCATCTTGCATAATGACGGCTAACTCGTATGCATATGTAGGATCATAAGAGATACAGTTAGGGATCGTGTTCGCCTGAACATGGCTGTGACCATCTTCATGCTGTAGACCTTCACCGTTCAGTGTCGTACGGCCCGCAGTAGCGCCCAATAGGAAGCCACGTGCTTGCTGATCACCCGCCATCCACGCCATGTCACCAACACGCTGGAAACCAAACATAGAGTAGTAGATGTAGAATGGGATCATTGGCAGATCGTTAGTGCTGTATGATGTTGCCGCAGCAACCCATGAAGACATAGCACCTAGCTCGTTGATACCTTCCTGCAACACTTGACCAGAAGTGGCTTCTTTATAGTAAGAAACGACACTACGATCTTCAGGTGTGTATTCCTGACCATAAGGGTTGTAGATACCGATTTGACGGAATAGACCTTCCATGCCGAAAGTACGTGCTTCGTCGGCAATGATTGGAACGATATTCTTACCAATTCCTTTGTTTTTAAGCAGGATGTTCAATGTGCGAACAAATGCCATTGTGGTTGAGATTTCACGCTTTTGCTCAGTAAGCAAAGGACCAAACTCTTCTACACTTGGAAGCTCTAGTGCCTGAGTAAAGTTAGGTAGACGCTGTGGTGTATAACCATGAAGCCCATTACGACGAGCATGCAAGTAGTTATACTCTTCAGATCCTTCCTCTAACTTAAGATAAGGCAGTTCAGAGACTTTCTCATCGGTAAGTAGGTCATCAAGGCCTAGACGGTTACGCAGCTGAAGCACATGCGTCATGTCCATCTTCTTGACGCCGTGAGCAATGTTCTTACCTTCAGCCGCTTCACCCATGCCATAACCTTTAACGGTTTTAGCTAAGATTACAGTTGGCTTACCTTTAGTGTCTTGTGCATTCTTAAATGCAGCAAATAACTTAGATGATTCATGACCACCACGCTTAAGCGCGAAGATCTCAGCATCAGTCATATCAGACACAAGTGCCGCAGTTTCTGGGTACTTACCAAAGAAATGCTCACGTACATAAGCACCATCTTTTGACTTAAATGTCTGGTAATCGCCATCGATGGTTTCATTCATCAACTGCAGCAGTTTACCTGTGGTGTCTTTTGCTAATAGTGAGTCCCAGTTGTTACCCCAGATCACTTTAACGACATTCCAACCCGCGCCTCTAAACAGGCCTTCAAGCTCCTGAATGATCTTACCGTTACCCATTACAGGACCATCTAGACGCTGTAGGTTACAGTTGATTAAGAAACATAGATTATCGAGCTTTTCACGAGAAGCAAAAGAGATTGCGCCACGTGATTCAGGCTCATCCATCTCACCATCACCTAAGAAAGCATATACACGTTGTGCAGAGGTGTCTTTTAAACCACGGCCATCAAGATACTTAAGGAAACGTGCTTGATAGATGGCTGACATTGGCCCCAGACCCATAGATACAGTCGGGAACTGCCAGAACTCAGGCATTAGCTTTGGATGTGGGTATGAAGGTATACCTTTACCATCGACTTCTTGACGGAAGTTGTCTAACTGATCTTCAGTCAAACGACCTTCAACAAATGCACGAGAATAGATACCTGGAGAGATATGACCTTGGTAGTAAACTAAATCACCACCATCGACTTCATTTGGTGCACGGAAGAAGTGGTTAAAACAGACTTCATAAAATGAAGCTGCTGACTGGAAAGACGCCATGTGGCCACCTAGGTCTAAATCTTTTTTAGACGCACGTAGCACTATCATGATCGCATTCCAACGAATGATAGAACGAATACGACGCTCAAGCGTTGTATTGCCAGGATATGCAGGCTCTTGGCTCGTAGGAATTGTGTTGATATAGTTGGTGGTGATACCAGTCGCCATATCGACACCGTCTAGACGGGCCTTATCAAGTACTTGTTCCAGAAGATACTGAGCACGCTCAACCCCCTCTTCACGTACAACAGATTCTAGAGCAGACAACCACTCGTTAGTTTCTAGTGGATCTACGTCTTGTAGCATATGTTCAGACATTTTGCTGTCCTTCCCTATATACGTTATGAAATTTGCATTTTCAGAATATGGTCTGGTGTTGACCTGCTTTCAGGTCTTAAACACCGCTTTTTAAACGGCGCAGACTTCGCTGCAACCGACTATCTTCTTCCCTCACAGACAACATGACTTCCTCGATGTAACTTAGGTGTTCATTCGAGGCTTCTCTTGCTGCATCGGGATCGCGGCGAACAATAGCAGCGAGCAGAGCTCGTCTGTGATCGTTTGCCATAGTGGAAGCTTCCTCTCTCCGATCTAGAAGCTCCAAGTTCTGCGCTACATTTTTATGTAACACAGGAGATAAACTTAATACGAGATGAAGCATAGCAACGTTATGTGACGCCTCAGCTACTGCTCGATAGAAGCACACAATCGCTTTAGCTTGCTGTTCAATCTCTTTCGCAGCTTCAACGTCCATAATGGTGCGCTTGATATTTTGCATATCAGCATCGGTACCACGAAGGGCTGCAAAATAAGCCATCATCCCTTCCGTTGCATGACGAAACTCCAACAAGTCATATTGACTTTCTGAGTCGCTATGCATCAGCTCCACTATCGGATCAGCTAAGCTCTGCCACAACTGCTCTTTCACGTAAGTACCACCGCCTTGACGGCGCATTAGTAAGCCTTTGGCTTCTAGCTTCTGGATAGCTTCACGTAGTGACGGACGAGAGACCTCAAATTGAAGTGCAAGCTCACGCTCAGGTGGTAACTTTTGACCTGGTTGAAGGCTTCCCTCAAGGATCATCTGCTCCAACTGCCCCATAATGACATCGGATATTTTTGGCTGGTTTATTTTGCTATAAGCCATATGGCCCTCAGCTTCTATTGTAAATTGGTCTTACCAATTTAGTTGACTGCGCGCACTTTATCAAATCACATTTTGAATGTCTAGCTTGTGATCAGAATCATGTAAATAGACGATGTGTGAGCATAGCCGAAATCAAACCTGTTAGCGGTCAGACCATTATCACCAAATCAAAGGGTAAATCGACATGTTCGCTTAAAACTTAGTGAGTAAGACTACTGATTTAAAAGTAAAAAAATGTATAAAAAGATAGAGCGGTAGGTTCAAAGAGCGGGGAAATTAAATGAAAAAAATCTAAAAGAGCAGATACTAAAATAAATTCTGTACCTTTAAACATCCTCTTACATTAATTTATTCCCCTCCTAGATAGATCAAAGGGGCTCTATACCAATCAGTGTATTGGTATTACCCCTTTCAAAATGGTTTAAGCCACAACACCAAAGATGGTCAACATGGACAAGCAAACAAGCAAAAGAATAAAGTTTCGCTTACTCAGTTGCAGCAGACTCAAAGTTGACTGTGTACAGATAGGTGTTGCTGAAGCCTCTGGTTGCGGCTCAGCGGCCTGTGCAACCTGAGTAACAACCTCCCTAGCGCTACTGCGGATATTTAACGCATATTGTGCCCAGCATGCAAAAGCCTGGGAAAACTGACCACTGAGGACATATCCAAAAGCAAAAATACGGCTAGGTAACCAATCGAGTACCATTAAAACATCTTCCACTAAGGGAAGCTCAAGCTTCTCCTCTTGGTTTTGGTCAGAAAAGTAACGAACCGTGCAATAGAAAACCGCTCCTGCTGGGCCAAGTATGATAAGAAACAGTGCAACGGCACCATAAAAGCGGTAGTTTAACCAAGCTGCACTTTGCCCAACTTTAGCCCCTAGCTCCTCCTCAGAAACAGCATCTAATGAGACGTTGGGATCGAGCGCGTCGGCAAAATGGTAACAAGCTTGAGAGTCACCTCTGCAAGCAGCTTGCATGTAACGCTTAAACAGCTGTCTCTGCTTTAAGTGACTAAAACACAAAATTGAGATCGCCACCCACAAGATAAGACTCACGACTCCCCAGAAGATCCCATTAACCGCCCACATGGCAACTTGCACCGCGATTGCAGGCAGGAGCAGTGCTAAGGCCATCATGACATCAGAGCTTAACTGCTTATTACCAAACAGCGTCTTTGAATAGAGGTTAAGAATTGAATCGAGTTGCCAAGATTGAGGCAGAAACTTCAATCGCTCAACTAAGATTGCCACCAACAAGGAGAACAGTGCCATCATTTATTCCTTAAATTTCATGATTACTTAACTAACAATCAAACCTCAACAGATATCAAGCCAGTGCTTGAGTTAAGCCATCTCTATATTTTAACCAATCAAAACTGTCACCAGGATCTGTTTTCCGCCCAGGTGCGATATCACTATGACCGACCACTCTATCCATATTCAGCATAGGATACGCATCGAACAAGGCAAGAGTTAACCTAAGCAACGCCTGATATTGAACCTCAGAGTAAGCAATGAGATCTGTCCCCTCTAATTCAATACCTATGGCAAAATCATTACAGCCTTGTCGGCCTTGAAACTCAGATATCCCCGCATGCCATGCACGCTCATCACAGGAGACATATTGTACTATCTCACCACCTCTACGGATCATAAAATGAGCTGACACCTCCAGCCCCTTTAATTCACCAAAGCTAGTATCAGCCTCTAAGTCTAAACAGCCCTGAAAAAGCTGATCAACATAAGGAGTGCCAAAGCACCCAGCCGGCAAGCTAATATTATGAATCACCAATAGACTCACCTCACCTTTGGGGCGCGCATTAAAATGGGGAGATAGACACTCTCTAACACCGCTTTGAACCCAACCAGCATTTAATTTAATCGGATTTTGTCCAACCATTGACAGAGGGGCAACCTTAATAAAGATAAAATGAAGTACTCACACTCTACCAGTAGTTTCTACAGCTGAAAAGCCTGATAATAAAGTCAAAACTAAGCCTGCCACAATCTACGAAAAAGGATCAATCTAGCTTTAGACTGACTCTACATTCGAAATCAGATTTGTTATCATCCAATCTAAATAGATCTGCTATAAAATTCATAGTATGTAGACAGATTATCAAATCTCTTAACCTGTTTATTTGCAGTAGTTCAAGGACACCGACCATGTTGGAAAATGACATCAGACTTGCCGTTAAAGTTGCGCTTGAGGAAGACTTAGGCTATCAGGATGAAAGCAGCTCAAGCAGTGAGCAAGCACAAGAAAGAGCATCGGCTGACATTACCGCACAACTCATCCCTGCAGACCGACATGCTCAAGCTAGCTTAATTACCCGTGAAGAGGGTGTATTTTGTGGAAAAGCATGGGCCGAACAGGTCTTTAACCAATTAGGCGGAGAGGTTGCTCTGCATTGGCATGTAGATGACGGCGACCTTTTAGTACCTAACCAAGTGCTTTGTGAATTTTCAGGCCCAGCACGCGCCATACTCACTGGCGAACGTACGGCCATGAACTTCATCCAAACTCTTTCTGGTGTCGCGACATTAACTAAGCAGTATACAGATAGGATCGCAGCAACAAATACTAGGCTTCTTGATACCAGAAAAACGATACCAGGGTTAAGAACAGCACAAAAGTATGCAGTAACCTGTGGTGGTGGAAAAAACCATCGTATAGGTCTGTTTGATGCTTTTCTTATAAAAGAGAACCACATCATGGCTTGCGGTGGTATCGCTCAGGCGATCTCAAAAGCACGTGAACTTCACCCAGATAAGCTGGTAGAGGTCGAAGTTGAAAGTATTTTAGAGCTCCAGCAAGCGTTAGAGGCGGGCTCTGACATCATCATGCTGGATAATTTTGATGTCACTATGATGATAGCCGCGGTTGAGCTAAACAAGCGTCTTCCTGATGCTCAACAAGCCAAACTTGAGGTTTCCGGCAATGTAACACTCGAGACGATTGGCGATTTTGCGAAAACTGGCGTGGATTATATCTCTGTAGGTGCATTAACTAAACATGTCAAAGCACTGGATCTCTCTCTTCGACTTAAGAGCTAACTGATTCTAGCAAACCTCAGTCTGAAAATTAAAGCTAAAACAGAGCCTGTATCCTGTATATAGTCACAGGCTTTGTCTCCCCTTATCCATTTCATTTACGCCATTTACTATACCTTCTTCTTGAATTGCTACTATTCAAGAGGAGATACAAAAAATTAACATTTAACATTTAAAAAATGGTTAATTGTTAAACCAAACATAATTTTGCGGTTCAGATATCAACCAGAATAAAACCCTGCAACTTGCGACTAAAATTTGACGAAACTGACGAAATCGTCAGTTTTTCGTACAGAGCCAAAAAAATGTTAGAACTTTTCGACCGCTAAATTGTAAACAATAGACGAATTTACCGCGAAATTAGTACTTTGTTGCAATCTCCTGTTCCATTATCATTAACTTTGTACTAACTTTGGACGTAGGCGAGATGGCCATTTCGGCCAGCCTCACCTTAAGGTCACTTTAAATTTTATTTAAGGAGCCGCTCAACCTTTCGAAACCAGTATAAAAACTGGTATTGAACTGGAGGAGAACATAAGGTGCGGTTTGCCGAAATAGAGTTATAACGAATCTACACCACTGGGTGTAACAAACTTTTAACAGTTAGCAAATTGACAAATATAGAAACAGATTGGCGAAATTTAACAGCGACAAACTTAGTCAGTAGCAACCGAGTCATAGTTATCCCTAAGGTTTCATTACCAGACCTAAACTAATGAAACTTATTTATAGGTAAAACTTATGGTTTAGGTTGATTCAGGATGAAACAGCTAGCGCAGGAGCACCCAGACTAAGTGAGCTATACTAAATGCATTAATGAGGTTCTATGTTTGTCGACGGAGAGAGAAAATGAAAGGTATTCAATTAACCAAAAAGCTAAACAAGCAAGCCAAGGGTTTCACCCTTATTGAATTAATGATCGTTGTTGCAATTATCGGTATTCTCGCCGCAGTTGCACTACCCGCTTATCGTGAATACGTCGCAACATCTCACGGTGGTGCAGTTATGAAAGGAGTTGCAGGATATGTATCTAAAGCTCAAGCTTGTATCCAAACAAATATTGGTTGTGTGACTCTAGCGGCTGAAATAACAGCCGATGGTAATATTACCGCTACACCAGCAGTAGCCGAAGCGACAGCTACAGATTTAGCCTATACTGATGGCGCCTGTGTAGTTACAGCTCAAATTGGCGCTGATGGTGCCCTTGCATATACTTCAGCAGCTGGTGCTGACGGTACAGCAACTGCTGCACAATGTCAGGAAGGTGCTGGTTTGTAATATCTTTGTTTAGCCAAAGGCCAATTTTAATGACTGGTCTTTGGCTATTGCCAACCATTCTTTCAGCTAGTTTTAGTTTACTCTATTAAGAAAGAGGATAAATGCCAACAACTGGGCTACATCTTGGTCTCTCCACACTTTTTATCCGTAAAAATTTGCTCACAGAGGAGCAGATCGCTTCCTCTATCACCAAATCTAGACAAAGCAAACAATCTCTTGTTTCCACTGTTATCTCTGAAAAGTTAATTTCGGCTCGTGAAATTGCAGAACTCTGTTATGAAGAGTATGGCACCCCGCTGCTTGATCTCGATGAGTTCGATATTGCTAGCATTCCTGAAGATTTTCTTAATAAGAAACTAATTGAAAAACATAAATGCCTGCCACTTTTTAAACGGGGAAACCGCCTCTATATCGGCACCTCAGATCCAACTAACATTGCCGCTTTAGAGGATTTCCAGTTCAGTGCAGGTTTGCATGCCGAAGCTATATTAGTCGAAGATGACAAGCTCACTAAAGCATTAGAAAAGGTGCTTGAGGAAGATATATCAGCGCTAGATATTGGCGGCATAGATGAAGATGCGCTAGCCGGCATTGAAGTTGAAGATACAAGTAAACGCGATGATGATCAAAATGGAGAGGGAGGTGATGATGCGCCAATTGTTATCTATATCAATAAAATTCTTACCGATGCTATCCGCAAGGGAGCCTCAGATCTCCACTTTGAACCCTACGAGAAGCGCTATCGTATCCGCTTTCGTATTGACGGCATACTTCATGAAGTATCAGAACCTCCAGTCAACTTATCAGGCCGAATATCCGCCCGTTTAAAGGTGATGTCAAAGCTAGATATTGCCGAGCGTCGTGTGCCACAAGATGGCCGCATCAAGATGAAGCTTTCACGCACAAAATCTATCGATTTTCGTGTGAGCACTCTTCCCACAATTTGGGGAGAAAAGATAGTAATGCGTATCTTAGACTCCTCTTCGGCGCAACTTGGCATTGAAAAACTAGGTTATGAGGATGATCAAAGGCAGCTTTATGAAGAGATGCTCTCGAAACCTCAGGGAATGATCCTAGTCACGGGCCCTACTGGTTCTGGTAAAACCGTCTCTCTCTATACAGGCCTTAACATCTTAAATACCGAAGAGCGCAACATCTCCACAGCAGAAGATCCAGTTGAAATCAATCTCGAAGGTGTAAACCAGGTTCATATCAACCTTAAAGCTGGGCTAACTTTCGCTTCAGCGCTGCGCTCATTCCTACGTCAAGATCCTGATGTGGTGATGGTGGGTGAGATCCGAGACTTAGAAACCGCGGAGATAGCCATTAAAGCGGCTCAAACTGGTCATTTAGTACTCTCAACTTTGCATACTAACTCAGCCGCAGAGACACTCACTCGACTAATTAATATGGGCGTGCCAGGATATAACATTGCCAGCTCAGTAAACCTGATTATTGCTCAGCGTTTAGCTCGAAGACTCTGCCCTGAGTGTAAACAACCAGAAAATATCCCTGAACATGAACTTCAAAAGCTCGGATTCCCACATGAGTTAATTGACAAGGGAATAACCATATACAAGCCTATAGGTTGTGATTTGTGCTCTGGAGGTTACAAGGGGCGAGTGGGTATATATGAAGTAATGAAGATGTCAGATGAGATAGCTCGTACTATTATGGAGGGAGGTAACTCTCTACAAATTGCCAATCAAGCTAAAACTCAAGGTATGCGGGACTTAAGAGGCTCAGGACTTTTAAAAGTCGTTCAAGGTGTCACTAGCATTACTGAGATCAATCGCGTCACTAGCTTTTAGTTTTAATATTTATCTAACTTCCTATATATCTAAGTAGCAAAGGAATGAACCATGGCCACGGCAACAGCAAGTAAAAAAACCAATAAAAAAACAGCCAAGGCCCAACCTAAGGTTTTCACCTATGAGTGGAAAGGCCTAAACCGTGATGGCAAAAAAACCTCAGGTGAACTTCGTGGAGCAACGATCGCAGAGGTAAAAAGCCAGCTAAAATCCCAGGGCGTTAACCCTAAATCAGTAAAGAAAAAAGCCGCATCTCTTTTTAAACTCGGCGATCCTAAAATAACAGCCATGGATATCGCCATGGTCACTCGCCAGATAGCCACCATGCTTCAAGCTGGTGTCCCACTAGTAACAACCATAGAGATGTTGGGTCGAGGTCACGAAAAAGCAAAGATGCGAGAGCTATTAGGTACGATCTTAACTGAGATACAGTCAGGTATTCCACTTTCCGATGCGCTTCGCCCCCACAGGCAATATTTTGACGATCTCTATGTGGATCTTGTCGCAGCTGGAGAGCATTCTGGCTCTCTCGATGCAGTATTTGAGCGTATTGCCCTCTATAAAGAGAAAGCTGAGGCTCTCAAATCTAAAATAAAAAAAGCCATGTTCTACCCAGCAGCCGTTGTCATCGTTGCTGTAGGTGTAACAACTATGTTGCTAGTCTTTGTGGTTCCTCAATTTCAGGAGATCTTCTCAGGTTTTGGTGCAGAGCTACCGGCTTTTACACAGCTAGTGATTAACATATCTGAAGCGCTTCAAGCATCATGGTACATCTTTGCCATTACTATTATTGTTGCTGTTTTTCTATTTCGTCGCACTCACCTGCACTCGCAAACCTTCAGAGATAAGGTCGATGCACTTGTCTTAAAAATACCAGCCATAGGTCCTATCCTACATAAAGCCGCTATGGCGCGATTTGCAAGAACCTTAGCAACAACCTTCGCTGCGGGTGTCCCCCTTATAGAGGGCTTGGAGTCTGCTGCTGGTGCTTCGGGTAATGCAGTGTATCGTAATGCACTGCTCAAAGTGCGCTCTGAAGTGATGTCGGGCATGCAGATGAATGTCGCCATGAGAACAACAGGGCTTTTCCCAGATATGCTAATTCAGATGGTGATGATAGGCGAAGAATCAGGCTCGTTGGATAATATGCTTAATAAAGTGGCTAATATCTATGAGATGCAGGTAGATGATGCCGTAGATGGACTATCTAGCCTAATCGAGCCTATTATGATGGTGGTCATCGGCACTCTAGTTGGTGGCTTAATCGTCGCCATGTATCTACCTATTTTTCAGATAGGAAAGATTGTCAGCTAGGCAGCCAGAGCATAGCTGAATATAATCATGGCTTCCTAACCACTTAAAGCGTCAGTTAAAATACTGACTAATAATAACGCCAAATAAGAAACTAAAACTCCATGTCCGAATTTATTTCAACCATGAGCCATAACTTGTGGCTCTTTGCCATGATTAGTTTTGTTTTTGCAGCCGTTATCGGCAGCTTTCTCAATGTCGTCATTCACCGCTTACCAGTAATGATGAAGCGAGAGTGGCAGCAGGAGTGCAACCAATACCTGAATGAATACCATGAAGCGCTAATTAAGCCTATTGCTAAGAAACTAGAAAATCCAATTGATAGTTATCCTGAAAAATACAACTTAATCATACCTAATTCAGCATGCCCAAAATGTGGCACCAATATAAAACCTTGGCATAACCTCCCTATTCTTGGATGGCTAATGCTTAAAGGCAAATGTGCATCATGTCAGACTCATATTTCAGCCAGATACCCTGTTATAGAGTTATTGACTGGGTTAGCTATCGCATTTCTGGCACTTCATTTTGGCCCAAGCATTGAGTTTGCCTTAGCCACGATATTAACTTTTGGCTTGATCGTCTTGACTGGGATAGATCTTGACGAAATGCTGTTACCAGACCAAATCACCCTCCCACTGCTCTGGCTAGGACTTATCATCAACCTCAACGGTACTTTTGCTAGCCCAACTGATGCCATTATTGGTGCTGCAGCCGGTTACATTAGTCTCTGGAGTGTATTTTGGGGGTTTAAGCTATTAACAGGCAAGGAAGGGATGGGTTATGGCGACTTTAAGCTATTAGCCGTATTCGGTGCTTGGCTGGGTTGGCAACTACTCCCCATAATAGTATTACTCTCTTCACTCGTCGGAGCTATTATTGGTATTGGATTGATTGTGACAAAAAAAATCAATCACACAAACCCTATCCCGTTTGGCCCCTATATCGCTATCGCGGGTTGGATAGCCATGATATGGGGCTCAAGTATCAACGCTTGGTACCTCTCCACCCTTTAGAATCAAATGTTAGAGACACCTTTTAGGCTATAGAGACATGACAAATTTAGTAGTTGGGTTAACAGGTGGAATTGGCAGTGGTAAAACAACCGTTGCCAATATATTTGCAGAGTTAGGCATTGAACTAGTCGACGCCGATATTGTTGCACGTGAAGTGGTTGCAATAGGATCGCTTGGGCTCACTAAAATAACTCAACACTTTGGTGCCGATATTCTTAACTCTGACTCCACACTAAACAGAGCTAAACTTAGGGAACATATTTTTTCAAAACCCGAAGAACTAGAGTGGCTAAATGCCCTATTGCATCCCATTATCCGTGCAGAGATGTTAAAGCAACTCGATAATACCCGCTCACCCTATAGCATTTTGATTGCTCCCTTGCTATTTGAGAATGGATTAGATAGGTTAGTAGATCGAACACTTTTGGTTGATATTTCACCAGAGCAACAACGCAATAGAACAAAGATCAGGGACTCAGTAACTGCAGAGCAGATACAGAAGATAATAGATAGCCAAGCTTCAAGAGAAGAGAAGCTGTCAAAAGCTGATGATGTCATCGACAATCATGGAGAGAGATCGGCACTTAGAAATAAAGTGGTTGCATTACATAATAATTATTTAAAATTGTCCAATAACACTTAATCAATGCCATGACAGAATTGACCTATGAACAACCTTTAAACGAAAAAACCAGAAGCTTTCTTCGATTAGAGTATTTATCACAGCAGCTCGAGACAAATGTGGAACAAGATCATCAACACAGATGCTTCTACCCGCTTTTTTCTTTGTGCGAATTAACCGAACGCTGTGACTATCGTGGTGAAGTGTTAAAGGATCTTGATAAACAGATAATCACACTCTCTAACTGGCAAACTCTTCCCCATATAGATAAACAACAGGTCGAACTCTATTTAAACCGCTTAGTCACAGCCAAGGAAGCCCTACAAGCCTGCGACCGCCCAGGATCAGCACTTAAACAAGATCGTTTCTTAGCCGCACTAAGGCAGAGATTCAATATGCCGGGTGCCTGTTGTAACTTCGACCTCCCCCAGCTTCACTACTGGCTAGCTAAACCTTGGGATGTACGTCAGCAAGAATACCTAGCTTGGGTCGAGAATTTTACAGCCTTACTAAACCCAATAAAACTCCTGCTTGAACTCACCAGACAGACAACCCAATTCAACGATACCACGGCTAAAGTTGGTTTTTTTCAAGGTAATAGCAATCAAGCACTCTCAATGATACGAGTCAAAATTGACTCTCAACAGGGCTGCTACCCAACTATCAGTGGGCACAAAAATCGCTTTGCGATTCATTTTGTTCAATTTGAACAACAGAAACACTCAGATAAAACCATAGAATTCCAATTAGCCACCTGCGCTTAAAATCAGTATTATTACCCATCTCTCTAATCCCTTAGCGACAACAGTTTGCTAACCTAAGTAATTGAGTCTTACGTCATGCCTACAAGTGTAAAGTGCCCTACCTGCCAAAAAGATGTGCTCTGGAATAACGAATCTAAATTTAAACCTTTCTGCTGTGAACGCTGCAAGCTTATCGATCTTGGAGACTGGGCGTCAGAAAAGCATGCCATCCCCGTTAAACCCGAGTTTGATGCTGATGACTTAGATAACCTAGGTTATGACGAAGCTGATTTTTTCAAAGAGAATTAACCTATGACAGACTCAGTAAAAAAGAGAGTACATGTTGCAGTAGGCGTTATCATCAATGATAAACAAGAGGTTTTACTTGCAAAACGTCTTGATCATCTTCATCAAGGTGGAAAGTGGGAGTTTCCTGGCGGCAAAATTGAGCTAAATGAAACTGTAACGGATGCACTTAAGAGAGAACTCAAGGAGGAGGTCAATTTAGATGTTGCTTCAAGTAGCCCACTTATGGAAATAAATCACGATTATCCAGACAAGCAGGTGTTACTCGATATACACTTAGTCACTCATTTCGCAGGTAAAGCCACTGGTCTAGAGCAGCAAGAGGTCTGCTGGGTACCAAAAAAAGAGCTGGTAAATTATGAGTTCCCAGATGCTAACAAGCCTATTCTTGACAAAATTTTAGCAGATTAATACAGCTTAACTAAGCAGCAAAAATAATACTGCACAAAAAAGCCAGTTGATACAATCAACTGGCTAGTTTAACACTCAGCTCATTGGATTAAGAGCAGCAATCTCGTCGCCACCAGTTTTTGGGTAACTTTTCCACCAGCACTTTTACCATTAAAATAGCTAGCACAACCCCAGAGCTATAGACGATAGCTTCAGGAAGCAAATTATGTTGCTCACCAACCTGCGGCATCACCTCAAATCCAAACGTCTCCACCAGATAGTTAACCAAAATACCTGACAATAGCGCCACACCCAGCACGCCTCCCAGATAACCAAATAGTGCGCGCTTGCCTAACTCTTTAGTGACAACGCCTAATGTTGCAATATTCGTTGCAGGACCAGCCAACATAAATACCAGCACAGCTCCTGGTGAAACACCAGCTAATAGAAGGCCTGCAGCAATAGGAGTCGATGCCGTAGCGCAGATATACATAGGAACAGAGATAAGTACCATCACTAGCATAGCTAATATGCCATCGCCCCATTTAGCCATAAAATCACCAGGTACATAGGTTTGAACTAATGCGGCAAAAAACAAACCAATCAAAAGCCAAACTGTCGTATCACGCACCAGATCTGTGGCTGCAAAATACAAACCTTTACCGATACGATTTAATACAGAGGTACCTTTGAGCTCAGTTGCCACATCTTTTGTCGACTCACAACATGCTTCACCTTCATCAGCAGTATTACTACTCGTTGAACAACATGAGCTGCTGGCTTTCTGCTTCTCTACAGGCTTATTACTGCAACATGAGTCAGCCTTAACCTTTGTACTAGGGTGAGCAATTAAACTCTCACCAGCATTAATGGGTGTCATGATAACTTCAGGGTTATTTTTTACTCCCTTACTGGCAGTGCAGCAAGAGTTAACCGATTTAGGCTCATCTTTCTCTTTTTTGCTGCAGCAAGATGAAGAACTACTCTTCTTAACACTTTGAGACTCTGACTTTGCGATTACAACTCCGTCGTTATCATCCCTTCCAACTAATAGACCCGCTACAATTGCGCTTGTTACAGCAGCGATGGGCCTGACTATAGCCATAAATGGGCCAAGTAAGACATATGATACTGTCACAGAGTCTACACCGGTTTCAGGAGTAGATACCAAAAAAGAGGTTGTTGCCGCCTTTGATGCTCCAGAGCGACGTAGCCCTACTGCTGCTGGGATAACCCCACAGGAGCATAAAGGTAGAGGTGCACCTAACACCGCCGCTTTGACGGTTGCTTTAAAACCGTGTCCTCCAAGTTGTTTCTGCATCCACGCCATAGGGACAAACATCTTCAACATACCGGCTAAAAATAGCCCTAAAAGCAACCAAGGAGCTGAATCTAAAAAGAGATCTATAAAATTCGCTAACAACATAGACTAACCCTTACTCTGACAATTTTTTGTATACTGAGATGAATCATGGTGATGACCGTGATTTTCACACTTTATGCTATCGGTATTTGACTCTAACGCTTCTAGTATCGAACAATGCTCAGCGCTTTCTGGTCCGCCGCAACATGCATCAGATAGACGCTCTAGGGAAACCTGAAAATGCTTAAGCTCAGCAATTTTTTGATTCACATGCTCAAGTTTGCCGTCTACCATGCCTTTTACATCCGCACATGCCCAATTCGACTTATCCAGCTCAATAGAGAGTAGTTCAGTGATCTCAGCTAAGGTAAAACCAACCGCCTTCGCCCTTAAGATAAAGCGTAATCGCTCCGCGTCATGCTCATTATACAAACGATAACCTGAGTCACTTCTGGAGGATGGTGCTAACAGACCATGCTTTTCATAAAACCTCAATGTGTCGGCCTTCACCTCACACTGCTTAGCTAGCTCACCAATTCGATACATGAGTTGCCCTTATCAACCATCATAAATAACCTAGAATATGACTAAGTATAAACCTTGGAGTTAAATCTAAGGTCAAGGGTTATAGTGCAATAAATCTCTCCTTAAAACACCTTTTAGCTAACCAGTGTGTGAAGAGTCGCAAAGTTTACACGCGCCGCCGCCAATCAGCCCTGAAATATCCCCTTTAGCCGTGACTCTTTGTTCGCATATGCGTATTGTGAAATCACATATAAATAAAAAGCCTAGAGAGAAGATTTACGTTAAAATACGCGCGCTGCGAAGGAGGCAAGTGCAAGAAGCTAGCATTGAGGGACTTTTGGAAAACAGATTTTATTATCGAACCTGATAATACAGTTCTGTTTTCCGAAAGATCCTTAAATATAACTACTGGACACTGTACCCAAAATGAATAATGCCAGACCCATTCGTCGCGCGCTGTTAAGCGTTTCAGATAAAACCGGAATCCTTGAGTTTGCTAAATCACTACACGCTCAAGGCGTAGAGCTACTGTCTACTGGTGGCACCGCCCGCCTTTTGGCAGATAATGGTGTGCCTGTCATTGAAGTATCGGATCATACTGGGCATCCAGAGATCATGGATGGCCGCGTTAAAACTCTGCACCCTAAAGTTCATGGCGGTATCTTGGCACGTCGTGGTATCGATGAGCTTGTCATGGAACAAAACAACATTAAGCCAATCGATCTGGTTGCGGTTAACCTGTATCCATTTGCAGAAACTGTCTCTAAAGAGGGTTGCACCCTCGCAGACGCCGTCGAGAATATCGATATCGGTGGCCCAACTATGGTCCGCTCTACAGCCAAAAACCATAAAGACACCACCATCATAGTCAATGCACATGATTATGATCGCGTCATTGCAGAGATGGAAGCGAATCAAGGTAGCACTACACTAGAAACTCGCTTCGACTTAGCGATTGCCGCTTTTGAACATACAGCCGCATACGATGGCATGATCGCAAACTACTTCGGTACTAAAGTTCCTGCACACAGTAAAGATGAGTGCCACGAAGACTCTAAATTCCCTCGCACCTACAATACTCAACTAGTTAAAAAACAAGATCTACGTTATGGCGAGAATAGCCATCAAACAGCCGCTTTCTATGTCGATACAAATATAGATGAAGCCTCTGTTGCGACAGCTATTCAACTACAAGGCAAGGCGCTCTCCTATAACAATATCGCCGACACCGACTCTGCACTTGAGTGCGTTAAAGAGTTCAGTGAACCCGCCTGTGTGATTGTAAAGCATGCCAACCCATGTGGCGTAGCCATTGGTGAAAACCTACTTGAAGCCTACAATCGTGCCTTCCAAACCGATCCTACCTCGGCTTTTGGTGGCATTATTGCCTTCAACGCAGAGCTGGATGCTGAAACTGCAACAGCGATTGTTGATCGTCAGTTTGTAGAGGTCATTATCGCCCCTAAAGTTAGCCAGGCCGCTCGTGATGTTGTTGCATCTAAGGCCAATGTTCGCCTGCTTGAGTGTGGTGAGTGGACAAATAAGACCACCAGCCTGGACTACAAGCGTGTTAACGGCGGGCTGCTTCTTCAAGATAGAGACCAAGGTATGGTTGGACTTGATGAAGTGAAAGTCGTCTCTAAGCGTCAACCGACTGAAGCTGAGATGAAAGATCTAATGTTCTGCTGGAAAGTCGCCAAATTCGTTAAATCTAATGCCATTGTGTATGCAAAGAACAGCATGACAATTGGTGTTGGCGCAGGCCAAATGAGCCGTGTCTATAGTGCTAAAGTGGCTGGAATTAAGGCTGCTGATGAAGGGTTAGAGGTACAAGATTCAGTAATGGCATCCGATGCTTTCTTCCCATTCCGTGATGGCATCGATGCAGCAGCCGCAGCTGGTATCAGCTGTATCATCCAGCCAGGTGGCTCTATCCGTGATGAAGAGATCATTGCAGCAGCTGATGAGCACGGCATGGCGATGGTATTTACCGGCATGCGCCACTTCCGTCATTAATTGATAAAAAGGTTCAAGATTTTTGACCCTAGAATCTTGAGCCTCTAAAAATTAATTTTTAACGTTTAGAGCAAACCATTTTTTCTAGTTCAAAGAAAGCACGCGCAATGTATGCCAATACATGAGCATGCTTGATGCCGAAATAGGAAATATGGCGCAGCTATAAAAGGATAAAAAATGAATGTATTAGTAATAGGTGGCGGCGGACGTGAGCACGCTCTCGCATGGAAAGCGGCTCAGTCAGCACAAGTAGAAACCGTATTTGTCGCACCAGGCAATGCCGGTACCTCTATGGAACCTAAGCTTGAAAATGTCGCGATTCAGGTTGAAGATATCCCAGCTCTTGTCGCTTTTGCACAAGATAAAGCCATTGAAATCACTATCGTTGGCCCGGAAGTGCCTTTAGCACTCGGTGTGGTGGATGCATTCAATGACGCTAAGCTACCGATTTTTGGCCCAACACAAGGTGCTGCGCAGCTAGAGTCATCTAAAGCTTTCACTAAAGATTTCTTAGCTAGACACAATATCCCAACCGCAGCCTACTCAAACTTTACTGAGATTGAGCCAGCTAAAGCCTATGTAACTCAAGTCACGGCTAATACTGGCTTCCCGATTGTAATAAAAGCCGATGGCCTTGCTGCGGGTAAAGGTGTGATCATCGCCGAAGACCAAATTCAAGCCGATGCCGCTATTGAAGATATGCTAGCAGGGAATAAATTTGGCGAAGCCGGCTCTCGCGTGGTTATCGAAGAGTTTCTTAAAGGTGAGGAAGCCAGCTTTATTGTTATGGTTGACGGTAAAAACATTCTTGCCATGGCCACCAGCCAAGATCATAAAGCCCGTGATAACGGTGATTACGGTCCAAATACCGGAGGTATGGGTGCATATTCACCGGCTCCTGTCGTCACTCAAGCGGTACATGACTGGACAATCAACAATGTGATCCGGCCAACCGTCGATGGAATGGCAGCAGAAGGAAATATCTACACAGGCTTCCTATACGCAGGCTTGATGATCGCCCCTGACGGCAGCGCAAAAGTACTTGAGTATAACTGCCGCTTTGGCGATCCAGAGACTCAACCCATTATGATGCGCCTGCAATCAGATCTTGTAGCGCTTTGTCTTGCGGCCACTCGCGGTGAATTAGATAAGGTCACTGCTGAGTTTGATAGCCGCGCAGCCGTAGGCGTCGTTCTGGCTGCTGGCGGATACCCTGAAGCCTACCGTAAGCATGACGTGATTGATGGCCTAGACCTAGGTAACAATAATGCTAAAGTCTTCCACGCTGGCACCAGTATGAAAGATGGCCATGTGGTAACTAATGGCGGACGAGTTCTCTGTGCAACAGCCCTAGGAAATAGCGTCACTGAAGCGCAGCAAGCTGCATATGCTCTTGTTGAAAAGATCCACTGGGATGATATCTACTTCCGCACAGATATCGCCTACCGCGCGATCTCACGGGAAAGTTAATCTTTCTATTAGTGAATAAAAAAACCGGTATTTAGCCGGTTTTTTTATATTCACAGTTTTATAGCAACCACTATGGAGCTGCCACCAACACAGACAAAACAGGATATAGATCACACTTTTCTCTTTAGATGAAGCGCACTATATTGTCATCAATTTGAATGAGAGGAAGTATCAATGAAATATTCTATTGGCGATCTAGTTTATCAAGGGGAAACGGCAGGAGTACATAATTGGAATACGATATCAGGCACCTCTTTTTACTGGCACCCTGATTGGCTTCATATCGCAGAGGAGGCCACTGGCGTCACCCCAACGGCTCAAATAACACCATCAGATAATCAGATAACCCAAAGCGATGCAGAGCAAACTATCATTAATCACTTAAATACTAACTCCTAGCTTTACTCTCTTAGATATCCCGTTTGAAGCATCTAATAGCCTGAAGAGCTGGCTCTTCGGGCCATTCTATCGATCATTCCCGGAGCAACTAACTTTACAAACCGTCCTAATTTTCCTCTAAGTGAGGTGATCATCATTCTATTACGACCCGAGATCACTGGTAACATCATCCGAGCACACTCCTCGGCCGACATCACTCTTGATTCCTGAATTGGGGCTTGACCTAAAGGCTCACCGTCAGCATCTAAGGCACGTTTATGGGCCTGAGTAGTGACAAAATCCGGACAGAGAGTCGTCACGGCAACATTATGCTCAGCCAGCTCAATACGCAAAGACTCAAAAAAGCCCATAACTGCATGCTTTGATGCAGCATAACCGGCTCTAGCAGGGACTCCTGTCAGTCCGGCTAATGAAGCCACGACCACCACTTGCCCTTGAGTTAACTTCAATTGTGGAAGTGCTGCATGTGTTAAGTAAGCAGGGCCTAGATAATTAACCTGCATTATCCGTTCTAACACACTTAAATCCGATAATTCATCGAATTTAGACCACATGGTCATTCCGGCATTATTGATTAAGATATCTAAGCAACCAAAGTGCTCTACCGTGGCATCAATTAACTCTTGGCATTGTGACTGACTGGTGACATCTGTGGCAAACACCAGGGGAGGCTCCCCTTGACTCTCTATCTCGTGTGCTAAAGAGAGTAATCTAGACTCGTTCCTAGCACTCAATACCAATTTACACCCCAGAGGTGCCATGGTGAGTGCCAACGCGCGGCCAATTCCTTCTGAGGCCCCGGTGATAATAATGACTTTTCCATTTAATCCATCCATATTCATTCCTTGAATAATATCTCTTACTATCTATTCATATAAAATCAAACACTTACATCGTTATGGCAAACTTTATGCGCTCAAAAGTTGAACTTCAGATACAAGTTTAGCTTGTTCAACTTGAATCGCTCGACTTTGCACATAATTATTTAAAGGTTTTGGCCTGCCTATTGCGTACCCTTGAGCATAGTTAATACCAATTTTCTCTAATTTATCAATAATATCTTGGTTCTCTACAAACTCAGCCACAGTTTCAATTCCCATGGCACAACACACATCATGAATCGATTTTACAATAGCAAAATCTTTGGCATTGTTAGCTAAGTTTTTGACAAAACAACCATCGATTTTAACGTAATCAACGGGCAACTCTTTCAGGTAGCCATAAGATGCAAAACCACTACCGAAATCATCTAGGGCAAATGAAAAACCAAGTTTGCGTAGATGATTAATCATATCCATAGCGCGATTACGGTTTTGAATAGCACTGGTTTCTGTTATCTCGAAACAGATACACTGACTCGGGATCTCAAAACGCTCATACTGCTTAGCGATATACTCAACCATTCCCTCCGCTCCTAAGCTGTTACCTGAAAGGTTGATGGAAATGCAGTGATCATCCCAGATATCTTCATGCAAAGATAACCAGAGGAATGTTTTACGAATAACCTCTTTATCCACTTCATTCATCAACTTAAAGCGTTCGGCGGCTTCAATAAATTGTGCAGGGGCGAGTATCCGACCACAAGGCTCTTGCACACGCAGTAATATCTCCATTCGCTGACGAGTGACTCCCTCCCCCATCCCTTTGATCTCTTGGTAATATAGAAGCAGTTCATTATGCTCAATCGCCTGTCCGATCCTCACTGCCCACATGGGCGCATTACGTTGGTAAACAGACTCCTTATCTTTATCATCATAAAAATGGATCTGGTTACTCCCTTTACGTTTCGCGGCTAAACAAGCAATGTCTGCATCTTTTACCAGCTCTTTTGATGCAATATAGGGCGCGCGGGCAATTGCGATGCCGACACTGACCCCAACTCGGTAATGGCAAGCATTATGATGTAGAACCTGAAGTGATACTCTGGAGATCACACGTTTCACTATTTGAGCAACTTCAACGGCGCTTTGGTTTCGTATTGCCAAACCAAATTCATCGCCGCCTAAACGCGCGAGCAAATCCTCTTTATTCAGGCAAGACTGTATTGCTTTAGCCACCATGGCCAACATCTGATCTCCAGCACTATGACCACAAGAATCATTGATTAACTTAAATTGCTCAAGATCAAAGTAACAGATGGCTAGAGAGTGCGCGTTCTCACTAAAGTGAGCCAATCTCTCCTCAAAAGCCCTTCGATTAAGCAGAGATGTTGTTGGGTCAAAGTTAGCTCTGACTCTCAGCTGCCGCTTTAATTTCTCCTCTTGGGTTATATCTCTAAGCACAACCACAGAGCCAACCACCTCTTGTTGGTGGTTCAATAAACTACTAACACTACGCTCCATAACCTTAGCATTACTAGTCCTAAACATATGTTTATTCAGTATAGTTGGCTGTGCTTGAGTCCCCATAACATCCAACAAAGCACTCTTAATCGTTTTGTCAGCTTTTAAAAGTGTGTCTACCTTGGCACCAATTGCCTTAGCCTCTTTAATCTCAAGCATTCGCTCAGCTTGGGGGTTCAAATAAACAACTGTAGCGTGTGTATCAGTTAAAATTACCGCCTCAGCAATTGACTCTAAAGTTATTTTAGCTCGCTCTTTCTGCTGAAAAATACGTGCTAATAATGTGTTTACCCTATCAGCCATTACAATCAATTCGGAGCAACCAGAGCCTTGTATCGGTGTATAGGCCTTTGCTTTAGGGTCGATATCCGCAAGTTGAGACATCAAGCGATGAAAGGGTCGAATAAGACCAAGTTTCAACCAGGTATAACCAATGATGAGTATCAACAGCCCAAGACCAACAATCCCAAAAGTCACAAGATCGTATTTAAGCCAGACCTTGTTATACATCTCTGTGGAAAACTGAACCTCAAGGTGGGACTCTTGCAAAGGCAGCAAACTGGCAACATCGAGATCGGCAATATACTTTGAGCCATCGATTATATAATGATCTCCTGCTGGTCCATCCGCGAAATAGATCTTGTGAACAAAATCATTCGCTCCATAGCTAGACAACAGCTCCTCTGTCAGCTTTCTTACAATCAAAACTGATTTATGATCAGTGATAGGAACTAGGCTAACAATAAAGCCACTATTATCTTCGATGTAAACGCCACTTTTTCTCTTGGTATGGCTCAATAGCTCCTTGGGTAACTTATCAAATTCAAAAGAGAGGATATCGTCATAAAGCGGTGAGAAGGGCTCTAACTCACCCTGGTTAAGATAAAATAGACTAAGGCTGTCCGAGATTGCACTGTTACGCCAAGCTTCATCTAATGAAACTCTGGACATGGGGCTAAGTTCTGCAATAGGAACCGCATAAACATCGGCCATTAGCGTCAATTGTTTAATGTCACTGTTTAACTGTGTCTTGATAGCCACTAACTCAGCGTTAACGGCATCCATTCTTAATCTATCGACTCTATGTTCAAACCACATGCTTAAACAGTAAGAAACGGCAATAACTGCCGGAAGACAGAAGCCAACAACAAAGACGATGAGTTTCTTGCCAATATGCATTTTGTCTCACAGGGATCATTCATGGAAAATTAACAGCGGCTCCACTCAAAATAGACTGAAGCCATAACTTCGCCGTGCAAAATACCCCATTTGGGAACAGGATAACACCCGCTATAATTTGCCCGTTGCTAAAGTAAGCGATAGGGTGCATCCTTCTAGACCGCTTAGCTTTGATTTAGCACACAAAACCCTCTGTAAAATTAATATTTACCTCATTTTGAGATCTGATCGGCCTATCCCCAATCGGCTGTGAAACTTTTGTGACACTTTTAAAACCAAGTTGTGAAAAACACGCGATACTGCAGTGATCTCATTGAGTAATACTCGACATATACACCAATATGGAGAGAGATAATGAACCTAAATAAAGTAAGTAAGATTTTAATACTCAATGGGCTAATGCTAGCTGCACCGACCATGGCTGCAGAGTTAGAGATAAGCATCACAAACCTAACTCAAGGCAATCACTTTACCCCCATCCTCATCACAGCTCACGATAGCACCAGCCATCAATTTCAAGCTGGTGAGATGGCAAGCCCAGCATTGCAGAAAATGGCAGAAGGCGGTGATATAGCAGATCTTATGGCTGCAGCAACAGGTAATAACGAATTAACGGTAGGCAATCCAGCTGAAGGGCTTTTAGCTCCAGGCGGAAAAGTTAACGAGATAATGTTAGATACTCAATCCATGACACACCTATCTATCGTCGCCATGGTATTACCCACGAATGATGCTTTTATTGGACTCGATGCTTGGGAAATACCCACCACTCCTGGCACCTACACCATCAATGTTAACGCTTATGATGCGGGTACAGAGGCCAATGATGAGATAGTCAATGGCGGTGGAATGTCAGGTACACCTGGTATCCCAGCAGCACCAGGGATGGATGCAGGAATGAATGGAACCGGCGTCAGTGACACAAGTGCTAACGACAAGGTACATATTCATCCAGGTGTATTAGGTGATATGGATGAAGCAGGTGGTATAAGCGACCTTGATAGCCGTATTCACAGATGGTTAAACCCAGTAGCAAGAGTCGTTGTTGAAGTTAAATAGGTGGTATCAGATGAATACATTCAAAACTCTACCACGAAATAAACTTCTTCTCGTGGCTGCAATATCTTCAAGCCTGTTACTCAGTGCCTGTTCCGACAGTGATAATACGCCTGAGGTCACCCCTCCTACACCACCGGCGCCTGTGGTTAATCAAGTTTATAGCGTAACGGTGACAAACTTAACGGCAAACCAGCCAATGTCTCCCATTACACTTATTGCTCACGGTGATATATCAGCCTGGCAGGTCGGCTCTCCAGCAAGTTTGGCATTAGAGACTATAGCTGAGTCTGGTGATGGTTCACTTTTCTCATCCATGGATGACGTAGATAGCGTGACTGTCGGAGCAGGTATCTTGCCCCCAGGCATGTCTGAGAGTATAGAGCTTAGCCTCGCCCCTGATGATGTCGATTCTTTATCCATACTCACCATGTTGGTCAATACCAATGATGCTTTTGCTGGTCTCAATGACTTTTCATTAAGTGATCTAGCTGTTGAGCAAAGCATAAGATTTAGATCAATCGCTTACGATGCTGGCACTGAGTCCAACTCTGAAGCCAAAGGGACACTTCCTGGGCCTGCTGATGGTGGAGAGGGGTTTAATGCTATGCGAGACGATGTTGACAGGGTACACGCTCACCCAGGCGTGATAAGTCAAGACGATGGACTAACAGACTCAGTCCTCTCTGCATCCCATCGGTTCGACAATCCAGTCCTCAACATCACGATAAACCGAACTCAATAATCAGGGCGTTTATCAATCGATGAAATAAAAAGCACTCGAGGTGGGTCTACTCTTTAAGGATCCGCTTCGAGGCACTTAAGATGAATGGAACACGTACAGCGAATAATCAATATACTCACAAAATTTTACTCGTTGAAGATGAGCCGGATCTTGCGAATTTAGTCAAGCTCAACCTCAACACTCTCAATTTTGATGTTATTCACTGCACAACCCTAAAGCAGGCAAACCAAAACCTAGAGCTTAATAGTTTTGATCTTATCTTAATCGATCGAACCCTTCCCGACGGAGATGGACTTATGCTGTGCCAACAACTTCGTCATGCTGGAAAAGAGACACCTTGCATGATGTTGACAGCCAAAGACTCTGAAGCAGATATCGTACTGGGGCTTGAATCAGGAGCTGATGACTACCTAACAAAGCCATTTAGTGTGCTTGAGCTTAGGGCAAGGGTAAAAGCCCTGCTAAGACGAGGTCACCAAACTGAACATGAAGAGCAACAGCTGGACTTCAATGGTATTACTATCAACTGTGACACGCGAGAAGTTATCGCCTTCGACACACAACTCGAGTTAACTGCCAGAGAGTTTGACCTCCTCCTATTTATGGCTAAACATCCTAAGCAGGTATTTAGTCGATTGCAGCTATTAGAAGCCGTTTGGGGTTACTCCTACTCAGGCTATGAACATACAGTAAATAGTCATATAAACCGCCTACGTGCCAAGCTATCCCATTGCACTCCTGCTGCTGAGCTTGTTAAAACAGTATGGGGAGTAGGATATAAATTCTCACCACCAGAAACACGGTCACATTAATGAATAGTCTCTTTAGTCGGCTACTACTCTCCGCAAGTTTAGTTGTCTTCATTTTGATCTTAGCACTTTGGCAATGGTTTCAGTTTAACCAAGAGTTCAGCAGAGATCAGGTACAGCAATCCTTGCATCGAGATCTGGCTCTACATATGTCCCATATCAACCCACTTCTATCACAAGGGATCACCTCTGATGCCGCCTTAAAGGAGGCCTTTCATGACTTTATGCTATTAGGCCCAAGCTTTGAGATATACACACTCGATACTTTAGGC
Source organism: Shewanella nanhaiensis (assembly GCF_019457885.1). Classification (GTDB taxonomy): domain Bacteria; phylum Pseudomonadota; class Gammaproteobacteria; order Enterobacterales; family Shewanellaceae; genus Shewanella; species Shewanella nanhaiensis. The sequence goes on from NZ_JAHZST010000026.1 coordinate 39,609, forward strand.
AATGTGGTGGCATATGATGCTAAAGCAGAAAAAATAAAACGCTTAAGAGTCGATACCCACGCATTGAAAAATTTTATAGATGGGGATGAGTTACCAATTAAAGGTATGGATCCCCGTTCTGCAAACAGTAAAAAGATATTTTCAGCAGCCTATCTGCAAAGTCCCGATGGCAAAAAGACGGGTTATCTCTATGTGATCATAGGTGGTGAAGATTTCGATATGTGGCAATCCTTAGTCAGCGAACATCAAGCCCCTAGGTTTTGGGTTGGGGTTGCATTAGCTTCTATCCTTTTTGCCTTAATACTATTTGCTTTATTAGCAAGATATCTCACCAATCCACTTTCAAGATTAGAGCGCGATTTAGGCGTACTTGGTAGCCAAAAACTCAGTGACGGCCTATCGCTTCCTGATGAGTATCGGGGTAGCAGTGAGATTCAACAACTGAGTTTACATATTAACCATTTATTAGAGAAAATCAGTCAGCAACACCAAGCAATAAACCAGCAACAGCAAGCTCGGCATGACTTCATGCTGCACCTGTCTCACGACCTAAAAACACCACTCACCTCACTTCAGGGGTACATAGATACCTGGTTACTGATGCCAAAAAGTGAACGTAGTAGCGATTTAATAGAGGTCGCAGCCAATTCAGGAAGACATTTACAAAGATTGTTAAGTCAGATGCTGGAACTAGCAGCCCTAGAGAATGGGCAGATAACACCAGAGTTTAAACCCGTAGAACTAACCCACATACTCCATGAATTAGTGCTTATTTTTGCCCCTAGGGCAAAGCAGCAAAATGTCATGCTGGACTTTGAGCTTGACTCAGAGCTCACTGTACTGACAGATCCACAGCTGTTAATGCGAGTATTAAGCAACCTAATCGACAACGCTATTCGTTATACACCTGCAGGTGGCAGCATCACCATAAAATCGCGGCCACATCAATCCGAAGAGCTACTGCATGTCAATGATAATCCTGTATGGCTTTGTGTATCAGATAATGGTTCTGGGATGCATAAACATGAGCTTCAAGCACTAAAACAATTAAAAGCAAAACCCACTTTCAACCGCACTGACGTGCTCCCTCAACTGGGCGTTGGATTAGCCATTGTCAGACAATTATTAGGCTTACTAAAGTGTAATATTGATATCGAAAGTGTGCCTGGAGAGGGAAGTCAGTTCCATATAGAACTACAACAGATCAAATGATAACAGCGAAATAATCTAAATCAGCGCAATAAAAAAGCCCATCACACAGGATGGGCTCAATGATAACTAGCGACTCAACTACTTATGATATTTAGCTGACAGCTCATGCACCGAATTGATGAATGCGCCAGCATGTTCTGGATCCACATGTTGGTGGATGCCATGTCCTAAGTTAAATACATGGCCAGTACCTTCACCATAGCTAGATAGAATTTGATCTACCTCTTGGTGAATACGCTCAGGAGAAGCATACAGTACAGATGGATCCATATTACCCTGTAGGGCAACTTTATGGCCAACACGACGACGTGCATCGCCAATATCAACTGTCCAATCCAAACCGAGTGCATCACAGCCAGTTTCAGCCATTGATTCCAACCATAAACCGCCACCTTTAGTGAACAGAGTAACAGGAACTTGGCGGCCGTCTGCATGACGTGTTAAGCCATCAACGATCTTCTGCATATAACGCAGAGAGAACTCACGGTATGCGTGATGAGATAACGCACCACCCCATGAATCGAAAATCATCAGAGACTGTGCACCATTTGCTACTTGAGCATTCAGGTACAAAATCACTGAATCAGCAAGCTTGTCGAGAAGCATATGCAAGGTTGCAGGCTCTTCGTAAGCCATCTTCTTAATCTTTTCGAATGTCTTGCTTGAACCACCTTCCACCATGTAAGTGGCCAGAGTCCAAGGTGAGCCAGAGAAGCCAATCAAAGGAACTTCACCTTTAAGCTCACGGCGAATAGTGCTAACCGCACGCATCACATAGCCAAGCTCATCTTCTGGATCTGGAATTGAAAGCTTTTTGATCGCATCGATCGTATCGGTAGGACGCTGGAAACGAGGACCTTCACCGGTTTCGAAGTACAGACCTAAGCCCATAGCATCAGGTATTGTCAAAATATCTGAAAACAGAATAGCAGCATCAAGATCATATCGGCGAAGTGGCTGAAGCGTAACTTCACAAGCTAAGTCCTGATTCTTACACAGTGACATAAAATCACCAGCTTCAGCACGTGTCGCTTTGTACTCTGGAAGGTAACGGCCAGCTTGGCGCATCATCCAAACAGGAGTTCTGTCGACAGGTTGTTTTAGTAAGGCGCGTAAATAACGATCATTTTTTAATTCTGCCATGTGGCTCTATTCCTAGACTTATTGATTTCCGCTGGGCGTAGTTTAGCATTTACGAGAGTAAAATAATCTCCCTGAGATCATTTATGTGACAAACACCACTACATATAAAAAATAACCAAGATGAACATGTTTAACTCAATTGAACAAAGAGTAAACAGAAATGTATCCTGATAAATATTAACAGTGAATGTTCTCAATATGAGAAAAAAAAGTTGCACAGCTCACTGGCCTTTGGTATAAAAAGTCTGCGCTAGCAAGAACAATCAAGAAGCTCGTCGCATCGAGCCCGCAAAACCAATACTCGCCCAGCGATAACATTTATCGCTGGGCATTTTATTTTTAACCGATTCAATCCCCTACCTCGTCACTATTTTCTTCTGAAAAAAACAACCTCTCCGATCAATTTCTATTATCTCGCAAAATAGTCGAATAATGGTTGATTAATACCCTAGTTGTCACCTACATTAGAAGTCAGGGAAGAAATCAGAATCGGGAACTATCATGTTAAAACAATTGGAAAAAGCCGAACAAAGATGGGGTGGTGCAAACACCTTAATCGATCACTGGCTAAACAACCGTCGTAAACTACTGATAAATTACTGCAAAATAGCCGGAATTCCTCCCTACGATTCGACAGAGAAATCGCTCCCTGCAATCACCTTGGTTAAAGAGTTTTGTGATCAGCTCATGGACTATGTTTCTGAAGGGCATTTCGAGGTTTACGATCAAGTCGTGACCGCATGCGAAAAGAACGGTGTTTCAAGCAAAGAGCTCGCTCAAAAGCTCGTTCCCCGTATCAGCGAAACCACAGATTCAGCGCTAGACTTCAATGACAAATACACCGAACTGGTCGATGATAAAGTCTTGTTTCAACTAGATAAAGACCTTTCATCTTTAGGTCATGCGATGGAAACACGCTTCGAATTAGAAGACAAGTTATTAGAAGTCTTGCACACTAAGCATTCATAACAAACTCTTTTCAAAATGTACAACTAGGTTAGTGAGCATCAGCTCTATTCTCTTCCCTAGGAGTAACCTAAAAAAACAGATACAAAAAGGCCAGCTATTTAGCTGGCCTTTTGACTGTTAACTCACTCTACAAAAAAGTTGTTAAACCGCAGACTGAAAAATAACCTCACCAGCCTTCTCTGTATAAGATTCAATCTTATCGAAGTTCAGGTAACGATAGGTATCTGCAGCAGTTGCATCTAGCTCTTTCGCATAAGTCTGATACTCCTCTGCCGATGGCAGACGACCTAACAGCGCAGCAACAGAAGCTAACTCAGCAGATGCCAAATACACATTTGCGCCTGTACCTAAACGGTTAGGGAAGTTACGTGTAGAAGTAGAGACGACAGTCGAACCTTCAGCAACACGCGCTTGGTTACCCATACAAAGTGAACAACCAGGGATCTCGATACGAGCACCAACACGACCAAAGATAGCGTAGTAACCCTCTTCAGTAAGCTGATCACGATCCATCTTAGTTGGCGGAGCAATCCATAAGCGTGTCGGTAAAGTGCTTGCAAACTTATCTAGCATCTTACCTGTAGCGCGGAAGTGACCAATGTTAGTCATACAAGAACCAACGAACACTTCATCAATCTTAGTGTCTTTTACATCTGAAAGCAGTACGGCATCATCAGGATCGTTTGGTGCACAAAGAATTGGCTCTTTAATGTCATTCAAATCAATCTCAATCACAGCAGCATATTCAGCATCTTCATCTGCAGACATCAACTCAGGGTTTGCTAGCCACTCCTGCATTGCAGTAATACGACGTTCGATAGTACGACGATCGCCATAACCTTCAGCAATCATCCACTTCAACATCACGATGTTAGAGTTGAGGTATTCAATAATTGGCTCTTTGTCTAGCTTAATGCTACAACCTGCAGCACTACGCTCAGCAGAAGCATCAGATAGCTCAAATGCTTGCTCTACTTTCAAACTCTCAAGACCTTCAATCTCAAGAACACGACCAGAGAAGAAGTTAATTTTACCTTTCTTCTCAACGGTAAGTAGGCCCATCTCAATCGCTTTATGTGGAATAGCATGTACAAGATCACGCAGTGTGATACCAGGCTGCATCTCACCCTTAAAGCGAACTAACACTGACTCAGGCATATCCAATGGCATAACACCAGTCGCCGCAGCAAAAGCTACCAGACCGGAACCAGCAGGGAAAGAGATACCGAGAGGGAAACGTGTATGAGAATCACCACCTGTACCAACGGTATCAGGAAGTAACATACGATTTAACCAAGAGTGAATAACACCATCACCAGGACGTAAAGAAACGCCACCACGATTCATAATGAAATCAGGTAGTGTATGGTGAGTATTTACATCTACAGGCTTTGGATAAGCCGCTGTATGACAGAAAGACTGCATCGTCAGATCGGCGCTGAAACCTAAACACGCTAAATCTTTTAACTCGTCACGTGTCATTGGACCCGTAGTGTCTTGAGAGCCGACCGAAGTCATCTTAGGCTCACAATATTGACCAGGACGAATACCTGTTACACCACATGCTTTACCAACCATCTTCTGTGCAAGGGTGTATCCCTTACCAGTATCAGCAACATCTTGTGGGAGTACAAACACATCTGATGGCTCAAGTTTAAGCACTTCGCGGGCACGTGCAGTGAGTCCACGGCCAATGATCAACGGAATACGGCCACCGGCACGTACTTCATCCATCAACACATCTGTTTTCAATTTAAATTCAGAGATAACTTCATCGCTATCGTGACGCTTAACAACACCTTGGTACGGGTAGATATCAATCACATCGCCCATATCCATCTTGCTAACATCTAGCTCGATAGGGAGTGCGCCAGCATCTTCCATGGTATTGAAGAAAATAGGCGCAATTTTGCCACCTAAGCAGAAACCGCCACCACGCTTGTTAGGCACATTAGGGATATCATCACCCATAAACCAAAGCACTGAGTTAGTTGCAGACTTACGCGAAGATCCTGTACCAACAACATCACCCACATAGACTAATGGGAAACCTTTAGTTTTAAGCTGCTCAATCTCTTTAATGGGACCTATCACACCTGCTTCATCAGGAACGATACCATCACGAGCATTCTTTAGCATAGCTAGCGCATGCAATGGAATATCTGGGCGAGACCAAGCATCTGGTGCAGGCGACAGATCATCGGTATTAGTCTCACCAGTCACTTTAAATACAGTCAACGAAACCTTCTCTTCAAGCTTAGGGCGGTTTAGGAACCACTCAGCTTCAGCCCAAGAGTTAACGACCTGTTTAGCAAATTCATTACCCGCTTGCATCTTCTCAACTACATCGTGGAAAGAATCAAACATCAATAATGTTTTAGAGAGTGCTTCAACAGCAAGAGGCGCTTGCGCTTCAACATCTAGTTGAGCAATTAAAGGCTCAATGTTGTAACCGCCTTGCATAGTGCCCAACAGTTCAACTGCGCGTGCAGAAGATAAGATTGATGAGGTCACCTCACCTTTAGCAACAGCATCTAGGAAACCTGCTTTTACATAAGCAGCTTCATCTACTCCCGGTGGAATTCGGTTCTCAAGCAGGTCGAGGATAAACGCCTCTTCACCTGCTGGAGGGTTTTTAACTAATTCAACTAGCTCTGCCACTTGCTGGGCATCTAGTGGCTTAGGGACTACGCCCTCTGAAGCACGCTCTTCGACGTGTTTACGATATGCTTCTAGCACGGCAACATTCCTCTTTGTTTGGCGTTCTTACAACAAAACTGCACTGCTTTATAAATAAGCTCACAGTTCAGCAGGCTCGACCCTTATTTCTGGCCGCATTATACTACAAGTCTAGAAAAGTTTGAATCAGATCACACTCTTATAGAGAGCAAACAAGAGATAGATCCATAGCACAACTCACAATGCACTGTAATCTATTCCATTAAACTCATCAATGTAATTAGACCATAGTTTACGAGATTAACTATTTCTATTAATGACAATAACTTACACCTAATACTTATCTGGTTAAATTATAAAATCAGGGATATAAATAATGGGTTTCTTATCTAGAAAATACCAAGTTTATTATCCTCAAAGCCATTATAAAGCTGTAATATTCACCTTAATTATACTGAACATACTGGAATACTATGGCATCACCACTAATTAAAGCTGTTATTTTCGACATGGATGGGGTGTTAATAGACTCTGAACCAGCTTGGCAATTAGCTGAATATGAAACAATGAGAAATCACGGTTTAAACATCAGCTACCAAGATACACTGCAAACAACTGGCCTTAGAATCGATGAAGTCGTCAGTTACTGGTATCAGCGTTTCCCATGGAGGGACTATGACAATCATAAAACCGCCACAGAGATAGTGAATCAGGTTGTTCAACACATATTAGATCATGGTACAGCCATACAAGGCGTATTCAAGGCTCTGGATTTTTGTAAAACGAATGGACTAAAAGTAGGATTAGCCACTTCTTCATCACAAGCTATCATTCAAGCAGTTTTAAACAAACTAGAGATAGGACACTACTTTAATTCAATTCAATCGGCAGAGAATCTAAAGCGCGGAAAACCGCACCCAGAGGTCTACCTTAATTGCATTGATGACCTAGAGCTATCCAGCTCCCAATGTGTTGCAATCGAAGACTCATTCAATGGACTTATTGCAGCCAGATCAGCCAATATGCAAACCATTGCTATCCCTGCACCAGAGCAGAGAAATGATCAAAAATGGATCATCGCTCATAAGCAGTTAGACTCACTACTTGAGCTTCCTGAGTACTTACAAGATAAGTTTTAGTAAAAATGCAATTAACAGTCACAATACGATAGCAGCTGTGAACGAGCATCAATGCCTAAGTTAATTCTATGAGTTGAATTGCACATGGAAAAGCTTGAAACCACCGATTTTCGAGGCCTGGCTCGCCGAGAGAAAAATGCACAAAAGCGGATCCGTCTTTTAGACTTGGCGCACTTCAGTGAAGGTCACAATCGCTCTGAGATAACCAAAATACTTAAAGTGAGCCGTACCAGTGTAAATAAATGGGTAAATGATTTTTTGGAGCAAGGCCTAGTTGGGCTTGAGCACAAAACATCTCCTGGCCGGCCTCCTGCCTTAAATGCTGCTCAATCTAGACAACTTTCAACATTTATTGAACAGCAAAGTCTCTCTGAAACTGGCGGAGACTTTCTGATCATGACATAAATGAATACCTTTTTAAGAATTTTGGCATTAGGTATGAGTTATCAAGCATCTATAGGGTTTTAAAAAGGCTAGGCTTTTCGGTGCTGTATGTCCGTCAAATGGTAACACTGAGGCACTTATCACTCCTTGGATCGACAAAGGGATAATGCACCAGCACCTAAAGCTTATCTCTCAAGCAACCCTTCCAGATCGTCACGCTGTAGTGATCATGGATGATGCCGGTTGGCATAGTAAGGAGCTAGATGAGACAGTATCACTTAGCTAATAAGTGTTTTACCAATTATGAGGATATTGTTGATCAATGCTCACGAGCATGGAATAGCTTTATTAGTGACATTAGTACGGTGAAAACTTTATGCAATCGTTCATGGATAAATCTGACCAGATGATTATACCGATTGGTATTATTAGGCGCCTGGAAATGGCCTACTCTCGGAGTTCGCGCAGCGAACACATGGGGGCGGAGAAGTAGTGCTTTGAATGCGTAGCATTAAGCTACTCTGTAGCGAGAAGCGACGTAGTCGCTGAACTGGAGTCCCCGCTCAGCGGCGGGCCGACGTCGGGAATAGGCATTGCACGTACGTGCTTAAGTGGATAAGCCACCTGACATCGTTTCAGGTCAGCTCGAGCTAATGGCTGTTATTTTAAAAAAGTCCAAACGTAAAAAAGCCACCTTAATAAGGTGGCTTCTTCAC
>NZ_JAHZST010000027.1 GCF_019457885.1 Shewanella nanhaiensis
TCCCATCTCGAACTCAGAAGTGAAACGCAATCGCGCCGATGGTAGTGTGGGGTCTCCCCATGTGAGAGTAGGTCATTTCCAGGCGCCTATTTAAGTGAAGAAGCCACCTTATTAAGGTGGCTTTTTTGCGTTTGGGGTTTTATAAGTTTTCAACGTTGCTTTCCATAGTCAATTTCAATGTAGGCAGGTGGCTTTTCCACTTAAGCACGTACGTGCAATGCCTACTCTCGACGTCGACCCGCCGCTGAGCGGGGCCTACAGTTCAACGATTACATCGCTTCTCGCTACAAAGTAGCTTAATGCTACGCATTCAAAGCACTACTTCTCCGCCCCCATGTGTTCGCTGCGCGAACTCCGAGAGTAGGCCATTGCCAGGCGCCTAATAACGAAAGAGTGACCACTCGAACATGGGGAAATAGATAGCGCATGCGAAGCATGCCACATTTCCATGTGGAGTAGGGTGAAATAGGCGTTGTTGGCGAAGCGCAGCTTCGTGCCTATTGAACGCGGAGAGCTGGCTCGCAGCTGGGCCATTGGAAGGCGCCTTTGGTATGGGTAAGAAATCACTTTTTATTGGCATACCCACTCAAGCACGTACTTGCAACGCCTACCTCGCATGCAGGTTGATATGATGCTCTTGCCAAATCAACACTTCCATCATCTTTGGCGATCGGTGTCTATAGGTTTATGTTCTTCACTCGTGATGAGTCTCTGGAGGTTGGAAAGGCTTTTGTTGAGAGCATGAACTGTCCTACTGATATTCTCTGTTAGCGAAATACGTTACAATAGCATTTTTAGATCTGAAGCTATCTCTCTATGTCTGCTGAACAACTCCACTCTTTGAAGGCTTACAATACCTTTGCTATTGAGCATGCTTGCGTCTCAATTATTAATGCTGATTCCAAAGAGAGCTTGGTTGAAACTTGCCTTGGACTTCATCAGGCTGGTAAGCCATTTTTTGTGCTTGGTGGTGGGAGTAACATTTTATTAATCGAAGATTATCTCGGTACGGTTGTACGTATTTTAACGAGAGGTGTTGAGGTTAGTGAGGATAGCGATTGTTACCTTCTCACTGTCGAGGCTGGTGAAAATTGGCATGAGTTGGTTGAGTATTGCCTTAAGCTCGGTATTTCTGGCTTAGAAAATCTGGCTTTGATCCCTGGGACTGTAGGCGCTGCACCTATACAAAACATAGGCGCCTATGGCGTTGAGTTTGTCGATGTTTGTGACTGGGTTGAATATCTTGACCTTACCGATGGGAAGTTGAAACGATTTAACGCAGCAGAGTGTGATTTTGGTTATCGAGACTCTATCTTCAAGAGAGAGTTAAAGGGCTTAGCTGTTATTACCTCCGTGGGCTTTAAGCTGAGTAAGCGTTGGCAGCCTAGATTAGACTATGGTCCTTTAGCTCGGTTTGATATTGAAAGTGTTACACCATTGCAGGTATATAACTGTATCTGTGAAACTCGCATGTCAAAGCTTCCTGATCCAAAGATGTTGGGAAACGCGGGAAGCTTTTTTAAAAATCCCATCGTTAGCACTGAACAGTATTTAACACTGCAAAGGCAATATCCGACTATTGTTGGCTATCCTGTCGATGGTGGCACAAAATTAGCGGCGGGTTGGTTGATCGATAACGCAGGCCTAAAAGGTTTTGCTATCGGTAAAGCTTCGGTACATGAACAGCAAGCTCTTGTTTTAGTTAATAAGGGCGGGGCAACAGGTGATGATGTTATGTGTTTGGCAAGGTACATTATTGAGAAGATTTATACCCTCTTTTCTGTCATTCTAGAAGCTGAACCCAGAGTAATTGGCGCACAAGGTGAGAGGGAGTTAACTAATGATTGATCAATGGCAGCGTAAGCGTGAGATTTTATCTGTACTCGATTCTGAGCAGTTTGTTTCAGGTGAAGCTTTAGCCGCTAAGCTGGGAGTGTCTCGAACTGCCATCGCTAACCACATTAGTGCGTTAGAAGAGTATGGCGTCGAGGTGTTTAGCGTCAAAGGAAAGGGATATAAATTAGCTAATTCACTCTCTTTGATAGATGAAGCTCTATTAAAGGAGACCGTTACACAACGTTGTTTTTATTACGATGAGATCCCCAGCACGAATGCTTTTTTGCTTAAGCATTGTGAGGAGCTATCTTCCGGTGATATCTGCGTTGCTGAGTATCAATCGGCTGGACGAGGTCGGCGTGGAAGAACTTGGATCTCTCCCTACGGATGCCATCTATATTGTTCTATGTACTGGAATTTGTCTCAAGGGATGGCTCAAGCTACAGGATTAAGTCTAGTGGTTGCCTGTTCTTTGGTTAAAGTGCTCAATAATTTCGGGATCGATGGTTTAGGTGTAAAGTGGCCGAATGATATCTATCTTGATAATAAAAAATTAGCCGGTGTGTTAGTTGAGATGAATGGTCAGGCAGATACAGAGTGTCATCTGGTTATTGGGATCGGGATTAATATGTCTATGTCTCGTGCCCAAGGAGATAAGATTGATCAACCATGGAGCGATCTTTCTCAAAGTAGAGTCGTGCCGAGTAAAACCGAGTTAACAATCTCATTGCAGCGCCAGCTCCATGAAGATCTTACTTTATTTGAAAAAGAGGGGTTATCGGCATTTTTAACTCGCTGGAAAGAGGCTGATATCTTCGATGGTAAGCATGTAAAACTCTTAATGGGTGAGCAACGTATTGATGGAGTTTGCCAAGGTATCGACAAAACAGGGTCCATTTTATTGAAAACAGATAAGGGAGTAGAGTCTTTTGTTGGTGGAGAGATAAGCTTAAGAAGTGCCCAATAGGCACTTCTGTTAACCTTATTTACGAAGTAGCACCTGACTCATCAAGTGGTCATCGCCTTTTTGCAAGATCAAGTGAGCACGGTCTCGAGTGGGCTCAATATTGAGCTTTAAGTTGGGGCCGTTGATGCTATCCCAAATATTTGCTGCAGTGATTTTGGCTTCGTTATCATTTAGCTTAGAGTAGTGGTGGAAGTAGGAGTTTTCATCACTAAACGCACCACCGCGGAACTGTAAAAACCTATCTATATACCACTTCTTCAGCAGTTGCTCCTGGGCATCAACATAGATCGAAAAGTCGACGAAATCAGACACGAAAGGTTGCTGTGTCCCCACTGCTGCATCTTGGCTTGTTTGGAGAACGTTTAATCCTTCAATGATCAAAATATCCGGGCTTTCAATTGCCTGATGATCATCTGTGATTCTGTCATAGCTAACATGAGAGTAGAGAGGTGCTTCAACATAAGGCGCTCCAGCTTTTATGTTGGAGATGAATTCTACTAATAGCTTCATATCATAGCTTTCAGGAAAGCCTTTACGTTGTAGTAACCCCCGACGTTTGAGTTCGGCCAATGGGTATAAAAAACCATCAGTTGTCACAAGATCAACTCTAGGGTGTTCAGGCCATTGACTCAATAAAGCTTGTAGAATACGTGCGGTGGTACTTTTACCTACAGCAACACTACCAGCAATGCTGATGATATAGGGGCGCTTAGGAGGCTTTCTTCCTAGAAACTCATTAAGTACGAGACCACGTTTTTGTTTAGCACCGACAATAAGATTAAGCAAACGGCTAAGAGGAAGGTAGATATCGGTGACTTCAGTAAGCGATAGTTTTTCGTTTATACCTCTAAGATTAGCAAGCTCAGGCTCATTTAATGTAAGAGGTACCGATTCTCTTAATTCGGCCCACTGCGATCGTTGAAACGCAAGATAGAGTGCAGTGTGAATTTGATTTTCGGATTTCATTAGTTTTCTCTCCTGTGAGGAGGCACAGTACACTAACGGATAATCATGAACAATAATAAACACGAGTTTGAACTCGATGTTTCTGCTGCTGACGTTTTCGTGGTGGAATAATAAACGCAAAGCTGATTTTGTAACCGAAAAAACATTAAAAAACGATTATTTTCATTTTTTTTCAATTTAGCTATTGCACTTATGCCGACATTTCCATAATATCCGCTACCGAAATGACACGCCGGCATAGCTCAGTTGGTAGAGCAACTGACTTGTAATCAGTAGGTCCCGAGTTCGACTCTTGGTGCCGGCACCATTTCTCTGGAGGGGTTCCCGAGTGGCCAAAGGGATCAGACTGTAAATCTGACGGCTCAGCCTTCGAAGGTTCGAATCCTTCTCCCTCCACCATATTCTAAGTAGTTAGGTAACCTTAGTAGGTTGCGCGGATGTCGTATAATGGTATTACTCCAGCCTTCCAAGCTGATAACGCGGGTTCGATTCCCGCCATCCGCTCCAATATTCGCTGAATGCACTCAATAAAGGGTGCCCCCTGAAAAGGGGTTAGGTTATTAAAAACTACCCTTTCAGCGCCAACCTGTTAAAATTCCTAGTTACGCAAAAAAATTAATCGATTCGATGCCTTTAAATGCATCGGATTTTTTGTTGTACGCGGTTTAATCACCAAGATCTCTGATTGGGGCAATACCATGGCTAAAGAAAAATTTGAACGTAATAAACCACATGTAAACGTTGGTACTATCGGTCACGTTGACCATGGTAAAACTACGCTTACAGCAGCTATCTCAGCTGTATTGACTAAGACTTACGGTGGTGAAGCTCGTGACTTCGCACAGATCGATAACGCTCCAGAAGAGCGTGAGCGCGGTATTACAATTAATACCTCTCACATCGAATATGACACTCCTACTCGCCACTACGCACACGTAGATTGTCCTGGTCACGCCGATTATGTTAAAAACATGATCACTGGTGCTGCTCAAATGGACGGCGCTATCCTAGTAGTTGCTTCTACAGATGGTCCAATGCCACAGACTCGTGAGCACATCCTGCTTTCTCGTCAGGTTGGTGTACCTTTCATCATCGTATTCATGAACAAGTGTGACATGGTTGATGATGAAGAGCTTTTAGAGCTAGTAGAGATGGAAGTTCGTGAACTTCTTTCTGAGTATGAGTTCCCAGGTGATGACCTACCAGTTATCCAAGGTTCAGCACTTAAAGCTCTTGAAGGCGAGCCAGAGTGGGAAGCTAAGATCATTGAGCTTGCAGAAGCACTAGATACTTACATTCCAGAGCCAGAGCGTGCTATTGATGGTGCATTCATTCTTCCAATAGAAGATGTTTTCTCAATCTCAGGCCGTGGTACAGTTGTAACTGGTCGTGTAGAGCGCGGTATCATCAAAGTTGGTGAAGAAGTAGAAATCGTTGGTATCAAAGATACTACTAAGACTACTTGTACTGGTGTTGAGATGTTCCGTAAGCTGCTTGACGAAGGTCGTGCTGGTGAGAACTGTGGTGTTCTTCTACGTGGTACTAAGCGTGAAGACGTTGAACGTGGTCAAGTACTTGCACAGCCAGGTTCAATCACTCCACACACAACTTTCCAGTCAGAAATCTACGTTCTGTCTAAAGAAGAAGGTGGACGTCACACTCCATTCTTCAAAGGCTACCGTCCACAGTTCTACTTCCGTACAACTGACGTAACCGGTACTATCGAATTGCCAGAAGGCGTAGAGATGGTAATGCCTGGTGATAACGTACAGATGACTGTAACGCTAATCTGCCCAATCGCGATGGACGAAGGTTTACGCTTCGCAATCCGTGAAGGTGGTCGTACAGTTGGTGCTGGTGTTGTAGCTAAGATCATCGCTTAATCGCGATACTCTTTAGTAAACATCCAAAAAGGAAGCTTCGGCTTCCTTTTTTGTTTTTTTACGGATATTCTGACCAAGACAACGCTTGTATTCTTGCTTCGTAGCTAGAATAAGAATACAATCTATGGCCGATTTTTGACCCTCTGAGCTTACATTTAGCAATTGAGAGTGTAGGCTCGGAATTATAGTGGCTTGATGAGTTTCCTTATAACCATCAGCTAAACGCAAGCTCAGGTCGTAGTGAGTAACGGAACTAATCGATGACAACAAATACTGAAAGCCAGGGTAACTCTCTGGATATCGTAAAGTGGGCCCTAGTCGTTATTTTATTGGCTGCTGCTATTGTGGGCAACCAGATGTATAGCGAAGCCAGTGTTTTGGTTCGTGCAATCAGTGTGGTGGTAGCTTTTGTTATTGCTGGATTCATTGCATTACAAACTGAAAAGGGCAAGCAGGCGCTAACTTTTGCTCGTGAAGCACAAATAGAAGTACGTAAGGTTGTTTGGCCTACGCGTCAAGAAGCGCTAAATACAACATTTATTGTATTAGCAGCGACCGGTGTACTAGCGTTAATCCTTTGGGGAATGGACGCAGTATTACTGAGAATTGTTAATTTTATTACAGGCGTATAGGCATTTCGAATGACTGAAGCAACTGAAGCTAAAAAAAGATGGTACGTAGTCCAGGCATTTTCTGGTTATGAGGGCCGTGTAACTAAGACTCTGCATGAATATATTCAGATGCACAGCATGGAGCAGTATTTCGGCGAAATACTCGTCCCTACAGAAGAAGTTGTAGAGATGCGTGCCGGTCAGCGACGTAAAAGTGAACGTAAATTCTTTCCAGGTTATGTATTAGTACAGATGGAAATGAATGATGAAAGCTGGCATTTAGTGAAGAGCATTCCACGTGTAATGGGCTTCATCGGTGGCACATCAGATCGTCCTGCACCTATCTCTGATAGAGAAGCAAACGCTATTCTTCAACGCCTACAAGAGACTACTGAGACTCCAACGCATCGCGTTATCTTTGAGCCAGGCGAAGTCGTACGCGTTACTGATGGTCCTTTTGCTGACTTCAACGGTACCGTTGAAGAGGTTGATTATGAGAAGAACCGCGTCAAGGTTTCTGTCATGATCTTCGGTCGTTCTACTCCGGTTGAACTAGACTTCGGTCAGATCGAAAAAAGCTGATTAAATTAAGTACAAAAAACATTTGGACTGGGTGCAGATTTGTTATAGAATCTGCACCCATTATTTTCGGGGAGCTAACTGACATTTCGTCAATAGCGTTTGTACCCATACTGAGGAAATACTCATGGCTAAGAAAGTTGATGGTTACATCAAGCTACAAGTAGCAGCCGGTGCTGCAAACCCGTCGCCACCAGTCGGCCCTGCATTGGGTCAGAAGGGTGTTAACATCATGGAATTCTGTAAAGCATTCAACGCTCGTACTGAAAAGTTCGACAAAGGTATGCCGATTCCAGTAGTTATCACTGTATATAGTGATCGCTCTTTCACTTTCGAAACTAAGACGCCACCTGCATCTTTCCTACTGCTTAAGGCAGCTGGTCTGAAGTCTGGTTCTGGCCGTCCTAACACTGAGAAAGTGGGAACTATCAAGCGTAGCGCTGTTCAGGAAATTGCTGAAACTAAAGCGGCTGATATGACTGGTGCTGATATTGAAGCGATGACTCGCTCAATTGAAGGTACTGCGCGCTCAATGGGTTTGGTAGTAGAGGACTAATATAATGGCAAAGCTAACTAAACGCGCTCGTTTGATCCGCGAAAAAGTAGAAGTAACTAAAAACTACGATATCAATGAAGCTGTTGCACTTCTAAAAGAACTAGCTACTGCTAAGTTCGTAGAAAGTGTTGACGTTGCTGTTAATCTTGGTGTTGACCCACGTAAATCTGACCAAAACGTTCGTGGTGCTACTGTACTACCACACGGTACTGGTCGTGAAGTTCGTGTTGCTGT
Organism: Shewanella nanhaiensis; assembly: GCF_019457885.1. Classification (GTDB taxonomy): domain Bacteria; phylum Pseudomonadota; class Gammaproteobacteria; order Enterobacterales; family Shewanellaceae; genus Shewanella; species Shewanella nanhaiensis. The sequence goes on from NZ_JAHZST010000027.1 coordinate 7,633, forward strand.
ATTCACCCAAGGTGCTAACGCTGAAGCGGCAACTGCTGCTGGCGCTGAGCTAGTTGGTATGGACGAGCTTGCTGCACAAGTTAAAGCTGGTGAGATGAACTTCGACGTAGTTATCGCATCTCCAGATGCAATGCGCGTTGTTGGTCAACTTGGTCAGATCTTAGGCCCACGTGGTCTAATGCCTAACCCTAAGACTGGCACTGTAACACCTAACGTTGCTGAAGCTGTTAAGAACGCTAAAGCTGGTCAGGTTCGTTACCGTACAGACAAGAACGGTATTATCCACACTACTATCGGTAAAGTGGATTTTGAAACTGTTCAACTTAAAGAAAACCTAGAAGCCCTAATCGGTGCTCTTGTGAAGGCTAAGCCAGCTTCAGCTAAAGGTGTTTTCCTTAAGAAAGTAAGCATCTCTACCACTATGGGTGCAGGTGTTGCGGTTGACCAGGCTACTCTGGCTAAAGCGCTATAAATTTTACAAAGCGGGCGTATTAAATTATAATGCGCGCACTTTGTGGGTTGGGGCCTATTTCGTCATTGAGTGATGAAAGTAGGCTTCCGTCCAAGACCGTAGGTGTTAGCCTAAAGGTTAACTTAATCTCCTACGTAGACGGTGTCGGACCCCAGAAAGATTTTTTTCTACTGGATAAGCACCGTAAGTCGCTAAACATTTAGGTGTTTAGCATGGTAATTGCTAGGGAATTCCCTAGATAGAATCCAGGAGTAAAGCCAATGGCATTAGGACTCGAAGACAAAAAAGCGATTGTTGCTGAAGTCAACGAAGCTGCCAAAGGTGCTTTATCTGCAGTTGTAGCCGATTCACGCGGTGTAACTGTAGGTGAAATGACCGGACTGCGTAGAGCAGCTCGTGAAGCCGGAGTTTACGTTAAAGTTGTTCGTAACACTCTAGTTAAACGCGCTGTAGCTGGTACTGATTTTGAGTGCTTAAGCGATACGTTTACTGGTCCTACTTTAATTGCATTCTCTAATGAGCACCCAGGTGCTGCAGCGCGTCTTCTTAAAGATTTCGCAACTGCACAAGAGAAGTTTGAAATTAAAGCAGCAGCCTTTGAAGGGGAAGTAATCCCTGCAGCCGATATTGATCGTTTAGCGAAATTGCCAACGTACGACGAAGCATTAGCTCAGTTGATGATGACTATGAAAGAAGCATCTGCTGGCAAATTTGTACGTCTACTGGCCGCACTTCGCGATCAAAAAGAAGAAGCAGCTTAAGTTTAAACTTGCTGCCTAAATTCAGAACATTAGGAATTTTTTGTTATGTCTATCACTAAAGACCAAATCTTAGAAGCCTTTGCAGAAATGTCTGTAATGGAAGTTGTTGAACTAATCGAAGCAATGGAAGAGAAGTTCGGCGTATCTGCTGCAGCTGCTGTTGTTGCTGGCGGTGCTGAAGGCGGTGCTGCTGCTGCTGAGCAAACTGAATTTGACGTTATGATGACTTCATTTGGTGCAAACAAAGTTGCAGTAATTAAAGCACTTCGTGGCGCTACAGGTCTTGGCCTGAAAGAAGCTAAAGCTATGGCTGAATCTGCTCCAGTAGCAGTTAAAGAAGGCCTAGAGAAAGCTGAAGCTGAAGCTCTTAAAGCTGAGCTAGAAGCAGCTGGTGCTGAAGTAGAAATCAAGTAAGTTAAATTTTAACTTACTAGCCTGAGCAATCAGGCGAGGGCTGGCGGTTTTTTAACCGTCGGCCTTTTTTGCGCTGTATGCGCAGGCGATTTTTTATTCACCGTTTATCGCCAGATTTTGCAGTTCCTAGCAGAGATTACTGGTTAGGTTCTTGCCATCAACGGTGATGGGCAAACGTGCTGTCTCAACATTTAGGTTGGTTCAGTCTTGGTCACATCTCGCAATCAGAGGAAACCCATGGTTTACTCCTATTCTGAAAAGAAGCGTATTCGCAAAGATTTTGGTAAACGTCCACAGGTTTTGGATATTCCTTATCTTTTGTCTATACAGTTGGACTCATTTAAAAAGTTCACCGATCAAGATCCTACAGGTGAGCGTGGTTTTGAAGCCGCTTTCCGTAGCGTTTTTCCCATCAAAAGTTTTTCTGGTAACTCAGAATTACAGTACGTTAGCTATAAGCTAGGCGAACCTGTTTTTGATGTGAAAGAGTGTCAAATCCGCGGCGTAACTTACTCTGCACCACTACGCGTTAAATTGCGTATGGTTCTGTATGACCGTGAAGCAGCACCTGGCACAGTCAAAGACATTAAAGAGCAAGAAGTCTACATGGGTGATATCCCATTAATGACTGAAAACGGTACCTTTGTTATCAATGGTACTGAGCGTGTTATTGTTTCTCAGCTACACCGTTCACCAGGTGTATTCTTTGATCATGACCGCGGCAAGACCCACTCTTCAGGTAAGGTGCTTTATAACGCACGTATTATTCCTTACCGTGGTTCTTGGTTAGATTTCGAATTCGATCCTAAAGATGCACTATTTGTACGTATTGACCGTCGTCGTAAACTTGCGGCTTCTATCATTCTACGTGCACTAGACTACTCTACTCAGGATATTTTGGATCTATTCTTCGATCGCGTTAACTTTAAGATCAAGAAAGATTCATTAGTGATGGACCTTGTTGCAGAGCGCCTACGTGGTGAAACTGCAAGCTACGACATTAAAGATGTTGAAGGTACTATCATCGTTGAGAAAGGACGTCGTATTACTGCACGTCATATTCGTCAACTTGAGAAGAGCAATACCACTGAGCTTGAAGTGCCAGTAGATTACATCGTTGGTAAGATTTCAGGTCAAGACTATATTGATCCTGATACTGGCGAAGTATTGGTTTCTGCTAACGCAGAGATGACACTTGAAGATCTTGCTAAGCTTTCTTTGGCTGGTATCAAAGAGATAAGCACACTGTATATCAACGAGCTTGATAATGGTGCTTATATGTCAGATACACTGCGTATTGATTCTACAACTAACCGCCTTGAAGCGCTTGTAGAGATCTACCGTATGATGCGTCCTGGCGAGCCACCAACCAAAGATGCAGCAGAAGCGTTATTCCAGAACTTGTTCTTCAGTGAAGAGCGTTATGATCTATCTAAAGTAGGTCGTATGAAGTTCAACCGTCGTCTCGGTATCGATGATGACGAAGGTACAGGCATTCTATCTAAAGAAGATATCGTTGCTGTAATGAAGAACATCATCACTATCCGTAATGGTAATGATGAAGTTGATGATATCGATCACTTGGGTAACCGTCGTATCCGTAGTGTTGGCGAAATGGCTGAAAACCAGTTCCGTGTCGGTCTAGTTCGTGTAGAACGTGCCGTACGTGAGCGTTTAAGCCTTGGTGATCTTAATGAGCTAATGCCACAAGATCTTATCAACGCTAAGCCAATCTCTGCAGCAGTTAAAGAGTTCTTCGGTTCTTCTCAGCTGTCTCAGTTTATGGATCAGAACAACCCACTTTCAGAAGTGACACATAAGCGCCGTATTTCGGCTCTTGGTCCAGGTGGTTTGACCCGTGAACGTGCAGGTTTTGAAGTTCGAGATGTACACCCAACTCACTACGGTCGTTTATGTCCAATTGAGACCCCTGAAGGTCCAAACATTGGTCTAATTAACTCGTTAGCAAGTTTTGCGCGTACTAACTCTTATGGTTTCCTTGAAACACCTTACCGTAAGGTTATTGATGGTGTGGTTACTGATCAGGTCGATTACCTATCAGCAATCGAAGAGGGCCGTTACGTTATTGCACAGGCTATCGTCGACTTAGACGAGAATGGCCGCATGATGGATGAGCTTATCGCTTGTCGTCATAAAGGTGATTCAACATTTATGGGTGCTGCAGATATCCAATATATGGATGTATCGCCACAGCAGATCATTTCAGTTGCAGCGTCACTTATTCCGTTCCTAGAACACGATGATGCTAACCGTGCATTGATGGGTGCGAACATGCAACGTCAAGCCGTACCAACACTAAAGGCTGACAAGCCACTAGTAGGTACAGGTATTGAGCGTACTCTTGCTGTTGACTCTGGTGTTGTTGTCGTTGCTAAGCGTGGCGGTTACATCGACTATGTTGATGCAAGCCGTATCGTTGTTAAGGTTAATGAGTCTGAGCTACGTCCAGGCGAAGCTGGTATCGATATCTACAACTTGACTAAGTACACGCGTTCTAACCAGAACACTTGTATTAACCAACGTCCTTGTTGTGCGATGGGTGATCCAGTTGTGACTGGTGACGTTCTTGCTGATGGTCCATCTACCGATTTAGGTGATTTGGCTCTTGGTCAGAACATGCGTATCGCGTTCATGCCTTGGAACGGTTACAACTTTGAGGATTCGATCCTTATCTCTGAGCGTGTTGCTCAAGAAGATCGTTTCACCACTATCCACATTCAGGAGCTGTCTTGTATCGCTCGTGATACTAAGTTGGGTAGTGAAGAGATCACAGCTGATATTCCAAACGTTGGTGAGTCTGCGCTTTCTAAGCTAGATGAATCAGGTATCGTTTATATCGGTGCTGAAGTTAAGGGTGGCGACATTCTGGTTGGTAAGGTGACACCTAAGGGTGAAACTCAGCTGACTCCAGAAGAGAAGCTTCTCCGTGCTATCTTCGGTGAGAAGGCCTCTGATGTTAAAGACAGCTCTCTACGCGTACCTAACTCTGTTAAAGGTACTATCATCGACGTTCAGGTATTTACCCGTGACGGCGTTGAGAAAGATAAGCGTGCTGTTGAAATTGAAGAGATGCATGTTCGTCAAGCTAAGAAAGACTTGACTGAAGAGTTCCAGATCCTCGAAGAGGGTGTTTATGGACGTGCACGTAACCTTCTACTGAGTGCAGGCTTCAACGAAGCTCAATTGGATGCTATTCCACGTTCACAACTGCTTTCACAAAGCATTGATGACGAAGGTAAGCAGACTGAACTAGAGCAGCTTGCTGAGCAGCATGACGAGCTTAAAGCCGACTTCGATAAGAAGTTTGAAGTTAAGCGTCGCAAGATCACTCAAGGTGATGACTTAGCACCTGGCGTACTTAAGATTGTTAAGGTTTACCTTGCAGTTAAGCGTACTATCCAGCCTGGTGATAAGATGGCGGGTCGTCATGGTAACAAGGGTGTTATCTCTAAGATTAACCCTGTTGAAGATATGCCTTACGATGAGAATGGTAACCCAATCGACATCGTACTGAACCCACTTGGTGTACCATCGCGTATGAACATCGGTCAGGTTCTTGAGGTGCATCTTGGCGCTGCAGCTAAAGGTATCGGTGATAAGATCGCTGCAATGCTTGAAGAGCAGCGTGAACTTGCTGAGCTTCGTGGCTACATCAAAGAAGTTTATGAGTTAGGTGAAGAGGTGCAGCAGCGCGTCGATATCGATTCATTTACCGATGATGAAGTGGTTCGTCTTGCTAAGAACCTTAAAGGTGGTATTCCGACTGCGACTCCAGCATTCGATGGCGCGAAAGAGAAAGAGATCAAGGAGATGCTAGCATTAGCTGGTCTTCCTACTACTGGTCAGCGCAAATTGTTTGATGGTCGTACCGGTGATGAGTTTGAGCGTCAGGTAACTGTTGGTTACATGTATATGCTAAAACTTAACCACTTGGTTGATGATAAGATGCATGCTCGTTCTACGGGTTCTTACAGTCTTGTTACTCAGCAGCCATTGGGTGGTAAAGCTCAGTTTGGTGGTCAGCGTTTCGGTGAGATGGAAGTTTGGGCACTAGAAGCATACGGTGCCGCTTATACGCTTCAAGAGATGCTAACTGTTAAGTCTGATGATGTTAACGGTCGTACCAATATGTATAAGAATATTGTCGACGGTAACCACCAGATGCAACCAGGCATGCCAGAGTCTTTCAACGTATTGTTGAAGGAGATCCGTTCACTCGGTATTAATATCGAGTTGGATCAAGACTAAAACTAGTGACACACTAGTTTGGCAATAAATTGGTGCCTTGCAGTAGCAGGGCACCCGGTTTAACTCCTTCAGGAGAGAAACGTGAAAGACTTATTAAAGTTTCTGAAACAGCAAAGCAAGACCGAAGAGTTTAACGGCATCAAGATCGGACTAGCGTCGCCAGATCTAATCCGCTCTTGGTCATTTGGTGAAGTTAAGAAGCCAGAAACCATTAACTACCGTACCTTTAAGCCTGAGCGTGAAGGCTTATTCTGTGCGCGTATTTTTGGTCCAGTAAAAGATTACGAATGTTTATGCGGTAAGTATAAACGTCTTAAGCACCGTGGTGTGATCTGTGAAAAGTGTGGCGTTGAAGTTACACAGACTAAAGTACGTCGTGAGCGTATGGGTCACATCGATCTTGCTAGCCCAGTTGCACACATTTGGTTCTTGAAGTCGCTTCCGTCTCGTATCGGTTTGATGCTAGACATGACACTTCGTGATATTGAACGTGTACTTTACTTCGAATCTTTCGTTGTAATCGAGCCTGGCATGACCAGTCTTGAACGTGGCCAAATGCTAACAGAAGAAAACTATCTGGATGCATTGGAAGAGTACGGTGATGAGTTCGAAGCTAAGATGGGTGCAGAAGCAGTTCTAGAATTGCTACGTGCTATCGATCTTGAAAAAGAGATTGATATGATGCGCGAAGAGTTGCCATCAATTAACTCTGAGACTCGTCGTAAGAAGATCACTAAGCGTCTTAAGCTTATTGAGGCATTCTTCCAATCAGGTAACAAGCCTGAGTGGATGATCCTTAAAGTGCTACCAGTTCTGCCACCAGATCTACGTCCTCTAGTACCACTAGACGGCGGACGTTTTGCTACCTCTGATCTGAACGACCTTTACCGTCGTGTGATCAACCGTAACAATCGTCTAAAGCGTCTGTTAGACCTAGCTGCTCCAGACATCATCGTACGTAACGAAAAGCGTATGTTGCAAGAGTCTGTTGATGCCCTGCTAGATAACGGTCGTCGTGGTCGTGCTATTACGGGTTCTAACAAGCGTCCGCTTAAATCTTTGGCCGATATGATCAAAGGTAAGCAAGGTCGTTTCCGTCAGAACCTACTAGGTAAGCGTGTGGATTACTCTGGTCGTTCGGTAATTACCGTAGGTCCAACACTTCGCTTACATCAGTGTGGTCTTCCTAAGAAGATGGCACTTGAGCTATTTAAGCCTTTCATCTATGGCAAGCTAGAAGGCCGTGGTCTTGCGACTACGATCAAAGCTGCTAAGAAGATGGTAGAGCGTGAAGTTCCTGAAGTTTGGGATGTTCTAGACGATGTGATTCGTGAACACCCTGTGATGCTTAACCGTGCACCAACACTGCACAGACTAGGTATCCAGGCTTTTGAGCCAGTATTGATTGAAGGTAAAGCGATTCAGCTTCATCCTTTGGTTTGTGCGGCATACAACGCCGACTTCGATGGTGACCAAATGGCTGTTCACGTGCCGCTAACGCTGGAAGCTCAGCTAGAAGCACGTTCGCTTATGATGTCTACCAACAACATCCTATCACCAGCAAACGGTGAGCCGGTTATCACACCGTCACAGGACGTTGTATTGGGTCTGTACTACACCAGCCGTGAATGTGTAAACGGTAAAGGTGAAGGTATGGCGTTTGAGTCTATCGACGAAGTCGAAAAGGCTTACCGTACTAAAGTTGCTGCTATCCATGCTCGCATTAAAGTACGTGTAACAGAGACTCAAATTGGTGAGAATGGTGAGCGCACTGAATCACGTCGTATCGTTGATACTACGGTTGGTCGTGCACTGCTTTCTCGCATCTTACCGAAAGGTCTATCTTATGATCTGGTTAACCAGAACATGGGTAAGAAGCAGATATCTAAGCTATTGAACACTTGTTATCGTCAACTAGGTCTTAAAGATACGGTTATCTTTGCTGACCAATTGATGTATGCCGGTTTCCACTATGCAACTGTATCGGGTGCCTCTGTAGGTATTAACGATATGGTTATTCCAGATGAGAAGTACACGCTAGTTGCTGACGCTGAAGCGGAAGTTCTTGAAATTCAAGAGCAGTTCCAGTCAGGTCTTGTAACTGCTGGTGAGCGTTACAACAAGGTCATCGATATCTGGGCAAGTGCGAACGAGAAAGTTTCTAAAGCGATGATGGCTAACCTGTCTTCAGAGACAGTGATTAACCGTGATGGTGAAGAGGAAGAGCAAGAGTCGTTTAACAGCATCTATATGATGGCTGACTCGGGCGCTCGTGGTAGTGCTGCACAGATCCGTCAGTTGGCGGGTATGCGTGGTCTGATGGCTAAGCCAGATGGCTCAATCATCGAGACTCCGATCACAGCTAACTTCCGTGAAGGTCTAAACGTATCTCAATACTTTATCTCTACTCACGGTGCTCGTAAGGGTCTAGCGGATACGGCACTTAAGACGGCTAACTCTGGTTACCTAACTCGTCGTCTAGTAGACGTTGCACAAGATCTAGTTGTCATCGAAGAAGATTGTGGCACGTTCGAAGGTCTGACAATGAAACCACTTATTGAAGGTGGTGATGTTGTTGAGCCGTTACGTGAGCGCGTTCTGGGTCGTGTTGTTGCTCAAGATGTATTCAAGCCAGGTACTGAAGAAGTACTTGTACCACGTAATACACTGCTTGACGAAGCATGGTGTGACATCGTCGAAGAGAACTCTATCGATGAGATGATCGTTCGCTCAGTAATTAGCTGTGACACAGACTTCGGTGTGTGTGCTGCCTGTTACGGTCGTGATTTGGCTCGTGGCCATATCATCAACCAAGGTGAAGCGATTGGTGTTGTTGCTGCTCAGTCAATTGGTGAGCCAGGAACACAGCTTACGATGCGTACCTTCCACATTGGTGGTGCTGCATCTCGAGCGTCAGCTGAGAACAATGTTCAAGTTAAGAACCTTGGTACTCTTAAGCTGCACAATGCTAAGTACGTAACAAACAGCGTAGGCAAGTTGGTTATCGTTTCTCGTTCTTCTGAGCTAGCGATTATCGATGAGCTTGGTCGTGAGAAAGAGCGTTATAAGGTTCCTTACGGTACTGTACTTGAGAAGTTGGAAGACGATGCTGTTGCAGCTGGCGAAATTATCGCTAACTGGGATCCGCATACTCACCCAATCGTTTCTGAAGTAGCAGGTAGTATCAAGTTCGTTGATATGATTGAAGGTGTCACTATGACACGTCAAACAGATGAGCTAACTGGTCTATCTTCTATCGTGGTAATGGAAGTGGGTCAACGTCCAAGTGCGGGTAAAGAGATGCGTCCTGCGATCTGTCTAATCGGTGCCGACGGCAACGATCTGATGATCCCTGGAACTGAAGTTCCTGCGCAATACTTCTTACCTGGTAACGCGATTGTTGCTCAAGACGATAACGCACCAATTAACGTTGGTGACGCGCTAGCGCGTATTCCACAAGAATCGTCTAAGACTCGTGATATTACCGGTGGTCTACCTCGCGTAGCCGACCTGTTTGAAGCGCGTAAGCCTAAAGAGCCTGCAATTCTTGCTGAGCACTCAGGTACAATCTCGTTCGGTAAAGAGACTAAGGGTAAGCGTCGTCTAGTTATCACACCCGCAGATGGTGGTGATCACTATGAAGAGATGATCCCTAAGTGGCGTAACCTAAACGTGTTCGAAGGTGAAAAAGTCGAACGTGGTGAGGTTATTGCAGATGGTGCTGAAGCTGCACATGATATTCTACGTCTACGTGGTATTCATAAAGTTGCTAACTACATCGTTAATGAAGTTCAAGACGTATACCGTCTACAGGGCGTAAAGATTAACGATAAGCACATCGAAGTTATCATTCGTCAAATGCTGCGTAAGTGTGAGATCACCAACGCAGGTGACAGTGAGTTCCTAGCAGGTGAGCAAGCTGAAGTATCACGTGTGAAGATCGCTAACCGCGAACTTGAAGCACAAGGTAAGCAGCCAGCAACCTTCGAGCGTGAGCTTCTTGGTATTACCAAGGCGTCTCTAGCTACTGAGTCATTTATCTCAGCAGCATCGTTCCAGGAAACCACACGCGTACTGACAGAAGCGGCAGTTGGCGGTAAGAGTGATAAGCTACGCGGTCTTAAAGAGAACGTGAGCGTGGGTCGTTTGATCCCTGCTGGTACGGGTTACTCATACCACCAGAAGCGTAATGCTGAAACAGCAACAGGTACAGATACCGAAGTTGCACCAGTTATTAGCGCGAGCGAAGCAGAGCAGAACTTGGCAGATCTTCTGAATCTTGCAGGCAGCTCTGATTAATTTCGTGTTGAAACGTAAATAAAATGTAAAAAAGGCGCCTCAGGCGCCTTTTTTTTACTTATTATCGGTTAAAAGTTGTCTATTTCTTGACAGAAACCCCATACACTTCTAAAATTTCGCGTCCCACACCTGTGGGATATAGATTTTTCACACCTTACTGTTGAGTTTATCAACTGATTCGGAGCTATACATGGCAACTGTAAACCAGTTGGTACGTAAGCCTCGCGCGCCAAAAGTCGACAAGACTAATGTGCCTGCGTTGAATGCGTGTCCACAAAAACGTGGTGTTTGTACTCGCGTATACACAACCACACCAAAAAAACCTAACTCTGCACTACGTAAAGTAGCTCGTGTGCGTCTAACTAACGGTTTCGAAGTAACTTCGTACATCGGCGGTGAAGGCCACAACCTGCAGGAACACAGTGTAATCCTAATCCGTGGTGGTCGTGTTAAAGACTTACCTGGTGTGCGTTACCACACTGTACGTGGCGCTTTAGATTGTGCTGGCGTAAGCGAACGTCGTCAAGGTCGTTCAAAGTACGGTGCTAAGCGTCCTAAGTCTTAACGTTTTCCGTTAAGTAAGGCCAAGCTAGATAATATTGAGATTCCAGTTTTGGGGTCCCTGAAGCATACGGAGAAATTGTTATGCCAAGACGTCGCGTTGTAGGACAACGTAAAATCCTACCAGATCCAAAGTTTAATAGTGAGTTGTTGGCTAAGTTCATCAACGTCATTATGCAGGACGGCAAAAAGTCGACTGCAGAAAAGATTATTTACAAGGCACTTGATACTGTCGCTGAAAAGAAAAGCGAAGATCATCTAGTGATCCTTGAAGCAGCCCTGGAAAACGTTCGTCCATCAGTCGAGGTTAAATCTCGTCGTGTTGGTGGTTCTACTTACCAGGTACCATGTGAAGTACGCCCAGTTCGTCGTAACGCGTTGGGTATGCGTTGGTTGGTTGAAGCTGCACGTAAGCGTGGTGAAAAATCTATGGCTCTACGTCTAGCCGGTGAATTGCTAGACGCTTCAGAAAACAAAGGTACTGCTGTTAAGAAGCGCGAAGACGTGCATCGTATGGCAGAAGCAAACAAAGCGTTTGCTCATTACCGCTGGTAATCTGATGGAGCTAGCAATAGCTAGCTCCATATTCTACATCTCTAAGGCATTTGCCTTAGTTAAGAGGGTTTAAACGTGGCTCGTACAACTCCGATTGAGCGCTACCGAAATATCGGTATCTGTGCTCATGTTGACGCAGGAAAAACCACAACGACAGAACGTGTTCTGTTCTATACCGGTATGTCTCATAAGATCGGTGAAGTTCATGATGGTGCTGCCACCATGGATTGGATGGAACAGGAGCAGGAGCGTGGTATTACTATCACCTCAGCTGCGACAACCACTTTCTGGCGTGGTATGGAGGCTCAATATTCTGAGCACCGTATCAACATCATTGATACTCCAGGTCACGTTGACTTCACGATTGAAGTTGAACGTTCACTGCGCGTACTCGATGGTGCTGTAGTTGTTTTCTGTGGTTCGTCCGGTGTTGAACCACAATCTGAGACTGTTTGGCGTCAGGCTGATAAGTATCATGTTCCTCGCATCGTATTCGTCAATAAGATGGATCGTGCTGGTGCTGATTTTGACAGTGTGATTTCGCAGATCCGAAACCGTCTGGGAGCAACTTGTGTACCTATTCAAATGAATATTGGTGCAGAAGAGAATTTCAAGGGCGTTATCGACCTTATCAAGATGAAGGCCATTAACTGGTCTGAAGCTGATCAAGGGGCGACATTCGTCTATGAAGATATTCCTGCTGAGCTTGCTGATAAAGCGGCTGAAATGCGTGAATATCTCGTTGAAGCAGCTGCAGAAGCCTCTGAAGAGCTGATGGATAAATACCTTGAAGAAGGTGAACTATCAGAAGAAGAGATTAAGCTTGCATTGCGTCAACGTACTCTAGCTAACGAGATCGTCCTTGCTACTTGTGGTTCTGCATTTAAGAACAAAGGTGTGCAAGCGGTACTCGATGCTGTTGTTGATTACTTGCCATCTCCTATTGAGGTCCACGCAATCCGTGGCGTCAATGAGAAAGAGGAAGAAGTTTTGTGTCCAGCGGACGATGAAGCTCCTTTTGCTGCGTTGGCATTTAAAATTGCAACAGACCCATTTGTCGGGACGTTAACCTTTATGCGCGTTTATTCGGGTGTATTGGAGACTGGTGCTGCTGTTTACAATTCAGTTAAAGAAAAGCGGGAACGCATAGGTCGTATGGTGCAGATGCATGCTAATGACCGCCAAGAGATTAAAGAGGTTCGCGCTGGTGACATCGCGGCAGCTATTGGTCTTAAGGACGTAACTACAGGTGATACGCTTTGTGACATGAGTCGTAAAGTCATCTTAGAGCGTATGGATTTCCCTGAGCCTGTTATTACGATAGCCGTTGAACCAAGATCTCAAGCCGATGAGCAGAAGATGGGTATCGCGTTGCAAAAACTTGCAGCTGAAGATCCCTCTTTCCGTGTTGAAACAGATCCAGAATCTGGTCAAACACTGATTTCGGGCATGGGTGAGTTACACCTTGATATTATTGTCGACCGTATGCGTCGTGAATTTAGTGTCGAATGTAACGTAGGTAAACCACAAGTTGCTTATCGTGAAACTATTCGCTCAAGTGTAGAAGTCGAAGGTAAGTTTGTTCGTCAATCAGGTGGTCGGGGTCAATTCGGTCATGTTTGGTTGAAACTAGAGCCTCAAGAAGAGGGCTTTGGGTACGAATTTGCCAACGAGATTGTTGGTGGTGCTGTTCCAAAAGAATACATCCCAGCAGTTGATAAAGGTATTCAAGAGCAGATGAAGAGTGGCGTTATCGCTGGCTTCCCTCTTTTGGATGTGAAAGTCACTTTGTTTGATGGTTCATATCATGATGTGGACTCGAACGAGATGGCCTTCAAGGTTGCAGGTTCAATGGGCTTTAAGAAGGGCGCTTTAGAAGCTGACCCTGTACTATTAGAACCTTGCATGAAAGTTGAAGTCACAACACCTGAAGATTATATGGGTGATGTGGTCGGAGACTTGAACCGTCGTCGTGGTTTGATCGAAGGTATGGATGACGGCATTGCCGGCGTCAAACTTGTTCACGCTACAGTACCTCTATCTGAAATGTTTGGATATGCAACTGATTTGCGCAGTGCAACTCAGGGACGTGCTTCTTACTCAATGGAGTTTTTGAAGTACTCTGACGCACCGCAGAACATTGCAAAAGCGGTTATGGAAGCACGAGGCTAATAGCCCGGACTTCATGACTGTAAATAAATTAATTGCTATTGCTCGGTTATAAGCCGAGCATTTCTGAAAAGAAAGGAATATATCGTGGCTAAAGAAAAATTTGAACGTAGTAAACCGCACGTAAACGTAGGCACAATTGGTCACGTTGACCATGGTAAAACTACTCTTACAGCAGCTATCTCAGCTGTATTGACTAAGACTTACGGTGGTGAAGCTCGTGACTTCGCACAGATCGATAACGCTCCAGAAGAGCGTGAGCGCGGTATTACAATTAATACTTCTCACATCGAATATGACACTCCATCACGTCACTACGCACACGTAGATTGTCCTGGTCACGCCGATTATGTTAAAAACATGATCACTGGTGCTGCTCAAATGGACGGCGCGATCCTAGTAGTTGCTTCTACAGATGGTCCAATGCCACAGACTCGTGAGCACATCCTGCTTTCTCGTCAGGTTGGTGTACCTTTCATCATCGTATTCATGAACAAGTGTGACATGGTTGATGACGAAGAGCTTCTAGAGCTAGTAGAGATGGAAGTTCGTGAACTTCTTTCTGAGTATGAATTCCCAGGTGATGACCTACCAGTTATCCAAGGTTCTGCACTTAAAGCTCTTGAAGGCGAAGCAGAGTGGGAATCTAAGATTCTTGAGCTTGCAGAAGCACTAGATACTTACATTCCAGAGCCAGAGCGTGCAATTGATGGTGCATTCATTCTTCCAATCGAAGATGTTTTCTCAATCTCAGGCCGTGGTACTGTTGTAACTGGTCGTGTTGAGCGTGGTATCATCAAAGTTGGTGAAGAAGTAGAAATCGTAGGTATCAAAGATACTACTAAGACTACTTGTACTGGTGTTGAGATGTTCCGTAAGCTTCTTGACGAAGGTCGTGCTGGTGAGAACTGTGGTGTTCTTCTACGTGGTACTAAGCGTGAAGACGTTGAGCGTGGTCAAGTACTTGCACAGCCAGGTTCAATCACTCCACACACAACTTTCCAGTCAGAAATCTACGTTCTGTCTAAAGAAGAAGGTGGACGTCACACTCCATTCTTCAAAGGCTACCGTCCACAGTTCTACTTCCGTACAACTGACGTAACCGGTACTATCGAATTGCCAGAAGGCGTAGAGATGGTAATGCCTGGTGATAACGTACAGATGACTGTAACGCTAATCTGCCCAATCGCGATGGACGAAGGTTTACGCTTCGCAATCCGTGAAGGTGGTCGTACAGTTGGTGCTGGTGTTGTAGCTAAGATCATCGCTTAATCGCGATACTCTTTACTAAACATCCAAAAAGGAAGCTTCGGCTTCCTTTTTTTATGCCTAAATTATATGTCTGAACTATTTATGTGTAGAGAAGACTAATGCGTAAAAATAAATAAAAACAAGCTGGTATATTCAGTAAATACTCGTATAATGCCGCCAGCTAAATAGTGAGTTAATGACACTTGTTGTTAATTCAAACAACGGGGTTGATCTGGTAATAGAAATCAGTATAATAGCCCCTCGCCTTAACCATTAGGCGAAATACTTTGTCTACCTTTAAGGTTTGACGTTAAAAAATACAGCGACTCCGATTGTGAGTCGAACGGTTAAATCATCTCGCTCTGCTTTTCTAAATAGAAGAAGCTAGAGGGTGATTTTTTATGTGTCCATTTTAGGAGCTCTGGTCAATGCAGAACCAAAGAATCCGTATCCGCTTAAAAGGATTTGATCATCGTTTGATCGATCAGTCTACTGCGGAAATCGTTGAAACTGCTAAGCGTACAGGCGCACAGGTTCGTGGTCCAATTCCACTACCAACGCGTAAAGAACGTTATACCATTTTGACTTCTCCACACGTTAATAAAGATGCGCGTGATCAGTACGAACTTCGTACTCATAAGCGTCTTGTTGATATCGTTGAGCCAACTGAGAAGACTGTAGATGCACTTATGCGTCTTGATCTTGCTGCTGGTGTTGACGTTCAAATTAGCTTGGGTTAATTGAGCTTAGAAGAGGTTTGAGAGATGGCTATCGGTCTTATCGGTCGTAAAGTGGGTATGACACGCATCTTCACTGAAGATGGTGCTTCTATCCCAGTAACAGTAATTGAAATCGCAGCTAATCGCGTAACTCAGGTGAGAACCTTAGAGACTGACGGTTACCGTGCACTTCAAGTAACTACTGGTACTAAAAAAGCTAATCGCATCACTAAGCCAGAAGCTGGTCACTTTGCTAAGGCGGGCGTTGAAGCCGGTCGTGGTTTGTGGGAAGTTCGTTTGGCAGATGATGAAGGCGAAGGCATTGAAGTTGGTGCTGAGCTAAATGTTGATATCTTCGCTGACGTAGCGAAAGTTGATGTTACAGGTCAATCTAAAGGTAAAGGTTTCCAAGGCGGTATTAAGCGTTGGAACTTCCATGCACAAGATATGACACACGGTAACTCACTGGCACATAGATCCAACGGTTCTATCGGTCAAAACCAA
The DNA here is from genome assembly GCF_019457885.1 of Shewanella nanhaiensis. GTDB lineage: Bacteria > Pseudomonadota > Gammaproteobacteria > Enterobacterales > Shewanellaceae > Shewanella > Shewanella nanhaiensis. The sequence goes on from NZ_JAHZST010000027.1 coordinate 23,607, forward strand.
ACACCTGGTCGCGTTTTTAAAGGTAAGAAAATGTCAGGCCACATGGGTGCAGAGCGTGTTACCACTCAAAATCTAGACGTTGTTCGTGTAGATGCAGAGCGTAACTTGCTATTGGTTAAGGGTGCTGTTCCGGGAGCCACAAATGGCAACCTGATCATCAAGCCTGCCGTTAAAGCTTAGGTCTGAGGAGATAGTAATGGAATTGGTATTGAAAGACGCACAAAGTGCTCTTGAAGTTTCCGAAACTACCTTCGGCCGTGACTTTAATGAAGCACTGGTTCATCAGGTAGTTGTAGCATACGCTGCAAACGCGCGTCAGGGCACTCGTGCTCAAAAGACTCGCGCAGAAGTTGTTGGTTCTGGCAAAAAGCCATGGCGCCAAAAAGGTACTGGCCGCGCACGTGCTGGTACTGTTAAAGGCCCAATCTGGCGTGGCGGTGGCGTAACATTCGCTGCTAAAGCTCAAGATCACAGCCAAAAAGTAAACAAGAAGATGTACCGCGGAGCGCTGAAAAGCATTTTCTCTGAGTTGGTACGTCAAGACCGTCTAATCGTGGTTGAGTCGTTTGGTGTTGAAGCTCCTAAAACTAAAGAGCTTAAAGCTAAACTGGCTGAAATGAACCTGGAAGACGTGTTGATTGTTACTCCAGAAATTGACGAGAACTTGTTCTTGGCTGCTCGCAACTTGTACAAAGTTGACGTACGTGACGTAGCTGGTATCGATCCAGTAAGTCTAATCGCGTTCAATAAAGTACTAGTAACTGCCGATGCTGTTAAGCAAATCGAGGAGATGCTGGGATGATAAGCCAAGAACGTTTGCTAAAAGTTATTCTTGCACCACATATCTCTGAAAAGAGTACTGTTTGTGCAGAAAATGACAACACGGTAGTTTTCCGTGTAGCTATCGACGCAACTAAAGCTGAAATTAAGGCTGCAGTAGCTCAATTGTTCGAAGTTGAAGTTGATTCAGTTCGCACTCTAGTTAACAAAGGTAAGACCAAGCGTACCGGTGCCCGTATGGGTCGTCGTGTAGATTGGAAAAAGGCCTACGTTACTCTAGCTGCCGGTGCTGAAATCGATTTCGTCGGCGCTGAGTAAGCAAAGGAGAATTATCATGGCAATTATTAAGTGTAAGCCAACTTCTGCCGGTCGTCGTCACGTAGTTAAAGTGGTGAATACTGACCTGCATAAGGGTAAACCTTTTGCTGGCCTGTTGGCTAAGAAGTCAAAAAGTGGTGGCCGTAATAATACTGGCCGTATCACAGTTCGTCACGTAGGTGGTGGACACAAGCAGCATTACCGTATCATTGATTTTAAACGTATCAAAGACGGTATCCCTGCAAAGGTTGAGCGTTTGGAATATGATCCAAACCGCACAGCTAACATCGCACTTGTTTTGTATGCTGATGGTGAGCGTCGTTATATCCTTGCTGCTAAAGGCATGCAAGCTGGTGATAAGATCCAGTCTGGTATCGATGCTGAAATCAAAGTGGGTAACGCTTTGCCATTACGCAACATCCCAGTAGGTAGTGTTGTACACGCAGTTGAAATGAAGCCTGGTAAAGGTGCTCAGATCGCTCGTTCAGCAGGTACTTATGTACAAGTTGTTGCTCGTGATGGCGAATACGCTACTCTACGTCTTCGCTCTGGCGAAATGCGTAAAGTACCGGTTGATTGCCGCGCGACAATGGGTGAAGTTGGTAACGCCGAACACATGCTACGCCAGTTAGGTAAAGCAGGTGCTAAACGCTGGAGAGGCGTACGCCCAACAGTTCGTGGTGTTGCAATGAACCCAATCGACCATCCACATGGTGGTGGTGAAGGCCGTACTTCTGGTGGCCGTCATCCTGTTTCTCCATGGGGTGTTCCAACTAAGGGTTATAAGACTCGTAGTAACAAACGCACCGACAAGTACATCGTACGTCGTCGCAATAAAAAGTAAGAGGATTCGCCATGCCACGTTCTCTCAAGAAAGGTCCATTCATTGACCTGCACTTGCTGAAGAAGGTAGAGAAAGCGATGGAAGCGGGAGACAAGAAGCCTATTAAGACTTGGTCTCGTCGCTCTATGATCATCCCTAATATGATTGGGTTGACCATCGCTGTCCATAATGGTCGTCAGCACGTACCTGTGTTCGTAACTGACGAAATGATCGGCCACAAGCTTGGTGAATTTTCACCAACTCGCACTTATCGCGGCCATGCTGCAGATAAGAAAGCGAAGAAGCGTTAATACGGGAGGAATAAGATGGAAGTTTTAGCTAAACATCGTTTTGCCCGTACGTCGCCTCAAAAGTGTCGTTTGGTTGCAGATCAAATCCGTGGACTGCCTGTTGCTAAGGCTCTCGAAATACTAACTTTCAGCCCTAAAAAAGCTGCAGTACTTGTTAAGAAAGTACTGGACTCTGCAATCGCTAATGCTGAGCACAACGAAGGTGCTGACATTGACGAGCTAAGAGTTGGAGCCATTATGATCGATGAAGGTCCAACTATGAAGCGTATCATGCCACGTGCCAAAGGCCGTGCTGATCGCATAATCAAGCGTACCAGCCACATTACTGTGGTTGTATCAGATCGCTAGGAGTTAGCAATGGGACAGAAAGTACATCCTAATGGTATCCGTCTGGGTATCACTAAGCCTTGGATCTCGACCTGGTACGCTGACAAGTCAGACTATGCCAATAACTTAACTAGTGACTGGGAAGTGCGTAAGTTTCTTGAAAAGAACCTTAAGCAAGCTTCAGTCTCTAAGATTGTTATCGAGCGTCCAGCAAAGAGTGTTCGCGTTACTATTCACACTGCCCGTCCAGGTGTTGTGATTGGTAAGAAAGGTGAAGACGTTGAAAAGCTACGCAACGCAGTTGCTAAGCTGACTGGTATTCCAGCTCAAATCAACATCGCTGAGATCCGTAAGCCTGAGCTAGATGCAAAGCTTGTTGCCGAAGGCATCGCTTCGCAGCTAGAGCGTCGTGTTATGTTCCGTCGTGCTATGAAGCGCGCAGTACAAAATGCAATGCGTCTTGGTGCTAAAGGTATCAAAGTTGAAGTTAGCGGCCGTCTAGGCGGTGCTGAGATTGCGCGTTCTGAGTGGTATCGTGAAGGTCGTGTACCTTTGCATACACTGCGTGCTGATATCGACTATTCGACTGCAGAAAGTCACACTCAATACGGTGTGATAGGCGTCAAAGTTTGGGTCTTCAAAGGTGAAGTTCTAGACGGCGTGCTACCTGCACACGAAGAGCCGAAACAGCAGCCGAAGCGTAAGCCTCGCGGTAAATAGGAGAGCTGGCAATGCTGCAACCAAAACGAATGAAGTTTCGTAAAATGTTCAAAGGCCGCAACCGTGGTCTTGCGAACGGCACTGAAGTTAGCTTCGGTGATTTCGGTCTGAAGGCTGTTGGTCGTGGTCGTTTGACTGCGCGTCAGATCGAAGCTGCACGTCGTGCGATGACACGTCACATTAAACGTCAAGGTCAAATCTGGATCCGCGTTTTCCCTGACAAGCCAATTACCTCTAAGCCTCTTGAAGTGCGTATGGGTAAAGGTAAGGGTAACGTTGAATACTGGGTTTGCCAGATTCAACCAGGTAAGGTTCTTTATGAGATGGATGGTGTATCAGAGGAGTTAGCTCGTGAAGCTTTCGCTCTTGCTGCTGCCAAACTACCTCTTAAGACTACCTTTGTAACTAAGACGGTGATGTAATGAAAGCGAGCGAACTAACAGAAAAGAGCGTTGAAGAATTGAACGCTGAACTGCTTGGTCTGCTGCGTGAGCAGTTTAATCTGCGTATGCAACACGCCACTGGTCAGTTGACTCAGACTCATCAGCTTAAAATCGTGCGTCGCAACATTGCGCGCGTTAAGACCATTATTACTTCTAAGGCGGGTGCATAATGTCTGATACTATCCGTACTTTGCAGGGTCGAGTACTTAGCAACAAGATGGACAAGTCTATCACTGTAGCTATTGAGCGTAAGGTTAAGCATCCTTTATACGGGAAGTTCCTTAAGCGTACTACTAAGATCCATGCACATGACGAACAAAATCAGTGTAATGCTGGCGATGTCGTGACTATTCGCGAATGCCGTCCGCTGTCTAAGACTAAGTCTTGGACTCTGGTTGAAGTAGTGACTAAAGCTTAATTTTATTAAGCTTTTACCGAAACGGCTCCTTCCAATGGAGCCGTTTTTATTTTAATACTATCTATTCCTAAAATCGGGTGTTATACTTGCGCGCCAATTTTGACAAAAGATTCGTCAAAAGTTGGACAAATAGTAGCCCCAATGTGGGGATGTGAAGTAACGTTAGCGGAGCATTTACAATGATCCAAATGCAATCGACTCTAGATGTTGCCTGCAACAGTGGCGCTCGTAGAGTTCAGTGTATTAAGGTCTTAGGTGGATCTCACCGTCGTTATGCCGGTATCGGCGATATCATCAAGGTTTCTGTTAAAGAAGCTATTCCTCGCGGTAAAGCGAAGAAAGGTGATGTTTATAGCGCGGTTGTAGTTCGTACTAAGAAAGGCGTTCGTCGTCCAGACGGTTCTGTCATTCGCTTCGATCGGAACGCAGCTGTTTTGCTTAACGCAAACAATGCACCGATTGGTACTCGTATCTTTGGCCCAGTGACGCGTGAATTGCGTACAGAACAATTTATGAAAATTGTTTCTCTGGCCCCTGAAGTACTGTAAAGGAGCTTCAAATGGCAGCTAAAATCCGTCGCGAAGACGAAGTAGTAGTACTAGCAGGTAAAGATAAAGGGAAACGTGCAAAAGTTTCTCAGGTTCTTCCTACTGGTAAATTAATTGTTGAAGGCGTTAACCTTGTTAAGAAACACCAGAAGCCAAACCCACAATTGGGCGTAGCTGGCGGTATTGTTGAGCAAGAAGCACCGATACAAGCATCAAACGTAGCGATTTTCAACTCTGCCACTGGCAAAGCTGATCGCGTTGGTTTCCGATTTGAAGACGGCAAAAAAGTCCGTTTCTTTAAGTCGAACAGTGAACTCGTTAAGTAATTGGAGTAAACGATGGCGAAACTGCATGATAAATATCAAGAGACTGTTAGCCCTGAACTTCAAAAGAAGTTTGGTTTTACCAGTGTCATGCAAGTCCCTCGGATTGAGAAAATCACCCTTAACATGGGTGTTGGCGAAGCAGTAGCAGATAAGAAAGTTATGGAGCATGCGCTTCGTGACATGACTGCTATCGCAGGTCAAAAGCCAGTAGTGACTGTAGCTCGTAAGTCAGTGGCTGGTTTTAAAATCCGTGAAGGCTACCCGATAGGCTGTAAGGTTACACTGCGCGGTGAGCGTATGTGGGAATTCTTAGAGCGTTTAGTTGATATCGCAATCCCGCGTATTCGTGATTTCCGTGGCATGAGCGCTAAGTCGTTCGATGGCCGTGGTAACTACGCAATGGGTGTACGTGAGCAAATCATCTTTCCAGAGATCCAATACGATAAAATCGATAAGATCCGCGGTATGGATATTGTAATCACTACTTCTGCGAAGAATGACGAAGAAGGCCGAGCTCTGCTTGAAGCCTTTAACTTCCCATTCAAGAAATAAGGGTAGCGTAATGGCAAAAAGTTCAATGAAAGCACGTGAAGTAAAACGTGCCAAGCTCGTGGCTAAGTTCGCTGAAAAGCGTCTAGCTCTTAAGGCTATCATTAACAATCCAACTACATCTGATGATGACCGTTGGGATGCAGTTCTTAAGTTGCAAGGTCTACCACGTGATTCCAGCAGTTCGCGTCAGCGCAATCGTTGTAGTCAAACTGGTCGCCCACATGGTTACTTACGTAAGTTCGGCCTTAGCCGTATCAAGTTACGTGAAGCTACTATGCGCGGTGAAGTTCCTGGTCTACGTAAGGCCAGCTGGTAACCACTTGTCACGGAGTAAGCTTATATGAGCATGCAAGATCCTATAGCGGATATGTTAACCCGTATTCGTAATGGCCAAGCTGCTAAACACGTTTCAGTAACTATGCCTTCTGCTAAGCTAAAAATCGCCATCGCGAAAACGCTTAAAGAAGAAGGTTATATCACTGACTACGCCGTAGCAGATGAAGCCAAGCCTGTTCTTGAAATCACTTTAAAGTATTTCCAAGGTCAGCCAGTCGTTGAGACTATCCAGCGCGTTAGCCGTCCTGGTCTTCGTATTTACAAAGGTAAAGACGAACTACCAAAGGTTATGGGCGGACTGGGTGTCGCTATTGTGTCCACTTCTAAAGGTTTGATGACTGATCGTACTGCCCGCCAAAATGGCATGGGTGGGGAAGTTATCTGCTACGTAGCATAAGGAGCTAGCAATGTCTCGTGTCGCAAAAGCACCAGTCGCTATCCCTGCAGGCGTAGAAGTGACTTTAAACGAACAAACTATCACCGTAAAAGGTACTAAAGGTAGTTTGACTCGAGTTATTAACACTGATGTTATCGTTGTTGTTGAAGATAACGAAATCAAGTGTAGTTCTGTTGAAGGCGTTAAAACTAACGCTCAAGCAGGTACAGCTCGAGCTTTAATCAATAACATGGTTGTTGGTGTTACAGAAGGTTTTGAAAAGAAACTTCAGTTAATTGGTGTTGGTTACCGTGCGAAAATCGCTGGTAACGGCGTTGATTTAACTCTAGGTTTCTCTCACCCACTAGTACACGAACTCCCAGACGGCGTATCAGCTGTTTGTCCTTCTCAAACTGAAATCGTACTTACTGGTACTGATAAGCAGCTTGTAGGTCAAGTAGCAGCTGAGATTCGCGGCTACCGTCCACCAGAGCCTTACAAAGGTAAAGGTGTTCGCTACGCTGACGAACAAGTACGTCGTAAAGAGGCTAAGAAGAAGTAGGTAACGCGATATGGATAAGAAAACATCTCGCTTGCGTCGCGCACTACGCGGTCGTAAGAAGATCCAAGAGCTGGGCGTTAACCGTCTGGTTGTACATCGTACACCACGTCACACCTATGCTCAGGTAATTAGCCCTGATTCACAGGTTTTGGCGTCAGCTTCTACTGCTGAGAAAGCGGTAACAGAGCAGCTAAAGTACACAGGTAACGTTGATGCAGCTAAAGTAGTGGGTAAAACCGTTGCTGAGCGTGCTATCGAAAAAGGCGTAACTGTAGTTGCATTCGATCGTTCCGGTTTCAAGTATCACGGCCGTGTTGCTGCTCTAGCAGACGCCGCTCGTGAAGCTGGCCTCAAGTTCTAAGGAATGATGAAAAATGGCTAAATTTGAAGCTCAACAGCAAAAAGACGATCTGCAAGAGAAATTAGTTGCAGTAAATCGTGTTTCTAAAGTAGTTAAAGGCGGACGTATCTTTAGCTTCACTGCACTAACTGTAGTCGGTGATGGTAACGGTAAAGTTGGCTTTGGCTATGGTAAAGCGCGTGAAGTACCTGCAGCAATTCAGAAAGCGATGGAAAAGGCTCGCCGTAACATCGTTTCTGTTGAATTGAACAATGGTACTCTGCACCACCCTGTAAAGGGCCGTCACACTGGTTCGCGTGTATACATGCAGCCAGCATCAGACGGTACCGGTATTATTGCCGGTGGCGCAATGCGTGCCGTATTGGAAGTAGCAGGCGTTCATAACGTTCTGTCGAAAGCATACGGTTCTACTAACCCGATCAACATCGTTCGCGCAACTGTCGATGCGTTGGTGCACATGAAGTCACCATCACAAATCGCAGCTAAGCGTGGCCTGAATGTTGATGAAATTCGAGGTTAATGCACCATGGCTACTAAAACAATTAAAGTAACTCAGACTAAAAGTTCTATCGGCCGCTTACCAAAGCACCGTGCGTCTCTATTAGGTCTAGGTCTACGCCGTATTAATCACACTGTCGAAGTTGAAGATACTCCTTCTGTTCGCGGTATGATTAACAAGGTTTACTACATGGTTAAGGTGGAGGATTAATAATGCGTTTAAATACTCTATCTCCAGCAGCAGGCGCTAAGTCAGCTGCTAAGCGTGTAGGTCGCGGTATCGGTTCAGGCACTGGTAAAACTTGTGGCCGCGGTCACAAAGGTCAGAAGTCTCGTTCAGGCGGCGGTGTTCGCATCGGTTTCGAAGGTGGTCAAATGCCACTTAAGATTCGTTTGCCTAAGTTTGGTTTTACCTCGCGTAAAGCGATGGTTTCAGCCGAAGTTCGTATTAGTGAACTAGCTAAAGTTAACGGTGATGTTGTCGATTTGAGTACACTGAAAGATGCGAATCTTGTTACTCGCAACATACAGTTTGCTAAAATCGTTCTTTCAGGTACCATTGAGCGCCCAGTGACCGTAAAAGGTCTGAAGGTAACCAAAGGTGCACGTGCAGCTATTGAAGCTGCCGGCGGAAAGATCGAGGAATAATACGTCGATGGCAAAACCAGGACTTGATTTAAAAAGCGCGAAAGGTGGATTTTCTGAACTGAAGACTCGCCTCCTGTTCGTGATTGGTGCAATTATCGTCTTTAGAGCCGGTTCGTTTGTACCAATTCCTGGTATTGACGCTGCTGTATTAGCAGAGCTGTTCAATCAGCAGAAGGGGACCATCCTAGGCATGTTTAACATGTTCTCTGGTGGTGCCCTTGAACGTGCTTCTATCTTTGCATTAGGTATCATGCCGTATATTTCGGCGTCGATTATCATGCAACTATTGACTGTGGTACATCCAGCATTAGCCGAACTGAAAAAGGAAGGCGAATCTGGTCGTAAAAAGATCAGTCAATATACACGATATGGCACATTGGTCCTGGGTACATTCCAGGCAGTCGGTATCGCAACAGGTTTACCAAACTTAGTTCCAGGTTTAGTAGTAAATCTTGGATTTGGTTTTTACTTTGTTGCTGTTGTGAGTCTAGTGACAGGAACTATGTTCCTTATGTGGCTAGGTGAGCAGATCACCGAACGAGGCATAGGAAATGGTATCTCGATATTAATTTTCGCAGGTATTGTTGCTGGCCTACCATCTGCTATCGGCCAAACGGCTGAGCAGGCGCGTCAAGGTGACTTGAACGTACTCGTATTGTTGTTGATTGCTGTTATTGTATTTGCTGTAACTTATTTCGTTGTATTTGTGGAACGTGGTCAACGTCGAATCGTCGTTAACTATGCTAAGCGTCAGCAGGGCCGTAAGGTGTTTGCAGCGCAGAGTACACATCTACCTCTGAAGATAAATATGGCGGGTGTAATACCACCAATTTTTGCGTCGAGCATCATTTTGTTCCCAGGCACACTGGCTCAGTGGTTTGGTCAAAATGAGTCCTTATCATGGTTAAGTGATTTTTCACTTGCTGTGTCACCAGGACAGCCGCTCTACTCATTATTGTATGCGTCAGCAATCATCTTCTTCTGTTTCTTCTATACTGCGTTGGTGTTTAACCCACGTGAGACAGCAGACAACTTGAAGAAGAGTGGTGCGTTTATTCCCGGGATCCGTCCTGGAGAACAGACTTCGCGTTACATTGATAAAGTGATGACACGCTTGACATTAGCAGGCGCATTGTACATTACCTTTATCTGTTTAATTCCGGAGTTCATGTTAATTACGTGGAAAGTGCAGTTCTATTTTGGCGGTACTTCACTACTTATTATGGTAGTCGTAATCATGGACTTCATGGCTCAAGTTCAGACCCATATGATGTCTCATCAATATGAATCTGTAATGAAGAAAGCTAACTTAGTTAACAAAGCGAATTTAGATCGCTTTGGTCGCTAAGAAAGTTTTCTCGGAGTGATGAAATGAAAGTTCGAGCTTCCGTGAAGAAGATCTGCCGTAATTGCAAGATCATCAAACGTAGTGGCGTTGTACGCGTGATTTGTGTTGAACCTAAACACAAACAGCGTCAAGGCTAACAACATTTGTTCAGCCCTGTTCGGGCTGAACAAAATTTTATTTGCAAAACCGTTATCTGTCGAGTATCCTACCGGGCTTTTCACAGATAACCATTAACTATTTAGGAGTGCATAGTGGCCCGTATCGCTGGCATTAACATTCCTGATCATAAGCATACCGTCATTGCATTGACTGGTATTTTCGGCATCGGCCGTACTCGTGCTAGAGCAATCTGCGCGGCTACTTCTGTTGCTGAAGACGCTAAGATCAAGGAATTGAGCGAAGCTCAAATTGATACACTACGCGAAGCAGTTGCCGAATACACTGTAGAAGGTGATTTGCGTCGTGAAGTTTCCATGAACATCAAACGTCTTATGGACCTTGGTTGTTACCGTGGAATACGTCACCGTCGTAGCCTGCCTCTTCGTGGGCAACGTACAAAGACCAATGCGCGTACGCGTAAAGGTCCACGTAAACCAATTAGAAAGTAACGGGGTAATCCAATATGGCTAAAAGTCCGTCACGTTCTCCGCGTAAGCGTGTACGTAAACAGGTTGCTGATGGCATGGCTCATATCCATGCTTCTTTCAACAACACAATTATTACCATTACTGATCGTCAAGGTAATGCACTATCTTGGGCAACTTCTGGTGGTTCAGGTTTCCGTGGTTCACGTAAATCTACTCCTTTTGCTGCACAGGTTGCTGCTGAGCGTGCAGGTGTTGCTGCTCAGGATTACGGTGTTAAAAACCTTGAAGTTTTTGTAAAGGGTCCAGGTCCAGGACGCGAATCTGCGATTCGTGCACTAAACTCGGTTGGTTATAAGATAACTAACATTACCGATGTGACGCCTATCCCTCATAATGGTTGTCGTCCTCCTAAGAAGCGTCGCGTATAACTCGTCGTTTTTAAATAGGATAGTTGGAGAAAGAACATGGCAAGATACTTGGGTCCAAAGCTCAAGCTCAGCCGCAGAGAAGGTACAGACCTTTTCCTAAAAAGCGGCGTGAGAGCAATCGATTCGAAGTGTAAGCTTGAAACTGCACCTGGACAACACGGCGCTCGTAAGACCCGTCTGTCTGAGTATGGTGTTCAGCTACGCGAGAAGCAAAAAGTTCGTCGTACTTACGGTGTGCTAGAAAAGCAATTCCGTAACTACTACAAAGACGCTGCACGTACTAAAGGTAACACTGGTGAGAACCTACTTACTCTTTTAGAAACCCGTCTTGATAACGTTGTATACCGTATGGGCTTCGGTGCTACACGTGCAGAAGCACGTCAGTTAGTAAGCCATAAGTCTATTATGGTAAACGGCAGCGTTGTTAACATTCCATCATTCAAAGTGTCTGCGAATGATGTAATTAGCATTCGTGAGAAGTCTAAGAAGCAAGCACGTATTATTGCTGCTTTGGAAGTTTCTTCTCAACGCGAAAAGCCAACATGGGTTGAAGTTGATAACACTAAGATGGAAGGTGCTTTCAAGCGTCTACCAGAGCGTAGTGATTTATCTGCGGAAATTAACGAACAGCTCATCGTCGAACTTTACTCTAAGTAAAGTTAATACAAAAGAGAGGACACAATGCAGGGTTCTGTTACAGAATTTCTTAGACCGCGTCTCGTTGATATCGAGCAGGTTAATCCAACACGTGCCAAAGTTACACTTGAGCCGCTAGAACGTGGTTTCGGTCACACTTTAGGTAACGCGTTGCGTCGTATCCTATTGTCGTCAATGCCAGGCTGCGCGGTAACCGAAGTAGAGATCGATGGTGTACTGCATGAATACAGTAGCAAGGAAGGCGTTCAAGAGGATGTTCTTGAGATCCTACTAAACCTTAAAGGTTTAGCAGTTGTGGTCGAAGGAAAAGACGAAGCTATGCTTACGTTAAGTAAGTCAGGCGCAGGCCCTGTTACTGCAGCAGATATCACGCATGATGGTGATGTTACCATCATGAATCCTGACCATGTTATCTGTCATTTGACAGGTAATAATGATGTCAGCATGCGTATCCGCGTAGAGCGTGGTCGTGGTTATGTACCGGCATCAGCCCGTGCACAAACTGAAGACGACGAACGCCCTATCGGTCGCTTGTTGGTGGATTCTTCATTCTCGCCAGTAGCTCGTATAGCCTACAATGTAGAAGCTGCACGTGTTGAACAGCGTACTGACTTAGATAAACTCGTTATTGATATGACCACAAACGGTACTATCGATCCTGAGGAAGCTATCCGTCGTTCTGCAACAATTTTAGCTGAACAGCTAGATGCGTTTGTTGAGCTTCGTGATGTCACTGAGCCAGAGTTGAAAGAAGAGAAGCCGGAGTTCGATCCGATTTTGCTACGTCCTGTCGACGATTTAGAGCTAACTGTACGTTCAGCTAACTGTTTGAAGGCTGAAGCGATTCATTATATCGGTGATCTGGTACAACGTACTGAAGTTGAGTTGCTTAAGACTCCTAACCTAGGTAAGAAGTCTCTTACTGAAATTAAGGATGTTTTAGCGTCTCGCGGACTGTCGTTAGGTATGCGTCTTGAAAACTGGCCTCCAGCTAGTTTAGCAGACGACCTTTAAGTCCAGATCTGTACAGAATTAGGTAATAAGGATTAGTCATGCGCCATCGTAAGAGTGGTCGTCAACTGAACCGTAACAGCAGTCATCGCCAAGCTATGTTCCGTAACATGGCTAGCTCATTAGTCCGTCACGAAGTGATCAAGACTACTGTTGCTAAAGCGAAAGAACTGCGTCGCGTAGTTGAACCTCTAATAACACTTGCTAAGAGTGATAGCGTTGCAAATCGCCGTTTGGCCTTTGCTCGTACTCGCGACGCTGAAGTCGTAGGTAAGTTATTCAATGAATTGGGTCCACGCTACCAGGAACGTCCTGGTGGATATACCCGTATCCTTAAGTGCGGTCTACGTACTGGTGATAAAGCGCCTATGGCGTATATTGAACTAGTTGGTCGCCCAGAAGATGCTGAAGCTGTTGAAGCTGATGACTCTGCTGAGTAATTAAGGTTTTCATTGTAAAAAGCCGGGCATTAGCCCGGCTTTTTTATGCTTAAAATTACAGCTATAAACCTCCTTCATTTAATGAGCTCCATCAATCAACCTATTTCCATTTCGAACAGCGCATCATCTCTTTGAGCATAAAATGTATTTATAAACTATGTTCTGAAGTTATTAGAGATCACTAAGCCTAATTTTACGATTGCCATTGTGATGTTATCCAAAGAAGCTGCTTTGCTCATGTCGCGCTAGGTGTTTCACTATTGACGAATGGCATTAGATACTTTTGTGATTTTTCGGCTAACAATGCGTCCAAGAAAACTATGATTGTTTAGGCTCACTCATACAGCTTGTGAAGCAACTCAATTGTATTCTTACTCACATGCTCCTAGAACTGGATTTATAGCGCTGTTGGCCTTCTGAGGCTCTTTTGCTTGATAGGAATTGATATCTTCAAAGACTCTCTCTGTTTCTAAGTAGAAATAGCAATATGTATGTTCACCTCCTAGTCTAGATACCATATCCCAACTGTCGCTTTGCCTATTGGTGTTTTTGGTGATAACTCATAAATAAGGATATTAGCTGCAAGAAGGCTGAACGGCACAATAAAAAGTATGACTAGGAGAGCGTAGATTGATTAGCTCTGCTAAAGGCTCTCTGATAGGCCTAGATTAGGCTAGATGGTATCAAAAGCTAGGCATAAAAAAGGCCTCAATTGAGGCCTTTTAAGTTAGCAGGGCTTAATAACCCGCTTTTTGCTCTGCGTTGTAGTCTAACTTTTCATGGCTTTGACCCATGGCTTCAGCGACTTCAGGAGGCATGTAATTTTCATCATGCTTTGCGAGAACTTCGGTTGCTTCAAGCTTACCGCCTTCAATTAACACGCCTTGAGCGACAATACCTTGGCCCTCACGGAAGAGATCCGGTAGCAGATCATCATAAGTCACAATCACTTCGCCACCTGCAGCATCGTGTACAGCAAACTCCACATGTAAACTATTAGGATCACGAACCATAGAGCCGACAGTGACCATGCCACCAACACGGATGCGTTGGCCAACCTCAGGCTTAACGCCTGTGTCTTTCTTACCTTGTACTATCTCTGTAGGTGTGTAAAACAGGTTTAAGTTTGAATTTAACGCATACAGTAGAAGTGATGCGATAGCGGCAACGCCACCAATTAAAGCTGTAGCGAGAGCGAGTCTCTTTTTACGTCTGGCATTCACTGTTGATTACTCCGGTTTGCTTTTAAACGATCTTCACGCTGTATCTTCTTCGCAATTTCAGTTAACACCTTTCTTTTCTGACGCAAACTTGAAATAACTAAAGTACCTAATGAAAAAAATGTCACACCATAAGCTAGCCAAACATAAAAGGCGTAGCCACCCATATTGAAAAAATCTGCTAATGAATCGAACTGCATTATTTGACTCCTTCGGTCATAGCGAGTTCCCTAACCCAAGGGCGCATGCTATTTCTTGCGAGAATTTCTGCTCTGAAGCGTACCAAGGTGATAGCGCCTATCATAAGACCAAAGCCTAGAATATTAATTAGTAACGGGTATAGCATCTCTGCTGCCATTGAAGACTTCTCTGTTATCTTAATGGTGGCAGGCTGGTGTAGCGAGTTCCACCACTCCACAGAATATTTGATAATAGGGATATTAATTACACCGACTATCGCAAGAATGCCTGCTGCACGTGCTGCCAATACCTTGTCTTCAAACGAAGCATAGAGAGCAATCACGCCTAAGTACAAGAAGAGTAGTACAAGTTCTGATGTTAGGCGTGCATCCCATACCCACCAGGTTCCCCACATAGGCTTACCCCATGTAGCGCCAGTGATTAGGGCGATAAAGGTGACGACGGCACCTATTGGAGCGATGGCTGCTGCTGCCCAATCGGCTGATTTTATCTGCCATACTAAGCCGATAAATGCTGAGGTTGCCATTGCCATATAGGCTGACATTGACATGGAGGCGGCTGGGACATGGATAAAGATGATTCGATAACTGTCACCTTGTTGATAATCAACTGGAGCGAAGGCGAGCCCCCACACAGAGCCAATACCAATCAAGGAGATCGCGAGCATGGAGAACCATGGCAAAAGTTTTCCTGAGAGATTATAAGCGCGCTCTGGATCCGCGTAACTATGTAGCCATTTCCACATCTTAGTTAGTACTCACTCTTAATGAAGCACCGATTGCAAAGGGTGCCAATATTAATGAACCGACCAGCATCGCACCAATAATCGCGAGATGACCGCTATAGGGTAAATTAAGACCAGCTGCATCAATCGCCGTGGTGGCAAATATGAGCACTGGAATATACAAAGGTAAGATCAACAGGCTTAGTAATACACCGCCCTTATGTAGCCCTACCGTAAGTGCAACACCTATGGCGCCGAGTAGGCTCAATACCGGTGTGCCAAGCGCTAAGGTCGCAATGAGTGCTCCGTAGCTGTTATTGTCTAAATGTAAAAGCACTGCTAATAATGGGGCCACTAAGATAAGTGGAACTCCTGTTAAAAGCCAGTGAGCCAAGACCTTTGCCAATACCATTAAAGGGAGTGGTTGAGGGCTTAATAACATCTGCTCTAAGCTGCCATCGGCATAGTCAGCCTTGAACAGTCGCTCCAGTGACAACATGGAAGCGAGTAATGCTGCAACCCAGATAACCCCTGGCGCGACTCTTGAGAGTACTTGAGGCTCTGGGCCAATACCTAGCGGGAACAATGTCACCACTAAGATAAAAAACAGTAAAGGGTTGAATATGTCCCCTTTGTGGCGAATAGCAATCTGTAGATCACGCTTTAAAAGTGTGAAAAATGCCTGTCTGAAACTGATGCCTTTTTTCATTTATCAACCCTATACAAATCGATATTCAAGACTTATTTTACGAAGTATATCGTCACCGATAATGCCCATATCTTGGTGTGTGGTTAGTACGACACATCCACCACGCTTCGAATGGGCAAGAAATAAGTGCTCTAACTCTTCGACACCCTTTTTATCAATTGCAGTAAAAGGTTCATCCAGAAGCCATATTTTACAGTTAGTATGCCAGAGCCTTGCTAGTGCAGTTCGTCTGTGCTGTCCAGCTGAAAGGTGGCCTGCTAATGCCTCTTCAAATCCGGCTAAGTTAACCTTGGCTAGGATATCTCCAGTCTCGAACTCATCATAACCGCTTATCCTTAAATTGAAGTTAAGGTTCTCTTCGGCAGTGAGTTCGCTTTTTACACCTGCTAGATGGCCTAGATAGAGGAGGTCGTCGTTAAATTCATCTCTTACCCGAGTAATATTCTCACCTTGATAATGGACGTCACCAGCATAGGGGCGTGATAAACCTGCTAAAATACGAAGTAGGCTAGTCTTACCTGAACCATTTGGGCCTTCAATCTGGACAATTTCACCGGCTGTGATCTCAAAACTGAGTTCATCAAACAGAATTCGTTCTTCACGAATACAGGTCAATTGATTGGCCGAGAGCAGGGCTTTTGAGCTGTTTTGTTCTACCACTGAATCCTCTATATCAAGCCGAAAGTTAACACAAATGATATTATCACAATCCCTTTTATGGGTTTAGTAATGGTTGACTTTTAGTGTCAGCAATTTGATATGCTTCCAAAAAATGAAACCTTTTAACAAAAGAGGTGGAACTTTTTCAACTTTTGCTAATATAGTACCGAATATCTCATCTCTTTTGTGCTTTTAGCGTTCTTGCTTTGATTAAAGTCATAAAAGGTGCGATTTATGCAAGTTTGTTGTATTCTTGAATAGCTAGAATAATAGTCTGCCTTACTCGAAGTGATGAGGAAAAAGGCAGCGTTGAGCTTTGTACGAATTTGCATTAGGAACATCGAACATGAAAAAACTGTTAGCAATGACTGCTGTAGCAGCACTGACTTTGTCTGCAAGCGTTTCTGCACAAGAAGGTAAGGCTGTCTATGATAAGGCATGTCAAGTATGTCACAGCATGGGTGTAGCTGGCGCTCCAAAAGCACACGATGCTGAGGCTTGGGCCCCTCGTCTTGCTCAAGGTATGGATACTCTAGTCTCTACAATCAAAACTGGTAAAGGCGCTATGCCACCAGGTGGCATGTGTACTGACTGTACAGATGAAGACTACAAGAATGCTATTGACTACATGTCAAAGTAATCTTGTTACTGCTCTTATTAAGAGTAAGAAAGCCGGCAATTAGCCGGTTTTTTTATGCCTGAACTTCAGCTTTATACTTTCTATACTTTTCCTGAATGTATAGGTAATAAAAAAGGCCTGCAATGCAGGCCTTTAATTTAATCATCTCAGCAATTATTTGACTTGTGTGTCAATAATTAGCTGAGCAGTATCACCCACATTAACCATTGCAAGGTGACCTTTAAGATCGCCTGATTGTGGTTTAACCGTTCCATGTTTAGACAAAACCGCAATAATCTCAACCTGCTTAGCTCCACTTAACTTCACATCGCCGCCCATAGAGGTGGTGTCATCTAATGTGATTGTGGTTGGCAGTGATTTTGCTGAGACTTTAACAGCAGCTAATGGCACCTTCGGGCCTTCAGTGTTGCGAGCGAAGATGAATAGCATGTCTGAGCTGCCCACCTGCTGAGCTAGTTCATCTGATACTGAAACTTCGACATTAACAGTCTTAGCTGTGCTTTGAACACCAGCATGGGCTGCGTCATTTGGCATCTCACCAGTTTCAGAGCCCATTCTCATCTTGGCGCTGTCGATAGCATTAATGATGGCACTACGATCGACATCTTTACGGTCGCTATCGAGAATGATCTGCCATGAATCTATCGCTTTCTGATAATTAGCAGTAAAGAATGAATCCATACCAACTAACAGTAGTGTAGATGGGTCTTCAGGATCCAGAGACAGAGCTTGATCAACAATAGCTTGTACCGCAGCTGTCATCTGCTGGTTTGCCTTGTAGTACATAGCTGTCGCTTTGGGTCCGAGTAGCTCAGCATGTGTGCCTACTAATACCATTGCTTTATCAAAGGTATTTATCGCATCGTCATAACGGTTGGCAGATATGTAACTATGGCCAAGACTAAAGAGTAACTGGCTGTTCTCAGGCTCAGCTTTAGCTTGCGCTTCCATCATCTGTAGACGTTGCTGCATAATTTGATCTGCAGTCATGCCAGCATGTGGGCTAGCTTGCTCTGTTTTGTCTAAGTTAGCGTAGGCGCCTAAATTAGTATAAAAGTATCCTGAGATACCTAATACGGCAACAGACATAACCACAGGCCATAATAAGCCTTTTGGTTTCATCTTAGTGACAAGAGACTCATCATTACCGCCTTGCTTCATATCTTGAAGTAAGCTGATCTCAAGCTCTTTTTTGAGGGCGTCGAACTCAACTTGGTCTAGCTGTTCATCTTCGAGTTCTTTCTCTAATGTTGCAAGACGATTGTTAAATAGTTCGAGGTTTGTTTGTTTACGTACCCCAGCTTCTTCCGTCTGCAGCATCTTTTGCTGTCGAAAGTGAGGAAACCAAATCAGCACTAGGCTGACTAATAAGAAAAGCGCAATAAAAATCCAAAGAGTGGTCATTATTTCTTTTTCACATTAGTTAGAAAAAAGCGGATATACCGCAGGAGTAGGGATAGGATTATACGGAAAGATTATTCATTGAACAGTAATATAGGGACTTATCTAGCGTAAAAAGTGATAGTTGGGCACTGGTTCACAGTTCGTTTCTATTTTTGAAAATTGGTTGAAACTTAAGTTTCAAGTAAGAGTCAGAGCCTAAAATTGACTGCTTTTTATAACGATATGCTTGGTTTTTGTTAACGAAGAATGAGACTAGCCACCCATATTTGTTCGAAAGAGGCAGACAGATACAATAGCAAATACTAAAATGACTCAAAATTTGTACCTTGAGTAGTGTAAGCTGCAAACTCATATGTTTTGAATTAGCATTTGTTAATTTAATTCATCAATAGGACTGAGGAAACCCCATGATCCCTGAATTAGGACACCTGTCGCTGATAATAGGTTTGGCATTTGCCTTTCTATTGGCTAGCGTTCCTTTAATTGGTGTTGCACGTAAAGACCAATACTTAGTGCGTTATGCCTGGCCATTAAGTTATGGCATGTTCTTCTTTATTTTCTTATCTGTTATCGTTTTAGGCTACAGTTTTGCTATCGATGATTTCTCGGTCGCGTATGTTGCCCATCACTCCAACTCTCAATTACCTATCTTCTTTAAGATTGCAGCAGTATGGGGCGGACATGAAGGATCTCTGCTTTTCTGGGTATTCTCTCTATCTGGTTGGACTGCGGCGGTAGCTTATTTCAGTAAGGGATTAGAGGAGGTCTTTACTGCCAGAGTATTGTCAGTATTGGCCTTTATCATAATAGGTTTCACCCTCTTTATGATCTTGACCTCAAGTCCATTTGAGCGCTTATTCCCGACGCCAATGGAGGGACGAGATCTTAACCCTATGTTGCAAGATGTGGGTCTAATCTTCCATCCACCTATGCTTTATTTAGGCTATGTTGGTTTTGCTGTTAGCTTCGCATTTGCTATCTCTGCACTGATGGGCGGACGCCTTGATTCAGCTTGGGCTAGATGGAGTCGTCCATGGACACTTGCTGCTTGGGTATTCCTAACTGGCGGTATCTCTCTAGGTTCTTGGTGGGCATACTACGAGCTTGGTTGGGGTGGTTGGTGGTTCTGGGATCCAGTCGAAAACGCTTCATTTATGCCTTGGTTGATTGGTACCGCACTATTGCATTCAGTTATCGTTACAGAGAAGCGTGCAGCTTTCCGTAACTGGACTGTACTACTGTCAATCTTTGCCTTCTCACTAAGTTTGCTTGGTACCTTTATTGTTCGTTCTGGTGTGTTAACTTCAGTTCACTCATTCGCAGCGGATCCAAGTCGAGGTATGTTTATTCTTCTACTTTTGGGGCTGGCAGTTGGTGGTTCACTGACCCTGTTTGCATTCCGAGCCAGTGAGATGAAGAGCCCTGCTCGTTTTGAGCTTAAATCTCGCGAAACCATGCTGTTAGTGTGTAACATTCTACTGACTGTAGCTTGTGGTACCGTTCTTCTTGGAACTCTATATCCGCTACTTATCGACGCCCTTAATATGGGTAAGATCTCTGTAGGACCTCCATACTTTAATGCTGTGTTCGTACCCATTGTTCTGGTTCTATTTGTCTTTATGGGCGTAGGCCCTAACATCCGCTGGAAAAAGTCAAAGGCAGGTAGTTTAAAGGCTAAGTTGCTTGTTCCTGCTGTTATTGCAACGCTTGTCGGTATTGCAGCGCCATTTATGGCAGACGGTAAGTTCAACGTTTGGGTTATGTTAGGTATAGCTACCGCTGTGTGGGTAACTTTAACAACCTTGCGTGCCGGTTATGACATGATGAAGGCGAAAGATGGCTCATTGAGCCTAGCTCGTATCAATCGCAGTCAACTAGGTATGATTATCGCTCACTTAGGTATCGCAGTATCAGTCGTTGGTGGCACCATGGTATCGAACTACTCAATCGAAAAGAGTGTTCGTATGGGACCTGGTATCCAACAAGAGCTTGCTGGTTATACCTTTAACTACATCGAGACGAAAAACGTTGTAGGACCTAATTACACGGCTCAACAGGGACAGATTGAAGTCACAAAAGATGGTGACCTAGTCACCTTATTAAGACCTGATCGACGCCAATACAATGTTCGTACTATGGACATGACTGAGGCGGGGATTGATTGGGGCTTGTTCCGTGATCTGTATGTCACCATGGGTGATCCTATCAGTAGAACTGAGTTTGCAGTGCGCCTGAACTACAAGCCGTTCGTTCGCTGGTTATGGTTCGGAAGCATCTTTATGATGGTAGGCGGATTCTTTGCTGCATCAGATAAACGCTACCGTGCAAAGAAAGTAACACAAGCATCGAAGTCTGATGCTGAGAAAGCAAAATTAGCTACGGCTTAACTTGAATTGGGGCAAGTATGAAGAAGAGGCTAGTACTATTTATTCCTTTGGTACTATTTTTGGTGATGGGAGTGTTCCTTTATAAGGGACTCTTCCTTAATCCTCAAAAGCTAGACTCTGCACTTGAGGGGAAGCCGGTTCCGGCTTTCCAACTTGAGCGTCTAGAGGACCGAAATGAGATAATCACTAACGAAAGCTTAAAGGGTGAAGTCGCTCTATTGAATGTGTGGGCAACATGGTGTCCATCATGTAAATATGAACATCCCTACTTAATGCGTTTCGCACGTCAAGGTATTCTGCCTATTTATGGTATTAACTACCGTGATGAACGTGGGATGGCAATTCGCGAATTAAACCGCGAAGGTGACCCTTATACTAAGAATATCTTTGATCATGATGGTCGCTTAGGTTTGGATCTTGGTGTGTATGGTGCACCGGAAAGTTACTTAATCGATCATAATGGCATTATTCGTTACCGTTATGCGGGGCCGATTGATCAAAGGGTGTGGAGTGAGACCTTACTTCCTATGATTAAAGAGCTTCAGGCTGCAGCTAAATTGGATGGTGCTTCATGATTAAGTATATGGTTCAAATATGCAGTGCACTGCTATTATCGCTGAGCTTGATTTCTGGAGCTGTCGCAACTCCTGTCGACACTTATGAATTTAAGTCGATGGATAACCAGAAGAGGGCATTGGAATTAGCGCACTCTCTGCGCTGTCCACAATGTCAGAATCAGAACTTAATCGATTCAAACTCTCCAGTAGCTCAAGATCTACGTCTTGAAGTTTATCAGATGGTGGATGCTGGTAAAGATGATGACGAAGTGATTGAGTTCATGACCAGTCGTTATGGCGAATTTGTACTTTATAAGCCAAGAATGGAAGCCAAGACATACGCATTATGGTTAGGACCTGTTGCACTGTTAATGTTTGGTCTGTTTATTGGTTTTATGTTTATACGCAAACAACGTATTACAGAAGTCGACGAGCAAGAGATTAGCGTAGAAGAGCAAAAAGAGTTAGATAAGTTACTTAAGCGAGATGATAAATGAAGCTAATCGCTGATTTGCTTAAGGTCTCTTTATTAGTTGCTAGTTGTTTTTCTATTAGCACGGTTTCTGCATATCCAGGTATGCAGAAACAGGCAGAAGGTGAAAGTCAGACTAATGTCGGGCTTATTAGCATCTTACCTCAGCCTTTTCCTATTACTGCTGTCCCATTTAAAGATGAGCAGGGTAAAGCTGTAGATTTTGGCCAGTATAAAGGGAAAGTCTTGATGGTAAACATGTGGGCAACTTGGTGTCCTCCATGTGTACGCGAGCTTCCAGCTATTTCACGTTTGTCCGAAAAGTTCGATAAACAGGATTTTGAAATTTTACCTATCTCGATAGATCTTGAAGGAAAGGATAAGGTTGAACCTTTTCTTAAAGAGTTAGGAATGGAGTCTTTCAACTCATTCTATGATGAGACTCAAAACCTGAGAGAGGTATTTCCACTTGATACTATTCCAGCGACGTTTATTTTAAATAGTAAAGGAGAGCTAATCGCATTTGTTCGTACTTTTGTTGATTGGGACGACAAGCAAGCGGCAGACCTGATACAGGGCTTTATTGATAAACAGTAAAGATGCAGGAATATGGATAGATAAAAGGGGCTTTCAGCCCCTTTTTTGTACGTATCGTTTGATAACTACGCATCCAATCCTATTATTTCATTTTTCTCAATAAAAGCCCTTGCACAGTTGCGAGTAATCCCTATAATGCGCATCCACTGACACGGCACAGCAGGCCAATCGCTCTTAGCAAACGCTAGTAGAATGGGACTTGCAGCAGTGTTAGAGAATCAAAACTTCTCGGAGATTTGATTCAGGTGACAAACGCTTTAGAAGCTTTACTAGATGGTTGTTGACACGAGGGTGAACAAAGAATCATCGCTTGAAAAACTTCTTTAAATAAGCGCTTGACGCCAACCATGGAGAGTGTAGAATACGCCTCCTCAAGCCAACGACCTAGCGTCAACGGCAGCATCTGAAAGATTGATGCTAACGCTCTTTAACAATTCAAAACAAGAAATCTGTGTGGACACTCACAGGTGTTGAGTTATTCGAAATTGTCTTCTGTTCTTCGGAATGTCGGCAATCAAAATATTACTCAATGAATGAGTGTTCATAGATTCGAACTTAGTTCGAGTCAATATGTTTAGTTTTGATTTCACTTTTTCAAAAGTGGAAACAAAGCAACAGTATAATTCATTGAGCCGTTCTTCATTCTTAATTGGATGAGAACACAAAAACTTTAATTGAAGAGTTTGATCATGGCTCAGATTGAACGCTGGCGGCAGGCCTAACACATGCAAGTCGAGCGGAAACAGAAAGTAGCTTGCTACTTTGCTGTCGAGCGGCGGACGGGTGAGTAATGCCTAGATATCTGCCTAGTCGTGGGGGATAACAGTTGGAAACGACTGCTAATACCGCATACGCCCTACGGGGGAAAGGAGGGGACCTTCGGGCCTTTCG
>NZ_JAHZST010000028.1 GCF_019457885.1 Shewanella nanhaiensis
TGGCACTGTAGAAGTAGGGAAAATGGCTAATCTATTGCTTCTAAAAAACAATCCCTTAGGTTCTATTGAGTCGTGGAACAGTATTGATACCGTTTTTCTGCACGGTAAACCGATATCCAGAGCAGAGTTGGTGGTGAATAAATAACTAGAGGATACGTGGGGATTAGTCAGTGTCAATTTTATTTGATTACCACACATTTCCTAATCCCCCCATTTTTTAGACCCTAAGCACAAACTCTTTTATGTCCAGAAATGAGTAATAACGACAAAGCCTAATTCGAAGAGATAAATACTCAGGTGTAGATGCGGCTGAGGGTATCGAAAACATGGAGGTTTTCGTTAAGCGGCCAGGGATGGCTTTACAGCATCCCTCAGAAGTATCTGCACATCAGCTTGCTGCAAGCAATAAACACCAATTTAGCTACGGTATTAGTTAAATCACACAAGTACCAAACCAGCCCAATGAAACCAATTCCGGAAAAGATATTTGAAACTTGCTATCAGGCAAGTCAGCAAACTTTTGTCCATTTATGGCTTAGAGTAACCGCTCTAAGCCATATGTTCACCAAGGGACTTTGTTGTTTCAATCATTAGAAGTTGAATCGAAGAGATAAACAATCGGGTGTGAATGCGGCTGTGGGCGTTGCTGGCAAGGATGCCACCGTCGAGCGTATAGGGCAGAAAATGTTCCAGACATTTTTTCTGCATTTCCTCCATCCCTGGAGGTCAGACATATTCATAGCGTCCCGCAGAAGCATTCACACATTCAGGTCGTTCCTAGGCATCCTGCCTTCACGACATTGATACATCTGACCCATAGGGATATGGGAAATGTCTTATGAATGTAGGGAACATTCAAGACCTTGCATGGCACATGCTGCAAGCAATAAACACCAACTCAGTTATGGTATCCAGCAAACCAACCAAACATTAAGCCTGCCCAATGAAACCACATGATACTTGGGAGCTTATTATCCGATAAGCAACTAAACCACATGATACTTGGAAACTTATTATCCGATAAGTGACTAAACCACTTTAGAGCGCAGCTCTCCCTCAAGTAGTCTTGTGGTTAACAAGTCGCCTGCTTTTGCATCTTTTGCATTGAGTAGCACTTTTCCTGACTCATCTTGGGTAATACTGTAGCCGCGGCTAAGTGTGGCTAAGGGGCTGACTGTTTGTAGTTGATGAGTACTGTTTTTAAGGCTTAGCTCTACATCATGTAGTTTATCCTTAATGCCCTCGTTTAAACGGGTGGCGAGGTAATCTAGACGCTTGGATTCTAGGATTAGTCTGTGCTCAGGGGATTGCTGGCTCAGCCTGTGACTTAAGTTTTGCTGCTTTAGTGCCAGTTTATGCATTCTGCTATTGAGGGCGGCGTTAAGGCGTAACTGCATCTCATCGAAGCTCTGCTCAAACTGCTCAAGTCGGCGTTTGGGATCTTGTCGCTGCAGGCGATTTTCAAGGGCTGTCGCTTTCTGAACCGTTTTAAGTTGGTAATGTTGCCAGCTTTGCTTTAAGCGAGAGAGGCCAGCTATTAACTTGTGGGCTTTATCGTCAGCATCTTTGGAAAGTAGCTCCGCACCAGCTGATGGTGTGGGAGCCCTGACATCGGCGACATAGTCACTGATGCTGGTATCCACTTCATGGCCAACGGCAGAGATGACTGGCAGGGCGCTGTTGTAGATGCAATGGGCTAAGTCTTCGCTGTTAAAGCACCATAAATCTTCTAGAGAGCCACCACCACGGGTCAGCAGTAACACATCTACCTCCTGTCTGGCATTGGCAAGTTCGATAGCGCGGCAGATAAGTTTGGCAGCGTTATCACCCTGAACTTGAGTGGGATAAACCACCACTTCAATGGAGGGGTCGCGCCTTGCTAACACATGAAGCACATCTTTAAGCGCTGCACCTGTTGCTGAAGTGATAACCCCTATTTTATTGATATTTGTCGGGAGCGGGCGTTTAGTGTCGGTGGCAAAAAGTCCTTCGGCTGCGAGCTTCATCTTTAAGGCTTCATACTGCTGAGCTAGTATACCGTCACCCGCTGGTAGCATGGACTCAATGATGAGCTGATAATCACCTCTGGGTTCATAGACACTGATTGAACCTTTGACCAGAACCTGCTGACCGTTGGCTGGTCTAAAAGTGACTGTGCGGTTTTTGCCCTTGAACATGGCGCAGCGAATTTGCGCGAAGTGATCTTTAAGTGTTAGGTACCAATGGCCGGAGCTGGGAGAGGAGAAGTTCGATATTTCGGCGTTAAGCCAGACTCTCCCCAGCTCGCCCTCAAGAAGCTGGCGCACTTCACCATTGAGCTGTGAGACGGTATAAACATTATTTTTTGGCATTTTCATAGAAAATTCACGCTTAATGGTACTTTTTTACTATTTTCCATTTACCAGACCTAATATGCAAGGTATAATCCCGCCGCAATATTTTCACCTTTATTTTCTAATCTCTTGGGGAGATGTTGCATGTTAAGATTAAAAAAAGAAGCCCTAACTTTTGATGATGTGTTGCTGGTTCCAGCTCACTCTACCGTTCTCCCTAATACCGCCGTACTCAAGACTCGTCTGACTAATACAATAGAACTGAACACTCCAATCGTGTCTGCAGCCATGGATACCGTGACTGAAGCTCGCCTAGCGATCGCCATCGCTCAGGAAGGTGGATTAGGTTTTATTCATAAGAATATGACCATTGAGCAGCAGGCCGAAGAAGTGCGTAAGGTTAAAATTTACGAAGCAGGTATTGTTCAGCAGCCAGTGACAGTAAAGCCGACAACGACACTTGATGAGCTTAAAGTTCTGACAGAGAAAAACGGTTTTGCCGGTTACCCTGTCGTCAATGATGCGAATGAGCTTGTTGGTATTATTACTGGTCGTGATGTGCGTTTTATCACTGACTGGAGCCGTACTGTCGATAAAGTGATGACCCCTAAAGATCGTTTGGTCACAGTACCTGAAGGCACTAAGCTTGATGAAGTTCAAACCTTGATGCACTCTCACCGTGTTGAGAAAGTATTAGTGGTTGATGCTAACTTCAAGCTAAAAGGTCTAATCACAGTAAAAGATTTCCAAAAAGCTGAGCGTAAGCCTAATGCATGTAAAGATGAGTTAGGTCGTCTACGTGTTGGCGCTGCTGTTGGAGCAGGCCCTGGTAACGAAGAGCGTGTTGACGCACTTGTTGCTGCTGGTGTTGATATCTTACTTATTGACTCTTCACACGGTCACTCTGAAGGCGTACTACAGCGCATCCGTGACACTCGCACTAAGTACCCAGATCTACAGATCGTTGGTGGTAACGTGGCAACAGCAGAAGGTGCATTAGCGCTAGTTGATGCTGGTGTTAACGCCGTTAAGGTGGGTATTGGCCCAGGTTCTATCTGTACTACTCGTATCGTTACTGGTGTGGGCGTACCGCAAATTACTGCTGTTTCTGATGCCGCTGAAGCGGTTAAGCATCTTAATATTCCTGTTATCGCCGATGGCGGTATCCGTTTCTCTGGCGATTTGGCAAAAGCTTTAGCCGCTGGTGCATCATGCATCATGGCGGGTTCTATGTTTGCTGGAACTGACGAAGCGCCAGGCGAAACTGAACTTTATAATGGCCGTGCTTATAAGTCATACCGCGGTATGGGCTCATTAGGTGCGATGACACAGACCCAAGGCTCTTCAGATCGTTACTTCCAAAGTGACAATGCTGCTGACAAGTTAGTGCCTGAAGGTATTGAAGGTCGCGTGGCTTATAAAGGTAAGCTTAAAGAGATCATTCACCAGCACATGGGCGGCCTTCGTTCATGCATGGGATTGACAGGTTGCGGCACGATTAAAGAGCTTAATGAGAAAGCGGAGTTTGTGAAAATCACTTCAGCTGGCATGGGCGAATCTCATGTTCACGATGTGACTATCAGCAAAGAAGCACCGAACTACAGTTCAGGTTCATAACTGATTGATGTGTAATTGCGGCGGGCTCTGTCCGCCTGCAACTTCTGTGTTATGCCAAGCCAGATGCTATCTGGCTTGATACCGGCAAATTAAATAGATAAAGGTTTCCCATGAACAACATTCATGATCATAAGATACTGATCTTAGATTTTGGCTCTCAGTACACTCAACTTATCGCTCGTCGTATCCGTGAGATCGGCGTGTATTGTGAACTTTGGGCTTGGGATGTATCCGAAGAACAGATTAAAGAGTTTGCACCAAACGGCATCATCTTAGCGGGCGGCCCAGAAAGTGTCACTGCAAAGGGTTCACCTCGCGCTCCTGAATACGTTTTCAATGCCGGTGTTCCGGTACTTGGGATCTGTTACGGCATGCAGACCATGTCTGAACAGCTTGGCGGTAAGGTTATTCAAGGTGTCGGTGAAGGCGAGTTTGGTTACGCACAAGTTGAACTTCAGACTCAATCTGAGCTGTTTAAAAGCATCGAAGATGCGATCAGTGACTCAGGTAAGCCTCTGTTAGATGTATGGATGAGTCATGGTGATAAGGTTTCTGAGATCCCAGAAGGTTTTGTAACCGTTGCTAATACAGAAACTTGCCCATATGCCGCGATGGCTAACGAAGAGAAAAAATTCTACGGTGTTCAGTTCCACCCAGAGGTGACGCATACTCGTCAGGGTAAGCGTATGCTTGAGCATTTTGCTCTGGATATCTGTCAGTGTGATGCTAACTGGAAGCCAGCGTCTATTATCGAAGATGCTATCGAAAGATTGAAGCAGCAGATCGGTGATGATGAAGTTATCTTAGGTCTTTCTGGTGGTGTTGATTCATCTGTGGTGGCTATGCTGCTTCACCGCGCAATTGGCGACAAGTTAACTTGCGTGTTTGTTGATAACGGTTTACTACGTCTTAATGAAGCGCAGCAAGTGATGGATATGTTTGGCGATCACTTTGGATTGAATATTGTCCATGTTGACGCTGAAAACCGTTTCCTTGATGCGATGGCGGGTGAAGCCGATCCTGAAGCTAAACGTAAAATTATTGGCCATGTCTTTGTTGATATTTTCGATGAAGAGTCTAAGAAATGCGTGAATGCTAAATGGTTAGCGCAGGGTACTATCTATCCAGATGTGATTGAGTCAGCGGGTAGCGCAACAGGCAAAGCCCATGTGATTAAATCACACCATAATGTTGGCGGTCTGCCAGATGATATGGAGATGGGGCTTGTTGAGCCACTTCGTGAACTGTTTAAAGATGAAGTACGTAAGATAGGTCTTGAACTAGGTCTTCCTTATGACATGCTTTACCGTCACCCTTTCCCTGGACCTGGTTTAGGTGTACGTGTTCTGGGTGAAGTGAAGAAAGAGTACTGTGATCTACTTCGTCTAGCCGATGCTATCTTTATCGAAGAGCTGCACAAAGCCGACCTTTATAACAAAGTGAGTCAAGCATTTACTGTTTTCCTACCAGTACGCTCTGTGGGGGTGATGGGTGATGGTCGTAAATATGATTGGGTTGTTTCACTGCGCGCCGTTGAGACAATTGATTTCATGACTGCACACTGGGCACATCTACCGTATGACTTCTTAGGTCGCGTATCTAATCGTATCATCAATGAGATCGACGGTATCTCACGTGTAGTTTACGATATTTCAGGTAAGCCACCTGCGACGATTGAGTGGGAATAACTCTATAAGTGAAGTATCACTGTTAGTTATTTAATCAAGGGCCAGCGTATTTGATACGTTGGCCCTTTTTTTGTTCTTTTTACGCTTTTCTAGCTTAATAAATCTTCAAAGCCTAAAACCTTTCATATACTTATACTTATCTTAAGATCAACTGATTAGGGTGGATGCGCTTTTGAAATATCGTCCAGAAATTGATGGTTTACGTGCCCTTGCTGTGGTTCCAGTGATCTTGTTCCATGCAGGTTTCCATCACTTTAGTGGTGGCTTTGTTGGTGTTGATGTCTTTTTCGTGATCAGTGGTTACCTCATCACCAGTATCATTCTGGTAGAGATGGAGCAGGGCAGGTTTAGCTTAGTTAACTTCTATGAGCGAAGAGCTAGGCGAATTTTACCAGTGCTCTTTTTTGTTATGGCGGCCTGCTTTCCTTTTGCTTGGCTCTATCTGATGCCAGTGGATATGAAGGATTTTATTCAAAGTATTTTGGCAGTCTCCACCTTTTCATCAAATATTCTGTTTTGGCTTGAGAGTGATTACTTTGATACTGCCGCCGAGCTTAAACCTCTGCTTCACACATGGAGTTTAGCGGTTGAGGAGCAGTACTATATCTTCTTCCCGCTGTTTTTGATGTTCAGTTGGAAAATGGGCAAAAGCTGGGTTGTAACGGTGCTGTTTCTGATTTTTTTAGCCAGTTTAGCCCTAGGTCATTGGGGGGCTTATAATATGCCAACGGCCTCCTTTTATCTGTTGCCAACTCGAGGTTGGGAGTTACTCCTTGGTGTCTTTGCCGCTTTTTACTTGAGTCGACACACCCCTCAGCTTCCCTATCGCTGGCTTAACAATCTGCTGAGTTTATTAGGATTTGTATTAATCTGTTTTGCGACGTTTGCTTATGATGAAACTGTGCCCTTTCCAAGTATGTATGCATTGGTTCCCACCTTAGGCACCTTGCTTATTATTGTATTTGCCCAAGAGGGAACCCTAGTCAATCGACTGCTTAGCGTTAAGCTCTTTGTCGGTATCGGTTTGATCAGCTATAGCGCTTATCTCTGGCATCAACCCATTTTTGCATTTGTGAAATATCGCAGCTTTACTGAGCCATCGACACTGTTGATGTCTGGGCTGTGTCTCGCTGTTGTGCTATTAGCCTACTTAAGCTGGCGCTTTGTGGAGAAGCCATTTAGGAACAAGACAGCTTATAGTCGCCGATCTATTTTTACCTTCGCAGGTCTAGCTACCAGTGCCTTTATTCTTGTGGGCAGCGTGCTAAATTTGAGTGATGGTTTTAAGTCTCGTGAGATCTATGCCGATTTAATGGTGGGGGGCTACCAGCCCGATAATCGCGAGTTAGGCGCTAATAGTTGGAGTCAGCTGCGGACACTCAGTGGTGATGAAAACTATGGTGTAGATAAAAACCCATTCGATAAGGGTTTATGGTTTGATGAGCACGATCCCAGAGGGCGCTTATTGTTGGTAGGCAATTCTCACTCTAAAGATATGTTCAATGTACTAACGAGCAGCGAGCAGGCGATGAAGCAGTATCAGGTGGCACGCTTTGGCACTGAAATTTACAATATTGATGATGATTTTTTTGCATCTCCAAATTATCGACTCGCAGATGTGATCATGTTCGCCTCTCAGTATAAACCTATGGATATTGAACGTTTTTCAGCCGTGATAGAGAGAGTCATGGCTGATGGGAAACGGGTGGCTTTAGTTAAGAATATCTACGAGTTCGAAGAGTTTGGGCATCGCACTTACGCTGATTTTCTATTTAATCTACTGCTGCAAAATGAAGGTCCAGAGAATATATCGCTCAGCGATATTGATAAAATCAACCAAAAGCACTTTCAGCAATTTCAACGCAGAGAGCCTGCTCAATTTAGAAAGCAGCTCAACAGAAAAATTGATGATATTGCACTCAGGTATCAAGAGATGGTCGTGCTAGATAGGATGGATTATGTGTGCGACCGAACTAAAGAGGTGTGTTATGCCATTACTGAGAACTATCAGAAACTGTTTTATGACTATGGTCACCATACATTAGCGGGAGCTAAGTTTTTTGGCGCGCGTATCGATAGGGTTAACTGGTTGATGGCTTTATAGCTAACCAGTCGAATACTTTTGTTTGTGAACAGGTATAATAGCTGCCAAAGTTAACTGAGTTTTGGTAAATCTTAATCAGTGTAACCAGATCAGTGTAAAGAGTATTTAGAGGTGCAGCTTGTCACAAACAGAACGCGATATCCATTATATGAAGATGGCGATGGATATGGCCGCAAAAGCAGAAGAGAAAGGTGAGGTGCCTGTTGGTGCCATTTTAGTGAAGAATGACGAAGTGATAAGTGCAGGGTTTAACTTCTGCATTGGCTTACACGACCCTTCCGCCCACGCTGAGATGCAATGTTTGCGTCAGGCGGGGAAGGTGATAGAGAACTATCGGCTGCTAGATACCACCTTGTATGTGACATTAGAGCCTTGTGCTATGTGCGCTGGCGCTATGGTTCACTCCCGAGTATCACGTTTAGTGTTTGGAGCAAGCGATGCTAAAACAGGTGCTGCCGGCACTGTGATTGACTTGGTGCGACACTCTGCATTTAATCATCAACTTGAGGTGACTCAGGGGGTGTTAGAGCTAGAGTGCGCAGAGCAGTTAAGTCAATTTTTTAGACGTCGCCGCAAAGAGAAAAAAGCCCTTAAGCAGCAACAGAAGCTGAGTGCTAGCCCCGAGTGATTGGCTTATGCTGATTGGTATTAGATTAACTGCGTGAAAGTGCAGTTAACCTTGAGATTAAGCGTAATTTTTTAACTAGAGGGTTGAAGAAACACAAAAAACTGCTTTTGTCTGTTCAATGTTCTTTGATGTTTTAACTTAAGTTGTGCTCTGCGTCGTGCGGATACATTGTTGATTGCTCTTTTTTTCATCGGCTACCTCTCTTAGTATTATTCTGGTTGCGCGCCTGTGATCGCTTTCTCTCCAATTCCGATCTGATCGGCAAGTTGAGACTCCTCTATCAAGGCTTGATTCTCTTCTAATAACTTATTCTGATTGTCGATCCAGACCAAGGTATCATAGTAGCGCCTGATATTATCAACATAGTGCACGGCCTCATTTCCGCGAGCATAACCGTAACGTGTCTGTTTATAATATTTTCGCTTCTGTAATAAAGGTAGCACCTCTTTCAGATCCCGCCAAGCACTTGGATTTAAACCCATCGACTCTGCTAATTTTCGGGCATCTTCAACATGGCCGTAACCAATATTGTACGAGGCTAAGGCAAACCACATACGCTGGTTATCGGGAATAGAGTCAGGTAATCGATTAAGAATGCCTCTGAGGTATTTCGCTCCCCCTTTAATGCTCTGCTCTGCGTCGAGGCGATTTTCAATACCCATCTGTTTGGCGGTTGGCAGTGTTAGCATCATCAAGCCTCTCACACCGGTCGGTGA
The DNA here is from genome assembly GCF_019457885.1 of Shewanella nanhaiensis. Classification (GTDB taxonomy): domain Bacteria; phylum Pseudomonadota; class Gammaproteobacteria; order Enterobacterales; family Shewanellaceae; genus Shewanella; species Shewanella nanhaiensis. The sequence continues at coordinate 9,087 of NZ_JAHZST010000028.1, forward strand.
GCGTGCATTGGGGTTCCAATGTGATTCTTGATAGGCAGTAGCGGCTAGCTTTCTCCAATCGAGATCGCCTGCGTAATATTGAAAGCGTTCCTTATATTTAGGAAGCTTGTTGTCTATGGCTCTGAGAAATGCACGGGTATCGACATAATCGAAGCGTTTGACGTGAGCAAAATATTTCTCGTCGAGGTGAGCTAAGGTGCCGTTGAGCTTTTCGCCATGCCAAAAAGTGAGCAGTTCACTCATAAGCTTGTCGCTGTTTTGTGCTGGTAGTAGCCAAACAATTGCTTGTTTCTCTTTTAGCGTCAGACCCGCTCTTAGTTCCGGCATATAACGACGACTAATCTCAAAGGTGGTTGAGTCAGCGATGGTGTAGCTGATCTCTCCTCTGGCTATCATGGCTAGCAGCTCTTCGCTGTCTTTATCCTGCTCTTGATCCCACACCAGTTCAGGGTAGATCTTCTGTAGCTGAGATAGAGTGTCAACGAATGAGGAGTCAGTGATCACTGTTATCTCATCTTTAAGCTGAGAGATATCTTTAGGTTGAGGTGTCCCTTGTTTGTAGACCAGTACCTGATTAACCCGATATAGAGGTGGGCCAAGCCTGAAGTTTTCTCTACGTGTGGGGGTGTCGGCAAGTCCTGCAGCAATCAGATCGATTTCACCACTGTTGAGGGCTTGGTAAAGATCTTTAATATTAGAGTAGGGCTTCATCGCCAGCTCTAACTCTAGATGATCAGCAAAACGGCTGGCCATCTCGTAATCAAAACCTGCTTCCCCTTGACCTGTGGTGACATAGATTTGGGAGCCATAGATGGTGCCCACTTTCAGCACGGTTTTCTCAACGGCTGGTGGTATTAATTTTGTTTCCTCCACAGCGACTCTCTGGCAGCCAGCCAGGAGTGTTAGTGTCAGTAAAGTAAGCAAAATTCTATTCATAAATACCAATTATCGCGACATTTTCGTCAAGCAAGCAGGCGATTATATCATATGTCGTGTTAAACCAAATTTTCAATCAGAATTAAGAGAGCGAAGTGGAGAGCAAGATGAGCCATCTTCTCTATTATGGTCCAATTTTTCATCGGAAAAGGTCTGTGAATTATGATTATTACACTTTTTCATAAAATAGAGCCAGCGCTTCTTAAAGTCGTTATTTTAGGTAAGTGAAAGATAGTTTGATAAATGACCAATTTTGCTCTGTTTATCTTAATTCTCTCCATTTATGAGTCGATATTCCTGTTTGTTTGTATTTGTCAGGAAACACTGTTTTCGACAAAATACTAGGAGTGATTTGTCGGGAACATTTCCCTATAATAGCGCCAGATCTGACCCTGCAATTATAATTTATAAGGTGAAATGACGTGATGGAGATCATCCGCGGAGCCCCTGCTTTATCAGCGTTTAGAGTTCAAAAACTAATGGAAGCTTTTGATAATGAATCACTTCCTGTTAGTGGCATTTACGCCGAGTATATCCATTTAGCCGATTTGTCTGAATCTCTTGATAAGAGTGAAACAGAACAACTTGCCAAACTCCTCACCTACGGTCCTGCTATTGAAGCACATGCACCAGAAGGTTCACTTCATTTTGTGACTCCACGTCCAGGGACTATCTCTCCTTGGTCATCTAAGGCTACTGATATTGCCCATAACTGTGGCCTTAACAAGGTTAACCGTTTAGAGCGTGGTGTGGCTTACTATGTGGAGTCAGATGCACTTAACAGTGAGCAACAAAAAACACTTAACAGCATCATTCACGACCGCATGGTGGAAGTGATCCTCCCAAGTTTTGATAACGCCGAGATCCTATTCGCTCATACAGAGCCAAAAGAGGTGGCGAGTGTCGATATCTTAGGTAAGGGCCGTGCTGCACTGGAAAAAGCGAATAACGATTTAGGCTTGGCATTAGCCAATGACGAGATTGATTACCTCGTTGAGAACTTCATCAAGCTTGGACGTAACCCTAATGATGTTGAGCTGATGATGTTTGCCCAAGCGAACTCAGAGCATTGCCGTCATAAAATATTTAATGCAGATTGGACAATCGATGGCGAAGTGCAGCCAAAGTCATTGTTCAAAATGATCAAAAATACCTTTGAGAAGACGCCTGATGGCGTGTTGTCTGCCTATAAAGATAATGCTGCGGTTATGGAAGGTTATGAAGCAGGCCGCTTCTTCCCTGAAGATAATGGTGTTTACGGTTATCACACCGAGCCTATGCATATCTTGATGAAAGTTGAGACCCATAACCATCCGACTGCGATCAGCCCATACCCTGGCGCTGCAACAGGTTCTGGTGGTGAGATCCGTGATGAAGGTGCAACCGGACGTGGCTCTAAGCCTAAAGCGGGCCTGACTGGCTTTAGCGTTTCAAATTTAAAAATTCCTGGATTTGTTCAACCTTGGGAAGCTGATTACGGTAAGCCTGAACGTATTGTAACGGCACTGGATATCATGACCGAAGGGCCGTTAGGCGGCGCTGCATTTAATAATGAATTTGGTCGTCCAGCTCTATTGGGGTATTTCCGTACCTATGAGCAGGAGGTTTCTAGCCATAATGGCGTAGAGGTTCGTGGTTATCATAAGCCAATCATGCTCGCAGGTGGCCTTGGAAATATCCGTGGTGAGCATGTTCAAAAAGGTGAGATCACAGTCGGTGCTAAGCTAATTGTCCTCGGTGGCCCTGCAATGAATATCGGCCTAGGTGGCGGGGCAGCCTCCTCAATGGCGTCAGGTGAGTCCAGCGAAGATCTTGACTTTGCTTCTGTGCAACGTGAAAACCCAGAGATGGAGCGCCGCTGTCAAGAGGTGATCGATCGCTGCTGGCAGATGGGTGACAGAAACCCGATACAGTTTATTCATGACGTGGGAGCGGGGGGATTATCGAACGCTTTTCCTGAGCTGGTTAACGATGGCGATCGTGGTGGCAAGTTTGAGTTAAGAAATGTGCCTTCAGATGAGCCTGGCATGAGCCCTCTTGAAATTTGGTGTAATGAGTCACAAGAGCGCTATGTGATGTCAGTTGCACCTGAAAATCTTGAGGTGTTTACCGCCATTTGTGAACGTGAGCGTGCGCCATTTTCTGTGGTAGGTGTGGCAACCGAGGAACGTCACTTATCTCTGAGCGATGAGCACTTTAACGATAAGCCTATCGATCTGCCGCTAGAGGTGTTGTTAGGTAAAGCACCTAAGATGAGCCGCGATGTTGTGACCGCTAAAGCTGTCTCTCCTGAGCTAAATCAAGAGAAGATAGAGATTAAAGAGGCTGCTCACCGAATTCTACGTCTGCCAACAGTTGCCGAGAAAACTTTCCTTATTACCATAGGTGATAGAAGTGTTACCGGCCTTGTGAACCGAGATCAGATGGTGGGTCCATGGCAGATCCCTGTTGCCGATTGTGCGGTAACGGCGTCAAGTTATGACTCATATACCGGTGAAGCTATGTCACTGGGTGAACGAACGCCATTAGCTCTTTTGGACTTTGGTGCATCGGCGCGTATGGCCGTGGCCGAATCCATTATGAACATTGCGGGGACCGATATCGGCTCGCTAAAGCGTATCAAACTCTCTGCAAACTGGATGTCAGCTGCAGGTCACCCTGGTGAAGATGCTGGTCTGTATGAAGCGGTAAAAGCGATCGGTGAAGAGTTATGTCCTGAACTGGACTTGACCATTCCCGTGGGTAAAGACTCGATGTCGATGAAGACAGCTTGGGAAGATAACGGTGTAGAGAAAGCCGTGACTTCACCTATGTCTTTGGTTATCACAGCCTTTGGTTCGGTACAGGACATTCGTAACACAGTAACGCCACAGCTTCGCACCGATAAAGGTGAGACGGAGCTATTACTGGTCGACTTAAGTGCGGGTCATAATCGCCTCGGTGGTTCATGTCTTGCTCAAGTCTACGGAGAGCTGGGTGATACTGCGCCAGATCTTGAAAATGCTAGCTTACTGCGTGGCTTCTTTGAAGTGATGCAACCGCTTGTCAATGAGCGTGCTGTTATCGCATATCATGACCGCAGTGATGGCGGTTTATTTACCACGTTAGTTGAGATGGCATTTGCCGGTCATACAGGATTGAAGATTGATCTTGCATCTGTTTCTGGTAGCGATATCGAGCGACTATATAACGAAGAGTTAGGTGGCGTGTTGCAGGTAAGCCGCGCTCAGAGCGAAGCGATTAAAGCTAAATTTATCGCTGCAGGTGTTGCTTGTCACGCTATCGGTACTTTGACAAGTGAAGACAGCATCACTATCTGTGATGGTGAACGTGAACTGTTTACTGAATCTCGCACTGCATTGAGAACGATTTGGGCTGAAACAACCCACCAGATGCAGTCACTGCGTGATAATCCTGAGTCAGCGAATGAAGAGTTTGCTTTAAAGCAAGATGCAGAAGATCTTGGTTTAACGGTCGATCTTAAGTTTGACCCAAGTGAAGATGTTGCAGCACCATATATTTTAAAAGGCGCTGCACCTAAGATGGCTATCTTGCGTGAGCAAGGTGTTAACTCTCACTTAGAGATGGCGGCTGCCTTTAATCGTGCAGGCTTTGAAAGCATTGATGTCCATATGAGTGATATTCTCAGCGGGCGAGTGACATTAGAGGGATTCCAGGGCTTAGCGGCTTGTGGTGGTTTCTCCTACGGTGATGTACTGGGCGCGGGTGAGGGCTGGGCTAAGTCTATTCTGTTTAATGCTCGTGCTCGTGAGCAGTTCAGTCAGTTCTTTGAACGTGGTGATAGCTTGTCTCTGGGTGTGTGTAATGGCTGTCAGATGTTATCGACGCTAAAAGATATTATTCCTGGTACTGAGCACTGGCCTAGATTTGTACGTAACAGCTCTGAGCGTTTTGAAGCGCGCTTTAGTTTAGTTGAAGTGCAGAAGAGTCCATCACTATTCCTACAGGGAATGGAAGGCTCACGTATGCCAATTGCTGTGTCTCATGGTGAAGGTCGTGCTGAGTTTAGCTCACCCGAAGCACTTGTTGCCGCTGAAGCATCGGCGACCATCGCATTGAGATATGTCAATGGTCGAGGTGAGATCGCAACACAATATCCTCAAAATCCAAATGGCTCGCCTAATGCGCTCTCTGGGATCACTAGCAGTGATGGCCGTGTGACTATTATGATGCCACACCCTGAGCGAGTATTTAGAACCGTTGCAAACTCTTGGCATCCTGATGAGTGGGGCGAAGATAGCCCTTGGATGAGAATGTTCAGAAACGCTCGGGTTGAGCTTGGTTAATCAATAAGGATGCCTTCATTGGCAACCTTTAACCATGATCAATGGGGCGAAGATAGCCCTTGGATGAGAATGTTCAGAAACGCTCGAGTTGAGCTTGGTTAAGAGAGTCTAAATTAACCAGCACTAAAGCTAAAAGTAAAAAAAGAGCTTCGAATTTTTCGAGGCTCTTTTTTTTGCTTTGCTTATGGAGAATAAATTACCAATTAACAATATGTTATATAACGGTTCTAGCATCAGTAGATGCTTAATCATTGATATATGAACGCTTGGACAGAATTGCGTTGATAAGTGTAAAAAGCGGAGAAAAAGTGAGATGAAATTGCAGCGATAGTATATAAGTGATGACTAAATAAGGTGGGGGAATTTAGTTTACTTGATGTAAAATAGCAAAAAGCCACCTAACTCTAAGAGATAGGTGGCCGTTTTGCGCTAACAAAACTTCAAGTAAAACTGGGTTGCTAAAAAGCTATTTTATAGCTCTCTTGCAGTATAAAGTTCAACAAAAACACGCTTGTAGTTGTTTACTAGACGATCGAATAAGTTTTTCATTTGGCTATCTCCACACAGTAATTTAGATGATGTGAGCGGAGTTTGGTTGTGCCGGGCTGCTTCACCGGATTAACGAACCGTCTCCTTAACACAGGACGAATAATATGCTTAAAGTTTGGATTGCTCAAACGAGAAAAATTGTATTTTATCATTATAAAAACTAATCCTTTGGTATGTATTTTCATGTTTTAAAATTGTTGATTATTTGTTTTTGTGTATATTTAACTGTGACTTATGGTGTTTTTGCTTGTTATTGTTGAGGTAATAAAATTGATACATGTAACACTTATATTGTATTTTTTACCATGAGGGTAGTTGTGGTTGGGGTAAATTGATTAAAAGTATGTATAACCACTATTTCTTACGTCTCCTAACATGACGTTTTTTTTGAGTCAAGGTTATTGCACGTTGAACTGTGCCCTCAAGCACAAAACCCGTTTTCTGCGGAGTGTTTGATTGATTTGAATCAATTTTGAATGGTATAAAATAGGGGCGAAAGCTAAGTGAAATCGAGTTAAGTTGCTGAATATAAGTCTCTAGCTAGTTTTTTGCTGTCTTTTCTGTGCATTTGTCACAATTTTTTATTTTTTGTGAGATCGGTCGGAAAGTGTGGGGCGAGCAGTAGGTGATAGTCTGAAAACTCGGCCAAATAAATAAAAATATGCAGTTTAGTCATAGATAGCGCCTCAAGGTGTTAAATAGGGCTAAAACTAAATTCCTAAATAGGCATTAACTATGAATGATGGGGATCTACTCATGGTTAATGGATGCACCACCTAAGGAGTCACTAATGATTTTAGAAGAGGTTGTTGAGTTATCGCGCTTTCAATTTGCGATGACGGCTATGTATCACTTCTTGTTTGTTCCCTTAACTTTGGGCTTGGCCTTTCTGCTTGCGATTATGGAATCACTCTATGTGATGACTGACAAGCAGATTTATAAAGACATGACTAAATTTTGGGGTAAGTTGTTCGGTATTAACTTTGCTCTTGGTGTGGCCACTGGTCTCGCAATGGAGTTTCAGTTCGGTACAAACTGGTCCTATTACTCTCACTATGTCGGTGATATTTTCGGGGCACCTCTTGCTATTGAAGGGTTAATGGCCTTCTTCCTTGAATCAACCTTAGTTGGTATGTTCTTCTTCGGATGGGATAGATTCAGTAAACGTCAACATCTTGCTGTGACTTGGTTAGTGGCATTGGGCTCGAATATGTCAGCCTTGTGGATCTTAGTCGCAAACGGCTGGATGCAACACCCAGTTGGCTCAGTATTCAACTACGAAACCATGCGTATGGAGATGACAAGCTTCGCTGAAGTGCTGTTCAATCCAGTTGCTCAGGTTAAGTTTGTTCACACAGTGGCATCTGGTTATGTTGCCGGCGCCATGTTTGTACTGGCTATCAGCTCTTACTACATTCTTAAGAAGCGTGACCTGCCTTTTGCTCGCCGTTCATTTGCGATTGCAGCAAGTTTTGGTATGGCATCAATTCTGTCGGTTATCGTACTGGGTGATGAATCTGGTTATAAAGTGGGTGAGGCGCAACGCGTTAAGCTTGCGGCTATTGAAGCTGAGTGGCACACAGAGCCTGCACCAGCAGCCTTTACTGCGGTAGGCTTCCCAAACCAAGAAACCATGGAAACTGATTATGCAATTAAGATCCCATATGCAATGGGGATTATTGCGACGCGCTCGCTTGATGAGCAAGTAACAGGTATTCATGATCTTATTGATGAGCATGAAGTTCGTATCCGTAATGGCATGAAAGCTTATGCTATGTTGACTGAGCTTCGTGCGGGTAATGAAACACCTGAACTGCGCGCGGCATTTGAAGAAGCTAAAGTCGATCTTGGTTATGGCCTGCTGCTTAAGCGTTATACCGATAATGTGGTTGATGCAACTGAGGAGCAGATTGTCGCTGCTGCTAAGGACTCTATTCCAAGCGTCGCGCCTATGTTCTGGTCATTCCGTATCATGGTTGGTGCCGGTATTATCATGCTGTTTGTGTTCGCTGCAGCCTTCTGGCAAAGCACGCGTCATCAAATAGAGGAAAAGCCTTGGGTATTGAAAGCTGCATTATACAGCTTGCCACTGCCTTGGATTGCAATTGAGTGTGGTTGGTTTGTGGCTGAATATGGCCGTCAACCTTGGACCATCTCTGAAGTGCTACCGACCTTCATGTCAGCATCGAGTCTGTCTGCAAGTGATCTTTGGTTTAGTATTATCTCCATTTCTTTGTTCTACACTGTGTTGCTGATTATCGAAGCTTACTTAATGATTAAGTTTGCACGTAAGGGCCCAAGTAGTTTGAAGACTGGTCGTTATCACTTTGAAAACCTTGATGCCTAAACGGGAGATCTGATTATGTTTGATTATGAAATGTTAAGATTGATCTGGTGGGCGCTGATTGGCGTGCTCTTTATTGGTTTCGCTGTGACAGATGGTTTCGATATGGGGGTGGGTGCACTTTTACCAATTATTGGTAAAGATGACACAGAGCGCCGTATCATGATCAACTCGATAGCACCTCATTGGGATGGCAACCAAGTTTGGTTAATCACAGCTGGTGGTGCTCTGTTCGCTGCTTGGCCTATGGTGTACGGCGTCTCCTTTTCTGGATTCTACGTCGCCATGATGTTGGTGCTATTTGCCCTATTTTTACGTCCTGTAGGCTTCGATTACCGCTCTAAAATTGAAGATCCAAGATGGCGTAAGTCATGGGATTGGGCGCTATTTGTTGGTGGGTTCGTTCCGCCGCTAATCATAGGTGTTGCTTTTGGTAACTTGTTGCAAGGTGTGCCATTCAATTTCGATGAATACTTGCGTGCAACATACCATGGCGGTTTCTTTGGACTGCTAAACCCATTCGGTCTGCTTGCGGGTATCGTCTGTGTCAGCATGTTTATGATGCAAGGTGCAACCTGGTTACAGATGAAAACTGAAGGTGAGTTAAGAGTACGTGCTGCTAATGCATCTCAAATCTTATCGATAGTTCTGTTTATCTGTTTCGCCGCTGCGGGTGTGTGGTTGGTTAATGGTATCGACGGTTATGTTATTACGTCGACGATTGATACCTACGGGATCTCAGATCCGACCTTGAAAACGGTAGCGGTTGAAGCGGGCGCTTGGTTAACAAACTATGACAAATACCCAATCACCATGTTGTTCCCTGTTTTAGGCTTGGTGATGCCGATTCTGGTCTTGTTCTCAAGCCGTCTCAATCGCAGTGGTTTTGCCTTCCTGTTTAGCTCACTAGCGATAGCTGCAGTGATCTTAACTTGTGGCGCAGCTATGTTCCCATTTGTTATGCCATCTTCACTTGAGCCAAACGTGAGTTTGACCATGTGGGATTCGACAGCAAGTGAAGTCTCTCTTACTGTGATGACTTGGGCTGCTATCATCTTTGTACCTATTGTACTTAGCTACACTGTGTACACCTATTTGAAGATGTTTGGCCGCTTGTCTCGTAGCTTTATTGATAACAATAAGACGTCACTATACTAATAAGGAGCCGACATTATGTGGTACTTTGCTTGGATACTAGGTGTATTGCTGGCGTGTTCATTTGGTATTATCAACGCGTTATGGCTTGAGAATACCGAAAACATGGACAGAGACACCGAAAATAAAGATTAGTCACTTACCGATAAAGTAAGTCGATAAAAAAGCCCCGCCCTTGAGAAAGGTGCGGGGCTTTTTGTTTTTAAAGAAGGTAAAGGAGCAGGTCCTAGGAAGAGCAGGCGCTAGGAAAAGCTAAGATGAGCGCTCTGCAGCCTTACGGAACGTTCGCAGACTCACTCACGGAAGATAAAGCCTACCAATTAACACTGGTAGGCAGTGTTATGCATAAAAAAGGCAACAGTGAAAACTGTTGCCTTATAAACTAACCGAGTTTAGGTTAAAGGTTAGGCTTTAAACACGCTGATCTGCTGTTTTATCTCTAGGGCTAAATCAGTTAAGCCTTGAGCTACATCGACATTCTCCCCAGCTCTCTGCTCTCCCTCTCTGGCAAGCTCAGTGATCTGATGTAGATTACGGGTTATCTCCTCTGCGACGGCGCTCTGCTGCTCAGTAGCACTGGCGATGCTGCTAGAAGCGATAGCGAGCTCGCCTATGCTTTCGGTTATCTGATTGAGCTGGCTGCTTGCTTGTTCACCTTGAGTTGCAGAAGCTTGGCCTAGTTGATGGCTCTGACCCATCTGCTTGGCTGTATTCTTTACCTGAGACTGCAGCTGCCCTATGGTGTGGCTAATCTCTGCAATTGAGGTTTGTGTGCGCTGAGCTAAAGTACGCACCTCATCGGCGACGACAGCAAAGCCTCGACCTTGCTCCCCTGCACGGGCAGCTTCGATAGCGGCATTGAGTGCCAGTAGATTGGTTTGCTCAGCTATACCATTAATCACCTCGGTGACCTTGCTGATGGCTTGGCTCTCTTTAGTGACATTTTCAACACTGACATGGCTAGTGTTAAGTTGATCACTGAGTTCAGCTAAACCTTTTACCACTAGGCTAAGTTGATTATGTCCCTCTCTGGAAGCGTTATCGACCTGTTGACTCTTATGAGCTCCTTCGCTGGCATGGGTTGCTACATCACGTATGGAGGTGGACATCTCCTCGATGGCGGTGGCAATTTGATCGGTTTGTGCCATCAAGGAGAGGGCCTCTTCACCATTAAGCTTTGCCGTCTCTTGGGCGTGGGCGGCTTGTACCTCTAAGGTACTGACCGATTGCTGTAGCGCTGTAATAAGTAGCCGTAAGCTTTCAGCCATTGAAGAGGTGCTGATGGTGATCCTATCGACTTCGTTATTACTGTTGGAACTTGGTGTATCAAACTCTTGTGACAGATCGCCTTTACCCAGTTTATCGAGCTGTAGTTGAAGTTCCTTTAAAGGACGCAGTGTCTTAACTAGAACAAAAAAGAGTAAAACCGTGATGGCTATGATCCCCAGAATACTGACGATGGCATTAATGCTGAGGAGTTTAAGGCTCTCCTCATTTAATTCACTGGTTTTAGCTATACCAATTAATGCCCAGTTCCAACCTGGAATCATGACCGTATAGGCATACATATCTTCATTGTTACGGTTGTTATAACGCCATGAACCTTTGTCTGTCAGCGCCTGAGATACACTAAGCCCATCTAATTTTTGGGCATCCAATTTGGTGTCGACGGCATAGCTTGGGTGGGCGACAACAGCTTGGTCGTTTTCACGTATGATAAGGAAATGCCCTGACTCCTCAATTGTTAACTTGTTCATCGCTTGCTGCAGCTGAACTAAGGACTCGGTGATATCAAAGCCTATGTATAAGATCCCAATAATATCGCCCTCTATGCTCATAATGGGGCGGTATACCGTCATATAGTCTTTGCCGAATAACTTGGCATAACCTTCATAGGTCTCTCCCTTCATCAAGGTGGCATAGCCTGGATGGCTCTTGCCTAAATAGGTACCTAGTGCTCGTTTACCGTTGGCTTTTTTGAGTGAGGTCGAGATCCGCAGGAAGTCATCACCATCACGAACAAAGAGGGTTGCGGTGCCGCCAGTGAGATTAGAGAAGCGATCGACCTTACTTTTAGAGGCATTGATCTGTTCTCTTTCATGGGCAAGGGCTGGGGTAACTTTTCCCAATACTTTGACCGTTTTATCGGGTTTTCTAAACTGACCGGGGTACATAGCACGCAGGACATCGGCGCTGCGCCTAGCGAGCATCAATAGGCTAGTATATTGGACTTCGATAAGGTCGGCTGTTCCCTGCATCTGAGCCTGCATGGCAGCAACGGCTTTCTCCTCCAGTACCTGTGATGAGGTGAAGTAGGTAATACTGCCTATCAAGCTGAAGATAATGATAGTCAGAATTAGGGCTAAGGTGCCTATCTGTTTCGCAATTGGCCAGTTTTTATAATTCATGGGTAGATCCACTCTTATTATGGTAAGTGGTAATGTAAAACACATTATCTTTCAATGAATTGATATAGGTCTAAAAGCGATACTTATTTAAGCAATTTTATGAGCTTATTTGTTTTTATGTTGATCTTGTTCACATTTGTAATGAGTGTAACTCGAGAGGCGGTATTGGGAGTTAAGGCGGGTCATGCCGAAGCACTTAACTGCAGTGCTTCGGCTGAGATTGATACAGATACTGATTGGTATTAGCTCTCTAAGGGGAGCTGTTTCGTTAAGTTGGCACAGTGTTTTCTTGGTGTCATAAACAGCTGATACATGGTGGGAACCCAAACAAGAGAGAGTAAGGTTGTTAACAGTGTACCGCCAGCAATCGCGATAGCAAAAGGAGGCCAGAAACCACCACCTGCTATGATGAGCGGCAAAAAGCCGCCTATGGTAGTAATGGTGGTTGAGCCAATATGACGGCCACAACTTGATACAACACTGACTACGTTGGAGATATTTCCCCCTCTTGCGTCATCTTGATCTTCAAGCTCCGCCAAGATAACAATGGCAGCATTAATGGCAAGCCCCATTAGACCTAGTAAGCCGATAATCACGGTAAACCCAAAAGGGTAGCCAAACAGATAGACGGCGAGTAACCCAAGCCCCGCAGATTGAAGGGCACTAAAGAGAATAATGGCCGTTAATCTGAATGAATTAAATGAGAGCACAACGGTTGCCAGAAGCAGCGTGACCACGAGCACGACATTTGACAGTAAATTACCCACGGCCTCATTACGCTTGGCACTTTCACCACCGACCTCAATACGGTAGCCCGCAGGCAGTGATATTGCATCAATGCGGGTTTTGGCATCGTCCAGTACCTGCTGTGGCAGAACGCCGCTAACAATATAGGCTTCTATGGTGTTAACTCTCTGGCCATCTCTTCGTGGAATTGCCCCTCTGCTCACCTCTATTTTATCACTGGCCAGTGCCGAGAGTGGAATACCTGTGCCAGAAGGGGAGACGAGATTTATCTCCGAAAGCTTGGTTTGTTGCTCGCGAGTGCTGTCTTGTAACCTTACCCTGATGGGAAGAGACTCTGTTTGCTCAAGTAAGCTGCCTCCATTGATCCCTGTGGTCGCCATCTGGATCTGCTTGGCGATATCGGTAAGGTTTAGCCCGCTCATTAAACTGGCATCTTCATTGATCTGAAACCACACCTTAGGCGCACCAGCACTAAGGGTTGCTCGAGTGTGAATAACATCTGGAGTGTTGCTTAAAACCCGCCTAACTTCATCACCTATCACCCTTAATTGATCTAGGTTAGGGCCAAATACTCTTAATTCAACAGGGGCGTTGAATGGTGGGCCTTGTTCCAGTTTTCGTACTAAAACTTGCGCTGCTGGGAAGCTTGAATCTAAGTTCTGTTGAAGTTTAGGGATCAACGCATTTGCAGTGGCAAAGTCAGTGACTTTCACCATAGCTTGGGCATAGTTGCTGGCCCCTTGTTGACGCTGCAAAAGGTTGTAGTAGAAAGAGGGGGTATTACCGCCAACGACCCAGTCGATTCGGGTTATCCCGTCGGTTGTGCGAAGGTGAGAGTCCATTTTTTCAATATAGGCTCGGGTGCTGTTTACACTGGCTTGGGGAGGCAGGTAAACCTCTATCTGAAACATATCTCTGTCTGAAGGGGGAAAGAACTGCTCTGTCATCTTGCCAGCTGCGATAAATCCGAGCACTGGGATAATGCCAATCAACAGCGCCGAGATAATAGGGCGTTTTAGCGCTACGGTGAGCGTTGTATGAAATAACCGACTGACAAAGGGGAGGGAGATCCCCCTCTGATACCACTGCTGCTCGCTGCCACTCACACCAAATCGCCCCGCAAGACCAGCAATTAAGGTGTGGGAGATAAGATAGGAGCCTACTAGAGCGAACATGACTGAGATAGCGATACCGCCAACAAACTCCCCTGCTGCACCAGGCATTAGGACGATAGGCGCAAATGCAAGCATGGTGGTGATGGTTGAACCAGCAAGGGGAAGCCAGAGGTGATGCAGTGTTTTACTGACCGCCTCTAGTCTTGATAAACCTTGTTGTCTTCTCTGGGCGATAGCATCGACGATAACAATGGCATTATCCACCATGATCCCCAGTGCCACCACTAAACCTGTGACTGACATCTGATGGATCGGCAGGCCGATGTACTTCATGCAGGCTAAGGTGAACAGGGCTGTTAATGGCAGAGAGAGGGAGACAATCAATGCATTGCGCAGTCCAAGGGTTAACATCAATACAACTAAGATGATGATAAAACCCAGTAATAGGCTGCCAACTAAACCGCCGAGTCGCTCAGTGGTGTAACCCTCTTGATCAAATAGCCACTGGATCTCAATATTGGCAGGAATACTCGTTTGTAGCTCATCGACTGACGCTCTGACTCTCTCTAACCAGAGGTCGACACGGGTATTGTTAAGCATGCGGGCCGAGACCATGACCCCTTGCTCCTGCTCAATGAGTGCGATGGAGTTGGCTGGAGTTTTAGCTTGCCTTTTGATGGTTGCAATATCGCCTAAGCGAATGATCTGTCCCAGTTCATCCACTTTCAATGGCACTTGGCGAACACGGGTGACTGAATCGAGCTCACCAGAGACTTCGATAAGTGCACGAAAGTTATTGTTATTTATCTCACCCGCGGAGACTTTTGTGTCTGCATTTTCAAGAATTTGTGCTATCGCAGCAGGGGTAAGCTTGAGTTGGTTGGCCTTATTGCCATCGAGTTCGACTAAGATCTCTTCGGTAGGAGCACCATAGAGTATCACGAAATCTGTACCGCTAACTAAACGCAAGCGGCTCTGTAACTCCTTGGCGTATCGGTTAAGCATGTCGGTGCGAACCTCTCCACCCCCTTTCCACACAAGTCCTAAAATCGCTGTGCTGGCATAGCCTATTTGATCGTCTAAAGTGGGGCTAAGTGCCGCTGAAGGAAGGAGTGATTTGGCATCTGCAACCAGATCTCTGGCTCTGGACCACACAGGATCGGTATCGATAACCTCATCTTTAAGTTCCAGTTGAATGACCGAGATCCCAGGTCTTGAGGTGGACTGAACCAGTTTTATCTCTTCGAGCCGGCGAAGCTGGTTTTCGAGTACTTCGGTGACCAAGGCTTCGACACGCTCGGCAGAGGCTCCGGGGTAGTGAGTGATCACTGATGAGAAACGGTTGGTTATATCGGGATCTTCCATGCGAGGTAAGCTAGATATAGCGCCAAAACCCGCCACTATCAGCAAGGCAATGAACAGACTCGCCAGCCTACCGTTTTCGACAAAAGCTTTGATCATGGATCACCTCGCTGCTACGTTTGTGTTGCGCTTGACCTGCTGACCAACAACGAGTTTATGCAGTCCTTGGGTGATATAATCTTCATTAACCTTGAGAGCGCCTTGAATGTAAGCCATATCTTCCTTGGTATAGAGGATCTCAATATCCCGTCGTTCGATATTAAAAGTGCCTTTATCGGCCCCTGAATCGCTATTTGAGGTGATCACATAGAGGTTCCACAAGCCTCTTATTCCGTCGGTAAGCGCCGAAATGGGCACCCAATAACCGTTTTGGTAGATATCTGTTTTATAGATTAAATAGGCGATTTCACCATTGATCACCTGAGCATCAATTGGCAGGGATAACCTTAATGGTACGGTACGTGTAACTGGGTTAACTTCTGCGCCTTTTCCCTCAATTTGGGCTGTGTAGCTGTTATTGCCAACCTTGAGTAATACGTCTTGCTTGGTGTTGAGCTGCTGAGCAAGTTTGACGGGGACCCCCACAAAGGCTTGAGGGTTTCTGTTTTGAACAAGGGTAAATATAGGCGTTCCTAATGCAACGACTTCGCCCAGATTACTGTTTCGCTTGCTTATTACGCCACTAAAAGGCGCAAGCAGTGATGACTTCTCTATTCGTAATGCATTGGCAAGCTTTGAAGCGACGAGTCTCTTCTTAGCTGCTAATAGGCTGTTTAATTGACCTTTAAGTTCATCAAGTTGCTGCTCTGACGTGTAACCCTGTTTTTGTAGCTCAAGACTACGATTTAAGGTATTTCTGGCAAGGGTGAGATCGGCGCTGTTTTGTGACAAGCTGGCGTCAATCTCTGCTCTTTCTGCTTCGAGTAAACGTGTGTCTAGCTGTGCCAATAACTGACCTTTTTCGACACTGTCACCACTGTCTACGGCGAGTGATTTTAGCTTTCCTGACAGCTCAAAGCCTATTCCTGTGGTATTTCCGGCTCTAATTGTGCCGGTAAACTCCTGTGTATGTTGATAGGAGTTCGATAGCGTTAGGCTCTCTGTTGTCACGGTTTGTAATTGAGCTTGTGTACTGTGAGTGGTCACTTCTCCCTGACAAGCGCTCAGAAGGCCGCTAACTAGCATAGCCATTATGATTTTGTTCTGGAATATATCGGTTATAATATTCATCCTGATCCGCTGTCCTGGTTAATGTGGGGTAGCAAACTTGTTAAACTAGACTGTCTAGTCTATTTTGAAAGAACTAGACTGTCCAGTCTAGTTTGTGATTAAATGTGTCCAAACTATAAAAACCTTGTTAATTAAGAGGTGTTGTTAATGACTCCAACTGCTAATCTAAGCCGCAGTGAACAGAAGCGAGTACAAATTCTTGAAGCTGCAATCGATCTGTTTTGTGGGCAGGGCTTCCCTAATACCAGTATGGATGAAGTTGCTAAAAAGGCAGGTGTTTCTAAGCAAACGGTTTACTCTCATTTTGGCTGTAAAGACGATCTCTTTGTGGCATCAATTGAATCTAAATGTGTGGTACATAAATTAACGGAAGAGCTTTTTGCCGATCCTCACCACCCAGAAAAAGCCTTGGCAAGTTTTGGTGCATATTTCAGTGAGATGATTGTGAGCCCTGAGGCGATAAAGGTCTTCACCGCATGCGTGGCTCAGGCTGAAACTCACCCTGAGATCTCCGAGCTCTTCTTTAATGCTGGCCCTGAGCACTTGCTTAACTTAATGGCAGACTATTTGACCTTAGTTGAGCAAGCCGGCGTTTATCAATTTGGTAACACAAGAAGTTGTTCTGTGCGTCTTTGCTTGATGATGTTTGGTGAGATGCGGATGAAACTGGAACTGGGGCTAGGAGTTGAGGATCTTGTTGAAGGGCGTGAGGTCTATATCCAAGAGTGCGTGGATATGTTTTTAAGGGCGTATAAGCTTAAATGATTGCTAGTTAAAGTGATCTGTTTTGGTGTAGATGAGGTATTAAAGAGTGATTTAATTTTAAGTGCCGCTCAAGGAGCATTGGCTATCGCAGCCCAATACCGATTTTAACTGAGGGGCTAATCGTTATCTAGCCCCTTTACGCTTTCTTATACTGGTATTACTTGCCTAACATAGCCTTTTTCAGGCTGCTTTGAGCAGGCTCATCACCTAACCAAATTTTCAATAATGCTTGCCTGAATGCTTCACCTTCAATAGTGGCTTGGGCAATATTGTTTTTATAAGCTGTGACGCCAGATGCCTTGCTGGTGGCCAGAGTAAACTGGTCTCCCTCTTTAATCTCTTCACTAAACAGTGCCATAAAGGCGTCTATTTGCGGTTGGATCTCAGCTGTTTTCCCCTCGGTTGCATCATCGAAACCTTCAGTAATGGCATCGCGCATTTTGTCAGCTGTGATCATACCTGATGTGATATTAAGGCGAATGGCCGATTGAGCTGCATTGATAATTTGGGCGGCATCTGAGTTGGCAGCTGTTAGGTATAAACTGCCAACATAGAGATCAATAAAAAATTTACTGCGAACACCTGCGCCATTGAGTTGCAACTCAGTGTGGGCAAGGGTTATCTGTTCAGGTAGCTGAACGCCGGAGATCTCCATTGCCGAAGTACTCGAAGCGAATAGTAGCGAGCCAATCAGGCTCAGCTTAGTGATAGAGTGGGTGAGGGACATCAAAAACCTCTTAATTGTTTATATTATTGAATAATACTGCTGTCGAGTGACGAGCTAGCCGCGGTTACCCAGTTGGTATTGTCCATTTTGGTGGATAAATACCGCTTGTTTCTGTTTGGGGGAGATAAGCAGTGGACCATCATCAAAAAACAGGAAACATTTCCAGTTACGTACAAACACATCCCAGCGAGTTTCGATCACCTGATATTTCTCATAACAGAAATAAACAACCTCACTCTCTTTCCATTCAATATAGTTAGCAAACATCTCTGGAAGGGCGGGATCTTCACTGTCCCATGCACTTTGCCAGTGATCAGTCTCTAGCCAGGCATTTCCCTTCGCAGGCCAATCACCTTTGCCAAACTGCTCAGCATTGCTACTGCGATTACTGATCCACTTGTTCCACACTTCCATTGACCCCTTCTGATCAAGCGGCTTGATAAAAGCTTTGTCTTCATCGGTAACGGGGAGATCTTTATGGTTAAAAATCCATTTACGTTTGTACTGCTCAAGTGGGATATAGTTATGTGACAAGCGGGGACTCCGGAATATATGTAGTGTAGGAAAACACTGATAGCTTACAAATTCTGTAACTTTATGGCGTGTATTATACTTACTTGCTGCCTTGTTTGAAATAAAAGCCAGCGCTTAACTGGCGTTTATCGAGTGTCTTGTAAAATCGAATTTAAAGAAGGCTAGCTCAGCTTTTTCAGGTAACTTTGAGCTGTCTGGTTGTTTGGGTCAGCTTGTAGTGCATGGTAGAATGCTGTTTTCGCACTTTCTAGCTCTTTGACTTCAATCATAAATAGTCCAAGTTTTAGCCAAGTGGTTACATCTTCCGGATACTTATTTAAATAGTCTAAATAAGCATTAATAGACTCTTCAAACCTGCCTAGCAGCTTTAAAACGTGAGCGTGTTGTGGAATATAATCTTCAGAACACTTGGTTAACTGTGTTAATGCATACTCAGCGACATCTATTTGACCTGTTTTTAGGGCCAGTAAACTAATCTGTTTTAGCTCAATTTCAGTTTGTAACTTCCTATCTAAATTTAACAAAACCTGCAATGCTTCTGTTTCGTTTTTTTCCAGTTGTAATTGATGGCAATAGGTGAGGTGGTAAAGTCGTTTTGCTTCATCACTATTATCAGATAATTTTTGCAGGTTTTTGGACATTTTGACTAAAGCTGTATGATCATTGTCCCTAATGAGTACGATGATTTTCTCAAAAACATTTTCCATTGATGCTGACTCTTTGACAGTCTCTATATACTCTTTAGGTGTGATAGCTAATTGTTCTATATACTCATTTGCAATACTTTTAATCAGTTGAGTATTTTTCTCTACTAAGTCAGCATTATCTTTATATTCATCACCCTGTTGCCAGTTTTTGTGTGCGGAAAGCCAAATGTTAACACGGCCATGTTGCAGATCTTTTCTCCAAAATTCAGTCAGTGTAGAAAAGTCGGGCATGCTAGATAACTCATCAATTCTATGATCCAACCTTATTTGAGTGTCATGAGCAAGTTCCAGTAACTGTTCAGCAACGACAATAAAAGCTTGGTAATAGTGATCAGTCATCTGATGTACATGATTTTTATTCCATTCATCAGTTTTCTTTGTTGTTAGAAAATCTGAGAACTCAGCCAAACCGTAAGTTTTGATTAACTTTGCGACACTTGAATAACCTTGATTTATTCTTTCATCTAAAAGATCAATTTCAGCAGTATTTTCTGAGCGTTGCTTAACTGTGATATTTTCATCTTTAAGTTTTGTATTCAATTTTAGCGCTTTTTCTGATAAATCTATGATGTCTATCAATGTATCAGATAACCTACTGAACTCTTTTTTAGAGGTTAAATTACTCTGCTTTCTTTCTTGAATGGTTAAGTTTGGAATCGACTCTAGAAATTCTGTAGGAGTTATATTGTTATGTTGAAGCTGAATTTCATTAGTGTTTTTATAGGATATACCTTTAACTTTTGCAGCCTTTAGAGATAGATTCAAGTACTCTATTTTGGGATTTTGTGACGCTTCATTTGCTAAAGACTCCATAGCCAGTTTTAGCTGTGTAACTGTTTCAGCTTTTCTACCTTCATAGGTTTCTATCCATTCACCCATAATGCCTAAATTAGGGCCAATTTTTGCCTCGACAGAGCCTTTAGTATGAGTAAAACCATCATCTGTGAAACATAGGTCAACACCTGTCAAGATGATACGAGAAAACCCCATTTTAGTTGCTAAATGAACTGAAGCATTAGTTACTGTTGGTCCTAATGTCTCTATATTACCTTTACTTTCAAGCTGCCAAGGATATTGACAGTCCATAAATAAACTTTTCCCCTCCCATTGGCCTAGAAGTCTAGAGCTTACGTGGAATGAGTTAACAAATAAGCTAGATTCTGCAAGTGCCATCATATCCCTGTTGACTTCGAAGCTAAAGTCATAGGGGTCTACTGACACTATAATGTGAGGGGTAATACCCTCAGAAGCTAATTTTCCAGCTACTCGAGAGACGGCAATAATAAATAGTTTTTGATGATTAGATTTTATCCAATTGAGGTTTTCATCTAATGACGGTCCTCCTGCCACAACTAAACAGCTTTTATCTTTAAACTTGTCAGCCAATAGAGAAGCCGGCAACATATTTTCAGAGACATTCTTAAACTGTTGCTCAAAGTATTTCTTTTGGGATGAACTGAGCATCTGTTCTAAATGTTCAGCCTCTAACATTTTTACTACTTGTGTATTGAGTATGCTGTATTCAGGGAGATGGCTAGATGTTGCTGCTAAGCTTCTATAATGTTTGAAGTTATTTTTTAATAGGTAAATACCATAAGATGTTGATGGAAAATTGGATTGAAAATCCTCCAAACTATAAATATATAGTTTATCGATTAACTCTTTTGGGATATCAATGTTCAACAGGCTCAGTACAGAATTGAGCTCAATAAAGATAAATATACTTCCATCAGGTATGCCTTGCTCTAGTAGGTAGTTGACTAATAGGCCTGAATCCATGCCAACGATAATCTGCAGCATATCTTCTTTAGAAAAATGACTTTTGAATTTTTTGTTATATTGAGTTTTAGAGTCGATGGTATCGAACATCTTTCTATTGACACTCGGTAGGTAATATTCATCAAATGGACTGATTGAAAAAGTATTTTTTATGTTTGATTCAGCTAAATACATTTGATTCCTATTAAACTTTGCTGGTTAATGTCAATAAAGTAGTGTGTACGACAGTTTTCAGACTATACATATTTATATGCTAGTCTTAGGCCAATTTTAATGTGAAGCAGGATAATATGACTATTTTAGCTGTTTTATTATTTTTGCTGGTTGGCCAGCTACAACGCTGAAGGGAGGGACATCTTTAGTCACCACACTGCCAGCTCCAATGACACTGTTTTGGCCAACGGTGACACCTGGTAAAATAATGGCATTAGCGCCTATCCAAGCGCCTTTGCATACGTTCACAGGTTGGGGGGCTTGATGTCCTTGGGAAAAAATAGGCTGCAGAGGATCGCTAAACTCATGGTTTGCGGTATAGATATGAACTCCTGAGCCGATTAAGACTAAGTCCTCGATAGTAATATTTATAGATTTATCACCATGTCCTGATCCAAATAACATAGTTCCAGGCCGAATGACGACATCATTACCAATACTAATGTGGTCACAACAGATCGCATAGCTTCCTGGTCTCATCGCGCTGTTGTGGCCAAATTTAGCAAACTTTTTCCGACACAACCAAGTGCCAAGCCGTTTGGAGTGCAGCAGGAGGTGAGTCAGAGGTATGTCTGGACCAATTCGCTTAACCTTGAACCAATAGCTTAGTTTCTTGAACATAATTTATAGTGTAAACCCATCATCAATGACTATGTTTTGGCCTGTAATATACTTCGATTGTTGAGAAAGTAAAAAGATGATTGAACCCGTTAAATCTTCGGGTGAAAGCATTCCATGGCCGTTAGTTGAACTCTTATATGCGTTAAGAAACGCAGTGGGCTGGTTATCTAAAATGCCACCGGGGCTGATACTATTGACTCTAAACCGGCTGTCTTTTACAAATGTTGTCACATATTTATTTAGATGGAGTAGGGCTGATTTTATGGCTGCATACTCAACTGGCATCGTCATTGGAGTACCGTCATAGATGGAAAAATCAGGGGCGACAACACCGTAAATAGATGAAATATTAACGACGGACATCGGGGATTGCTGCTTGAGAAATTGGGTAGCACATTGCTGCATAAAGAGGAACGATGAGCCTAAATGCAAAGACAGGTTCTCATTAAAGCTTGCTAAAGAGACATCTAAAAATGAGGTGCCGTACTGTTTATTGCGTGGGTAAGTACAATTAACGGCGCCAGAAATTTCGACTTGGGTTGAGAAAAAATGTTTTACTGCTTCTTCATCACTTGAGTCAAGCTCTACCAAAGTTAACGAATCAGACTCAACTGTTTTGATTTCGCTAAGCCTTGAAGTCATTGCAGAAATTGATAAGTCTGTGGCTATCACTGTTGCGCCTTGATCCAGTATAGCGCGGGTTACCTGTGAGCCTAGTAAGCCAGCAGCACCAGTGATAAGGATTGTTTTCCCTTTTAGCATACTTGTCCTTTACAGCTTAAAATAGCTTCAGCGAATTTAAAATCATAGATATCGTCAATATCAACAGCTCTCTCTTTAGGTATTACAGTGTGAGCAACTTTTCCTGCAAAAAGGCCTGTTTCATTGAGGATATACTGTGGTGTTGATACGTAAACTACGGTGGTAATGTCGTAAACAAGAGGTGCATCTTGACGCCGGCATACCTCTTTTGATTCGGCATTAACCAGTTCAACATGGCCAGATTCAGTCTCTTTTATCATGTTAAAATAGGGACTTCGATTAGCAGGTGTTGTGGAGATACAGATATCTGCACGGCTTGTTTGAAGCTTATGCATAGCCGATTCAACATCTTCAACACTTCTTAATGGGCTAGTGGCGGGTAAACTAATAAACCCTTCAAATTCACCATATTCACTCGTTACCCAGTTCACCGCATGTTGCCAAGAGAGCCATTCTGGAGAGTTATCGGTAGCTAAGTGGGCAGGTCTTGGGATTATTTCTGCACCAGATGCTAAACCGATAGTGGCAATTTCATCATCATCTGTTGAGATAAACACCTTATCTATGTTGGTGACATTGAGTGCGGTTTCGATGGAGTACACGATAAGCGGTTTACCGAGTAAGTTTTTGACATTCTTTCTCGGGAGCCCTTTTGAGCCTCCACGTGCAAAAATAAAGGCGTACTGTTTCATTGGGTGACTCCCCAGATCGCCTGCTGTTTAATTTGAGCAATCAAGTTGACTGTTTGACAGGCATCTTCTAACGATGCTGTTGTACACTCTCCGCGTTGAATATTGCAGATAAAGTCAGTGACCATGTTGATGTACATTTGGTTCTTATCCCATTCAGGAGCTGAGTAGAGTAACTTGGCTCCTTCATGATTGTAGTGAGTGATAGTATTGGCTAATAAATCCCAATGCAGCCGACCTGTTGAGCCGATAAAAGTACACTCTCGTTGTGCTTGTTTTTGAACAAAATCCATATGAAGCGAGCAAACGCATCCTGCAGCATTTGTTAATACTAGATCAGCAATCTCCTCAACGTCTAATGCCAACTCTTTGGTATTTCTAAGTTGTGCATAGCTGAGTGTTAAAGGACCGAGTAACCAATGTAAGTAATCCAGTTCATGGCTTAATTCAAGGAGGGCACCTCCGCCGAGCGACTTGTTCGCGGAGACTGAATGCGTATAATGCTTATTAGGTCGCCAATCGGGCAAATATTGTCCCACGCTAGCCCGACAGTTATATATCTCACCGATAACATTATGAGATAAAAGGCGCTTAACCTCGATGGCAGAGCTGAGGTATCTCAGGCAGTACCCGACTATCACTTGTCCTGAGTGTTGTTGAGTTAGCGCTAGAATATGGTCGGCGCTTTCTGGCTCTGAAGCCAAAGGCTTTTCTATCAAAACAGGGATGTTATGTTGAATTAACGCGCTTGCATGAGTCTCATGATAAGGGCTAGGTGAAGCGACAATCACCAACTCAGGTTGATTGTCGATGAGCATTTCAATACTTGAGAGCTGAAGGTCGGCAAACTCTATCTCTTCGTCAGCGATTCTGCCACTGGCAGAAAGAGCCATAACCTTTGCATTTGGATAGATTAATTTCAGGTTTTGTCTATGACGCCTAGCGATGTTACCTAGGCCGATGACCGCGACGGTTTTCATTGTTCAAAACCAATAGCGCAGATATCAGCCTGAGCTTGTTTGAAGTCATCCATTTGGCCAATATCTAGCCAATATTCATGGATTGGGAACATAAGAACATGGCCGTCATCAGCAATTTTTTGCTCTAGCAGTGTTGGCATATCGATATATGTATTAGCGGCAACACTTTTTATAATCTCTTGATTAATGACATAAATACCTGCGTTGACAAAAAAACGTTGTATCGGTTTTTCTATCATGCCTGTAATGCGACTTCCGGTACCACTTATCACACCGTAAGGTATTTGATAGTCATACTCTCTGACACACATTGTGGCGTCAGCATTATTGTCATCATGAAACTTGAGCAGCAGTTGAAAATCCACTTTGGTTAGAATGTCACCATTCATAACAATAGTGGGTAACTGAGGAATACTCTTAGGCAATAGGCCGACGGCGCCCCCTGTTCCTAATGGCGTATCTTCATGAACATAAGTGATGTTGATGTTCCACTGACTACCATCGCCAAAATGCTGTTGAATCTGCTCAGGCATGTAATGAGTTGAAATATAGAAATTGGTGAAGCCTGCTTGAATAAAATTGAACAGGGCAATCTCAAGTAGGGGTTTGTCTCCTACTTTTAACATAGGTTTAGGGCATCTATCTGTAAGCGGTTTTAGGCGCGTACCAAAACCGCCAGCCATTATCAGTACCGGGTTAGCATAATGAGTTTGCTGTTGAGCACTTTTTAAGGTCTCTAACCCCACGAGGATATTATCTTTGACTAATGGGATTGATAAAATGCTGTGTTGCTGCATAAGTTGAAGTAGTTTTTTCTTCGATGTCGAAGGAGCAGCTGTTCTAGGGTTAGTATTCATCACTTGAGTGACGATAGCGTCGAGTGATAAATTATTGAGTAAACCACGACGAATATCACCATCAGTGATCACCCCTAAAAGGTGTTGATTATGATCGATGACTAATGCTACCTGTAGCGCTTGAGAGTTGATGAGCTCTAAAGCATCGCGGAGCGTCTTATCTGGAGATATTGTGACTTTACTCAATATTGGGCTCATATTATGACCTTTTCTCTATCTGACTGCGATAACCATAAGCGATGGAATTATCAGGCATATCTTTAGTAACCGTAGCACCTGCAGCAACGATGCAGTGTTTTCCAATCGAGACGCCTTGTATGATATTCGCACCAGTGGCTACATGAGTGTGTTCACCAATGTGAACGTCTCCGCAGATTGTCGCTCCAGGGGCAATATGACAGTGCATGCCGATATGGCAATCATGCTCAACAATGGCGCCTGAATTAATGATTGTGCTCTCACCAATCACTGCGCCAGTTTGTATTATCGCGCCCATGAAAATTTGCGAGCCTGTGCCAATCGTGGAATAGGGTGATAACATTGCATTTTGGGATATCACAGTTTCAAATTGATAGTTAGATTGCGTAAAATAATCAAAGAGTTCATGACGTAAACTTTGGCCAGGTAAGGAGCCCAAGCCATTTACTAATTTAACCTTATCAGGGGAGAATTGTAAAACATCTTTATCTGAATCAAAGTGTTGTATCTCATTAAAAACAGAGCGAGCACTTTTACTGTGGCTGATCACCGCTAAAATTGTATGATTATTTTGCAATAAGATATCAGCGAGTACACTCGCATGACCTCCTGAGCCGAGTAAAATGACAGGCTTAGTCAAAAATCACCTCTCCGATAGCGTAATCTTTATCAGCTTTAGTGCCGAGCCGTTGCCAATATAGGTAGGGGCTTGCGCCAGTACCGGGTCGCTTAACTGCTAGATTCTCAGTTGAGAAAATGTCACCTTTTCGAATGGGGTTAACTGTCACTAAGCTTTTTCTGGCAACGTTAATATTTTTTAATTCACTGACTTGAGGCGTTTTAACCCCATCTCCCATTGCCGCCTCTACAGTGCGAATCGCTGTAACCATGGCCGTTAGTTCATCAGGTTCCAGTGATGCCTTATGATCTGGACCCGACATTTCGTTATCTAAGGTAAAGTGCTTTTCAATGATGCTGGCTCCGCGAGCTGCTGCAGCTATGGGGATGGTGATCCCTTGACTATGATCTGAGTAACCTACCTGTAGTGAAAAAAACGATGCTAAGGTGTCCATTGCCTTGAGGTTTATCTCATTAAACGGTGCAGGGTATTCGGTAGTGCAGTGCAATAACCTGACCTTTACTTTTAGGACTTTTTGCCCCTCTGGCGACATATAAGCTGCTGTAAACGCCTCTATACTTGGCGTTGAATCGTTTGATGTTGTCAGACCGAATGCGATAACACCTAGTGCTGATTCAATCTCGGCTAAGGTCGACATACCTGTAGATAGAATGAGATCGCAGCCTGTACGAGCATGCTCAAGTATAAAGGGAGCATTGGTGATCTCACCTGAGGCAATTTTTAATGTCTTGAGCTGAAGTGTGTGAACTAAAAAATATAAACTTTCAGAGTCAAACGCCGTAGAAAGAAACTGTATACCAAGTTTGTTGCAGTAATTAATTAGGCGTTGATGAGCGTCGTGTGACAGCTCCAAGCGGCTTAACATTGTAAGTTGAGATTCGACTTTTTTTGTATTGCTGATCTGATATTCAGCCTGCTTGGCTGTGTCTGTCACTAAACTTTTAGCATTAAAAGTTTGAAATTTAACGGCATCAGCTCCTGCTTTATGGGCGACATTGATGAGTTCGATGGCTAAATTCTCATCGCCATTATGATTAACGCCCGCTTCGGCAATGATTAAGGTCATATTATTGCCCTACCTCAATATCATAAAAAGATTTTATAGGATCAGTGTCCATGGTGATTAAAATGTCTCTAATGTCATGGCTGGCAAGCCCTTGCCCATAAGGGTTAGTCACCGGTGAGACTTTCAGTGCTTCGGTTGTGATGACAGCTTGCTCTATTGCATCAACGATTGCGTCGAATGTTGGCTTGGTATTAATAACACTGCTTGCAGCAAGTCGACCTTTTTGACGGTCACCAATATTGACGCTAGCGACGTTAAAAGCGGGGACTTCGATAACTCCACTTGATGAGTTACCAATTACAGCTGCTGCATGTTTGACAGCGCTGAGATAACGAGTTTGCCCTAAAGAGGGGATAGCCAATACCCGTCCATTTGATTGCGCTGCATAGGCTTGCAGTTGTGAGATAAGGCCGCGTCCACCATTATCAGCATTGGGATAAGTTAAAATAACTTGGTGTGAGGGGAATTGCGTAAGTGCATCCAATAACGCACTAAAAGTCTCTTTTGCTGGCTCTTTAGCTAATGTCACGGGATGGTAAGTCACCACAAAGTAGGGCTTTGTTAACAAAAAATCTAGCGATGTCGATAGTGCCTCCAAACTCATCAATTGGCTGCGGTTGATATGGTCTAAGCCGATTGCACCAACATTATGGACTTTATCAGGATGCTCACCCATTTGGATAACACGTTGTCGGTAGGTTTCAGTTGATGTGCAATGAACTTGACTTAGTTTCGTTATCGCATGTCGTATTGCATCATCATAAGCTCCTTCGGTAACCTCACCACCGTGGATATGCAATATTGTAATGCCGAGAATCGTTGCTGTTTGCGCTATTGCCAATGCCTCAAACCGATCACCCAATACGACCAACA
This sequence comes from Shewanella nanhaiensis, assembly GCF_019457885.1. Classification (GTDB taxonomy): domain Bacteria; phylum Pseudomonadota; class Gammaproteobacteria; order Enterobacterales; family Shewanellaceae; genus Shewanella; species Shewanella nanhaiensis. Next base: position 36,651 of record NZ_JAHZST010000028.1, read on the forward strand.
CATCGGGTTTTAATCTATCAAGTACTTCAGAATAACCAATAATACCTAAGCCTATACTCTTGGCTGTGCCAACCGCTGAATTTGAAGAGAGTAACATTTCAATTCTTTCATCAATATGAAAGCCATCTTTCTCTATCTGTTCAAATGTATTGCCAAATTCAGGTGATAGATGACTACCGGAAACAATCAGTTGAAGAGTAAGATCTTTTGAGGCTCGAATATCTGATATTAACCAATATAGTAATCCATAATCTGCTCTGGTTCCGGTGAACACTGCAATTTTTTTAGGCATGAGTTAATCCTATTGCTGCTGGAGAGCTAGGTAGATTAATAAGACAAGACTCCATTAACTCTGAATGGGTCAACGGGCCATGCAACGCATCTTTAAACATGGGAAGACGATGCATCAGTTGCCAGACTGGTCGAGTCATCACACCATTATCGTTGGTTAATTTGAGCAGTTTGTCACGACTATGAAGATTGGGACAGATAACCGCATTGAGCCAATAGTTCGATTTTGCGTAACTAGGCTCTTGGACAAAAAGCAACTCGCCGCCATTAAAGAAGCTGTTGTAATGCATTGCTAGGGCTCGTTTTTGTTCGATAAATTGAGGCAAATTCTCCATTTGAGCACAACCAAGTGCAGCATTTAAGTTAGGCATTCGGTAATTAAAGCCTGCTTCATCATGATAAAACTCGTAAGAGTGGGGCACCTTTGCGGTTGTTGTTATGTGTTTTGCTCGTATGCCATTGGCTTGGTTATTCGTGAGCAACATTCCACCGCCACCGGTGGTGATTATCTTATTGCCGTTGAAACTAAGCGCGGCGAATTCACCTAATGTCCCCGTATGTTTTTCTTTATAACGTGACCCTAAACTTTCGGCGGCATCTTCAATTAAAACGAGATTCCATTGCTGGCAAATGAGCACTAATTCATCCAGTTCAACGGGGTGACCAAAAGTATGCATAGGCATCACAGCTTTGATAGTTTGCTTCGTCTCTTTGTGAATACATAAGCCCTCTTCATTAAGCTTCCCATACTCCTCGAGGTAAGCTTGCACGGCTTGTGGGCTTAATCCTAAGCTCACGGTAGAAATATCGACAAAAATAGGTGCTGCGCCCATGTGATACAAGGCATTGCAAGTGGCCACAAATGTCAGGGCTTGAGTGATCACCAGATCGCCACTTTGTACCCCTGCCATGTATAACGCGGTGTGCAAGGCACTGGAACCGCTCGAAGTCGCAATGGCTTTAGGAGACTGAGTAAAAGTTTCAATTTTTTGCTCGAAATCAGTGACAAACTTGCCAACACTAGAGACAAAAGTACTGGTTATTGTTTCAGCTACATAAGCCTGTTCGTTGCCTGCAAACGTTGGAGCATGCAAAGGAATAAACTCATTGGTTTGATAGGTTTCTCGAATAAACTTAACTAATGACGACATAGCAATGAAGCCCTTTTAGCGTGGTTAGTTTACATTTTCTCATCAAGAGACCTTCCTGTTTCTTTATGGCCGAACTCAGGCAACATAAGATGAAAAAGCTGGACTACTTGTTCTTTACTCCATGATTTGGCTAACTTCATTGATTCGATTTCTTGTTCGAATAACTCGAGTAGTTTTGGGTCGTATTTGAGTTTACTCTTGATGATCCCCAGCTCTGAAAATCTAGCCATATCCAGGGTTTCTTGTTCGGTAAAAAACTCCTCAATGTCTTTCTCACCAGTTGTATCACTAACACTGAAGTAGCATGGCCAAATGCCTTTAGTTGGCAGTGTGGCAGCTAATTGCCGTGCCTCATCTTCGCTTTGGCAAATATGGGCTTGATAGCCTCTAGATGAAAGATACCTTACAGCGATGTCTGCAAAGGATATAAGGTGCAGGTTTTCATCAAGTTTAGGGAAGAAAATATCTCTGTTTTCACCAAAAATACAAGACATTAAACAGAGCTCGCCAGATTCTTGGGCGGTGACAAAATAACGCTTAATATCTGTAGGGGCTACAATAGGTTGTTGCTTTAAAATGCGCTGATTAAAACTGTGTAGCAATGATCCATCAGAAAACGCCACGTTGGCAAAACGTGCGGTTGATATTGTCATTTCTTCACTGCGACGCATCAGGAACATCTCCATGATACGTTTTGATGCACCCATCATATTGATTGGGTTGGCGGCTTTATCGGTTGATACACAGAAGTACTTCTTCACACCAGATGCTATCGATTGCTCAATTGTTTTATCTGTGTTGAAAATATTGACATTTATCATCCGCATCAAGGTGAAGGGATCTTTTTCGCTTCTGACATGCTTAAGTGCTGATAGGTTGAGTACATAATCATACTGACCATCTTGAGCTATAAACGCGTCATATTCTATCGAGTCGATATCGAGCGCGAAGGTTTGAAAGTCCCCTTTGATGTACCCAAAAGAGCTGCGTATATCTCTGACTAGCTCAGCTAAGTTATTCTCACTGATATCGACAACATGTAACTTCAATGGAACACGCTTAAAAATCTCTTTTACCACAGCCTGACCAATAGAGCCTGCACCACCTAGAACGAGAAAACGAGACTGGCTAACCTCATCGATTAACTGAGCCTTGTAATGCTCAATATCTTGAGTAAACAGTTCTCTCTCTCTTCCAATTAGCTTTAAGGTGTCTGTCATTGTGCTACCGATGGTTTGATGCATTCAACTTATAGATAAGTCAGCTATTACAAGTGAATCTAGTGATAACTAAAGTCTATCTTATTTTTTACTAAAAATATTTTTAATACACCGAGATTTAATGCAAAAAATGAACCAAATCACTAACATCCCCTTTCTAGGTACCATAATGAGCTGACTTTCGGCAACCTTTGACAATAAATTGGCGCTTGTTTGGAAGGTTTCAGATAGACATAAATAAATAGCGTGCTTTTAGTTATCTTTGAAGAAAGCAGAAAGCAGGAACAGAAAGAGTCGGCACGATACCAATAGAAGGAGCGAAAACCCATTCTAGCGCATCAAACTGGCGATTTCACAGGAAAGGGCGAGCTTGGGAGCATCAGGACAGAGCTGATGGGGTTGAATGTGGCGGAATGGAAAGGGGGGAAATTACTGATTGTGTCAGTGCTCGGGTAAAAGTAGATACAACAGCTCTCATTAATTTCGGATGAACTCAGATGAGGATAAGCATCTGAGTTCATCCGAAAGCACTAATTCGCTTCGACCCCTTTATCATATCAGTATCACCGGTAGTACTTATGCTCACTTAGATGTCCAACAGGTCTGGGCAAAATTGGGCATAACTACGGCACAATTGTTTGGGACTGATGTTCCAGAGCCGAAAGTGGACAGGTTAGTGAAAGAGGTAGAACAGCTCTCGAAGGAAGAGAGGCGAGAGCTGTTAGCTAATTTCTAATTTAATAACATATAGAAGTGGTATTGATTCGGCATTGGTTATAGTTAGCTACTAAAGAAACATTTTGTCCAAAAGGAGATAAGGTTTGAACATCAGCCATATTGGTGTTGCAGTCTAAGCCCATTCCGAGATCATGTAAGTTCCACCAATATTCATTTTTATAAAAAAGTTCTTTCTCTACGCCAATAAAGTTAACCGACTGCGTTTTTATTCCTCTGTTATCACCTCCAAGAACGAAATCAGAGAATCTTTTTACCTCCAAAATATTTGCAATTAACCATTGCTCACTTACGTGATCCAGTATTAGTTGGATGTTTAGCTCAAGTTGATCTGCGCCAATTATCCGTATGTAGATTTTGGCGGCTTTGTTTGACAGTCGATTGTCCTTTACTGCTTGAGTAAAAATTTTTGAGTTTGATTTCCAATCGTCTAACATTGAGCTGAGATAGAAATTTTCCTCAGATGAGTCTTCTAATTGGCATCCGAAGAATGGACAGTAGTTATCTTTAGCTTGGTAGTTGAAAGATGGAAAATCATGGATAAAAGTTTGGTATTTATGAAAGTTATCCGAAAATGATTGATATAACCCTGCTATTGATGCACATCTATTTGGCTTATTGCATTTTACTAACAGTTCAGTAAATAGTAGCTTGGGCTGACATTGAAAAGAAGGTCGTTTTTGATTTGCTTCTCGGTTTGGCCTTCCAAGAAACCACTCAGTGATTTTTACTTTATTACCAGTACCTAATGTGAGTTTTCTCTCTAATGAGAAATCACTTTTCCCCTTGTATCTTGGAGAATGTTCATCAGGACATTCATTCGCCAAAGTCACTGGTAAGCCCCTAGAACAGTAGACACTTCATAGAGTTATAATGAACCAAAAATATGAGGTGTTACATGCGCGGAAAACGATATCCCGACGAGTTCAAAATCGAAGCTGTTAAACAGGTCACAGAGCG
>NZ_JAHZST010000029.1 GCF_019457885.1 Shewanella nanhaiensis
GTTTTTTATCCTCTATTACTTCGCTAAAAGTTAGAGTTCAATTAACATGAGTAGATATTCAGGCAAAGCCTAATTGATGATAACCACCTACTGAAGTAGGTGGTTTAGGGCTGAAAACAAAAAAGGAGCCTGAGGGCTCCTTTTATCAAATTACACGTTATATTCGAAAATTAACGAGTACGTGGGCAAAGCTCTTCAGCACTGAAGAAGTAAGCAACTTCACGCTCAGCAGAAGCAACAGAATCAGAACCGTGTGCAGCATTCTCATCAATGCTCTCAGCGAAGTCAGCACGGATAGTGCCAGGAGCAGCTTCAGCTGGGTTAGTAGCGCCTAAGATATCACGGTGAGCTAGAACAGCATTCTCGCCTTCAAGCGTTTGAACCATGATAGGACCAGAAGTCATAAATGCAACAAGTGCACCAAAGAAAGGACGCTCACTGTGCTCAGCATAGAAACCTTCAGCTTGCTCTTTGCTTAGGTGAACCATTTTAGATGCGATGATTTTCAGGCCAGCAGTTTCAAAACGGTTATAGATAGCGCCGATGTTATTTTTTGCAACAGCATCAGGCTTAATGATAGAAAAAGTACGTTCGATAGCCATGAAAAGCTTCCTTTTTTATAAACAGGTTTTTGAATTCGCGCGGATTATACGAAATTTCGAGACAAAATCCTACCTTTAAAAGCAAGAGAATGAGATCGCGCTCTAAGAACTAAAGATTGCAGAGTGATGAAGATCACAGAGGGTTGACGTGGTGGATAAAAAGTCGTTAAAAATTATCCACCTAACTATCTTAATACATATGACAGATATAGGCTACGCTATATTTCACTTATCCAACAAGCTTGTATCGCTTCAAGTACTCTTTCATTACAATGGTTAGGGTCGTCATCAAACGCATCTAGCGCTAATACCCATTCATAAAGATCGGTAAAGCGAACAGACGCAGGGTCAACCTCTGGAAACTTTTCAAGCAACTCTATCGCAATATCGAGCGAATCAATCCATTTAAGTGACATAATAAAGCTCCTATTATCTCCGTGAATACCAACAAATTATAGAAGGCCTATAAAAAAGGCCAGCTATTTAGCTGACCTTTTAATTGTTTCATGCCTAAGAAGCTAGGCTTAGTGGCCTTCACTCACCATATTGATAGTGTATTTAGGAATATCAACCACAAGATCGCTACTCGGCACTTTTGATTGACACGAAAGTCTACTTTCCGGCTCTAAACCCCATGCCTTGTCTAACATGTCATCTTCAAGCTCATCGCTCTCTTCAAGCTCGTCGAAGCCTTCTCTGATGATCACATGGCATGTTGTGCATGCACAAGATTTCTCACAAGCATGCTCAATATGAATGCCATTACGTAAAGCAACATCTAACACTGTCTCACCTTCAGCCGCTTCAACCACTGCACCGTCGGGACATAACTCTTCATGGGGTAGAAATACTATTTGTGGCATCTTATTTACCTATTGATTACCCGTTAAATACTATCAACTGATTGGCCCTTCAATGCCAACTTGATTGAATTATCCATACGCTTAGCCGCAAAATCTTGCGTACTAGCATCTAAAGCTTCGATCGCTTTCTCTATTGCATCTGCATCATCTTGGCTGCTGATCTGCGACAAGTTAGCCATGGCTTGCTCAATATCGCTGCGTTCACTCTCTGTCAAAAGCACGGCATCTTTTTGCAAAGCAGCTGATAAGGTCTCTAATACCCTTGCAGCTTCCACTTTTTGCTCTGCCAGCATACGCCTAGTGATATCTTCTTTCGCATTCGCCATAGAGTCTTTGAGCATGGTACCAATCTCTTCATCAGTTAACCCAAAAGAAGGCTTAACTTGAATGCTAGACTGTACTCCCGTCGATTTCTCCATAGCTGTGACACTTAACAACCCATCAGCGTCAACCTGAAAAGTCACACGTATATGTGCAGCGCCAGCAGCTAAAGGGGGGATCCCCTTAAGTGTAAACCTTGCCAAAGAGCGGCAGTCATCAACCAGCTCTCGCTCACCTTGAACCACGTGGAATGCCATTGCTGTTTGGCCATCTTTAAATGTGGTGAACTCCTGGGCCTTAGCAACAGGAATCGTCGTATTGCGCGATACAATCTTCTCGACTAACCCGCCCATGGTTTCTATACCCAATGATAAAGGCAGCACATCGAGAAGCAGAAGATCTGACTCAGGCTTATTGCCAACTAAAATATCAGCTTGAATCGCTGCGCCGATGGCGACGACTCTGTCAGGATCAATGGAGGTTAATGGCTCTTTACCAAAAAATTTCTCCACCAGCTCGCGCACAAGTGGTACGCGGGTAGAACCACCCACCATCACGGTTTCTAATACTTCATCAGTAGTGACACCTGCATCACGCAAGGCTCGACGACAGCTGCTAACTGTTTTCTTAACTAAGCTACTGATTAAATTGTCAAATATGTCTTTAGTGACATCATGAGTTAACTCAGCACCATCATCCAGTTTAATAGAGGCTGTTACTTGAACATTATCAGTAAGTGCCTCCTTCACCCGTCGAGACTCAATCAGAAGGCGACGACTTAAGGTTGCAGAGGGTGATGCTAGCTGCCACTCATTCAATAGGTGCTGAAATAGAAGATGATCAAAATCATCACCACCTAAAGCTGAATCACCGCCAGTGGCTAATACTTCAAACACCCCTTTATGCAAACGTAATATTGAGATATCAAAAGTTCCGCCACCAAGATCATAGATGGCAATAACGCCCTCTTGTCCAGAATCAAGTCCATAAGCGATTGCAGCTGCAGTAGGCTCATTAAGTAATCTCAGCACTTTCACGCCAAGTAAGCCTGCAGCATCTTTAGTACCTTGGCGCTGTGCGTCATCGAAATACGCAGGAACCGTGATAACAACGCCTTCTAACTCGCCACCTAAGGTTTTTTCAGCACGTGAAACTAAAGGTTTTAAAATTTCAGCAGAAACCTGTATCGGGTTGACTTTGCCCTGCTTAGTTACGAACACAGGTAGACCGTTTTCACTGGTTTCTAGTTGATAGGGTAAATCTTGTACCCCAGAGCGAATATCATTCAAGCTGCGTCCCATAAAACGCTTAACTGAAATAATGGTATTTTGTGGATCTTTCGCTGAGTTAACTTCGGCATCCAATCCAACCTCTACGCCCTCTTGGGTGTATCGAACCACCGAAGGTAATGAGTGATGGGACTTGTCATCTGGCAGCGTGTTTGCGACGCCACTGCGAACAGCCGCAACTAACGAGTTTGTGGTACCTAAATCAATACCAACCGCCAGACGATGTTGATGGGGAGCGGCACTCTGTCCGGGCTCAGCGATCTGCAATAGGGCCATAAGATTCCAACCTAAAAATTAGCAAAAGAGAAAAAAGCTAATCAATTAAAAGACGATTAATATTGTGACAATGTAAGCTTACTCAAACAAGGCATCTTCGATACGTTCTAACTCAATCTGCAATTTTGCCATAAATTTAAGCTTACGGATAAGTTCAGCAGCTTGAAGTAACTCAGCTTCATTGGTGCTCGAGAGTAATCCACTCAGATCTTCAGCAATCTGTTTTGCATAATCACTAAACGACTCATGGAGATCTGAGATAACCGCATCAGGATCACTGCTATCAGAGATATCTTCAAGTGATTCACGCCACTCCATCTGCTGCATCAAAAAGTGCGTATCTTTGACCGTTGTCGACTCATGTTTTAGATCGATCCCATTCAATGAAAGCATATGTTCAGCTCTCAATATCGGATCCTTTAACGTCGAAAAACCATCATTGACTTGTGCAGTACGCTGTACTGCGATGCGCTTATCTTGCTCACTGGCATTAGCGAACTTATCGGGATGTACCGCCCTTTGCAGTTCGCGATAGCGCTCTGCAAGTAAGGCGGTGTCGATTTGGTAGGTAGGGGTAAAACTAAACAGCTCAAAATAGTTCATGGTTTAATTCTTTAGACTGTGAAACTTTCACCACAGCCGCACTCCCCTTTAGCGTTGGGATTGTTAAACTGGAAACCTTCATTGAGCCCTTCTTTGACGAAGTCTAACTCGATCCCCTGAAGGTAGATAAAGCTTTTCGCATCGATAATAATTTTAACACCATCGATCTCATACACTTCATCATCAGCGTTCAAATCATCAACAAACTCAATGATGTAAGCCATCCCTGAACACCCTGATGTTTTGAGCCCTAATCGTAAACCAATTCCCTTGCCGCGGCTGTCCAGAAAGCTTTTAACGCGTTCGGCAGCCGCAGGAGTCATTGAAATAGCCATCTTAACTCCGGAAATTACTTATCTTGCTTTGACTTATAATCATCAATCGCCGCTTTAATTGCATCTTCGGCCAAAATTGAGCAATGGATCTTCACAGGAGGTAGTGCAAGCTCTTCAGCAATATCAGTATTTTTAATCGCAGCCGCTTCTTCAATCGTCTTACCTTTAACCCACTCGGTCACAAGTGAGCTAGAAGCTATCGCGCTGCCACAACCGTAAGTTTTGAACTTGGCATCTTCAATCACGCCATCAGCATCAATTCTAAGTTGAAGCTTCATTACGTCACCACAAGCTGGTGCCCCCACCATACCTGTCACAACTGACGGATCATTTTTATCGAAAGAACCTACGTTACGTGGATTCTCATAGTGATCGAGTACTTTTTCGCTATAAGCCATGATACTACTCCAAATTCTATTGATTAGTTATTGTTTAATATTGGATTAATGGTGAGCCCACTGAACCTGTTCAAGGTCAACACCATCTTTAAACATCTCCCAAAGTGGAGACATATCCCGCAAACTATCAATAGATTTATTAATTGTTTCAATTGCGTGGTCGATCTCTTCTTCAGTCGTGAAACGACCAATTGAGAATCGAATTGAGCTATGTGCCATCTCATCATTTAAGCCTAGTGCACGAAGTACATAACTTGGTTCCAAGCTTGCGGAAGTACAAGCAGAACCCGATGAAACAGCCAGATCTTTCAGGGCCATCATCAATGACTCACCTTCAACAAAATTGAAGCTGACATTGAGACTGCCACAGTAACGTTGTTCAACATCACCGTTAATATAGGTCTCTTCGATGCCTTTAACACCGTTCCAAAGACGGTCACGTAGCCCAGCAATACGTGCATTATCTGATTCCATATCAGCTTTTGCGATTGCAGCAGCTTCACCCATACCAACAATTTGGTGAGTCGCTAACGTACCACTACGCATACCACGCTCGTGTCCACCACCATGCATAGCCGCCTCTAGACGAATACGTGGCTTACGGCGAACATACAGTGCACCAATCCCTTTAGGTCCGTACATTTTGTGAGCTGAAATAGAAAGTAGATCGACTTTGGTTTCCTGGACATCAAGCGGTAACTTGCCTGCACTTTGCGCAGCATCGACATGGAAGATAATCTTCTTGCTACGGCAAAGTTCACCAATGGCATTAATGTCATGGATCACGCCAATCTCATTGTTTACGTGCATGATGCTAACTAGAACAGTGTCTTCACGCATTGCAGCTTCAATAGTAGCCAATGGAATAAGACCGTTAGCTTCTGGTGCAAGGTAAGTCACCTCAAAACCTTCGCGCTCAAGTTGGCGACAAGTATCGAGTACCGCTTTGTGCTCTGTCTTACTGGTAATGATGTGCTTGCCTTTCTTCTGGTAAAAGTGAGCCACACCTTTAATCGCTAGGTTGTCAGACTCAGTAGCACCGGATGTAAATACGATCTCACGAGGATCGGCATTAATTAGATCAGCAACTTGGTTACGGGCAATATCGACAGCTTCTTCAGCTTGCCAACCATAACGGTGAGAACGGGATGCCGGGTTACCAAAGATGCCGTCCATAGTCATGCACTGCATCATTTTTTCTGCAACACGGGGATCAACCGGCGTAGTCGCAGCGTAATCTAAGTAGATAGGAAGCTTCATTACACACTCCGTACAGCGTAACCTTGAGTAAGGTCGAACAAAGTACAAAAAAAATTATAAAATAACAAAGTTAACTTATAGTGTTACTCTTTGTTCCTGTTGTATTTCATCTTGTTTTATAGAGATAAATTGTACATCTCGTTTCGTCATTAAACCCGCAAGACTAATACCATTTAAAAAATCAGAAATCTGCTTACTCAGATCTCCCCAAAGTGAATGGGTAAGACAGCGAGTTCCGCTTTGACAGTTTCCTTGTCCTTGGCAACGGGTAGCATCGACAGACTCATCGACTGCACGTACCACCATACCAACAGATATCTCTCCTGCATCAGCACCTAAACGGTAGCCACCGCCTGGTCCTCTGACACTAGAAACCAATCCTTGCTTTCTGAGTTTTGCGAAAAGTTGTTCGAGGTAAGAAAGTGATATCCCCTGACGTTCAGAAATATCGGCCAACGGAACAGGTCCAGCGGTTGAATGCATAGCAACATCTAACATGGCTGTAACAGCATACCGACCTTTTGATGTAAGTTTCATAGCGACTACAGCTCCCAAAAATGCTTAAGTGAATTCAAACATACCTGAGTATTTTAGTCAAGTATTAAACCTAGTAGTTTAGTCAAGTATTAAGCTTGGCATTTGAGCTAAATGGCTTTTTCGCCATTAAACAAAAATACCCCTCGAGTTTGGTGGGGTATTTAACCTGTTTTACTCAATTTTTTCAATGAATCTTTATCATAATACTCACGAAATCTCAGATTATGGGATCAAACTCATCAATTGCTTTCTTTCTCTTCTGCGCAGCAGCATGTTCAGCATCACTAAACTCATCCACTTCAAGTTCAGGAAGTTTATCTGTACACACTGAACCTCCCATGGATTGAACTGCCTGACAGACCTCCTGAACCTTTGAATCCATTAAGTGCATATGATCCAGCATCTGCCCAATCGCATTAGCGACGGGATCTGGATTATCCGGTGAAACTGCGTAAGCATCGAAGCCATATTTCTTCGCCATTTCGCTGCGTCTTTTCGTCTGCTCTTTAGTGACATCACTCGGCGTTGCAACCACCCTGCCGGGGATCCCAACGACCGTGGTGTCTTTAGGAACATCTTTAACCACGACCGAGTTAGAGCCAACTCTAGCACCGTCATGCATAGTAATAGGACCGAGAACCTGTGCTCCAGCACCAATCACAACATTATTCCCTAACGTTGGATGGCGCTTACCCGACTGCCAAGTTGTGCCACCAAGTGTCACACCGTGATAGAGAGTACAGTCATCGCCAATTTCGGCAGTCTCGCCAATCACCACTCCCATACCATGATCGATAAAAAAGCGATCACCAATACGTGCACCAGGGTGAATTTCAACCCCCGTTAACCAACGGGAAAAAGTAGATAAACAACGAGAGAGAAGTCGCCATCGACTAAGCCAAAGTTTATGGCTCACTCTATGGATCCAAATAGCTTGCATGCCAGGGTAATTCAATAATATCTCTAAAGTACCGTGAGCTGCGGGATCACGATGATAGATTGAGGCTATATCATCTTTAATTCTGGCTATCACTCCCATTGTGACCGACTCCTTATGTTTCGCTCTTATCTTTTATCGCCACTTTCTTATCGATAGAAGTCAGCATGCCACGAAGAATATTCATCTCTTGCTTTTCAAGTCTTGCCCGACTAAAGAGTCGACGCAGCTTGGTCATCACTTGTCCTGGATGTTGTTTAACAATAAAGCCAGTATTGAGTAACGTCTTTTCAAGGTGAGTGAAAAAATTCTCACGTTCACTTGCAAATGGATACTCATTTTCCGGCTCAACATAATCGGCAGGCTTGGCATTTTCAAAATCACGTTGCACCTGAGCTAAGTGAGCCACACGCGCTTCATAACAGATGATCTGCACAGCTTGGGCCAGGTTTAATGAGGTATATTCAGGGTTGGCAGGAATCGCGACATGGTAGTTACACTTCTGTAACTCTTCATTTGTCAGGCCATTATTTTCACGCCCGAATACGATAGCGACAGGACCGGTTAATGCAGAGGATACGAGTTTTTCTCCCGCTTCTCTTGGCTCTAACATAGGCCAGTCTAATGTGCGACTTCTTGCGCTGGTCGCTATCACTAAACTGCAATCAGCAATCGCCTCGGCAACACTATCAACCGTAACGGCATGTTTAAGAATATCTGATGCACCAGCAGCCAAGGCCACAGAGTGACCATCTGGCTCAACTCTTGGCTCAGCTAAATAAAGTGTGGAGAGGCCCATGGTTTTCATTGCACGAGCGGTGGAACCTATGTTACCTGGATGAGATGTACCAACGAGAACGACGCGAATATTGCTTAGCATGAAACTACTTAATTTTGATGACGGAACACAGAAAAGAATGTTATCACAGCAGGCCATGAAACTTTAATACTTAAATCAGTATTTCATATAATCACTTATCAAACATCTAACGAGATCCATGCTGCTAAGCTTGCTTTTGAGTTGGCTTTAGGTATAATGCGCCCCGATTATTTATATCTGTTCTTTAACATCCAGGGGATTGTAATGCATCCGATGCAGACTATTGCTGTGCGCGCTGCCCGCGCTGCCGGCCAAACGATTATACGTGCCTTCGCTGAACTCGATAAGATCGAAGTAACAGCCAAAGGTATCAATGACTACGTTACAAACGTAGACAAAGAAGCAGAAGCTGCCATTACTTATCAGATCCGTAAATCTTACCCTGATCACACTATTGTTGGTGAAGAGAATGGTGAGAACAAAGGCGAAAACAAAGAGTTCGTCTGGATTATTGACCCTCTGGATGGCACTAACAACTTTGTTAGAGGCATTCCTCACTTCGCAGTTTCTATCGCTCTTCAACATAAGGGTAAAACAGAAGTTGCCGTCGTATATGATCCTATCCGTGATGAGCTGTTTACAGCTACTCGTGGTAAAGGTGCAAAGTTTAACGATTTCCGTATGCGCGTTTCTAAGCATAATGAGCTTAACGAAACCATTATCGCTACAGGCTTCCCATTTAAAGCTAAGCAGCACACCGAAACTTACATGAAGATCTTTGGTGAACTATTCACTCAATGCGCCGACGTTCGCCGTGCAGGCTCTGCCGCGCTTGATCTTGCTTATGTAGCTGCAGGTCGTGTTGATGGTTTCTTCGAAATTGGTCTTAAGCCTTGGGATATCGCAGCAGGCGACCTATTAGTACGTGAAGCTGGCGGTACCGTTACCGATTTCACTGGCAACCATGAGTATATGAATTCTGGCAACATCATCGCTGGTGCCCCTAAAGTGACCTCTGCCATTGTTAAAACAGCACGTCCACTATTAAGTGAAGCACTTAAGCGTTAATTGACAACAATACAGATGTAAATAGTGTCATAGAAAAGCCATCTTTATAGATGGCTTTTTTGTGCCTTTCTTTTACTCCTCTTTTTAATCTAACCAAGTCTTGTCTAATGATTCCTATTATTGTGAAAGTCATCACAGAGATAAATAAACATGGACTTTGAATCTTGGTACCATTGAAAAAAATTGTTCAGAGGTTCTTATGAGATCAATATATAAACAATATAGTTCAAAAGGTTTAAAAGCTGTTGAGCACTTCGTATTGATTATCATTGCGTTAGCTACAGTTGTTGCAATTGGGCAGGAGGTATTTCATATCTTCGACGTTGGCAGTGTCGCCCTTGCCGATCTACTACTGCTATTTATTTACCTCGAAGTACTCGCCATGGTGGCTAACTACATAGAATCTGGCAAGCTGCCTGTTCGAATGCCACTCTATATTGCCATTGTTGCGTTGGCGCGTTACTTAATCTTAGATATGAAAGCGATGAGTGACTGGCGAATTATTGCCATCGCAGTTTCAACCTTAATCCTGGCTTCAACGGTTATCATTATTCGCTGGGGCCAACTTAAGCTTCCCTACCCTAAGATTAAAGATTAATAGCAATCAATATAAGGCATCATCGTACACCTCACTCAGCCCTACGGGGCTGAGTCACTTCTCTTCCTAACTCTGACCATTATTTTTTGTTTTTAGCTCAAGAAGCATGCTACTTTTATATAAACTATCTTAAGCTCAATTAAAGGAACGTTTACATGGAAGAGAGCGAAAATCGCCGCCACTCACTCAGGCTTGATATGGAATCCGATAAAATAGAGATAAGCTGGCAAGGTGCAGATAATCAGTTACAGTCGACTGATGCAACCTGTGTAGACTTAGCCAGACATGGAGTTCTCTTCGAACATAAAAATAGTTTTAAGTTAGGCGAGCTCATCGAAATTTCATTTAATCCGGACAACGATAAAAGGCACACAGTTAAAGGTCAGGTTTGTCGTTGCAAAAGTATGGGAGGTTTTTTTCATACTGCAGTACAGCTTGTCCCCACCTACTAATATCAATTTCTCACGAGTTTTCAGCAGCATCAAATAGACTGTTCTATACTTATTCCTACTTAATAACCTTGGGATAATAATGGAAAATAAGATGGAGATGCTTATATGATAATTCTCGTGGGTGGTGAGAAAGGAGGAGCAGGTAAAAGCTGTTTAGCCCAAAATGTGGCCGTCCATATTACGCGAAAATTTCAAGCAAATGTCCTAATGGTGGATTGCGATCCTCAGCGAACAACCTCCGATTGGATCCAAGCACGTAATGAAGATCCTGAACTCCCTACCATCAACTGCATTCAACTCTATGGCAAAATTCGTAACGACCTGCTTAGCCAAGATGAGCGATTCGATTACGTTATTGTCGATTGTGGAGGTCAAGATAACCTTGCTATGCGTGCCGCGATGTCGGTTGCCACATACGTCATACTTCCCTTAAGGCCTAAACGCCGAGATCTTAAGACCCTTCCCCATATGGAAGATATGCTTAGTACCTGTAAAATGGTCAACCCTAAGATGGTCGCCACAATCATTATGACTCAATGCCCATCGCTCCCCAGTCAATATAAACGAATCCTCGAAGCAAAAGAGGTTGTTCAATCCTTTGGTTTAAGAGTGTTGAACTCAGTCACCTTTAGTAGAAACATCTACGATGACAGTGAAGAGCAAGGAGCATCAGTGATGGAGATAGAGCCTGAAGGTAAAGCTGCGATGGAGATAGTGGCTATCGCCGATGAGATTTTTGCAATAGAACCAGAGAATAGTTATGAGCTTAACTGATCTCAAAAGACGAAAGAAAAAGTCACATCAAGATTGTATCTCTGTCGATGACTTCATTGAAGATGCCAATAGCTATGCATTCGGCAAACCAAGTGCCGTCAGCCGTAACAGAAAGAAACTAGTGCAAGCACAGAGCAACGGCCTAGATAAACATTCAACTAAAATATTCAAACATGCCACCTTCTCGCTAACAGAGGATGCCATCACAGTCTTAGATGATCTCGCCACTCAGTCAAAAATAGCAAAATCTCGTTTGATTAGGATCTTAATTCATGATTTTTTTGACCGCTGTGATGTGGAGCAAGAGCAAATAATTGGCAAAGGTGAAGATTAACTCCCTAAACTCCATCTAGTTACATCGCTAATTCAATTCTCAACTAGTGATTGCAAATCTTATCTCTTGCTGTTTCAACTCCTTGTTCAGAAATGATAAATTTACCTTTTCTCTCTAACAGTGTGATCAATTCATCAGCACTCATCTCACAGGCAGAGCAAGTATGATACTTAGCTGAAGCACCAAATTGTCCCTGCATTAACAGCTTTAACTCCTCTTTGCTGATGGCTTTATTAAGTGTCAACATCAACTCCATTACCTGATGACCATGTATTGATTGAGCCATTTAATTCTCCAATATTTTATGTTCCAAATAAGGGTAGCGTTTTTAACTCCCACAGGCTTTGATCACCACCGCAAAATAACGATTAACTCGTCTCACTATTTTGTTATTTGCCGTCGCTCTGGCAAAATGTCACAATCGCGTTCAGGGATCGTTATCGATGTCATTAATCTTACTCTTAACCCAGCAGATGAGCTTGTATCTGGTAATGGTGTATCTGGTCAGCAAAACACCACTGTTTCAGTTTTTTTCTGAGGCCGCCACTCGCCTCCCCCATAAGATATTTATCTATCTCACCTTTTCAAGTTTCTGTGTTTTGGCGACCTATTTTGGTGAACACACCAATGATGCACTCGCCAATACCCGCGCTATGGGAGCCGTACTCGGCGGCTTACTTGGTGGCCCAGTTACTGGCTTTTTAGTTGGATTAACTGGTGGGCTACACAGATACAGTATGGGGGGGTTTACCGATCTTGCCTGTGCGATCTCCACCACGCTCGAGGGGTTATCTGCAGGAATTATCAGTTTATACCTCAGAAAACAGGGGAAAAGTGAGCTTATCTACGCCCCTTTATTGGTGTGTTTAGTGACTTTTTCTGCCGAGATGTTGCAGATGGGCGTCATATTGCTCGTAGCTCAGCCCTTCGGAGATGCTTGGTCTCTGGTTAAACAGATAGCCCTACCTATGCTGCTGGTTAACTCGATCGGGGCAGCCCTCTTTATGAGCATGGTTCGGGATCAAAAAACCATGTTCGATAAGATGTCATCAGTCTTTTCAACCAAAGCACTCAAAATTGCTGAACGCAGTGTCGGTGTACTCTCCAAGGGGTTCGATCAAAAAAGCAGTGCTAAAGTCGCTAAAATTATACTTGAGGAGACCAATGTTGGAGCCGTTGCGATCACAGATACCGAAAAGCTGCTAGCATTTATTGGTGCTGGCGCAGATCACCACATTCCAGGTACCCCAATCTCATCTCAAATCACTCAAGATGCCATAGATAACAACTGTGTCATGTTTGCCGATGGGGTCGATGTTGCTTATGCCTGCTCTATCTCTTCCCAATGTGGTTTAGGCTCAAGCTTAGTTATTCCACTTCGCAGTGAGACTCAAGTCATAGGTACCATTAAGCTCTATGAGCCTAAAAATAAGCTTTTTCTCAATATTAATCGCACGTTAGGCGAAGGTATTGGACGATTACTATCCAACCAAATCCTGTTTGGTCGATTCGAGCAGCAGCAAAACCTGTTAACTCAGGCAGAGCTAAAATTGCTGCAAGCTCAGGTGAACCCACACTTTCTGTTTAACGCGCTAAATACGATAGCCGCGATTATAAAAATAGATCCACTCAAGGCAAGAAAGCTTATTCAGCAGCTGGCTCAGTTTCTGCGAATAAATTTAAAGCGCACCACAGGCTTAGTGACACTTGAAGATGAACTGGAACATATCGAGTCCTATTTAACTATAGAGAAAGCCCGCTTTATCGATAAATTAGAGGTGAATATTCATATTGATGAATCACTTCGCCATTACCGGCTGCCTGCTTTTACTCTGCAACCTATTATTGAAAACGCAGTCAAACATGGTACATCACACATGTTAGATAAAGGGATCATCCAAGTCACCGCCAGCATTACTGATGAGCTGTTACTGTTAGAGGTTACCGATAATGCAGGCCTATATCAGCTAAAAGAGAATTCAGAGGGGCTAGGAATGAATCTGGTACATAAACGGCTTCAAAACCAGTTTGGCTCTGAATATGGCCTTAAGGTTGAATCTAAGCCGGAGAGTTACACTAAAGTGAGTATTCAATTACCCTACTCTGGAGGCACGCTGTGATCACCTCAATGATAGTTGATGATGAACTTTTCGCTCGTGAAGAGTTATTTGACCTACTTAGTGAACATCAAGATATCGAAATCATCGGGCAATGCAGTAATGCCATTGAGGCACTGCAGATGCTCTCAAAACATAAACCTCAGCTGCTTTTTCTCGATATCCAGATGCCGAAGATAACAGGCATGGAACTGATAGGCATGTTAGACCCAGACACTATGCCCTATGTGGTATTTGTCACCGCCTTCGATGAATATGCTATTAAGGCTTTCGACAATCACGCGTTTGATTATCTTTTAAAGCCTATTGATGAAGATAGACTATCGCAAACTCTCAATCGAATAAGAAAAGATCTCAGCCCTAAGCCTGTCGAAGTATTGGCTCCCAAAACACTCACTCACCTTCCCTGTTATACGGGCACAAGATTAAAAGTATTGCCGTTAAGTGATATTGAATATATTTTTAGCGATCTTAGTGGTATCCATATCGCAACCAGTAAAGAGTTGGTACACACTCACTTAACCCTGAAAGTGCTGGAGGAGAAAACATCGCTTGTAAGGTGCCATAGACAATACCTTATAAAACCTGACGCAGTCTCTGAGATAGAGGTACAGGAGAGTGGCGCCGAGGTGATCACCCTATCTGGTGCTAAGGTGCCGGTATCAAGACGCTATCTAAAACCGCTTAAACAGCTTTTTGGCTTTCAATAATCTAAATACACCTAAGTGGTAGTCAAAGATGCACTACCACTTAGCTCAAGCATAAAACCGCTTACTTAGCCAAAACGACCACTGACCTCTTTTACTCAGATCTTATCACAACAAATCTTTACAATCGCCGCAACTGAAAATCGGAGATTGAATTATGATGTGGTTTCTAATGTGTGTCGGCCTATTGATTGGCGGATACTTTATCTACGGTAAGTTTGTCGAGAAAGTATTTGGGATCAATACCCAACGCCAAACACCTGCATTCACCAAAACCGATGGTGTTGACTTCGTCCCGATGTCAAAAGGCAAAGTCTACTTAATCCAGCTGCTCAATATCGCGGGTGTGGGTCCAATCTTTGGCCCAATATTGGGTGCGCTTTATGGCCCAGCAGCTATGTTATGGATAGTATTTGGTTGTATTTTTGCTGGTGCAGTCCATGATTACTTCTCCGGTATGCTATCGGTACGCAACAACGGTCAATCGGTACCAAACTTAGCGGGTAAATACTTAGGTAAAGGTGCAAAGCACTTTATGAATGTATTTGCCATCATCTTACTGCTACTTGTTGGTGTGGTATTTATTTCAGCACCTGCAGGTTTGCTTGGTAAGTTAACAGGTTGGGATGTCTCAATCTTCGTTGGCATTATTTTTACTTACTACCTCATTGCGACCATTGTTCCGGTCGACAAGATCATAGGCAGATTGTACCCATTCTTCGGTGCCTTACTGCTGTTTATGTCAGTCGGACTAACAATTGCAATCGTAGTGTCGAGCGAGCACACACTCCTGCCTGGATTTGAAGCAAAAGACTTCCTAACTAACTTAAATCCTAACGATATGCCACTGTGGCCAGCACTCTTTATCACTATCGCATGTGGCGCTGTATCAGGTTTCCATGCGACACAGTCTCCTTTGATGGCGCGATGCGTTGAGAATGAATCAAATGGCCGCTTTGTATTCTTTGGCGCCATGATTGGTGAAGGTGTTATCGCCCTGATCTGGTGTGCTATTGCCCTTTCATTCTTTGGTGGTGTACAGGGACTCAGCGACGGCATGGGTGGTAACCCAGCTAACGTTGTATACGAAGCATCAACTGGCCTTCTCGGTGCAGTAGGTGGCTTTATGGCTATCTTAGGCGTGATTATTCTGCCAATCACCTCAGGAGATACGGCCTTCCGCTCAGCACGCTTAATTCTCTCTGAGTTCTTTAATATGCCACAAACGGCTCTGCCTAAGCGTCTACTACTTGCAATCCCACTATTCGTGATGGGCGCAATTTTGACTCAAGTCGACTTTGGAGTTATCTGGCGCTACTTTGGTGTTGCGAACCAAACAACAGCCGTCATGATGTTGTGGACTGCATCTGCATATTTATTACGTCATAACAAACTACATTGGATCTGCACCATTCCAGCCATGTTTATGACGACAGTGGTGATAAGCTTCCTACTAAGCTCTGAAACCTTAGGCGCTGGCTTACCTATCACAATTTCCACCATTGCAGGCCTTGTTTCGACAGCCATTATCTCAGCACTTATCATCATTAAAACAAAAGGCAAAGGTGATGAGGGGATCATTGAAGAGGCATAACCTTAAACATTAACTTCCACCAATAAAAAGCCAGTCACTCGACTGGCTTTCTTATTCACGATTTAGTGCCGCTTCTACTCTTTTAAAAGCTCAGGCTCAACTAATACACTGCCGTCATCATTCGATACCCAGATTTGCCCTTCGCTAATATTATATTGAAGCGACATACTCCGGCTTACTAGCTCGCCCATCTCTTTCACCGCACTCTCAGGGATATTCCATACTTTAAGATTTTTATAACGGGAGAAGGCTTGCTCATTCTGTTGCCACCATATGGGAACACTACGTCCACCATAAGCAAATAGCTGAACTTGCTTAGCTCGACCACTGGCTTTACGTAACCACTTCTCATCACTTTGGCCAAACTCAATCCAAAGTTCAATATCACCAACCAGTGTCTTTTCCCATAACTCTGGCTCATCTTCAACACAGAGTCCCTTGCTGAACTCAAGCGTATCACTGGCATTCATGGCGAATGCAAGTAAACGCAGCATCATCCGTGAGTCAGTTTCTGAAGGGTGTTGAGCTAAGGTCAAATGATGATCTTGGTAATAGCCGCGGTCAATATCAGCTATCTGTAAATTTACTTTATAAACCGTTGCTTTAGGTGCCATAACTACTTTTGTCTTTAGATAATTGACGCTAGTGTACCTTAAAAGTAGTTTAAGTATAGCTTCGAGAAAGGAAGAAGTAATATTGGCCTTCGCTATGAGGGCCAATATCAAAAAGCTAACGACAATGAGCCTAAAGAGAGCCTGCTTTCAGGTGCTTAGCCATTGGAAAATGTGCCTTAAGCTGTGAGATCTTATCTCTATCAGCAAAGACAAGACTACGTTTGCCCTTCTCTAATCGATGAGTTAACTCACTAATCGCCACTAAGTTTTCTCTGGTCGCATCTCGCCTAACCAATTCATTCAGCGTAAAAGGTAATTCAATATCGGTAAAAATATGATCTAATCTTTGCATTAACGGCATTGCAGCGATAGGAAGCATTACAATCGGTGTACAATCGTCAATTAACAGGATCTCACCCTGTGCGGTCAGCCCCTGAAATGAATCCTCATACCGCTGCTGAGTTTTATCATCAAACCTATCGCCATTTGAGCGAAAGAAATGCTCCCAGAAAAGTTTACGCGCCTTAAACTCAGGTAACCTATCCTGCACCTCTTTGCGATGCTCAGCCACAAAGTCAAATAGATCAGCAAGAGAGTGCGGTAACCATGACTCTATCCGAGAGCGAAGCTCTCTGGCAAATACAGGTGCTGCACCAGCTGTGCTAATCGCGATTTGTAACCGGCCTCTATCAACAATTGATGGTGTAATGAAACGACAAAGTTCAGGACTATCAACGACATTGACCCAGATCCCCCGAGCTGTAGCTAAATCAGCCAAGTGACCATTCAATGCCTCATTAGCCGTCGCTAAATAGATAATATCCACATCGGCAATATCCTCCTCAACCACAGCTCGCTGGATAAGAGTAATGCGTTTTTTATCGGCATAACTTTGAACCTCATCAGAAGTTTCGATAGCAATAACCTTAATGTGCGCTTCTGTTCTCCCCAGCAGCTCAAGTTTACGACTCGCTACTTCACCGGCGCCAATGAGTAAAACATTTAGCTTTGTGGTATCAACAAATAGGGGAAAGTACTGCATCCTAAAAAACTCCTAACCTGTCTATCAAGCTTGCACTATTGGAAGCTGACGCTCTAACCAAGCTTTATAACCACCAGTCAGGGACCCCACCTTGCTATACCCCATCAACTGTAGATTCATAGCAGCTAAAGCCGAGCGGTAACCGCCACCACAATAGAGCAAAATAGGCGTCGTTTTATCAGGAAAACGCGTCTCAATATCACGCTCTATTATCCCACGTCCTAAGTGATGGGCTTTAGGAAGGTGACCTTTCAACCATTCATGATCTTCTCTAACATCGATAAGTTGCCAACCAGAACTGTTTTGATACTCATCAACCGACATTTCCATGATTTGAGGCAAAATGCTCTCAACCAAAGCTAAAAAAGCAGGATTGTGCTGCACAGGAAAACTCCAAAATAAACAGAATATAAAAATATGACTAGTTGTGTTGAACACACCTTTCAGCACTGCATTGCCAGCAGAGCTCAAAGCTATCTTCATTCATTTCATGGCATTGAACACATTGCCATTGGGGGCTTTCGGTATTGAGTGACTCAAGTTGTGCTTTAGCTTTCTCATATTGAGATTCAGGAACCCACAGCTCGACATTTTGTAGATCAACTGGAAGCTCACCAATCCCTCCGAGTAATGCTTCACCTTTTAATTGTACCTCTATTCCACACGCCTCCAATAACCCCTTCCATGTATGTGCCTGTAGAAGATTTCCACCTGCGACCATTCGATTACGCTCTTCCATCTATTATTCCCCAACATCTATTGCTCTTCTGGCAAATTTATAGGTTTTATCTCAACAAAGAGAATGACTGACAACATCCTACTGCTAAATGGGGAAGCCTGTCGAGAGCTAAAAATCCAGCAAACTTGAATAAACTGACCGAAATCAAGTTAACAACAAATAAACCAACCGTTAACAGGTATAGAACAGGTATGTTGAGCCAACAGTGCTGAATTTGATACAGTTAGCAGATATCGTTAGATATAAAAAAGCCACCTTAAGGTGGCTTTCATACTTAACTCATATTCAAAAGTTAAGGCATCAATGCGTCTTGATCTGCCCCTTCTTTCTCTATCTCCACAATTGCCATCATAAGTTTCTATTATGGCTAACTACTAGGCTTAGAGAATTAAGGCATCAACGCGTCTTGATCTGCACCTTCTTTCTCTATCTCTACAGGCATCATATGCTCGCGGTTAATCCCCAACTTAATCGCTAGGAAACTCGCCACATAGATAGATGAAAACGTACCAACAAAGATCCCCATCAACAATGCAGTCGCAAAGCCGTGGATCATGGTGCCGCCCTTAAGGAACAGTGCCACAACCACAATTAACGTCGTGCCAGTTGTGATGATGGTACGACTCATAGTCTGAGTGATTGAGGTATTAACCACCTCTTCTGGATCGCTCTTACGCATCTTAAGGAAGTTCTCACGAATACGGTCAAATACAACAATCGTGTCGTTAAGCGAGTAACCCACAACCGTCAGTACGCCAGCAAGCACAGTTAGATCAAAGTCCAACTGGAGCAAAGAGAACACACCCAAGGTGATAATAACATCGTGAGCCAATGCCGCTACTGACCCTACCGCTAGACGCCATTCGAATCGGAAAGAGACATAGATAAGAATACAGATAAGCGCAACTAATACCGCTAATCCGCCCTGCTCCGCCAGCTCTTTACCTATCTGAGGACCAACAACTTCAACACGCTTTTGGATCACTTGTGAGTCAAGTGCCGTTGCCGCTTCCATAACTTGGGCAACCTGAGTGTCTGTCGCAACCCCTTCCTTAACAGGAAGACGAGTGAGAACATCACGACTAGAGCCAAAGTTTTGTACTACCGCGCCATCTGTTTCTGCACTGATTAACTTACCGCGCAGTAGCTCCAGATCAATTGGCGATGAAAACTCAAGTTCAACAACCGTACCACCGGTAAAATCCAATCCCCAGTTGATGCCTTTAGTTGCCAGTGACGTCAATGAGCCCAACACCAATAGCAGCGAGAGCATACTGATTGGCAACGCATGACGAAGGAAGTTGATCGTGCCTTTTATTGATAAAATCTGATACATAATCAAGCCTCCTTATATAGATAGTTTCTTAACGCGTTTACCACCCCAAATAGCGTTAACTATTGAGCGAGTACCCACGATAGAAGTGAACATTGACGTCGCAATACCAATCATCAAGGTGACAGCAAAACCTTTAACAGCACCAGTACCCACAGCAAACAGAATCAATGCCGTCATAAAGGTGGTGATGTTCGCGTCGGCAATAGTTGAAAACGCATTACCATAACCTTCATGGATCGCTTGCTGCACACTGCGACCGTTACGTAACTCTTCACGGATACGCTCATAGATCAGAACGTTACCATCGACAGCCATACCCACGGTTAGCACCATACCCGCAATACCAGGTAGAGTCAGCACGGCACCAGGGATCATCGACATAACGCCAACAACCATCACCAAGTTAGCCGTTAGAGCTAAGTTCGCGATAAGACCAAAACCGCGGTAGTACACCAACATAAAGATGAGCACTACGGCCATGCCCCAGATCATCGCTTGCATACCGTTTTGAATATTTTCAGCACCTAAGCTTGGGCCAATCGTGCGCTCTTCTACGATTGTCACAGGCGCAATCAAGGCTCCTGCACGAAGTAACAGAGCTAAGCTTTGTGCTTCTGCATGCTCAAGACCTGTGATGACAAAGTTACGACCTAGACGTGCTTGAATAGTGGCAACTGAGATCACCTCTTCAATCTTCTGCATCTTGATGCTGCCATCAGGATTCTTTTCGCCGTTATCTTTATACTCAATAAACAGGGTCGCCATTGGTTTACCAATGTTGTCCTTTGTCACATTTGAGAAGATAGAACCGCCTTTAGAATCTAAGTTAATACTTACCTGAGGACGGCTGTATTCATCGAAACTTGGCTGTGCGCCCTGAATATGATCACCGGTCAACATAACCGCTTTATGCAGCACAACCTGACCACCATTACGGCGATTATACACCTGTGAACTTGGTGAGATACGACCACTTGCAGCGGCAGCTGCGTCGGCTTTCTCATCAACCATGTGAAACTCAATTGACGCGGTTGCACCTAAGATATCTTTAGCGCGAGCCGTGTCTTGAACACCGGGAAGCTCAACAATAATACGTTCTGCGCCTTGACGTTGTACAACTGGCTCGGCAACACCTAGCTCATTCACACGATTACGGATCGTAGTGATGTTTTGCTGCAGTGCTTCCTCTTTCACTTGCTTAACATAAGCTTCGCTAAGGTTTGCCAGTAACAGGTAGTTACCGTCAGATGAGATATCTCTAAAGACCATGTCGTTACCGCGAGTCTTTAGAAAACGTTCGGCTCTGCCTAAGTTGTCCTCATCACGGAACTTAATCTCGATACCTTTAACGCTGTTTCGAATACCTGCATATCGGATTTTTTCACCACGAAGATCGGTTCTAAAATCTGACATCTTGGCTTCAGTCATCTTACGGATCGCTTCGCCCATATCCACTTCCATTAAGAAGTGCACACCACCACGTAAATCCAGGCCTAACTTCATTGGACTTCCGCCCATTGATTCTAGCCACTGTGGCGTCTTTGGAGCTAAGTTTAAGGCGACGATGTATTTATCACCTAGAGACTCGATAATCGCTTCTTTTGCTAACAGTTGTTGCTCGCCGTTATTGACACGAACAAGCAATTGGCCATTTTCAAGTTCAGAACGTTTTACCTCGATATTTTTGCTTGCAAGAATATCGTTTACGGTCGACTGAGTCGTTGCAGTAACCTCAGCACCACGGGTAGCGACAACCTGTACAGCGTAGTCTTCCCCGAAGAGATTTGGAATCGCATAGAAAGAACCTACTGCGATGATAATCACCACCATCAGATTCTTCCACATTGGATATTTATTTAACACACCATCGCCCTCTTGGCTTAAAGTGACTTAATAGAGCCTTTAGGCAATACAGCCGCAATGTAATCCTTCTTGATTGTAATTTCAGTTGTTTCGTTCAGAGACAACAACACGTAGTCATTTTCATCGCTGATTTTAGCGATCTTACCCAGTATGCCACCGCTGGTCAGGACTTCATCCCCTTTACCTAGTGAGCTCATTAGGCTCTTATGCTCTTTAACGCGCTTAGATTGTGGACGGAAAATCATGAAATAAAAGATCAGGCCGAATATAACCAGCATGAAAACAAGTTCCATGGTACCACCTGCGCCAGATACAGGAGCATCGGCAGCGTATGCATTTGAAATCAACATAGTGTTCTCTTCTTATTGTCAGTGTAAAAATTAATCGATTAATTCTGGAACTTCAGGTACTTCGCGACCTTGACTGGTATAGAAGTCCTCAACAAAGGACTCTAATGTACCTGTCTCGATAGCACCGCGCAAACCTTCCATCAATCTTTGGTAATATCTAAGGTTGTGAATGGTGTTTAAACGAGCACCTAAAATTTCGTTACAACGATCTAAGTGGTAAAGGTATGCCCGAGAATAGTTCTTACAGGTATAACAATCACACTTATCATCAAGTGTGGAAGTATCATCACGATGACGCGCATTGCGTATCTTAATAACACCTTCACTGGTAAACAGATGACCGTTGCGCGCATTACGAGTTGGCATAACACAATCGAACATGTCTACACCACGTCTAACACCCTCAACTAAATCTTCTGGCTTACCGACCCCCATCAAGTATCTTGGCTTGTCAGCTGGGATTTGAGGACATACATGCTCAAGAATGCGATGCATATCTTCTTTAGGCTCACCCACTGCCAAACCACCAACGGCATAACCGTCGAAACCAATATTAACTAGCCCTTTTAGGCTCTCATCACGAAGATCTTCATATACACCACCTTGGATAATACCAAAGAGCGAATTTGGATTTTCGAGTCTGTCAAACTCATCACGTGAACGCTGTGCCCATCGCAGTGACATCTGCATCGACTTACGAGCTTCATCTTCCGTCGCTGGGTATGGCGTACACTCATCAAAAATCATCACAACATCACTGCCTAATGAGTTTTGGATCTGAATAGACTTCTCTGGGTCAAGGAAGATCTTTTCACCATTAATCGGTGAACGGAAGTGTACTCCCTCTTCGGTTATCTTACGGATATCGCCTAAGCTAAATACCTGAAACCCGCCAGAATCGGTAAGAATTGGACGCTGCCAGTTCATAAAGTCATGCAGGTCCCCATGCTTACGCATGATCTCTTCACCTGGGCGAAGCCATAGGTGAAAAGTGTTACCTAGCAAAATATCGGCGCCCGTTTCACGCACCTCTTCCGGAGTCATCCCTTTTACTGTGCCGTAAGTGCCCACAGGCATAAATGCAGGTGTCTCTACTGTGCCACGCTCAAACACCAAACGTCCGCGGCGTGCGCGGCCATCGGTCGTATCTAATTCAAATTTCATTCTATATCCTCGCCAGAAAAACAGTCTGACTCATATAAGCTCGCTATCAATGCCGAGCCGAAGTAAACATTAGAGATAGGGGCAAACTATTGCAGATCAACCCTAAACCTAAATTGGGAGCTAAAAAAAACCCACCGCTTTGAGTGGGTGGGTATTTTAAACCAAATTTTGCTATTAGTTCGCTTTTTTAGTCACAAACATGGCATCACCATAGCTAAAGAAGCGGTATTTTTGAGCAATCGCGTGTTGATAGGCGTTTTTTACCTCATCGAAGCCGGCAAAAGCACTCAAAAGCATGATCAGGGTAGACTCGGGAAGATGGAAGTTTGTCACCATGGCATCCACCACTTTAAACTCATAACCGGGATAGATAAAAATATCAGTATCACGACAAAAAGGCTGAAGTTCACCCTCACTTGCTTTCGCTGCGCTCTCTAGTGAACGAACCGATGTGGTCCCCACTGCGATCACTCGTCCACCATGAGCCTTAGTATGCGCAATTTTATCGACAACCTCTTGAGAAACTTCCGCCCACTCTGAATGCATCTTATGATCGAGCACATCATCGACTTTCACAGGCTGAAAAGTCCCAGCGCCAACATGAAGCGTCACAAAGGCGGTATCAACGCCCTTCTCTTTCAATCTGTTTAACAATGCATCATCGAAGTGTAAACCTGCAGTGGGTGCAGCAACGGCGCCAGGCGCATCGTTATAAACCGTCTGGTAACGCTCTTTATCCGCATCTTCATCGGGACGGTCAATATAGGGGGGCAGAGGCATATGACCGACTTTCTCAAGCACCTCAAGAATGGTCTTCTCATCATTAAGCTCAAGTTCAAACAGGGCATCATGACGCGCAAGCATGGTCATCTCATAACCACCATCGAGACACACTTTAGTGTTCACTTTGGGAGATTTAGAGCTTCTGACATGGGCAAGAATACGTTTATCGTCGAGCATACGCTCAACTAAGATCTCAAGCTTACCGCCCGTCTCCTTTTGTCCAAACAGTCGAGCAGGTATCACCCGGGTGTTATTAAACACCATTAAATCGCCAGGGTTAACCATGTCCAAAATATCGGTAAACTGATTATCACCAAGCTTGCCACTGTTACCTTCTAAAGAGAGTAGACGAGATGAAGTGCGCTCAGGCATGGGATAACGAGCAATAAGCTCATCGGGAAGTTCAAATGAAAAATCGGTCACGCGCATGGTTAGTCTCTGCTTTAAACATAAATCGGGCGCTAGTTTATTGGCAGAGGCTTACAAGATCAACAATCAGTGGTTGCTTTTATTCTCTTCATCGCAGTGTTCGCTCGATTCAACACTGAATTTCTCCTTTCGGTAGTGATAAAACTCGAAAGGGATATCAAACTCGACACGCTGACGTTGCTGCAGTTCTTTTTTACCAATAAATTTTGAAAACCAGTTCCACATCATCCTTGATCCTTAAACCGATACTGAATTAGAAAATGACTAAAAAAATAGACGCATATCCTTAAGATTAAGCTAAGACGATAATTAACCCCGTGAAAGCCTATCTAAGCATCGGCGCGCATGATACCGTGAAATAAGCATTTTCAACAAGAACATTAACAACACCGTCATGAACTTTCTCGCACACCTTCATCTAGCCGATAACAGTAATACAAGCCTTGCGGCTAATTTAGCGGGAGACTTCGCTAAAGGAAATATTGCTGACTTACCTAAGCATCTCCAACAAGGGATCTGGCTACACAGACAGATAGATCAGTTAACCGATAGCCATGAGATCACCAAAGAGTTACTGGCCAAATTTCCTGTATCGCTCAGAAGAGCTGCGCCGATATTAATCGACCTTGCCTTCGATCATATGTTGGCCAAGTATTGGGATGAGTATCATAGTGCCAGCTTAAAAGCATTCTCAACTATTGCATATGATGCGATAGATGCCTGTGAGCAATTGCCCGAGCGTTTACAACTCATCGCACCTAAGATCCGAAGCGAAAACTGGCTATTAGCCTATAGAGATCGCAATGGATTAAATAAAGCCATCGAATCAGTAGCAAAAAGAGTGTCAAAACCTGAAATATTTAACGGGGCCACTAAGGCCGTTAGCGACTTAGATATTGAGATAGAGATAGCATTTAGAACCTTTTACCCTCAGCTCATGGCATACAGCCGGATCTGGACAAGACAGACGCCGAGTGAATATCTACACCTCGATTAAAAACAATGTATGACCTAAGCTCTCTAGCTCAGTCATACATCATTTTGAAGGTAAACTTTACTGGCTGAACATCTTCTCAGGGTGAATAACTGTGCTTCTGTAGCCTGGCTCATGCTTAGTTAAGGTCTTGATCTTAATCTCAACCTTCACCTCATTTGTCTTAGGATCCACCTCTGTTATCCAGTGCTCAGGGGCTTTATCGCTCTCTAGCAGTCCTGCGGAAGCAGAGGCCATAAACATGGTTTGATGATCATTTTGCCACTGGGTTATCGATGTTATCGGACTATACCACTCATAACCTCGCTCTTTACCGTACTCCCACACCTGTTGTACTGTCATCTTATCCATGTCAACTTTGTACTCAACACCGCGAGAGTATTTATCGGTCGCAAAAAATGGTTGCTTAAGCCCACGTCCATCACCGTTATCAAACACTGTCACAGTGCCCCGCTCAGGGACTGGCCATGCCGTATGCTGTGTCCAGCTCCAATCAAATTTGCCATCACAACCCCCTTTATCACACCTAAGCTGCTCACCTTGGCTATCAACAGGCGTTAATACTTTAGCAGCCAAAGCCTCACTCCACCCCTCAGGTGTTCCCAAGATCCACTTAACTTCATCATCACTTCCAACTTTCACCACAGCAGATTGATGCCGGCTGCTGATGATGATGCTGTCATCACTTGCATCATAACCAATGGAGTTAATATGGATCCAATTGCGGCCAGTCCCAACGCCAGCTACATCGCCAAAAGGCTCATTTGCCAGTTGTTCAGCACTTCTGGTCTTCCCAGCTTCTTTCACATCAACATTAAGACACACAGCTCCCATATCCAGAGATTTAAGAACCGTATCTCGAAGCGGATCCAAGATTTTGTTAAAATCCCACACCTTAACCACATCGCCATTACTATCGACCTCAATCACATGGTCACGCACAGTATCAAGCTTAAGGCCCTCTTTTGTTAGATAATCTTTTTTCCCCACTCGTAGTAACAGGTGCCCGTTAGGCATCTCTGTTATCTCATGGGATAAACCGATAAAACCACGAGGCAAAGTGCGCTTTAAGATAGGCTTACCAATAAAGTCATACTTAGCATAATAAGCTGAGTTAAAACCTGCATATTGCTCAAACATCACTCCCTGACCAAATATCAGTTTTCCATCTGATGTTTGCTTAAATGACATAGAGCCACCAGGACGATCGTAGATCACCCCTGCATTGAGATGCCAACGTACATCACCATTGGTATCTATGATATTTTGGGTAGGCTGCCAATCCCAATGATCACGAACATTAGGCGGAATGACCTGTCCGTCAACCAGATAGAGCCTGTTCTGAAAGCCATCGGCAACCGTTACTGCTTCATACTCATATTGGCTGCGTTCTTGTCCATCAATATGGATGTGTGGCAATGCACTGGTTCTGATCCTATAGGTTTCGTTAACAGAAGCTCCATTAAGCTTATAACTAACATTGACTGTATTAAGCAGATCAGGATAGAGCCCAAACACAGGTATCCCATCATGGGTATTAAGCTGGTTTTGACTGACTTGATATCGAATATCGATTCCCTTCTTCCCTCTCCCTTTCACCTCGACTGACACATCAGATATCTGCTTACCCCCTAAATCGATTAAAGCAACTAGAGGACTGAAATGATAGGGGTCAACATACACAAAGCCTAATTGACCTTGTGCAACAGCTGATGAAGAGGTACCGGGTAGATCGCCTCCAGCAACAACAGTATGTGAAACGCTCGATAGCAAAGCGCCTGAAACGAGCAAAATGCAGATAGCTAAAGGTTTTAAATTCATTAAATTTTCCGAGATGCTGGCAATAGTTGAGAAACTGGCGACAGCCAATGTATTAGCAGTTAAAAAGATAAATGGAAAATACCAGCTCGATAATATCTATGCTTCAATCAAACTCACAAAACAGAGATTGAAATTTAAAAGCTGAAAATAAGTGTGATTAGCCGCAATAATTCATCAGCAAATTCCCTATAAACAGTCGCACTTTTGGATATTAATCATATCGGTAATGGGTATAATACCCCCTCGCAACAGGAGAGCACATGCAGATATTCACATACACCCCGCCGTCAATACCTTGGTTAGATATTCGTTATCAAGACAGAGATATGATTGTGATTAATAAACCTTCGGGGCTTCTTTCCAACCCAGGTAGAGCGGAGAACACCTTTGACTGTGCACTGACTCGTTTGTTGCAACGCTACCCTGAAACCATTTTGGTTCATCGGCTCGACTGTGCCACCTCAGGCATTATGGTGTTTGCTCTCAATAAAAAAGCAGAGTCAAATATTAAAACGCAATTTCAAAATCGCCTAAGTAAGAAGACCTATATTGCAGAAGTTCAAGGGCATTTAGATAAAGCTGAAGGGGTCATAGGGTTAGCCATGAAGGCCGATAATGAACGTCCACCACTGCAAAAAATAGCTGAAGATGGGAAACCCTCAAAAACCTATTATAAAGTACTTGAAAGAAGAGAAAACAGCACGCTAGTTGAGTTAAATCCGGTTACCGGACGTACCCATCAACTTAGGCTACATATGCTTGCGATAGGACATCCAATTTTAGGTGATGACTTTTACGGGGAGCAAGAGGTAATCGATGCATCACACAGGCTGTGTTTGCATGCCATGACCTTGACTATCACTCACCCCTATTCTGGAAAGCTCATGAGCTTTACCAGTTCACACCCTTTTACAGCTTAGCCAATACTGTGTAGCTAGCGCATTAATAAGAGCGCTAGCTATACTAACTTAAGCCACTTTAGCGGTATAAAAACAGCTTGAGGAGTTACAAAACTGCAGAGTTTTTCCATCAGACAATAGGAAGTACTCACCAAAAATATTACCCCCCACATCCTCTAACTTAAGTCCCTCGGGTGTTTGTGTTGCCTCCATCTCATCTAAGCTATGGCAGCCATCGTTATACCAAGTTTCAAGATAGATTTTACCATCTTCCCGGTAGAGGGTTATCTTATCGCCGACAGAGTCTCTCTCATCTACCCAGCGACCGACAATGTCTCTTTTTTCTGCTTCTTTTGCCTGCCAACCCAAGCGCTGCCTTTTCTCAACAACTGACATTTTAATCACCTTAAGCAGTTCACTACTATCGACTTTAAATGTTTGATCTTGTATGACTGTAGTCACAGATGTCATTGTTATTTTACTCCACTGATACCACAAATGTTAATTATTTGTAACACTTACAAGCTTTAGCATTTTTACACTTGTTTAATTTTAGCTTAAGTAAGTGTATAAAAACTGTATCCTAATTACAAAATAAAAACGCGATCTAAGTCACTTTATATGCAGCCGCACTTTGATAATTGACTTTATTACCTAACCCATCGGATGAGTAAAAAATGCACTAACTGTAAC
The DNA here is from genome assembly GCF_019457885.1 of Shewanella nanhaiensis. Taxonomy (GTDB): domain Bacteria; phylum Pseudomonadota; class Gammaproteobacteria; order Enterobacterales; family Shewanellaceae; genus Shewanella; species Shewanella nanhaiensis. The sequence goes on from NZ_JAHZST010000029.1 coordinate 28,613, forward strand.
TCATAAATTTGATATAACTGTTGTCGAAAAAATAATAATCATAAACAGAACAATATCATTAGGCTTTATTTTTGATAATTGATTCTAAATTACAATAACTTGCTCCTACAGGAAGTCTATGAAAAACTTTAATCGCCGCGCTTTTTTAAAAGCTGCCGGGGCTACAACAGCAGGCCTTGTCACCAGTGGATTAGTCCTCCCAACCTCAGCTCAGCCCCAAAAAATGCCACCTAAACCTAGCCAAGGAAAAAGTGTCATGGGCTTGATATCACCCAAATTAAACACAGTCAGGGTGGGTTTTATCGGTGTTGGCCAACGTGGATATGGCCATGTAAAGCATTTTTGTCATCTTGAAGGTGTTGAAATTAAGGCCATCTGTGACACAGACTCAGAGGTATTAGACAGAGCGATAGACTTCGTTGTTGAGCAAGGTTTAGCCAAACCCAATGCCTATACAGGCAATGAACACGCTTATCGAGATATGCTACAGCGAGATGATATCGATATCGTCATTATCTCTACGCCTTGGAAATGGCATGCTCCAATGGCCATCGATACCATGGAAAATGGCAAACACGCTTTTGTTGAAGTGCCGCTAGCCATGAGCGTCGAAGAGTGTTGGCAAATTGTCGATACAGCAGAGCGAACGCAAAAGAACTGCATGATGATGGAAAACGTCAACTACGGCCGTGATGAACTGATGGTGCTCAATATGGTTCGCCAAGGAGTATTTGGTGATCTGCTCCATGGTGAGGCGGCCTATATTCATGAACTACGCTGGCAGATGAAAGAGTTAGAGAGTAAAACAGGCTCATGGCGTACTCACTGGCATGCCAAGCGCAACGGCAATCTATACCCTACCCATGGTCTAGGTCCTGTTTCGCAATATATGAATATCAACCGTGGCGATCGTTTCGACTATCTCACCTCCATGAGCTCACCCGCCCTTGGACGTGCCCTTTATGCCAAGCGAGAGTTCCCCGCAGATCATGAGCGTAATCAGCTGAACTATATCAATGGCGATATGAGCACCAGCTTAATTAAGACAGTAAAGGGGCGTACCATCATGGTACAACATGATACCACCACCCCAAGACCCTATAGCCGCCATAACCTGATCCAAGGTACCAATGGTGTCTTTGCTGGCTTTCCTAACAGAATTGCATTAGAACAGTCCCCCTTTGAGCGAGATGAAAAAGGTGGCGAAAGCTTCCATCGCTGGGATATGGACATGACTCGCTGGTACGACAAATATGATCACCCTCTTTGGCAACAGATGGGCAAAGAAGCTGAGCGAAATGGTGGCCATGGCGGTATGGATTTCTTGATGCTATGGCGAATGGTGTATTGCTTAAGAAATGCAGAGCCACTCGATCAAGATGTATATGATGGCGCAGCTTGGTCTGTAGTCAATATTCTCAGTGAGGAGTCGGTCAACAACAGAAGTAACTCTGTCACCTTCCCCGATTTTACCCGCGGTGCTTGGAAAACAGGTAAACCCCTAGGGATAGTTGGCGCTTAATACCAAGTAATACCAATCGGTATAAGTATCACGGGATAAAAAAATGCCTAATACTGAACAGTATTAGGCATTTTTTATTCACACTAACGAGAAAGTTTATGCGCCAGCACTCTCTTTTCTTTCCGCGGCTTCACATGCAGCAGCAGTAAAGATAACGTCAGTAGAACTGTTAAGGCCCGTTTCAGCCGAGTCTTGGATCACACCGATAATAAAACCAACCGCAACCACTTGCATTGCAACATCATTGGAGATCCCAAATAAACTACAGGCCAATGGAATAAGTAAGAGCGAACCACCTGCTACTCCCGAGGCACCACAGGCAGAAATACCTGCAACCACACTGAGCAAGATCGCAGTTAGAATATCGACTTGAACCCCCATAGTGTTTGCAGCTGCTAATGTCAGGATCGTAATCGTAATTGCCGCGCCGCCCATATTAATCGTCGCCCCTAACGGGATAGATACAGAATACGTATCTTCGTGTAGCTTAAGCTTTTCACACAAAGCCATGTTCACAGGAATATTCGCGGCACTAGAGCGAGTAAAGAAGGCTGTCACACCACTTTCGCGAATACAAGTAAACACCAATGGGTATGGGTTACGGCGTATTTTAAAGTACACAATCGCAGGGTTGATGATCAACGCCATAATCGCCATTGCCCCAAGAAGAACAAGAAGCAGGTGCATATAGCCAGCAATAGCGCTAAAGCCTGTACTTGCAAATGTTGATGATACTAAGCCAAAAATACCAATCGGTGCTAAGCGAATAATAAAGCGCACCATTTGAGATACACCATGGCTCACATCTGCGAACACCTGCTTAGTTGAATCAGTTGCATGATGCAATGCTAAACCAAGACCCACACCCCAGGCTAAAATACCGATATAGTTACCAGTCATTAATGCGTTAACAGGATTATCTACAAGCTGGAATAATAAAGTGTGGATCACTTCACCGATCCCCTCTGGCGGACTTGCCTGAGCCGCATCTAAAGTTAGTGCCAGTGTGGTCGGAAATGCAAAACTCATCAAGACAGCAGTAACTGCGGCTGCGAAGGTACCAAAAAGATATAAGATCACAATAGGACGCATATTGGTCTTAGCGTTTTTCTTCTGATTTGCAATGGAAGCTGCAACTAAAATAAACACTAAGATTGGTGCTATAGCCTTTAACGCACCAACAAACAACTGACCTAAAAATGCGACACTTTGAGCTGCGCTTTCAGAAAATGTGGCAACAATGATGCCCGCGATAATCCCAATTAGGATCTGCAGCACTAAGCTGCCATTAGCCAGTTTGGCTAAAAAAGATTGGTTTTGATTCATGAAGTGGCCTGTTACTTTTATATTTATGATGTTAACAGTCACACCCGCTTGGCGGGGCGATTACGCTAACTGAATAAGTTATTTTTCTTTAATCAGAAGTTGTAACCAAACTGGCCTCAGATGTCTAGTCATACATCACAAATTGGTGACAATATTACCTACACATAGCATTTGAGCATCATGGTACTAACTTTTGGCTTTACTCTCAGCGCCACGAAGCATTGCGCTGATAAGCTCATGGGCATCAAACTTCTCCAACGCTTCATTAGCGCCAACCTGTTGAGCCTGACCAATGCTTATCTCACTCGACAAAGAAGTGTGTAAAATAATATAAGCTTGCGCTAACGCGGGAGTATTTTTTACCTCGAATGCCAATTCATAGCCATCTAGGCCTGGCATCTCAATGTCACTGACCAACATATCTATAGGCTCACGCTTTTCTGCAGCGTTCTGCATTATTGACAGTGCATCATGTCCATCGGAGGTCACTTGGTAGGGGATGTTAATTCTATCGAGAGCATCAGATAACTGTTTACGAGCCACTTTTGAGTCATCGACCAACAGTATCCTTAAGGGCTTAAGTTTTTCTCGCTGCACGTCAGTTAAGATAGCGCGGCTGGTTTCGGGGCTTTCAGGAAAGACTTTAGAGAGCAATAGCTCAACATCGAGGAGCTGTACTAACCCCTCTTCAAAACGTGTCACCCCAGTTAAATATGCGTTAGGCCCTAAGTTATTAGGTGGAGATTCAATATCACGCCAATTACACTCAATGATCTTATCAATCCCGCGAACCAAGAAGCCAATCACCATACGTTGGCAATCAGTAATAACGATATAGCTCTTGGCATACTCATCCTCAGAAAGCCCTTGATAACCCACAGCTGCAGCCATATCGATAACAGGGATAGTATTTCCCCGAATAGTGGCTGCACCTAAAATGGTTGGGTGGGAATGGGGGATCGCATTCAGTGGAGTGTAAGGTACAAGCTCTCGCACTTTTAACGTTCCCACTGCGAATAGCTGCTTGTGAGATAATCTAAAAAGTAATAGCCCTTGTGACTGGCTCGCCTTACTCTTCATCAGTCTTCCAATTATTTATCACCGTATTATTAGAAGTATAACCTTAAAATAGTTAAAAAATATCTCCATTTAGAAAAGAATGCATGACTTGTATTAAGTTTTTGACTATATGAATAATTAGCCTAAAAAAACACCTCGGAATTTATCCTATTTTTTCAAAAAAACGATAAACAGAGGTGCTACATTTAAAAAAAATCTAGAGTCGATAAAATTTACAAGTTAGCCAGGCTTAATCTTGCAATGCATAGAGCACGTCAAAAGCAAACTGATCCCAGCCTTCAGCACTAAATGCGATATCCCTAACAGCCCGAACTTGGCTCACTGCATGCAAAGGTGCAGCACCATTCTCCATTAAGTAGTAAGCCATTAAGAGGCCTGTTCTATCCTTTCCAGAGCGACAATGGATCAACACGGGTAAGGCTTTAGCTTCGCAGTCCCTAATGAACGCTAATGCTTTAGGTAGTTGCTCGACACAAATACCTAAATCATCTTCTGTGGGTGGAATATTACTCGAAAACGGAACACAAGCATAAACAAGCTCAGCCCGCTTAATCGCTGCTAAATCACAATCTTCCCCACCATTGACTGAGAGTATCGCGCCAATACCAGCGGCTTTAATCTCATTAAGATCCCACATATCCTTGTTAGGCCCACTGCGTCCAGCAATTTTGTCTTCGACTAACCAAAATAGATGCTGCATTACTTCTACCTATTACAAAATAATTTATCATTCAAAATATGTGGCCATTATCGACTAAAGATAATGAGTTGATTAACTCTTATACCCAAGCTACCTCAAGATACTCGTTTCAGAGCCCCCGTAGGATAGCTGAACAAGGCAGTGATTGAGGATAATGGTTATTCCCTTGTTGATATCACTAACGCAATGCAGGGATTCTACGGGAACTCCCGAAGGGCATGGCGAGAAGCAACATTTTTCTGTGTTATGAAATATTGAATTAGAATAACTAGTCCTACTATTTCATGCCTTGAACTCTGTCACTTCTCGACATGCTGAATCCTGCATCTTGAAGTTGTTTGGGTATACTTAAGATTTCTTACCCCATAGTTCAGCATTGACTTTAGGTAGTTTTTTTCTTTTTTTCTTACCCATTCCCTCAGGTGCTGCCATGGGCTTAACCTCTCTTGATGGGCAATCTAGTGGGGCTTCCTCATCCGCTTCAAAACCGGTAATCTGCTCACGAACCAACCGAATCTTGTTCTTCTTTTCAATTAGCTTGAAATGTTGATATTCATCATGTGAGATCAAAGACAGTGCTAACCCAGCTTCGCCAGCTCGACCACTACGCCCAATGCGGTGCATGTAATCAGAAGGGCTTCTTGGCAGTTCATAATTGATAACAACGGGAAGTTTTTCAATGTCGATACCACGAGCCGCAATATCAGTAGCAATCAATACGCTTATCTCGCCACTTTTAAAGCCATCTAACACTCGAGTTCTACTACCTTGAGATTTATCGCTATGGAAAACTTGTGCACTAACACCCGCTTTCGCCAATTTTTGCTCCAGACGATTACAGGTGTTCTTAGCACTGGCAAACACCAGTACCTGACGCCAGTTTCGCTCGTTAATCAGATGAGCTAAAAGAGCGGTTTTACGGTTTTTATTAACGGTATAAACCTGCTGTAGTAAGGTGCTCTCCTCTGGACTTTCTAAATGAAGCTCAACAGGTGAATTGAGCAAACTATCAGTCAGCTCTTTTACTTCTTCAGGAAAAGTCGCAGAAAAGAGTAAGGTTTGCTTACGTTTAGGCAGGAGAGCTAAAACTTTCTCTAACTCTTCAGCAAAACCTAAACTTAACATACGATCCGCTTCATCAAGCACCAGATAAGAAGCTTGAGACAGTTTTATCGCATTACTCGACAGCAAATCTAACAAACGCCCAGGCGTTGCAACGAGCACATCTGCGCCTCCACGAAGCGCCAACATCTGAGTGTTAACTGAAACCCCACCAAATACAGCTTCAACTTTAACTTTTGGAGTTAAACCTTGAGCATAACTTTTAAAACTTGCCGCTACCTGCTTAGCTAACTCTCGTGTTGGAACAAGCACGAGTGCCCTTACCATGTTGCCTTTTGCAACAGGTTTATCGCCAACATGTAGATGCTGTAAAATCGGTAAAGCAAATGCAGCCGTTTTACCTGAACCTGTATTTGCACCACCAAGAAGATCTTTCCCCTTTAATAAGTGAGGGATGCTTTGAGATTGGATCTGTGTAGGAGTTGAATACTCTAGTTCAGCAATCCGCTGAATAAGTTCAGGAATTAAACCTAATTCGTCAAAGCGTGCAATGTTTGTGGTTTCACAAGAAAGTGAGTGGGCCATAGATTCAGGGGGCTACCATTAAAAAAATATGGGGCGTATTCTACGCTAGTTGCGCCCCCCTTGCGAGGTTTTGCTGATATGTTCGGCCAACGTAAGCCCCATTATGGGTGCTTTCATAGGTCAGTCAGCACTCAATAAACTCATGACCTACGACTTTCGCCTTCTAGGCTTAACAGTTGCTGTTTCATATTCAAGCCGTAGGCATATCCAGTTAACTTGCCATTTTTGCCAATCACACGATGACAAGGCACGATAATCGCGATGGGATTAGCCCCATTAGCAGCACCAACCGCCCTCACCGCCTTTGGCCTCTTGATCTTCTCAGCTATATCGCCATAACTGCAGGTATGACCGTAACTTAGCTCGGTCAAGGCGTGCCATACTTGAGTTTGAAACTCTGTTCCTTTCGGCGCCAAAGAGACAGTAAACTCCTGACGATCCCCTGAGAAATACTCCTGCAGCTCAGTCTCAAGTTGAGAAAGATGCTGCAAAGCCGACTCAAATAGCTCACCTTTATCTTCCTTGAGTAACTCAGCCCCCTCTTTGGCTACTCCAAGGTGACTAATGCCAAATCGGTTTGCCTTTATGTGTAACATGCCAACAGGGCTATCTACCAACCTATCGGCTATGGGAGTAAGTAGGCGCTTATCCGCCATATACCTTACCTGTGAACCTGATACTTGAACCTCATGCTTATGTGCTTTTTTCATTATTCTAAATTCCATAATTGAAAAGTTAAGTAACTCCCCCAAGGAGAGATACTCTGCTCTAATTGCTGCGTGATCGTTTTGTAAGGAGTATCGAGATTTACCGTTAAGTCAGCTCCGGCTCCCATCAACGCTTCATATCGCTTAAGCACCCTTTTTTTAACGATAAGATCTGAACAGAGTAGAATATTAGGATCGCTTAACCCTCTCATTTTCGCATAGGCCACAGTCCATGGTCCTATCCCTTTGATATTAAGCCAGTCATCCACAGGTGCATCAGGATATTGACTAACAAACGCCCCAAAAGCATTAAGGGCTGCTTTTCTGGCTCCCGGCATCTTTAACTCATCTAAACTTGCGCTCGCTATTGCTAGAGGAGTTGGAAATAGGAGAACCTCTCTTCCTGAAATAGTAAGGCGCTCACCATTTTCCTCTACTAATCGATTAAGCAATTTAGTGGCCTGAACCACACTTACCTGTTGGCCTAGAATCGCCCTACAACCTGCTTCAAATGCAGACCAAGTACCTGGCAACCTTAGGCCATCTACAATCAAGTTTTTAATAATATCGATCGAAGATAGACTCGTTTGAATTTGAAACATATCAGCGTCGAGATCTAACACACGCTTTATTTGCGCTACCACCTCACTTAATACAGGTAAAGCTTGGGGATCGGCTAGATGAATAGTGACATTAAATCTATGCTTCACTTCATCATGCTTAGCCTCAAAAAAGCCTTTCACTTGTCCAATTTGAAAGCTACGACTATAACCTTCTAAGCCAGCTTCCCACTCCATTCCTTCGACCATTCTTAACCGGTAAAAATCCAGCTGCTTTTGCCAATTAAGCGGTGGTCGATAGCTGAAGTGCATAGATAATCGTATTCCGCTCCCTTCATCACTCAACTCGTTTTGGTGCGAGCCGCGGCTTTTGCGCAGTGCAGAAGGCGTTAAAGCTAACGTTTGCTGAAAAACCTCATTAAAGCGTCTGATGCTAGTAAATCCGGCCGCCAGTCCAACTTGCGTCATCGACAAATCTGTCTGATGTAACAGTTGTTTAGCAAACATCAATTGGCGAAACTGCGCATATTTGTTTGGAGATGTCCCCACCTTATCAACGAAGAGTTTTCTTAAGTATCGGCTGGTGATCCCTAACTTCTGCGCCAGTGACTCTAATGAGCCAGAGTTATCACCAAAAAGAAATCCGTCATCGATTAGTGATAAGGCTCGTTCGACCGTCGTATCTGTGCCTTTCCATGCAAAAGATCCAGGTGCGCTGTCAGGCCTGCAACGTAAACAAGGTCTAAGCCCAGCGTTGGCAGCCTCTATAGCCGTCGAAAAATAGCGAACATTCTTCTCCTTTGGCGGTGTAGCCGGACAAATTGAGCGGCAAAAGATCCCTGTCGTTAGTACACCAATAAAAAAAACACCATCAAAACGAGGATCTCTAGCCAACCTTGCTCTTCGACAAGACTCATCCGTTAACATCCTCTCAGGTTCAGAACACATGCTCACAACACCTTACCCATACAATAATTGAGTTTAGGTATCACTTTACTCACTTTAATCTTGTTGAACTAGCGGAAAACGGAACTGAATTTAAAATAAATAATAACCACAAAAATGCAGCTATTTACTATATGCTAACAAATTGCCCACCTATCGCAGAAATACAACACCAATTGAGGACTTAGATGTTCAAACGATTTGAATCATGGATTGATGCCCTCCCCTCCAAAGAGCCTGAACAACCACCAACAGGGGTATATGCTTTTTGCCGCTTTTACACGAAGGGATTTGAACTTCCACTTATTTTAATGTCGATATTAACGGCAATACTTGCAGTACTTGAGGTCTCTCTATTTGGCTTTATGGGGCAACTTGTCGATCTATTAATTGCTCACGATCCCGACACACTATTTGAAAAAGAGGGTAAAAAGCTGCTCGGTATGACACTGCTCATATTAATCGTCATTCCAGCGCTCGTATTACTTCATGCACTGATTGTGTACCAAGGTCTGCTAGGTAACTATCCCATGTCTATCAGATGGTTAGCTCATAGGTACTTGCTCAAACAGAGTGTATCTTTTTATCAAAATGATTTTGCTGGGCGTATCGCAACTAAGGTAATGCAAACCTCAATTGCGGTGCGAGATACTGTAACCAAAATCTTGGATGTACTGGTCTATATCTTAGTCTACTTCATCTCAATGCTTGTCATGATTGCAGATGCAGATCCCCGCCTTATGGCACCTATGTTTATATGGTTATGTGTCTATATCGGGATCCAGTTTCTCTTCATTCCTAAGCTTAAAGCCGCTTCTACAGCCCAAGCCGATGCGCGTTCTACCATGACAGGGAGAGTCGTCGACAGTTATACCAACATCACCACGGTCAAACTGTTCTCTCACACCCAAAAAGAAGCTGAATATGCGCAAGGAAGCATGGAAAGCTTTCTTCATACCGTCTACCGCCAGATGCGATTAGTAACAGGCATTAATGTCAGCGTGCAGATCATCAACTACCTGCTTGTTTTTGCGATAGCGGCAATATCAATATACCTATGGAGCCACCATGCGATAACAATTGGCGCCATCACCATCGCAGTTAGTCTTTCACTCAGACTTAATGGCATGTCTCAATGGATCATGTGGGAGATAAGCTCACTATTTGAAAATATTGGTACTGTCGCAGATGGTGTCAATACATTATCAAAACCAACAGAGATACAAGATATAGAAAATGCAGAGAAGCTTAAGGTATCACATGGGGCTATCGACTTTAGACAGATAAGTTTTCACTACGGCGAAGATAGCGGCGTCATCGAGAAGCTGGATCTCAATATTAAACCAGGAGAAAAAGTAGGTTTAGTTGGCCGCTCTGGCGCAGGAAAATCAACCTTAGTGAATTTGTTAATGCGCTTTTATGATGTAGAAAAAGGGACAATTGAGATTGATGGGCAAGACATTAAGCGGGTACAACAAGACTCACTGCGTGCCAATATAGGCATGGTAACTCAGGATACCTCCCTACTTCACCGCTCAATTCGTGACAATATTCTCTATGGTAACCCAGAGGCTAGTGATGAGGCTCTTCAAAGTGCCATAACAAACTCTCAATCATATGACTTTATCCAATCACTAAGCGATCCTGAAGGAAACCAAGGACTCGATGCACAAGTTGGAGAAAGAGGCGTTAAGCTCTCTGGCGGACAGCGCCAGCGAATCGCAATTGCACGGGTTCTTTTAAAGAATGCCCCTATTTTGTTACTCGATGAAGCCACATCAGCACTGGATTCTGAAGTTGAGGCCGCCATTCAGGAAAGTTTATACAAGCTAATGGAGGGAAAAACGGTAATAGCGATAGCACATAGGCTTTCCACTATCGCAGCAATGGACAGACTAATCGTGTTAGACCAAGGAAATATCGTTGAGCAAGGTACTCACTTAGAGTTAATTGCATCGGGTGGGATCTATGCTCAGCTTTGGGCTCATCAAACAGGTGGTTTCCTAGGTATAGATTAATACTAATCACGATAAAATTATTACCGCTCAGCTTTTATTAAATCTAGCAATCACAACATTCAGGCATAAAAAAACCACCTTTCGGTGGTTTTTATATTACTGAATCAAAGATTACAGCAACAAGTTTAATATGGTGGAGCCTAGCGGGATCGAACCGCTGACCTCAACACTGCCAGTGTTGCGCTCTCCCAGCTGAGCTAAGGCCCCATTTCACGCACTGGAATAAGCATGAAATTTTGAAATAGTGGTATCCCCAAGGGGATTCGAACCCCTGTTACCGCCGTGAAAGGGCGGTGTCCTAGGCCTCTAGACGATGGGGACCCGGACATACTGTTTTACTTCCAATATAACGAAGACCTATAAGTCACACTTCAGAAGGCTATTAAAGTGAAACCACCGTGCTGTTCTTAATAAGAATAGCGCGGTGTCCTAGGCATCATCTAGACGATGACACTTTATAAACAAGAGCTAGGACTGCATTAGACTCTGCAAAGAGTGAATACTCATTAAACCCTGTAGGCTAAGGTTTAAAGCTTGAATAATCAGACCGAAATCCAACCATTATAAATAGTGGTATCCCCAAGGGGATTCGAACCCCTGTTACCGCCGTGAAAGGGCGGTGTCCTAGGCCTCTAGACGATGGGGACCCGGACTGCATTAGACTCTGCAAAGAGTGAATACTCATTAAACCCTGTAGGCTAAGGTTTAACGCTTGAACAATCAGACCGAAATCCAACCATTATAAAATAGTGGTATCCCCAAGGGGATTCGAACCCCTGTTACCGCCGTGAAAGGGCGGTGTCCTAGGCCTCTAGACGATGGGGACCCGGACTGCATTAGACTCTGTAAAGAGTGAATACTCATCAAACCCTGTAGGCTAAGGTTTAAAGCTTGAATAATCAGACCGAAATCCAACCATTATAAAATAGTGGTATCCCCAAGGGGATTCGAACCCCTGTTACCGCCGTGAAAGGGCGGTGTCCTAGGCCTCTAGACGATGGGGACCCGGACTGCATTAGACTCTGCAAAGAGTGAATACTCATTAAACCCTGTAGGCTAAGGTTTAACGCTTGAACAATCAGACCGAAATCCAATCATTATAAAAAGTGGTATCCCCAAGGGGATTCGAACCCCTGTTACCGCCGTGAAAGGGCGGTGTCCTAGGCCTCTA
>NZ_JAHZST010000003.1 GCF_019457885.1 Shewanella nanhaiensis
TGGCACTGTAGAAGTAGGGAAAATGGCTAATCTATTGCTTCTAAAAAACAATCCCTTAGGTTCTATTGAGTCGTGGAACAGTATTGATACCGTTTTTCTGCACGGTAAACCGATATCCAGAGCAGAGCTGGTGGTGAATAAGTAACTAGAGGATACGTGGGGATTAGTCAGAGTCAGTGTCAATTTTATTTGATTACCACACATTTCCTAATCCCCCATTTTTAGACCCTAAGCACGAACTCTTTTATGTCCAAAAACGTGTTTGGTCACTCGAAGTAAAGTCGAAGAGATAAGCAGTCAGATGTGAACGCGGCTGCGACCTTCCGTGACATGGCGAGGTATCACGAAGTGATACTCTTCGAGCGAGAGTCAAGGATGCCGAACTGGCTACTAAACATGGACGTTGTTTGTTACGGTAGAGCCCACAGGGCAGAAAATGTTCCAGACATTTTTTCTGCATTTCCTCCACTGACCCATAGAAATATGGGGAATGTCTTTAAAGCGTCTGGAACGCTTAAGACCTTGGAGGTCAGATATACTTGCAACGATATCCCTATCTAAGTGCCAGTTCAGCATCCATGCTTCTCGTTCGTAAGCTTGAAGCTCTGCTTCACTCACCGTGTCGCAGAAGTGTTTGCACATTAAGGTCGTTCACTCACATCCGTGTGATCACGACATTCGTATATCCATATACAGCACCGCCGCAGGCTATAGATTAAATATGAAGTCGTGGTGGATCATAATCCAACCAAACCCGCCCAATGAGGCCAACTCAAAAAGATATTTGAAACTTGCTATCTGGCAAGTCATCAAGCTTTATCCAGAAATCAGTAATAACTGATAAAACCTCAATCGAAGAGATAAACAATCAGGTGTGAATGCGGCTATGACCTTCGACAGCACGGACGCTGTCGTAGAGGCTATAGGGATATACTTGTGCCGTGTCATAGAAGTATTTACACATTAGGCCTGCTGCAAGCAATAGATTGTAATTGTGGCTATGGTTGACAATCAACCATCAAATGCTAATTTCGCTCAATGAGCCTAACTCAAAAAGATATTTGAAACTTGCTATCTCGCAAGTCATCAACCTTGCTATCTGGCAAGTCATCAACCTGTTATCCAACAAGCCACCAAAATCTGTGGTAAAAGTTTTCTACCGAAAACTAAAGAGAAAAATTGGCTATGGTTTTCTGAATGCCAACCACGTCGGTTCCCTTCTTGAGTTCTTTTACCAGTGGCTCTTTTTGACCAGAGATCCAGAGCTTTAATTCTGAGTCCATATCGAAGCGGCCAGCAGTTTCCACCTCAAAATGGGTGATCGCTTTGTAAGGTATAGAGTGATAACTCACCTTCTTACCTGTCACTCCCTGCTTATCAATCAAGATCAATCGCTTATTTGTGAATACAAACATGTCACGAATGACTTTATAGGCAAGGTGTAACTGCTCGTTATCTCCCATTATCGGGTTTAGCTCCTCGGTTAACTCCTCTAAATTAACCTCAGAAGCGTTACCCATTAACGAATCTAATAATCCCATGCTACTTCCCTTAATGATTTAAAAAAATAACATAGCACGTTATCAGCAAAAAATGCACTTAGCAAAAGAGCGTCACTACTGGTAAATAGTCGACGCTCTTGGGGCTATCTATAATGGCTAAAGTTGCAGGCTAACTCTTTAATTCACGACTTCTCTGCCGTCGCTCTTAACCTGACGGTTGGCACCTACCACTAGCATTTCACACTTAGGGCAGTCGAAAACCAACTTCAAAACATCCTTGCCTATCTCAAGCACCATAGGCTCAGCTTTTATCCCTGGCACCTCTTTAGGGCAGAGATTAAAGTTAAAACGTAAACAGTGTTTAGTGACCATTAAGGGCACCTCCTCTGTTATACCGTTCTTCTCATAGGTATCTTCAATCTCAATCACACCATGCTGCTGATAAAAATCTTTCGATTTTTGGTTTGCCACATTAGCGAGATAACTCAGATGCTTAGTAGGATACATAGCATCTTGATTATGCTTCCAAGGCTTAGGTCTTTCATACTCATCAACGCGGGCTTTTTCAAGCGCGGCCACGGTATCACGGCGCAGTCCATTGATAACAGATGCCGGGGCAAACCAGATCTGCTCTGTCTCAATACTCACCTTTCTGGCCACAAAATCGGTACTGCCTAGTTTTGCCAACTGTTTGCGCAACTTACCGCTGGCGGACTCTTGATCGTTCGCCGGCTGCTTATCCATAGTTAAGCTCACCTCGCCTTTATGCCCATAAAGATCGGTCATGGTCATCTTGATGCCATCACTAGTATCTGCAATCACGATATCGACATCAATTGAGCGTTTAGAGGACTCTTTTGCGAGCACAGCTTCAAAGGCTTGGTCACGATTTCGGTAGATGGTCATGCCCACTTCAAGATCGCCAGGCACAGTTAACACATGCAGTTTTAGCCCCTCAGCACGGTTGACTCGCAATCCTTGTAACTTATCATCAGACTGCTTGGCTTGAGTGTAATTGGCAGGAAAATAACAGAGGCCATCACCGTTATTAAAGGTGTGCGTCGACTCCAGTTCAATAAAGTCTTTACCAAGACGCTTGACTGTCGCAACCTCTTCACCAATATATTTAGGAGAGCGGAAATCACTCACACCTTGGCTACGCTCATTCACAAAGTAATCGGTACGACCACGGTTAAATGTCTTTTCAACATTGGGAGTAAAGGTATGCAGTGAACGCCCATGGGATGACGCCTTAAGCTCTGGACGACGGGCAATGATCTTATCCAGCTCTTGACGGTAATGCGCGGTGACATTTTTCACATAGTTAATATCTTTCAGGCGCCCTTCAATCTTAAATGAGCGTACCCCCGCATCAATTAAAGCCTCAAGGTTGTCCGTCTGGTTATTATCTTTAAGGGACAACAGGTGCTCATTTTCGGCAAGCACTTCACCTTGTCGAGTCTTAAGTTCACCCGGCAAGCGACACATCTGAGAACACTCACCCCGGTTAGCACTGCGGTTACTAAAGGCATGACTTAAATTACACAAACCTGAATAGGCCACACAGAGCGCACCATGGATAAAAAACTCAAGCTGCATCTTAGTGTGCGCTGCCACTTCACGGATCTGGCTTAACCCCAACTCACGAGCGAGCACCACCTGAGAGAACCCCACCTGCTCTAAAAATACCGCTTTCTCTGCAGTGCGGTTATCCATCTGAGTACTGGCATGCAGAGCAATAGGAGGAAGGTCGAGCTGAAGCACCCCCATATCTTGGACAATAAGCGCGTCCGCTCCCGCCTCGTACACTTGCCAGATCAACTTTTCAGCACCAGCAAGTTCGTCATCCATCAAGATGGTATTGATAGCGACAAAAACCTGAGCATGGTATTTATGAGCGAAAGAACAGAGACGAGCGATATCCTCAACACTGTTACCCGCGGTTGCGCGTGCACCAAATTCAGGCCCGCCAATGTATACCGCATCGGCACCATGCAGAATCGCTTCCATACCAAACTCAGCATTTTTTGCTGGGGCAAGCAGTTCTAAACGGTTCGATATATGCGACACATCGTCAGGGGTAAAGATGGTAGCTTTGCTCATAAAAATCACTCAAAAAAGTTAATGTGTAAATTTTGGTGGGATATTATAGCAAAGAAGTGAGTGCGATTGGGGTTAGCAAATATAAATTCAGTTTAAACTAAAATGAGCCAGTAACGGCTCATTGAAGAAAGTTCAGTAATGTATTGCTAGCCATAAAGTTTCTGTCTCTTCACTCGTCCAGCTAACTCTATGTTTGCAATGGGCAGGTATATCAATATAGTCGCCAACCTTAAGGTGAATAGGCTCAACACCTTCAAACTGCAGTTTAGCCTCACCTTTTAATACCATCACCCACTCATTTCTGTCTTGATCGTACCACTGCCCTTTTGGGGTCACATGCGCCTTAGAGACAATTCGTTCAATTAAGACAGTGTTACTGCCACCAACTTGCTCAAACACCTCATGGGTCAGATCGGCAGGTAAAGATGCAAACAGGTTCTGTTTATTCACTCTTCACTCCTGCCGTATATAGAGCGTAAGTAAGCCAACTCAGATAAAGGTACAGATATCATCCAATGACTTCTTTTTACTGGCATGATCTGGAATGGATGCTCCTTCATCAGGGTAACCGGCGATAATCAACATATAGGGACGGTCCACATCATTATCTCGACCACAAACCTTACTCAAGAAAGACATAGGCTTAGGCGTATGTGTCAAAGTGCCAAGACCTGCATTGTGCAAGGCTTGTAGCAGAAAACCCGTGGCGATACCCACCGATTCATGGACATAGTAATTGGTCTTGCTCTCATCATTTTCCATGCCCCCTCGTTTTTGTGAGAAAACAGCAATCAGCCAAGGGGCACGTTCAAGATAAGACTTATTGGCATCTGTTCCCAAAGGCTTTAATGCATCAAGCCACTCTTCACCAGCTCGCCCCTCATAAAAAGAGCGCTCTAGAGCTTCGGCTTCATGGCGGATCTGCGCTTTTACCTTAGGATCACTTATCGCAACAAAATGCCAAGGTTGATGATTTGCACCGCTTGGTGCTGTTGCTGCCGTTTGGATACATTGGGCGATTATCGCCTCTGGAACCGCTCTATCGGAAAACTGACGAATACTGTGACGACGCTTAACCTCCTGATAATGAAGTTGTGCTCTGGCGAGCATCTCCTCTTCACCATACTCAACAAAATCAGTCAGGGGATGATGTGCTTCACTCTCTTTCATGGCAATCTCTGCTCCTTGCTCTCTATTTTTATCTTTTTAACCTAAACAAAAAAACAGAGAAAAACCAGTAACACTTTGTTGTTTAATTAGAAGTACAGATAAAAAATGGAACCCTAAGGTTCCATTTTTCTAATCTTCTAAAAACAGATCTAGATAAGCAAATTAGAACTTATATCTGACATTGGCCGTAATTGTTCTACGCTGTCCGTAGAAGCAATCCCCACGGGCTAAACAACTGGTAATAACGGTTTCATCAGCCAAGTTATCAATATTCAAACTCAAGTCAAAATCGCTAAACTCATAGCCAAGCATCATATCAAACAGGTGGTAAGCCTCTGTGTTTAACGCATTATGCACCTGAGTACCATCGGGCATAAAGACATCAACACTGCCATCTGAGGTTTCACCTACATATCGAAAGCCCAAACCCGCCTTAAACCCATGCCAAAATGATTGTGGACGATAGGTCACCCAAGTTGAGAGCATATGCTCCGGCATCGCAGCTAATTTAGCATCGACTTCACCCACTTTATTGGTGTGCTTCTCTGAGTCTGTATAGGCATAGCTAGCGTAGACATCTATTTCATCCCACTCAAGTTGGGCTTCAAGCTCCAATCCCTGGATCTGTACTTCACCCAACTGAAGCGTCAAATCAGGGCCCGCTGACTGTTTACGATTCTTATCCGTAATATCAAAAATAGCCGCTGTAAACAGATGTTCAGAGCCTGCGGGCTGGTATTTAATCCCTAACTCATACTGCTCCCCCTCTTGGGGTTTAAATGGCGTTCCAACCTGATTTGAGCCATAAATAGGCTGGAAAGATTGGGCATAGCTCACATAAGGTGCGATACCTGAATCAAAGCTATACATCAAACCTAATCGGCCCGTTGTCGCACTTTGATCTTGCTTACCATCTTTTGTTGTTCTCGACTCTACTCTGTCATGGCGCAGTGCACCACTGATGATAAAGTTACCAAACTTAACCGAGTCCTGCAGATAAACACCCAACTGGTTATTGTTTTCACCCGGCGTATCTGGAATATCAGCTCCAGTGGGCAGTGAAGCGAGATTAATACCATATTTCGGGTCGTAAAGATCGAGCAAACCACCAGCTCCAGGAATATAGAGTCGGTCGGTATCGGTATCGACATCTTGGTAATCGATACCAAATGTCAGATTATGCTCCACAGATCCTGTATCAAACTCAGCTTGCAAGCGTAAATCAGATGTTAACGCCTGCGCACTTGAATCACTCATGCTGACATTACGCAAAATTGAGCGGCCATCATCTTGAAACCTTGGCGGCCAGGCAAACATGGTGCGATAGGTCGCTTTACTGTCGACATAGCGGCTAGTCCAGTGAAGTGACAGATAATCATTGAGCTCCTGCTCAAGCAAGAGAGTCACCGACTTTTGTTCGGTATCATATTGATCCCAACCAGGCTCACTGACAAAACGTGAGCTGGATATCTGGCCATTGGGTGCAGGCAGCAAAGTTCCCTCATGAGGGAAGAACTGTGTGCTTGAGCCAGATTCATTTTTTTGCAAATTAGCCAGCAGCGTCAGCTTGGTGCTATCTGTCGCATACCAAGTTATTGCCGGTGCAATAAAATAACTATTATTATCGACATAATCTGTTTGCGTCTCACTGTCGCGGTATAGGCCAGTTAATCGATATAGCACCGATTCATCATCATTGAGTGAGCCAGTTACATCGCCTGCGAGTTGCTTACGATCATAATTACCAACTTGAGCCCAGATCTCACCTTGCTGCTCAGCCTCAGGACGCTTAGTTACCATATTGATGATACCGCCAGTTGAACCTTGGCCATAAAGCACTGAGGATGGCCCTTTTAAGATCTCAATCTGCTGCAACATATAAGGGTTAGTCCGGACATTATTGTAATTACCGAACATCATCTGAAGGCCATCTTGGTACTGCAGTGGAGACACGCCACGAATTTGTGCCCAATCACCACGGGTGTCGACGCCATAGGGACCGTTGTAAACTCCCGCTACATAGCCGATGGCATCCTGCACATTCTCAGCACCCAGATCGGTGATACGCTTCTCAGTTAGAACAGAGATAGATGAAGGTGTTTCTATAATGGGCATATCTGTTTTTGATGCCGATGCACTCACGTAGGAGATAAGCCCTTTACCACTGATGGTTATCACCTCCATTTCAGCTTCATCGCCCTGCTCTGCCTGTTTATCTATCTTGCTCTGCTCTGCTAAAGCGTGACCCGATAATGACACACTCAGTGCGATGAATAATGCGGGATATCTTAATTTAAAACTCTGGTCCATATTTCTGCCTCTTAACCTATATTAGGGAGCCCCTTGAGAAATGTGGCGAGACAGTAGATCAATTGATAACGATTATCAATTGTATTTACAATAGATTCATAGTTGTAATAGGTTCACAGTTGTACATAGCTGTAATGTATTCAACGCTTTTTTAGAGTAACTATGATTTATAAACAGTAGATGAAATGGGATTAGCTTAAGCTTGAGATCCGGTTACGTCCTGAGTTTTTAGCCTGATAAAGCGCCTTGTCAGCCGTTTCGAACAGCGGCTCAAAATTTCCTTCTCTGCTGGGGAGCATACTTGCGACACCTATACTCATAGTGACAATCGAGGCGGTAGAAGAAGCGGCATGGGGAATAGCAAGTGCCGTTAAACCTGCAATATCTCGCTCTAATTGAGGTAAAATCGACTCTGCAGTTCGATTAGCAACAATGACAGCAAACTCTTCGCCTCCAACTCTAGCGGTTAAGCGCTCCTCATCTGGGAGTATCTCTTTCCAAAATTCAGCCACCTTTTGCAAACACTCATCGCCTGATTGATGGCCGTAAAAGTCATTATATTTTTTAAAGTGATCAATATCCCCAAGCACTAAGGTGACAGGCTCTCCTAACTCAACAGCTCTTGTGTATAGAGCACTCGCATAATCATCATATTTACGCCTGTTTGCCAATCCGGTTAAATGATCATAATGGGATAGATTTATCAGTTTCTGATTATCTTCAATCAGCTGTTTAGCGGCCCTCTCCTGTTTATCGAGCTCGAGAGCTAATCTCACTCGAGAGCCAAAGAAGATCGTACTCAATGCCATTGGCGTATCGACAAAGCGGTTAAGTTTGTTTTGATATAGACAATAGAAAGCGAATAGAGGAAAGCTAAAGGAGATTGCCAGAATAAGTTTACCGCTAAGATTACTTATCATTATCGGTAGTAGTTCTGGAGAAACCCCAACCGCAATAAGGGGAAATAACACACCATCAAGACATATGACCAAAATAAACACAAAAGAGTAGAGCATCATCAGCTGCTTAGGGTGACTGATCCTATCCTTAACTTTAATAAAGATCTGCATCAAAATTAAAAACTCAGTGGCTATCAAAGCACCACCAAGCAATAAAACACCTAACGAGGTATCAAATAATTTAGCATCAACATTAAACGGATTTATAACTAGGGCATTTTCCAAAATATACAAGATAAAGTTAAAACCAAAAAATACGAATAGATTAATAAAAACAAGGAGTTTTATCAGATAGTTAAAGATGAGTACCTTCCGTTCCATGATAAATAACATCACGGCCGACATCATAAAGGAGCCGTAGGCTAAATTGCCCCCTGACAGGTAGATATCATCAGTCAGTTGAAACGAATAGAGGCTGCCTAATACTCCACCTATCACCAAAATGACACTCAAGTATGAGTAAAACCCAATTCGGCGCATAAGAGGATCTAGAGTCGACAGAAGCAGTGGGAAAACCGAAAAGAGAACAACATTGATAATAAACGCTACATAAATACTCATAAAAGTATAATTATCGGAGACCCCGTAACAAAAATCACATTTTATGCTATTAGTCTCCGTTATAACACTCTAATCAGCTAGCTTTAAAGCCTTTAGTCTATTTTTCCATGATCTCCTTTAAGGATACTAGACCCTGTGTGAGGTCTCTCTCTATCATGGTTTCAAAGTCCATAAAAACTAATATCAGATTCATCGGATAATCCATATGCCCCTTAAAGCCCCAAGTGACTTTGGTCGTCTCTTTAGTGATAGGCTCACAGGACATAAATGCAGGTGATACGGCTTCAAAGGGGGAGATAAAACGTAGCTCATAGCCAATACGTTTACCCTCCTCAATACTGATGATCTCCTGCTCGCCTACGCCAACTTCCTCACTCAAGCTCTCCCATGCGGAAACAAACCCAATACTGGCATCAACGCCTCGATAACTCTTAGTCATATTGGGATCTAACTTTGCCCAAACACTATAGTTATCCTGATTCTTAAGATACTTAATATAATCAAATACCTCTGCCACAGGCTTATCTATTGTGACCGAGGTTATCACCTCATAGTCTTGCTTAGTAAACAGAGCGGCAATCAAGGGGATTGCAATGAGTAAAACAATAGTCCCAAGGATCTTTCTTAGCATAAGGCTCACCATGGTTTAATAATGTATTACTTACCTAAACATCTAATGCTAGTTTTAGCAAAAAAAAGACTGCATCTGCAGTCCTTTTTAAACAGTAGGCTAAACATTTGAGTATTAACTTTTAGCTAATCTAGCCAGTAACTTCTGATTTTCAGCTTCAATATGCTTATAGAAATCACGATCAGAAAGCTTAGATGCGGCAGCCTCATCAATCACAAGTACTGCATTCTTGTGAAGCTGTAACGCAGAAGCTGGACATGAAGCCGTTAGCGCCCCTTCAACTGTCGCTAAAATGGCATCTGCTTTATTTTCACCAGTGGCTAATAAAACCACTTTTTTAGCATCTAGAATCGTGCCTATTCCCATGGTAATGGACAGATGTGGCTGGTACTCATCCTCTTTAAAGAAGCGTGCATTGTCCTCGATGGTCGCCTTAGTCAAGGTCTTAACTCGTGTTCTGGACATCAATCCAGACGAGGGTTCATTAAAACCAATATGGCCATTTCGGCCAATACCAAGCAGTTGAATATCGATACCACCAGCAGCTTGGATCTGCTCTTCATAGCCATCACAAGCTTGGATTGGGTTTTCGGCATCCCCTGGGGGGACATGGGTGTTGGCTTTATCGATATCGATATGGTCGAAAAGCTGCTCATTCATGAAGTAACGATAACTTTGTGGATGGGTTCCCGCCAAACCTAAATACTCATCTAAATTAAAGCTAGTGACCCCCTTAAATGAGATATCACCAAGCTTATTCGCTTCTATTAAGCCTTGATAAAGAGATACGGGCGTCGACCCCGTTGCTAAGCCTAGCACTGAGTCTGGTTTGCTCTGCAACTGCTTTTTAAAAATGTTCGCGCCATATTCGGCAACTTCAGCACTGTTTTTTAAGATGACGATTTGCATTATATAGACTCGCTTTAACTTAGAGCTCTGCTCAATAAGATTGAATAACCTATCATTAGCCAGCTCAACCTCACATTGAGTATAACTATTGCCTATCCCTTACTATCAATTTCAACGAGTGAAAAACAGGTATAGGTTAATCTAGGTGTTTTGTAACATTACTATAACGCCAAATGACAACGCTGTCATTTATTTATTATTAGGTTTAACTACCCCCAATAATATCGTGTTCACTTTATGCAGTATAATGCCAGATCTCTTTGACCAAATGATGACACTAAGCCATGTCTGACGATGCCACTCAAGCTAACTCCTCAAATATAGAGGAGCATCATCACTTCAAAATTTTTAAGCCCTACGGTTTTCTCAGTCAATTTGTACCGGAAACCAGAAAGCGTAAAAAACTCCTCGCAGAGTTAGCTGACTTTCCAAAGGGAACTATGGCTATTGGCAGATTAGATCATGACTCAGAAGGGCTACTTTTACTCACCACCGACGGCATGGTCAGCCATCAGGTGCGCAGCAAAAAAGTTGAGAAAGAGTATTATGTTCAGCTTGATGGCGATATCACCGATGATGCCATTACTCAGCTTCAAAATGGTGTTGAAATAGGGATCAAGGGAGATAAGTATCTCACTCTACCTTGCAGGGTATTTAAGTTAGCCTCAGAGCCCAATTTGCCTACAAATGGACGAAAAGTGAGAGATCTTCGCCACGGACCTATGAGCTGGATATCCATCACCATAAGCGAAGGGAAAAACCGACAAATACGCAAGATGACCGCAGCTGCAGGCTTTCCAACCTTAAGGTTAGTCCGAGTTCGCATTGGTAATATCGACATTAATGGGATGCAGGCAGGTGACGTGCTCCCTCTCTCCTCTCCCTTTGACTAAGCTATCCAAACAGAGCTTTCCCGCTTCGAAATGAAAAATCCTGTGACACTTCAAAGCTGCCAGCTGCTTGTTCAACAGCGCAGCTTCAAGTAGGTTAAGAGAACTAATGCCAATGAGTATTAATATCAGGCCATGGAGTGCAACTTGATGAGATCACTATTAATCCCAATCGCTATCCTCTTTTCCAATATCTGCCACTCGCTTCCTTTAGAGAAGATCACCCTCCCCCCAGATTTTAAGATAGAGCTTTACGCAGAAGGCGTTGATAATGCCCGGCAGATGGCTTTAGGCGATAAAGGCACTCTGTTTGTGGGAAGTCGTAAGGAGGGGAAGGTTTATGCCTTAATAGACAATGATGGGGATTATAAAGCCGATAAGGTTATTGATATCGCAAGTAAGCTCTTTATGCCCTCCGGTATCGCTTATCACCAAGGTGCCCTCTATGTGGCAGAGGTCGATAAAATATGGCGCTATCCCAATATAGAGGCCTCACTACCTAGCGTACCGACGCCGGAGCTTGTATATAATAAGCTTCCTAATAAATCCCACCATGGCTGGAAATTTATCGCATTCAGTCCCGATGGTAAGCTCTATATTCCCGTCGGTGCTCCCTGTAATGTGTGCGAGAGTGAACTCCCTTTTGCCACGATCCTAAAACTAGACACAGTGACAAAAAACAGCAAAATTGTCGCGACTGGCGTCAGAAACAGTGTCGGCTTTGATTTTCACCCTAAAACAGGGGATTTATGGTTTACCGATAATGGCAGAGATATGATGGGAGATGATCTTCCCGATGATGAGCTCAACCATGTGTCGAAAGAGGGACAGTTCTTCGGCTTCCCCTATATCCATAATGACGATATTTACGATCCCAAATTTAACTCCCCAGAGAAAGCCAAACACAATCGCAAACCCGCACTAAAGCTAGGTGCCCATGTGGCCGCTCTAGGTATGGAGTTTTACCAAGGAAAGCAGTTCCCAGCTGAGTATCAAAACAATATCTTTATCGCCGAACATGGCTCCTGGAATCGAAGTAAAAAGGTGGGTTACCGCATCGTCCGGGTGGTGCTTGAAGGCGACAAAGTCATAAACTCAGAGGTGTTTGCATCGGGCTGGCTACAGGGAGAGGAGAGCTGGGGTCGCCCCGTTGCTGTGCTTACTTTGCCTGATGGATCTTTGTTAGTATCCGATGATGCAGCAGATGCTATCTACCGGATTAGCTATAAAAAGTAAGCCATTAAAAAAACCAGCCGTGCGGCTGGTTTTTAAATTCAATGCTCGTTAATACAAAGCCAATGATTAAGCTTGTGGGCGCATCGCTGGGAACAGGATCACGTCACGAATGGTGTGTGTATTGGTAAACAACATCACTAGACGATCGATACCGATACCTTGACCTGCTGTTGGTGGTAAGCCGTGCTCAAGTGCAGTAATGTAGTCTGCATCGTAGAACATAGCTTCATCATCACCAGCATCTTTCGCATCAACCTGCGCTTTAAAGCGGTTATCTTGATCTTCTGCATCGTTAAGCTCAGAGAAACCGTTTGCCACTTCACGGCCGCCGATAAAGAACTCAAAACGATCTGTGATGAAATGGTTATCATCGTTACGACGTGCAAGCGGAGAGATATCTGCTGGGTAACCAGTAATGAAAGTTGGCTGCATCAGTTGAGTTTCTGCAGTCTCACCGAAGATCTCTTCAAGTAGCTGACCACAGGTCCAGAACTTCTCAATGGTCATGCCTAAGCTCTTAGCCAAGTCACGCATAAACTCAACATCTTTAACCTCTTCATAGGTCATAGACTGGATTGTTGCATTATCTGGGTTGTACTTCTTGATTGCATCTAACATGCTCAGACGCGCGTATGGGCCGCCAAAATCAACAGTATGCTCACCGTATGGAAGCTGTGGAGAACCACAAAGCTCAGTGGCAATAGAGCTTAGCATCTCTTCAGTCAGATCCATCAGATCATTGAAATCTGCATAAGCCATATAGAATTCCATCATAGTGAATTCTGGGTTATGACGAGGTGATAGACCCTCGTTACGGAAGTTACGGTTGATCTCGAACACTCGCTCAAAACCACCTACAACCAAACGCTTCAGGTAAAGCTCAGGTGCGATACGCAGATACATAGCGATATCAAGAGCATTGTGGTGAGTTTCGAAAGGACGAGCCGAAGCGCCACCAGGAATGCTGTGCATCATAGGCGTTTCAACTTCCATAAACTCTTTTTTTACCATAAAGTTACGGATAGCAGAAACCACTTTAGAGCGCATAATAAAGGCGTTGCGCGAATCTTCATTCACAATCAAGTCAACATAACGCTGACGGTAGCGAGTCTCTTGATCGGTCAAACCGTGGAACTTCTCAGGTAGTGGACGCAGTGCTTTAGTCAGCAACTGGTACTCTTCCATGTTCACATACAGATCGCCTTTACCTGATAGGTGAAGCTGACCCGTCACACCGATAATGTCACCAATATCTAGACCTTGGAATGTAGCCTTAAGATCTTTTTGAACATCTTTACCAGCATAGGCTTGAATACGTCCACTAACATCTTGGATCACCAAGAATGGACCACGTTTTGCCATGATACGACCAGCGATGCTGCGCTGGATCCCCATGCCTTCAAGCTCCTCTTTGGTATTGTTACCAAATTCAGCCTGAATATCTGCCGCTTTATGTTTACGATCGAAGTTATTTGGGTGACCATTTGCAGGGCAGTTAGCGCGAATGTGCTCAAGCTTGGCACGACGCTCTGCAATTAACTTGTTCTCATCTGGTAGTACTTGTTCAGTCATCTTCTTCTCTCGTAAATGTTACGGATCACACGTTAAAATTAATCGGCTTTATGATTAAAAAGCCTTACAAACCAGATTTTAAGCTGGCTTCAATAAACTTATCCAGATCGCCATCAAGCACGCTCTGAGTATTTCTGCTTTCGACGCCGGTGCGCAGATCTTTAATGCGTGCATCATCGAGCACGTATGAACGGATCTGGCTACCCCAGCCAATGTCTGACTTGGCATCTTCCGCCTGCTGCTTATCGGCATTTTGCTTAAGCATCTCTAACTCATAGAGTTTTGCTTTAAGTTGCTTCATCGCGGCATCACGGTTTTTATGTTGTGAGCGATCGTTTTGGCACTGTACAACAGTATTGGTTGGCACGTGAGTAATACGGATCGCAGATTCTGTTTTGTTGACATGCTGACCACCAGCCCCTGAGGCGCGATAAGTATCAATCCTCAAATCTGAAGGATTGATATCGATCTCAATCGAATCATCAATCTCTGGATACACAAACACAGAACAGAAAGAGGTATGACGCTTTCCTGAAGAGTCAAAAGGCGATTTACGCACTAAACGGTGTACACCTGTTTCGGTGCGCAACGAACCAAAGGCATATTCACCAGTAAACTTAATGGTTGCGCCTTTAATACCCGCCACATCACCATCGGTGACTTCAATAAGCTCAGGCTTATAATCATGGGCTTCACCCCAACGAAGGAACATACGCAGCACCATATTGGCCCAATCCTGAGCTTCAGTACCGCCAGAGCCTGATTGGATATCTAAGTAACAATCAGAGATATCATGGGGACCGGAGAACATACGACGGAATTCAAGCTCCTCAAGACGCTTCTCTAGCGCATCAAGCTCACTACTGGCATCAACAAATGTCTCTTCATCTTCCTCTTCAACCGCTAGTTCAACTAACCCTTCGACATCTTCAAGGCCTGAGTCCATATCATCGATAGTCTTAACCACTAGCTCTAAAGATGAACGCTCTTTACCTAACGCTTGGGCATTTTCAGGGTTATTCCAAACCTCACTGCTTTCAAGCTCGGCACTTACCTCTTCTAGACGCTCTTTCTTGGCATCATAGTCAAAGATACCTCCGGAGTAGAAGGGTGCGCTCGGCAAGGTCTTTGATTTTAAATTTAACCGGGTTTACTTCAAACATGACTCTTCTACTTAAATTTGGTTAGGCAGCTACTGCAAACCCGCTATTTTAACTCAATTGTTGCACTTCGCCTAGAGTCTCAACGTGATGAATTGCGCTTATTTCAACCTTATATTTACTTGCACTAGCTTAAGAGAGTCATATCTAAGCTATCGGTTATTTACCACTTTTATCAAGGAGTAATAAAATTCACAATTTTCAAACCTCATGTCTATACTTTCAGGATGAATGAAAAAACACCCACTTGCTGCTACCACGAAGATGAAGGCTTCTCCTGCACTGAGCCGGCGGAGCCATCTGGTTTATGCTATTGGCACGATCCTAAAATCCTCAAAAACAAACCTGATGATGTGCAGAAGTTAGAGAAGTTTGCACGCGAAGGGGGGATGTTGCGTGGCATAGCGCTAAAGCGCGCTAAACTGCCAGGAATTGATCTGGTACGACACCATCAGAAAACAGGTTTTGATATGACTCATGCTGAGTTATACCGAGCCGATCTTCAGGGCGCTCACCTTTTCAATCTTAATTTGCAAAATGCCAGCCTAATGAAGGCCGATTTAAGAGATTCAAATGTTCACTGTGCCAACTTGGTGGGCGCAAATCTGCTTGGGATCAAATGGAACGGTGCCAAGATTGAAAATATAGCCACAGGTAAAAAAATTAAACAGGAGATATTGGCACATGAGGCCGATCGTGTTGGAGAGCGCGAGATAGCCAATGATTACTTTGAGCAGGCAGAGGAGATCTACAGAGATCTGCGTAAAGCCGCCGAACGCGAAGGTTTA
Source organism: Shewanella nanhaiensis (assembly GCF_019457885.1). Taxonomy (GTDB): domain Bacteria; phylum Pseudomonadota; class Gammaproteobacteria; order Enterobacterales; family Shewanellaceae; genus Shewanella; species Shewanella nanhaiensis. The sequence goes on from NZ_JAHZST010000003.1 coordinate 15,792, forward strand.
TTTGCCATGTCCGGTGACTATATTCGTAAAGAGCTTACTATGCGGCGCCACCAGATGCCGCAGTACAGTTACAAGCGTATGGTCTCAAAAGTTATCGATGTTTTCTGTGGTTACGGCGAAGCGCCGATGCGAGTGATAGGTTTCTCCATGGGACTTATCATGGTATGTGCCATACTCTATTTCTTTACCGGTTTAAGCTATGGTTCTCAGTTGCACCAATTTCAGGTAAGTAACGACTTTCAGACTAATTTTTATCTATTTTTTAATTGTATCTACTACTCAGTGGTTACGTTTACCACCTTAGGCTATGGAGATTTTACCCCTGTGGGGTTATCTAAGGTCATCGCCGCAATAGAGGCATTTACTGGCAGCTTTACCATCGCGCTCTTCGTGGTTGTTTTTGTAAAGAAAATGACTCGTTAGCCATAAGCTAGTATGTGCAGTCAGTTTTCACCATCGCACAGTATTTCTTGGTTGTTTTTGTAAAGAAAATGACTCGTTAGCCATAAACTAGTATGTACAGCCAGTTTTCACCATCACACAGTATTTCGTGGTTGTTTTTGTAAAGAAAATGACTCGTTAGCCATAAGCTAATATGTGCAGCCAGTTTTCACCATCGCACAGTATTTCTTGGTTGTTTTTGTAAAGAAAATGACTCGTTAGCCATAAGCTAGTATGTGCAGTCAGTTTTCACCATCGCACAGTATTTCGTGGTTGTTTTTGTAAAGAAAATGACTCGTTAATCCGATTTATCCCAGATCTGCTTATTCTTTAATAAGCAGATCTGTGGCGAGTTCAAACTTCACTAACCAAGCAAGGTTACATCGAACACAATCTCCCCATCATTTGTGATGTTCACTGCAAAATCATCTTATAAATAGAGAGGTTAGACCCTTTCTTAAAACCCCCTTAGTTATACTCGCCATCAAGAAAGTCGACTAATCCTAAGTCATATTCAGCAAGTCTAGCCTGTCGCTGAAAACACGCTATAAAAACTCGAATAAAAGCCAATTAATGAAGGTAACACCATGAAAGAACTTACAATAGATGGTAAGTGTCTATCGGCTAATCCAGAAACAACTCTGTTCAACATCGCAAAAGAAGCTGGGATCACTATCCCTAATCTTTGTCAGCAGCAGAATGGCCTTAACTTCCCCAATAACAATAACAATAACGAGAAGAGCCACTGCAATCTGTGTCAGGTGGAAGTGCAAACCTTCGATCACCAGAATCAAGCAAATACGGTCACAGTCAGAGCCTGTGATACTCAGTTAGTTTCCCTCTATTCAAGTCACACCCAGAGTGTTGAAGTTATCACCCAATCAACTCGGCTTAGTTTGCTCAGGCAAGCGGCGCTAAATGAGATCCTTAAAGATCACTTCGCCGACTGTCAGGCTCCCTGCCAACAAGCCTGCCCAGCAGGTGTCGATGTGCAATCTTACCTCTTTCATATCGCACAAGGAGATCACACAGAAGCGGTAAAAGTGATAAAGCAAACCTTGCCACTTCCCCTCTCCATAGGACGAGTTTGCCCCGCTTTTTGTGAAACCGAGTGTCGACGTGGCTTAGTCGATGAACCTGTGGCCATTAGACAGCTAAAACGTCACGCAGCCGATCTCGATATTCAGGACGAGTTCAGCTATATGCCGGAGAAGTTGCCAGCAACGGGTAAAAAGGTCGCGATAATTGGCAGCGGACCTGCGGGGATCACCACAGGTTATTATCTCTCAAACTCGGGCCATGATGTCACTATCTTTGAGGCGATGCCAAAAGCTGGTGGCTGGCTTCGTTATGGCATCCCTGAATATCGACTGCCTAAGGCGATCCTAGACAAAGAGATTGAACAGCTGTGCAAGAATGGCTTAAAAATCCAGACCAATACTAAGCTTGGTAAACAGATACACCTTAACCAACTGGTCGAAGAGTTCGATGCGGTTTGTCTAGCGATAGGCGCTCAAAAAGCCGTACCTATGGATTATCCAGGCAGCGATCTGGCAGGCTGTTACTTAGGTGTTGACTACCTAAAAGATCACTGCACAGATAAACATCTGATCACAGGTAAGAAAGTGATGGTGATTGGAGGAGGAAATACCGCTATCGATTGTGCTCGCACCGCTAAACGTGAAGGCGCAGAAGTCACACTCGTCTACCGACGTACGCGGGATGAGATGCCAGCAGAGCTCTATGAGATAGAGGAAGCTGAGCATGAGGGGATTAAGTTTCACTACTTGACCAACCCAATTGAGAACCACAGTGACTCTCAAGGACGTGTTATGAGTGTCACCCTTGAAAAGATGACATTAGGCAAGCCAGATCCATCAGGGCGAAGAGCGCCCATCCCTACAGGTGAAACTTTCACTGAAGAATTTGATACCGTTATCCCAGCGGTCTCTCAGACACCGGATATGGCATTTCTATCCGATCCACAGAGTCAGCTCACTACAGGAGAGCTAGCCCTCACTCGCTGGAACACCTTCCAAGGTTGTGAGCAGACCATGTCTGCAGGCCTATCAACCAAGATAGATAAACTCTTTGTACTTGGTGACTCGAGAACGGGTCCTGCTACTGCAGTAGCCGCCGTTGCAGATGGTAGAAAAGCCGCACAAGCGATCGAAAAGCTACTCACCTCAGGCTTAAGTTGTGAGCTGGTACAGCGCGAATTTAATTCAACTAAATCAATAGAATCCGCAAAGATTAATGGCAGTATTTACCCTAATACACCTAAACAGCCGAAGGCAAAAATGCCTGAGCTTAGCATTAAAGAGAGGTCACTCAATTTCAATGAGATTGAGCTAGGCTTTGAGCCCAGCGAGGCGATGAAAGAGGCAGCAAGGTGCCTTGAGTGTGCCTGTCAGGCCAATACAGATTGTAAGCTTCGAGATTATGCCACCGAATATAAGGTTGATAGCAGTGCTGTGGATGCCACCCATTCAGCCCCCTCTCCCAGACAGTTCAGTGTCGATAACTCAAGTCCCTTTATCACCTTCGACGCCAACCGATGTATAAGCTGCGGTGCATGCGTCGATATCTGTCAGCAACAAAGTGGCCATAAGGCGATCTGCTTCACAAAGGATCATTATCAAGCACTCCCGACCCAAGAGAAAAACTCAGAACGAAGAGCGCCGCGAGTAGGGTTTGCTGCCACCATGTTAGACAGTAACTGTGTGCAGTGTGGTAACTGTATTCAGGTCTGCCCTACTGGCGCCCTTGTTGATGCCAGAGACAAGACTCAAGGCCGCACAAAGCCTAGTGAACAAGCCAGTACCATATGTACATACTGCGGCATAGGTTGCCGCCTCAATATGCATGTAGACAGAGAGAATAACAAGATAACCCGAGTCAGTGGCGATCCCGACTCAGTCGTCAACCAAGGCATGCTGTGTGTTAAGGGGCGCTTTGGTTTCGATTTTATCGCTAGCAAGCACAGACTCACCCAGCCACTGCTGCGCAAAGATAAACAACTTGTGCCGGTATCTTGGAGTGAAGCATTAGACTTTATCGGCACTAAACTTAGGCATATTATCAGATCCCACGGCGGTAATGCCGTTGCAGGACTCGCCTCAGCCAAAGCTACCAATGAAGATAACTATCTGTTTCAAAAATTATTCAGGGCTATTATCGGCACAAACAATATCGATCATTGTGCGCGCCTCTGTCATGCCTCAACAGTCACTGCGCTGCAAGAGAGCCTAGGCAGCGGTGCAATGACCAATGATATTCCAGGCATTGTAGATTCTGATCTTATCTTTATCATAGGATCCGATACCAGCAACGCGCACCCAATTATCGCCTCCCATATAAAATCAGCCATTCGCGAGCATGGGGCGACCTTGCTTGTGGCCGACCCCAAAAGAGTCGATATTGCCGATCATGCCAAGCTCTATGTCAGCCAGAAGCCAGGCACAGATGTGATGCTGCTCAACGCCATCATGCAAATTATCATCAAAAATGATTGGCACGATCTCGATTATATTCAAGCTAGGGTCGATGACTACAGCTCACTCTATGATGAGGTGATGAAAAGCGACTACAGCCTTGAAAATGCAGCTCTAATAACTGGTGTTCCTGCCAAACAGATTGCTGAAATGGCTAACATGATTGGTACAGCAACAAAAACTGCCGTCTACTATGCCATGGGCGTAACCCAACATACCTCAGGCCATAACAATGTTACTGCCATCGCCAATCTGCAGCTGCTTTGTGGCAATATAGGTATCAAGGGGGGCGGCATTAATCCTCTTAGAGGACAGAGTAATGTTCAAGGAGCCTGCGACATGGGCGCCCTACCAAACTACTTCAGCGGCTACCAGCGAGTTGACGACCCTTTGGTTCAGGTTCGTTTTCGAGAAGCTTGGGGCGTAGAAGATCTCCCTCATCAGATCGGGTTAGCCGCAACCGAAATGATGCAGGCCTTATCCCATGGGGAGTTAAAAGCGCTCTATGTGGTGGGAGAAAACCCAGTATTGAGCGATCCCGATCAAGCCCATGTTCTGCAGGCGCTCAAAAAAGCAGAGTTGTTAATTGTACAAGATATCTTCCTTACAGAGACCGCAGCACTGGCAGATGTCGTGCTTCCCGCAAATGCTTTCGCAGAAAAAAGCGGTCACTTTACCAATACCGAGCGACGAATTCAGCAGCTACAAACTGTAGTCAAAGCCCCTGGCAGTGCAAGACTCGACTGGCTGATAATTCAAGATATCGCCAATAAACTCGGCGCAGATTGGCACTATAGAGATGAAGAACAGATCTGGCACGAGATCACCAGTGTGACTCCGCAATACAGAGGAGCTAGCTGGCAGGCGATAGATAGTCGTACTCGGAATGGAAAACTGGGGATCCAATGGCCTTGCCCAGCAGAAAACCATCCAGGGACTCCAATTTTACACACCACTAAATTTACCCGAGGCCGGGCAAAGATGACGCCTGTAAGTTACAGCTTACCTGCCGAGCCCACTTGCAGTGAATACCCACTAACCCTATCGACGGGGCGACTACTGGAACAGTTCCACACAGGCACACTGACTCGTAAAACACCGGGGTTAGATGAACTTGGTAAACCAAAAGTGATGATATCCGTCTTCGATGCCGACAAGCTAGGTATAAACAATGGTGATATGCTGAAGATATCCAGTCGCCGAGGTGAGATAGAGATCAACGCTTTTGTCACTCGTCGTGCTCAGGTGGGCGTCCTGTTTCTCCCGTTTCATTTCGTTGAAGCGGCCGCCAATAAACTCACCATTAACGCAATCGATCCTATCGCCAAGATCCCTGAATTTAAGATCTGTGCAGTTAAGGTTGAAAAAGTGTCAGTAACAGCAGAGCTGAGCGAGTAAAAGGAGTAAGCCGGAACTGTCCCTTCCGGCTTTACCTAGCCTTAAGTCTTTAGCTGATAACAGCCCCAGCAATGGCAAAACTAAGCACCAGATAGAAGATATTTGGCTTTAATAGCTTAAATAAGGCAAACCCTATCACCACCAATACCATATCTAAGTTATCTTTGACCGCACTGGTAAAGATAGGATCATAGAGCGCCGCCAACAAAAAGCCGACTACGCACGCATTCACGCCAGCTATCGCCCCAGTAATTTTCGGTCTGCCACTCATTGCATGCCAGCTTTTCAGTGCAACTAACATCAGCAGAAAGCCAGGTAGAAAAATAGCGAGCGTTGCAACCAATGCTCCAAGCAGAGGCTGAGCTACCCAGATTTCAGCCCCTAGGTATGCTGCTAGGGCAAACATAGGACCGGGGACAGCTTGGGCTAAAGCATAACCTGTTAAAAACTGATCGCCGCTCATCGCATCACCGACACTCGACTGTAGCAGAGGCAACACAACATGTCCGCCACCGAAAACTAAGCTGCCAACCTGATAAAACTGACTAAATAAACCTAATAAACCTGACTCTTGGGAAGAGATACCTCCAAAGAGCATTATACTTGATCCAATAAACAGTAAAGTAAATAGTCCCAGCCAGAGATAGTTAAGCTTAATACTCTGTTTGGGCTCGCCTAAGCTATCGGTTGACGACAGCCACTGCTGGCCTACAACAGCGGCAAGCATTAAGAGTGCAAACTGTATCCAAATTCCCGGAAAGAGTGAGATAACGGCGAAGCTAGTTAACATAAGCAAAATTGCTGTTTTCCGCTGACAAAACTGCTTAAACATGATCCAGACAGCATCGGCCACCACTACCACCGCCAGCAGCTTAAGGCCGTGGATAACTCCTAATGTTATCGGGTAATTCAGTAACTGACTGCTGGTTACCGCAAACAGAAAAAGCAAAATAAAGGAGGGAAGCGTAAAACCGACAAAAGCCGCAAGTCCCCCTAATAAGCCGCCTCTATGGTAACCGATAGCAAAGCCTACTTGGCTCGATCCTGGCCCCGGCATAAACTGACTCAGGGCAACCAAACTACCGTAGTGTTTATCATCTAACCAGGCCAACTCTTGAACAAAGGTCTGCCTGAAGTAACCGATATGTGCGGCGGGGCCGCCGAAAGAGATTAAACCTAATGAGAAAAAACGAATAAAAATCTGCAGCATAAATCCAGAATGGTACTCAATAAAAATTTGGCGGATTTTAACATTGAAATATGACATTCATATGAATTGTCATCGCTAATAAAGAGGCAGCCTGTCGACATCTGCAATCTCAACTCTTTCACCTAAGCGCTCATGAAGCCAATGGGTCACCTCTTTGGCTGTTGAGCGAAATGTTGTGAGCTTGCCGCCATAGAGGGTGAGAAATCTGGGGTGTGATTCACGAGATTGCAACCAAAGCTCTCGAGAGCGTTCAAACGCTTGCCCAGCTTGCTTAGGCAGCACTCTTACTCCACAAAAAGTGTCATAGATCTTGACCTCTAACGCCTCTATATCGCCAGATTCAGGGAAATAGCGGCGATAGATCCCCAACAAATAATAGATCTCCTCTCTAGTAGGTTGAGGTTTTTCATCTAAGCTTGCTAGGGTCGTTTCCGTGGTTCCCAGCAAAGTTTTACCCTCCCAGGGCATAACAAATACGACTCTTTCATCGAAGCAGGATTCCAGATACAAGATCCCATCGGGAGAGGGGATATCGAGTAAAAGGTGGCTGCCCTGTATCAATTCAATCTCCTCTTTTGCCATTGGAGGAGTGACGCATCCAATAAGTTTATTAACCCAAGGGCCTGTCGCATTAACAACACACGAAGCCGTTACTTTGCAGCGTTCATCTTGATAAAGGTAGCTCACTTCACAGTTGTCAGGTCGATGTACAAGTGCATCGCACTCAGCACCTTGTAACACTTTAGCCCCTAACGCTACAGCACTTCTCACCACCGCCTTAGTCAGCGCTTTGTCATCAGTTTGCGCATCCCAGTATTGAAAAACAGCCTCTAAGCCCTGTAACTTTAGTCCCTTAATATTCGGCCATTGAACCGCAGGAAGGCTCTTAAACTGACCTAAAGGATCCAACTCGCTGAGCAGAGCATAGGCACTCAATCCAGCGCGTATTGTCCATTGACTTCGCTGGCTATTTTCATAAATAGGGATATAAAAAGGGATAGGTTTGACTAAATTGGGGGCCAATTTGAGCAATGATCGACGTTCAGAGAGAGACTTTCTAACCAAAGAGAGCTGGCCAGACTCAAGATACCTCAATCCACCATGAATTAACTTACTCGAATTTGCCGATGTTTGTTCAGCGATCTCGCCCTTTTCAAGTAACAGTACACTATACCCTGCCGCAGAGGCGCACTGAGCTATGCCCGCCCCGTTGATACCACCACCTATGATAACGAGATCGAATCTGTCCATACAAATGCCTTACTCTTGCTCAGCCTGAGTCAAACTTATATAAGCTTGATCGCACAGCGACTTTAGCTCGGAAAAAACTTCAGGTTTGATATTGAGCTTGCAACGCATCTTCTCAGGCACCTTAGCTGCAAACTGTTTTAACTCTCGCCCTTTCTCTGTGGTATGCAGTACCCTCACCCTTTCATCGACTTCGCTTCTTCCTCTGCTGACCAGCCCTTTAGTTTCCAAACGTTTCAACAGTGGCGTTAACGTACCAGAGTCAAGATGAAGTTGTTCACCTAAGGTTTTTACACTGATCCCCTCATTATCCCACAGCACTAACATGGCCAAATATTGAGGATAGGTAAGATCGAGTTCATTGAGTAGAGGACGATACGCTCTGACCATAGCATTAGTGGCACTGTAGAGAGAGAAACAGACTTGACTGTCCAGTGAGAGAGGATTGCTCTTTTGATCTATTGACATATATCCTTGAAGCTCATTTGATTGCGCACAATGCACTTATTGTGCTCCACTCCTCATCGACTTTCAAATAAGAATTTTGTCTGACAAATATCGATATTTAAAATTCCCGACTAAATAACTCAGATATTTGATATAATAATCCGTTGTTTCGACATCTTACAGATTGATTTTGGCCTTGTATTAGCTTAAATTAGCAGCAGAAAGTACCAGGACCATCAAGATTACACCAACAAATCACCATTTAGGCATGTATTACTTCACAGGGAGCCCATAATGAGAGTGATAACCACCATTTTACTGCTACTAGCAGCAGGAAGCGCTACTGCACAATGCGATCCCAGCATTCATATGTTTAATATCCCATACGAGAAAAATAGCTCTTACTTCCCAAGCGCTTACTCCTCCAAACTCGATGCGATTAGTGAGGAGCACAAGGGAGAGGATGGCTACTTGCTTTTGGAGTTTCAGGTACAAGAAAAGCAAAGAAGTGATGAGCTAAGAGCCTATAACTTGTGGCTGGCTCAGCGCAGAATCGACAGGGTAAAAAGCTACCTAACCGATGCTCATTTTGCCGCTCCAGTTGTAACAAGGATCTTAACCGCTGGTGTCGATAAGCGACGGGATATTAGCGTAAGCTGGTGCCCGTCTGAAAAAACACCTTCACCAGTTCGACTTGTAGAGAGTAAAGAGGCCTTAGTTAACGGTAAAGTTAAGCTATAAATACCGATAGAATAATTATTAAGAGTATAAACCCGTCACATTTCCCGGTGATTCGAGATTCAGGTTGCAATTACAGAACCTTTATTTATCAGCTCAGATAAATAAACGTAAAGTAATTAATAACAAATATCTCAATGATGCTCCAAATAGGAGCATCCCCGTGGAGGGAATATGGCCAGAATTATCCTTTTACTGATTGCTTTCTGCCTAGGGGCATTTTCAGCCCCAATGACTTTAGCTTCAACAACACCTAGCTCAACATCAGAAAACGTACAAACTTGGCACTATATGGATGAACAAGGGGAGCTGAAAGTCAAACTCTACTTCTTCTGGTCCAAAACCTGCCCTCACTGCGCCGAAGCTCATCCATTTATCGACTCCTTACCCGAACGTTACCCTTGGATTGAGCTATCATCACATATGATCTCAGCGCCGGGTTCGATGGAAAAGTGGCAAGATATTGCATCAAAAACAGGTACCAAAGCCAGCTCAGTCCCTTACATGGCCATGTGCGAGAACGCCGTTATTGGTTACAGCAGTGAAGCAGTAACAGGCCAATACCTAGTAAACCAACTAAAGCAGTGTTATCAATCTTTAGGAGGCACACTCGATCCTAATGACACCTTTGTACCAAGCTCAGCGCCAAACGGGGATAAGCCGCTATTTGGTACCTGTAGTGATGGAACCGCTGAAGATGGCAATGCAGGTACCTGCGACTTAAATACTGAACCTCGACAAACCAGTACCAGCTCAGTGCAACCTGTCGAGCTTCCATTTTTAGGTGTTGTAGCCCCAGAACAGCTCTCTTTGCCATTATTGACAGTCGTGTTAGCTGGCGTCGATGCATTCAACCCCTGCGCCTTCTTTGTACTACTGTTTTTACTCTCTATTATGGTTAACGCTAAAAGCCGAACACGTATGTTGATTGTTGGCGGCATCTTTGTCTTCTTCTCAGGCTTTATCTACTTCCTGTTTATGATTGCCTGGCTCAATATCTTTGAGTTACTCGGGGCGGGAAGTGATGGAGGCATGATAATCCTTGGGGCTGGAGTTTTGGCCTTAATTGCTGGAGTGATAAATATTAAAGATTACTTCTTTACTAAGGGAGAGGTCACACTCTCCATGTCAGCAGAGAATCGTACAGGGCTAATAAAACGCATGGGCAAACTGACGAGTGCAAGTAGCATGGCCGCGATGATTGCAGGCACAGTGGTACTGTCAATTCTTGCAAACGCTTATGAGCTATTATGTACAGCAGGCTTCCCCATGATCTACACCAGTGTTTTAGCGATGCATGAACTGCCAGACCTTGAACGTTATATGTATCTGGCCTTCTACAACATAGTGTATGTCATTCCACTGGCTATTATCGTTATCGCCTTTAGCGCCACTTTAGGTAAACGTAAGCTAACAGAGAAAGAGGGACAAACCCTTAAGTTGATGTCAGGTATTATGATGATAGGCTTAGGCGGCACTTTAGCGATGGATCCAACCGCACTACAAAATGTGGCTCTGGCCATTGGCCTTATTTTAAGCTCCATCCTCTTAACCATCGCCATCACTATTACCAGAAAAGTGTTAGCTAAGAGAGCTTAATTTTTACTCGGCTCGATTTGGTTCGATACCATTACTCAACTACACTAAAGTTAATGGTATCTGAGCCGATAGATATTTAATCACTAAGAGCTGAACTTAAGATGAGGTCGCAATGGCAATCACAATTGGAACTGCAAATTTAGAGCCAAATTTAAGCAATGGTAATATTGGAGTAAAGGTCGCCCAACTCGCAAAAGAGCAGCAACAGGTTGAAGGTGAGATTGCCCTGCAACTCATACAAGCGACAGAACCTGCAGCCCCAAGCGGTAATGCTGGCCATAATATCAATATCAAAGTATAGCTAAACGAACTGAATCAAGAGCGCCCTCTCCAAGGGCGCAATTTTAAGCAGCAATAAACCTATCCCTTCCGCTCGATTTAGCTTGATATAGCAAGCTATCAGCACACTCCAATAACTCCTGTGCTCCCATCCCCTCTTTCCAAAGTGTCACACCTTGGGAGATAGTAACCAAAGATCCAATATCGGAATCAGGATGTGGTAATTTAGCAGTAGCCAGCTTTCTCTTTAATGCTTCTGCAATCTCAATACAACCTGCAAGGTCGGTTTCAGGAAGCAATAGGACGAACTCTTCACCACCGTATCTGGCGGCCAGATCTCGAGGTCGATTCGCAGTAACAGTTAAAATTTTTGCAATTTCAACTAAACACTCATCTCCACTTTGGTGTCCTGCACTATCATTGAGCCGTTTAAAGTAATCCACATCAATTAACACCAAACCTAAAGGGTGACGAGTACGCTCTGATGCTCGGATCTCCTGCAGAAGGATCTCATCGAAATGTCGACGATTACTGATATCGGTTAGGCTATCGACTAATGCCAAACGCCTAAATTGAGCTAAGAGGTACTGTTTTTCAACATTGCGCAGAATCGCTTTATTAAACCATGATGAAAGCACTTTCTGCCCAGATACTATAATCGCTAAGAAACAAAAAAACTTAGTGAGCGGAAACAGGTACTGGTCTGGCACCACCAACACTCTTTCGGAGCAACTAAACACCATTAAGGGCAAGACTCCCAGCAGCATTAAGTTTCTATTTGGGAAAACCGCTATCGCAATGGTTAACACCAAAATATCAATGATTGACTCGACACCAGCCAGTGCAGCATAGGATGGGATTTTATCGTAGGTAAAGTGAAATAGACGCCAAACTAGGTATACCCAAACTATCTCCAATAGAAAAAGATAACTGTACAAGCCCCAAGTTGCGATATTCTCTCTCTTAACGAAATAAGCGGCTAAAGCACCAGAGAAAGTTATTATGACAAGGGGGGAAACCATAAAAATGGCTTCGTAAAACACCGATATATCTGAGTTTTGCAAATATATATTGAATAGGATTGCCAGCAACATAAACAGAGAGATTACAGTAGCCCACATCGCTCCTTTAATTAGATAAAGGTGAGTCTCTGTTTTTAATTGCCGCTCAAAAGAGGGCAAATTTGCGTTGATACCGATACTAATCACCTTAAAACTTGTGGCAGAAAATTCTAACAAACTTCAAAGCTAATGTGTTTAAAAGTATCCAAAAATTATAAAAAAAGCAGCCAGTCTTATGACTGGCTGAAAGATGAAAAACGTTGGAATAGTGAAGTTTAAGCTGCAGCTTGTGACTGCTCCGGTGCGCTATGCCTAATGAGGTAATCAAAAGCCCCCAGTGATGCGGTAGCGCCACTGCCCATGGCTATAATGATCTGCTTATAAGCTGAGTTAGTCACATCCCCTGCAGCAAATGCACCCGGTAGAGATGTTTCACCTTTGCCATCGACAATTATCTCGCCTCGTTCAGTTAATGATATTGTCTCTTTTAGCCACTCTGAGTTAGGGACCAAACCTATCTGGACAAATATGCCAGCTAGCTCAAGATGATGACTTTCTCCTGTCGCTCTATCGGTGTAATTAAGCCCGTTTACTCGCTTACCATCACCGACCACTTCTGTCGTCATCGCTTGGGTAATGATCTTAATATTCCCCATAGAAGCAGCTTTACGTTGTAGCACCTCATCGGCTCTTAAATTAGTATCAAACTCCAATACGGTAACATGTTCAACGATGTTGGCTAAGTCAATTGCCGCTTCGATGCCTGAATTACCGCCACCAATCACAGCAACGGATTTACCTTTAAATAGCGGACCATCACAGTGAGGGCAGTAAGCCACACCTTTACCACGATACTCCTGCTCACCAGGGACGTTCATCTCACGCCATCTAGCACCTGTTGCTAATAGCACGGTTTTACTTCTTAATTTGGCGCCATTTTCCAGCTCCAACTCAAAAAGTTCACCAGACTTAAGTGATAATGCTCTTTGATTATCCATGATATCAACATCATACTCATGAACATGGGCTTCCAAATTTGCAACCAGCTTAGGACCTTCAGTCGCCTTTACAGAGATAAAGTTCTCGATACCAACGGTTTCAGCCACTTGGCCACCAAACTTGTCAGCAACAATGCCAGTACGTAACCCTTTACGAGCGGCATAAATAGCAGCTGAAGCACCAGCGGGGCCGCCACCAACGACAAGTACATCGAACGCCTCTTTTTCTGCAATCACTTCTGCTTGACGAGCCGCAGCGCCAGTATCCAGCTTATTCAGAATTTCGGTGAGGCTTATCCTACCTTGGGCAAACACTTTGCCATTTAGGTAAACCGAAGGCACAGCTAAAATATCACGCTCAAATACCTCTGTTTGAAATAGTGAGCCATCGATCATGACATTGGTAATATTGGGATTGATCGCTGCCATCATATTCAAGGCCTGCACCACGTCGGGGCAGTTTTGGCAGCTAAGAGAAACGTAAGTTTCAAAATGGTATTCACCTGGCAACGCCTTAATCTGATCTATCACCTCATCATCTAGTTTCAGTGGGTGACCACCAGTGTGTAGCAGTGCGAGTACAAGTGAAGTAAATTCGTGGCCCATAGGGAGGCCCGCAAAAGTGATATCAGTTTGTGTCTCTACACTAGTCACTTTCATCGAAGACATACGCTTACCTTCTGCTTCAGTAATGCTCACTAATGGTGACAAACTTTCGATATCCTGAGCCAAGGCTTTAAGTTCTTGGGCTTTAGGGCTTGAATCTGCAGACACGACAAGTTCAACTGGGCGCTTGAGGTTTTGCAGGTAGGTATTCAGTTGATTCTTAAGATTCGTATCTAACATGATAACTCCTAAAATTGACACTTATCTCTGTAAGCATCAATGAAAAACAGGGGGAAGAATGAGCTCAAACTTGCAGGGGGAGTTGAGCTCATTTGGAGATAAAAAGGTCACTGAAGTGCAAATCTATCCCTTCACTTCAGTGGCTAGTAGTTCGGAGATGAAGCCGCTACCAACAGGTTAAATTAAATTTTTCCGACTAGGTCAAGTGATGGAGCTAGCGTCTCTGCACCTGGTTGCCATGCAGCTGGACAAACTTCACCGTCGTGCTCAGCAACATATTGTGCAGCTTGGATTTTACGAACAAGTTCTGAAGCGCTACGGCCAATACCTAGGTCATGAACTTCTGCAACTTTGATCTCACCTTCTGGGTTAATAACGAAAGTACCACGTAGTGCTAAACCATCTTCCTCAATCATCACTCCGAAGTTACGTGTGATAGTACCAGTTGGGTCACCAATCATTGGGTAGTTGATCTTGTTGATGGTGTCTGAAGCATCATGCCAAGCTTTGTGAGTGAAGTGAGTGTCAGTAGATACTGAGTAAACTTCAACGCCCATAGATTGTAGCTTCTCATAATGGTCGGCCATGTCACCAAGCTCTGTTGGACATACAAACGTGAAATCAGCAGGGTAGAAGAAAACAACAGACCACTTACCTAATAGGTCTTGCTCAGAAACAGGAACAAACTCGCCCTTGTGGAATGCAGTTGCAGAAAAAGGCTTGATTTCAGTGTTGATGATAGATTGATTCATTTAAAGCTCCGTTAAAATTACTAATTAATTCATTCACCTGACGTTATATATAACTATCAGTTTGTTTTCGATGTGAAGATAATAGCGAGGAACTTAAATTAAATATAACGGGTAAATCCTATTATCCTAATCGATTTATCCGAACATATAAGTTAAAGAGAGGAAAAGGTAAGTCAGATAGACAAACTCGCTTGCCTATCTTCAGACTTTTATACCCAGTGGTCGAAACGAGTCAGTGAGCGACTCAAGGTAAAATCCAACTGCAGAGATAAACTGTGTGCTTTAGCTTTCATGCCGCTACTGGTAATATCTCGCTTTAATTTGCTGGCAAACACCACCCAATTTCCTCCTCCAGTTAAACATGCCCTTACCTCAACAAAGTAAGTTTGCAGTAACCCTAGCAACTCTCGATTTTGGCTATGCTCTTTCCAACAATTTAAGACCAGAAAACCGTCGGCTTTAATCATCATTGCGGCATTTTTGATGAAAGCTTCAGACAACTGGTTCTCATCAACACCATCGGCCCCATAGATATCGGCAAAAATAACATCGGCCTTTTTATGATCAGCCAACTCAAGAAACTCCGCCGCATCCTGGTGGATTAATATCAGTTTTTTGCCTATCGGTAGTTGAAAAAAACGTTTAGCTATCTCTATCACCTGAGCTCTTAGCTCTACCGCCGTTATCTTAATTCCAGCATCATAATGACGAAGTGCATGTATCAATCCACCTCCACCTAAACCCAGTATGACCACCCTCTTAGGCTTAATAAATAACAGAACCAATAACATAGCCTGTACATAAGTATGTTGAGGTAGAAAAGGTTGTAGCTTTAATAGCTTACTCTGCTCATCATTATCGCCAAATGAGAGCACACGCATATGCTTATCTTCCAATACTAATAGAGGACCATACTCATCTTCGCTCTGATATAATGTCTCAAGTTCTGCCATCGATACCTCCCCCTTAAATAAGCGGCGTAGTATGCGCTAAAACACTAAAATAACACACCCAAAAATCCTCTGACCATCTCGATAAGCCGATACAGGAGCTGTTATTGCTGAAGATACGAGGGTTAATCACAAAATGGTTAACGACGAATAAACGCTCGCTTTAAATCATAGTAAGAACAACTCCTCCCAATGAGTAACATCAAGATCGACTTAGCTAGCAATACTAACTAAAACTCAACCAAGATTTGTGATTAGGATCTCCAACAATAAATATCTAATCATTACAATCTGCTCGCTTTCCCACCAACGAAGATAATCATGAAAAAGACATTAATCTCTATCACACTTGCCACGCTATTAAGTACCCAACTCACAGGTTGCATGGGACAGATGGGACTGAGTGCTATGGTAACGAAGGGCAACTTAAGTGTTGTTGATAACCGCTTTGGTCGCGCAGGCTTATTTATGTTATTAAGCCCTGTCTATGGTTTAACTGCTACAGCAGATCTCTTTATATTCAATAGCATTGAGTTTTGGACTGGTACTAACCCAATAACCAAACGTTCACCGGCAGTCGTAGATATGCCAGTTGAAGCTATCTTTAAGGTTAATCCTCATCTGAATAAAGAGCTTACAAAAGCTCCTTTACCAGAAATTAAGCTTACCAATGCCACCATGGAAGCGACCAGTGAAGATACTTTAGTGATGACACTCAATTTCGATGACGGTAGTCAGCAGCTGATGTCAGGTAAAAAGAGCGGAGAACAGGTAGATTTCTATCTAGATAATGAATTTATCGCTCGCGTTAGCATTGAAGATCTTGCCAACTACAGCAAGCAGAGCTAAGTAATTTGCAGTAAGAGTCATATACCCAAGCTACCTCAAGATGCTCGTTTCAGAGCTCCTGTAGGATAGCTGAACAAGGCAGTGATTGAGGATAATGGTTATTCCCTTGTTGATATCACTAACGCAGTGCAGCGATTCTACGGGAACTCCCGAAGGGCATGGCGAGAAGCAACATTTTTCTGTGTTATGAAATATTGAATTAGAATAACTAGTCCTACTATTTTCATGCCTTGAACTCTGTCACTTCTCGACATGCTGAATCCTACATCTTGAAGTTGCTTGGGTATATATCATAACTCTTACTGCAACACCCCATCAGTGCTCAACGTAATATTCTGTGAAAAAAAGCGACAGCCTGTAGATACATCTGAATGGCTAAAGCAGGATCATAACGACTTTCACCATCGCGCATAAAGGCATGTTGCGCATTGACCTCCAACCAAGTGAACCTTCTCTGCGTACTCTCTAATTGCTCATACACACGTTTACGTCCCTCGGTTGAAACATGGGGATCTTGCTTGCCCCACACCATCACCAGCTCCCCCTGAATATCTGCGGTTTTGGAAAGAGAGTCATTTCCCTCTTCACTGGGTAAGGTACTTGAGTGGATATCGGTTGCGTATAAACAAAACGCTGCTGATATATCGGGGTTAATCGCAGCACGATAGGCTAAATGACCGCCAATACACACGCCCATACTACCAACCTGACTGGTACAAAAAGGCTGACTTCTGGCAAACTGAACCAGTGCCTCTGTATCAGAGTCATGACTCTCTAGGGGCTTAGCAAACTTATCTTCATTACCCTTATCTTTACCAGCATCATCATAAGCAAGCACAGTTCCTATTGGGTTGAGCTCATGAAACACTTCAGGAACCAGCACCACAAAACCATGGCCAGCCATAATTGTTGCGGCTCTTGCAATAGGTTCTGTTTGCTGAAAAATCTCGGAATAAAATAAAATGGTAGGAAATGGCCCCTCTTCATCGGGGCGATAAAGATAGGTTCGCATCACTCCAGTGGCGGTTGGAATATCGTGAACTTCATGGGTGACCATCATAATGTTAAAACTCTGGCTGATATTGAGCCTTTAATCTATCAGCCAAGCGTTGATTTGTCAGTTGTTATCACTCAACTTACACAAAAGAGGACTTGAATTTTTAATCTCCTCTTTATTTGTAAGCTTATGATTTTAATTCATTAGGGCAAGTTGCACCTTCGAGTAGCTGCTGCACATTAAGTAAACTCGTTGACGCGATGGCCTCTAAAGCCTCGGCTGTCAAAAATGCTTGATGACCTGTGAAGATAACGTTATGACAAGCAGATAAGCGTCTGAATACATCATCTTGAATAATCTCATTCGACTTGTCTTCAAAAAAGAGTGATTTCTCATTTTCATACACATCCAAACCTAGCGAGCCCAGTTGGCCTTTTTTAAGTGCCTCCATCGCATCCATTGCGTTTAACAAGCCTCCTCGGCTGGTGTTGATCACCATCACCCCTGGTTTCATTTTATCAAAGGTTTTAGCGCTTAAAAGGTGATGATTCTCAGGAGTCAGTGGACAATGCAAAGTGATGATATCCGACAGTGAGTAGAGCTCATCAAGAGACAGATAATCAATCCCAAGGTCTACCACCAGTGGATTTGGATAGGGATCGTGAGCAACCACCTTGCAGCCAAAACCTTGCAGTATTTTGATAGTTGCGACGCCTATTTTTCCCGTACCTATAACTCCAACAGTGCGACCATGCATGTTGAAACCTACTAACCCCTCCAGAGAGAAATTAGCATCACGGGTTCGCTGGTAGGCTTTATGGACCTTTCTGTTGAGAGTCAACATTAGGGCCACCGTATGCTCTGCAACAGACTCAGGTGAATATGCCGGAACATTAACGACTCGTAGACCTAAACGTTTAGCAGCAACAAGGTCGACATTATTAAACCCAGCGCAGCGCATAGCGATGATCTTAGTTCCATTTCTCGCAAGCTCAACTAACACCTCTTCACATAAAGAGTCATTCACAAAAGCGCAAATTGCCTCAAACCCATGAGCCAGCCGCACAGATTTCATGCATAAGCGATAGTCAAAATACTCTATTTCGGCGCCGAAAGTCTTATTGGCAAGGTCAAAGTGTTCCATGTCATAGTGTTTTGCACTAAAGAAACCTATTTTCATCATCTTCCCTATATCTAGCTCTATATTGCTTAGGTTTAAGAGTCTAATAGAAACCTATGTTTAATTCACCAACTCCACGATACAAAACACGATGATAAGAGCCCTATCTATACAATTTTTTCCAGCTGCTCTTCACAGCATACAAATTCCTGATAAGCTGACAACAACTTAACGAATCATCCTTTGAACATGGCAAAAAGCAAACTCTCAGAAAAACAGTTTTGGTTGCAAAGGCTAAGTAAAACCAGCCTAAGAGCCCTTCATATTCTCGGTGTAACAGGTGCTGGTGGTGGCATACTCTTAGGCGTTCCACAAGAGAAATGGATCTACTACTGGTGCATAGCCATGACAACTGGCTTATTAATGATGATATGGGAAGTTGTAAGAGACTGGCGTTGGTTAATCCAGCTTAAAGGAGTGCTCACACTGGTAAAGCTTGGTTTACTCCTCCTCTTTATCCCCTTAGGCCAATATAAACCAGAGCTGGTGATCACTATACTACTGCTATCTGTAGTCGTATCTCATGGCCCTGCTGGGTTACGTCATTTTTCAGTTATTCACGGGCGAAGAATCGATGGAAGAAAAGAAGTTAAAGGTTGAGGCTTCAAAGTTAATTACTGACTTTGAAGAGTTAAATCTTAAAAGCAATAAGAAAGTACTCGATCTCGCCTGTGGTAGCGGCAGAAACGGTCTCTGGTTTGTAGAGCGTGGCGATAACGTAACTTTTATCGATAGGTCATTAGCAGGCCTAAATAAAAGGCCTAACGGTCATCGATACCTTGAATGGGATTTAGAAATTAGCACAGCGCCAAACCTTCCTGTTGAAGAGTATGATGTGGTACTGGTTTTTAATTATCTACACCGACCTCTTTTTCCACAAATCAAGGCAGCGATTAAACCAGGAGGACTTATCATCTATGAAACCTTTATCGAAAAACAAGCTGAAATTGGTCGCCCCAGAAACCCTAACTTCCTATTAAAACAACATGAGCTCAAATCAGAATTTGATCATTGGAGCTGTCTACATTACTTTGAGGGAAAGGTGTTTAACTCATCGACCATGAGTCAGAAAGCACAGCTGATTGCTAGAAAACCCCTTTAATCCATAATATGGTAATAGTAGAAAGCTAAATTAGGAGTTATATGTTCCCCTATCCAGAACAATATCGACAAGCAGCTCCTCCCATTCTCACGGCTTTTATGGTTTTTTGGTCCCTTCTTAGTCGTTTAATACTCGGTGATAGCAGCTCAATCGCCTTCTACCCCCTATTCGGTTTATTCCCACTGGTAATATTGCTACACGGTCAGCTTATATGGCAGGCCAAGGGAATGGAGAGGCTAGATCAAGGGGTTTACGCTTTTATCCATATCGCACTGTCATTTGTGGTTTGGACTTTCTCACTGATGCATGTCAACGGTAACGGTTTTTCATAACACTACTCTTTCGGAGCAAGCATAAGAGTTCCCCTCATTCAGCAGCAATTACATACCACTCTAAGTAGATAAGCTTTAAGCCGAAGGATATATAAGAGGATATGGCATAAAAAAGCCAAAAAAAAGGAGTGCTCAAATGAAGCACCCCTATGTCTAAAGGGAGATGACTATTCCTAACAACTTTATGATGTAAACTTGGCTTAGCCGTAGTGAAAACTAAGTAAGTTCAACTACATAAAAGTAAATCTAACAATCATAATTAAACATAAACGCTAGCAGTACATCTTAAATTGACAAATTTTACTTCAGTTTTCGGTTGAAAAGTAAATAGGGAGACAGGTTAATCTGTAATCAGATTAGGCGTACACAATTAATGAACCACCTTCCTCTACAGAAATAAAACAGTACTAAAAGCTATCACGCTAATACCTATAGTTCAGTGACTTGTTTAGACCTAACTCAAGATCTAAGTCGTCAATCCTAACTATCTGTACTATCCAGTTATTTCAATTGTGGACCAGACAATGAAATATATGACGCTCAAAAATACTGCATACTTCCTTTTGTTGTAGAGAACCAGTGATGAAACCCAGGGTAAAGTTTAGATTAAAAGCAAACCTAAAGACTGATACTTACCGAGTTAACCTGTCTGACTACAAAACTACAACTGATAGCAGCATTGAGTCATAACAGTAAGATAATGAAAAAGTGATTCACATTAAATTCAATAGGTTAAGAAATAAATTAAATTATATAAATTAATAGACTTCCACATAATTGATAAAGACACTCGGTTGAAAATTGCTTTCGTTGTTGTAAAAAGGTGGGGGAATACCGTTCATTACTAGAACCCTAGAACCCTAGAACCCTAGAACCTAAGTATAAAAGTGAGTTTTGATGGAAAAGTTACAGCAGAAAAATTTATATCCCGAACATAAGAGTTAAATAGAAAGACAGGTAGATTATTGATTAGCATTAAGTGCAGACGATTTTAAGCTAAGGTTGAATAGAAGGAAGGAGAAGCTGTTTAGAGTTAAAAACTAAAAATGGTTGTGTATCTCTTGATACACAACCATTTTTAGTTAATCTACTTTCTGCCTATAGTTATTTACTTTGTTCACCAGGACAAGGCTTAGCAGGACACCAAACAGTAGGTTTAAGCACCACCTCATCCTTACTCTTATCCTTATTTAATTCAAAGATATTCTGCTCTATATTAAAAGCTATCTCATCTTCGCTTTGAGCGACTGCAACACTCATTCCTGATGTGCAGACAGCCCCAATTAGCGTAGCCTTAAAGAACGTCATTATTTTACTATTTTTCATATTTGGTCCTCTCAAGTCACCACTAAGATCAAATCCATACTAACTAAATCTTTACTAAAATAAGTCTTTTTGCTTTTTCAATAGCCATACGAGCTGGCTTAGCCACCACTAAGGTCTACCAAGCCAAACTACAACTTAAGGGCTCAAAAAACATAACAAAAACATGACAAAAACATTACCTATTGATTTTCATCAACTTAACTCTACAATCTAATAATCAAGCTTAACTATGTTGGTATTACTCTCGTTATAAATACCAAGGAAAATACTTCCCTCTCTGTCGACAGCAATTGCTTGTGGTAGTGGAATATCAACAAATTTCATAATCACCTTTTGTCCTGTATTAAGATCTATCCGGTCGATGTCAACACGCCCCTCTCGGTAAGCCAAGTTATAAACAAATTGATCGACGATAGTCCAAGACATATCTAACATTACAACAAAATCCTTATGGACTAGCTTTATATCACCGTTCTCAATCGTCCATAAACCATCTTTCGCTCTTTGAGTAAAATAGAGCTGACCCGTATTAGAAAACTGGCCAAACTCAACCTCTTCGGCCAGAACATCAGATATTTCCCCCGATTTTATATCCACTAGCCTAAATGACGATTTTCCTAAAATATCAAACGCTGCCATAATGGTTTGTTTATCAGGCCCCCAAACTACGCTATAAAGTTCATGCCCACCTTGAATATCGATAAACTCTACAGTGTTAGTCGTTAGATCATAGATAAAAGCTTGGTGATTGTTTCGCCCTAAAATCTGAGTACCATCATCAGAGAAACTGATATGCCTTATAAAATTAATATCTTCAAAATATGTTAACTGTCTCTCAGTTCCATCTTGTGACTTTAACCAGATTTGCGACTCACCCGTTCTAGTTGAGACAAAAGCTAACTGTTTACCATCTAAACTAACAGAGGGGCGAGAATCACTGCCGTTAGATGCTATATAATGTTTTTCAACAGGTTTATTGTTCACGAAGAGGGGGCTATCACCTGACTCATCGAAAGGATAATTTAACTTCCAAATTTCACCATCGTACAGTTTACCCAATACAGCAACAACCCCCCCACTAGGACTCGAGATAGGTGAGAGAATTGGCTGCAATATGTTGGTTAACTGAATATGACTCTTACTCTCTATATCATACCGCATCAAATTATCTCCCTTACCGCGATAGATAATTGACTCACTATCTCGGCTCCAGCCAACAGAATGTAAAGCAAGCTCTACAGGGAATAGCTTTTGCCAATTTCCGGTCTCCAATGAGAGCTGCATCACCTGAACTTTGTCCCAATTAACATCTCTGACTACGGCCAGAAAACGTCCGTTTGGAGAGAGGCTAATCAAATAATCTCCCCCACCAATGGAATAGGGTTGACTTAACTGTTTTTTATTCTTCCCTGTTATGTCAATAGAGAAAATCATCTTCTCACTAAGGAACTCCTTTTGATGATCTTCATCGGTATAGTAGATACTTTTGCCCGATGGGTGCCAGGCAATACTGATACTCTGAATAATACTTTTACAATCAGTGATCTTAGTTATCTCTCCAAATTCCCCATCATTAATGTCCACCATGTTAATCTGACAGCCACCACCAAAATTAAATGAAAGGTAAGCTATCTTGTTTCCATCAGGACTAAAAGCAGGATAGCCTTGACTATCAAACGGATCATCAAGAAAATAGGTTTTACGACTGCCCAGTGTCATTAAACCTACACGCCAATTTTTCTCTCCAAGTTTTCGCTTGGCGAAAGTCAGGTACTTTCCATCAGTCGAGAGCATAGGTGATAGCTCTTGCCCATCTAAATAGGTCAAACGCTTAAGCTCTGTTTTGATATGTTGAGGACTTTCACTGCTCTCATTGTGGCTAATTTGATAAACCGAGAAGAGTAGCAGAGACAGAAGACCCGCCATTAGAATCGACATTTTTCCAGCATGTTGATAAAGAGTCGCAAACAGGCTTCGTTTAAATACCTGCCTCTTGCTCTCCTCTACATCTAGCTCTGCGCCCGCTATAACCTCTGTCGCAAACTTCTCATGCTTAGTCACCTCCTTGACCAGAGTAATAGGGGCTATTAAAACATAGCCCACCTTAGGCAAGGTTTTGATGAACTCCGGCGACTTGGCATTGTCTCCAAGCTGATTTCTTAGTATCCCTATAATACGATTAATCGCATTATCAGAAACCTCGCCACCAGACCAGACCTCATCGAGCAGCATATCTCGGCTGACAGGTTCACCAGCATGGTTTATTAGACACAGTAATACCTGCATGGCCCTTAACTCAACCTTGAGTAAGTTGCCATCGTTTAAGATGGTACATTGCGCTGGATCGACTACCTTATCAGCCAATCGATACCGAGTTCGCTTTAACATTTATAACCCGTTTTATTAGCTTGAAAATAGAAATAAAAACATGAAACTCTAAAGAGTACAGATAAGAGTCTTAAATTAGACCAAGATAAACAAATGAAATCAATGCTATTAACATTAAATCCGCTCACTAAAGTCAAAAGAGAGGCTCTCTGGAGCTATTTTTACTTGCTTCACCTAGCTCCAAGCAGGTATCTTTGCAGCGCATTTCTACTTAGGTTTTTTTTATGTCTGACTTTATCTACTCCCCTCCTACAACCCCATGGCTTGAGATAATCTACCAAGACAAAGACATTTTGGTTGTTAATAAACCGTCAGGACTACTCTCGGTTCCAGGGCGTGACCCTGCCCATAGAGACAGTATCTATGCCCGGGTTTTGGCCGAGTACCCAAATGCTCAAGTTGTACATAGGCTCGATATGGCTACATCTGGCATTATCGTCCTTGCACTAAGACGAAATGCAGAAAAAGAGTTGAAAAGACAGTTTAGAGAAAGGGAAACTAAGAAAACCTACTACGCGCGCGTTGCTGGCCATATAAAATCGGACAGCGACACAGTCGAACTTCCCCTTATCTGCGATTGGCCAAACCGCCCAAAACAGAAGGTAGATCATAAAGTGGGTAAGCCATCACTCACACACTATGAAGTGATAAGTAGGGCTAAACGCTCAACTCTAGTCAAGCTAACCCCCATTACAGGTCGTTCACACCAACTAAGGGTACATATGCTTGCTATAGGGCACCCGATACTTGGTGATAACTTTTATGCAGATCCGTTAGCAAAATCTTTGGCTAGCCGGCTACTATTGCATGCTCAAGAACTGACCATCAAACAACCTTACTCAGGAGAAGCGTTAACTTTTACCTGTGAAGTGCCCTTTTTAGAGTCTGAGACAAAACAGTGAAAGAGAGAAAAATCGAAATAACCTCTCTACCTCACTTTATTATTAAATATAATTACAACAAAAATCGCTTTTTGATAGCTATATCATACAAAAAGACGTAGATTAGTTAGTATTCATCATATTAATAAGCTACCCACAATGGATACCTCATTTCAAAGAGATCAACTCGACAACCAGATTTTATCAGCACTGATGGAGGAGGCGAGAACCCCCTTTGCTGAGCTTGCCAAACGATTTGGTGTCAGTGCGGGAACAATCCATGTCCGTGTAGAGAAGATGAAGCAGGCGGGTATTATCACAGGTGCACAAATCACTGTAGACCCTAAAGCCCTTGGCTATGATGTGTGTTGTTTTATCGGTATTAACCTCAAAAGTGCAGGCGATTACCCAGCAGCAATATCTAAACTCAATGCCTTGGAGGAGGTGGTAGAAGCTTACTATACGACAGGTAACTATAGTGTGTTCGTTAAAGTCATGTGCCAATCCATAGATGGGCTACAACATGTCTTAATAAACCGCATTCAATCGATCGACGAGATCCAATCGACCGAAACATTGATCAGTTTACAAAACCCCATCGTTAGGGCAGTTAAACCTTAATTGTGCCCCCTCACATAAAGTGAGGGGGTCATAAGTGTTTTACCAATTAACGGATACCTGAAACCAGATAATCGATAATCGAGAGTGGTTGAGGCGGCTTTAATTGCAGCTCGAATAGTGAAACAGGTTTTACCAACAAGTTTCGCCCTACCATCTCATTAACTGTAGGCAGATCCAACAAGCCTGTTTTACCCACTAATAGGTTATCAAGCTGAGTCGTTTTCCCTAAAGTATAGATATCTCTAAACCCTTTCAGGTATAAGTAATCTTTAGTAAAACCACCACCACGATACACACGAGTTGTCAGTGTAAACGCTTGCTCACAGCTTACACCGTACTCCTTGACCAATGTCTGATAAGTCGCAGGGAAATCTCTGTGCTGTAGCATTAAATTAACGGCAACCACCCTAAGCGCTAAGGTTTTCAATCGGCTTAATGTTAAATTACCAGAGCAATACTCGCTGTAGATGGCAAGCCCCTCTTGAGTCTGGGTATTGCCGCTCAAACCTAACGAAAACACTTTCAGTTTCTGACTCTTAGCATTCACGGTTGTCAACATATGCACACCTAACTCGTGGTAAGCAAATGCAACTAACTCCTTGGATGTAAATGAGGCCTCTTTATTGATCAATAAGCAGGCTTTATCATTATCAACCATCGCCTTAGCAACAATTCGAGATGACTTCTCGATCTTACACTTAAGGCCCCACTCCTCGGCTTTCTCTTTAAAAAACTCAACTGCGGCATCAGCTGTATGAACCTCAAGTTCATCATCGCCTTCGATGTCAGGCGCCCTTAAAATAAACTCAGCATTAGCCAGATCGTTCTTGTCAGGCTGACCATAATATTTCAGCGAGTTGTAAACAAAGTCATCACTGCCAATGGAAGAAATCAGGTCAATCTTAGTTGCCATATTATCGATAACATGGCGATATAATTGTTGAATATCAGCGTCCATCACCTGCTCGACAGGGAGTTTATACAACTGCTCCCTAAATTGGTAAGGGTTAATGTTCAACTGTTTATAACTAAAATCAGGCGTAATTAAGGCTTTTTTACCAAAAAAATTCTTGCGCTCACTGGCAATATTTACCGGATTAATAAACCTTAGCGTCTCAACGCTTCTACACAGTCCATAGAGCTGCTTGTCCAGTTCAACCAGCTCTGGCGACAGAGATGATGAGAGTAGATCGGCATTACTAACGGTTTTGCGCTTTCCAAAACGGCGCATAAAGTGAGCCGCAGTTTCAGAGATAGCATGTTTCACGCCAGCTTTTAGCTCTTCGAGTACCAGAGGGTAAACCTCCCCACTCGTCTCATCCATAAAGACTTTTTTAACCTCAACCGGTAACACTAAGGTGTTGTCGAAATGAGCATTAATGTGAGCAATAAGATAACCTCGCCCCTGAAAGACCTCATCAGTTGCCGCCCTCACATCGATATTCGGCAGGCTTATCTTATTCAGCTCTCGCTCAAAATAGTGGCAAATGCTCCCCCAACGCTCGACATCGATCTGACCTGAACCAATATTAAACGTTGGCGTGTCTTTCGCGATCCTTTGATGATTATAAGAGTGCATGTCAAATACGATGCTATTTTTAAATAGCATCTCTAATCGAGCAATAATGGCTTCAAGCACATTATAAAATGACTCATGCTTAGCATGACTAAAGGCTCTTTGTTTAGTCGACAGCGGTTTTTCCCAAACCTGCTTATCCCAAGCTGTTTTATAGTAAGTCGACAAAGTTTTAGCGCGATTCAAGTCATATTCAAAGCGAGAGTCATTACCAATCAAGACTATCGGAAACGAGGAGATCAACTCATCCGTATAGGGGTCCTCCTCATAAAACCGCTCCTCCTTACTCAATAAAAAGGATTTTTTAAGATCATCTCGCAATCTGTGACCATTATGAATAGCAGTACAGACCATAGGTGAGTAATCATCGATCTTTACAATGAAAGCGCCATCTTCAACCTCAGCTTGAAAACACTCGCCCCTGCTAATGAGTGCAATACACTCCTTCTCAGATAACGTGAGCATCTTCAATCGCCTTTCTAAATTCAGTTTTACGTTGGCTCAAGACCTCTTTGGCATTCACCACACCCTCTACAAAGTCGATAACCTTTTTTTGTAACTTAACGTTATTAAGCTTATTAATACGCATTATCCCACCTGGACTTTGCACATTCACTTCAATCAATTTTTCGTTGATCACATCAATACCAACAAAAAACAGCCCATCTCTCACCAATTTAGGACCTATGTGCTTACACAGCTCCTTCTCTTTTTTGGTTAGAACATGTTTAACCACGCTGCCACCCGCATGGATATTTGAGCGCACCTCATTTTGAGCTGGAATACGCTTCATCGCACCGATAGGCTCACCATTAAGCATTAAGATACGCACATCTCCAGCGTCAGCGCCCTCTACATACTCTTGTAAGATAACGTAATTGCCGCCTTTGCCACTGTTGATATAAAACTCAAGTAGAGAGTGGAAGCTCTTTTGCGCGTGCTTCTCCACTAAGATAACCCCTTGGCCACCGTAACCATCAAGCGGCTTCATGATCATCTTATCGGTTGTCGACTCCCTTAACACCTCCTCTAAATACTCAGGAGTTTTAGATACATGAGTTACAGGGATAAACGTATTTGTTGGATCATCAAATGAAGCGGTGTACAGCTTATTATTAGCAATACGTAAGCCATCAATATCGTTCATGATAAACACATCATCACGCACCGAATCTAAGAAGTTCAGTGCTATTGGATCCAAAGGTGGGTTGGCACGCATAATAATCGTATCAAAGCCTGCTAACGGCAAACGCGCCTTTTTAAACACAGCCTTTTTATAAAAAGAGACGATATTATTCGATACTGGCTCCTCTTTACTGAAAATTTGGCAAAAAGCACTTGCTTCAGATGATCTCATGGTCAAGTTATGTGGCGTTGTAATCGCAACGGTATGTCCCCTAGCAACACACTCATGGATCATTCTTAATGTTGAGTCTGTTTCAGGCTCAACACTGCTCCATGGATACATAAGAAATAAGATGTTCATTGATAATACCTTCAATAGGGGAACGCTCTAACGGTCTTGGCCACTTAAAGGCTTAATGATGAATAGAGGATTCAAAATGCAAAAAATGGCAGAGCTAAAAAAGATCTCTAACCAATCAAACAACAATTTGGGTTGCTCAAAGACTGAGCAAAAAGGATGCGTAATCTACACTAAATGTCCTAACTAGAACAATGATATATCTAGCTTTTTTACGAGAAAAAAACACAATAAAAAATAACAATGCAAGAGATTGTATTTAAAGGAGAATAACCAGTTAACCTATAAGTAACATAGATTAATTTTTGGATATGTTAAGTAATGAGAATGATTCAAAGTTTACTATCCAGAGATAGGCTCAAAGTCTACACAGCTCAAATTGAACTTTAGGGGGTAAAAGGGTAAAATCGCCCAACTTTCGCACCAATGACTACCGTCCATATAGCTTAGCGCTGTTATGGCTAAAGACTATATCATGCACTCCCCTGAAAACTGCTTCACCCTCTTTAAAGATTCAGCCCAAGAATTAGCACTACCTGAGCGATTTACCTATCCATTTTACTATGAGCCTCACCCGCTATGTTTGCTTGCTGCAAAGGAGCTTCAGACATATCTCGACAGCCAAACTCAATGGCACCATAATTTTGGTCACCAAGGCGTTCGAGAGGGAGCAATCGGTAAGATGTTCGGTGTCTTAGTGGTTCACAATGCCCAAGGACAACTCGGTTATCTATCGGCATTTTCAGGTAAAGTTGCCGACCAAAACCTTCTGCCCCACTTCGTGCCTCCGGTATTTGACATGCTCACAGAGGGAGGTTTTTTCCTTACAGAGCAAACACGCATAAATCAACTCAGTGAACAGCTAAGCAAGCTAAACACTAACCCTAAGATTAGTGAATACAGTAACTTATTGGCCAATGAAATCGATGCAAGTAAACAGCAGATTGAGGCCCAAAGAC
This sequence comes from Shewanella nanhaiensis, assembly GCF_019457885.1. Classification (GTDB taxonomy): domain Bacteria; phylum Pseudomonadota; class Gammaproteobacteria; order Enterobacterales; family Shewanellaceae; genus Shewanella; species Shewanella nanhaiensis. The sequence continues at coordinate 44,947 of NZ_JAHZST010000003.1, forward strand.
AACATATTATTGAGGGGCGAAAAACACGCAAAGCCCGTAGAGCAGAAGCTGGACTCGAGCTTAATGAAACCGATTTTATCAAGCTTCAAGCCAAGCTTGCTAAAGAGAGTGTTCACGATAAAAATCAGCTTAAAGCCCTAAACCTCTATTGGGATGAACGAGTAGATGCTGCAAAACAGCAGCTCAAACAACTAACCGATGAAATAGACCTGCTCAAGCAGGAGCGTAAAACCTCATCAGCCAAACTACAGAAAAAGCTATTTGAGCAATACCGCTTTTTAAATATCAAAGGTGAGCATAGAGATTTAGGCAGCATTTTCAAAGATACCGTACATCAAACACCACCGGCGGGCTCTGGTGAATGTGCAGCACCTAAACTGCTTCATTACGCCTTCAAATGGGGCATGAAACCACTGGCAATGGCTGAGTTTTGGTGGGGGAGCTCACCTAAATCTGAGATCCGCCAACATAAGAACTTTTATGGTGCCTGTCAGGGAAAATGTAAACCTATCTTAGGTCATATGCTTAATGGGATGGAGTTGGATAAAAACCCCTTACTCACTAACCCTGCTGTAGGTAAAACCATAGATATCATCTACCAAGATGAAGAGATGGCCATCATCAATAAACCTGCCGAGTTTCTCTCTGTGCCAGGAAAAAGTATTCAAGACTCTGTGTATCTTCGCATGAAGACTCAGTTTCCTGATGCAACAGGGCCACTTATTGTTCATCGACTCGACATGTCGACCTCTGGATTAATGGTAATAGCACTGACCAAAGAGGCCAATAAAAACCTGCAAGCACAATTTATCGCCCGCACAGTAAAGAAGCGCTACACCGCATTACTAACTGGTGAGCTTACAGAGGATGAAGGGCTCATTAACCTTCCGATGAGAGGCGACTTCGATGACAGACCACGACAATTAGTTTGCTTTGAGCATGGAAAACCCGCCGAAACTAAGTGGCAGGTGGTTGAACGTAAGCATGGCAAAACTAAGGTTCACTTATACCCTAAAACAGGGCGTACTCATCAGTTAAGAGTGCATAGCGCCCATGCTCAAGGGTTAAATATGCCGATAGTCGGTGACGATCTCTACGGTACCAAGGCCGATAGGCTACATCTGCACGCAGAGCTTCTTGAGCTTAATCATCCAAGTACCAAGGAGTTTATGAGTTTCTGCATCGAAGCAGAGTTTTAAAGGCTACTCGCCCTTTTCAGTACTCACCTCATCAAGTAGATAGAAAATCGACTGATAGGGGATGCCGCCATGATGAGATAAACCAATTTCACAGGTTCGACTGTTACTAAAACCCCGCTGACACTCAGCCGGGAGCTGCTTTTTCAATGACGTTAACGCAGCCATATTCAGCTCAGGTGTGGTAAATCCTTTATCTCCAGCCCAGCCACAACATTGGATATGTTCAGGAACAATCACATTGGGTGTGCAAACCTTGGCCAACTCAAGCATGGTATTTTCAAGTCCCATTCGGCGAGAGCTGCAGGTTACATGCAAGGTGACAGCTTCATCAGTCGGAGTTATATGCAGATGTTTAAGCAGATACCGATGCGCAAAGCCTACGGGCTCAAATACCTCAATCGGCTTTGTAAACTGCTCAATACTTCGTTTAGCGCAGGGACTGGTATCCATTAACACAGGCCACCTTCCCTGTTCGCTTGCTTGCCATAACCGCTCCTCTAACTGCTTAGATTTTTTATCTGCAACCTCTGTCATACCTTTACTGTCATAGGGCATGCCGCAACACTGCTCATTTAACGCTAATGGGACAATCACCGCTATACCAGCTTTCTGTAATAACGACTCCGTCACTTGAGTCAAAGAGCGTTGCTCACGATTACCCAACTGCTGACCCATAGTGCGGCTAGCGCATGAGGGCATATAGACAACTTTTTGCAGAGGGGGCTCTGTAGCCAACTCGACTCTTTCTGATCTCGCTGAAAATGATGCTGGCTTATGTCGATTAACAGCTGGGTATTGAGGAGTCCAAGCAGGCGTGGCGCCTTGAGTCAAACTGCGCAAGCCGTTAACCAAGTTGCCCACAACTTTATCACCTAATATTTTCTGTGCTTGTTGATTTGCCCCTAACCCGAACTTAACCATCTTGGTCGTGGTATCAAAGTGTTCTACTGTCCAACGGGCAATAGGGGTAAACTTTTGATATTTAGCCCTACGTAGCTTCTTAACCAGCTCGCCAGTATTGATCCCCACGGGGCAACGCTCAGCACACAACCCTGTTGCTGCGCATGTATCCAGCCCTTGGTATTCGAACACCTTAGCTAACGCTTTTACCTCTTCTCGCTCTCCAGCTGCTTCTCTGCGCTGTAACTCACGGTAGAGAACAATACGCTGGCGAGGTGACAAGGTCAGTGTTCGAGAGGGACAAACTGGCTCACAAAAACCACACTCAATACAGCGGTCAACCAGCTCATCGGCCTTGGGCATAGGTTTAAGGTGTTTAATATGACACTGACTGTCCTCATTAAGAATTACACCGGGGTTAAGTATCCCTCTTGGATCAAATAATCTTTTGACCTCCTGCATTAAGCGGTAAGCATCTTGCCCCCACTCAAGCTCAACATAGGGAGCCATATTACGCCCAGTTCCATGCTCAGCTTTTAATGAGCCCTGATATTTCACTGCCACAAGCTCAGCCACAGCATCCATAAAGTCGCCGTAACGCTCTATCTCATCCTCGGACTCAAACCCTTGAGTGAACACAAAATGAAGGTTTCCCTCTAGCGCATGGCCAAAGATAATCGCCTCATCATACTTAAATTGATTGAACAACTGCTGCAGATCACGCACTCCTGCAGCAAGCAGCTCCACAGGAAAAGCTACATCTTCAATTATCACCGATGTGCCCACTTCTCGAACCGCGCCCACAGCTGGGAACATCCCTTTGCGTATTCCCCACAGCATGGCGAGCGTGTCGGCTCGAGATGTAAAATCGATAGAATCAATCACAAAAAATGGTAACAAGGTCTCTTTAACTTGCTCGCACTGCGCAAGCAGCTGAGCCTTATTACTGGCACGCGTCTCAATCAGTAAAGCGCACGCCTCAAGATCAAGGCGCTTAATAAACGCCGGCATCCCCGCCTTATCAGCCACTGAGGCCATAGCTCGGCCATCCATCATCTCTACAGCAGCCACAGGCTCCGATGCCAAGGCAGAGACCGCCCTGCACGCCTGTTCGATATCATTAAAGACAATCAATGCCGACGCTTTATAAGCGTGCTCGACCACCGTTTTATAGGTGATCTCAGCGATAAAACCTAAGGTCCCTTCAGAGCCTACCATCAGATGCTTAATAACATCAATAGGATCGCAATAATCCACCAGCGAATTTAACGCATAGCCGGTGGTATTCTTTAAACGGTATTTATGACGAATTCGAGCTTCAAGAGCGAGATTGCTCCTTACTGTGTCGCATAGTGATTCAACGCCCTTAATCAAGTCTCTCTTTTGATTTTTGAATACTGAAACACTGGTTTCATCAGCAGTATTCAATACAAAACCATCAGCAAAAACCAATGTCATATCATCAAGAGTTTGATAGGTATTCTGCGCCGTACCACAGCACATACCACTGGCATTATTTGCCGCAATACCGCCAATTTTACAACTGTTTATCGAAGCAGGATCGGGACCTATCTTTCGACCAAATGGGAGTAAATAGCGATTGGCATCACTGCCTATCACCCCAGGTTGTAAGCAGATCCTATCTCCGCCATCTAAGATCTTATGTCCACGCCAATCATCGGTTAATGCTATCAATACCGAATCGGAAACAGCCTGACCAGATAAGCTAGTCCCCGCTGCACGAAAGGTGCAAGGGATATCAAGTTCACTGCAGATTTTAAGGGTGTAGATCACCTCATCGAGACTTTTTAATCGAACCACCACTTTAGGCGTTAAACGATAAAAACTGGCATCTGTACCATAAGCCAGCATTTTTGCTTTATCTATCACTATGCGCTCGGATTCAACGGATATAGCAAGTCTGGTTATAAACTCTTGATAGACAAGCTCCATTACCTATCCTCAACCAAGATAACAACCAACTGACTCGGCCCATGTGCCCCATAAGCAAGTGTTTGTTGAATATCAGCCGTTTTTGAGGGGCCGGAGACTAAAACGATATTAGTTGGCATCTTCTCCTGCCATGCTTGCAAAGTCATCATCTGGGCAAAGTTGCTGACGATTGTTGAACGCTTTATTAGCGCAATATGACACGGCGGAATTAAGGAGAGGGTTCTCGGCTCAGCAATATCTGGCCAAAGCACTAAAGTTCCCGTATCGGCTATACCACCTAAGCAGTGGGTGATCCCAGCATCAAACTCAGTAAATAGGCTTGTTTTAAGCGCTTCAAACTCACAATCAAACTGAGTGACTTCAATTCTGTGTGCGCCTTCGAGTATTGCGGGGAAGAACTCACCACTGCCCTGCTCAGCATTAGCGTCGCCAACAATCACTTTCTCACAACCTTTACTATTAAGTACTCGCGCTAATGTTTTAGGTATTTCAGACGCGTTAACGCAGCTCACTTCTGCGTGACTGGCTAAGAGCCCTGCTATAAATCGCTGCTTGATTAATTCGTTATCATGACTTTGCCACACAGGATAACCTAAGGTCTCCTTCGGTATTGCTCTCGCCTTAGCATCTCGGAGTTTGGCTAAGATGGCATTTTTAGCTGAGATATGATTAGCTGAACTCATGACTCACCTCCCGCTCTCTTATTACGCGCCTTAATCAGCTGATGCAGGGTATTACTCGCTAGTTTTGGCGAGGTACGACATTGAGTCCAAGGGCCTATTTTATTAGGCATTAAGCCTCTAAGCTTAGTCGCCGACCAGCTACCCGTGTGATAGAGCTTGGGATGGGTTGCCGCGAACGCAAAGCCTTTCATCGCCAATGACTCAAGAGTACTGGAAGCCGAAGCTTGCCCCTCTATCGCTATCGCGTCAGGTTTAGGGGGATTTTTGGCTTCTGTGCGCAGTCGTTGCAGCATCTCAGGGATAGGGATACGCACCGGGCAAACCTCTCCACACGCACCGCACAAACTTGAGGCTGTGACTAACTCCTTGGTTTTTTCCAACCCCATCAGATGTGGCGAGATAATTTTGCCTATCGGCCCAGGATACACAGTACCGTAGGCGTGCCCTCCGATCCTGGTATAGACAGGACAATGGTTCATGCAGGCGCCGCAGCGAATACACTGCAAGGTTTTACGCATCTCTTCATCTTGAAATGCCTGAGTTCGGCCGTTATCTAATAAAACCAGATGCAGCTCTAAAGGCCCATCTAATTCACCACTTTTACGTGGCGAGCTGATCATATTAAAGTAAGTAGTAATTGCTTGCCCCGTGGCTGAACGTGTCAAAGCGCTGTAGAGCGGCGGCACATCAGATAGGAACTCCACCACTTTTTCGATACCAGTAATGGCAATATGCACCTTAGGGACTGTGGTGCACATGCGACCATTCCCCTCATTTTCCACTAAACACAAAGTCCCGGTTTCGGCGACGGCAAAATTAACTCCAGATAAACCGATATCAGCATCGTGAAACTTCTGCCTAAGACGTGTCCGCCCTGTTTGGATCAGCTCATCAACATCCACTGTTGGGGTAAAATCATCTAGATGTGCCTCAAAGGTATCACTCACCTCCTGCTTATTTTTATGGATAGCAGGCATAATGATATGAGACGGTTTGTCGCCATCGAGCTGGACAATATACTCCCCCATATCACTCTCTAGGCATTCAATCCCCAACTTTGCCATCTCATGGTTGAGCTCAATCTCCTCACTCACCATGGACTTGCCTTTCACTATTGTTTTCGCCTGATGCTGCTGCGCAATATTGGCAATAATCTCGTTAGCTTCTGTCTCATCTTGCGCCCAGTGCACCACCATTCCATTGCGGCTACAGTTGGCATCGAGCAGCTCAAGTAACTCTGGCAGCTTACTCAAACAACGTTGACGGATAGCTTCTGAAAGCTCACGGATTTTGCTCTCCTCATCAGGATCGGCAAAGGCGCTTCTGCGTTTATCTTGCAGGTAATCCATCGCCCCACGGAAATTCTGTCGCAACTGCGGATCGTCCAGCGCAGCTTTAGCTTGAGAGTGAATATTCTCAGGACCATTGAAGGTATGACTCATATCACTTACCTCCCGTACGTTCGAGTAAAAAACTGGCAAGATGACGGCCTTGCATCGAGTGCCCTTGGTACTCAAAGGCGCCATTAATATTCAATAAACATCCCCAGTCTGCACTAACCAGCAGCGCCGCTTTCGTCTCTGATAAGTGGCGAGTCTTATCCTCCACCATCGCCTGACTGATATTAGGATGACGCACAGCAAAAGTACCACCAAAACCACAGCACTCGCTCTCATAAGCTTGCTCTTTTAGCGTCACTCTATCTAGCTGACCCAGTAACTCAGTCGCAGTCACGTGAACATTCATCTCACGGCGTGCGGCGCAGGAGGTATGCATCACTACAGAGGTCTGCTCCCCCTTGTCTTCCAGTTTTATACGACACACATTGACCAGAAACTCAGTCAACTCAAATACCCGCTCACAAAACTGCTCCACCTTTGCCAACGCACTATCACCCTGAAAAAGTCGGCGATAATGGTGATGCATCATGCCACCGCAGGATCCCGACAACACAATCACAGGCCAAGGCTCATCAAAAAGCGCCATCTGACTTTGCGCTACACTTTTCGCTTCCTTGGTATAACCAGAGCTATAGGCAGGCTGACCACAACAGGTCTGCTTTTCAATAAAGATCACTTCAAGGCCCTGCTGCTCAAGCAAGCTAATTGCATCCAGTCCCGCTTCTGGGTCAAACATATCCACAAGGCAGGTACCATAGAGATAAACGGTCTTAGGTTTTGCAGGGTAGACTCGCATAGATAACACTCCTTAATAACCTTGCTGGCTAACCATTAATGCATCAGAAAGATGAAAACCGTAGATCATAACTAACCCTATAATGCCGGTGAGCACAAGATAGAAAAAAGTAGGAATAATCGTTTTACGTAGAGTTGCACCTTCACGGCCCAGTAAACCGACTGTAGCTGAAGCCGCAACCACATTGTGTATCGCAACCATGTTTCCAGCCGCAGCACCAACCGCTTGCAGTGATACCATAGCGGCGCTCGACACAGCTAAAGTATGGGCGACCTCATATTGAAACTGACTAAACATCATGTTTGACACCGTGTTTGAGCCAGCAATAAATGCCCCTAAAGCACCTATACTCGCACTCAATGCAGGGAAAAAATCCCCCACAAGGCCTGAGACGAAGTTAGCCGTGGTAACAGGCATGCTGGCTAAATCAGCGCCATTTACACCTGAGTTAATAAAGATACGTACCATTGGGATAGTGAACATAAGCACAAAGCCGGCGCCCATTAAGGTTTTGCTCGACTCGCTAAACGCGCTCGCCATAGGTTTAACACTGCCAGACTGAAGCAGCGCAGCCAGCAGCGCCACAAACACTAAAATACCACCAGGAAGATAGAGAGGTTGAATCGCCGCACTGACTCCCACCTCACCTAATATATTTGTAAACGATACACTCACCTCTCGTAGTAGCTCTTTGAGCTCTGAGCTCACACGGCTGAGCACCAATATAAGCGCCAGTAGCACATAGGGCGTCCAGGCCAATATTAAATTCATCGGCTTGTGATTATCATTAAGCTCCATCTTTAATGAGCCTAACCACTCTGCTGGCCAGCTCTCCTCCTGATCAAAGTCCCATGTTTTTTTCGGTACAAGAAAACCCCTCTTCGCCGCCGACACCACAATGGCCAGACTCACTAAGCCACCAATAAGTGAGGGAAACTCAGCACCGAGAAACATGCCAGTTAAGGCGTAGGGGATGGTAAAAGCTAAACCCGCAAAAAGTGCAAAAGGTAAGATATCTAACCCTTCAGTCCAGCTTCTATTTCTACCAAAAAATCGAGTCAACATCATGGCCATTAAAACGGGAATAAAGGTGCCGACAGCACCATGAATTAACGCTACATTAGTAGTGATCTGTTGCAGATAAAAATCCCAGCTTGAGCCATTAGCAAGCAGTGCTTGTGTGATGTTATGGGTATCAAGCCCCTTGTTAACTCCCACGATAATGGGCGTTCCAACTGCGCCAAATGAAACTGGCGTTGATTGGATCATCATTCCCATTAACACCGCAGCCATTGCTGGAAAGCCGATTGCCACTAATAGAGGAGCGGCAATCGCAGCTGGGGTACCGAACCCCGATGCCCCCTCAATAAATGAGCCAAAACACCACGCGATAATGATTGCTTGCACCCGCCTGTCGGCTGAGATGTTGGTAAAGCCATTTCGTATGGCACCTATTGCCCCGGTATGCTTCAAGGTATTAAGTAAAAAAATGGCGCCGAAGATAATCCACAGCACCGAAACCGTAATGGCTAGACCTTGCAGTGATGAAGCAAAAACACGGGTGACTGACATATCCCAGCTAAACAGCGCGATAATAACAGTCGTGACAAAAGCAACTGGCATTGCACGTTTTGCTGGCCAGTTAAGAAGTAGCAGGAGAACACCCGCGACCACAATAGGGGTAAATGCGATTAACGCGAGTAAGGTTTGAGTCATACTTGTTATCCTTTCATCTCACTATTTGACTTGGTCGATATACCGTTTGATATATGCCTATTTGAGGTCGCAACCCTCATCGTGATTGCTTTTATTATTGGCATTGACCCAGTCTGATTAGCTTATTGCTCACCCTCACGTGAACCTATTTTGTTAAAGCGATGTAACCGTACCCCTTTCTTTTTTCATGATATAGAGAAATAATGAAAAACATTCTTTCCAAAAGTGCATTAATATGACGAAAATTGATGACTTAATTCTCTTTGCCCAAGTGGTTGAGCAGGGTTCATTTAGCCGAGTTGCTGAGCAAAATTCACTTACTAACTCTGTGGTTAGCAAACGTATTGCCCGATTAGAGAAAGACCTTGGAGTACAGCTCCTCTATCGGACGACTCGAAAACTCACCCTAAGTGAAGCGGGAAAAAAGTTGTATAAGGGAGCCACGAATGTCCAACAAGTGGCCACAGAAGCGATCAATACCGTCTCTGGGTTTGGAGAGAGCATTACAGGCCATATTAAGATGTCTGTACCCACCATTTCAGGGGATCTACTCTTAGCTGATGCCGTTGCTGAATTTTGCTCACTCAATCCAGGCATGACGGTAGATATGTCACTAGAAAACCTTTTTGTCGATCTTATCGAAGATAATTATGATCTGGTGATCCGTACTGGTTACTTAGAGGACTCAAGTTTAATCGCCCGCCATATTCTCGAATCACAATGGATCATCTGCGCCACCCCCGACTACATCAAACGTCACGGTCAACCGACAGAACCTGAAGCCCTACTTGATCATAACTGCTTGCAATACGCCTATCAGACAACTGGGGCTAGCGAATGGGAGTTCAAAGGCGATGAGGGTAACTATATGCTAAAAATTAAAGGCAACTTCACCACAGACAATGCCGCTGCCCTGAGAAAAGCTGCATTAGGTGGATATGGTATCGCCTATGTTCCTCGATGTTTGGTCTATCACGATCTGATGAAGGGAGATTTAATCGATGTCATGCCCAACCGTGTCGCTAAAAAGCTAGGTATCTATGCGGTCTATCCGTTTACTCGTCAGCCACCGAAAAAAATACGTCTTTTGATCGAGCATATACGGCAACGTTACCTCTCCATGAGTGAGTATTTTTAAAAAGGAAACCTTTTCTTACATATGAAGCCGCTTCAATCGGCTTCATCACAGTTCAAAAGCTTGTTTACAATCCCTCTATGGCCTTAACATGTGTACCACTATGCCAAATTGAGATTATTACCTACTACAAAGGCATATAAATAATAAAAATGCTCTTAGAGGGGCAAACTGCAGATTAAAAGGAAAAAAAATGAATAAAGCACTCGTCGGGGGACTTTGTGCCTCACTCATATTGGGCCTCACTGCCTGCAATAATGAAGAAGCCGAAGTTAAGGCTCCAGAAACCACTAAAACAGATACCGCTGTCGCCGTTGAAAAGGCCTTAAGTTCAGGAATAGACTTCGCCAATTTCGACAAATCCATTCGCCCACAAGATGATTTCTACAGCTATGTAAATGGTACTTGGCTTAAAAACACTGTGATCCCAAGTGACAGAACCAGCACAGGTGCTTTCTATGACCTACGTGAAAAGTCTCGTGATGATGTCAAAGCCATTATCGAAGAGGTAGCCGCTACGCCAAACCTAGTTGCTGGCAGTGACGAGCAAAAAGTGGCCGATCTTTACCGCTCATTTATGGATACAGAGACACTGAATAAGCTTGGTACAAAGCCAATTCAGAGTGAACTAGATAAGATTGCAGCACTGAAAACCAAAGGCGATCTGGTTAACTACTTCGCTCACAGCCAGATCATCGGTGGCGGCACCCCACTGGCTTTCTACATAGGTGTTGACGCTAAAGACTCTAGCCGTTACGCAACCCATATTTGGCAGTACGGGTTGAGCCTGCCAGAGAAAGATTACTATTTCAATGAAGGTGAGCGCTTCGTAAATATCCGTAAAGCCTATGTTGAGCATATCGAGAAGATGTTCACTTTAGCCGGTTTTGACAAGCCTAAAGCCAGTGCAGAGCAGATTTTAGCCCTTGAAACAGCCATCGCAGGCAAACACTGGGACGTTGTTGAAACACGTGACAGCACTAAGACCTATAACAAGATGACGATAGAAGAGCTTTCAGCCATGGCTCCTGATATCGACTGGAATGGTTACCTCACTACACTAGGCGTTGCAAAACAGCCTGATATCATCATCAATCAGCCAAGCTTTATTGAAGGCTTCAGCGAAGTATTAAAAGCTAACGACCTCGCGGCGTGGCAAACCTACATGAAATGGCAACTCCTGACTCACTTTGCAGGAGAGATGACCGCCGAACTGGATAATGAGAACTTTGAGTTCTTCTCTAAGACTCTTAATGGTCAAGAGGAGCAGCAACCTCGCTGGAAGCGCGGCGTAAGTACAGTTAACAGTGTATTAGGCGAAGTGGTAGGCAAGGTTTATGTTAAACGTCACTTTACGCCTGAAGCTAAAACTCGCATGCAAGCTCTGGTTGAAAACCTTCGTGGCGCATACGGTGAGAGCATAGATGGTCTGACTTGGATGAGCGCAGATACTAAAGTTGCCGCCAGAGATAAACTCGCTAAGTTCGACCCGAAAATCGGCTACCCAGACAGATGGGAAGATTATGACAAACTGACCATTAAAGCTGACGATCTGATCGGTAACAATATCCGTGCAAATGAACTAGGCCATGAGAAAGAGCTTGAAAAATTAGCGGGTCCAATCCGTAAGTGGGAGTGGCATATGACGCCACAAACCGTGAACGCTTACTACAACCCAACCATGAATGAAATTGTGTTCCCTGCCGCAATCTTACAACCTCCTTTCTTCAATATGGAAGCGGATGATGCAGTAAACTATGGTGGCATTGGCGCGGTAATTGGACATGAGATGGGCCATGGGTTTGATGACCAAGGTGCGAAGTTTGATGGCGAAGGTAACATGCGCGATTGGTGGACTGAGAATGACCTCACAGAGTTTGCCGCTCGTGGTAAAGCACTGGTTGAGCAGTACAACGGTTATGCGGTATTTGACGACCTACATGTGAATGGCGAACTGACACTAGGTGAAAACATTGGTGATCTATCTGGTGTGACTATCGCTTATAAAGCTTACCAGCACTCACTCAATGGCAAAGAAGCCCCAGTGATCGATGGCTTAACCGGTGATGAGCGTTTCTTCATCGGCTTCACACAAATTTGGCGCGCTAAGATGAAAGAGGAGTCGATGCGTAACCGTGTGGCCACCGATCCACATTCACCCGCTAAGTTCCGCTCGCTGGGCGCCCTGTCAAACATGCCTCAGTTCTACAGCACTTTTGATGTAAAAGAGGGGGATGCCATGTACATAGCTCCCGAAAAACGAGTCAAAATTTGGTAATATACCAACCAGTATAAAGAGGTGATCGCTCAGCGAGAATTTAGCGCTTCAGAGGCAAGGCAACGAGTGAAGAACATAGTTGTTCTACGTTTAAGCTCGTTAACACCGCATCGGATGCGCTAAAATTCGCCTGTAAGGAGTGTTTTTGGCTGTCTACTTCTGCGTTGAATGAACTCACAAGGGAATAACCATTCCATCATCCATTCGCCTTGAATTAGTTTGCCAAAAAGCGCTCTGAGTAGATCACTTTCTTATAATGATTGGTATTGCATATTTTCTTTTAAAAGAGCGCTATAGGCGCTCTTTTTTTGCCTGTAATTTAAGGTAATCTCTCCATGAACAAACTTTAATTATCCGTTCAGCCGCGATTAAGGGGGCTCCCTATAGATTGATATATGAATAGTTAATGACCATTTGCATTCTTAACGAGTTTTGAGGTCCATCGTATGTTTATGAACAGTATGAACAAGTTATTTAGAACGTTTTTCATCTTTCTGCTTCTCCTCTCTACCCGCACAGGCTTCGCGGCGACCCATGAATTTCAAAATCAGATCAAAGAGAAGAGCGATAACTATGCCGTCAGGCAGTCACTGCCAAAAAATCTCACAGGTTTGTATTTAATCTCCAGCCATCAGCAGCATACTCCCAGACAAACAAGCAGCGATCTAGATACCTTATATTCGACAGCCCAATCCGCACAGGATGAACTCAACCACATCATCAATACCATCACTCAACAAGGCTCACTCAACGCGTCCCTTCCCCCCATAAAAACCTATGAGAGAGCCCTAAACAAGATCACAACTAAGTTCGATGGTGATGCCAGTCAGCTCACCGATTTAGCCAGAGCCAGCATACTTGCCAATAATATTCACGATCTTATGCAGGCTTACCAAACACTCAGTGAGCAGACTCAAGTGCTCCAAGTGAAAAACCGCTTCTCCTCTCCAAAAGAGTCAGGCTACCGAGATCTCAATACCCTGATAAAACTCCCTCAAACAGGGATGATTGTTGAAGTTCAGCTCCACCTTAACGAGATAGCTAAGATAAAAAGTGGCCCTGAACATAAGTCCTATGAAGAGATACAGGAGATTGAAGCCTTAGCAAATGTAGAGAACAGGGAGCTATTTGACAGTGAAACAGCAAGGATCATCGAGCTGCGTCAAAGCTCTCACAAGCAGTATCATAAAGCTTGGCTGAACTATAAACGCATCGACAGTGCAGGCGTGCTCCCAGTGGCCGCCTAATCTCCTCAGTCGAAAGCCTTAAGCACCTTAGGCTTTCGACCATTTATCCAACTAACAAATTCCACCAATTCAAGATATACTCCCCCTTTACTGATAGCTAACTAGCGAAGAGACAATGCACGACATCATAGAGCAACTACAGGAAATGAGTGAAACCGTTCCTATTCCTTTAGAACTCCCAACATTTGACCAGCTCGTTATGGCCGAGGAGGAGATCTTGATGCCCCTTCCTGGTGAGTTAAAACAGTATCTGCTCTACGCCAGTGATGTCATCTATGGCTCTCTAGAACCTGTTACCGTGAGCGATCCTAACTCCCATACTTTCCTACCGGAAGTCACCGCTTATGCCTGGTCTATCGGCATGCCCCGTGAATACGTCGCTGTTTGCCAACAGGGCAACAGTTTCTACTGTATCGACCAAGAGGGACAGATGCTGCTTTGGAACGAAGATGGCAGTGAGAGTGAGTACTGGGAATCCTTATGGGAATGGGTAGAGCAAGTCTGGATGAAGAGCTAAGTTATAGGCTAATTCACTAGCCGATTCTAATAGATCATAAGTTTATCTTTCGCTTCCATAAGCGCACTGAACACTATTTTTGGAAATACAATGTCAAAGAATACAGGCTTAAACGCCATTGAAATTAAATACCTGCGCTTATCTTTAGGCCTCACCACTGCACAAGTTGCCGAACTGAGCAAAGCAAGCGAAGAGGATGTGATCGCTTGGGAAGCAGGTGAGAAACCCGTTTCAGGTTTAGCAGAGAAAAAGCTTATCGAAATTGACGAAACCATCGAGATGCAGGTGCTTAATACCTGTGATGGTATCGAAGAACTCTTTAAAAAGGAGCCAAAGCGCCAACTTAGCTTTGTCGTCTACCCAACTCAGGCACTATACGCTCAGTATAATCCAGAGTTTTTAGGCGCCCTCCCCCTTACCGAACTCTATAACACCTCAGCTTGGCGCATTAAAAAAGAGTGTAAGCTGATACTCGAGGTCGATGTCACTCTAGTGGCATTAGAGGTGGAGAGTTATAAAGCTTACCGCGAAAAAGAGGGCTTAAAAGAGAGTCGAGAAAGCCGCGCTAAATGGGCTGCGACTCAGATCTAATTTCGAGTTTCGAAAAGTATGTAAGCTAGACCCAAATGACAAACAAAAAAAGCATCTTTCATCGATGCTTTTTTCATTTCTAATAGATGATACCAAAGATAGAAGTTACTCAGCCCCTGCAACCTCTTTTTCGAGAGCTTTAACCATCGCAGGTCTCGCTGTCACGCGATCGCGATATGCCGCTAACTTAGGCGGAATATCCTGCTCAAAACGTGTCGCCCACAACAGAGTATGTCCTAGTAAGATATCAGCCGCAGACAACGTATCACCCAATAAAAAATCACTGTCAGGTAACCAGTTTTCAGCAATGGCCGCAGCCTTATCAAACTCCCATTTTGCCACGGCAAACATACTCTGCTGACGTATCTCCTCTGGCAGCGCAAACTTATGTTTACCTATGGTCCAGAGCGGCTGCTCAAGCTCACAGGTAATAAAACTCACCCACTGGTGATGCAGCGCACTGGCATCGCTTCCAGCTTCTGGTAATAGCTTTCTGTCACCATATTTTTCAGCCAAATACAGTACAATTGCTGCAGATTCTGTCACTACTAGGTCATTATCCACTAAAGCGGGTACTTTTCCGCAAGGGTTAACAGCAAGGAAAGATTCACTACGACTATCCCCCTTTGCAAAATTAATAAAATGGTACTGCCAATCCAGCCCTAGCTCCTCAAGCATCCAAGATACACGCAGTGAACGGCTACGAGGTACACCATATAACTTAATCATTCTCACTCCTTCGACAATTAGTTTTCTATAAGCCTGTTGCCATTAAAACAAAAAAAGCGGCCCATGTGGGGCCGCTTAGTATTTAGTTACAGATTAAACGTTAAACACGTTTAAAAGCTGTAGCTCGCCTGTAGATAAACAAATCTCCCTTGACCACTGTGTACTGAGGTCACATACCCCATAAAGTCGTGATAGGAGAAAGGTGGCTCTTCATCAAGTAGATTGGTCGCCCCCAATGTCAGCACAGTATCGGGTAATCCATAGTAGTTAACCGATGCATCAACGGTCATCATGGCATCAATATCAGCCATTCCCTCTTTTTGGACCGCTTCTTTCTGCTTAAACTCACCAATATAATTTAGACCTAGATAAGATCTAAAATCAGTAATGGTCCAATCGACACCAGCAGTCCAACGTGCTTCAGGCTGCTCAAAATCCCCCTCTACAATATTGATCCTCTGTCCACCATCCACATCGGGGCGCTTATCTTCATACTTAAGAATATAGTTCAGAGCATAGCTAAACTTAAACTCGCCAGCACCAGTTTCAAGCAGGAAGTTGGCATCCAGATCTAAACCAGTGGTCACTAAGTCGCCAATATTTTGGAATGAATCATAGATGGTCACCACTTCACCGGGATCATTTGGGATCGTTGAAGGTAGACGCTCAACAACACTAGGATCATCACCAAAGTTACTGAAAACGAACTGGGTGTCAGAATCTATAATATTTTCAATATCATAACTATAATAATCTAATGAGAAATTCAAATTATCAGTAATGTTATAGATAACACCTAAGTTATAACTTGTGGACTCTTCTGGCCCTAAGTCTGGGTTACCCTCAAACACAGCTGTGTATTCCTGATTCTCACAGGCCTTGTTAATATTTCCTACCGCATTACAACGTATGGTATCAACAAGTGTTGGAGATTCATCTGTCCTTCCTAACCCTAATTGAGCTAAAGATGGTGCTCTAAATGCTGTGCCCCATGATCCCCTAAAAGAGAGATCTTCCAATGGTGACCAAAGCAGTGAAACCTTAGGATCGGTTGTTGTACCAAAATCACTGTAATCCTCATGACGAAGGGCTAACTGTAGCTCCAGTGATTCAAATACCGGCACACCTAACTCGGCATAAAACGCGGTATTGTCACGCTCGCCATTCGCTTGGGTCGCCTCGGTTCCAAATACCTCACCGCGCAAGAACTGATCATCGGGATTATCACTGATAGTCTCTTCGCGGTACTCTACACCAAACGCCACCATAAGCTCACCTGCTGGCATCTCAAGTAGAGGACCTGACAGCTTTGCATCGAGTGAACGGTTGGTCGACTCACCCACACGATTGGTAGTAGTCTCGATAAAATCTAACGCCTCTTGAGTATTAGATGAAGGCTCAAATGGGTTCCAACTACCGTTATCAATCGCTTCCTGAGCGCGACGAGAATTGGGGAAACCATCGATACCACGTTCTACAGATTTACTGTTGATATAACTAAACGCTGTCTCCCAATCCCACTCGCCAAACTGGCCGTTAAGACCAATAACCGTACGATAATAATCAGACTCTACCTCTTTTAAGCGGTTACCAATATCCACCATACGACGGCGCATGGTTAAATCTTGATTATAAAACTCATGGGTCGGCATATCTGCAAATGGGTGATTTGGATTATCTGCAGACATAAACAGCTCATTAAAGCTCGGGCTACCGGCACCTTTTACCGTCGTTTTTGAGCTTTGCCCATTAAACTCAAGGAAACCACTAACATTATCGGTAATATCATACTTACCCATATAGTTAACACTAAAACGCTTATTCTCAGGCACCATGGTCATAACAGGTGCATAATCATAGCGGCACAGGTTATTGACTAGATCGGTATCCTCTGGTGAACAAACATCATTACCAAAGGTATCAGGTAGACGATTAGTTGGATCACTTTTAAGCGCAACAGTACCAGGGAATCCAGAAGAACTTCTCATATCTTCTGCAAATGGATCGTTAGGTCTTAAAGCTTGTTGGTTAGAAGACCTAGAGTAATCTCGATCCCCATAAAGCAACTCCTCACGATTAAAATAATCTAGAATAAAAGTGTGGCTGCTCTTTTCTGTATGGCTTCCCCAAACTAAACTAGCACTCTCCTCTTTACCCCCTCCAGCAGAGGTATCACCTATTCTTGCGGTTATTTCAGCGCCATCAATATCATCCCTTAGAATAATATTAATCACGCCCGCAATAGCATCAGAGCCATAAGTTGCTGAAGCGCCATCTTTTAAGATATCAACCCGTTTAATCGCCGATACTGGGATATTATTAATATCGACAAAAGCGGTATCGATCCCTTTTGCAAATGGACTAACAGATACTCGTCTTCCATTAACAAGTATCAAGGTGGAATCAGCTCCTAATCCGCGTAATGAAACACTTGATCCACCATTGGCTGTGTCATCACTACTATTTGCTTGTGTAGAAAAGGTGCCTTGACCCGAAATAGGAAGCTTAGAGAAAAGTCCGATTAAATCCGTGGCACCAGAGTTACTAATATCCTCCTCAGAGATAGAGGTAACCGGTGATGGCCCCTCCATATCAGTGCGTTTAATATGTGAACCTGTGACCTCTATTCGTTCAACCTCTTCATCAGCTGCCATTATATTAGGAGCATAAACAGCTGATACAGCCACAGCACATAAGCTTGGCAATGCTTGTAGTAATTTCATAATCATCCTCAGGGTTATATTATTTTAATTTATTATAGTGATCTGACTACTACAAATTTCAGTCACATTACTCAAAGATCACAAAACCCAACCTAATGACTAAATAAGTAAAGTCAAATAGATTGAAAGAGGTAAAATGTAAAATTTAATTAAGACTTACACTGGCACCCTCTATATAATAAAACCGATTCAATTAATTTAATACTTTAATACTAGAACTTTTAAATTATGAACTCTTACATTAATCTAAAAGTTAACATTAAAAATAAATATCCTTCGAAGAGTTAAAGAAAATAAAAAAGAGTTCATAGATAGATAAATAGCCCCTTTTATCTGAATGAGAAGCGTGTCATATTCTGTGCCATTGATTCGATAGAAAACCTAAAGGCCCAATGGAAAAGTTGTATAGCGCAAACAGTAACCTCAATACATCACGATTAAAACGTTCTCGATATTTTTTGGCCGCACTGGGGCCAGGGCTATTAATGGCAGCCGCTGCGATTGGCGCGTCACACTTAGTCTCATCAACGCGAGCAGGTGCAGAGTTTGGCTGGCAACTAGCTTGGGTTATTCTTGCTGTTAATCTACTTAAATACCCATTTTTTGCAGCAGGGGCTCGCTATACAGCAGCAACTGGAGAGAGCCTACTCCATGGTTACTTAAAACAGGGGCGCGGCTATTTACTGCTCTTTAGTGGACTCAATACACTAGCCGCTATTGCCAGTACCGCGGGAGTCACTATGCTAACAGCGGCTATGCTAACGCTATTTATCCCCCTGTCTATCGATCTACTCGCCTTTATCGTATTGATTGCCAGTCTAACCATACTGATCTTAGGCCACTATGCCCTGCTCGATAAATTAACCAAGATAATCATGCTAGCGTTAACGGTTTCAACTTTGGCCGCAGTTGCCCTGGCTTTTAATATTCCTCCAGTCATACATCCAGACTTTATCCCTCAATCCCCTTGGCAGTGGGCCAATATCGGATTTTTAGTCGCCATGATGGGCTGGATGCCAGCACCTATTGAGGTGAGTGTTTGGAACTCACTCTGGTTGCTGGAGAAGCAAAAGTCACAGCCTATATCCAAAAAGCAGGCGATTTTTGATTTTAACTTTGGCTATCTGATCACTGCACTGTTAGCCGTCACCTTCTTAGCCTTAGGCTCACTTGTGATGCACGGCAGTGGTGAGCAGTTCTCTCCATCAGGGGTTAAGTTTGCCAGCCAACTCATCACCCTATATAGCCAAGTGCTTGGTGAACAGACCCGCTACCTTATCGGCGCTGTCGCGCTTCTATGTATCTTTAGTACCACTGTCACTGTCATCGACGGTTACAGTCGAACCTTAAACATGAGTTGGCAGCTTCTGCGTAAGCAGCAGGACTCGAATAGGCGCCTAACGACAATGATGCTCATAATCAGCGCTTTGGGACTCGCTATCGTACTGTTTTTTAAAGGTGCCCTACTGCCTTTACTTGAGATAGTAATGACATTGGCCTTTATGACCACAATCGTATTTGCTTGGCTCAATTACAAGCTGATGACCAGTAATAGCCTGCCCGAGCAAGATAGGTACGGAATAAAAATGAAAGGTCTCTCTGCCTTAGGTATGTTTTATTTACTCAGCTTTGTCTGCTTATTTATCTATTCGATAGTCATTCAATAACCCAAATACTGAATAGAGTTATCAAATAAATGCCAGAATAAAGTCAATTGTTCGCTATAATAGCCGCCAATGATGATTGCGCAGCCGCGCAATCGCGTAGAGAAAGAATGAAGACTTATGATTAACAATGATATTTTACGCCGTATTCGCTTCGTGTTTGATTACCAAAATGCAAAAATGATTAAAATTTTCGCTAAGGTAAAGCATGAAGTGTCTCAAGAACTTCTGATTGATATGCTCAAGAAAGAGTCAGAAGAGGGCTACCAACCATGTAACGACAAGACCATGTGTCTATTCTTAGATGGATTAATCATTGAAAAGCGCGGCCTAAGAGAGGGAGCTGAGATCCCAGAGCCTGTCTCTCAAATCAACAACAACCTTATCTTTAAAAAGTTAAGAGTGGCACTTGAGATGCGCGAAGATGACATAATTAACACCTTGGCATTAGCTGAGTTTAATATGTCTAAATCAGAGCTTGGTGCGCTATTTAGAAAGCCTGGCCACAAGCATTTTAAAGAGTGTGGCGATCAAGTATTGCGTAACTTCCTTGCGGGGTTATCGCTAAAATATCGCGGCAAGTAGCCACTTCAATGTGATAGATATATTAAAGTAATAGCTACAAAAAATGCGTTTCAGTAAAAACCTGAAGCGCATTTTTTTGCTGTTTTCTCTTATACCGATTGGTATTAAACCACAACTACTTCTTAAGCAAAAAGCGCAGCATCACACCTTGCTGACTAACCTCTAACACCTCATAACCATAGTTTTTAGCATCGTTAGGAATATTATTAATCGACTGCGAGCAATCGGTAATAACTTCCAATACTTCACCCGCCTTAAGTGACTGCATCGCCTCAAGTGTGGCTACAGCTGGATAGGGACAAGGCTCACCGTAAATCTCTAAATTGTAATCCGGTACGATAGATGCTGGCATTTGATGCTCCTCAGCAAAAAAGTCGGCTCAAGTGACTTGAGCCGAATATAAAACACATAAATCAATTCACTATTTTGTAAGCTGGTCTTTTAAGCTTGTGTTGCTGACGTTGCTATTGCCGCAGGAGCAGCCTTCAACTCGGCAACTTTTAATTCAGCGAGCTTTGCCACTAACTCTTGTTGCTGGCTTTTTTGCTTGTTAAAGAAATGCAGTTCCCACACTAGAATCAGCACAAAGGATAAGCCCAGTAATAGATAAGTCACACCTAAACCACCTAATGGTCCAAAGAGATCAAGCAAATTCACCTTGTCCCAGTTAGTCGCCAATGGCTCAGCCACCACATCCCAGTAATAAGCCAATATGGTTGCGCCAACAATATTACCTATGCCGACCCACCAAAAGTGCACTTGGCCCTCTAACGCGCGGTACATCCAGCCAGTTTCACAGCCACCAGCAATCACAATTCCTATGCCAAATAGCAAACCACCAATCACCGCATTCGGGCCAGCCCAAAGGGTTTTCGGCGTCATGCCTAGTTGCACATAGCTATAAATACCAATCACGCTCACCGCCATACCTAAGATAATCGCCTTGGCCATATGGGTACGGCCAGTGATCCACATATCCCTAAATGCCGAGGTAAAACAGATCTGCGCACGTTCAATCAAGAGACCGAAGATAATCCCCATTAGCATGGCAATACCCAGCTTAGTGGAGCTTTGCATGATATACAGCGACAGAGCGACCATAGCCGCAAATACCAGCCAGCCCAAGCGAAAACGGTTTTGCACTTGATTTGGGTTAGGCTTAGGGATTTTCTTCAAACCGCCAACCTTTAGTGTGGCACTTGATCGGAAAAACGGCATCAAGGTGATTTTAGCGCCTATGTATGTACCTGCAGCTGCAGCAAAGGCAAAAATCCACGCATGCAAGGTAAACTGCGGAATACCGGTAAAGAAGGCCGCTAAGTTACAGCCCATCGCTAGGCGAGCACCAAAGCCGGCGATCATGCCGCCAATCAGTGCCTGAGCAATACGTTTTTTACTGCTTGGCATGCGTAGCTTTAAGTTGTTGGCCCATAAAACCGCCGCCATACAGCCACCAAACATACCGATAATCATCACTCCGCCAACGCGATCGAGCGGCGTACCATTGAGGCCAATGATTTTAAAGTACTCCCAAGTTTCTGGCTCTGCGCCAAACCACTGCAATACATGGCCACCCCAGCGGGTAAACTCGCCCGTTACCGCCCACAAGGAGCCAGTTAAACCAAAGAAATAGCTAGACAATATCCCCGCCGCAATCACGGCAGTAAAAGGCGACCAGAATTTAATAAAAAACTGATTTTTAAACGTTAACCACATATTTCAACTTACCAAAACTTAATTACATTACAGCTAAGTTATTATTTTCAAAATCACTTAGTATCTCATTACATAAATACAACCTTTCGGGATGAGTATAGATTGTCACTCTATTTTCACGGCAAAAACCAACCAAGGTAATATTCGATCTGTTCGCGATCTCAATCGCTAACGAAGTTGCAGAAGAAATAGCAAATATAATACTAATATTTGCAATAGCCGCTTTTTGCACCATTTCAAAACTGGCTCGACTGGTTAATAACAAGGCCGAATGACGAGTCTGATTTTCACAGCAGATATGACCAATTAATTTATCGAGTGCGACATGGCGCCCCACATCTTCAAAGCAAGAGATCACCTCCCCTTCAGCCGATAAAGTGGCAGCAGCGTGGGTGGCTCCAGTCAGATTAAATGCAGCTTGGTGTTTATGTAGGTTAATTAATGCGTGCTTTAAACTCTGTAAATTGAATCTTTCTGTGCCTGTCACTTTAACAATCGGCTTAACTGTTTGCTCAATCTGCTCAACACCACAAATTCCACAACCAGTACGGCCAGCTAAGCTTCGACGGTGCGCTTTTAGCTGCATAAAACAGCGCGAACTTAGCTCTATATGCACCAAAATCCCATTATCCACAGGTTCTATATCGATTGAGCGAATATCTTTGACCGTTTCAATAATCGACTCGGACAAACTAAAGCCGATAGCGAACTCTTTTAACGCCGTGGGGCAGGCCATCATTACCACATGAGAAATACCATTATAGATCAGTGCGACTCTAACCTCTTTCGCCACCATCTCGATTAATAATTGCTCCCTATCATTTCGAAAGCAGGTGACCTCAGCCTGCTCAGTAATACTATTTGAACTAAATAAAGCCTCTGTCATCGATTTATTCCATCTGTGCTGGTAAATAATGTCCCACTCTGCGCCATCTATCTCGATAAACGCCTCCTGGGCTCACAATTTAAAAATATAGAAAGTGTCAGATATTGTTTTATAAAAATTAGTCACTTAATATTCGCTCCGTGCTAAGGAAGAAGGTCGTTTCCGGTGAAACGTCTGGATTTCAAATCCAGGTGGGGCTGCCAGCAGTCCCGGGTAGGTTCAACTCCTATGTTCTTCCGCCAAATCACTTGCTATAAATATGCTGCTATCGCGTATCACTCTCGAATTGTCTTTCTTCTTGCGCCACGTTAATCCACTGCGGTCATAAAATTCCAACAACTGAATACTGGCTTTGCGACCAAGCTTAATGATTGAATTGAAATCGGCGGTCTTGATCTCACCACTCTCCTTGATTTGGTTACGAATGACATCGGCGTAGAAGTACAAGCTTTCGGTGAGCATAAATCTATCTTTAATAATCGCCGACAGATAACCCAACTGAATGAGCTTACGACACAGGCCGCGCACAACCGTCAGCTCAAGATTGAGCGCTTGAGCTAAGTCTGATGACCATAAGGGGCCCTTGGCGCTAAGCATCTGCTGCTTTATTTGCGACCACAGCAGTTGCTCAACATCCGACAATGCCAAGTTATGCTGCGGCAGATGCAATAAGCCGCGAGTACTTTGCAGCTGCTTTTGCTCTCTAAGCCCATCGGTGAGTTTCAGCAGCACTGCTAGTGGATATTGGTTATGAGTCATGCGCTGCAGGCGATTAATACTTAATCCTAATAACTCAGGCGACTGTTGATGATAGTTAGCAATAAGTGCCAGTAGCTGCGCTTCAATTAGCTTTTGTAATCCGCTGGATAACAGATAACCATCGAGGCTAATCACCTGCTCGTCTGCCAAACAGGGAGTTTCTTCAGTTAACTGATTCGCCCACATAAAAGCTGACTTTTGCACGCAGTGATGGTTTATTTGCACCTGTAAACTGGCCGTTAACGAGTCACACTGTTTAAGGTTTTCTAAGTAAGCTAAACGTTCATCACTGCGCTTGCCGCGCGTTGGCGGATTAATGTCTAGTACCCTCAGCGCACCTAAAGTGGTTTTAGCGGCGCTATCGCGCACGACGATCCTATCTTGCTCGACAGAGCCTAATGATTGCTCACATTGCAGCTCAACTAAGGCGCTGCCGTCTGCCAGATTTTGCAGCAAGCCTAAACGCGCCGTAGTGTGGCGATTACCAAGATGCACTTGCACACTTTGCCAATGCTTAAACGGCAATACAGATTCAAATACGCCACAAATCACTTTTGACGCTTCAATGGCGGCTGCCGTAGGATCAAGTGCGGTTAGCCAGTCTCCGCGCTCAGCGCCGCGATGCGCATCGACTCCGGTAATATTGAGTGCCACTCGCTGACAATGATGAGCGCTTGCGCTTACCTGGCCTTGGCAGTGCAGAGTTCTAACTTTTACCGCTTTACGCTGGCCTGATAGATACAGATTTTGTCCTTGGCTGACCTGCCCGCTAATCACAGTACCAGTAACCACAAGACCCGCACCTTTTACGCTAAAAGCTCTGTCGATTGCCATACGAAAGCTGGCTTGCTCGCGAGTCTGTTTAAGCTTTGCCATTTGCGCCTCGGCAAGCTGAGTAATCGCATCGCTTAACTCACTAATACCAAAGCCTGTTTGCGCGGATACCACGTAGATATCTGTTTGCCTTTGATGTGTTGCCAGTAGCTCATTAACCTCAAACTTGACCATTTCAACACGTTCGCTATCGACTTTATCTTGCTTGGTTAACACCACCATTAAGTGCTCAAGGTTAAGCAGCTGCAAGATAGCTAAATGCTCATGGGTTTGCGGCATTACCCCATCATCACAAGCGATAATCAATAGCGCGTGTTTGGCGCAGCTCACCCCAGCCAGCATGGTATTAATAAACTTGCTGTGACCCGGCACATCGACAAAGGCTAAGCGCTCGCCATCTGATAAATCCATAAAGGCGTAGCCAAGTTCTATGGTCATGCCGCGCAGCTTCTCTTCCGGTAAGCGGTCGGCATCGGTACCAGTTAGCGCTTGAATCAGGCTGGTTTTGCCGTGATCCACATGACCTGCAGTCACAATAATCATGACACTGCCTCTAGGCTTTTTATCTCAAAGCCAATCTCTCTATGAAAGCTAATCTCTCTATGAAACCTAAGTAGGCTTGTTGTCAGTACCTCGATAAGCTGGGCATCGTTGTCTGTGCCGCGCAAGTCTAACCACAACTGATTAGCGGTAATCCGGCCAATAATTGGCAAGTTGGCAGCTTTAAAATGTTTATCCAGCTGCAACACAGTTAGCGAGCAGTGTTCTTTGGTGGCAGCAGGATTTACAGCAAAACACAGCGCGACAGAATCCAGCAGCACATCTGGCTGCGAACCACTACCCACTTGGGTTTGGCAAGCTTGAATTGTCATATCAAACAAGCTGGTATTAGCGCTATCGGCTAACTGCTGCAGAAGTGTTTGTGCAAGCAGCTCCAGCTCAACCAAAGGACGGGAGAGTTTTCTAAAGATGGGTAATTGAGTATCAAGACTTGCGGGATTACGATACTGCATAAGCGTCGCTTCCAATGCAGCCAAGGTCATTTTATCGCAGCGAAGTGCACGTTTAAGTGGGTGCGCTTGCAGCTTGGCAATCAGCTCGCTATCACCCACCACGAGCCCAGCTTGCGGTCCGCCGAGCAGTTTGTCGCCAGAGAAACTCACCAGATTGACCCCATCTTTAAGCATCTGCTGCGGCATCGGCTCTTTTGATAAACCAAAGCGCGACAGATCCGTCAGTGCGCCACTGCCAAGATCGGAGATCAGTGCAATACCTTTCTCTTTACATAAAGCCGCAAGCTCAGCCTCTTCGATGACCTTAGTAAAACCACTAATATGATAATTACTGGTGTGCACTTTCATAATTGCGGCAGTGTTTTCAGTAATCGCCGCGACATAATCTTTAAGGTGAGTGCGGTTGGTACAGCCCACTTCCACCAGCTTGCAACCCGCTTGCGCCATGATATCGGGGATACGAAACGCGCCGCCAATCTCCACCAGCTCACCGCGAGACACTATCACCTCTTTTCCGGCGGAGGTTGCGGCCAGCATCAGCAAAACCGCAGCAGCGTTGTTATTAACGATACAGCAAGTGTCTGCGCCTGTTAGCTCATGAATAAGCGCTGATATTGCACTGTCACGATGACCACGCTTGCCTTGACCCATATCGAACTCTAGCGGCACTGGGCTGCGCATCACTTGGGTGACCGCATCAATTGCCGCTTCACACATCTGCGAGCGGCCAAGGTTGGTGTGCAATATGGTGCCAGTCAGGTTAATCACAGGGGTCATGCTTTGACGCTGAGCTTTAGCAATCCGGCAGGCTAACTCAGCGCTAATATTAGCAGAGTCTAAACACCAGCTTGGCAAGCTTTGGCTGCTGGCGATTTGCTGACGCGCATCGTCAAGCATTTGCGCCAGTAAGGATTTAATCCAAGGCTTGCCTTGCTGGTCGATAAAACCTATCACTTGAGGTATCAGCAGCAAGCTGTCCATTGCAGGTAAACAACGGTATAGCGCTTGAGTAGAGTTGATAGCTTGAGTCATAGGTCTTCGTCTAGTTGGTTCAATGGTTTTAAAGATTTGGGTTAAGAAAAGAGCCGCACCGAAATGCGGCTCTTGCTTACTAATTAACTTAAAAGTTGCTTACTGCCTGTTGATTACAGCTGGCTAGTGGATATCACCCACCTTTGGCTGAGGCTCTGCACTTGGCTGAAGCTCTTGCTCATGAGCCAGCAGCAGCGGATTCACCGTGGTTGCGCTGTATCCTTGTTCAACCAAATGGCTGTCCATCACTAAGGTCGCCAAGTCGTCGGCTGCCACTTCCAGTCTTGGGTTGATGTCGGTAAAGAACATCTTGGTATAACCCTGACAGGTGTCGCAGCTTTCTACCCGAATAGCGGCATTAGTTTCAGTCTCAGCCCACAAGAACACCCCCTTGCTTTCGCCGCACGAGGTACACTCAGCGCGCACTTCATGCCACTCGGTTTCACACAAGCTGCAATGTAGGTAGCGTAACCCCACACGTGGCTCTTCCTTGATCACGCTGCCTATTGGATGGCTGCCGCACACTGGGCATAAACGTTTATGCGCCTCGCCCTCATCAGCCAAAGACTGAGCAACATCAACCGCCCAATGTGACCAGTACACTGACAGAGCCGCCCAGATAAACAGGCTGTACTGCGCAGGCACTTGTGCAAAGTGGCCGCCAAGCATCGACTGGGCATAACCTTGCAACACATCAGCCTTAGCTTTAGCTAATTCCTTTAGCACTACATGCAAGTCAGTACTGACTTTAGGCATAAGCTCACTAATCAGCTCCAGCAATACCGACTGCCAATAATTGCCCCACTCAAAATGCTGCTGCGCCATCGGCTGACTTTGACTTAGAGCTAACTTTGGCTGAGGGCCAAAGCAGCTCTTTGCCGCCTCACCGTAAAGTGCCGCCACCTTTTCTTGGGCGCCAACTAACTGCTCAAGTAAGCCAAAGTATTCTGTTAATCCAGACTCTTCGGCAAGCTCTGCAAGTCGCTTAGCGCGAAATTGATAAACGGCTTTTGGATCAGCTGCGATCACGGTTTTAATGTCCAATGACTGACCTGGGATCTTTTCAGCGTCGAGTATTGCTGTGCTCATAATTAGTGTTTTTCCTGCTTATTAGTCTTTAATTCAGGATCGTTTAACATGTTAGGGTGGTGCTTCTTGCACCAAGCCCGCGACACGTAGCCGTACAACATGCCAGCAACCGATCCTTCTACCCATGTTGCCATCCAAAAGTGCACAATCACGAAGATCAACATGATCACGGCGCAGATTGCGTGGATCAAAATGGCCCACTGAATGGCGATTGTTTCAAAGTAAGGGGCAAAGTAAGGCTGCCACATCATGATGCCGGTAATCGTCAAAGCGATAGAGGTCACCACGAAGGTACGGAACAGCACTTTTTGACCTGGATTGTAATGGCCGATAGCAGGGATCTTGTCCTCGTTTTCGAACATCACGTCCTTGATAGCTAACATCCAAGTTAGGTCGTTCTTTTCCCACTTGTTATGGTGGTAATAGCGCACCAACATCACCATTAACGGCAGACACATCATCAAACCGGCAATTGGGTGAACAAAGCGCGCCATTTGTGGCGTACCTGCAATCGCTCCCAACCATTGAAATGATGGGAAGAAGAAAGCAAAGCCGGTTAGGAATGTCACCAAACCTGCTGCGACCACAAACCAGTGACAGATGCGGTCGAACAACTTATGGCGCAAAATCATATTCTGCTTATGCATGAGCGTTACTCCTTATCTGACTTGTCTGAGTGAGTGTGATCAAATGCTGCAGGCTCGTCTTCTTCGACAATGTTACGCCCCACAGTAATGCGATGTAGACAGGCCACCGCCACGGTCGCGAGAATACCCGCGGTACCCAATGGCTTAACCACGTCTTGCCATAGTTTAACTGGCACACTCGTTTTCGGATCCGCTGGTAAACCGTAGTCTTGTGGCTTACTCACATCATGAAGGATCATCATCATGCCTGTGCCACCCACGCCCTCAGGGTTGTATAGACCGGCCTTAGTAAAGCCACGCTTATGCAGTTCTTTAATCCGTAAGTCTGCAATAAACAGCATGTCTTCACGGGTACCGAACTTAAGTGCGCCAGTGATACAAGACTTCACACAGGCCGGCTCTTGACCCACTTGCAAACGGTCTGAACACATGCTGCACTTGTAGGCCTTTTGATCGATAGGGTCGAGTCTTGGTACATCGAACGGACAGGCCGAAACGCAGTAACCACAACCGGTGCACTTATCAGAATCAAAATCCACCACACCGTTAGCATGTTTTACGATAGCGCCTTTGGTTGAACAAGCGGTTAAACAAGCAGGGTCGTCACAGTGCATGCATGCGCTGTGGGCGAAACGCCAATTAAGCTTGTTATCTCGCTCCACTTCCTGGTACTTCATCAGTGTCCAACACTCTGAAGACAGGTCCATTGGGTTCTGGTAAGAACCTTGGAAGCTCCCCACTGGTGCGCGCAGATCGTTCCATTCAGAGCACGACACCTGACACGCTTTACAGCCATTACACTTAGTGGCGTCGAATAACTTAGCCACCTTACTTAACTTACGTCGTACCTGCGCTGCAGGAGTGAGCTCTGATGTGCCAGAGCTTAAAATGATATCTTGAGCAGACATAATTAAACTCCCTCAGCCTTAGCGATATCCACTAGGAACGCCTTAAATTCAGGTACCTGTGTATTCGCATCGCCCACTTCTGTGGTTAGTACGTTACAGCTATAACTTCTACGGGTGAGTGCGTTGTGACCACCATGACGTGGTAGACCAACCGTATGCACCATCTGGCCATGAACTTTCAGTGGCTGCAGACGTTTAGTCACTAACGCTTTAGTTAACAAGCTACCGCGCTTAGAGCTCACCTTGACCCAATCGCCATTGGCGATACCTTTCTTCGCCGCTAAGATTTCGTCCAGTTCAACGAAAGTCTCAGGCATAGAGATCGCCGCTAAACGACAGTGAATCGTCCAGAAGTTAAAGTGCTCGGTTAGTGAGTAAGTGGTACACACATATGGGAATTCAGTATGTGAACCTAATGTCTCTTCCACGCCCTCTAACAAACGTACCGCAGGGTTACTGACCACATTAGGGTGTAATGGGTTAGTACCGATTGGCGATTCCATCGGCTCGTAATGCTCTGGGAACGGACCTTCTGCTAGCATCTTAAGCGAGAAGAAACGACCCACACCTTCAGGTTGCATAATGAACGGATGCGCCGACTCTTTTGGTGGTAACGTCATATTGAAGTCACCCACGTCAATGCCGTGCCACTTACCGTGGTTCCACTCAAGGATCATCCGTTTTGGATCCCAAGGCTTACCGTTAACGTCACAGGACGCGCGGTTGTATAGTACGCGGCGGTTTTGTGGCCAAGAGAACGCCCAACCTGGAGTGATACCTTTACCTGAGGTATCAGAGTTATCACGACGCGCCATCATGTTGCCGTCTTCTGTCCAGCTACCTGAGTAGATCCAGCAACCACATGAAGTACTACCGTCATCTTTTAGCTGGCTAAAGCTATCAAGCTGCTTACCGGTTTTAAGATCGATACCGTTAAGCTCTTTTGCCACTTCTTCGCCGTGTGGGAAGTGTGGATTGTGATACCCTGCCCAGTTAACCGCTTCAATCGGCTCTGGTAGCACGCCACCTTCGGCTTTATACAGCTCACGCAGCTTCATTAAGATGCCAGATAAAATTTCAGCATCAGGCTTAGACTCGCCCGGTGGATTCGCGCCCTTCCAGTGCCACTGCATCCAGCGACCAGAGTTAACGATACAGCCCTCTTCTTCAGCAAATAACGTCGTAGGTAAGCGGAAAACCTCTGTTTGAATTTCGCTTGGCTGCACGTCGTTAAATTCGCCAGCTTTTTGCCAGAAAACCGATGTTTCTGTCGCTAGCGGATCCATTACCACTAAGTATTTAAGCTTGCATAATGCTGCTAAGGTCTTGTTACGGTTTGGCATAGAGTTAATTGCGTTAACCCCTTGCACGAAGTAACCGTTAACTTGGCCCTTGTACATCATGTCGATGTGCTTGGTGTAGTCGTACTGTAAGTCCCACTTAGGTAACCAGTCATAACCAAAGTTATTGGCCGCAGTCGCGTTCTCGCCCCAGAAACTCTTCATTTGTGAGATAAAGAACTTAGGATAATTAGACCAATAGTTAGTTTGGCCTGGACGCAGCGCCTTAGGCGTATAGTTTTCTAAATATGTGCTTAAATCTGTGTCGTTATCATTTGGTAGCTTTAAGTAACCCGGCAGGTTCTGACATAGCAGACCCATATCGGTTGCACCCTGTACGTTTGAGTGACCACGTAGTGCGTTAACACCACCACCCAATACGCCAATATTACCCAGTAGCAGCTGCACTAATGCCATAGAACGTATGTTCTGCGCGCCTTTAGTGTGGTGGGTCCAGCCCAATGCATACATGAAGGTAGCTGCTTTATCATGAACGTGTGTGCTGCCAATTAATGCACAAACTTTTTCATAATCTTCAACTGGTGTTCCGGTAATATTACTTACCGTTTCAAAGTCGTAACGGTCAACGTGATGCTTTAATAAGTTCCACACACAACGTGGGTGCTCATAAGTCTCATCGACTTTGGCATAACCATCTTCATCTAATTCGTAGTACCAAGAATCCTTGTCGTAAGTACGACTCTTGTCATCAAAACCACTAAATAGGCCTTCATTGAATTCGAAATCTTCACGAATAATGTAACTCGCGTTGGTATACGCTTTAACATATTCGTAGTTAACTTGTTTAGTCTCAATGAGGTATCGACATAAACCTAAAAGGAATGCGATATCAGTACCACTACGAAGTGGTGCATAGCAGTCAGCTAATGCTGCACTGCGGTTAAAGCGTGGATCCACAACCACCAACTTGGCGTTATTGTGTTCCATAGCTTCCGTAACCCAACCGAAACCGACAGGATGTGCTTCAGCGGCATTACCGCCCATGATCACCACGACATTAGCGTTCTTAATATCGATCCAGTGGTTGGTCATGGCACCGCGCCCAAATGTTGGAGCAAGACTTGCTACCGTTGGGGAGTGTCAGTTACGCGCAATAGTATCGATGGCCACTAGGCCAAGAGAACGAGCAAACTTGTGAGTAATAAAACCACCTTCGTTTGGCTGTGCAGATGAAGTCATCATGCCGGTACTCAACCAACGGTTTACTGTGGTGCCATCACTATTTTTTTCAATGAAGTTTTCATCGCGGTCGTCTTTCATCAAACGAGCGATACGACTAAATGCCTCATTCCAGCTGATACGCTTCCACTCGTTAGTACCTGGCTCACGTACTTCAGGGAAATGGTTACGGTTAGGGCTATTCACATAGTCGACTAGACCGGCACCTTTAGGACACAATGCGCCGCGGTTAACCGGGTGGTCAGCGTCGCCTTCAATGTGGAAAATCGCTTTCTCAGCATTTTTACCATTACTGCCATAGCTGTACATCAACAAGCCACAACCCACTGAGCAATAACAGCAGTTATTGCGGGTTTCTTTTGCTTTCAACAACTTATACTCACGAGGCGCAGCCATCGCAGTGCCGGGCATTAATCCCAACGCTGATATTGCCGATGTGGTCGCTCCGCAGGCACACAGTTTAAAAAACTGTCGTCTGTCCATATCACCCTCACACAATTAGTATTTTCTACTTAGAGCCGGCTTTCTCATCTCGGCGCTGTAGTTTTGGTTTTTCGTTAATTAAACCCAAACTTTAGATGCTAAAGAGGCTTATCAACGAAAACCAATTATCCTCAAAGTCAGCTATACGGACAATTTATAACAAACGATTTAGATCACACTAAAAACCAAACAGAACAAAACACTAAAAATAACAAGAAAAAAACAAGATCTTAGGATTAACCACCTAAAACACCAATAATTACAAAACTAAAAGCCAAAATAACGGCAAAACTAAAGCGGAGACAAAAAGTCTATACAAGAGTGGACATTTTGACTAAAATAAACACTTTGAATCTATAACGCTGAGAATTGTTGTCAACAGCAAATAGAACTCCAACTTAACAGAATCTATATCCGGTTTAGACAGCGAAAAAACATGACTTAACCTAGAGAGTTCAGCCAATTCAACATAAGAGATAGCAATTAACTCAATAGCTTAATCTCACTCTCATTTTGACTCCCTCAAGAAAGGCAACAACTATTGATAACGAAAAATCTATCTAATACCTAGTCATCATCGAAATATCGTTTTCATTTCATCAAGGGACCAATTAATGCAAACGAGACAATATGGCACACTGCTCAATCTCTATTTGGCACAAAAAAGCTTGGCTTGCCTAAAATTGTCTTAAATTGCCGTCGGCTCAATCTTCAACTTTTTGCAAATACGTTGGCTAAAAAAGCTAGAAAACTCTAGAAAGGTAAAATTCTCATCGATCTCCTCACCTCTTTTCACAATAGAAAGCGATGATCTCTTCTGAATACCGGTAGGAAAATAAGTAGAAAAAACAGAAATAAATCCTCCTCGAAAGGAGATCAAAGATCACATTTCATGCTAATCTTGCAGTACAAACAGCATTCCAAATAACTAAAACATCATAAAGGTCACCAATGGACGATCATAAACGCCCGCTCTACCTTCCATTCGCTGGTCCCGCGATTCTCGAAGCTCCCCTCATTAACAAGGGCAGCGCATTTACTGATGAAGAGCGCGTATTTTTTAATCTTGAAGGCCTGCTTCCCCATGTCATTGAAACCATCGAAGAGCAAGCGTCCCGTGCCTATGATCAATACACCAACTTCACCAATGATCTTGACAGGCATATCTACCTAAGAAACATCCAAGATACCAACGAGACTCTTTATTACCGTTTAGTTCAGAATCACATCACAGAGATGATGCCGATCATCTACACGCCAACCGTAGGGATGGCCTGTGAGCGTTTCTCAAAGAACTATCGTCGTAACCGAGGTTTGTTTATTTCATACCCCCATAAAGACCGTATCGAAGATATCCTGAATAACTCGACCCGCCAAAAGGTCAAAATTATCGTGGTCACCGACGGTGAGCGGATCTTAGGTCTAGGCGATCAAGGCATTGGCGGCATGGGGATCCCAATCGGTAAACTCTCACTTTACACTAGCTGTGGCGGTATAAGTCCCGCTTACACACTGCCAATTACCTTAGATGTGGGTACTGATAATCCGCACCTACTTGAAGATCCTATGTATATGGGCTGGCGCAACCAGCGCATCGGCGGAGAAGAGTATAAAGAGTTTGTTGAAGCCTTTATGCAGGCGGTTAATCGTCGCTGGCCTGATGCCCTTATTCAGTTTGAAGATTTCGCTCAAAAAAATGCGATGCCACTGCTTGAGCGCTATAAAGATCAGTACTGCTGTTTTAACGATGATATTCAGGGCACCGCCGCAGTAACCGTAGGCTCACTGCTTGCCGCTTGTAAAGCCGCAAAAAGCCAACTTTGTGAACAGCGTATCGCCTTTCTTGGTGCAGGCTCTGCCGGCTGCGGGATTGCTGAAGCAATTGTGGCCCAGATGGTATCGGAAGGGATTGATGAAGCTCAGGCGCGCAGCCAAGTATTTATGGTTGACCGTTGGGGACTGTTACAGGACAACATGCCTAACCTGCTTAACTTCCAAGAGAAGTTAGCCCAAAAAACGCAAGCAGTTAAGGATTGGACAATCGAGAACGGCAATATCAGTCTGCTCGATGTGATGAACAATGCTAAGCCAACCGTGCTTATCGGTGTCTCAGGTGCCCCTGGACTCTTTAGCGAAGAGATCATCAAGGCGATGCATCAACACTGCCCTCGCCCAATTGTCTTCCCGCTCTCTAACCCAACTAGCCGCGTTGAAGCCACACCGAAAGATGTACTGCACTGGACAAACGGCCAAGCTTTAGTTGCTACAGGTAGCCCGTTCGAGCCTGTCGCCCTTAATGGTGAAACCTTCGAAATTGCCCAGTGTAATAACAGCTACATCTTCCCAGGTATCGGCCTTGGGGTACTCTCTGCCGGCGCTAACCGGGTCAGCGATGAGATGCTAATGGCATCAAGCCGCGCCTTAGCCGAGTGCTCACCACTTGCCCTAAATGGTGAAGGCCCACTACTGCCACCACTTGAAGATATCCACCAAGTCAGTAAGCATATCGCTTTTGCCGTCGCTAAAGTTGCAGTCGAGCAGGGACACGCTCTCCCCTGTACCGATGAGTTACTCGCACAATCAATCGAGAACAACTTCTGGACAGCAGAGTATCGACGTTACAAGAGAACCTCTTTCTAACCAGAGCGCTAACTCGTCATCCTGAACTTGTTTCAGGATCCAAGTTTCGAGAAATCATAAAGCGACCACTTTAAACTGGTCGCTTTTTTTCGCCTTCGAATGAAGGCTGATTACATTTTCTTATTTAGCTTTTGGCTGAATTGGTACTGGATAGATTATTGAAGGTCGTACCTTCACGGTAACCTATCGCCTCCAGCGAGGTATGTGCAGATACTTCTGCGAGACGCTGTGAAGCCATCCATGGCCGCTTTACGGTTTCATCCTTGAAACCGAAACTCGCAGCTGCATCTACACCAGCTGATTTTAAGCAAGAGTATCTCTTCGATTTTGATTTAATTTTGATTTATTCTGAGTAAATCGCTAACACGTAAAGCTTTGGCTATAGAAAGGCTAATATAAAAGGCTTTTGCATAGTCTATAAGTTATGCCTGTCCTATCTTTTAGTAATAGCTTTCTTATCGGTTGGGTAAGGTAAGTGTTTCTATTTAGCGACAACGTCTTAATTAACCAGTGTTTGGTAATATTACGATGAATAAAAGTATGAACAAACTGACCTTACGAGGTCAAACTAAGATAAATGGAAAATGTACTGCTTAGTCCATAATATAGAGAAGCTACAAAGTAGTATGCATTAAAGGCAGGTAGCCTTTTTTGCCATCCAAATCAGCTGCGAAAGCCTATAATGGCTCCATAAAAGCCACTTAGGCTAACCTAAACTGAAATCTCCGCTAAAAGCCCATTAAAGAATAGAGCCAAGTGAAAAATTGAATAGCCATAGAAACTTCGATACTGTCCTTATATGGTGCAAAAAATCAATCAAGAACGAGTAATTCTACAGGCTCGTTAGGTTTACAGGGAGTTTTGTGAAAACTTTTATTATTCTAATGCTTTTTTCTAGCTTTGCTTTTTCAAATGAAACGGAACAAAAGGTGCTTTCTGATTGGCTTACTCATGAATATGGAGAAACACCTGTTAAATTTGAAACCATCCATGAAATTAAAACTAAATGGCCATTCTCTGAACATATGGAGAAACTTTATTTTCATAAGTACACAATGACTGATGGAACAAGCAACATTGGAATAACAGGCCCTGTCACTTTTAGCTTGGCGAGCGTTAATCAAAATCAATACACAAATGAAGAGTTAACTTGGTTATACACAGGTTGGTTTATTGATCTTGGATTAAAGAGTAAAGGAAACCATGATGAGGCTTTAGAAAGAAAGACTTGCTCTCATTTAACCTCTTTGATACCCAAAGATG
This sequence comes from Shewanella nanhaiensis, assembly GCF_019457885.1. Lineage (GTDB taxonomy): Bacteria > Pseudomonadota > Gammaproteobacteria > Enterobacterales > Shewanellaceae > Shewanella > Shewanella nanhaiensis. Next base: position 80,873 of record NZ_JAHZST010000003.1, read on the forward strand.
ACTTTAAAATCGAAGGTTGTATTGGACTTTTTTATAAAGAATTTAAGCATAGTGCTATAAAAGTTACTTATGAAAAGTCTAATGGATATGCTGTTATTTTTGCATATAATCAAACGTTTGGTGATACAGCCGATATTAAACTTGATTTTACAAATTTAGCTCCTGTTTTTTATTATTACTTAGGCCGAGAGTACCTTAAAAAGTAAACCTAACGAATAAAGATAGGCGGATTTAAACCTGCCCGGCTCTGCTAGTGCCTCGTAAAAATTAGCTGGGCAATCAGCTCCCGCTAAGTAGAGCGCTACCGTATTTCAGATTGCAATACATCCCCTAATGACCCCATCAGTTTAAGAGCTTTAACTCTAACAAGCTTTTCTCCAAAATCGAAATTTTAATTCGAAGAGATTAACAACTGGTGTGAACGCGGCAGTGACCTTCGACATCAAGGATGATGTCGCAGAGCGTATAGGGACATATTCATAGCGTGTCACTGAAGTGTTTACACTTAAGCCTGCTGCAGGCAATCAACACCAATGAAGCTTTGGTACTCAGCAAACCAACCAAACACCAAACCTGCCCAATGAGCCCAACTCAAAAAGATATTTGAAACTTGCTATCTGGCAAGTCATCAACCTTGCTGCAAAAGCAAAGCACTGTTAGCTTGGGGGAATAATTAACAACGGGATTAGATTGATGGGCTTGCAAGGTATACCGCTAATAATAACGACCTCTATATTTATGTTCATAAGCTCAACACTTCAAGCTGAAGATAAAAGCCCATACCTGTATATTCTTGGGGTAGCGCAAGATGCGGGATATCCACAGACTGGTTGTTATGCAGAGCACTGCATGCCGGGGTGGAATGACCTCTCACTCAGACGAGGTGCGGTCTCTCTAGGCCTTATTGATCCCACCTCCAAAAAGAAATATATGTTTGAAGCAACGCCCAATTTTCCAGAACAGTTGTATCAACTGGAAAAAGAAGCACCTAATGAGCAATTTGAGTTAGATGGGGTGTTTATCACTCACGCCCATATCGGCCACTACTCTGGACTGATGTTTTTAGGCCGTGAAGCGATGGGCGCTGACAATACCCCCGTTTATGTGATGCCTAAGATGGGGCAGTTTTTACAAAACAATGGGCCTTGGAACCAGCTGATAAAATATAACAACATTGAATTACAGCCACTTAAAAACAATAGCCCTCAAGCTTTAGGAACGGTAAAGGTTACCCCTTTTATCGTGCCCCACCGCGATGAGTATTCTGAAACCGTCGGTTATCGAATTGAGGGGCCAAGCAAATCAGCCCTGTTTATTCCCGACATCGATAAGTGGTCAGAGTGGGAAACTAGCGTTGTAGATGCGATCAATACCGTTGATTATGCACTGATTGATGCGACCTTTTTTACCGATGGCGAGCTACCGGGCCGCGATATGTCCAAAATCCCTCACCCTTTTGTCTCAGAAAGCATGGCGCTATTTCAAGCGCTCTCTCCGCAGCAAAAACAGAAGGTATGGTTTATTCACTTCAACCACTCCAATCCGCTTATTAACCCTGACAGTAAAGAGAGTAAACAGGTCAAGGCTAGCGGCTTTAATATTGCCAAAGAGGGAATACGTCTAGTGCTTTAACTAGGCCCATGATGGTAAGCCTAAAGCTACATTGCCTCTATCTGATCTACCATCAATTGCAATGTTTGATTGCCCCTAAACTCGTTAACATCGAGCTTATACACAACACGAGCATGCTGAATTGTGGCATCGGGCCAAGTGGTCACATCGACGTTAAAGGCGATACCGTCAAGCATAAGCTTGCCACATTCGGTTTCCAGTACGAGCTTGAGGTGCTTCTCACCCACTATACGCTGCTGTACCACCTTAAAATAACCATCGAACAGCGGCTCAGGAAACTCTTGACCCCATGGGCCGGCATTCCTTAACTCCCAAGCCATAGGTAAGGTCATCTCATCGGGTGTCAGCTCACCATCGGTGATCATCTCACCGGTTAACTGCTCAGGCTTTAGCAATTCTCTCACTCCTTGATCATAAGCCTGTTCAAACTTGTAAAAATCTTTCTCTAACAGGGAGAGGCCGGCAGCCATGGCATGACCACCAAACTTAAGGATCATCCCAGGGTGTCTACTATTAATCAGCTCTAACAGATCCCGCATATGCAGACCTTTAATCGAACGTGCAGAACCTTTTATCTCTCCATTACCTGCATCGGCAAAGGCGATAACGGGTCGATGATACCTGTCCTTAATACGCGAAGCTAAAATGCCTATAACTCCTTGGTGCCAATCCTCCTTAAACAGGGCTATCCCCCAAGGAATCTCAGCCTCATTAAGCTCTAACTTCTCTAAACTCTTTAAGGCTTCCTGCTGCATATCAGCTTCAAGATCGCGGCGCTCAGCGTTCAGGCCATCTAACTCTGACGCCATGCGTCTGGCAGTCATCATGTCATCACATAACAGGGTTTCAACCCCCAATGACATCTCATCGAGTCGGCCCGCCGCATTTAACCTAGGCCCAACCGCAAAGCCAAAATCAGAGGCCACGATTCTAGATGGGTTACGCTTGGCCACCTCTAACAGCGCAGTGATCCCAGGTCGACATCGTCCTGCGCGAACCCTTTGCAACCCAGCTTCCACTAAGATGCGGTTATTGCCATCTAATGCAACCACATCGGCCACTGTGCCTAAGGCTACAATATCCAGTAACTGACCTAAATTAGGCTCAGCGATCCCCTGATCTTGATACCAGTTACGCGCTCTTAACTCTGCTCTTAACGCCGACATGAGATAAAAAGCAACCCCAACCCCAGCAATTGATTTGCTAGCAAAGCTGCAATCTGCTTGATTTGGGTTAACGATAGCATCGGCGTTGGGAATGGTTTTCCCTGGAAGGTGGTGGTCGGTGATAACCACTTGCATCCCTAGAGATTTCGCCGCTTCAACCCCCTCAATTGAGGAGATGCCATTATCGACGGTGATCAGTAACTCGGCGCCCTTATCCCGCGCAACAGCCACGATCTCTGGACTTAGTCCATAACCAAAATCAAATCGATTTGGGATCAGGTAATCGACCCGCGCCGCGCCCATCATCTTAAGTGCAAGTAAACACACACAAGTGGAGGTTGCACCATCGGCATCAAAATCCCCCATGATCAGGATAGAGCGCTGAGCCATAATGGCATCAGCAATGATCTCAGCCGCACGAGGCAATCCCATCATGGTATCGGGACGAAGTAACCGCTTTAAGGCCAGATCACAATCTGCCGCCGTGCTGCCACGACTGGCATATATCTGCTTTAAGAGTGGAGAGAGGGTTTCGGGAAGGTGAGTATCATCGACTCTAGCGCGGCGAACAATCTTATGGATCACTTCATTATAGCCTTTTGCATCAAAACAGAGAAGCTCAGCTTATCAAAGGAGCTCAGTGATGACACATTAAAAAATACGATTGAACTAAAGCAAAAAGCCACTAGCATCTAAGATACTACTGGCTTTAATACTTTTAGGCCTAGCAACTAATTAGTTGGTTTCTTCAAGTACTTTAAGCAGTGCAGCTGGTGGTTGGTAGCCTGGGATCATGCTGCCATCCTCTAGCACAATTGCAGGAGTACCATTAACACCAAAGCTTTGGCCTAGGTTGTACTGCTCTGCAATTTTCGCATCACACTTCTCCTGCTTAACGCTCTTACCGCCTTTTGCATCTGTCATCGCTTGAAGTGGATCGGCAGCGCACCATATTGATTCCATCTCATCGGCATTTGCCGAAGGTACGCCACGGCGAGGGAAAGCGAGATAACGAATAGTAATGCCTAGATCGTTATACTCCTCCATCTCATTATGTAACTTACGACAGTAACCACAGGTAGTATCGGTAAACACAGTAACTACATGCTTCTCGTTTTTAGCCTTATAAACCAACATATTATCTTCAAGAGGTTTCATCATCTCCAGACGAGGACCCGCCATCGCTGCCTCAGTCAGGTTCTTCATCCCTTTATCGAGATCGTAAAGATTACCGTGAAACAGTTTAGAGCCATCTTTGGAGATATAGAGCACACCGCGATCGGTTAATGCTTCATATAAACCAGGGATTGGAGACTCCTGTAGAGAGTGAACTTTTACACTTAACGTATCAGCCAGCTTCTCTTTTAAAGCCTTGCTATCATCTGTCGGTGTATTGGGGGCTGCAATCGCCGATTGAGCCAGCAATGCAGCAAAAACCAGGGTGCATACTCGGGTAAAAATCATGGGGTATCCTGTTATTATTTGGGTCATACATGGTCAAAAATAGATAAACTAATGAGTCATGAAAGATTAGACCCTAATTAGTCCTGAAAAGTTACAGTTTCAGTAGGATTAAAGCAAATATTAACTGTAACTAGATCCATCAAATCTTGTCTATTGCACGAAAATATACCAATTAGTATTAGAGCAACATTAGCCTCTTGGGTGATGCTCGCTATGTAACTGACTCAATCTCGCCTTAGCAACATGGGTATAGATCTGTGTGGTAGAGAGATCGCTGTGGCCCAAAAGTAACTGCACCACTCGAAGATCAGCCCCATGATTAAGCAGGTGCGTCGCAAACGCATGCCTTAAGGTATGTGGTGAGAGTTCAGTACTTATTCCCGCCCTCAGCGCATAGTGCTTAATTCGATGCCAGAAGGTTTGCCGCGTCATCATGCTGCCCCGCTTTGACGGAAACAGCACATCACTCACCTTCTGCTTAAGCAGCTCACCTCTAGCAGCGACTAAGTAACTCTCTACCTCTGAGATAGCCATCTCACCTAAAGGAACAAGTCGCTCCTTGCCCCCTTTACCGACCACTCTCACCACTCCCTGACGTAGGCTTATCTGCTCCATGGTCAGGCTCACAAGTTCAGTAACCCGAAGTCCTGTGGCATACAAAAGCTCAAGCATCGCTTTATCGCGGCACTCTATTGGATCATCCAGATTAGGCTCACTAAGCAGGCTATCCACATCCGCTTCACTCAAAGAATCTGGGAGTTTACGAGCCAGCTGTGGCGATTTAATCTGGGCAGTGGGGTCTACCTCAATCCGATTTTGCATCACTAAGAAGCCATAGAAACGTCTTAGACTACTGATAAGTCGTGCGCTACTCGTGCGTGCAAAGCCTTTTTCAAAACGAACATCCAGATAATCCCTAATGGTTCCCTGCGTCGCATCACACAAGGCGATCCCAGACTTGATAAGGTAATGCTCAAAATGGCAAAGATCGGTACGATAAGCACTCAAAGTATTGCTACTTAGTCCACGGCTGGACCAGAGATCATCAAGAAAGAGCTCAATCAAGGGGTCGCTCTTATACTGTTCAGGCACGATATTGTTATCAGACTGACTCAAGCTATCTCTCCAACATAAAAAACGCAGAAATTAATAGGGCGCAGGCATTAAATGCCTGCGCCCTATTTTATACCCAAACCCTATTTTATCTCAGCTAAAGTTACGTGCCTAACAAAGAGTGTCTATCATCAAGAGTTCAATAGCGGATCGGCTTTAGGCTTTTTTACCAATAAACAAGCGATTATCGTTAAACCTGTTGGCAATAACCAAGCCATACCCTCACTGTGTAATGGCATGAAATCGACTAAATCCATATTAACGCCAGCCGCTTTCAATCCATCAATCACACCAAATACCAGTGCAACACTTAATACTATACGGTGAGAGAACTCAGGCATTGAGAACTTCTCAGTCAGGAAAGTCACAGCAACCAATGCGATAGCAACAGGATAGATGGTGTAGAGCACTGGAACGCTGATGCTGATCAGCTGAGACAGACCAACATTGGCAACCGTTGCGCAGATAAGGCTGATAATAATCACAAATGCGCGGTATGAGAGGCTTGGAATGAGCTCATTAAAGAACTCAGCACACGCTGTCACTAAGCCAATCACTGTGGTTAAACAAGCCAGTGTCACCACTGCCGCTAAAAGTATCTTACCAAACTCACCAAACTCACGGTTCACATAGTTAGTAAGAATCACGCCACCATTATCGGCGCCAGCAGCAATATCACCGCCCGTTGCGCCCAAGTAGAAAAGTGAAATATAGACAAATGCTAAGCCAGCAGCCGCGATAAAGGCTGCTTGAATCAAATATTTAGTTTGAGCCTTGCTATCACTAACCCCTTTTCGGCGCAGAATATCGATAATCAACATACCAAAGATAAGTGAAGCCAGTGTATCCATCGTATTGTATCCCTCAAGGATACCTTTGGTTAACGGGTTGCTCTGATAATCCCCTACAGCATGGCTAATCTCAGCACCTGGTGTCATAAATACGGAAGCAGCAAGAGCCACCAGAAGCACTAACATGATTGGCGTAAGAACTTTACCCACACTATCTAACAGTTTACCTGGGTAGAGTGCCAACAGCATGGCGCCACCAAAAAAGATAACTGAGTAGATAAGCTGAGAGATATTAAGTGTGATTCCCGCCAACATAAAGGTAGCACTGCTGTCGGCTAAGAAAGGTTTAAACCCCATCTCATAAGCAACGAGCCCAGCACGAGGGGCGGCAAAAGCTGGACCGATAACGATGTAGATGGCAACAGCGAATACTGTTGCAGCCAGCGGCGGAAGTAACCCCATGATCTTACCGTTTGCCTTAGCGACAGCTATCAAGGTGATCAAAGGCAGTGTCACCGCAGTGATGAGGAAACCAAGCATAGCTAGGTTCATATTCTCACCAGAGAGAAATCCCGCAAGTGGCGGGAAAATTAAGTTTCCTGCACCCAAGAAAAAAGCAAAGGTCATAAAACCTAAGCCCAAGGTATCAGCTATAGTCATTTGTTTATCTTGCACTTTTTGCCCCATCATTATTTTGTTTTTATCATTCTCAAGCCATCAAGCCGAATATATTTTCAGTGTAAAGTTTAGATTACACAGCTCCATGGTAAATTCGGCCGATACTTGGCGAGTTATTAAACAGAAGCATAAAACACTAGTGCTAAAATTGTTTAAAACTGGTTTACCTGCCCTTAAATACCGTATAAAAACGGCTTAAGGGGGCATACTATTATCAAACTCGTAGAATATTGACAAGGATGCACATCACTTCGGCAATAATTAACACCAAAGAGACAACATAATAAAGGCTACAAATTAACAGCCGTTACTTAACCCAAGCATAAACCGCTATCAAAAGACGGAAGAAACAAAAATCCAACATAAAATTGGCTATTTAATCCCGTAATTTTTTTGTTCTCTATAGCGAATAATTCAATATATAACACTAGCTCACTCATTCAACTCCGACTTATCTCTCCTCTATTGATATTCGCGATATCCATTTAGTTAGCGTACAATTCGCGCCAACCTAAACCAGTCAAACTCCCCTCAATGGCCTTTACCTTTAAACAATTTCATATCGATGATCATGGCTGCGGTATGCCCGTCAGCACAGATGGAGTACTGCTCGGTGCCTGGGCGCCGCTGTCGAAGGCAAAAAATGTGTTAGATATAGGCGCAGGGAGTGGATTGCTCAGTTTGATGGCAGCCCAACGAAGTGAAGCTCTGATCACAGCAGTCGAACTCGATGACACGGCATTTCATGCCTGCAATAAGAACTTCATCGCCTCTAAGTGGCAAAGTAGATTGAATTTGGTGCATGCCAGCGTACAGGAGTTTTGTAATGAGCATCGAGCTGGCAATAACGCTCAATTTGATCACATTATCTGTAATCCTCCCTATTTCAAAGGGGGAACACAATCCAGCAATAGACTCAGGGCTCAGGCCAGACATACTGACAGCTTAACTTTTCACGCTCTTCTTGAGGCGATAACTAAGCTACTTGCTGTAACAGGGACCGCAAGCTTAATCTTGCCAAACCAAAGCATGGCCCCTTTTATCGAAGAGATAGAGAAGAGTGAGCTATGGATGAACCGTCTAACCGACATTAGTGACTCAAGGCTGAAAGCAGCTCACCGTCACCTTTTCACCCTTAAGCACAAGGCAACTAAGTTAGCTGAAAATAACACAGTGCTCACTGACAACCTTTGTATCAAAGAGTCCGATACAAGTTATACCCCAGAGATGATAGCGCTAATCACTGGCTTCTATCTCAAATATTAAAGTGACTAACGCAAGCATCATTTAAAGGCTATTTTCTGACACCAAGGACCACTTAACCCATTTTGTTGTTTCCTTTAGCGGTGATTTTCAATACTAATGATTTAAGTTAGCCCGATTAACCTTTATAATGTGCCGCTATTATTTATTGAGACGCTGCACATGCTATTTGAAGACCTCCTGCTTGACCCTATTTTACTAGAGTCATTAAAAGCCATGGGCCACCACAAGCCCACCACCATACAGCAACAAACGATCCCCTTGGCCATGGATCAGCGGGACATTCTTGCGCGTGCACCGACTGGAACAGGCAAAACAGCCAGCTTCCTACTCCCGGCTCTACAGCATATAATCGATTTCCCGCGTCGATTCTCTGGCCAGGCACGTGTTGTCATTCTCACGCCTACCCGTGAACTGGCAAGTCAGATCCACAGATATGCCTCTCACCTTGCCTATGAGCTAGACCTTAATACTGTCATCATCACTGGCGGTGTCCCTTATGCCCCTCAAGAGGAAGCATTAAAAGGGAATGTCGATATATTAGTGGCAACCCCAGGCCGTCTGATGGAGTACCTAGATAAGGGGCTTTTTAACGCTGAAGAGGTGGAGATCTTAGTGATCGATGAAGCCGACAGAATGTTAGATATGGGCTTCTCTGCCGTTGTCGAAACCATCGCCATTGAGTCTGTTGGTCGTAAACAAACTATGCTGTTTTCTGCCACACTAGAGGGCAGCGATGTTGGCCGATTCTCCCATCAACTGCTTACCGATCCGGTAAAGGTTGAAGCCGAAGCGCCTCGCAGTGAGAAAGCGAAAATTCATCAGTGGATCCATATTGCCGATGATAAAGAGCACAAGTTTAAGCTCCTGTGTAGCATTCTCCAGCAAGAGGAGACCCAAAGAGCCATCGTATTCGTTAAAACCCGTGAAGCCGTTGCCAGCTTAGAGGGGATGCTGCAGCGTGTAGGGATACCTTGCAGCTATATGCGCGGTGATATGGAGCAAAAGCAAAGATTCCAAGCGCTAGGTCGTTTCACTAAAGGTGAAGTAAATGTCCTGCTTGCCACCGATGTTGCCGCCCGCGGAATTGATGTTGAAGATATCACCCATGTGATCAATTTCGATATGCCACGCTCTGCTGATACCTATGTTCACCGTATCGGTCGTACAGGTCGTGCAGGTGCAAAGGGAACGGCAATCTCCCTAGTTGAAGCCCACGATATCCGTGTTGTTGGTAAGATTGAACGTTATATGGATCAACCACTAAAACGTCGCTTCATTAAAGATCTCAGACCTAAGAACAAAGAGGCCAAACCACCGGGGAAAAACAAGGTTAAGCCTAGTGAGAAAAGCTTCAGTAAGAAAAATAAAAAGAAGAAAAAGAGATAAGCCTAATATTAGGTAAGCCTTAGGAGCCGCAATCGCGGCTCCCTCTTCAACCAACATCGCCAAATAACCAACCACAAAAAGCTCAATTATTAAGCAATAAAACCTATTTGTTCTAGTACTTCAGTATTAACCCCCTCCCCCAGCAGCATTTAATCCACATTTGATACACTTTATTTACAAAAACCGTTTTGTCACATCTCTAGACTCTGGTAGATTTAACCGAGTATAGGAATGTCAGCATGGAACAGCGGGATAATAATGATAAAAATAATACGAAGATTAACCCCTCTCCTCATACTTTTTTTCTTTGGCATGGCCGCTTGGCTACTCATTAATACCAAAGAAAGCCCTGAGCAGAAAGAGGAAGAAAAACCAGCCCAAATCGTGGATGTGGTAAAAGTTGAACAACAAACCGTTTCCCTAAACTTACCCTCATATGGTGTCGTCACCCCTAAAAACAAAACTCAGCTAGTCACTGAGGTTAAGGGGCGCCTACTTAGCATCTCCCCCAACTTTGTTGCCGGTGGAGTGGTAAAAAAAGGGGAGCAGCTCGCCATGATTGAGCCATCGGATTATGAAGCCGATCTCAGTCAAGCTCAAGCCAGCCTAGCCCAAGCACAGGCTGCATTAGAGGAGGAGATGGCACGAGGTGAAGTCGCAAAAAACGACTGGAAAGGCTACGATGGTGGGCTACCGCCAGAGTTAGGTCTCAGACTGCCCCAATTAAAAAAAGAGCAGGCCAATGTTAAGTTTGCTCAAGCAGCTATGGCGCGCGCCGAGCGTAACTTAGAGAGAACTATTATCCGCGCCCCCTTTGAAGGGATCATCAAAACAAGAATGGTTGATCTAGGCCAATATGTCACCTTAGGCACCAACCTAGGTGAGCTTTATGACACCCGTATCGCCGAGATCCGCCTGCCACTTGCCAACAATGACCTTGCCTACTTAGAGTCTGTTGATAAACCCGATACACAAGTCACCCTCAGTGCATCACTTGCAGGTAAAGAGGTAAGCTGGACAGGAGATATCGTCCGCAGTGAAGGGGTTATTGATGCCGATAATCGCATGGTATATCTGGTCGCCGAGATAAAAGACCCCTACCTAAGAGAATCAAAACATCAAGGGCAGTTACCACTTAAATATGGCAGTTTTGTTACCGCAGTAATTAAAGGACGTACCGTTGAGGGCATTGTAAAACTGCCTCGTCATATCGTTCGCAATAACCAGGTTGCCGTCGTTTCTAAGGATAATATTGTTGAGGTCCGCGACGTCAATATTGTCCGCACCGATGTCGACAGTGTGTACATTAAAGACAGCCTTTTAGATGGCGAGCGTATCTCCTTAACTAAGCTCTCCAGCATGCGATCAGGCCAACCAGTCAAAATATTAGGGGAAGTGGATAATAGTGGTAGCAAATCGCCACAAACAGATGAAGATAAAGAGCAACACCTAGCAGCAACAGGTGATCAATAATGGAGCCACAAAAAGGAGTCATAGCTTGGTTCGCTAAAAATATTGTTGCTGCAAACCTATTGATGTTTTTCCTTATCATGGGCGGCCTAGCAAGCAGTATATTTGTCATCAATAAAGAGGTGATGCCCACTTTTGAGGCGAACTACCTGCAGATCTCAGTAGCCTATCCTGGCGCGGCTCCTCAAGAGATTGAGGAGGGGATCAACATAAAGATAGAGGAGTCGATTCAAGATATTATTGGGATCAAAAAAGTCACCTCTGTCGCAAGCGAAGGCGTAGGCTCTGTATCCATTGAAGTTCAAGAGGGTTATGACCCACAAGATATACTCGATGAAGCCAAACTCAGGCTCGATGCTATCTCTACCTTTCCCGATAATATCGAAAAACCAGATATCTACCGTATGAAGCCAGAAAACTATGTTATCTGGGTCTCTGTCTATGGTGACATCGACCTGCATGAGATGAAGGAGATTGCTAAAAGTATACGAGAGGATATCACCTCCCTCCCCTCGGTAACCCGGGCAAAAGTGACAGGAGTCAGGGATTACGAGGTAGGCATTGAGCTATCGGAAGATAAACTCAGAGAGTACGGCCTTAGCTTTGCTCAAGTCGCACAGGCGGTTCAAAACTCCTCTATCGATCTTCCAGGCGGTGCGATTCGAGCCCAAGATGGTGACATTCTCTTAAGGACTAAAGGGCAAGCCTATACTGGTGATGACTTTGCTAACATCTTAGTATCCACTCGTGCCGATGGCAGCCGAATCATGCTCTCTCAAGTCGCCACCATTAAGGATGATTTTGAGGAGCGACAGGAGTACACACGTTTTAACGGCAAACCTGCTGCAATCATCGAAGTCACCAGCATTGACGATCAAAATGCTCTGAAAATTTCAGAAGAGGTAAAAACCTATATTGCTAAGCGCAGTGAAACCTTGCCCGCCTCAGTTAAGGTCGATACTTGGGGAGATATGACGCACTACCTCAAAGGTCGTCTAAACATGATGTTATCTAACATGTTTTACGGCGCTATATTAGTGTTTCTTATTCTCGCACTTTTCCTTGAACTTAAGCTCGCCTTCTGGGTCATGATGGGGCTTCCCGTCTGCTTCTTAGGCACCGCACTCTTGATGCCTATCGAGCCCTTCTCCATGTCAATCAACCTATTGACCCTGTTCGCCTTTATTCTGGTGCTCGGTATCGTTGTTGACGATGCCATCGTCATAGGAGAGAGTGCTTACTCTGAAACACAGTTACATGGCCACTCCTTAGATAATGTCGTCAAGGGAGCAAAAAGGGTAGCTATGCCAGCCACATTTGGCGTGCTAACCACTATAGCGGCCTTTATCCCCATGTTAATGGTATCTGGACCCCAAGGGATAATTTGGAAGTCCATAGGCATGATCGTCATTCTTTGTTTAGTTTTCTCGTTAGTGGAGTCCAAGCTGATCCTGCCGGCTCACCTTGCCCATATGAAGCCGAAAAAACCAAACCTAAACCCCAATGCCTTTGTGCGTTTTAAACTAGCCCTTAACAGTAAGCTTCAACACTTTATCCACCACAAATATCGCTATTTTTTAGAGCGCTGCATTAAGAATAGATACAGTGTCGTCTCCCTCTTTATCGGCGTACTTATCCTCTCTATCGCTCTGGTGGTAAGTGGCACGGTACGTTGGGTATTCTTCCCCGATCTTCCATCTGACTTTATGCAGGTACAACTAGAGATGGAACCAGGAAGCTCAGAGGAGAATACGCTAAAGGTCGTCAAGCAGGTTGAAGACGCCCTTTATGCCATGGATCAAGAGATGGAGGAGGAATATGGATACCCAGTGGTAAAACACAGTTATATCAATATGGGATCTCGCACCTCAGCCTTTATCTTTGCAGAGCTCACGAAAGGGGAAGACCGTGAGGTTGACGGTGTCACTATCTCCAATGCTTGGCGTGACAAACTGCCTGAATTACTTTCAGTTAAGAAGCTCAGTATCGCAGCCAGTACCGGTGGAGGAGGCAGTGATATCTCATTTAGGCTCTCCTCAGGCAATTTGGAGCAGCTAGCACTGGCTTCTGCCGAATTAAAACAGAAACTCAAAACCTATGAGGGTATCTATGATATCTCCGATAATAACTCATCGGGAAGCCATGAAATCCTCCTTGATATTAAACCTGAAGCGGAAGCCCAAGGCTTAACCCTATCGGATCTGGCCAGCCAAGTTCGTTACGGTTTTTACGGCTTCGAAGCCCAGAGAATATTGAGAAATAAGGAGGAGGTCAAAGTCATGGTGCGCTATCCTTTGGAGCAGCGCCGAACCATAGGTCATCTGGAAAATATGATGATCCGTACTCCCTCTGGGAACTCGGTTCCCTTCTCCACTGTGGCTGAAGTTGAACTAGGAGACTCCTACTCATCGATCACTCGTGTCGATGGCCGCCGCGCCATCACTATTATCGCCAATGCAGATAAAGAGGAGGTGGAACCCTCTAAGGTGGTCACAGAGATACAAAGTGAGTTTCTCCCTTACTTGGAGGGAAAATACCCACAGATCTCGACAAGCTTAGATGGCGGCAGTGCCGATGAACAAAGTGCGCTCATTAGCTTAGTATTAGGTTTTTTAGTTGCACTATTCGCCATCTATGCACTAATGGCGATACCACTAAAATCATACAGCCAACCGCTCATCATTATGGCTGTGATACCCTTTGGGATCATTGGAGCCCTCTTTGGTCACCTCATATTGGGTTTAACGCTCAATATTCTTAGTCTATGTGGCATAGTTGCACTGGCAGGTGTCGTGGTGAATGACTCACTTATCTTGGTTGATTTTGTCAATAAGGCACGCGCAGAGGGTCAATCGATAACACAAGCCGCCATCGACTCAGGTTGTTATCGTTTTCGGGCGATTATCCTGACATCATTAACCACCTTTGTCGGGCTGGTTCCTATTCTATTAGAAACCAGCTTACAGGCTAAAATTGTGATCCCCATGGCGACCTCACTCGCCTTCGGTATCCTCTTCTCAACCTTAGTGACGCTTATCCTGATCCCACTGCTCTACATCATGTTAGATGATCTCAAGCAGCTATTCACACGATTGAGTGGCGGGTTACGCCGCTTCTATATCTGGTGGTGGCAACCTAAGTCTGCACAAGATGATTTGACTTAATGTCACGTTAAGTAAACAAAAGGGAGGCTTAGCCTCCCTTTTTCGATCTAAACAACATTTTCCCTCAGTAGTTTGAGATAACATTGCAAAAACTCACTCCAGATCCCATCTTATGAGCAACGCAACTCTCATCTACGATATCCGCAACAGCCGTTACCTTAATATCACAGGTCGTTGTACCCTTCGCTGTCAGTTTTGCCCTAAACAGAAGGGCAGTAAACAGCTGCATGAATATCAGCTTGATCTGGAGCATCAACCAAAAGCTGAAGAGCTCGTTAAGCTGCTTGGTGACGTGACTCAATTTGATGAGTATGTGTTCTGCGGATATGGTGAACCAACGCTGAATCTGCCGACTCTACTTGCAGTAGCTCAAGTCATTAAGCAAAGAGGCGGCAGAGTAAGAGTCAATACCGATGGTTTAGGAAACCTAGTACATAGGCGTAATATTTTACCAGAATTAGCCCCTTGGATAGACGCGCTATCTATCTCACTGAATGCCGACACAGAACAAGCTTACCAAACTCATTGCCAACCTAAACTTAAAAACAGCTATCAAGCGGTAAAAGAGTTTATCTCGCTGGCACCTCACTATATTGACTCAGTTCAAGTATCGGCTATCGATGGACTCGAGGGGGTCGATATCCAAGCCTGTCAAACATTTGTTGAGAGCTGTGGAGCCAGTTTCAAACACAGAGTGCTCGATATCGTCGGGTGATTCATAGCAAGGCGATTAGTCACAAAATACGCAGAATAAAGAGCAAGTTTCAATAATCTGACAGAGTGTAACAGACACTGTTTGGATGATAGTTTTGTGCTAATATATTGTTCCATAAAACTAACGACAATTAAATTCTGATGCTGACGCGAAAACAACCTCTTCTAATCGCAGCCCAAGGGATCCATTGGTCCCACCAACGTTTGCTAGCCGTCGCAGCTCAGCTCTGCTTACTCATCATAAGTGTCACCCTGTTAAGCAATGTTATCATCACGTTAGGTGAGCGCCGTCTTCAGGAGGACTGGGCAACTCAGAGATACAGTGAACTTCAGGCTGTTGGGACTGTTATTGCCGACAAAGTCGCATTTCAACAGTTTCGTACTCAGATGTTTGCCAAATCTGAGCTACTCAAGCGCTATCTTGATCTCCCCACTAAAGAGAGAGAGGAGAAGCTCAAACAAAACTGGAATATTATACGAGACAACATTCCAGAGCTGCTTGATATGGCCCTGTTCGATCCCCAAGGTAAATTTAAATTCGCCACCAGTGATGACTTCGGTCATGAGCCAATACCAGCAGCACTGCTGGGTTCATCGAGTAATATGGGCGGCAATGAGATCTATACCTCCCCACTCGAATTTAGCCCGATAAATGGCAAACTAGAGCCTTACATGTACCAACTCGCCTGGCTGGAAAACCCAGATCAAAGCATTAGAGGATATCTGGTCACCTATAACTCCATGGCGCAGATGTTAAAGAGCGTCAAGCCTGCATACTCAAGCAGCCAGTCCCCCCTATTGATGTTAGACACCCAAGGCCTGCTTTACGCAGGAGCCGAATCTCGCCCTTCGCTACAAAGAGTGCCCGACACTATGGGGGGCAGTTTAAGACAGAGCTATCCCGCTCTTTGGCGTAAGATGGCAACCAGTAACTTTGGCCAATTTCATGGCGACAATGCCACATTTGTCTACCTGAAAGTCGAACTCACCACTCAGTATGAAACCCGAAGAGAGTACTTCCTGGTCTCATATGTACGCAATGATGATATTGCCGCTAAATTCACAGAGTGGCGTAGCTTACTGATAATAGGTGCATCTGTACTGACAATCCTTGCTTCTTTGCTCATATTCCTTAGCCACCTTTATCGTCTTGAGCAAGCGTCACGTATGTACAGCATCGAACTATCAAGCCGCCTATTTCATCGTGATATCGGTTGCATTATCGTCAACGATAATAGCCGCGTTATCTCAGCCAATAAACGAGCGGCCGATCAATTAGGACTGCCCAAAGATGAATTACTCGACCGAAGTCTACAGCGTCTATTGCATCTCGAAGATGATGAATACACAGAGATAATGCTTCATGTTCAGCAGCATGGAGAGTGGAAAGGTGAGTTCGATTCAGGCACTGAGACTCAAGCTCAACTGATTGCTCATATTAAAACCCAGCATGATTCGGTGAAGACCAAAGCCTATCTTTTGATCACATTTGAAGATGTCAGTGAGCTTTATAGCGCTAAAAATGATGCGTATATCAATCAGATGCTCAATGATAGCTCAGTTGCAACGGCGTTAATTCAGGCCGATGGCAACCTAGTTCGCACTAATCACGCCTTCGATCAGCAGATGCAAATACAGCAAAATCCCACTAAAAATCTGACTGAGCTGCTCAATCCCGATATAGGAAGTAAATGGTCACAGATACTTCAGCAGATAATTCTTCAGGGAAGTTGGAAAGGACAGGTGCTCTGTACCCAAAGCCATATTGCCAGTGATTGCCTTCAAGCGACGTTAAAAGGACATCTGGACACCTCAGGGGAGATCGAATATATCGTATGTACCTTTGAACAAGCGATTCAAAAAGAGTCACACTCAGACCGCGGTGAACTGGTTCCCCACAGAACCACAGTCTTAGTCAACCTAAGGGATCTAGAGAGCTACTTTAAATCACTCCCTTCGAATAAGAGAGAGAGCTCAAGCTTGATACTGATGGATATCACGGCAGAGAGCATGCTCAGTCATATGAGTGATATCGGCCAACTAGAGAATAGGCAGAAAGAGGTTGAATTGAAGATCCTTAGGGATCTGCCTGCGGGTTACCAGATGTCCCATTGGCAGCTTGGGAAGCTCATCATCATTTTACCAGATACCGATGCCGATAAGGCCCACCACTTCGCAATAAAATCCATGAGCAACTTAAGTGATATTGGACTAAGCGAAGGGATATGCATGGGGATCGCAGCCTATCAAAGCGGCCAATCATTGGAGCAGTACCTAAGTAATGCAGAGGTAGCGCTTAAACGCGCTAAGCAAACAGGGGAGCAGATGATCTGTCAGGCGTTTACCAGACAAGGCCTAGGGTAAAATAGCAGTACTAGGAACTCGTAGCTTTGCATTTTGAAACGGCTTACTCCATTAAAGGGATCCCCTCGGGGATGTCACTTTGACTGATATCGATAATCGTTGAGCGGTTCATGGTGACCTTATACCTAGCGTATTCGGTCTCCCCTTTGCCGCTTTTTAGGGCGAGGATCATATTGATCTGATAACGCCGCTCCACTGAATCATTGCTTATCTTGCCATCTAACTCTTTATAGATCTTCGCCTTACCCCGCTCCAGATAACGGGCAAAGGGCACTAGACTAAAGTTAACCTGCTCCTGAATCGAAGTATAACCAGTCAAAAACTCCTTCTGAGTAACCCGAGTATGTATGCCATAGTGCAGTACTTCAGCATCGAGCTTATTCTGGGAGTGGCGTCTCTTTAAAATATCCGTGATGGGATCTGGCAGCTCAGATGTCTTCATAAAATCGAGCCAGACCAACTGTTTCGCGATGGCAGTTTGACTGGTCGTATCCCGTAAAATCCGGCTCCACTTAGGTCGCCCCTTCTGAATGAAACGCCACAGTGCGTTACGAATATCCTCTTTAAAGATCTCACGAAAACCATAGATCACCGCGAGGGTGAGCACTAATGCGATGGTGAGCCCACTGAATACCCCCTGAGCCTTAATGATTAAGGCGGAAACCACTAACATCACCATGGCCGTAGCAAAGCCTGTGGTCATCTTCTTAAGGCCAGTCCCTAAGGTTTTCAGCTCATCCTTAAGCACAACCCCTTGTTGAATAAGGCGCCTTAATAGCAACATTTTATTCGAGATACGATTAGGATCATCTTGAGTTTGTTGTGAGTTATAACGCCTAGCATCTCTGTGCTGATGTTCTGCTCGACATTGAGCCACAACCGCCTCTATCATCTCACTGTACTCACTGCCTCTGGGGGCTCGCGACAAGAGCTTTAACAACTGCTGCTCACAAAACCAGGAGAGGTAGTTATCGGCATTTTCAAAGTAGGGTTTTCTCTTAGTATCGCTCGGCTCGTTACGGCGAAACTTTTTTAGTAGCTGCGCCACTAACTCACTCAGATCCTTTAACGCAGTAAAGAACTCTTCTGGCTCCTCAATCTGTCTCAGCTCTTTACTGTCAGTCTCAATGGCTACCGCAAATTGATAAGCAAAAAGATTAAGATAAAGCCTAAACTCCTCAACAGTTCGCTTCTTCTGACTGGCAAATCGACTTTGTACGAGCGGCAGATGTAAGCCTGTGGAGTAGTAGGAGCGTCGTCCTGTGATAGCGGAGTGGTAATACTCCTCCTCATTTAAGCTGTGGGGGCCTATCCCCATCTCTTTAGGCAGAAAAAAGTAAAGATCCAGACGTCGGTTATCCCCCACCTTCATCTGGTGGATAAACTTGATAGAGAGAGATTCTTCCTGCTTAACGCGAACTTTAGACACTGAGCCCCTAAATATTTACGAAATTAAATCAGATAGTTATTTTTAATTTATTCCTAATTATAGCGTAAAAGTCGATTATTGAACCAAACGGCAGCCGCAAACGGTGTTACTTGGTTGAAAAAGCACCACAGCATAATCATTCTGTTCATTGAGATCTAACATCTCAACACTTAAATTATGCATCCCCTTTTTATCCAAATTAAAAGAGCTTACATAGGAGAGATAACGCATATGCTCGGGTACCTCATCTCCGTCTAACCCTGACTCCTCCTTAGTCTTCACCGAAAAAGCGTATCTCTGCGCACTATTATCGACCCCAACCACACTGCCTTTCATTCTGATATTACCAGCAGAACTGCCATCATGGTTAAAATAACGATAGTTAAACTGTGCCAGCTCCCCTTTAGCGAACAGATCAACCAATAGATAATGACGGCTTTTACTCTCCCCCTCGTCGCTGGGATCGAAGAGCTCAGAGCTACAGCTCATCATTAACTCCTGTGTAGGGTTAAGCTGACGGTAGCTAAAAGTCACACTCATTATCAGTATGAATAAGATTAACCCATTGATCCCCCACAAAAGCTTTCTATTCACAAAGCGCGACCTCATCTAACCAGGTTTGAGAGATAAACTGTTTCTGCTGTCTAAAATCAGATAGTTTCAAGTTTCTGATCACCGACTGACCGAGTTTCTCGCCTTTCATTGTGATATTAAATATTTGTTTGTCGTGGGAAAGAGATAAGTAGACCTGTTGCCAACTCGTTGAGATGCATTGCTTAAAGCCCATTTCAAGCTGTTGAATGAGGAGTAATAACGACTCATTATTTGTCTTTGATTTACTGTAACTAATCAAGCTCAGTTCTTGCCCTGAAGGGAGAGAGATTGACACACTCTTTAAGGGAGCAGTAGGCTCACTACCTGTATAGCTTTCACTAAAATAAAATGCAGTTAATACAATAAAAGGCAATAAAATAACGAGAGTTAGCCGAGGTTTCCCCCAGGTTAGCGTTAACCACCTCTCTCTTCTACGACGACGAGTTTCGCTACGTAAACGGTAGCCTCGTCCCTTTACCGTTTCGATAAGGTGTTCATGTTCGGGCCCAAGAAATGAGCGCAACATAAATACCGCTCGCGTCACAGAAGAATCAGTCAGGGCTGGATGATCATCATCGGCAGCGCCGAGTCTATGCTTCGCAACCACTGAGCCTCGGCTAGCTAACAGTAACTTTAATACTTGAAGCTCAGCTCTCGGTAGCAGCCATTCATCACCAGTAGTAAGGTTCTTTAGTTGAGCCCGACGGGCATCAAACTGACAAGCACCCAAAATCATAATACGCCCCATCACCAATATCGAAGCGATAATATGTAAATTAAGCAGTCATTTCTGTGATCACGGTTATCTCCTCTGAAAGCCCATGTTAAAAGCTGCTCTAAGCGTGTAAATAGCTTATTAGTTTGCGAAGGGGATCACATTGATAAATATATAAATACATCAATTAAGAGAGCTTCAAATTCGATAAATTAACATGAAGATTATAAATATCATGATCCAGCTCACCATTTAGGCGCATGCTTAGATCTCATGGGTGAGTTTACTCTCCCGCCCCTTAGATTTGAGCACTGAAAAGTTATCCTTCACCGAACTTGTGATAGTTCAATATTTATCCACACGAGATCACACTATTTACGCTATTCAAATTAGACACTTATCCCAAGCAAACCGGCCAGCTAGAAGCTGTTCGGTGTACCAGATAGCAATGAAAACAACTTAAGCTAAGTGAGGGACAGTGATGACAATTAACAGACGCCAGGCATTAACAAGAATTATCGGAATAAGTACTGCCGCAGCCGGAGTAAGCTTAGTAGGCACATCAGCCTTTGCAGCAACAGATGATCAGGGAAACTTCCACCTCGAGCTGGGAGATAAGCTTAAATATGTGCCGCTGGATCCCATGGCCACTGCAAAGCTTGCCTATGAAACAGGCGGTGGTTGTATGCATCAGGTTTTCCACTCCCTTGTTACCATGTTAGGTAACTCAGCAAGCGCTGATGCAGCCAAATTTAAAACCATACCAACTGCCTTAGCGGGTTTCGGGTTCGCAGGTGTTGTTGGCCAGGGAACCATATGTGGAAACCTTAACGCGGCAGGCATGCTGATCAATATTCTTGATGATATTAACAAACAAAACTCAGCCGTTATTGGCGCCGCATTCCGTTATTACGAAAACACTGAACTGCCATTCTCATCACCAGAATTTGTTAGCGGTATCGGTTCGACAGATGAGAAAACAGCATTAGTAGGCAGCTCCTCTACGGCAAATAGTATTCTATGTCACTCCTCAATCAGTAACTGGTCTAAAGCCTCAGGTAAAACTTTTAGTCAGAAAGGTGAGCGCTGTTACCGTCTATCCGCCTCCATCGCTTTTCATCTGGTGGAACTCCTCAATCGCGCTTACCACGGAGAGGATATTGCTGCACTTCCAGAGTCTAAGCCATCGAGCGAAGCCCAAAGCTGTCAGAGCTGCCATGGCGTTAGCGATACCATGAGCTCTGCTGCTAGCGTCAAGACTGATATGGAATGCACAACATGTCATACCGGTCACTTTAACTAAAGGAGCAGATGATGAACAATATACGGCTCGCTTCACTCCTTGCCTGTAGCCTTTTGGCCACAGCGTGCGGCAGTGATAGCAATAACAGTAATGATGGCGGCGAGATAGCTCCGCCTCCCGTTGACACAGCAATTGATATCGATAAAGCCACTAGCATACAAGTTGAACTCATAGGCTTTGAAGGAGTGTCAGGCGCACTGAGTTTTAATTTAAGTGATAATGAGCAACAAGCGATCACACAAGCCAAAGATTACAAGATCATCTACTTCGGCTTTCCAGAACAGAGCGGTAAAATAAATAACCCTAAGGGGTGGCAGCGTTGGCACCTAACAAACAGCTACAGCTGTAACAATCAAGAGAAGCAATGTGAGGGAATACTCACTGAGTCAGAGACGAAAGGTAACTACACCTTCGAAGCCCCTGATCTTGACTGGAGTCGAGGGGACTCTGATGGAGTAGTTACAAGGTACAAGGTAGCCATCGAGATCAAAGGTGCATTAAGTTCGAACGAAGTAGCACTTTTACCTCCTTTATAAGGAGGCTTAGAGGGACAGGTTCATCTTTCCCTCACTCCACTCTTACAACATTTATTAGAATGGTAACTTGTGGATCTTTAGATCACAGCCCCATATGCCATCATCAGGTGTAAACTGGATGATGGCATAATTATTCTTCTCATCTAGCTCAAGAAGATGGATGCCAAGTGTTAAGGGAGTGCCATTTGTAATAGCCAGACGACTCGCATCGACAATTGTATTCATATGCTTGGAAAGTCCTTTTTGTGCAAGGTTTGAGATAACTTGACCACTATCTAGCTCAAGTTTTAACGACATAGAGGTCAGATCAAGCTTGCTCACCTTGCCGCTTAAAATCATGGAGTTTTTCTCTATTCCCGATTTAAAGAAGCGATACTTAAGCGTGACCAACTCCCCTCTCGTCTCAATCTCTAAACCAAGAGATAGATCTCTGTTAGGTTTTTTACTATAGAGATCTGCACTGCAACTCAAAGAGACATTATCTTCAGGAACAAAGAGGAGATGCAATGCCGCACATAAACCCACAATCGCGATGAGACTGGATAGCAAGATCCAGAATTTTTTGCCATTACAAAAAAGATGACGATATCTATTCACCACACACCCCGACCTTAACTAGCCAGCTTTCATCGATAAAATGCCAATCCGCATCTAAAGGAACGATCTTTAAATTCTTCACCTCCACACCTGCACTCACTCCTCTTTTAAGTACCATACTAATCAGGTTATCTTCTGTAGAGATCGAGAGAAATAGATGTTCCCATGGCACCTGACGACAGGTCTCTATGGTCTGGATCAGTGATTGGATCTGAATAGCATGATTCATTCTCACCTCTTCAGAGCTAAACACTGGGTAAAAAGAGAGTTTAGAGGAGTGACTAATGATCACTTGCTCTCTGACTGAGTTGATCTTCACCGCCGGAACAAACAGGGAGTTTATGACCCAAAGCAGACCTAGCAGAAGTGCAATAAAAATGAAGTAATGCTTAGCCGAAATGCTACCAAATGGGATCGAGGAGGTCGTTCTGATTTTTGACTTAGGCGCGCTATGCAGTAGATAGCCTTGCTTATCGACGGTCTCGAGTAACTCAGCATGCTCTGCACCTAAATAGAACCTAACCCGCTCAATGGCCAATATTAATTGAGCCAGTTCCTGTTGCCCTTCAGGCATACTCGCTAAAAGCTCCTCCCTAGATAGCACCTGTCCCCGTTGCAACACTAAGATTTCAAGAACTGAAAATTCGGCAGCTGGCATCTTCCAGCTGGTGTCATTGCCGAGATTTGATAATGTCTTACTATTTATATCAAACCAACATGAGCCTATCTGCATATATCAGCCTCAACGAACTAAATAGCAAATTATTCTAGCCTCTCCTAACACGCTGTTCTGTGATCACAAGTCATTATTTTCACCCAATAACAGGAAGCGTGATATAGCACTCATTTTTATTTAATATCAATAAGATGCATAATCAATACAGGTTTTTAATGTTATAAAAAAGCAATGATTTTGATGGATATATAGCTAAAAAGGGATGAAAGCCGTTAAACATGCTTTCATCCCTATATAGAAACAGACAAAAAACTCTTTTATGAAGAGTTAGAACGCGTACAGTAACGTCATATTTGTTTCTGTATCAGTGCTTTCTTTATTGTCCAATGGCTCACTGTTATAACGAACCACGACGGCAAACTTCATCGCAAGTGCACCAATAATATTGGCCGTAATAGAGGTCTCTGAACGTCCTTCTAAACTGTCACCATAATCGGCAACAAACATCTGCTTAAAGGTAGAGCTGTCAGTAATTTCAGTCTCAAAGTTCACAACACCGTGAGCAACCCAGCTATCTTCTGTATCGTAGCCCGCTGCAAGTGCACTCTCATTATCCAAGCGCTTATATTGGTAACCAGGACCAATCTCAACATTAAATAGGGTCTTTCCTGTATCGACAAACTTATGACCATAACCAGCTGAGATGGTTGATTTAGAATCGAAACCAGTGAAGGGATCAATCTCGTGATTTGCATTGATAAACAGGTAACTCACTTCATCAAACTTATAATCGGCTTGTACTAGACCATAATAACGCTTACCAGTAACTTCACCCGTGTCCTCTTTATATAGCGCTTCTAATAGGTACTGGTTTTCCCAGTTACCTAGTTCATGCTTCATATCTAGACGGCCCTTTAATGAGGTCGTATCGGTATTACCTGTAGTAATGGTAGCACCCAGCTCGGCGTCACCACCAAAGGTCTTATCGCCTTCAACAAAATCAGCACCGGCTTGAGCAGCAAAAGGCGCCGCCATTAATATAGCTGATGCAATAAGCAGTTTTTTCATTTTTCTAATACTCCGAAAGATCATTTCCCTTAAAATCCGCGCAATTTTAACACTCAAAAAACAGAATTGAAAATGGTGATACAGATTAATAAATTCTGAGAAATAAACAAAAAAAAGATGAAGACACTAGCATTTGAAGGATTTGACACAAAAAAGGCTAACTAAAGCGATAAATACAAAAATGCCCGCAGATAGCGGGCACTTTTAAACAATTAAGTAAACGGCTATTTACTTAACTTGTGGATCTAGCTCACCAGACTGGTATGCTTTATACATAGCCTGCAATGACTTAGGCTTGATCTTAGAGCCCATTCCTGCACAACCAAACGCTTCATAACGTGTCGTACAGATATCTGCCATCGCTTCCATAGATGCCTTCAGGAATTTACGAGGGTCAAACTCTGTTGGGTTTTCAGCGAGGAACTTACGTACCGCGCCAGTAGAAGCCAGACGTAGATCGGTATCGATATTGACCTTACGTACACCATGCTTGATACCTTCAACGATCTCCTCAAGAGGCACACCGTAAGTTTCAGGGATCGCGCCACCATACTGGTTGATCACCTCTAACCACTCTTGAGGCACTGAAGATGAACCGTGCATCACAAGGTGAGTATTAGGAATACGTGCGTGGATCTCCTTGATACGATCGATACGTAGTACATCACCGGTAGGCTTGCGGCTAAACTTATAAGCACCATGGCTGGTACCGATTGCGATAGCCAGAGCATCAACATGAGTATCGGCAACAAAACGAGCAGCCTCTTCAGGCGTCGTAAGCATCTGATCCATGCTAAGAATACCAGCAGCACCGATACCATCCTCTTCACCAGCCTCTCCAGTTTCAAGGCTACCAAGACAGCCAATCTCGCCTTCAACAGACACACCACAGGCGTGGGCAAACGCTACCGTCTTACGGGTCACATCCACGTTGTACTCATAAGAAGCTGGCGTCTTACCGTCGGCCATCAAAGAGCCATCCATCATGACAGAGGACATGCCAAGCTGGATAGAACGCTGACAGATATCTGGGTCGGTACCATGATCTTGGTGAATACAAACAGGGATATCTGGGTACTGCTCAAGCGCTGCGGCCATCAAGTACTTAAGGAACTGAGGACGTGCATATTTACGTGCACCAGCTGATGCCTGAACGATCACAGGGCTATCAGTTGCTTCAGCAGCCTGCATAATCGCACGCATCTGTTCAAGGTTATTCACGTTAAAAGCTGGGACGCCGTAACCATGTTCAGCAGCATGATCAAGCATTTGACGTAGGGAAATTAAAGCCATTTTTTACTCCAATAATAGGCTGGTTCACACCAGCGAGGTCACTATCGTTTGGATTGATTTTTATGTCTCGATTCAAGTTCATCCATTAATCATAGACAATGAAAGCCCCTGAATCGAAACACGGTTTCTTTTATATGTCGCACTAACGCCTATTTATCATTATATTTTCAATTATTAGGCGCTAAATCGACTGATGTTCATTATTTTCCGCGAGATTCTAACATAGCTACCGCAGGAAGTTCCTTACCTTCTAAAAATTCAAGGAAAGCACCACCACCGGTAGAGATATAAGAGACCTTGTCAGCGATACCATATTTATCTACTGCCGCTAAAGTGTCTCCACCGCCAGCAATAGAGAATGCACTTGAATCAGCAATGGCTGCCGCGATACGTTTGGTGCCTTCACCGAACTGGTCAAACTCAAATACACCGACAGGACCGTTCCATACAATCGTGCCTGCATTTTTTAAGATCTCGGCTAGAGCCTCACTGCTGTCAGGACCGATATCGAAGATCATATCCTCGCTAGTCACTGCGCTCACATCTTTTAATCTTGCTGCAGCCGTTGGGCTAAACTCACCGGCAACCACAACATCAGTCGGCACAGGGATATCACCGCCGCGACTCTGGGCGTTCGCCACAAGACGCTTAGCTTCATCAATCAGATCGGCTTCATAAAGTGACTTACCCACCTCGTGACCAGCCGCTGCGATAAAGGTGTTAGCGATACCACCACCGACAACCAGCTGATCAACAATCTTAGAGAGGGACTCTAATACTGTCAGTTTAGTCGATACTTTTGAGCCACCCACAATTGCCACAAGTGGACGTGCAGGGTTATCCATCGCCTTACCTAAAGCTTCAAGCTCACCGGCAAGTAGAGGACCTGCACAGGCAACAGGTGCATGTAAACCAACACCATGGGTTGAAGCTTGTGCGCGGTGAGCCGTACCAAAAGCATCCATCACATAGACATCACAAAGCGTCGCTAATTTCTTAGCTAGCGCTTCATCATTTTTCTTCTCACCGACATTAAAGCGGACGTTTTCGAAAACCACGACTTCACCAGCGTTAGCTTCAACACCGTCGAGGTAATCTTTAGCTAAACGCACAGGGCAAGAGAGGGCTTTAGTCAGGTAATCAACCACAGGCTGAAGTGAAAACTCAGGGTTAAACTCACCTTCTGTTGGACGCCCTAAATGTGACATCACCATCACAGCGGCGCCCTTCTCTAGCGCTAACTTGATGGTCGGCAAAGCTGCACGTAGGCGTGCATCACTAGTCACAACACCTTCACTCACAGGCACATTGAGGTCTTCACGAATAAGCACACGCTTACCCTGTAGATCTAACTCTGACATATTAATAATAGCCATATTACGTTTCCTTAAATGCTTAAAATTAAAGTTAAAAATAAAGTAAACGGTTACCTGAACGCTGGGACACAACACCAAGCCATCAGGTTTAAAAATTTAGCTCGAAGCTTTGTGAGCTTATTATGCCCTTCGTGCTCTAATCATCTCTAAACTGGTATCTAACATACGGTTGGCAAAGCCCCACTCGTTATCACACCATAAAAGTAGCTTCACTAGGTGTCCGTCGCTGACACGGGTCTGGGTGCCGTCGACTATGCTAGATCTGGGATCATGATTAAAATCGCAGGAGACTAATGGCTCGTTAGTATACCCTAAAACACCTTTATAAAGTCCCTTAGATGCATCACAAAGCACTTGATTTACTAAGGCGATATCAACTTTTGAGTCAATAGTCACAGAGACATCAATTGCCGTCACATTGATGGTCGGCACACGCACAGAGATAGCTTCAAACTTATCTTTCATTTGAGGTAGAATGCGCTCTATCCCCCGCGCTAATTTAGTATCCACCGGAATGATAGATTGACCCGCTGCCCGGGTACGACGAAGGTCATCATGATAAGCATCGATCACTTGCTGATCATTCATCGCCGAATGTATCGTGGTAATAGCCCCGCTTTTCACCTTAAAGTGTTTATCTAACACTTCGATGACAGGCACAATACAGTTAGTGGTACAGGAAGCATTTGAAACCACAGTATGGTCAGCTTCAAGCAGGTGATGATTGACGCCATACACTATGGTAGCGTCTACATCACTGGAGGATGGGTGGCTGATCAGTACCTGCTTAGCCCCCGCTTGGATATGGGCTTCACAGCTTTCCCTATCAGACAAGACTCCGGTCGCCTCATAGACAATATCGATATCCATCTCACGCCAAGGAAGCTTGCTGGCATCGCTTTCATGCAGCAAGGTAATGGCATCATCACCAATCAAGAGCCTTTTGCCGTCAGCATCTAATTCAGCCTGAGATTGGAAGCGGCCATGGGTAGTATCGTACTGAGTGAGATGAAGCATAGCTTCAGGTTTGGCGAGCTCGTTAATAGCAACGATCTGAATTTGGGCACGTTTACCCGTTTCGTAAACTGCACGAAGAATTGAGCGACCGATACGGCCATATCCATTGATGGCAACTCTGATCATTAAGCTTTCTATTCCCTTTAACAGCTCATTTATTGATACGACAACGGCCTACCTTATTAGGTAAGCCGTTGTATCATAAATGCTTAAAGCAAAAAACACTTAAACAATTATTTTGCATCATAGAGCAACCAATTGATGCGCTAACTAAACAGAGCCATTGATAGAGTCATCAATGGCAACGCTAACTAGCTTAAAGAGCGTTAACTGTAGCAACTACGTTTTCAACAGTGAAACCGAAGTGCTTCATCAAATCACCACCAGGTGCTGATTCTCCGAAGGTTGTCATACCAACAACCGCGCCGTCGAAACCAACATACTTGTGCCAGAAGTCAACGTGAGCCGCTTCGATAGCAACGCGCTTAGTAACGTTACGTGGCAGTACAGACTCTTTATAAGCTGCATCTTGCTTGTCAAACTCGTTAGTTGACGGCATAGAGACAACGCGAACCTGCTTACCTTGCTCTGTCAGTGCAGCAGCAGAATCAAGAGCGAGTTGCACTTCAGAGCCTGTTGCAATAAGGATTAGCTCTGGCGTACCAGCGCAATCACTCAGTACATAACCCCCTTTAGCCACATTTGCTAGCTGCTCAGCGGTGCGCGCTTGAGCTTTCAAACCTTGACGGCTAAAGATAAGCGAAGTTGGCGCATCACGACGCTCGATTGCATTTTTCCAAGATACTGCAGTTTCCGCCGCATCACATGGACGCCATACCGTCATGTTTGGTGTCATACGAAGGTTTGCAAGCTGCTCTACTGGCTGGTGAGTTGGACCATCTTCACCTTGACCGATTGAATCATGGGTGTAAACGAAGATGTTCTGGATGCCCATCAATGCAGACATACGTACTGCGTTACGTGCATACTCCATAAACATCATGAACGTTGCACCATAATTGATGAAACCACCGTGAAGTGATGCACCGTTCATGATACCGCTCATGCCGAATTCACGTACACCGTAATAGATGTAGTTACCAGCAGGATCGTCTTGAATACCTTTAGAACCAGACCAAAGCGTTAGGTTAGAACCTGCAAGGTCTGCAGAGCCACCTAGCATTTCAGGTAGGATGGCACCAAATGCACCAATCGCATTTTGTGAAGCCTTACGACTCGCAATGCCTTCCGCTTTATCTTGAGACTCTTGAATGAAAGCCTGTGCCTTCTCTTCAAAGTCAGCTGGTAATTCACCCGTGATCACACGGCGCTTATATTCAGCTGCAAGCTCAGGGAATGCCGCTTCATATGCTGCGAACTTATCATTCCAGTTTGACTCACTCGCTTGACCCGCTTCTTTAGCGTCCCAACCTGCGTATACGTTTTCTGGGATCTCAAATGCATCGTGGTTCCAGCCGAGGAATTCACGTGCAGCAGCAATCTCAGCATCACCTAATGGTGCGCCGTGACAATCATGGCTGCCGGACTTGTTTGGTGAACCAAAACCGATAGTGGTTTTGCAGCAGATCATTGTTGGCTTATCTGTTACAGACTTAGCTTCTTCGATTGCAGCACGGATAGCGTCGCTATCATGGCCATCAACGTTAGCAATTACATGCCAGCCGTATGACTCGAAACGCTTAGGCGTATCATCGGTGAACCAACCTTCTACATGGCCGTCGATAGAGATACCGTTGTCATCCCAGAACGCCACTAGCTTACCAAGACCTAAGGTCCCAGCTAGTGAACATGCTTCATGAGAGATACCTTCCATCAAACAACCATCGCCTAGGAAGCAGTATGTGAAGTGGTCAACGATGTCGTGACCAGGCTGGTTAAACTGAGCAGCCAATGTCTTCTCTGCAATCGCCATACCCACAGCATTACTGATACCAGCGCCTAATGGACCTGTCGTGGTTTCAACACCTGGCGTGTAACCATATTCAGGGTGACCCGGTGTTTTTGAGTGCAGTTGACGGAAGTTCTTAAGCTCTTCAATAGGCAGTGCGTAGCCAGTCAAATGAAGCAAAGAGTAGATAAGCATAGAGCCATGGCCGTTTGATAAGATGAAACGGTCACGATCAACCCACTCAGGGTTATTCGGGTTATGCTTAAGGAAATCGTTCCAAAGCACTTCAGCGATGTCAGCCATCCCCATTGGTGCACCTGGGTGACCTGAATTGGCTTTTTGAACGGCATCCATGGTTAATGCACGGATAGCGTTTGCGAGTTCTTTACGAGATGACATGCTCTCTCCTGCTTGATTTTTTGAGGTCTAGAGCAACGAGCACTATATCGATCAGCACTTATTAAACCATCGATGCTCTACGGCAAATTTGGGAGCCATATTTTCACCTACATAGCACCTTGACGCAAATGTTTATTGCCCTAATGGGCATTTTACTGCCCCATCAAGAAAATAGTCGTCGGCAACGGATGGCCCATTAATGGACATTTACACTTAACAATAAAAATATTTCTGGAAATAGAACTCGGTGAACAAACAGGTAACCGACTAATAGTAAAAGGTAAAAGCCATAAACCTCTGACAAAGGAATAGACTTAATGTCACAATTTCGAGGAATAATTCATCATCGGGGGTGATAAGAGTGCAATAATGGATTAAAATAGCCGTCTAGATGTAAATACTTCTATACCCAAGCGGCTTCATGATGCTGAGTTCTATTCTAAGCAGATGATCTGTTCGCCCTCTATGTATGTGGCTTGAGAGCTTGGGTATGCATTCAAATAGTTCAACGACGAGATTTCCCACCATGGCAAAGCACTTGTTCACCTCTGAGTCAGTATCAGAAGGTCATCCAGATAAAATAGCCGATCAGATTTCTGATGCGGTATTAGACGCAATACTTGAGCAAGATCCAAAAGCTCGTGTTGCGTGTGAAACTTACGTTAAGACCGGCATGGTCATGGTAGGTGGTGAAGTCACAACCTCTGCTTGGGTTGATATCGAAGAGATCACCCGTAATACCGTTCGCGAAATTGGTTACACTCACTCAGATATGGGTTTTGATGCAGACTCTTGCGCCATATTAAACGTAATTGGTAAGCAATCTCCTGATATCAACCAAGGTGTTGATCGCGCTGATCCTAAAGAGCAAGGCGCCGGTGACCAAGGTCTAATGTTTGGTTACGCCAATAATGAAACCGACGTATTAATGCCTGCGCCTATCACTTACTCGCACATGCTGGTTAAGCGTCAGTCTGAAGTACGTAAAGACAAGACGCTTCCTTGGTTACGTCCAGATGCAAAGAGTCAGGTGACTTTTGCTTATAACAGTGATGGTAGCATTGCAGGTATCGACGCAGTTGTTCTCTCTACGCAACACAGCGAAGAGGTGACTCAAGCAGACCTAATTGAAGGTGTCATGGAAACCATCATTAAGCCTGTACTGCCGGCTAAGTGGTTATCTAAAGAGACCAAATACTTCATCAACCCAACTGGCCGTTTCGTTATCGGTGGTCCAGTAGGCGACTGTGGTCTAACTGGCCGTAAGATCATCGTTGATACCTACGGTGGTATGGCGCGTCACGGTGGTGGTGCTTTCTCAGGTAAAGATCCATCAAAAGTTGACCGTAGTGCAGCATACGCAGCACGTTATGTGGCTAAGAACATAGTTGCAGCAGGTCTAGCTGATCGCTGTGAGCTTCAAGTCTCTTACGCGATTGGTGTTGCAGAGCCAACCTCAATCAGTATCGAAACATTTGGTACAGCTAAAGTGGCAGAGGAGTTATTGATTGATCTGGTACGTCGTCACTTCGATCTACGTCCATATGGCTTAACAGAGATGTTGAACCTAGCTCGTCCAATCTACAAGTCCACAGCGGCCTACGGCCACTTTGGTCGTGAAGAGTTCCCATGGGAAGCGACTGACAAAGTTGAAGTACTACGCGCAGACGCTGGCCTTTAATCTTCACCGCTTAAAGCCTCGCGCTTTAGCCCATAAAAAACCGCCTTCTGGCGGTTTTTTATTACCTATCACAAACTATAAACCGCCATATCAATAACGGCACTTTTATATGCCTCATCACTTTCAAAGAAAGCCACAACTCCAGACAAAAAATTATAAACAGTAAAAATAAAAGCATAAAAAAATGAAAAACAGGCAATCTGAACTATAATCACATACCAGACCAGTGATTTACTCAGTTATTAATTATTTGCTCACTGAAGTAGATAGCACAGTACTACTAAGCCCCTACCTTTTAACAATAAAAAATCAGAGTTAACTATACTAATTAAAGACCCTATAAAAGTGATGTTTACAACAAAGCAGATGAGCAAAACTCAAGTTCAGATAAATAGCGGGAATTGTCATGAATATTCAAAATACAGCTCTACTCTTAATCGGCTATCAAAATGACTATTTTGCCAAAGACGGTATCCTTCACAGTGCCTTGGAAAACTCAGAACAAGTCGGCACAATTTTATCTAATTCACTAAAGTTAATTAAAACGTTACTTCCGACAGATGCCGTCATCGCTGCAACACCTATCATATTCACTCCCGATTACTCCGAGCTCAACGACCCCATAGGGATCTTAAAAATAATCAAAGATAACGGTGCATTCAGATCTAATACCCTAGGCGCTGCAACAATTGACGAAGTGGAATCTATGTCAGCCGATATTATCACCTTACCTGGTAAGCGGGGATTGAGCTGTTTCTCCAATACTGAGCTACATAAAGTACTGCAGGAGAATAAGATAACAGATGTGATTATCGCAGGTGCTGTGACCTCCCTCTGCATTGATACAGCAGGTCGAGAAGCTGCTGACCTTGGTTATCGCGTCACCATTATATCCGACTGCACGGTAGCAAGAACCACCTTCGAGCAGGAGTACTACCTCAATGAGATCATGCCTCTCTACGCCAATGTGATGTCCTCAAAAGATATTGAAAAATCGTTAGGACTATAGATGCCTGATGGTTTGAAAGGACCTAGCTCAAGCGAACTCCTATCGCAGGCACAAAACAGACTGATTGAGCACCTGCAAGCATCAGAGAAACGCTACGAAGATTTAGTAGGGCACCTACGTGATGTCGTCTTTCATCTCGACTTAGCACTCAAGTGGACATTTCTCAATCAAGCCTGGCATGGGATGTCTGGCTACTCCATCGAAAGCTCTTTAGGGCAACATTTTGCTGAAAACCTCTCTGAACAAGATACTCAAAAATGCACAGAGGGGTTTCAAGCACTACTCAACAAGCAGTTAATCGAGATAAGTGAGGAGGTAACCTTTAATACTGCCGAAAATGATAAACGTATATTTGAGCTCTCCTGCAGAGCGGTTAGAGATGAAACGGGTCAGTTTGCTGGTTTTGCAGGGATCATCACAGATATCACTGAGCGCATTGCCGCCGAAAATAAGATCACTTTTATGGCATATCATGATGCCTTAACTGGAGTGGCAAACAGGCGTCTTCTGATGGAACACTTAGCTCAAGAGCTGACAAAACCCTGCCGATACTGCTCAGCCTTACTTTATATCGATCTCGATAATTTTAAGCAGGTTAATGATCATTATGGGCATACAGTAGGCGATCTTCTCCTGTGTGAGGTGAGTGACATACTCAGTGAATATATCCAAGATGAGGAAGATCTGGTTGCACGGATGGGCGGTGATGAATTTATTCTCTTTTTGTCAAACTTGGGAGAAAACTCCGCCTTGGTTACCCAAGAGTTGGAGCAGATAACCGAGAGAATTAGGGTACAGCTGAGTAAACCTGTACTGCTTGGTAAATTAAAAATTCAGATAACCAGCAGTATAGGTGTCGTCATTTTAGATCATGCCACCATGAGTCACAGTGACATCTTTAAATACGCAGATGCCGCACTATATCACTCAAAAAACACAGGGAAAAACCAAGTCCGCTTCTATGATGAGGAGCTAGAGCAAAGTGAACGGCGACGCCACCAACTAGAAGATGAGTTAAGCCAAGCCATAACAAATGAAGAGTTCCTGCTCTACTATCAACCTCAGGTCGATGCCGAGGGGACAAATATCCTAAAGGCCGAAGTACTACTTCGCTGGCAACACCCCAAACATGGAATCGTCAACCCCGATGAGTTTATCCCTCACCTCGAGGAGTACGGTCTAATTATTCCCGTGGGTAAGTGGATTTTAGAGGAGAGCTGTCGCCAACTAAAAGTGTGGCATAACGCAGGAAAGAGTGAACTGTGCCTATCCATTAACGTCAGTGCCAACCAGTTTAAGCACCCTGATTTTATTGAATTTATTGAGATATGTTTAATCAAACACCAGATAAATGGAGAGCAGATAGAGCTTGAGTTAACCGAAGGCGTTGCTATCCATGATATCCCTTCAACGATAAGAAAGATGGATAGACTTCAAGAGCTAGGTATTCGCATCGCCTTAGATGACTTTGGCACTGGTTACTCCTCACTCTCCTACCTCAAACACCTGCCAATCAACACCCTTAAAATTGATCAATCTTTTGTACAAGGTCTGCCCCATGATGGCTACGATGCCGCCATTGTTGAAACCACCATGGTGATGGCTCACCATTTAGGTTTAACCGTTGTCGCTGAAGGGGTAGAAAATAGAGTGCAACTGGCCTTCCTTAAAAAACAGCAATGCCACCTTTATCAAGGTTTTTTGTTTAGCCAGCCACTCAATGTCGATCACTTTAGCAAGCTGATCTTATAAGGTGTAATAATACCAATCAGTACATCTACTCAGAGTGTCTCAGAAGTGTCTGCACATACGCCAGCCACAGGCCATTGGAACAACTTTTGTTGGATGCCACTCCCAGCCTAAAAATATACCGAGTCTTTGTGGCTATGCTATCAAGCTAAGCTTGATCACCCGAGGGGATCTGGAATGCCCCCCACAACAACTATCCCTGATTGGCCAAAACCTCTTCCAGTTTAAGCCCTGTTAAATCACGAATCGTGCGCCATAAATAATAAAAGGTGCCCATCATCATCAACATAGATGGTACGGCGATCATTGGGTAACTGTATAAACTCAATTGCCCCAACTGCTCATTAAACTCAGGCGTGCCGGTTGGGCTAGTCACTATCCACTTAGCCAGTATGTAATTCATGGTAGCTGAGAATGCAAACGAGCCGGCAACCAAATAGGTGGCCTTCATTAATCGTTGTTCAAATGCCGCCACACAATTGTTCTGTTTGAGCCTGTCATTGATTTTATCAACGTCCATCACCGCCGGATTAAATATGAGGGCTTTGATTAATGGCTTAGAGGTAAAGGTTGAAATAAGTACCGCAATACCGATAGCGGCTGGAATTGCGGCCTCTTTGATTGCCAACCACTTAAGGTCAAGCTCCAGTAAACCTATGCCACCAGTCAATAGCACATTGGCTAAGCCAAGCAAGGCGATAAAATTAAACTTCCTGTATTTTATCAACTCAAATATGCCCCAGCCTAGCGGAAAGCTTAACGCCAACATTAAGCCACCACTCGCCCCTAACTGATCGTCACCACTTAGCTTCATTAGAATAAAAGCGGGGATGACGATACTCACTAACAGGTCAACCATAGGCCGAGGTTTATGTGTCGATGTACTACTCATGTGTTATTTTCCAGACGAAGCATGCAAGCTTCGAAAAAATTTAAAGATAAAAACCAATGCTTTGATGCTAGATTAGTGTTTCTATGGTGCCAGTATTGATACTCAATAGTGTTTAGCGGCGTAAAAATACCTTACTCTACATCATGTATCACTCTTCATTACTTATACACCCTTCTACATTAAGGAGAGTTTACCTCATATCGGTGCACAGGTTTATTAAGCCACAATACTATAAGTTCAAGCGCAGCCTGATAACCCCAAAAAGCGGCAAAATTTGCAGCAATCAAACACCATTAACAGTGATCAAAATGGGCATTTTCCATACACATAAATGAGATCTGTTGCATCGACAAAACTGGTGGCTGCAACACCTTAATCGACGCAGGATTAATATCATCTAAATTGCTCACTTCATCTATCGAATTGGCGTAAGAGTTAGTGCGCCCACAATAGATAAAGTGCTTTTTCCAGCGCACCAGATAAGCAGTTTGCTGCCCATTATCAAAACAAACCTCAGCCTCCAATCCGTGACACTCCTCACCCAGCTCAGTTAATACCGCAACAACCAACTTCAGATTATCAAAAGCGGGCAAGTTAAGCCCTAAGTAGGGAGCAAAGATTGAAGCAAGGGGTTTAGATAACATAGGATATCCTTAGCAATGGCATTATTGAGTTGGCAAAACTAGCAGGTAGTAATCTCTGTCATCGAAAGTAAAAAAGTCCAATACCTGCATCGATGCCTTATTCGTATGAGCGGAGAATGAAGCCATATTATCTTCGGCGATAAAAGTTATCATAAAGGGATACTTAGCACTGACATGCTCCTTCAAAGTACCAACTAAGAGCTCAAAGATGCCCTGCCCGCGATGTTCAGGGTGGATCCAGATAGGGCCATATTGGCACGAATTACTTTTAGTTAACTTAGCACCGTCAAATTCGACTCGATGAAGACGCGCTAATATATTCCGATAAACAGGCCCAGTTTCAAAAAATGACCAAGGGCCTGCAATCACATAGCCAAGAATAATTTGCTTCTCTTCGGCGACAACAATCCACCCCTTCTCAATCAGGAGCCTCAGCTCTTTTGAGCCAAATACCTGACCATCAAAACCATCGGCTTGTGAAGCATCACCGAGCTCATCATTCAGGTAAAGCCGCTCAAGCTTTTCTAACTGCTCAAGATCACCACTAAGGGCAAGCCTAGTTTTCATTCTATAACTCGTTTCAGATCCATATTTTTGATACTTGGTATTATACAGACATACTCAAATCCATTGAAATATCCCCTAAAATATCGACTTTGATTGTGCAAAAATTTGCCAAAAACCAATATGACAACCACAATTAGTGTCAATAAGATTAGTCTTGTCTAGGTTCCTATGCTTCCTGAAAATATTGATACCAGTGTCAGCCTGCTTGAAAGTGATAATACTCAGTTAAACTTGGTTCGATGGATGCACCAATGTGAGTTAATGCATCGCTACTATGAATCAGATGTCGTGTTTGTCATTCAGCAAACAGGTCAAGGGTTTGAGATTATTGTGAGCTCAATTAGTGAGGCTAGGTGTTTTACCACAGGAACCCTATTCGATAAAGAGACCCCTATTTTTCAACGTTTAGTTCATACGCCCCCTGAAGGGTTAAATATCGATCTAACCAGTCAAAAATCACAAGATTTACCTCAAGATTTTAACGAAGCAAACAGCATGTTAACTCGGCCCATATTGTGGCCTGATGGTACCCATTTCGGCTGCATCTGTGTCCTAAACTCCAGAACAACTAAAAGTGAAGCTAACGCCTTTATGCTTGAACCTTTTCAGGTGCTGCTGCAACAGGAACTCTCACTCTACTGTCAGACCCAACGTATCGAGTCTCTGTCCATGAGAGACAAAGATACAGGCATGTTGAATGAGTATGGATTCATCATGATGGCCCCCAGACAGCTGAGTTTAGGAAGACGATTTGGTGCTCATGCGGGGATTGTTTTCTTTGAGTTGTTACCCGATCCGTTAACCAACCGAATTCAAGAACATCACAACCGATTATTAGGCAAGATAATTCAAGACACCATACGCACAGCAGATATTGCGGCTCATTACGATGATACTCAATTTGTAGTGCTAGTGTTTATCGATTCAGAGCGAGACCTTCTTCACATCTCTCAACGCGTTGAAAAACTCCTCTATCAACAAAATGAAAGCCTCAAAATTGATGTTAGTTGCAACTTCTTTACCCCTGATTCATCCCTGAAACTCTCCCCCATGATTGAAGAGTCGAGAAAAGGGTTGAGATCTGAACAGGCAAAACAGGAAGCTCAGCTCGCTATGTTGGAGCAAGAAACCAGAGATGAAGCCAGTAACACGCTCTCATAGAGCTTTCAAACTCAATCTCCATTAGCAGCTACTTTTTAACCTCAAAAGTGAAACTCTCTATTCTCTTCACGACTGCATAATTACATTTAGATAACCTAAAAAAACAAGTATGATTACAAATAGTAAGGTACTAAATTCAAGTACGTGGCTGTTTAAATGACTCTATAAATCCAACATAAAGTGAGACATGAATTATGCTAGCCCAAAGTCAACACCATCTTCTTTGGCTAAGAGAGCAAGACCACCCTGCTATTAGCTGGCCTAAGTGGCAGCAACAACTGTCTCTGCTTGGAGAGTTTTATCAAGCGGAAACTTGCCTCATCGTGCAGTTCATCGGTAACTCATTTCAGATTGTATGCGCCCGTAAAGGTAAGAAGTATCAGTTGATTGGTGGCACTCAATTTGAGGACGCAGGTTTACAGTCCATCATAGAGGAGCATAACGGTTACACGGCAACAATCTCTGAGGGCAGAGAGCTATCCTCCTCTTTGAATCAATTTAAGCACCTGCTGACCCAACCTATTTTTTGGCCTGACGGGGAGCTGTTTGGCTCTATTTTAATCTGCGACCCAGATCTAAATAAACAGACGGGACCACTATCCTCCCTAATTGAAAACAGTAAATCTTTTATTCAAGCTGAGCTAAAGCACCTATTTTTAATGCAGCAAATTAAGATGCTCTCGGTACAAGATGACCAAACCTGCATGCTTAACCCCTATGGTTTCAGCTTAATGGCCCCTAGGCAGTTAAGCCTAAGTCGTCGTTTTGGCTCCCATGCGGGCATTATTTTGATTGAGGAGAACATTGAGGAGAGTAATAACTCAGCCTTAGCCTGCGACTCTCAAGCTCAAAAACGACGACTTCTGGCCCGAATTATCCATGACAATATGAGAGATGCTGATGTTTCTGCAAGGATCAGCCATAACCAATTTATTATTCTCTGTTTTATCGATCATGAAGCCAATTTAGACTCGTTAGTTTCAAGACTAAAAAAACAGATAGCAAAAGAAGCACCAGGACTGACCATCAATACAGGTCAAAGCTTCTTCACTCCAGATACTCAAATAAGCCTTGAACCGATGAAAAAGCAAGCAGATGACAACCTAAATCTAAACAAGCTGGGAAGCGCGAACAACTTTTAACACTTTCATCCCACTTTCTCACTTTTTGGCAGATTTAATACTGTTTATCTTGCATTATAATTGTCACAATATGGCCATTATATTATTTCAGGGCTCTCTCATGTCTATTAAATCTCTCATTATCTCCGCAGCCTTAATCAGCTTAACGGCTTGCCAAAGTACAAGCGTCCCACAAACTCAAGATATCGAACTTATTGGCACATGGAACATAGAGGTCGTTGCAGGCAAACCTGTTATCGACTATAGCCCGGCTCAGCTTATTTTCGCTGATGAAGGGAAACTCACAGGCAACAACAGCTGCAATAATTTCTTCGGAAGTTACTCTATCGATGGAGATAACGTGCGTCTGATGCCTGCTGGTAACACCATGAAAGCCTGCGTTGATGCTCTGATGGATCAAGAACAAAGAGTGATGTCTTCAATGCCTGAGATCACCAATGCAGTACTTGCAAAAGGCAAGTTACTCTTAAAAGATGAAGCGGGTAAGACTCAAATCGTATTAAGCAGGCAATAAATTCATACCAATAAAAAACCGCCTTTTGGCGGTTTTTTATTGGTAACATGCCCTAAGCATCAAAATATCCCCTCTTCAGATCGGCATCAACCTTCATCTTATGCAGTGCTGCTGGCGGCTGCTCTCGTTCAATCAAGTAGCTCCAATAGGCATCATCAAACCCCCTAAAAAGTTGATCAGCCTTGCCTTCAGATTTCAAAATCAACCACCACCAGACCAATCCCCAAAGGCCAAAAGTGACCAAGGTCAGCAAAAAATGGAGCAACTTATGCTGCTCTGTCGGCTCCTGATTAACAGCTTTACCCGCAGATAATCTACGTACACGAAATTTGTGATGAGTCATCGCCATAGACACCTCCATCTTTACTATTAAAAAGTTTAGCAGAGTTAGACTTTGGTCGAATATTTAATTTGAATAATATTTCAGCCAAGAGCCGCCGTAACATGCTAGAGTACCCACAAAAAAGGAGTCTAAAATGCACATTAGAAAAGGCCAGAAATCAGACCTTAATGCTTTGATTCAATTTAATTTAGCCATGGCGAAGGAGACTGAAAATCTTGCCTTAGATGAATCGGTTCTCACCCAAGGGGTCAACACCCTACTCTCTAACCCTGAGAAAGGCTTCTACCTTGTAGCTGAAGTCGATGGAGAGATCGCTGGTTCCTTAATGGTAACCTTTGAATGGAGCGATTGGCGCGCTAAAGATTACTACTGGATCCAGAGTGTCTATATCCGCCCACAAAACCGCAGACAAGGGATCTACGCGAAACTTTATCACGAGGTTAAACAAATAGCGGAGCAAAATGGTGGGGCTGCAAGTTTCAGGCTCTATGTAGAACAAGATAACGCCAAAGCGCAAAGCACCTATGCAGCACTGGGGATGGAGAAAAGCTACTACCAGATGTATGAAGAGAAATAGTCCCAATAAAGCTCAAATACGAGTTCCTAGGTCCTAGGTCCTAGGAACTCGTATTTTATAGATTACGCGCAGATACTGGTCACTTTAATAGCTAAACCGCCTTGGCTGGTTTCACGGTACTTAACATGCATATCTTTGCCTGTTTCATACATGGTCTCGATAACTTTATCTAAACTCACGGTAGGCTCACTGCTGCGACGCATCGCCATGCGCGATGAGTTAATCGCTTTAACAGACGCGATAGCATTACGCTCGATACATGGCACTTGAACTTGGCCAGCAACGGGGTCACAAGTCAGTCCTAAGTTATGCTCCATACCGATCTCAGCCGCAATACAGACTTGAGATGGTGTAGCTCCCATGATCTCAGCTAAACCTGCCGCTGCCATAGAGCAAGCCACACCGACCTCACCTTGACAACCAACCTCGGCACCAGAGATAGACGCGTTACGCTTATACAGATTACCGATCGCAGACGCCGCCATGTAAAAACGGGTGTACTCAGACTGAGTCATTGGCTGAATAAACTTATCGTAATAAGCCATCACAGCAGGAATAATACCCGCAGCACCGTTAGTCGGTGACGTCACCACGCGTCCGCCAGCAGCATTCTCTTCGCTTACCGCTAAGGCAAACATATTGACCCAGTCTAGAATAGCCATAGGATCAGATGAGTGACGTTCACCAGTGACAAGTTGACGGTACAGTGCAGGTGCACGGCGCGGCACACGTAGTGGACCGGCAAGGATCCCCTCAGTCTGACAGCCTCTCTCGATACCCGACTTCATGGTGTCCCAAATTGCACCTAAACGCTCATAGATCACCGCTTCGCTATTAAAAGCCTTCTCGTTGGCCAACATAACAGCACTGATACTCATGCCAGTCTCTTTGCAGATAGCAAGCAGATCGTCAGCAAAGGCAAACGGATATGGAACCATCACCTCATTAGCCGCTTCTAACCCAAAATGCTCCTCATCAACAATAAAGCCACCACCGGTTGAGTAGTAAGTTTTAGAGAATAAGCTGGTATCACCGTCCCAAGCATGGATAGACATACCGTTTTCATGTAGCGGTAGTGCGTAAGCATGAAAGGTCACAGAACCTGTAGGAAACGCAACACTTTTGGCTTCTTTTCCTAATGGTAAAGTTTCAGTGGTTTCAATCTGACGGATAAATTCAGGAATCGCCTCGATATCAACACTCTCAGGCAGATTTCCACCTAATCCCATTAAGATAGCCGTATCTGTGTGGTGGCCTTTACCTGTCAGTGAAAGTGAACCATAAATATCAACACTAACACGGGTTACTTTTGTCATATCTCCACGTTGACGTAACTCATCAACAAACTCTTTGGCGGCCTTCATCGGCCCGACAGTGTGTGAGCTGGATGGACCCACACCTATCTTAAAAATATCAAATGCGCTAAACATATTAATTACCTCAAAAGCAGAAAGGACCAGCACCAATTCAGTGCTGATCCCCTTATTCAATCTTAAAATGGTGTAGCTTAAGACATCATACCGAACAGGATAGCAGTCATCGCTAACAAGCCGGCAATAATCACAAAGATGTTGCTGATACGACCGCGGTATGCCTTAAGAGCTGGCACTTTATAAACGGCGTACATTGGCATCAGGTAAAGAATCGCAGCGATGATTGGACCACCTAACGCTTCAATCATACCTAAGATGCTTGGGTTAATAATGGCAACACCCCAGATGGTGAAGAACATAAAGCCAAGAATAAACTTATTAATTTTCTTGTCAGATACTTCTTTATTACTGCTACGTAACTGCTTAGTAATAATGCCCTTCAGACCTTCAGTCGCACCTAAGTAGTGGCCGAAGAAAGAAGACACAATGGCAATCACAGCAATGATAGGACCAAAGTAACTAACAAAACCACTGGCGTGTACGTTCGCTAGGTAAGAAAGAATTGGCAAGTTTTGCGCTTTAGATTCTGCAAGTTGTGCTGGGCTTAATGAAAGCACACAAGAGAATACAAACAGCATGACAAAACCAACTAACATCATAGATGTATTACGAAGAATCACATCCGCCTTCTTAGCCGCATTAACACCGTGCTCACGCTTCAATGAAACAGAGAACTGTGAAATTGCTGGTGAGTGGTTAAAAGCAAATACCAATACCGGAATGGTTAACCAAACAGTACCTAAAAACTCACCCGTTGTAGGAATTTGAGTCAGTGCATCCATTTTCCAGCTTGGAATAAGGTATAGAGACATAAATGCCAAAATAGCCACAAGCGGGTAAACCAGGAACTGAGTCACCTTCAACATGAACTTCTCACCAGATACCATTACAGACATCATGGCAAGAATAAGCACACCAGATAGCAACCAACGTGGTGGCGATGCCATGCCAAGCTGATTAACAATGAAGCTATCGATAGTGTTTGT
Organism: Shewanella nanhaiensis; assembly: GCF_019457885.1. Taxonomy (GTDB): domain Bacteria; phylum Pseudomonadota; class Gammaproteobacteria; order Enterobacterales; family Shewanellaceae; genus Shewanella; species Shewanella nanhaiensis. Next base: position 123,691 of record NZ_JAHZST010000003.1, read on the forward strand.
GATACCAACACCATAGATCAATACAATTGGATAGATAGCAAAGAAGTAGAGCAATGTAATTGCCTTACCAGCGCCAACACCAAAATACTCTTCAACTACGTGAGTAATATCGCTGCTCTGTCTCTGCGAAGAGCACACGAATCGAGATAAACCACGATGAGCCAAATAGGTCATAGGACCAATAATTATCGCCATCATTACAAGTGGCCAGAAACCACCCATCCCTGCATTGATAGGTAGGAAAAGAATACCGGCACCGACCGCAGTACCAAATAAACTTAACATCCAAGTTGTATCCTGACGTGTCCAACCTTGACGGCCAGATGATTCTACTTGGGTATTCATCACTTCTTCTTGCATAAAGTTACCTTAGAGGTGCTAATGACACCTTTGGTTTTCGAGGTATAAGCATTGACTGTGTCGTTATGGGTAAGCCCCACAGTCAGAGCAAAATTCGAGGTCAGAATATAGAATTAGTACATTGAAAAGTTGATCTAGCGCGGGGTTTTGAAATCGAATTTCAGAACAAGCGAACAATGTGACCCACCTCTCAGTTATTATGTAAGAAGTTTTCATAAAACCACCACGAGAATAACGAGATCGAACCAAAGCCCAACATTATGATCACATGAATTACCAAACGCTGATATTTAAAATCACGTGGCAATTTTGCCCTGCACGATTGACATCACAAAAAACCACACTAACGAGATATCGACCTACAAGCCAAAGCAAAAACTTGAACCATGTCACAGTCAATTTAACTGCCTACCTAGCCTCTTTCGGCAAAACACACTAGATTCATTCACAATTCATTTTTTAACAGCGCGACTTTCTGAGAGCAAAAGAGAGGAAAAACGGAGGGAAATTTAACATTTAACCATAGTAAACAATGGTTAACTCCATAACATCAATAATTTTTATATCTATCGCTCTCATTGGATTGCAACCTAAATGCAAACGAGCGACACTGCTAAAAATCAACTACAACTAAAAAATAAAAAAGCGAAAAACAGATGTCAAAGATTAGTCAATTAGCAAAGATCCGAGTCGTTATCGGCTCCAAGAACCCAGTCAAGGTTCAAGCCGCTAAACATGCCCTCACTCAACTGCTTCCTGATACCGAGATAGAGTGCCTTGGTTGTCATGCCCCTTCTGGAGTGGCAGAGCAACCTATGACGACAGATGAAACCCTTAAGGGAGCGATTAACAGAGTTGAACATTGCCAGTCGGCGCCAGACACCAGCGAAGCCGATCTGTTTATTGCCATCGAGGGCGGCGTCGATAACTTCAGCTATGGCCCAGCCACGTTTGCCTACATAGTGATCTCAGATAAACAGCAACGCTTAGTGGGCCGCAGTGCCATACTCCCACTGCCGCCAGTGGTTTATAAAGCATTAAGCGAAGGTGAGGAGCTGGGCGATGTGATGGACAGGCTGTTCAACACAGATAACATCAAACAAAAAGGCGGCGCGATCGGGCTATTGACCCAAGGCGTGGCAACAAGAGAGAGCATCTACACCCAAGCCCTAATCTTAACCATGGCGCCGCTACTCAATGAGGAGCTTTACCAACGTTAATACTGCTTAGCATGTGCTCAGCCCCACTTGCAATTTATCTAAAACCGCTCTAGGTTATACTTTGCGATTTTGAATATCGATGTTAGTCGCACCAAAACCTTAACAGAGGGAATAAGATTGACATCGTTTAGTAATAGTGTGACAGATTTGGATAGTGAGCCTTGCCCTAGAGTTAGAGCGAGGGCTGGATTAAGAGCAGTCTCACGCCACATTGTCAGACAGCTAGGCATGCTCAACTCCTCCTTTGGGGAGCTGCCACTCTCGCCAGTTCAAGCCCATGCACTCATTGAGCTCAGTAACCAAGCAGTGTCCATCAAGCAACTGGCCCAGCGGCTCAATATCGATAAATCCAATGCCAGTCGCGCCGTCACACATCTTACAGAGAAAGGGTTTGCCTACACGCAATGTAACCCTAAAGACACTCGAAGCCTGCTGGCCCATTTAACGCCTCAGGGAAAGAAGCTACTACAAAAGCTCCATCATCAACAAAACACCATGTTCGACCAGATCCTATCTCAGCTCTCAACCGAAGAGGCGACCACTATCGAGTCGGCCATGGCCACTTATAATAAAGCCATCAGTCGCACTCAAGCCCAGCAAGGTTATACCATCAGAGAGATAATCCCTGAGGATGATCAGGCTATCGCCAAACTGATAAGAGAGGTATCGGCAGAGTATGGACTCTGCGCCGATAAAGGCTTTAGCGTCGCCGATCCCAGCTTAGATAACACCAGCGAGCAGTATCAAGTTGCGGGCGCATGTTACTGGGTTATCGAACTCGATGGCGAACTGCTCGGTGGCGTAGGCATCGCCCCATTAAGTGGTGAAAAGGGGGTCTGTGAACTGCAGAAGATGTACTTTAGCAAGCAACTCAGAGGTAAAGGATTTGCAAAGCGTATGGCTTATTTGGCGCTGGATTACGCTTGCGAGCAACAATATCAAGCCTGTTATCTTGAAACCACCGCTTGTCTCACTGAAGCAATCTCATTGTATGAATCCCTCGGTTTTGAGCACATGTCACAACATTTAGGTGATACAGGGCACGATGCCTGCGAAATGCCTATGTTGTTAAAACTAAGCTAGTTTCATCGACCTAACTCACACTCTTAAGCCATATTCTCCCTAGTCTTTTCTATAAAAGCTTGCTAGCCTCAAAGATAGGAAAGGCATTCCTTAACACACAGTGGAGATCTTATGGAATATCGTCGACTACCACATTCCAACCTTGAAGTGAGCAAACTCTGTTTAGGCACCATGACTTGGGGTGAGCAGAACACCCAATCTGAAGCATTTTCCCAGCTTGACTACGCCATCGGCCAAGGCATCAATTTTATTGATACTGCCGAGATGTATCCAGTACCACCAAAAGCTGAAACACAAGGTGCCACCGAGCGCATCTTAGGCAATTATCTCAAGAAAACAGGCAATCGCGATAACTTAGTCATCGCCACTAAAATCGCAGCGCCAGGTGGAAAAGGTGATTATATACGCCCCAATATGGCCCTAGACTGGCGTAACCTCCATGAAGCGGTCGACTCCTCACTTGAGCGCTTACAAATAGATACCATAGATCTCTATCAGGTACACTGGCCCGACAGAAACACCAATTTTTTCGGCGAACTCTCCTACCAACAGATTGATGAGAATGAGAAACTCACTCCCATCATAGATACATTGGAAGCACTAGCCGCATTGCAAAAAGAGGGCAAGATCCGCTATATCGGCGTCTCGAACGAAACACCTTGGGGCTTAATGAAATACCTGCAACTTGCAGAGAAGCATAACCTCCCCCGCGTTGTCTCAGTACAGAACCCCTACAACTTGCTCAATCGCAGCTTTGAAGTGGGAATGGCCGAGATAAGCCACCGTGAAGAGGTGCCGCTACTTGCCTACTCTCCATTAGCATTCGGTGCACTTAGCGGTAAATATTTAGATGACCAATGGCCTGAAGGCGCGCGCCTGACCCTCTTTAAACGGTTTGCTCGTTATACAGGCTCACAAGTCGCTCTCGATGCCACCAAAGCCTATGTTGAGCTCGCCCGCGAGTTCAAGCTCAGCCCAGCGCAGATGTCATTGGCTTTTGTCAATTCTCGTAAATTTGTGGGTTCAAACATCATAGGAGCCACCAACCTTGAGCAGCTCAAAGAGAATATCGACAGCATCAACACCAGTATCTCACCTGAGTTGATGATACGACTCGATGAGTTAGCCCAGGTTTACCGCCTGCCCTGCCCATAAGCTAAACCCTAAGTTAAGGGCAAAAGCCACTTGCATTAGGCGATAAGATCTTTGATGATCTCATCGCCTTTTCTATTTTCAGCCAAATATCGGACCCAAACCATGGATTTTCACCACCTGCGCGCTCAATTTCCTACCTTAGAGCAGACTTTAGCTGGTTACCCACTGTGCTACCTAGATACCGCAGCCACCAGTCAAAAGCCTAAGCAAGTGCTCAACGCCATGGCCCGATACTATGAAAATGATAACGCTAACGTTCACCGTGCGGCGCACCAGCTTTCATCCCGTGCAACCAGTAACTATGAAGCAGTGCGCGATAACCTGTGCCAGTTTATTAAGGCTAAACAGCGTGAAGAGATCATCTTTACCCACGGCACCACAGAGTCGATAAACTTAGTTGCTTACGGCTTAACTGGGCAGATAAAATCAGGTGACCTCATCCTAATCGACACCGCCGCCCATCACGCCAATATCGTCCCTTGGCAGGAGCTGGCTAAACGCACTAGCGCCATCATTAAGCCAATCCCCTTAGACAGTGAGTGCCGTCTCGATGAGACCGCCTATAAGCTCCTACTGCAGGAAAACCCAGCCATTGTCGCCCTAAGCCATGTATCCAATGCCTTAGGTACGCTCAATCCGGTTAACAAGTTCGTTGCTCTTGCAAAAGAGGTAGGCGCCATCACCTTGGTCGATGGCGCCCAAGCTATCGCACATCTAGATATCGATGTCCAAGCAATAGGCTGTGATTTTTATGTCTTCTCTGGCCATAAAATGTATGGTCCCACAGGCGTAGGCGTGCTTTACGGGCGCTTTGATAGTCTGGACACTTTAATGCCACTGATGACTGGCGGAGAGATGATAAAGACAGTGAGTTTCGAAACCACCGAATTTAACCAGCTGCCCAACCGACTCGAACCCGGCACGCCGCCTATTGCAGAGGTGATAGGTTTAGGCGCCGCTATCGATTTTCTTAATGCGCTCCCAAGAGAGGTCATTGCCAAGCAGGAAGCTGAGCTACTCAGCTACCTACAAACTCAGCTGAAACAGCTAGGCGATATCACTCTCTATGGTGCCAACACCAGCAATATCGGCGCAGTGGCGTTTAATCTTGCCGATGAGCATCATCAAGATGTGGGCATACTGCTCGACCAGCAAGGCATTGCCGTTCGCAGCGGCCACCACTGCGCCATGCCGTTAATGCAAAGTTTGGGGCTCAAGGGGTGCTGTCGCGCCTCGCTGGGTGTATATACAAGTAAAGAGGATATCGATCGCTTTATCGAAGCTCTGGCATCGGTGAAAGAGATGTTGTTGTAAGAGAAGGTTCTAGGTAAAAAAGGTCCTAGGAAGAGAAGGTGCTAGGAAGGGCTAAGCCAAAAAAAATAGATTTTGTAGGTCGGCATTTATGCCGTCACAGGTTTGAAAGAAGATCCTAGGGAAAGCAGGAGCTAGGAAAGGCTAAGACGGCAAAGCCAAGCGCGGTTTTATTTTAATATAGTAAGCATTCAAATTAGGTCGAGTATGAGTCAAGTATCACAACCCTCACAGGAAACGTTTTTAGCCCTTAAGCTCGACAGCAGTGAGATACTGCCGCTGTTTGCGCAAGCCAGTAACTGGCAGGAGCGCTATCGTCAAATCATGTTGCTCGGCAAAGCGCTGCCAAAGCTTGATGAGGCCTTTCGGGTCGAATCGGCTCAGGTCAGAGGCTGCGAAAGCAGTGCTTGGCTCTATCACAGTGAAATCGCGGGCAAACACTACTTTGTCGCCGATAGCGACGCACGCATTGTAAAGGGACTGATTGGCCTGTTATTGGCCGCCTGTCATGGTAAAACCTCAGCTGAGATAGCAAGGTTTGATATAGAGGGGTATTTCGATATGTTAGGGCTAACGGGGCAGCTGAGTCCCTCACGGACTAATGGGTTGTTTGCCTTGGCTAAGGCGATTAAGGCTTTTTCTGTTTAATTTGGCAAACTTACCTAATAGTAAGTTTCAAATATTTTTGATTGGGTCATTGGGAAGGTTGAATGGGCAGTTATGCCCGATTTTTGATTCTGGACTTTAATCGTGCTTTCCTAACTTCGTTTGGATTAAGGTCGTGGTTTTTTGTAGCCTTAGTCAGCATTTGAAGTAGCAATGAAGGTGTGGCTCTTCTGTCTTTTCCAACCCTTTATAATCTAACCCTCCTATTTAGGCGACTAATCCTGCAGGCTGATGAGATACCTGTTTTGATTCTTTGTTGGCAGTAGGTGTTTTTGTATCTATTGCTTGCCGCAGGCTTATGCACTGTTACCTCAGTAGGACGCCATCAACTCATCCCTGAGGGCTCGACGATGACATCCGTGCCATCAACGCCTACTGTTGCAATAGTGCTCGGTATTTACCAAGCCTCATTGAATTCAAAGTATTGTGATTATCTCTGCAAACCATCTTTTGCTTTGAACAAAAGGGGCGGCTCAAAAGGCAGAAGGTGTGATTGTCCTGTCTTTTGTCTGTCTTTTACCTTTTTTCGGCTTCTCCTCATTTTATGGCGATGGATGAATTGCTTGGCTAGAAGCTTTGCCTTTGCACCATTTCCCACTCTGATGTTTCTTTTTAAATTTACACATTGCATCCCAACGGCCACTAACTCCGCTGTATTGACGACGAAACTCTCGTGTTGAGGTTAACCAGGCAGCTGATGAAATGCCTAATTCACAAAGTAACTTAGGGCGACTTGAGTCAATAAATCCTTTCTTATCATACCTAATTATTCTGCTTGTCCAATCAATGAGTTGTAGGTAATCAGAAAAGTGAAATGGAATACCGGATTGTGTTGTCTGATGAGTTGCACCATCGAATTCAGCAAGGGGCTTTAACCGCGCCACAGTGTTAGGCTCTGTTTTATCATCTACCGCTTTTAGCGCTTTTTCTTGAGTATTCCTAGCAGTACTTAGCTCAGCAATACGCTCTTGAATTGAGGTAAAATCAGAAGTTTGCAGCGAGTCCGCAATCCCCGCTCTAATGGGGTTTAAGTCCACATACATCATACATGCAAGAAGTGCTTGCTCATCAAGTAATGCTTGTGACTTAAAACGTCCCTCCCAGAAAGCGCCTTTACACTCATCTTCGCGATTGGCCTTTCGTGCAACCTCTTCATTGAGACAGCGCATAAACCAACTAATACTAGCTAAACGTTCCTGCCACTCAGCAATCAGTCCATCAAGTAGAATCTGCTCTCCCTCAATGAGTTCCTCACCTTTCATGTATTTAGTGGCAACCTCATGACCATGAAACAACCGCTGCCAGCGACTAATCACATCTCGATGACTTAATGCATTAACTTCATTCAAGTCAATTTTTAACACTAGATGATAGTGGTTACTCATCACCGCATAAGCACAAACATCAATACAAAATATGGAAGAGAGAACCTTGATTTTATCGACAATCCAGCCACGTCGATGTTCAAAACTCTTACCTGTCAGATCATCGCTACCGCAGAGGTAAGCCCTTCTCACACAACGATTAATTACGTGGTAGAAAGGCGTTGTTTCTGCATCAATCAATGTCCGGCGAGCTGAAGTCATAAATACTCCCCCATAAAAAACTAAGTCAAGATAACTAAAAGCTTAGTAAGGGATCACCGAGAAGACAAAAAGATATGGCTGTCCTGTCTTTTGTCTTTTGTTCTATCAACGCCTACTGTTGCAACAGTGCTCGGTATTTACCAAGCCCCATTGAATTGGAGGGAAGCTTGTTTGCCCTATGACCAAAAGCCTAAACGAATTAGTCCGTCATCCCGGCGATGCTTTTAGCCGGGATCCATTCTTTGCTTTAAGTAAATAAGCTTTCCAAACTTCGTTTGGATTAAGGTCGTGATTTTTTATAGCCTTAGTCGGCATTTGAAGTAGCAATGAAGGTATGGATCTTCTGTCTTTTCCAACCCTGAATAACCTGATCCTTCCCATATAGGTAAGCTACGTCCGCAGGCTGATGAGATATCTGTTTTGATTCTTTATTGGCAGCAGGTGTTTTTGTATCTATTGCTTGCCGCAGGCTTATGCACTGTTACCTCAGTAGAACGCCATCAACTCATCCCTGAGGGCTCGATGATGGCATCCGTGCCATCAACGCCTACTGTTGCAACAGTGCTCGGTATTTACCAAGCCTCATTGAATTGGAGGGAAGCTTGTTTGCCCTGTGACCAAAAGCCTAAACGAATTAGTCCGTCATCCCGGCGATGCTTTTAGCCGGGATCCATTCTTTGCTTTAAGTAAATAAGCTTTCCAAGCTTCGTTTGGATTAAGGTCGTGGGTTTTCAACCCACACCCGACCAAAAGGGGGAAAACGCCAGTCCCCCTTTTTCCCCTTTATAAATGAGAGTCCTCGACGCCCCGACGAAGTTATCTTCCTCAGTTCTTTCTTGAAAAAATAGCTAACGCTTTCGATGGGGAATCTGATGTGAATGGATTCACAAATGCCATGATGGCATGGATGCCAAGGAACGGCCATGTCACGGAAGGTCACAGCCACGTTTACACTGAGTTATGACAAGCAAAGTACCTCTTCGATTTTCGCATTAATCTAGTCAAGGAGTATTAGAGTATCCAACGAACCAGCCTGAAGATAACGGCATAGTAAAATCAATTTGGGTTTTCAGATCTCTATTCGGTTTAGCATGAATGTTAGGGCTATATTCATAGATGGTTTCAGGGTTATACAAGTATGTCATCTCTTGCCCTTCTCCCGTCATCCAGATAGACCATACATCAATATATAGTCGACACTTCTCAGATAATGTTCTAATCAATATCCCATCAAGATCTAAGTCAGCTAAAAGGTCATCAATTTTTTGCATGTCATTTTCAAACTCTTCTCCATATTTATTAAATGCAGACCACTTAAATTTATAATCCTTATCTGAATCAGCTGATTTAGCTTTCTGCTCTCTATCACTATAATCACCTACTTCATAGTACAGCGATTTAAAATCATGATTTAGTAAAGAGCACGATAGATTAGATAACTCTTCAAACTTAGATTGGTTTTCAACAAAGATGTCTAAAAGCTCTTTCTCTTGCACTTGTCTTGTACAAGCTGACACTAAAACAAACAATATTGTAAATATAAAAAGTTTAGCTTCCTGTCTCATTATCATTTAATTCCAATATTAATATTTCAACAAAAGATAGGGCTATCCTGATTATCTCTCTGTCTACCTTAATTGTTCAAGTCTGCCTGCCCTTGAAGGTTGTGTATGATTATTTCGGCTGTATCTTTGTTCCCTCCGTGCAGTTTAGAGAATAAGTCTCCCAAAACCACTGCCGAAAAATAGTCGTAATTAGCCAGTTCTGGGTTAGTGCTCACCAGTTCTGAACTGGCAGCTTGAACATGCTTCTCTATTACGGACTCAATTTCCTTCAACATCTTCCCCTGATATTGATCCAGAATTTCAGCTATATTGATGAGTTCAGCCTCTGTAAAATCTTGCTCTTGCTTCATGACCTACATTTCTCCTAACTAACTTCACTTGCCACAATTGGCTAGGTGCAATCTGTTATCTATACACCCCATAAAAATAAATCGATAACATAATAATTCGGTAAGGAAACCACAGTGAAAGCTCTCATGCTTAATCAGCATAGATTCGAAAGCCATAATCTCTTCCTCCATCTTTACCTCCGTGAAGGGCAGCGCTCAGTGGTAAAAGGTGCTCTTGCCTTTGCTCTTTCCTTAACTCGCAACGAAGCGCCCTAGAACCTCGAAGGCACGCAGTGCCGCCCTAGCAGGGCAAAGCCCGCCCTTCTCAGCTTCAAGTCCCCCACCACCAAAACACAACCTCGAACAAAAAATAGACAACTAAGAGTCGATATGGTAAATTGCATACATTATCCTATAAAATTAAATGCTAATTTCCTTTACATATTAATGATTATGTTTTCCATAAAAAGAAAATAATAAGGAGAAAATCTAGTTTTGAATATTCTAACTAATAGTTCATTTGTGTATTTCACCCTTCTTTTACTATTGCTCCCGTCAATTAGCCATGCTCAGAATGAACCGCCATGGGTTAGTACATTGAGCATAGATCGAAACATATTATTACCTACTGATCCTACAACCTTTTATGGTCTGGGTTACCTTGGTCGCAAAAAGCATTACACATATGATCGTAGAGCTGACTCTTGGGGAGTTATTTACGCATATATTTTTGACATGAAGTTTTCAGATGGCACCCAAACTCAAGCTTTTGTCAGTCCTGAGTTCGGGAATATTGTAGCTGCTCGTGCGCAAGCACAAAAATACGCTTTTTATCTAGGCCAGTTACCTAGAGCTATACGTGATGGTCTACTAAGAATCACTATCTTTGATGGTGACGCAAAGTGGGGAGGTCTCAAGGGGGAAATTCTGGTTCATACAGACCATGGAGCAAAATTAGAGAGAACTGGTATGTTTGAGGAAACATTGTTTCATGAGGCTATACATTCAGCTGTAGAACTAAATCACAAAAATAATCCAGTTTGGCATGCAGCACAAAAAGCCGATGGGATATCTATATCTAAGTATGGAAATGATTACCCTATACGAGAAGATTTCGCTGAAACGTTTTTAATGTATTTTCTATCAAGATACGTACCAGACAGGGTACCTCCATCAATTTTAGAAAAAGTTAATAACTTAATTCCAAACAGGTTAAAATACCTTGATAATCAGAATCTTAATCTAAGCCCATATATGCCTAATACTCGTTCTCGAGCTGCTACCATAGTTTCTCATACTCCTGAAGCCGATATCGAAGGTAAAAGCGTGACCTTTTCGTGGAATCAACCTCATGGAGTTTACGCATATCAATTGAATGTAGGAACCGATGAAATCGGTTCTAATACTATTCTCTCCAGTGAAGTGTTAGATGTAAATCAACTTTTCGTTGAAGGCCTTCCTGATGACCATAAAACTTTATATGTGAGATTGTGGTCAGCCAGTATAGCCGATGGGTGGGTATATCGAGATTACCGCTTTACCTCACCGACCCTAGACTCTAACAGGACTACGGCTAGCATAATCTATCCAAAGAAGAATGGCGCTGTATTTAACGGTGTTCGAGAAGCTTTCTATTGGGATAACCCCAAAGACGCGACACATTACGATCTACTCCTTGGCTCCTACCCTGGTGGTAACGATATTCTTTCTTCAGATGTGCAGGAAAAATCTATTTATACATTCCAACATAAAGCAACTGAAGGTTTACCCAGTGATGGTCGAAATGTCTATGCCCGGCTTTGGACCCACACAGACTCTTGGAATTACAAAGACTTTGTTTATAAAGCATTAAATGACCCTGACGCAGTAAGCATGCTTTCACCTCTTGATGGTACTCAACTAGACTCATCGAGTGTTGTATTTGATTTTGTAAAGCCACACGTTGATAAGGATTATTTTTATGATCTCATTGTGGGTACTAATGGTGTGCACTCTAATAATATCCGCGCCTCATCTATCACTCAGGATGAGTCTTTATTGATAGAAGGTTTACCTATTGATGGTAGAACTGTATATGCAACCTTATGGACAAAAAAAGGCAACAACCCTTGGATGCACAAGTTATACACTTACAAAGCAGCCAACGGTATTACAACGAGAGTAGCAATAAATAGCGACTCTAGTGGCTCTCAGTCACAACTAGAATCCTCTAACGTGTTATTCGAATGGGATAAACCAGATGAAAAGCAAGAAAATGATTTATATTTATACGACCTGATTGTAGGTACGGAGGGGAAGTTCTCTTCGAATATTCGATCTTCTTCCACCACCACTAACCAGTTGGCTTTAGTGAAAAGTTTACCTACGAATGGTAGCACTATATACGTAACTCTTTGGACAAAAATTGGTGATAATCCTTGGAGAAGCAAGCAATATACCTACCAGACAACCGAAAGTGTTTCTGCTACTAAGTAATCAAGGATATGCAAACACAGTTACGCAGAATAAACCCAAAGTAGGGTAACGTTCTCGCAGGCACGCAGTACCGTCCTCGCAAGGCGAAGCCCGCCCTTCTCCACTTTCCAAGATAAAAACTATTCACCACGGAGTACACAGAGGAGCACGGAAAAGATCAAGAGAGAGTGGACCCCGGAACAAGCCCGGGATGACGGCAATGCCAAACTCTCAGTTTGCTTTACAGCTCGGCTTTTTCTAGCAGCGAAGCGCCCTCGCAGTGAGCTTGCGAACGCCCTCGTAGGCACATCGTGCCGCCCTAGCAGGGCAAAGCCCGACCTTCTTAGCTTTTACTGTCAGCGCAGCGTTCCTGTAGCCGCAGGCTATTCCGTGAGCAACGCGCTCTGTACTCAAATGAGTCGCCAGCGACGTTCGTCTCAGTTTTTTCTAGCAGCGTAGCGCTCTAGCAGTGAGCTTGCGAACGTCCTAGCAGTGAGCTTGCGAACGTCCTAGCAGGGCGAAGCCCGTCCTTCTCCGCTTTCCAAGATAAAAGCGATTCACCTACAACTTAGATAGATGCTCATAATGCTGCAAAACTCGCTCTGAAAAAATCGGCTGCTTAGTATTTAACTTAGTCACAGCTTGGTTATAAACAGCAAATAGCTTCCTGGGTTGGCTAATGGTTTGGGTTAGTTCCGATTGTAGATCAGCCTTTACTATGGTTTGAGCCATATACCAGCCAACTGTGTGTCCCCAATAAGGCAGTGCTTGCTGAAACACCATAAAATCTGTCTCTTCACTTGAATCAAGCGCGGCTAGCATCAAATTATTCAGCTTAATGATGTTCGCTGGAACTGATTGCATCTCTAGTCTAAATGCCGATTTTATCTCGGCATCAAATGGCGATTCAGCCTCAAGGAAATGGTGTTTATCCATTAGGTTGGCGATCCCCTCTTTTTGAATATGGTACAGGGCCCGCTCAAAAGGATCGTCCCTATTGAGCAGAGGCTCAGGGTAGAGTGAATCATAAAAGAAATGATGCAGTTCGTGAGCTGCTAGTTCATAGGGCGCCTGTTGATCTGACAGGTAAGCGATATAGGGGTCCAGCACTACGCCCATCGAAGCGGCGTGGGCATTTTGGCCAAACAGACCAAAGGTAAAGCTAACTGGAAAGCGATTAGCATCGAACTCAGGCAGTTGAGTTTTCGCAAGCTCAGTGGCATTTCCTGCCGCGCGATTTTCCACTAGCCACTGCTGATATTTAGGTAACCAACTTAACTCCTCTACCGCATTTCGCAGATGCTGAGCCTCAAACCTCTCTCCACTTGGCAGCCCTTCAAACTCACCGTTCATACTCGGCTTAAATGCATGGTTAAAACGTGACTTTAGCGCCTTGGGGGTTAAGCCTGAAATCGCAAAAATAAGTTGATAAGCTTGCAGGCTAAACAGCTCATCCCACTGCTGCTCTGAAGGTGTCTTATCTCGCTTAAGCTCCTCAATTAACTTAAGCCCAGCCTCCACGGCGGTGAAATCATACTGTTTATCTCGAATCACAGGTTTATCTTGAGTAGCAGGTGCTTTACTCTCAAGCTCACCAGACTGAGCCGATACTGAATTTATCGACAGGATTAAGATACAAAAAACAGATAACAAACCACTGACTAGATACTTCATAATCTCCCTTAAAAACTCTTACGTTAAATTCATTTTTAACCGTTATTTTGAGCCTATCACTCTCATGCACTGACTAGTGCTAATTCAATATCACCTAGGTGAAGCTAAGTGATATTTAAGTGAATCCCTATGTTATAAGCGATTTAGCCGCCCTTCATTACTTACCAAGACAAAAGCTATTCACCACGGAGGACACGGAGACCACGGAGAAGCTCAACAACATCTATCTCTTGAACTTATCGAAGCGCAGCGCCCTCGCAGTGAGCCTGCGAACGCCCTAGCAGGGCAAAGCCCGCCTTCCAAGCTTAAAAACAATGGATCCCGGAACAAGCCCGGGATGACGGCAATGGCAAATACTCAGTTTTGCTTTTACTGTCAGCGAAGCATTCCTGTAGCCGCAGGCTATTCCGTAAGTAACGCGTTCCGTACTCAAATGAGTCGCCCGCGACGTTCGTCTCAGCTTTTTCTAGCAGCGAAGCGCCCTCGCAGTGAGCTTGCGAACGTCCTCGAAGGCACGCAGTGCCGCCCTAGCAGGGCAAAGCCCGCCCTTCTATGCTTTACCGAGTTCTCCACTGCACAGCAATCAAACCCGCTAACAGTAATATTCCAATAGCCCCAGCCCCAAATGGATTAAGTAAAATAAGCGGTACAGTCATAAAGGCAACGCCTCTCTCAACATTCGATAAACGCCGCAGAAGATAGCCCTCGATAGAGACTGCAATCGCAACAATAATTGCCGTTGTTTGGGCGATGGCAAAAGCAAACTCGAACACACTCGCCTCAGGATTAAGCAGATCCGTATAGGCCATCATGATGGGGATAATAAACAGGCCACCAGCAAGTTTGAACGCCTCTATCGAGGATTTCATGGGGTTAGCGTTGGCGACACCCGCCCCTGCAAACGCCGCAAGTGCAATAGGCGGCGTGACATTGGAGGTTTGCGATAGCCAGAACACAATAAGATGAGCGGTTAATAGCGGCAGTCCAAAATCACCCAGCATGGGCACCGCCATCACAGCGAGCACGATATAGGCCGCGGTCACGGGTAATCCCATCCCCAATATCAGCGCCACAATACTGATAAGCCCCAGCGCTACTAGCATGTAGCCACCGGAAAACTCCATCACAAACTGAGTGAACTGCAAGCCTATGCCGGTTTGTCCTACCACGCCGACAATAATCCCCGCCGCGCCGCAGGCCACCGAGATAGGCAGCGCCATCAGCGCGCCATTTTTCATCCCAAGCATAAACTTAGTGAGCCCAATACGGCTGTGTTTACGCAGTGCTGCCGTCACTATGATAGCGGCGCAGCCTGCAACCCCAACAAGCAGTGGTGAATAAGCCATCATCAATAGTGTTGTGATTAACGCCAGCGGAATCAGGTGGTGTGCGCCCTGTTTCATCACAGCCAAAACTGCTTCGGTGCGACTCACCGCTTGCAAATTCAACTTGCACGCCATCAAGTGCACGTAGAGTAAGGTGCAGAAGAAGTAGAGGATCGCAGGTGCGATAGAGGCCAGCATGATCTCGCTATAGGGAACGCCGGTAAACTGCGCCATCACAAATGCACCCGCGCCCATGATGGGCGGCATGATCTGCCCACCTGTCGAGGCCGACGCTTCAATCCCCGCCGCTTGCTCAGGTTTATAGCCTAACTTCTTCATCATGGGGATGGTCACTGAGCCTGTGGTCACCGTATTGGCGATAGCAGAACCTGAGATAGAGCCAAGCCCAGCCGAGGCTAGCACTGCCGCTTTAGCTGGACCGCCGCGATATTTACCCGCAATGGAAAACGCTAAATCGATAAAGAACTTACCCGCCCCAGTCACCTCTAAAAAGGCGCCAAATAGCACAAAGATAAACACAGTCGTTGCCGCGATCCCTAGTGCAGATCCAAATACGCCATTGGCCGAATAGATCTGGAACTGGATCAACTCCTGTAGCGAATAGGACTTAGTTGCAAAGCCGCTTGGCAGTAGATCGCCAAAGGCGCTATAGGAGAGAAATATCGAAGCAATCAATACCATCACCCAGCCGACAGTGCGGCGACAGCCCTCCATCAACAATGCTAGTAATAGACAACCTGCAACAAGATCTTCAGTCCCTAAGCCATAAAGAAGGTGGTCGATATCGTTATAATCAAATATCGACATTCGATAGGCGGCAAACAGGGTTAATCCACAAAGCGCCAGATCGAACACTCTTCCAGGCAGATAGAAGCGGCTCTGCTGCTGTTTAACTAAAGGGTAGTGGAGAAAAATAAGCACTAGCACCCAGCTTAGGTGCACAGGCCTGAAATAGGTTGCGGAGATGGTCGAGGTGATCCCCTGCCAGATCTGAAACGCCGACAGCGCCACCGCCATCATTAAGATCAGATAACCCAATAGCGTGATCACATGGGATTTAGTCCCCGTTAAATCGGGATCGCTCACAGGAAACAGTACTGAACGAGGAGCCATCTTTTTATCCTCTTATTTTTGTTGTTTTTGTTGTTTTTGTTATCTAAGTGGAGAGCGCTAAAATATAGAAGAGCAATAGCGCAAAGTTGACGCCTAAACGTCAACTTTGCTCATTTTTTTATAATGAATCTAAGTACTTTTGCGCACCCGCATGCAGTGGTACACCTTCGAGGCGATTAGCGTTCGCCGGCGTCGTCATCTCAGCGGCCTTCACCACTTTGCGTACCTGATCGATATTCTCAAATGCTGATTTCGTTAGGTTATAGGCCATCTCATCACTCATCTTGGCATTCACCACCAATACATTCCAAACACTCAATGTTGGTACTGCTGCCACATGATTGTAGGTGTCAGCTGGAATGGTGTAACTGCTGTAAGCGGGGAAGGCTTCAATAAAGGCGGCACTCTCCTTTGCAGAGATAGGTAAGATATTCACCTTATGGGTTAACGCTATCTGGGTAACGGCGCCAACACCTTGACCGCCAACGATAAAGCCCGCATCAATCTGGCCATTCGCTAACGCATTGGTGGTTTCAGAGTAGTTAAGGTATACAGCATCAATGTCCTTTTTCACATCAATACCGATAGACTCAAGCAGAGCCGTCGACGTAACCGCAGTGCCACTGGCAGGCGCGCCTAATGAGATACGCTTACCTTTAAGATCTGCCAGCGAGGTAATGCCTGATTTCTCTAAAGTTAGGGCATGAACCAAGTTAGGGTACAGGGCAAACAGGGTTTTTACGGGTAGCTTGCCCTTAAACTTCCCCTCGCCCTTGTAAGCATCTAACACCACATTGCCCATGGCGATACCCGCAATCATATCACCACGTACCACCTTAATGGTGTTCTCCACCGACGCGGCAGTCACCTCTGCTTTAACATTGACATCGGGCACCTGCTCAGACCACACCTTAGCTAACGCACCACCAAATGGGTAGTAAACCCCACTCTGCCCACCTGTTCCAATAGAGTAATTTTCGGCACTGACAACTGACGAAAAAGCAAACAGCAGTGTGAGTGCAAACATGCGATTAAACATAGGTTTCCCCTTAAGGTGTAGGATATTTTCTTATTAGCAATTACAGATTGCTTTTAATAAAAACCTTTAATTATTAGTGGTTTTATTCTTTAATTTCGCACTGATATTCACTTAAGGACAGGTCAAAGTCAAGGTATCGAATAGTCTATTTAGATAGGTTAATATGACCAGTTATAAGAATAATAAATCGACGCCAGAGAGATGGGTAAAGAAGAGAAATGATGAAGACAACACTCGATAGACGCCAGCTGATTAAAGCACTAGCCGCAACGGGCCTACTGAGCCAACTTGGCAGTTTCTCAACATTTGCTTCGACGACTAAACGCCTCTATGTCGACGGTTTATGCTTTCTCCCCGACGAACTATCGGATTTAACCGACTCTAAAATCGATGCTTACCTGTGTGATATCTCAGATATTGAAGCGATAAAGCAAAGCGATGGCACCACCAACTATAAACGCACCTATAACGCCTGCATGAAGAGCATTGATAAGGCGTTTACTCGGGTCAAACAGCACCCAGATAAGCTTATTTTAGGAGAGAGTGCCGCCGATATTACCCGAGCGCATCACACAGGGAAAACCGCTGTTTTCTTTCAAATTCAGGGAGCCGATTGCGTTGAGGAGAGCATAAGCTCAGGGCTCAGCCAGGTTGATGAGTTTTTTGATAAAGGTCTGCGGGCGCTGCAGCTCACCCATCACTATGGCAACCTATTTAGTGGCGGCGCACTGGATAACGCTCCTTCATCTAGTGGCATAAACCAAGGGTTGAACAAGCCACTAACGAGCGCAGGTAAAGCGTTAATCGAGAAGCTTAATCAGAAACAGATCTTAATTGATGTCAGCCACTCGAGCCCTCAATCTGCCTTGGACACAGCTAAACTGTCCGATGCCCCCATAGTACAGAGTCATGGCGCCGTTCGCGCCATCGTCAATCATGCCCGCTGCTCACCGGATGAGGTGATTAAAGCCATTAGTGACACAGGGGGCCTGTTTGGTGTGTTTATGATGAGCTTCTGGCTGACCAATGACAAAGTACCGACAACAGAGCACTACATGGCCCATCTAAAACATGTGGCAAAAGTTGGCGGCATAGATGCTGTCGCCATCGCCAATGACTACCCGTTACGGGGACAGAAAAGCCTGCTCAAACTCAATAACGATAATAGCGAGGGGGTCAAACAGTACTTAGATTGGTGGCACAGCTTACGTGCTAAAAATGTCCTTGGTTACGAGATAGAGCCTGTCCATGTGGTGGTCCCTGAGCTCAATCATATCCACCGTATGGAGCGTATCGATACAGCCCTAGCAGACACAGGATTTAGCAGCAGTGACAGAGACAAAATCATGGGTGGCAACTGGCAAAGAGTACTAAAAGCTGTGTTAGGTTAATAGCGACTCCACTGTTTCCCATATTCACTCAACAGTATCTTTTTAACTACACTGACTAACACTTATAGAAAAAAGCTGGCACTATGGCTCTCAGTTCCCTGCCAGCGAGAAGCCACTGAGTTATGCTAACCACTCTAGCCATTCAAAATTACCGCTCCCTACGTGAAATTCGCGTTCCTCTGGAGCGGCTCAATCTGGTCACTGGAGCCAATGGTAGCGGTAAGTCTAACCTCTATAAAGCCCTTCGATTACTTGCACAAACCGCACAAGGGGGCGTGGTCAATGCACTGGCTTTAGAGGGAGGGCTGGATTCCAGTTTCTGGGCTGGGCCTGAGACCATCAGCAAAAGGATGCGCAGTGGTGAGACGCCTATTGAACCGACTGTTCGCCAACACGCTAAGCGCTTAAAACTGGGGTTTGCCAGTGACGAGTACAGTTACCTTATCGAACTTGGCTTACCTAAACCTGACTCCACCACCTTATTTGGCCTAGATCCGCAAGTGAAACGTGAGGCTATCTGGGTCGGCAATAGATACCGTCCAGCATCGGTATTAGTCGAAAGGCGTGGACCCTTAGTCAAAAGCCGCGCCGAACAGAATAAGCAAGCTGGCTGGGAAACCTTAAATCTGCATATGCAGCATGGCGATAGCATCTTTACTGAGCTTGCGGATCCTGAGCGAACACCTGAGGTGATAAAACTGCGTGATAGCATTCGCGCCTGGCGCTTCTACGATCACTTTCGTAGTGACAGCGATGCCCCTGCACGTAAAGCTCAGCTGGGTACCCGAACACCTGTGTTGCATCATGACGGCCGCGATCTGGCCTCAGCGATTCAAACCATCTTTGAGGTAGGTGATAAACAGGGATTCAATGAAGCGGTCAGCGACGCCTTTCCAGGAGCTCAGGTTCATATCGGATATGAGTCTAACGGTATGTTAACGGTTCAATTTCATCAAGAGGGATTACTTAGGCCATTAAACGCCGCAGAGTTATCCGATGGCACCTTAAGATACCTATTGCTAATCGCAGCACTGCTGACACCAAGGCCCCCGGAGTTGATGGTCTTAAATGAGCCGGAAACCAGCTTACACCCAGATCTGCTGCCAGCGCTTTCGCGTCTTATAGCCAAAGCCTCTGAGCATTGTCAGCTCTGGATAGTCTCCCACGCCAATCGGCTTATCAATGCACTTAATGAGTTTGAACACTGCAACTTAATTGAACTGGATAAGCAGTTAGGTCAGACAGAAATTCTCGGCCAAGATATCTTGACCACGCCCAGTTGGCATTGGCAGAGCCGCTCATAAAGTGACTAGTCCCTCCTTTTAGCATGGTCTTTGTGACAGTAAATGTGTTTTAATGCCCTCTTATATGTATCAATACGTAACCGACAGCGGCGAGAGCTGCACACTTAATAGGAAGAAAATTTTTACCTCAATGTATTTAAGCTCACAAAAACAAAAAGGCTTTACCTTAATCGAACTCGTGGTAGTGATCATCATTTTAGGGATCTTAGCCGTTGTAGCCCTTCCCAAGTTTATCAATCTCAATAAAGAGGCCGACTCTGCGCTCGTCAAACAGCACCTGAGCGCCATCTTTGCTGGCAAAACCCTGTTCCACAGTAAATGGAACATAGATCAACAGCCAAGCACAGCTTTCTCTATCTATCAAAGTACCCCCAGCGAACTTGGATTCCCGGCTGGCGGCGATATCCTAGATGAAGCATTTGAAAGTGATTGCAGCCTTATCTGGCACGATATGATTGAGAATAAGGAGCCGCTAAACTTTATCTCTGGCAGTAACGGATGGCAGAGCAGCCATGTTAAAAGTGAGTGGTCACGTAATGCAGGTGTTCTACCGCAGCTGGGTGAGACCCAAGATAACTACTGCCACTTTGTCTACACTGGCGGGTTTTATAACGGCAGTTTCAGCGGCCAGCTTGATGATAGGCTTCCCACGATTCAATATAATATCGTTAACGGCGAAACCAAGTTACTTAGCTGGCCCTATTCACCTTAGAGCCAGCTTAAAGCTCAACCATAGAGCCATGCCCCGAAGGTCATGGCTTAGTCTCTTTAATATCAGCTGCAGGTATCACATCGAATATCGACACCTATGTTTATCCCTTCAAACTCATGAAGGTGCTGAAATACCTCAACATCTTCATGATGATTACAGTTATGGTTTCTCACTGTCGTAATTGAAAAAACGAACACAATAAAAAACATCATATTACCTAGCAATAAGTAAGGTAAGTTTCCGCTGGTTTTCATGGCAATAAACAAACAACTCGCCAGGTTTAATCCAAGAATAAACATCATCATCTTCACAACTAAGTCTGAGCTATCAATAAGGTGAAAATAGTGTGCGATCCCCAATATTACTGCTGCGCAAACAGACAGGGCAGGAATAAATATCAATAACCAACTTAGCTTCTTCATCTCTGTTATCCTTTATTTTCGTATTTAACTTTTCAAACTCCCACTCCTATAAAGGCAACAAGAATCCCTCCCATTGACTAACTGGATAACAATTGGTTCAAGATGTATCACTAAGGTAATAGAAAAAAGAGGGAAAACTTGAGCTAGCTCACATAACACAGCGCAGTGCTATAAGTAGAAGCTGTTATGCCGAGAATGTAAAAAGGGGAAAGATAGAGTGTATCGATTAGAAACCATATTGGATTAACTGCTTTAATGGGGAGAAACGGTAAGCATTATCTTTACCAGTAAAGCACTGACTTAAATAACTAAAGTCGATTTTCTTTATATTATCAGCTTTCAACAAGACACTGTTTTTAGCTGTGATACTCTGCATTTTATAACTGATAACCGAGGTCAGCTCCTTAGCAAAATCTTGATGATTAAAGTGATCATAGAGTAAAGGTAAGATCCACGCTCCCTCGAAGATATGACCTCCAAAGCTCACACCAACACTCCTGCTCTCTATGTATGACTCTATCTCTTTAGTCCAATCAATACTGCCTACGATAGCCTTCTCTCTTTGAGTTTCGTAGCCCTCTAAGGCATTCACTACTGCCATTGCAATATGATCGCTAGCAGTCCAAAACAGATCAATATTTTGATGACGCCTCACTAACCTGCTCGCCATATACTGAGCTTTACCTGGCATCCACTTAGCATCAACTAGCTGTAATAATTCCACATCTGGACTTAATGCTAGCCTCTTCATTAGCCCCTTCTCTCTTAATTGCCCCACGACACCTGTGCGATCACCATTAACAGCTAATAATTTAATCACACCGAGCTGCGACCGACTTGCGGCTAGGGTGATTAATTGATCCGCCAACTGAAAACCAGCATCAACCTCATCTGGTGATATGTGCCCTATCCAGTAGGGAAATTTTTCTCTAGGAAAGCCGAATTTAGCAATAAATTCAGGTGAAAGTGGAATATTAAACGTAAAAAGGGAAATCCTCTCCTCAGTCACTTTACTTAATAAACTCTGCTCAATTCCCTTAAAAAAAGGGGTAATTAAATAATCAGGTTTTTCACTGTTAGTGATAACAGTGTCTAGGTATTCTGAATAACTGAAACGCTTTCTCTCTAGTTGACTTATGTAGTGGACATCAAGGCTAATGTTTAACTGCTTTGCAGCTAACTCCATGTGCTTAACTATGTTTTCCCAAAAAGTACTGCTCCTATCCAGTGGCATTATGACCATCACCTTTGGAGCAGCATTTTTGTTCGAGCAAGCGTTAGTGCTCGACTTATGAATAGCTGCTTGGCTTTGCAGCACTTCGGAATGCACATGTTCAACTGAATTTAAAGCAGACTCTTTTGCAGGTAAATCAAAAGCTAATAAGCAAAAAAAAGTAAAAACAATAACCCTAAAACCTAACAACATAATTAACTACCACTCCACCCCTGAAAAATATTTACCCCTAACAAAACCATTATAGTCAGAGTAACATCTTTAACGATGAATAATAAGTAATGAATAATGTATTCAAATTTAAAAGCTAGAGTTAAGCGTTAACTTAATATTCTCCCCTCAATGAGGCCTTTTTTCTCAAGTAGGCAATCGATAAGGAACTTAGCTAACACTCTTATCCGCTGGGTCTCTTTCAGATCTGGGTGGGTTAACACCCAAAGAGCAGAGTAATCTGTGCATTGATCTGAAAGCCGAACTAACTCTCGCTCCTGTTCAGCCATAAAGCAGGCTCCACGAGTAAGACCATACCCTGCAACAGCCATCTGGTGGCGAGTCATAATGTCATCTGAACGTATACCTATCTTAAACTCTGGAAAGGGAGAGTCTTTTATCCACTGAGGCGACTCCTCCTGCGCATCTCGACCAATCCACCGACGTTCATTTTCTGGAGTATTGGCTAGATAGGCTTTTTGGGCGTAATAGCCCAATCTAATGGTACCAATACAGCGACCAACCAAGTGTTCAGGGGGATTGTCGGTGCCGCGGATCACAATATCGGCATCGGAGTTATCTAAACTTAAGAGATTAAAAGAGGCGTTGATATTTAAGCGTATATTTGGATACAGCTGTTGAAACCGCTTAAAATCATCGAGTAGCAGGTATTGGAATATTGGTGGGGGAACAGAGAGGTTAATCTCACCAGACATATCCTCTGCACTGGCACGTTTTCGCCTTTCACTTGAGATAGTGATCTCTTCGATATGAAGCGCTGCACTAATAAGTTCATCCCCTAAAGGAGTTGAACGATAGCCTAACGTCGTCTTCTCAAACAGCTCCCCACCTGCATCCTTATTCATCAATACTAAGCGTCTGGAGACGGTAGAGTGATTAACATTCAGTCGCTCAGCGGCGCCACGTAAGGTGCCCGAACGATGCAGAGCGAGTATGAGTCGGTAGTTATCCCAATCTTTCATTGGTGCATATTCGCACCACTAATTCTAAAAGTAAATCCAATGCCGCACCAATAATCCCTGTTAGGCTGTATATCACTTCAACAACTAGCAAGATTTAGTGATCCATGAGAATAGACAATAAAAGCCTCATCCCCCATACAATACTGTTAACCTTATCCCTTGGGCTCCTCGCCTGCACAAATGATATCTCCTCAAAAGGCAGCTCACAAACAGCTGTTACGCCTAAAGAAACAAGCATTAATCTCTCTAAGGGGCAACTGTTTTCCCTTGTTATGCCAAAGAGAAGAGAGGCGGGAGAGCAAGCCCGACAAAAATACTACAAAGAGGTCTTGCCCCTTGGTGAAAGCTTTGGCCTTAAACGCGAAGCACTACTCCAGATTGACGACACTTTAGTAGGCAACTTTAACCCCGACGGATTAATCTTTTACTCTTGGCCAAGTAAAGCTGCTGAAAACAAGCTTATTTCACATCAAGACTGGCCATCGATGAAACAGAGTCGCCCTCAGGGTTGGAATGAAATTAAGATCTATACTCAGGAGCTAGAATACGATCTCCAACTCACCTTCAAATCAGATAAACACTACACCTTAGCTGTAGCCTGGCTAAACCCTGCTAACCCCAACGACTACTTTCAATATATGAATTATATAAAGGAGTCTGTTAACGGGCTCGGAGGGCGCTTTATCTACAAGATGAATAACCCAAACTTTGAAGCGCACGCTTCCCCCCTAATAGCTCCAGGTCAGCTGACCTTCGTCGAGTGGGATACGTTTGATGGATTAGCTAAATTTCAGCAATCATCCACCTTCAAGCAACACTCTCACCTGATAAAAAGCGGCGTCAATCGCTTTGAGCTATATCGACTTAAATAATCTTATTCAGAGGGGAGCGCCTCTATCCCCTCTTCAACTACCAGCGATTAAAACTGACACTCACAACCTCCATTTTGACGACTATGATTAGATGTATATCGAGAGCGATAAATATTAAATACGCTAATTACTATGGTAGGTAACTCATTTCATGGTCAAAATCTTTCTATACTCGACTTTCATTATCTTAATCCTAACCCCGCAAATAAGCTTAGCAAACTCAGGCCTGACCTATATCCAAAGTGAGATAGATCCCAGGTGGGATGGCTGGAAAGAATCAAATTCAAGCACAGCTTATCGATTTGCATATGTGCACAATATTGAAATGGACGATAACTTTCTTAGTCGCAACAATATCGATTTTAACGTAGAGTTTGCCTATCACCATTGGGATGACTTCCTCTCTAGCAGTAAAAATGGAGGCTCAATTACCCCTTCACTCAGGTATCAAATTGAATTTGATTATCTATCGCTATATGTCGAGCTAGGCATAGGCGCAACCTACCTAAGCAGCCCATATTATGGCGACAGAGATATGGGCTCTCACTGGCAATTTGAGGATAAGTTAGGTGCAGGGGTAGTTCTGTTTAAACATCACCAATTAGGTTTCTCATTTATCCACTACTCAAACGCGAATCTAGCGCAAAAGAACGATGGGCTAAACGCCGTTGGTTTCAGTTATGGTTTTTTTTGGTGAACACACACCTAGCAAGTCACTTGAGATAGGTGCTATCTGAGTAATCATATAACCACTGTGGACGATAGACCACCAACAGAGTAATGGCCATCCCATTAAGTAGGGCTTCAGGAAATCCAAGCAGAGGGATAACCAGTAAGTAGTTATCTCTTAAGAAAGCCCAATCATAATCTGTGCTTAACCAAAGCCAAGCTGCCCATAAAAGGATATGGAATAGGATTGATAGGAAAGCATTAATAAAGGCCCCACCAAAGATATACACAAAAAGATGATGCGGTAAGTATTTAAATATCTGGCTATAAACCATAAAGCAGAGAAACAGAGGCAAGTTGATACCCAGTAGGCCATAGATGGCAAAATCAAACGGGCTTTTAATCACAAAGGTGGTAAAGAAGAGTACGGGCAGGATAGATATCACACTTGCCATTCGCCAACCGTACATCAGCATCAAGGTCACAATCCCAAGAAAATGAACATGTATCCCTTGGGTAACATTGGCATTAAGTAACCATAGAGCATTTAAAGCAACTGACGCTAATAGGATCTGTGTCTGTTTAGCTTTATCGGTAAGCAGCGCCTTAAACTCATCAGACGGCCAGATAAGCCAAAGCCATAATAGGAGCAGCCCCATAAAAATCAGCTGTTCTGGGCCATAATACCAATCAAGTTCATCTGCTGTTCTAGCTAAAAAGTCCTTCATATCCTCTCTCTGGGATAAAAATACTACTCTCTAGCTATCTGTTTACATAAAAAATCCAGCACTGTCGAATATTAGTGCTGGATTATTTTTAGGTAGGAGTTTAAAAATACGAGAGCGTGAACAAGAGGCTAATTCCGACTAACCAACAGGTACCACCTCCCATTACTGCTTACTTATCAGGACCACAGCCACATACAGAGCCTGCACTCGTATTAGCATTAGTCCAATTTCCATCCCATTTTAAGAAGCTGGCCGTTCCTTTACAGGTACCCTGCTCTTTCTCACTTTTACCAGTGACGCCACATATCCCAGCGGCTTGTTCATTACTGGCGATATAGCTTGAGGCAGTCACATCGATATGTTGACCTTGACCAATCTTAATATCTTTAAAAGTATGGCTCAGGGCCTGAGTGGTAATATTATTCTTCTGCGCCTCTGCAGTTCCCTGATAGTTATGGCAACCAAAACAGTTACTAGCAAACTGACTGTTGAGGTTAACATCTTGATAATCGGTTTCTGCAACGCTATTGGCCAGACGCAGTGAACCACGCTCATTTGGTACTCCAACACCACCTGAGCTTTGAGCAATATCACTCACCCAAATTGCCCCAAGGTTAAAGTAGTTAGTGAGCACTTTCATCGCATCAGGGGTGCTACTCTTAGCCAACTGATCGAGCAAGCTTTGATTTTGACTGAGAATATCACCTAAGTTCTCGGCAGCATCACGATCACCTTTAGCAGTACCATATGGATGAATACGGCAGATATTGGTCGGCGTACCAGTAGGAGCAGTTAGTCCTAATTCAGGGTGGTTAAAGTTACACTTATCACCTTTTTCCGCAGAGCCAGGTAGAGCTTGAGTACAAGTTTTATCTGCAAACATCCATGCCTGCTTTTTCTGCGAAGCCGATGCATCACAGTCTGGGGAGTTAGTCTTATGCTCATAAGTCGCCCAGACAAACTCTGGGTGATCCGCTGTTGCAATGGCGATATGCATACCTAGAAGGCCAAGCGTCTTCATCTTTCCTGAGATTAACTGCTCCTGAGTCACAAACTGACCCGATCTCACTTCAACCGCACTCAGCACCTTCCATGCAAATTTTAACTCTGTCGTTCCACCTGGGAAGTTATATATCCCTTGCTGCTGCATCTCGGTCGCGCTCCCGGTCAGATCACAGAGCGCTTTATTAAACCTCACATCATAGTAGGCCACATTGCCGTCTTGAGCATAGATGGTGGCATCACCGCCAGCTTGACCAGTTGAGATAGAGGACTGCTCCAAACTGGTGAGCAGTGTATGGCCTGTGATCTCTTTATCACAAGAGTTACCCGGGCTATTATCTCCGTTATATTCAAGTACAGGGTAATTAGCATTGACCTGAAAGTTTCGCTTACCTGATTTATCTGATGATGGTGACATTAGATAAAGGTAGGCTTGAGTTGAAAAACGGTAAAAATCACAGAAGTTGGAGGTGTTATCTTTATTACTTTTATCAACTTCTGTTGGTAGGGAGGGCGCTGTCAACCAACTCTTTTCTATAGGACAGTTCCAAGTGTTAGCCAAAGCAAGAGAAGGGAAACAACTACTTAATACCAACAAGCTAGCCAGTGATAGATGTCTATACAAGTTACTCATTTTATATTCCTTATAAATAAAGAGGTATAAAACATTAACCCTGTCAGACGGTAATTAATATTACATGCGATTACACTTAACCTTATTAGTGATTGATATTAAAAAGGCTTATGCATCACTGCATAAGCCTCTATTCACTTTATGATATCTAATTTAATAGAGAAGGCAACTACAGCTGAGGCGCTAACCCCTTAACAGTTAACTGCTGTTTTCTCTTTAATTGAAGATGACAAAGTTCAATGATTAAACCAAATGCCATGGCAAAATAGACATAGCCTTTGTTAACGTGAATATCAAAACCTTCAGCCATTAATAAACCACCCAGTAGGACTAAAAATAGCAGCGCTAAGGTTTTAAACCCCGGGTGATCGGTTATCAGCTTATTAATTCTGCCCGCCACTAAGATCATCACTACCGCCGATGACAATATCGCAGCAACCATAATGGGGACTTCACTTGTTAATCCCACCGCAGTGATCACCGAATCCATGGAGAAAACCGCATCGACCGCAACAATCTGCAGTAACACTACCATGAGTCCAGTTCGAGCATAGGTCGAATGATTAGTTTCCGATTCTGTTAACCAAGACCAGAGCTCTTTCAAACTCTTTGCCAACAGGAAGAAACCACCGAAGATCATAATCAGATCACTGCCGGTAAACGACACCTCTCCCAGCCCAATAAGAGGCTTAGTTAATGACATTATCCATGCAATTGAAAACACTAAACCAATACGGGCAACAACGGCTAAGCTGATCCCAAGATTTCGAGCCAGCTTTCTCTGCTCTTTAGGTAAGCGTTCACAAAGAACCGAGATAAACACCACATTATCGACACCGAGTACCACCTCTAAAGCAAATAAGGTAGCAAAAATAACCCAGGTTTCAGGTAATAGGAAAAGTTCTAACATAATAGGGGAAGCTCCTCGAACAAGGAACCAGTTAAAAAGTAAAGTCGACTACCAGGGCCGTCCATTTAGGTTTGTTACCTCCAAAATTAATAGTGGCACGATTACACCACCAATATTTTGTTTCCGCAATATGTGTTAATCCCCACTGTTTATCAAACCCGTTGATTTTCAACAAGCAATCTAAAAAAACATCAACAACCCCACATTAAACCCTTTTAAAACATAAGGATAAAATCATCAACTAAGAAGATTAAACGCAGATTAATTTATTTTTAGAATAGCTGGTAGCTTAATTTACTTACCTACTTTTGGTGATTATGTCGCCTAGTTCTCAAAGTCTGCGAGAGAAGCTTAACCAGAAATACTTTTTAAATTAGTATGAGCGACTAGAATAACTCTATACCATCTGTTTAAATTTGAAGCTAAAAGGATTTGGGGTTAGCATGGGTTGTGCGGTTAATTTCGTTATTTCTTAACTAGTTTTAAGGGGATTTTATGTTAGGTGAAGATCACTCTCTTATCCACGAGTTTCCCGAGTATAAAGATGTCATAGTGAAACTTTCTCAAAGCAATGACACGTTTGCAAATAGTGTCAAACAGTACAATGCACTCGATAAAGAGATCAGGGAACTTGAACTCAATGGGGCTCCCATCGATGATGAGGCCATGCATCAACTAAAGCATGATAGAGCAGTGTTAAAAGATTCTCTGTATCAATGTTTAACGCTTGATAACAGATAATAAGAGTATATAAAGTCCGCTAAAACAGATTAACCTTGATATCTGTTTTAGCGTTTACTCCTCAACACTACATCGCAAGTGGCGGAGCGATATGATACCAATCGGTATTACTCGCGTAGCTTGATATACAACTCGCCATCTCGCACCTGTAGATCTTCCACCCCATCGGCAAAACTGTTCCAAAAACCACTATCGCCGAACTCCCCCACTAGATTCACATTTTTCATATTGCCAAGCCAAGCGTTAGGAATGGGAACGCCCATTAAGCTGACTCCGACTAAGGCAACGACAGGGCGACGTGTATCATCGAGGTGGATATCAATACCAGCATTAACCCGCAGGATCTGACCAGGCATGATGGGAAAATCTTCAGGAATTGGGACTAAAATCTTTGCACTGGCAAGTTCATCGGAGAAATCGATAGCAACACGACGGGCAAAATCTGGATTATTTCCTATCATGGCGTTGACCTCCTTCTCACTAAAGGTCACCTGACGATCACCATCTAACTCTCGATATGGCTCAGGCGTTAACTCATCAACTTCAGAAACTCTCGCCTTAGCAGTTCGATCCTTACTTCCTTGGGAATTTGAACTCGTTTTCGATGTAGAACCAGTATCGGCTTGCCAGCCAAGCTGACTCAGCTTTTTATCTAACCTTGACTCCTCTTTAGCATTTAATACCACAGGTGTTAATTCAGAGGGAAAAACATAGGTACGAATAATAAAAATAGTTATCCCCATGGTGAGAAGAATCGTGATCAGAATAATCAGCAAAATCTTCAACCCAGATAACCCACGCTGAAAGCGCTGCGCTGCCACCCTATTCGAAAGCAATGCTCCCATCCGTTTCCCTCTATCTCAACTCAGTCATTAACACTATGGTAACCTTGCCGCCGAAGAAAGAACAGGTTATTACTGGCACTCACTCAATAGCTGTTGAAAGTGAGCTCCTAAATCTTCGCTGGCAAACTCTCTGCTAGAATCAGCCATCTGCTGTAGATGTTCCACTCCTTTCTCTAATCCCTGATCTGCAATGATCTGTTTAGCATAAGCCGCCGCATCGGCCCCTTTTTGCAGCAAACTAGAGATACTTTCCAGACTAAAATCTTGCTCCATTAAGCCTTCTAGTTCACTAAGAAGCTCTGCAATCTTGGCAGGCTCAACTAAAGCCCCCTCTACATTAACCAGCTCACCAAGGGGATCCATCTCCAGTTTACTGGCAACACAAGCGGCGACACTGCCCACTTCGGCGCCATTTGCTACCGCTTCGATACCTTGACTGCGGATCTGTTCAATCACTTGCTGTAACTGCGCATTTTTGGCTAACCAAGCTTGCTCTAACTGCTGCTTTTCATCGCCATCAAAATAGCCACAACCTCCTAAACCCAACGTAAATAGAGCGGGTAGGACAAGACGTTTAAACTGCATGATTTCATCTCTTTAAGTTAAGAAGTAACGTTAGTGCGATTATATCAACATAAGATAACAGCGACTTTTAATCTTAGTTAATGTGGGATGAGCAGGAGCCCCTTAGGAAAGAGCTGAGGAGTTATGAAAAGTAAGAGAGTGAACAGTTTACCTTTGTAAAAACATCTCCACTTTATTTTGCAAAACGGCAGGTAAAACTGGCTTAGTCATATAATCATCAGCGCCTAACTTTAACGCAAAATCTTTGTCGGATGTTTCAACTAAACTACTGATCACTATCACTGCGATATCAGCTTTACTCGGGTCAGCCTTAAGGTGTTTTAACACTTGATAGCCGTTAACATGGGGCATGGTAATATCGAGCAAGATAAGATCAGGTGTTTGGGTATCGATAATATCTATCCCCCCATCGCCAGAGTTAGCAGTAAAAACTTGATGATCATCACCTAAAACAGCAAGCAATAACCCAGTACAAACAGGATCATCATCAATTATCAATATTTTAGCTCGCTTCATTTAGATGCTCTCAGCTCTATAAACATAAGCTTTATTGTATCCAAAACCACCAAGAAAGCTAGAAGCTGACCACCCATAGCTAGAGAACGGGAATATCTGTCGTGTCTTTACCTAAATCTCATATAAAGCGCCGTCATTGTGGCTTTTAACAGCACTTAATAGAGATAAAATGATATCTAGATCGAATAATTGTCATCATCTGATAGCGCAGTCTTGAGCTTGGGGCTAGTGTAGCCGCCCTTTTGACTCACTAGTATTAAATATGAACATAAAACAACTGGTAGCTAAGGCTTTAGTGACCACTAGCTTACTTGTCACTGCTTGCCTAGCTCAAGCCGATGATCAGATCACTTTAGGTCGTACTATTTTATTGGGTGCGGGTGATCACGGTGCAAAAATACCACTACTTATCTGCCGTAAATCAGATGCATTAAAGGTCAGAGCCGAGCGAAACCTGAACCTTGAGAAGATTATTGTCACCTTTAACAACGGCAGCACGAAAACCATCAGTTTCTATCGCGATCTGAAAAAAGATCAAGAAACACAATGGCGCGGATTCGGTTATAACCGCTGCGTTAAAAAGTTAGAGGTGTTTGGTAATTCAGACGGCTCTAGAGCTGGTGTTAAAGTACTTGGCCGTAAAAAGTAATTTGAGCTGAATCTAAGCAGAAGCCGAAAACGCTTAGCTTTCCGGCTTCTAGATAACCCCAAATAAGCATTAGAGATTCAATTTATCCTTATTGAGCAACTCCCCGTGGGTATCAAGCAACTTTTGCAATTTAGGCGTTATTATATTTTGACAAAACGGGCGCTCTGTATCTTTATAATAATAGTTTTGCATCTCATCAGCCGATGGCTTAAACAGATTAAAAGCGTAAGCTTGCGTAATTAACTTTTCAGTAAACTCACTCTGCAGCACCATTAAAGCATCTGCTATTTCAGGCAACTGCTTAGGTTCAATTGCATAAACACCGCTTCGATATCTGTCTCTCATCGAATGATTTCTAGTACTGCTATGGGTATGCAGATGTACATCTATAAGGTTTTTAAGACTGATAAGTTCAGGGTTAAAAGTGACAATGATCCCTTCAGAAAACCAGTCATCCTCACCAATTGAGGATATCCACCCCTGCTCAACGGCTTCAACTCCATTTAATGACTGAAATATCGCCTCAGTACACCAGTAACAGGTACCGCTCAACCCCAGTTTTTCACTCCCCATCATGCTCCTCCTATATCAAAATTCAGATGCCCCTCTAATCCTCTTTTGACTCCTCCTTTCTTATCATTACCTGCTGTTTTTGCATCTGCAGATATCGCTTTTCGCTGACTACAGAGGTTAAAGCCAACGCTTGCCCATACGCTTTAACAGCCTCATCAAAGCGCGCTAGTTTTGATAAGAGTTCCGCTCGTGCCGCATGAAATGGTTGATAAGCAGACAAGGAGCGAGATAGGGGCTCAATTTTATGTAACCCATATTCCGCTCCATAAATGTAGGACTCGGCAACAAACAGATTAAGCAACACCACATCATTGGTTTGGCATTTAAACAGTAATCGGTACATCATCACTATTTGTGGCCAGTCAGTGCAGCTAAACGTCTTCGCCTCACAATGTATGGCCCCAATGCTCGCCTGAAGTTGGTATGGACCTAACTCCCCCAGCTCGAGTGCACGTTCTAGACGTTGACAGGCACTGCTGATCAACTCTCCATTCCACAGTTCACGGTTTTGTAGCTCTAACGGAATAAAAAGCCCTTCGTCACTTTGCCTAGCGGCGCTTCTCGCATAGGAGAGCTGCATCAGAGCTAATAAACCCTGAGCCTCTGCGTTATTAGGCTGCAGCTGCGATACTAGCTCTGCCAGATAAAGCGCCTCTTCACACAGGTCCAATCGCAACTGCCCATCTCCCTGTTGACAGGCATACCCCTCATTGAAAATAAAGTAGATAACCTTAAGGACTGCAGCAATACGAACATCGAGTTGCTCATGAGTTGGCATACCATAACGAATGCCACTTAAGCGGATCTTGCTTTTGGCTCGGGTGATCCTCTGGCCTATGGTTGCTGGTTTATCAAGGAAAGCTCGGGCGATCTCGATTGTTGTTAAACCGGCGATAAATCGAAGAGATAACGCCACAGAGGTTTTCTCCTCAAGAGCTGGATGACAACAGATCAACAGGAGTTTTAAGCGCTCATCTGGCAGTGAGAACTCATCAAGCTCCTCTTCTGAGATGGGCAAACAGAGCTCACTACTAAACTCTTCACTAAGATCTGATACGACATGTTGAAAACACTGCTCTCGGCGAATACTATCAATCGCTCGGCGACGGGCAGTTGTTAAGATCCACGCTCTGGCATTATCAGGAACGCCTCTAAACCATGCGCGCATCGCTAAGGCTTGAGCGTCCTGAAACGCCTCCTCACAACGGTCTAAATCACCGAATTGAGCCATCAAGGTTGCCATGATCCGCCCCCTATCTTCACGAACTAACTTATCTAGTTGTTCAGATATAAGCCCAATCATCAGCCCCCCTTTTCTGCGTAAAAGAGCTGATTAATACTCAGCCACAGGGCGGACTTCAACGGTCCCCCACTTAGCGGAAGGGATCTTGGCGGCGTATTGCAAAGCCTGATCGAGATCTTTACAGTCCAACAGATAAAAACCACCGAGTTGCTCTTTTGTTTCAGCAAAGGGACCATCATGAAGCTCCGCCTGATTAACGCGAACTTTAACCGATGTCGCAGTGCTCACATCCTGCAACCCTTCGCCAGCAATAAATACTCCATCACGTTTAAACTCTTCTGTAATTGCCATGTAATCTTTGAGCATCTCATCCCACTCAGGCGTATTGTATTCAGGCTCACTCTCAGGTTGGCTATAGATTAATGCTAGAAACTTCATTGTTATCTCCTTAATGACGCAATTTTTATAAAAGGTACAAGTACCAAGCTAACCGCTTGGTTGTATTAAAGACGGATAAGGAGCTGAAATTTCTACATACGCCCAAAAATAAAAGTAAAAAAGCACCACAGCTAAAAACGGTAATGTTTTTTACCAACAAGATTAAGCGTTATGTCCCACAGAAAGTTGTATAGGGACCAAAATCATTAGGTGCAGGCTCTGCATACTCCTGGGCACCTTTTTGAAGCGTAAAAGGCGTCGCCAGTACAGTAAGAAGCTGTTCAAAAGGCTGGTAATCTCCTCTCATCTCAGCGGCCTCAATAGCACGTTCAACCTGATGGTTCCTAGGAATATAGATAGGATTAGCACTGTTCATCATCTCTATACGCTTTGACACAGTTAACGACTCTTTAGCTAAACGCGTCTCCCACTCCCCTCTCCACACAAGAAACTTATCTGCATTATTAAACAGCTTTTGACTCTCATCACTACCACTTTGCAGATCTAACGCAAGCTGACGGAACAGTTGAGTAAAATCAACCTCTTCACCAGACATGGATTCAAGCAGCTGTTCTCCGAGAGCAAAATCTCCCTCCTCCTGAGCCGACAGCCCAAGCTTACGTCTCATGCCAGCCGTCCAGTGTTGCTGGAACACCTCCCAAAAACCAGTAACAGCCGTTGTGGCAAGTGCAATCGCCTCATCCTGATCATCATGAATAAGCGGCAATAGCGTTTCGGCCAAACGCGCCAGATCCCACTGAGCCATCACAGGCTGATTATTATAGGAGTAGCGACCATCTCTATCGATTGAGCTAAATACAGTGTCAGAGCCGTAGTTATCCATAAAAGCGCAGGGACCATAGTCTATGGTTTCACCGCTAATGGTCATATTGTCAGTATTCATCACACCGTGGATAAAGCCAACCAGTAGCCACTTAGCCACCAGCTCAGCCTGTTTATCTCTAACGGCACATAAAAAATCAAAGTAGCGCTGCTTGCTCTCCTCTACCTTAGGGTAGTGACGAGCGATGGCATAATCGGCCAGCTGCTTCACCTTGTCATTTTCACCACGTGAGGCAAAAAACTGAAATGTCCCTACACGAAGATGACTGGATGCTACCCGAGTTAACACAGCCCCTGGCAGATACTGGCTGCGCATCACAGATTCGCCAGTGGTGACCACAGCTAAGGCTCTGGTCGTTGGGATATCAAGGGCAAACATAGCCTCACTGACGATATATTCACGCAGTACGGCACCGAGTACTGCCTTACCATCTCCGCCCCGTGAAAATGGCGTTCGACCTGACCCCTTAAGCTGTATATCCAGACGATGACCATCTTTATCAAGCACTTCCCCCAGCAGCAAGGCGCGGCCATCCCCCAGTTGTGGGCTGAATCCACCAAATTGATGGCCGGCATAGACTTGGGCTAACGGCGACGAACCTGAAGGAGCAATAGTACCCGATAGCACCTGGGCAAGTGAGATAGGGTCAGCATTGGTCAAACCCACTCTGTTAGCCAGTGCATCATTGAGCTTTATTAGCTTAGGATCAGGCGCCTTCGCTCCAGAGCAAGCAACATAAAAACCTTCCAGCTTATCGAAATAACTATTGTCGAATGTTAATCCCAGATCGATCTCTTTATCGCTCATCTTTATGTCCAATTGCTTAATAACTATTATTGACTTTACTCAATAACAGTCGCCAAAAGAAAGGGCCAGTATATGACTGACCCTAAGTTTAGTAAAAAAGAGAAGCCTTAACGGCTATCACTCTTCACTTGGCAAAACCCAGTCCGGTCGAGGGAAATGGCATGTATACCCGTTCGGCCTCAATTCCAGATAATCTTGATGTTCAGGCTCCGCCTCCCAAAAATCACCCGCAGGGACCAACTCAGTCACCACAGGTCCAGGCCAGATCCCAGATGCATCCATGCGGACAATCATCTTCTGTGCCTGCTCTTTCTGCTCATTTGAATCATAAAAGATCGCTGAACGATAAGATGAGCCTCTATCATTACCCTGCCTGTTAGGCGTAGACGGATCATGAATTTGAAAGAAGAAAGCGAGGATCTCATTGAAACTAGTTCGCGTGTTATCGAATAAGATCTCTATCCCTTCAGCGTGGGTACCGTGGTTTCTATAAGTGGCATTAACCACATCACCACCGGTATAACCCACTCTCGTAGCAATCACGCCTTCACGCTTACGAATAAGATCTTGCATCCCCCAAAAGCACCCACCAGCTAAGATGGCTCTTTCTATTGCCATAATAATTTCTCCTCGGTTGGAATTTGGCTGACAGATGAACATTTCATTATCAACAACACTAGGTATAGACCCTGCTTGATAGGAAAAAATTTCACCCCTGAATATCCCTGAGATCATAGGCCCATCTATCAAAGTGAATAATAGAAATAAAATACTCCCCTGAAACCATAATCTTGATTATGACCCCAAAATAAAACAAATTAAAAAAACCAAAGTCTGCCATTAGCTTAGTAACAGTTCATACTTTACCATTATTTAAATTAAGCTTTCTAGATTTGTGCTTTAGCTCACAGTAGATAAAGTAATTTGGTGGATAATGCGCCCCCTTAACCGTACGTAATCTGTACAAAAGATTACTAGTTAGATCAACATATATCACGTTTGCGACAACGTCCCCTTAGAGAGTACAGCCTTGCTAATTAAGCAATCCAAGCATCAAACTCATTGGTGCAAAGCTCCTTGGCTTCATACCTTGCTTATCTTTATTATCCCTTTACTCTTGGTGGCGTTAATTCATCCGCAAATAGCACAATATGAGCTTGAATCAAAACTTCAACAGGATTTAGCCCTGCTTGAACAATCTATGCTTAAACAGACCATCTCAGCGGCAACACCTGAGGGAAAAGCGAACTTGTCACTGCTCTCATGGAGCTGTAACGAGGCCGATATTGCCCTGTTAAGGAGCACTGAGTTTAGCCCAAAGATGGTGCGCCTAGTTCAGATGGAGCTGGCGAATGGCTTAAAATGTTCAAATTTGCCCTCTCCGTATAATTATTTGGCAAAGAAAACAAAAAAAATTCCTCTAACCGAGATAAAGATCAGTACATCAAATGATCAAAATCCTTTTTTCCGTGACTTTATTTTTGAGTTCCCTGTTGGTGAACACAGCTTAATTGCCATCACTAACAGCACGGTATTCAACAGCTTTCTCACTGAGCTCTGCCCTAACTGTTATCAGGTAGATATCCAGTACCATGGGTTGCCTTTGGTGTCACGGGGAAAACAAACCGTATCTAACACTAAAAATAGTAGAACTGTTAGCCGTTACATTCCCGCATTGGATCTGACTCAAACATTGAACAGTGGCGATGCTATGTATCAGCTCTTTTATGACAAAATTTGGCTTAACTTAGTTTGCCTAAGCTTAGTTTTATCATCTCTAGGCGCTATCAGTTACTGGCATTGGCAGCAGCGCCGTATATCTTTGGAAAGTATGCTGGTCAATGGATTAAAAAACAGTGAATTTATCCCTTTTTATCAACCAATCATAGATACCCGTAGCAATCAAATTGTGGGACAGGAGATGCTGGTTCGCTGGCGTAGAAGCGATGGTAACTTGGTCCTGCCGAATCAATTTATCCCCTATGCGGAGGATTCAGGACTGATTATTCCTATAACGGAATCAACCCTAGCGCAGGTCAAGCGGGACATGCCCAAACTGCTTGGATGGGTCAGTATTAACATTGTTGCCGAACATCTTGAAAAGGGGCTGCTTAGTCAATGGCTTGATAAACATGAAAGCTGTGATACTCAAAGATTATGTTTTGAGTTAACGGAGCGCAAGCCGATGGAGAACTTTGAACAAGCCACTATTGAGATCGAGCGGCTCGCTTCTCAATGCCAAGGCTTTAAACTCGATGATTTCGGTACAGGATTTGGCGGATTCAGTTACTTGCAAAAACTAGGATTTAACAGCATTAAGATAGATAAGATGTTTATCGACACCATAGGCACTGACGATTTAAAAGCTGGCGTACTGAAATCAATTATCGCTTTTGGGCATGAGTCAAAGATGGAGATGATTGCTGAAGGCGTCGAAACTCAAGTTCAGGCAGACTACCTTAGTGAACGTGGTGTATATCTACATCAAGGCTATCTCTATTCCCAACCTGTTGGCTTAGATGAATTACAACACTTTTATGATCTACACCTGAATAAAGAGAGAGCTCATAACACATTAAATAAAGCCGGATTTGCATTAACCAGAAGGTTTCCACTAAAAAAGATAAAATTCCCTAAACCTCCTAATCTACTGTAATCAATACCCAAGCTACCTCAAGATGCTCGTTTCAGAGCTCCCGTAGGATAGCTGAACAAGGCAGTGATTGAGAATAATGGTTATTCCCTTATTGATATCAGTAACACAGTGCAGATATTCTACGGGAACTCCCGAAGGGCATGGCGAGAAGCAACATTTTTCTGTGTTATGAAATATTGAATTAGAATAACTAGTCCTACTATTTCATGCCTTGAACTCTGTCACTTCTCAACATGCTGAATCCTGCACCTTGAAGTTGTTTGAGTATATACTCCCGCTTTATAGAAGCGGGAAGCATCCCACTAAAAGGTTAGCCCAGTTATAAAAACATCAGTTTTTTAGTTTCATATATCGCTTTGGCGGCTTACCTAATGTTTTCTTAAAAAAGGTAATAAAGGCACTTACAGACTCATAACCTAAATCTTCCGCGATCCGCTGCACCGTTTCACCTAAGGCAAGCTTCTGTAGTGCCAGTACAATATGTAGCTGGCCTCTCCAGCGACCAAATGTCAACCCCGTCTCCTGTTTAGTCAACCGGGCTAAGGTACGTTCACTCATGGCATATTGCCTCGCCCACTCGCCGACGCTGCGTCTGTCGTCGGGAGTAGTCATGAGTTGAGCTGCTATGGCATTGAGTCTAGGTTCAATCGGTGTAGGAAAATCGAAATGTTCAGTGGGCATATTTCGCAGTTGCTCTATTAGCACCCCAACTAATCTAGCTGTGGCACTCTCATCAAGGTAGCGCTGATCTTGCTCCGTTAAATGGACGATTAGCTCCCTGAGCAGTGGAGATATTGACAGAGTACAGCTTCTATCGGGCATTCCGTTAATATCAGGGTCGATAAACAACATACACACATCTGCATTGCTAGAGATACGATTACTGTGTGGCACTTGACTTGGGATCCACGCAGCACAATGCGCTGGAACCATCCAGATGGCATCTGCAATTTTACACTTCACATATCCACTCAAAGCCAGCACTAGCTGACATTTATGGTGTTGATGAAATGGTGTCTCCGCCTCATGCTCCCCTCCTGTTGCTCGCAACGAGACCACTTTTTGCGGATAGCTATCAGAATCAAAGTCTGGAAAGTTGGGGGATTTAGCTGACATGAATTGACCGTTTTTAGATATATGAAGTCACTATATCTCAATTCAGTAGCCGAGTTAGCATTTAATATAACTAAATCATCAACTGCAATATTAGGACCTCCTTAGTGACACAAGATCAAACCTCCCGGCTCACCAGTACCGCTTACCTACTACTTGGAGTGCTACTAATCGCAATTAGCCTACGCAGTCCAATCACAGGTGTCGGGCCGCTACTCGACCTCATCAGGGAACAGCTTCACTTATCAGCGACGCAAGCGGGCATGTTAACCACACTTCCCCTGTTAGCTTTCGCATTTTTCTCACCACTTGCATCCAAGCTGGCTCAAAAAAAAGGGCTAGAACACGCCCTAATGATCTCATTATTTCTGCTTCTAGCTGGCATAACCGTTCGGTCACAAGGCTCTGGTGCAGCCCTGTTTATCGGCACCTTAATCATTGGAGCTGGGATAGCCATCGCCAATGTATTGCTACCGAGTTTAATGAAGCGAGACTTTCCAAATAGAGTGGCGACTATCACCTCAATCTATGTATTAATGATGGGTGTGGGCTCGGCTCTGAGTGCCAGTTTAGCGATCCCTTTGACTCATGTTGCCGAAAACCTAAGCATAAAACTGATCCCGACTTGGGCTTTCTCCCTAGGGAGTATCATCCTATTCCCCATTATTGCGATTCTCATCTGGCTACCTCAGATGCGCAATCACACTCCTGCTGCTGAAAATACCAGTCAACTAGATAGCCACAGCTATCTATGGTGCTCTCCTAGTGCCTGGCATATCACGCTATTCTTAGCTCTTAACTCGTTTCTGATGTATATCTTCATTAGCTGGTTTCCCACCATCTTGGTCGACACAGGTTACAGCCATGAGGAGGCTGGTATCATTCATGGTTTACTGCAGCTGTTTACCGCAGTTCCAGCCATTGTATTGATACCTATCATGTCTAGAATTCAAGATAAACGCCTGCTGA
This sequence comes from Shewanella nanhaiensis, assembly GCF_019457885.1. Taxonomy (GTDB): domain Bacteria; phylum Pseudomonadota; class Gammaproteobacteria; order Enterobacterales; family Shewanellaceae; genus Shewanella; species Shewanella nanhaiensis. The sequence goes on from NZ_JAHZST010000003.1 coordinate 163,642, forward strand.
GCTTAGGTTTAACCCTTTCAGGCATGATCGCGGTAATTGGACTTATCTTAGCCCCCTCTCTTGCGATATTGTGGGCCATGTTATTTGGTTTTGGTGCTGGCGGCGGGTTTATAGTCGCATTAGCTTTGATAAGCCTTCGCACCACAGATGCACACCAAGCAGCAACACTATCTGGTATGGCGCAATCCCTAGGTTACTTATTGGCTGCGACAGGCCCCATCATCATGGGCGCGGTGCATGAATATACAGGCAGTTGGACACCTCCCTTGATACTCTGCGCTATAGCTAATTTTCTCTGGAGCATATTTTCACTTCTTGCATCCAAAAATGAGACCATATATAAGCAGCCTAAGCAGTCACTTCAATCGGTTCAATAGAGTAAGAAAAGGTGCCCATAAACCATCTCGGGCACCTTTGAACTGCCAAGGTTCTAACTCATTAAAATAGGTACGCTTTATTCTCTAACATCGCAACGAACCAACTAGCCATGAATTAGAAGTCAAACTGCACGCCTAATATGACTGTATCCGCCGCAATGAATAACTCTTCAGCTTCATCTCCCCACATGCTGTATTCAGCATAAAATCGACCATATTTATGGGGGTAAATAACATCAATAAGTAGATGATCAGTATCGACATTCACATTGCTTGGAGAGGTCATATCAACAATTGAGTAAGCGGCTTGTATCTGCACCTCGCTAAATTTATATCCAGCGTAGATCTCATAAACTTGCTCTTCAACCATCTCACCAGCAGCGGGCAAGCCTTCATAAAACCTAAGATCCTCTGACATCTGATAATGGGCAGCAATACTTAATTTGTCGTGGTTATATACCAGCTGAACTGAGTCAATACTGGCTTCCTCGACAAACGAGCTAACCTCAAACCGTGCTGCAGAGAGAGTAAAATCTTGCCACTTATATTTTGCCGCTATGTTGTAGCCCACTAAAGTTTCACTGTCTGAACCATCAGCGCTTGCTTTCACGTCACCGTCATTGAGTATCGCCATCGCAGAGGCTTGAAAGCCATTAAGTTCGGGCGTGGTATAGGTGACCGCCCTGTCAGGCCTTAGCACCTCAACATAGTGACCGTTTCCAGCTTGGTCATAACCGAATAAACCATAACGGCTGGTGTGACAGATCACACCTGATGCCTCATTAGTACAGCCTGCTGACTGGTCAACATCGGCAAAAATATCTATGGCATTATTGGTGTAATTCCACTGTGGCGAATACTGCTTACCTATGAGTAGAGAACCATACTCACTCTCTAAGCCAATGTTAGCTAGCCTTGCACGTGAGTCGCTGCCAGCAAAAGAACCGTCACTGGTAAACAGCCTAAATTCAACGTTATAGCTAGCTTTTATGCCATCTAAAATCTCCGCACTTCCCGCAGCCCCCAAGCGAGAATAGTTATCCTTATACTCAAGCTCACCATTATTGGTATCTTGCACTTGTGCTCTAATCGTCCCATACCAATCAAACAGCTCACCAGCAGAGCTGCTAGAGGTGAATAGAACAATTGAAATCGCAATTAAATTTATAGTTTTATTATATTTCATAGTAGTTTCTAAACCTTTATTAAAATACTTGTAGATTTAAATTCCAACTCTATGAATGTTATTTAATGTTCGAAGTCACAACTAACCAGAAAGTTTCCAATAGATATTGAAGACCTACAATTAAGATTCAACAAAAATCATTCGAGCTGACAATGTAAATATTTACATCCACTCAAAACTATTACCAACGGTTAATTTTTATTAATTAATAAATAAAACTTATCATTACTTTATTATTGACACATATTATAATAATAAAAACAGATCAGCTCTTACAAGGTACTAAAATAGCTTGTGACGAACGTTTCAGTTTTTCCCAATCGCTAACCTGCACAGAGATCCCTTTAGTCCAAGATTCCTCTTGGTACCTCTTTAATCGAGTCGATGATAGATGTTGTTGATACTCATCTGAATTAGGCAGCTTAAAATGTGTATTACTAAACTCAATAGTAAGCCTCCTTTTACTATTTATCGCCAAGTCACTATTCGCTTCCTCTACTCTTTTAATATATATATCAGGAAGCTCATCACCCGAATTAAGCAGATATTTAATACCAATAGGTTCAAAAAAATCATTCCAACACGCATTAATGGATATACCATTCTTTGACAGTTTACAGAGCTCACCAAACGCTAACCATCGATTACAGCAATTATTAATATTTAACTTAACGCTATTTTCATCTAGTAACTTATCAGAGATATATCCAAGAATTGTTGGAATATGACACAATATACTCTCATCGTTGAGATCAATATTAATTTCAACGGATGATTCAAAAGTGATATGACAAGGCTTGTTATTTTTATTTCCAAGATAATTAAGCGCATTAATAAAGTGCTTAATACCATGTAAACCGACCATCTCTAGGTCTGCAACCATATTGGCAATAAGATCAGCTTCCCCATAAGGTAATCTCAATCCTTGAAAGGCTTTAGTGGCTACGCCCACCAACTCATTATGAGAGACTAAAATCATACATCTTGCTCCACAGTACTTAATTACGTTTTGATATTTCGGGAAGGACTGGAAATAACCACTCATCTGGATGAAGCTCATCCATTAATGGTGCTCCTTGAAAGAGTGTCACCCTCACCCAACGGTCGGATCTAGGATCAAACTTAGTCGCGCCAAATACCGCTAACTTACTACGTAACAGATTCATAGGGAGAGCCTGTTTGGCCAACACATTCATCTGAATGTCGCCCATATGACAATGACCAAGAGACCAGACTCTTCGCGCAATACTTGCATACTGAGGCGATGCCAACAGAAACTCGGCCAAGCTTCTGTTATCAGGCTCAACAATCAAGGCTCGATAAAGCTGATTAACTTGTCTGGCGATATCGAGTGATAACTCTTTATCATCGCCAGGTTCAATCCCTCTGACACCTAAACGGGGCTCCTCTTTATCTTCCGAGCGGTACCAGAACCAATATTGGTTCTCCTCTTGACTGAAATCTATGTCAACAGCCCATCGATAACGTGTCTTAAGCACCTCAAGCATATGATGGATAGAGGTTCCTCTCGGGATCGCCAACACCTCATCAGCATTCATATCCTGCTCTAATGGATCGACAAGCTGCGGATAACACTCGAGTAAGCAAGCTAAAAATACCTCTTGAGATTCAAGGCTAAATCTCTGGTTATATTCAATCTGTCTTTGCCATGTTACGTTTTGATGCTTTGTATAACCAATAAACTTAACTATCTCAAAGAGATCCAACACGGCTTGATGATTCAACCTTTGTTGATATTCATCTATGGTGACCACCTGCTGCAGATGGGTTCGCGCCCTGTTAAGTAACTCAGTCAGCAGGGTGATATCAGCCTGGGCTATATCTTGCTCACTGACTACTGCAACCGCTTTCTCACGTTGAGAGAGCCATTGGTCGACAACTCTAGGGTGGTTAATCAAATAGGGCGCCATGCCTAAACCTGTAGCATTTCCCACACCAAGGTAGCGTTGCAGACCTTTATCAAGCTCCACAGCCTGTTCACCCCCTTGCTGCTTCGCTAAATAGTGAACCCAATCGAGACTAAACTGCCTCAAAATATAGACGGCGCACATCTGCGCACTAAAGGAGAGATTAAAATCTGGGTTATCTTGTAATATCTCAAAATCGGCAATACCAAACTTACCGTTCCCGTAAACAGCTGTCGTTCTTAAGATATAACCAACTTGTGCCAGCACCTCACGCTCTGGTTGTTCACCCGCCGCTAATGCATCGACTAGGTGCTCAAATACGCGCACACTTTTATTGGCTCGTGCCAGTACAATCACTTGAGTCGAGTTTCGCCCCGCCTCCTGCAGTGGCACATTATTTTGCAGTTGTGTCAGCAACTTCTTATCTATCTCACCAATGACTAAGGCGAAAGTGATATCCCACTTTTCAGCGATAACTCTATCAATGCGATCTTCATCATCAATCTCATTAGAAAAGATCACCAGATGATAGTCTTGATTCGGCGTCGTTAGCTTATATATCACCACACCAAAACCTTTAGAACAGATCTGCCATTGAGCCACATCGAGTTGCCACTTATTGTGGTACATACGCCTTAATAGACCTCTTACAAAGCTAAGACGAGTTTGGTGCATCGCACCTAATCTTATTGGATCCATCACTATCGCAGGATCTCGCATGGAGCTCTCTGATTGAAACTCATCTCTTTCAGGCATATTCAACACCATTCCCTCTACACTCTCACGACACATAACTCCCCCTTTTCATTGGAAACGGTGCAGTAAACTCACTGCACCATATCGGTTTATAGACCTTGAGCCTTCGCCATCTTCATGGCGATCTGTGGCCCATTCCATAAGGAAGGTAAGAGGATCAGCGACACTGGAACCGCGGTAATAACGATAAAGGACTGCAATGCCGTCACCCCTCCAGAGCCTAATGAGATCAATATAATGGCGGTGATCCCCATCATAATTCCCCAAAAAATCCTAATCACAGCGTTTGGTTCTGTTGAACCACTGATCACAACACTAATGGTGTAGGTCATTGAATCACCGGTTGTGACAATAAAAATGGTGGTCAGAATTAAGAATAGAATCGAGATCACCATAGGGAAAGGTAGTTGATTAGTGACCGCTAATAAAGCACCGGGTAGATTAAACCCTTCAAATGCCTTACTGACAGAACCTGGATTGGCTATCTCAAACGCCAGCCCAGAGCCACCTACCACAGTAAACCAGAAGCAGGTGATCAGCGGTGCGATAATACAGATTGAGAAAACGACCTTTCTAATGGTGTAACCTCGAGATATCTTGGCAAGAAAGATCGCCATCATAGGACCGTAGCCAATAAACCAGCCCCAGAAGAATACTGTCCACCAGCTTAACCAGCCCTCGTCACCTCGATAGGTCGCCATAGGGATAAAGTTATCGATCATAGTCCCAACCCCTTGCAGGTAGCTATTAACGATAAAATTTGTTGGACCAAATAGTAGGATATAGATAATCAAACCAACCGCTAAAATGACGTTATAACGGCTAAGGATCTGGATCCCTCGGTTTACCCCACTCAAGGCTGAGATGGTATAGATAACGATAGCTAACATCACGATAATAAGCTGTGTAGTAAAGCCATCGGGAATACCAAAAAGAGCATTTAACGCGAAACTAAGCTGCAAGCCTAAAAATCCAATGGGGCCAATCGTTCCAGCAGCCACAGCAATGATACAACATGCATCAATCAAAGCGCCTGTCGCGCCTTTCAATGCCCGCTCACCTAAGATGGGGTAAAGCAAGGTTCTAGGCTGCAGTGGTAAGCCCTTATCGTAATGGAGGTGCATCAAGACAATGGAAGTTAAGCTACCTAAAATCGCCCAGGCTAAAAATCCCCAGTGCATAAAAGATTGAGATAAGGCATTAAATGCCCCCTGCATCTTATCCTCTTGAGCACCATAAAGTGGTGGTGGAGACACGAAATGTGCAATAGGCTCAGCTGCGGCCCAAAATACGCCACCACCGGCCAACAGGGTACATAGAATGATCGCCATCCATTTGAAGCCGTCAATTTCCGGTTTATCCAGATTACCTAAACGAACATTACCCGTTTTTGCTGAGGCCAAAGCGATGGCAATCACAAAGGCCAGTAACATCAAAATTTGCCAAAATGGACCAAAATAGTTCACTGACCAGGCGAAACCAGCGTTAACTATCTCTGACAGAAGTTGGTTATCAAAAAGAGCTAAGATAACGAACAGACTGATAAAACCACCGCTCATCCAAAAAGCTGGATTATCGACTCCTAATTTCTCTAAAACGGATCCAGGTTTATCCGTCATCATTGTGCTATCGGTTATATTAGACATTGAGTGTCCCCCAGCATTTAACTGCTTTTTTTTGCACATATCAGCTCCTATCTTTTCTTTTGCTAATTAGAGGAACTAATAACCACACGCTCTTAAATAATATGAGTGATGTTGACATCATTCGGTTTTGTTATTTTTTTAAACTTAACTCCAAGAAATTAAACCAATTCCCCCCAATAATTTGGTTGGTTTCCTCTTGGTTAAAACCATGTTCGAGTAAGCCGTTATAGATATTTTTCATCCCGTTTTGAGCATCAAACCAAGGTAAAGCCGCTGGCCAACCTGAGTTTGAGGAAGAGCCCTCGCCATAATCCATTGACTTAGACCAGCGTCCATTTCGCATCCACTCCAGCACCGACTGAGGCTGGTTCAGACACAGATCGCTACCAATGGCCAAACGATCAACCCCAATTAAATCAGCGGTTTTAGCCACCATCTCGCAAAAATCGTTTAGCTGACATTGGCTTCCATTTGGCAGATGGAATGGGTACAAACTAAATCCCAATAACCCTCCAGAGTCTCCCAATGCCGTTAACACCTCGTTGGATTTATTACGCAGTGCATCATGGGCAAAAGTTGGATTGGCGTGGCTGATACAGATAGGGCGCTCTGAGAGCTCAATCGTCTCCAATGTTGAGCGTTCAGCGCTATGGGACATATCGATGATCATGCCGACTCGGTTCATCTCTTTAATGACCTGCTTACCAAAGCGGGTCACACCTGAGTCGACACTTTCATAACACCCTGTCGCCAGTAGGCTTTGATTGTTATAGGTCAGCTGCATAATCAGTAAGCCCTGCTTACGCATCACCTCAATCAGGTCAATCTCATCATCTATGGGTGAGCAGTTTTGCGCGCCAAATAAGATCCCCACACGGCCAGATGCTTTCGCGCTCGCAATGTCTTCCACGCCATTTACTGGCATAATCAGGTCGTTATTTTGCTCAAATAAACGGTTCCATTGCCCAAATTGTGTCAAGGTCTGACGAGCATCCTCATGGTAGGCCAAGGTCACATGGACTGCGGTGATCCCGCTCTCTCTCAAGGTGATAAAATAATCTCGGGTCCAGTTGCAGTACTGCAGGCCGTCGATAATAATTTGATCCTGATACATAGAATCTCCTTAGTAGGGACGCTGATAAGTGGTTTTGATCACGGTATAGAACTCTTTGGCGTATTGCCCCTGCTCTCTTGGACCGAAACTTGACTCTTTACGGCCACCAAAAGGCACATGGTAATCGGTACCCGCTGTCGGTAAGTTCACCATCACACAGCCTGTCTGGGCCTGCTGTTTAAACACTGCACTATTACGCAGGCTTTGAGTAATGATCCCACCAGTTAAGCCAAATCGCGTATCGTTAACCGTAGCAATCGCTTCATCTAGATCTTGCACCTTGATGATCCCAGCCATAGGCGCAAACACCTCCTCCTGATTCACTGACCAGCTGTTATCAGTCTCTAGTAATAGGGTTGGCGACATATAGTAACCATCATGATCTAGGGTCAGCTTTTCACCGCCAAATCCTACTGATGCTCCTTCCGCCTTGGCCTTTTCCAGCCAATCAAAATTGGCATCCAACTGATTTTTATCAACAACAGGCCCCATAAACACGCCTTCAGTTAGTGCATGACCAACCTTGAGTCCTGACATCCGTTTTATCAGGGCGTCGACATAAGCATCATGGACGCTATCAAAGACCACCAACCTCGAAGAGGCAGTGCACTTTTGGCCAGCACCTGAGAATGACCCCATAATGGTGGCCTCAACGGCAATATCGATATCCGCGTCGTCGGCAATAACAAGTGCATTCTTACTCCCCATCTCAAGTTGGCAACGCACAAAGTTAGCCGCTGTCGCTGTTGCCACTTTACGGCCTGTTTCAACTGAGCCAGTAAAACTAACTCCATCGATATCTGGGGAGTGGATCAAGGTATTGCCCACCTCAGCACCACTGCCTAACACTAAATTAAACGTCCCCGCTGGCAAGCCTTGTCTGTGGATGATCTCAGTCAGAGCCACGGCACTTGCTGGCGTTAGGTTTGCAGGTTTCCAGATAACACTATTACCAAATGCCAGTGCTGGGGCGATTTTCCAAGCCGCTGTCGCCGTTGGGAAGTTCCAAGGAGAGATCACTGCGACCACACCTAAGGCTTCACGCGTGACCTCAACAGAGACACCTGGACGCACAGATTGAGCAAGGTCGCCCATCTGCCTTAACACTTCGGCGGCAAAATAGTGGAAAAACTGTCCGGCGCGATAGATCTCTCCTCTTCCCTCTGCAAAGGGCTTGCCCTCTTCGCTGGCGAGTAGCTTTCCTAGTTCATCACAACGGGCAATCAACTCATCGCCAATGGCTTGCAGAACACTCTGTTTTTTCTCTAGTGATGTATGTTCCCATTGAGGTTGCGCGCCTCTTGCCGCCTCAATTGCATCAATAACTTGCTGCTTACTGGCCTGTGAGAACTCACCTAAGCTTTCAGAGATATCTGAGGGGTTGATATTGGCTTTTGTCGCAATACCTGTGTGCCACTCGCCGTTAATATAGAGTGATTTTTCTGCAGAAAATGTCATATGAAATCCCATTGTTTTAATTTAATTTTTAGGTGATTGATTAATTCACTGCCGCATAAACGACGAGCTCGACCAACATCTCCTCTCTTGCCAATCCAGCAATAACCATTGCCGCTCTATTGGGAAAAGGCGCGGTAAAATATTGACTGTATACCTGATTAAATTCGGCTAAATAACTGCGATCAGTAACATAGATAAGCACTTGCAATACCGCGTCGGAGTTAACACCGGCCGCCTCTAAGGTATGCATTAAGTTATCCATCACCTGTTTTGACTGGGCATTGATGCCACCAGCAACCACCTCACCGGATGCGTTGATAGGGATCTGAGCCGTATAGAGAGTGCCGTTATTAACCACCGCCCACTCTAGTGGAGCCTTAGATGCAAATAGCTCTGTTTTCACGGCTTGTTTAATTAACTTTGAGCTCATACTTAACCTTTATTGACAATTGTTATTGCGTAATGGCTAAAGTATGCGCAAGAATAAGTCATCAATCGAACGCTTTATTTTTTACGATTGATAAGTTTTTTTTATCACTAATACCGACCATTTCAGCAACACTAATTAGAAAAATAAAGGCAAAGAAGGCGTTATGGATATTAAATTGCAGCAGTTAAAGTATTTCTCTCTCGTGGCGGAAAAGGGGGGATTTAGAGCGGCATCAGATACGGCAAATCGATCTCAAGCCGCTCTGTCCACCTCAGTGAAAGAGTTAGAGAAGATACTGGGCCAAGCCCTGTTTGATACGGGTCATAAGGCGCAACTTACCCCCTATGGCGAGGTCTGTTTGCCTATGGTTAATCAGTTTTTAAACCTATATCAATCATTGGACAGTGACCTCAGAGCCGCTGCTAAAGGGGAGTTTGGCCGTTTAAAAATTGCCTCCGTCCCCTCTGTTGCTGCCAAGCTCTTGCCAAAGGTGTTGGCGGCTTTTTGCAGTAACCACCCAGAAGTTCAAGTATCGCTAATTGATGATAATGCGGTAGGCATTGAAAAAAGATTGCTCGCCGGAGAGGTTGATCTAGCACTGGGAAACTGCCTCCATGCTAGCGATCATCGAATTGAGTTTTCGCCTCTGTTTACCGATCCTCTAGGCCTTGTTTGCCAAAAAGAACATCCACTTGCCAGCAAGCATCAAGGGGTCGATTGGACCGATATTATTCCATTTCCTTTTATCAAAAATGGTACCTGTCGGTTGCTTGCCACCACGCCAGCGGCAGTATTAGCCGAACAAGCAAACTACGATGTTGAAAATATCACTTCACTGTTTTCAGTACTCGAATTAGGTGTTGGTGTTACCACGCTTCCTAAACTAGCTTTCCCTATAGAAAATAACAATTTAGTCTGGGTGCCATTAAAAAAGCCTTTTATTGAACGAGAGATAGGGATCTTCCGCTCCATAGAGCGTCACCTATCACCACAAGCTGACGCTTTTTTGCGACTTTGCCAAACCCAATTCGAGGCCTGTAATACCCAACTCTAGTGAAAAAACGTTATAGTGGCCAAAGGCTAACCAAAATTTAAGGCAGATAGATGAGTCATAAGCTTCACACAGAGAAAACAGTAGAACCTCTCCCGACGATACTCATTACAGGGGCATCTAAAGGTGTAGGTGCCGCCTGTGCTCATGGGTTTGCTAAAGCCTACCCAGCTGGTGTTAGACTTGTGCTTGTCGCAAGAGGCTTAGCTGGATTACAAGCCCTAGAGAGTGATTTAGTCCAATACCCCAATGCCCAAATATTAACCTTAACTGCAGATATTGCCGATCTACAGGCATGTCAGGCACTAGTTGAGAAAACCCTAACCAAATTTGGCCAAATTAACGTATTAGTCAATAACGCAGGCTTACATCATAGAGGCGCTTTTAGTGAGCGAACTCCTGAGCAGATAGCCGCCATGGTCGATCTAAACCTTAAATCTCCTCTCTATTTAACCTCTCTTGTGCTACCCCATATGCCCACTCCAACAGCAAGTAACGGTAACGCAATCGTCATGGTAGGTTCATTAGCGGGGCGAGCACCACTTCAAGGCGCTGCAACCTATAGCAGCACTAAATCTGGATTACGCGCCTTCACTTATGCCCTCCACGAAGAGCTTAAAGAGAGTTCTATTAATGTGGCTGTAGTATCTCCAGGGCCTATCGATACCAGCTTTATTATGGATGAGATAGATGAAGTTGAGGATATCGTCTACTCACAACCTATGAGTACGCCAGAACAAGTTGCAGATGCGGTCATCAAACTTTCACAGAATCAAGATGCCGAAATTGCTATGCCCTGGTTCAGCGGTAAGCTTGCCACCTTAGGCTATCTTTCTCCTCGCTTTCGCCGAGCAATACGTGGACTTCTCTATAAAATAGGTCGAAAAAATAAAGAGAAATATCGTCAACGTAGGTCTTAATAGGGTAGGTTAACTAAAGAGAGGAGAGAGAGCACACAACAGCCATACGCTAATCACTACGATGGGGATTTGAAATGAAAGGGAGACTCATTTTATCAATACTATTAATACTTTCTACATGGGATGGCCTTGCCAAAGAGTATCACTTCGTCTCAATTGAGAACTTAATAGAGCAGGAAGTTGGACGAAAAGTATTACCACAATTTTACAAAAAACTAGGTCATAGCATCACCATTACCCCTCTCCCGGGGAAAAGAGCATCGACAACCGTCTCTTTAGGAGAAAAAGATGGCGAGATTATGCGTATCTTCTCCTATGGCATAGAACACCCAAATACTTTACGTGTCCCTACTCCATACTATTCACTGCAAACCATGGCCTTTTATAAAAAAAGCAGCGGTGTTGTGATCAACCAAAAGGAAGATCTTAAGCACTATAAGCTCGTTAAAGTTCGCGGAGTCAAACACACCAATAACATTACCCAAGGGATGCCATTCGTTCACGATGTTGATTCTACAGTAGCCATGATGGATCTGCTCGAGTTGGGTCGTGTCCAAGTCGCACTCACGAACACGATAGATGGCCTTTTGGCAATTAAGGCGCGAGGTTATACCGATATCATAAGCCTAAGTGAGCCACTAGATGAACTCAGCCTCTATCACTATGTCCATCAAGATCACTCACTATTAGTTAATGAAGTTGATAGTGTCATCAAACAGATGAAGTCAAATGGCGAACTTGAAAAGATTATAAAGCAGGCTGAAAAAGAGGTGTTTGGCGCGAATTAAATTGTGAGATATTTACGCTCCCCCCACCATAATAAACGATGAGGGCGAGCGCTTATCTAGACTCTATAACTTAAACTGACCAACTTGAGAGCGCATATCCTCAGACAAAGTGGTCAGCTCCTCGACTGAAGTCGACAGTTCATGAGAGGCCTGGGTGGACTCCATAGCAATATCACTGATGGTGATAATACTTTGATTAATACTCTCCGCCACACTACTTTGCTCCTCGGCTGCCGTTGCAATTTGAGTATTCATATGGCTGATATTATCCACCGACAACACGATATCCTTAAGTGCTTGGCCAGCCATATTGGTCTTATTATTTGCATCATCAACTTGCTTAATCCCAACCTCCATAGAAGCTACCGCTTCCTGAACCCCTTTTTGCAGACGTTCAATCATGGTTTCAATCTCTTGAGTAGACTCCTGAGTCCTTTGGGCTAAGGTTCTCACCTCATCGGCAACAACTGCAAACCCTCTTCCCTGTTCTCCCGCCCTCGCAGCCTCAATCGCCGCATTCAGTGCCAACAGGTTAGTCTGCTCTGCTATTCCCTTAATCACATCTAAGACACTTCCAATACTTTGACTCTCATCGGAGAGCTTAGTGATAACGCTAGCCGTTTGCGCTATCTGTTCAGAAAGCATCATCATGCTGGTGATTGACTGCTGAACAATCTCATTACCATTTGCTGCATTGGTGTCGGCATCTTTAGCTGAGTCTGCCGCTGCAGTGGTGTTTTGCGCAACCTCATTAACCGTTGCAACCATCTGATTCATGGCAGTTGCAGTCTGCTCTGTCTCCGACTGCTGATCATACATGCGCTCACTGGTTCTACGGGTAAACTCACTTAATTTAACCGTTGAATCCCCCACAGTATTTGAAGCCTGATAGATGGAGTCTAAAATGCCACGCAGATGATTAATCACTAAAGTTAGGTTAGAGGAGATCTGCCCCAGTTCATCATCATTAAATGTGTTGAAGGTAACCGTCAGATCAGACTCTTTCTGAATCGTACTCAACTTACTGACGATATCATTTATGGGTAACATCACGGCCCTGTTTACCCAAAGACCGATAAGAATACTGGCGATAACAGCGATAATTGTCAGAATAATAAACAGGGTGACAGATGAAGAGTGAATATCACTGACTTTATTTTTCTCCTCTTCTGCGACTCTTAATTGCAAAGTAACTAACTCTGCAATCTTACTACTTACTGGATCTATCACATCATAAAGAGGCAAGATATCATCATTCAACTCCCCAACTACCTTGCCCTGAGAGCGGTTTAGTTTTTGTAATAACTCTGCAATGGCAATATCGGCAGCAGAAAACAGTTCATCAGCCTCTCGGCTTAATCGAGCCTCCTCCTGGGTATGTTTGGTTGACATAAATGCCTGCCACTTTTCTTTAATACGCTTATTTGCCTTTTCTAAAGCGTCACTAGCCTCCTCTGCTGTAAAAGCCCCAGCATTAGCTTTATTTATCGCGTCGATAACATACACAGCATAATCATCACCAATTATTTTTAGCTCCTCAAGAGGAACAACTCTGTCGTAATAGATGCTGACAACGCCATCCTCAATCTTCCCCATCATATTGACAGCAAGCATGCTAATACAGGTTAAAAGGGCTAATGGAATTAATAAGCCTAAGGTCATTTTTTGTTTTATTTTAAGATTGAGCATTATTTAACCCTTTAAAAGGCATAAAAAGAGGTTTCCCTAGTATCAATCCCGGCAATCCTTTAGTGGAATCGACTATATTTATAACAAAAAACCAAAAAAAATAAACAATTAGTTAATATATTTATTTGAAGTAAATCATTATAAAAAGTAAGGAAAATAGTAAAAGGCTCCAAAATAAAGCTGAATATTAGCTTGGAAACCTTAAAGCCCAACTATATTTATTGTTAAAACGTTCCCTTGAAAAAGAGAGAAGCCATGTCGATAATATTTCAGCAGATCAGGACACAGCAAGGGTGTCAGTCCTACCTTATTGGCTGCAGTGAAACCTGTTCGGCAATGATTATCGATCCAGAAATAAGTCAAATAGAGCACTATTTAGGGTTGGCAAGCCACCATGGGTTAGTCATACATTACCTGCTCGATACCCACACTCATGCCGATCATTTCTCAGCCAGTAAGCCACTCTCAGAGAAGCTGAATATACCTGTTATTATGCACCGTAATAGCCCAGCTCCCTTTGTTGATATTAGAGTCGATGATGGGGAAATTATTGTACTAGGTAAACTGAGGTTTGAAGTTATACACACACCTGGACATACATCTGATTCTATCTGCGTCACAATTGAAGACCGTGTATTTACTGGCGACACGCTATTGATTGGTGGAACGGGAAGAACAGACCTGCCAACGGGCAATCCTGAGCAACTGTACACAAGCCTATTTGAGCGATTGCTAAAACTTGACCCAGATTTAAAAGTATTCCCAGCTCATATTTACTCAGAAAGAAGCCACAGCAGTATCAAAGAGGAGCTGGAAAATAACCCTAGGCTTCAAAAATCTGAACGGCAGGCATTTATCAATCAGATGAAGACCTTAAACCTTAAAATGCCTAACCATCTGACAGAGTCACTAAGAACAAACCTCAATGGGGGAAAAACACTCACTCAACTACTCATTGATGCAGGTAACCAAATCACTTTTATCTCTCAAGAACAGGTTTTCAGCACAAAAAGTGGTAATAACAACTCCTTGCTACTCATAGATGTACGTGAACGCGAGGCCTTCGAACAGGGACATATTGAAGGCTCAATACATATTCCCCGCGGTCAATTAGAGATTAACATTAACGACTTAGAGTTTAATCCAGAGCAACGTATCGTCGTCTATTGTGAATCTGGTCAACTCTCCATTTTAGCAACAGCAAGATTAAAGGAGATGGGGTTTCAACATGCGGTAGCTATGGAGCATGGGTTAGCACGCTGGAAAGAGCTTAATTACCCAATAGTTAAAAGAGAGTAAAGAGGAGGTTTACTTATTCTCATTGGGTGATTATAGTTTCGCCGCCAAAGAGATCTGAAACAGGAGGAGTCATGGCAAAACGACCTAAGCAAGTGCCACATATCGAACACGATAGCGGGCGAGGAAAAATCAAAGATAACGCCTTAAAAGCCATTGTAACCAGCGAACTATTTAAGATGCGGGTGGAAAGGCCGAAAAAAGGTAAAGGTTCATACAAACGTAAACAGAGGGGGCATATGCTAAAGGGCGATGCCCCTTTTTCTTACCCACTGTTTGTATTAGCTCTTCCTATCCTCCCAATCCAAAGTATTCACTAATCGTCAGCTGAACTTGTCTGCGCATCACCTAATTCAATCTGCTAACACTTAAGATTAAACACTAAGCTAATTTAGTAATTGAAAAGCGCCTGTTTGCCTCTGGCGTAAAATGATAGTGAGTATCAGGATTCGCTTTGGCTTTGTACATGTTGTCGTCTGCAACCCTCAGTAAGCCACTAAGATCTGCGGCATCCAAAGGATAAAAGCTGACTCCAATGCTCGCACTTACACTCACACTAATATCCCCATACTTAAAGGGAGTTGATAAGCTTAAGAGCAACTTTTCTATCACTGTCGTCACTTGGCGCGCATTCTCAATGGGCTCTAACCAGATCACGAACTCATCTCCGCCAATTCTGGCAATAATGTCCGATGTCCGCACCGCTTGAGTAAGCATCTTAGATACATGCATTAAGACAATATCCCCCACTGAATGACCATAATTATCATTAATAGGTTTAAACCTGTCGAGATCAATAAAAAGTAGCGCACCATTAAGCTTAGTACGGCCACAACGGGCAATAGCAGTCTTCATCTGAGATTCAAAAGCGCTGCGACTATAGAGCTGGGTCAGGCTGTCATAATTGGCAAGGAGCTGAAAATCTGCACGCTGCTTCTGTAACTCTTTCGTCTGTCTATCGACCTCCTCCTGTAGCTGCTCCTTTTTAATTGTTGTCGTCTCTAAAGAGTGTTTCATCAGATTAAATTGCTCAGCAAGTTCTGACAATTCATCAGTATCACTGACTAAAAGTCGGCTTCCTAAATTCCCCTTCTCCAGATCTTTTATACCTAAGGTCAGCACATTAAGGTGTGCTTTAAAGGTTCTCAGTGTCATGATGGTTAATATCAATACGAAAACCGAACCTAAGGTCAAAAATATCACCACAGCATAGAGAATCTTACGTTGAGAGAGCTCCGCATCTCTCATGGCTAACTTTTGTAACTTGGTTAGATCTTCATTCATCGATTGCAGTGTCATATTATATCTGGCAGATAACATGCCTGCAGGTGTGGTAATGCTAGGTTGAAACTTAGACTCGATATCTTTTTGTGAAAGCTCTATCAGTGAGCCTATATTCAAGTTCATCCTGATTAAATTAGCGATGATGCTATTCTTGCTTTCATTATTGAACTGCTCTCGTTCAAGTAGCTCTTTTAGGTCCTGATGAGCATAACGTGTCTGTATCAATGCATCTTGATCATTATATTGAAAGAGTAACCATAGCCGGGTCCCAAGCTCATTTATCTTAAGCTCTATCTCAATAACTTGGTGTAACTCCTGATTGGTTCTCACCTGATTGTCATTTAAAATAACTAATGAGAATAGGATCCCTCCGGTTAACATTAGTCCAAGAATCAGTAAAATTTTTAACCGCTCAGTGACTTTCATATTTTACCTACAAAGCCTTATCAGCATGCTCAAGGATATCCAAAGCTTGGCTGTCAATAAGTAACCTAAAATCAGGCATCCTTTGCTTAGTCACTGCACCACTTGCAATCGCCCATCTCGCCTGAGTCTGCAGATTCGAGAGTAAAACATTACTTAAAGAGAGGCGAAAAATATAATCATCCCAACCCCACTCCAACTCCGACATAGGTATATTCAGGTAATCACTTACCATCACCTTAGTTTTATCAGGGTAACTTGTGATAAAAGTTTCAGCTTCCGATATCGCCGCAAGAACATTCACATATTGTTTTAAGTTAATATCAACTAATGATTTTTTTGTTATTAAATTAAAAGAAAGGTTATGAGTCCCTTTGGTATTAAACTGCCTGATCTGCTCACCGTACTCCTTATTCAACTGGTAACCGAATGGCTCCCAAACAGAGATCGCATCAACCTCTCCCGATAGCAAGGCTGGGCCTAAATCCTTAGGCTCCATGTACACATGATTAAAATCCACCATATTATTGCCAGTGATAATCATATAAGCATAGATAAAATACTCACTGGCACTGGATTTTACCATGCCAACACTTTTCCCTTTCAGTAAGTGTGGCTCTGATATTGAAGCACTTTCTAAGGAGAGCACCTTTAGGTCATTGTCAGACTCGGCAAAGCTTGCAAGCACAGAAAAATCACTGCGCAGAAAACTATTAAACATCACCACAGATTCGGAGCTGGTTGCTAAATCCACATCACCATTCATCAACATCTTAAAACATTGATGTCCTCCTCTCGTGGGGTATAGATTGACTCGAACATTGTATTTATCAAACAGGGACAACTTTTCTGCAATGATAAAAGGTGCACTTAATGGGGTAGTGGATACGGCTATTTTTACGGGGACAAGCTGCTGTTCTAAAACGGTTTTAGATTCAACAAATTGGTTAACTCCTATCCCTATAAATATCAAGGATAAGAGAATAGAGAAAACGAACAACACCTTCATTATCATCTTATTATCCATATAAAAAGATCATACATAATCAAGTGTAGTCGAGGAAAAAAGTGACCCTGAAGAAAGTTACTTTTTATTTGTCACACAATAAATGAGACATCAACACATAGGGGATTAAATTCGGCTTATATTAGGAGCTCCTTTCATCGTTTGCAGTTTTTGCTCTAACACTTGATCATGTTTAAACCAAAATGCTCCCCCAGGAGTTACCTCTTTTAACACGGTATATTCACCGATATTACCGATATAGAAACGAGAGAATCGATTACCTAGAAATGAAGTTTGCGCATACATGTTTCCCTCACCTAAAGTTTCACATTGAACCTTTAAGGGTGAAGTCTGGCTTAAATTGAAACCAGAAATTGCTATCAGCTCTCCATCAACCTTAAGAGAGTTAGCAGTTAATAGCTCCATCTTCTCTACCTCAATCACTTTACCTTCGCAAAAACCTGGCATTTTGACCCAAAGCCCCATAACAACAGGTTGTAGATCTGCGCTATCATCTCGGCTGTTCAAACTTAGGTAGATAACGCAGCCCAGCACGCCTAAAAGTGTCACGAAACCTACACTCATGAAAATATATTTAACTCTATTCGACACCATCTCCGCCCATAAAACTTCAGTAATTATTAAAATGAAAAAGCATACTGCTCTGCGCTAAATTTAAGACTAGCTAATACCAATCGGTATAAAATGCTAACGAATTGAACTAACAGCTAATTTTAAGCAGAAGTAGAAGGTAACATAGGTTATCAAGATATGGGGGAAAATCTGAATTGGATCGATAAAACCTTGTGACTAAGCTTGGCTCGTATAGATACAAAGCCAAGCTTTAAGTCTGACCAACAGGGGGGAAGCTTTTAATTGTAGCCAAGAATGAAGTCCTTCTCTTCATTGATCACATCAGTAAATCCATCTGTCTCTAGGCCGTTTGAGCCCATGGTTTCACTGCCCAGTAGCTTGACAACAAAATCGACTCGGCAACGATAGCTACTTGAACTTTGGTAGAGGGCTTGATTGACAGTGAAGTTAACATATTTAGGGGTGATATCTCTCGTTCTATATGGCATAGGGTTTTCCTCTGATTATGCATCGCATTTGATAATCTCTTAATGCGAATAACGGTGCTTAATCCTGAAAAGCATTTGTCATGCCAATCTCCCAGAAGTTTTATGAAAGCCGATTAGCCTGCTATAGGGAATCAATTAAACCAAGATGTTATTTAAACAAGTAAGCCAGTGTTCATCGCTATTTTATGGTTCACTTTAGCTTAGCATGACCCCTATAGCGCTAAATCTCCTTCCCACTTTGCAATCCATTTTCAAATCTATTGTCATTTTGCTACTGGTGCTCTATCACTGCGAGCTTAGCTCTTGAAACTAGCTCTTAAAATTAGTCTTCTGACTTAGAGATAAACATACGCTTGGTATCTTTTCCCCAAAGCTGAATAATTTTACGCGTCTTAGCTTTATTCCAGAAGCACTTACCAAACATGATCACTCCTGCCCCCTCAATGTCGCGACGCTCCTCTATTGCAAACTGATGAAAAAGTGCCTTTTGGAACTCATCTATCGGTATACCTACATCTTGGCAATCTGCAGGATTAAGCCACGTCATGCTCTTATCACTGTGGGATATGGTTCCCCAATACATTCTCGGCGCGCCATTTTCAGTTGGCTCTGCATCGGCAAAGTTCACAAACAGGTTCTTAGCTCGCCAGCGATACTTTTCATCGGTGTAAACCCATAACTCTGAGTCGGCGAGATCGCTTCCACGCAGCAGACTGTTGAGTAGCTTCTCTAAGCCTTGAGTGGCTATCCGCTTTTCGGGTATTACAGCTCTCCCCTCACTCAGTTCAGAGCTAACCGCTTTCCCTCCATCACAAGCTAACTTTTCATAGGGTTTGCTCTTCGAGCTGGGGGCCTTTGATTTGGATTTCTGGTTATCCTCAGCAGTTTTAACTGTTGCAGGTTTCGAGAAGTCGATGACCAAGGCATCGCTATCCACCAGCTGCTGATTAACTTCAAGAGCATCTTGCTCTTCTCTAAACTTAGCTTGTGACGGCTTAAACTCACTGCAATCGAATTTATGGTAACGGGAACCAAAACAAGCAGCCTTACCATCTTTAGATGCTTTACGATAAAAGGCTTTTTGACGGCATACAGGGCAGAGTAAAAACTGACGATACTCTTCAATCTCATCACTACTAAGCTTCTGAAACTTAAAGACTGAATAGGGTTCATCTTGTGATTTATCTAAGGTACAGATCGCATCAAGCATAATATCGACTCTTAGTTGGGTTAAGGAGCCTAATGGCGAATAGAGAGGGTTATCATCACAGGAGCATGATCTGTACTTTGACTATCTAGCTCAAAGCTAGGATTAATAAGGTGACGGTCGTAGGTTTCATAGCGACCAACCTCAGCCAGACTCCGACTGTTTTTAGTATCAAACTCACATGAGAGCAAAATATAATCTAACACAGAGCCCGTGGCTAAATGGTAATAGGTGGCAGGACGCTGTTGTGAACTGAGACTGTATTGGCTATTTTGATATAACTCATATGAATCCTGAAGCTGATACTCCTGTAGTTGCTGAGCTACATCACCAAAAACATCTGGCTTAATACGAGTATCAACCGATGTTAATGATGTCAGCACCCCACCTTCTAAGCCGTCATTAAAATCTCCCATCAACATCATGGGGTATTGTGTTTGAACACGCCGCTCAACCATGGCATGACGCAGCAGCGCAGCTTCAGATCCTCGCACAATACTCGCTCCCCATTGCGCCAAAGCTTCGACAGCCAGCAACTGACCCGTTTTCAATTTAACTTGAGGTTTTTCTGAGAGGTAGTCAGTTTCAGCATCAAACAGGGGGCGTTTAGATTTGAAATGCACCACATAGCAATCGCAAGGACCTAGCTTAGGTATCAACACCGTTGCCCGTAATGGTTTACGACTGAAGGAAAAATTAGCAGGCATTCCCACCATTTCGGCTAGTTGACTATCAGCTTCAACACTATGAACCTCATTAATTGGATAGCGAGAGGCGATAGCAACCACAGGTTTACTGTAGATGAAGTCATCATGCAGATCAGGCTCATCGAGCACAGCAAAATAATCTAAACCGCAAGCTTGAGTCAAAGTTGCTAAAGCATCGGGGCTAAAAACCTCCTGAAAACCTATCACATCCGGCCGATGTTCATTAAGGTACCGGGCTACCCAAGCTAGCTTTTTTTGCCACTGCGCCTGAGTGTAGATATTTTCAAAATCGTAATAAGCGCCAGGGGGCTCGATAAAGTTGAACAGGTTAAACGTCGCTATTTTAATCAACTCAACAGTGTCTGACTCTTGTTTCAAATGATTATGCAAGCTTGGAACCTTTTATAGGAAATAGTAACTAACTGAAAGTTATAATTTAAGTATATATCAATTGAAGGTATCAAATATAACCAAATGAAGTCAGATCATAGGAAGCGTTTTACACTCAACCCCATCACCTTAGTCTAAGAGTGTAAAGAGAGAACATCAGTCACATCTTTACCTTCTGAATCTATAGAATATCTACCGCGCACGGTAATATTACCAGTCTCTTTAATAGTATTACCCCTACTTTTTCAGCTATTGGAATATTATGCAAGTCACCTCGATTGAACGTGTAAAACAGGCCTTTATTGCCGGGATCTGGGCAACACTTGTAAGTATTACACTGGGTTTTGGCTTCAAGGTTTGGTTAGCACAGTGGATGCTTAAAGAGGATCTTGCGCTTTATCATACGGTTGTCGATATCATCTCACTGTCACTCATCTTAATGACGGGCTTTCGCTCCTCCATGGTAGTGAGTTACTCGCAAACTCAAAATGACAAAGATATCACTAACCTATTTAGGTATAGCCTGATTGCCATGGTGCTACTTACATGGGGAATAGTGCTCCCCTATATTAAACATCGGCTTCATATTGATGTTGAATATTTCCATCTAGTCGGCATTATTTTGGGGATGGGATTTAAGGTCTATTTTACTAATCAGATAGCTATGTACCGTATGTATGCGATCTCAAACAAAGTAACTTGGCTCGAACCTTTAGGACAGATATTCACTTTCCTTATCTGTTTCTACTTACTAGGGCAGACACCAATATCATCACTCTTTTTCAGCCTAATGCTCTCTTCAACCGCTGTTGCAGTTTATATGTTCTTCAATCGACGTAAACAGATAGCAACAACGCCTATCGGGCCCGTGAACATGGATGCCAGCCTACGTAACTTTATGAAGAAGAGCTTTACCGCCTCTTTAGAAGCGGGAGCTAGTATCTTAATGATCTACATCACTGTCCTACTTACAATTGGTCATTTCAGTATCGATGAACTTGGTGACTTTCAAGTGGTTGTTAGACCCATAATCGCTTATCTAACCTTACTTTTTGTCTTTCCCATCTATCGATTTGTATTTCCGGAGCTGACAGTTTGTGTGCGCAACCAAGATTTTCAACAGATTAAACAGATCAAACACTGGGTATATAGGATGTCGCTTATCATAAGTAGCAGTTTCTTTATTTCAATGCTGTTGTTTAGCCATGAAATCGTCGCCTTACTCTTTCCAGAGCAATACGCCAAATCGGCACCAGTATTAATGCATTTCTCGATGTTCTTTCTGTTTATGATGCTCAATGCATATCAGCTGGCCTTTATTAAAGCCCATGGTTTATTTACCCAAAGCTTGTTAATACGGGGAAGTGGGATAGTGGCATTGATAGCCAGTTACTATATCTACAGCCAGATAACAGCTAATGTTGTCGCGGTGATCTTAGCACTAGGTACAGGATACCTATTGATGTTCCTTATTTCCGCTCTGGTAGAGAAACATATTTTAAAGCAAGATACGCAGGCCTCAAGTATAAATTAAACTTGATTAACCACGGCTACAGCCTGTTCTGTGCACTCATGATCAAACAGATGAACTCGATTACGGCCAGACTTTTTAGCCTGATAAAGCGCTCTATCGGCTTCAACTGTAAACTCTTGCATATCAGAATATTTATCTGGACAGATACTGGTAACTCCCACACTCACAGTGACATACTCACTGGTTGGTGAGCTTTCATGAGGCAGGGCCAATTGCTCAATGTTAATTTGGCAACGTTTAGCTGGTGAGATGCAATCACGAGTGTGGGGCAGCAGTACCACAAACTCCTCGCCACCATAGCGAGCCACAAGATCCGTTTTTCGGTTCAGCGTCTGATTGAGGGCACTAGCCACCTCTCGTAAACATTGATCACCAGCAAGATGCCCATAGGTATCGTTGTACAACTTAAAATGATCAATATCTATCATTATTAAACCTATGCTCGACTTCTCACGAATAGCGTGTTGCCAACACGCTTGCAGGCTCTCATCGAAACAGCGGCGATTGGGAATTTTCGTTAAGCTATCGGTTTGAGACAGGGCTTCGAGCTTCTGCTTAGCTTCATTGAGATCATGAGTTCTCTGCTTAACCTCACTCTCAATCAGATCTGAGCGTCTCATCAGACTATAGATATAGAGAGCGCCTAGCATGACTAATAAACTGCCTAATATGGCAATAATATAGGGTAGTCTTCCTCGCCTCTCTGCCACATAACCCACACTAGGCACCGCCGTGATCGACCACTGACGACCACTAAATGCCGTTAATGATTTCTTATAGATAAAAGCCGTTTGTGACAATACAGCAGGCACATCTTCGGGAAAATTTGAATAGAGATTAGAGACAGTTTCATAGGTGTTATCCTCTAAGGAGAAATAGAGGCCCTGAACTGAGGTGCGTTTAATTGCACTGCCGAACATATCATCGATACGGTACACCCCAACGACAAAGCCTCTTAGTTGCTCACGGCGTTTAAACAGAGTGCTAGGCTCACCATGATAGGTAGGCAAAAAGATGATAAAACCGCGCTGTTCTGATTGGTAAGAGCTTAAGCTCACACCTGAGGTTGATAGAGGTTTATCGAGATCTGTCGCTCTCTCCATTATCCATAACCTCTCCTCGTTTGAAGCTAGATCATATCCTAGAATCTGTTCATTTCCGATAAAAGGTGCGACATAGGAGACAGGAAAATAGCTCTCTCTTCGGTTCGCCGAGATCATACCTTCGACTTCCGATTCAATGATCTCAAACCCAGAATGTTCCCTACGTTGAGCAGCTTCAAAAACCTCTCTCTGCTCAGAGGAGACTTTGGGCACCCACTTTAAAGCCTGAATATCGTGATGGCGAACTAAGAAGCTACGGGCGATACGGCTAAACTCTTGAGAGGTCACCTCACTTGAGCTATCAAACAAGCCTTTAATTGCGTAAAGCACCTCAATATTAAGCAAGATCTCTCTCTCTAATGCAGCCGCTTTATCATCAACATCCTTTCTAAAGTCCTGCTCAATCACCTTGCTCTCCTTCTCATATAGGCTCAAGCCCATATAAGCAGAGAAACCTATTCCAACAAAGCAAGCAGCGATCAGCAGGATATATTTAGAGAGAAAGTTCATAGGTAAGGCTTAACTATCTTTATAAAGATAAGCAAGTTGCCTCTTAAGGTAAGAGTAATGGTAGAGGTGATTGTTTTACTCAATTCCATTTTTGAACCAATTAGTCATAAGAAAATAGCGCTAGATGTAACAGCTTGTTGCTGAAATTTAATCATAACCCGAATAGAATGTCAGTAAAATGTTCGTTTCACTCAGTTGAACGACTCTGGGAATATTGAAATTTAAGTATATCTCCTCTGTTAGCGGCTAAAATATCACGGGCGATACCCACACGATTTTTCCCTAGCTCTTTAGCCTGGAGCAGTAACTCCTCAACATTAAAGATAAAATCAGCCTGCGACTGATGCTTAGTCGGGACCATACTCACCACCCCTAAACTAATAGTCATATAATCTGAGACCGAAGAGGCTTGATGGGGGATATGAAGCTTTTCAATATTAATGCGACACTTATCAGCCAAGAGCACAGGTTCATCGGTATTGGGCAGTAAGATAACAAACTGGTCAGCATCATAACGAGCCACCAAGTCAGTGGTTCGATTCGTGGTTAACGCTAGTTTATTGGCAACATCACGTAAGCACTGATCACCACCTATATAACCATAGGTGTTATTGAAAAGCCTAAAGTTGTCGAGATCCACCATGATTAATGACAGTGACGTTCCATCTCGTAGTGCCCTTAACCACTCCTCTTCGAAACGAATATCAAAGCATTGCCGATTTGCGATTCCAGTCAGCCCATCGGTAAAAGAGAGCTCCTCCAACGCTAACTTAGTTTCATCTAACTCTCTGCTTTTCTCTATCGCTTCTCTGACAACCATAGTGGAATGCTCAGTAGCCAAAAAGATATATCCACCACCCACTAATACAAAAATAGAGCCAAACGCACACACTAAAAAGGGCAGCAAACTTTGACGTTCAGCAATATACCCTTGACTTGGGGTTGCAACCAAGGTCCATTGCCGCCCACCTATTCGTTTAAGTGATCTGCTATAACTAAAACCTTTTTGTAAGCTCCCCAGCGCTTCATCGCTAGAATAGTTAGCATACAGCTCTTCAGCATCGGCACCGGTATTGTCTTTCAACAACAACCTAATTCCCTTAGCGCCTGTATGCTTTATGGCTGACTCAAAAATATCGGCAACCCGGTACACACCTAAAACGATACCTTGCAGCTTTTCCTGACGTTTATTCACTGTGCTTGGCTCGCCTTCATACACAGGCATAATAATAAGAAAACCTTTTTGATCAAAGACCTCCTGAACTAAAGTAATGCTTTTAGTCGCCAATGTAAGGTCTCTGTCAATCGATCTGTTTATCATACTAAGGCGGCTCTCATTCGATGCCAGATCGAAACCAAATGCAGCTTCATTACCCTTATGCGGCTCAACAAAGTAGACAGGGAAATATACGTCACGTATGCCCGCTTTTGTCATCCTCCCTTGAGATGCACGCTCAGTAAATTCAAAATCGGGATAGGTCGCTCTGCGAGCAACTTCAAACTCCCCTCTCCTGTCGCCTGTTACTTTAGGAGCCCATTCAAGGGCCTGTATATCATGATGCCTCGCTAGGAAACTACTGGCTAAATTTTCAAACTCACTAGCCGTCACCTCTTCAGAGCTGTTAAATAAACTTTTAATGGCAAAAAGCACCTCTAAATTAGCCAGTAGCTCTCGCTCCAACGCCATCGCTTTATCATCCACATCTCTTTTAAAATCTGTATCGATAACCGCTAGCTCTTTTTTGTAGAGTATGACACCGCCTAGCACTGACAGTAATAACCCCAGCAGCACAGACAAGATGATAAACCGTCGAGAAAAAGCCCTATAAACAGGCATCATATTCTATTACTCTGCATAAATTAGAAGAGGATAATAAAGGTATCATAGAAGTTATTAGCTTATGAATAAATTGAAAAAATATCATTACTCTTGGTACATTCTTCAAAGAGTCATCAACAGGAAAATGCAATATCACCCGAGATATTTCATTAATAAACACACGTATCTTCTCCACGGAAAGTGAGACAATAAAAGGCCAAAACTTAACTCCTTCAATCTATTGAAATATACACTTACACAAAAAGAGTGCACCTTCATTGAGACTAGCTACTCATTGGTAGAAATCAACTATTCTCCTAAGGAAAACTTAACAGCCAGTAAGCACTGAGCTAGCTTTCATCTATAGGCCAGCTTGCGTTCCAGATCCCTTGTGTCATAGTCACTGTAATGGGTTCTATTTTTCTCAGCTCTGAAGCTAAAGAGCAGTAGCCAATTCAGGATGGATTTAATCTATGCTATTTGCCAAGGGGTCAGCACAAACATCGCCACTTATCACCAGCGAGCCAGAAGCGGGGGTTACTAATATAAAAGGAGATAATCCGCTTATCTGGCCTCTTTTTAGTCTGCTACAAAATTCAAATCACAGCTGGAAGGTACATCTGTTAGCGACTGAGTTACAGGCAAAAGGCTTGATGCAAGATCTCGACGAAGATCAAGATAAAGCTCTGTTCAAAAGAAACTTCCTACTGATGAACGCCCTTTTTCAGTTGCAAGATATTCTTCTGCCTGAGCATTGGCTGCAAGTTAAAGCGATGGAGATTCAAATATTCAAGATAATCCCCACCAACCTTGAGTCGAGTCTGCAAGAAGATGATGCACTCAGGGAGTATTACCTGAATTGGGTTAACTACGATACTTGCCCCAATATCATCCGAGAGATGCTTGAATCATTCTGGAGTCGCTACGAGGAGTACATTGGTACTAACCCAAACCTGATGCATAAAGATCAAGCACTCAAAGTTTTTGAACTCAATCATGATGCAACAGACAGAGAGGTGCGCCGTCGTTGGAGGAAGCTAGCGCTGCAATGGCACCCAGACCGACCTGACGGTAACACAGTCCAATTTCGTAAAGTGTGTGAGGCTTGGCAAACTCTACGTGAGAATTTGTAGTCCTTTAAAATGATTTGGGGGAGTATTGCCTCAAACTTCAACCTAAGTCACACTCCCTAACCTGTTTCCACAGTGAAATTCAGTCATAATTAATCTTTAGCTTTTATGCTGAATTAAACGGATTATCGAGCTTATTTTAAGCCTAACTCGACTCCGATCATTTTGAGGACAGTAGATTGATTAAACATATCGCATTAGCGCTAACATTAGCCATAGCACCATTGAGCAGCTTTGCCTCACAGTTTGTTGAAGGTAAGCACTTCACTCAAGTCTCTAACAAAGCAGCAAGCACCCAACCTAAATTGACTGAGTTCTACTCATTTTACTGCCACAACTGTTACAACATGGAAACTCAGTACTTAGGCGATATCAAGGCTAACCTAAATAAAAAGGTCAAGTTTGATAGTAAGCATGTTGATTTCATGAACAGTGAAATTGGTACCGAAGTGATGCGCTCACTTGGCGTGATCCAAGCATTAGATGCAAGTCAAAAAGATAAACTGACTCACGCTATGTTTGCCGCCATCCAAGGTGAAGAGGAGGCGGGTAGTCATGACCACGCCCATGATCACAGCGCTCATGATAAGCCAGAGTTAAACAGCCGTGATGACATCAAAAAGGTCTTCGCAGCACATGGTATCGACGGTAAAAAGTATGACCAACTTGCAGACAGCAAAGTGGTCGACAACAAGTTAGCACTTTGGCGCGCTCAGCAAAGAGAGTTCCGCATCCAGAGTGTTCCAGCCTTTATCGTCAACGATAAGTACGCCATCAACATGGGTGAGATCCGCTCTTTAGGGCAACTGATTGATCTGATCAACTACTTGGCATTAGACCACAAGTCGTAAACCCAATTAGTTACCCTTATACCCAAACAACTTCAAGGTGCACAATTCAACATGTTGAGGTCGATTGGGTATACAAGGCTCCTACTGGAGCCTTTTTGCTCTTTGCTGCTCAGAGAAAAGTAACTCTCTCCAAGCTTCAACGAGTGTTGGCCAACGCTTTGCCGCTAAACACCTTTCCTCATAGATTAAGTTCGATAAACAGCTTTCCTTCTCAATCTCTAATTTATGCTCAGCTTGAGAGATTAAACACTCCAGCGCACCGACTAAAGCAGTAACAGTTTGATCCGTAAATAATACAGATGAATCCTCGCGACCTATTGTTGCTAAAACCTCTGCCAACTGCTCAGGCAAACCATCCACAGAGCTAGTCACTATCGCCTTCCCCGCCGCTAACGACTCTTGGCATATTAAACCAAAAGGCTCCCACCGAGATGGGATAATCACAGCATCACAAGAGGATAAAAACTGGGGGACATCTTCAATCTCTCCAATCAAGGTAACATTGTCCTGAGTCGCCGCCATTGAATCTAAAAGTAATGACATCTCACCACTTCCTGCGAGCCGTAATTCAACTTTTTCAGCGGGAAGCTTCTCCATCGCCTTAAGCAAGAGGTCAAACCCTTTTTGCTTATGAAGCCGACCATAGGCTCCTAGCTGAATGGGAAAAGAGAGTGCCTTTTCGGGCAAAGAGAGTAAGGCATTAACAGGCCTTGCTTGCTTGAGTACCACCAGCTTATCCGCGTTAACCAAACGATTACCAAGTAACCACCTAGCTTGGGCAGCAGAGACAGCCAACACTCTGTCCATCAGAGTGTAACTCAGCCTAAGCATTAGAAAGAAACGCCACTTATTGGGTTGCTCATGGATGACAAACCCTTCGCAATAGTGGTGCTCTTGAAGCAGTATAGGTATGCCTCGGTTTTTAAGGCTAAGCAAGACAAACCCTGGCAGCTTTTTCCATGAAGATGAGGTATGTAGCACAATAATATCGGCTTCAAATCTCTTAATGCGGTGGCTTGCTAGATCAATATGGAGAATGGAAAACTCAAAATCCTCCGTTAACCTTGACTCACACAAACTCTTCAGAGCCAAATTGACCCCTCCAAGTTTACAATCATCAATCAGATGGAGCACTCTGGGTCGCAAAGCCACCTCTTTTTGCAATTAAATCCAATTCTTATAGCTGAGTGTAGATCAATTCCTAACGAAATCTAATAGATGCAGACAAGCAAATAGGATATGTACCAAGATAAAACCGATAAACCCCTTAGCCAATAAGATATGGTAACTACGCCACACTAGAGCATCACTGCTACCCTGCATGATAAACCACATGGTGCCGGTTAAACCGACAGCCACCAGCAGCAACATACCTATCCCTTCAACCCAACTAAAGAGGCCGCGACCACCACTTGTAGGAAGCTTGCCTTTAAGCAATCCTTTGAGATCCTTAAGCAGTTGACTCGTATCCCCGACAAACCAAGGAAAGTATTGTCGCCATTTTCCTCCTGCGCAGTTTGATATGAGAAATAAGCAGGAAATCAAGGTAGCAAGTAAACCCAAATATACGTGGGTCATATCCCACAGTGATGCGCTCGCCCTTAGGCTACGCCCCATCATAAGCCACCCACTGGTCAAGATAAGATAGAGTGAGAGCATAATAAGCAGCAGGTGTTGGTACGCACTCAGCCGCGTAATAATGTGACGAATCTTAGCAAAAATACTCACCATATCTTCTCTACTCCGGCTTACAAGGCATGAAACTCGCTGGAGAAAAGGTCGACCTTAGCCCAATCGGTATATTCAATATTGGTCTGGGCATCTGTTGGTCCCTTAGTCATCCACATAATAAAGCGAATGATATTGCGATCGACAACACCGTATCCTTGGTAATTCAAGTTGCCAGCAAATACCTGTAGTAAATTCGGTTGCCATTCACTTTTCTCAATAAATGCCAACATATAAGGATTCGTTTGCGGGGTGTTTTTAGCAGGCTTTCGAGCCACTAAGTTGACCGAGAAAAAACTAGAGATCTTCTCCTCTAATATTCCGCGGTTTTGGGAGATAAAATCATAAACTCTTGGATTGTGTTTTCCATGGCGAATGCTAGCTCCGAGCACCACTTTATCGAAGCCATTAAGATCGGGAACCTGATCTAAACTGCTCATGGTGACCTGATCACCTAAAGCGACAAACTTCTCCTCCAGATAGCTGCAGATCTTACGGGTTTGTCCATGCACACTCGAATAGATAATTAGGATATTACTCACCGGCACCTCAAAAATGTTTCTATGCTCCTACCTATAATAAGGTATATATCCATAGATTTACTTGAAACAGATCACGGGCAGTATTTTCTAAACAGGGCTTACTCTTACCTATATCACAATTCCTTTAGTAAAAAGAAAATGGCCACTCAATTGAATTGAGTGGCCATTTTCACGATTAAGGCTGAGATTTAAAGTGACATCAAAAATGCGATAACTTGCTTACGCTCATCCAAGGTTAACGCCATAAACTCATCACGACTCTTTTGCGCCTCCCCACCATGCCAGAGAATCGCCTCCTCTACCGTTGCCGCACGACCATCATGTAAAAATCCAGCTTGTGGATTCACCGTTTGAGTTAAACCTATCCCCCAAAGAGGACGTGTGCGCCACTCATTCCCATCGGCAAGAAAATCAGGACGGCCATCGGCCAACTCTTCACCCATGTCATGAAGCAGCATATCGGTAAATGGATAGATAGTTTGTCCCTTAAGGGCATCACTCATAGGCGCGCCACCAATATTGCCTGATGATTGGGTTACGAAACTCGCCTTATGACAGCCAGTACAGTTAAGCTGCTCAAATAAACGTGCACCTTCACGAACATCTGGACTCTCGACATTTCGCCTGGCGGGTACAGCAAGTGTCTCGGCGTAGAAAACAACAGAGTCACTGAACTCGGCGCTTGCCTCTGGTGCGCCATTTTCATCACTGCCAGTGTCGACAAAACCGGTGCGGGTTAAGTAGCTATCATGCAGCGCTGTGCCGGCAATGCTCTCATCGGGGAACAGCGGATTTGTGATCCCAATATCTCCACGAAGCGCTCCCAAGGATTGCACTCTGACACTTGGGGTATTTGCCTTCCAACCAAAGCGTCCCAGCGACACAGGGTTAGTGTCACCCGCTTGTGCTTTTACCGCATCGAACACAAAGTTAGCTCTACCTGAGATAGTGTCACCGTTGGCATCATCGGCATCCACTAATGCCAAAATATCCGCTTCAGGAATGGCCTCAAGCAGACCTAGACCAAAAACAGGCATGCCGTTACGCCAGCCCATTAAGACATCATCCTGAAGCAGATCTGAGGTCACGTTAGCACTGTTAACCGTTTCACCGGGCGCATCATAGGGATTTTCAACGGCAAATAGGGGCTTCTTCAAAACAGTGACACTGCCATCAGGATAGGTAACCTCTTTGGTTTCAAAAGAGAGATATACATCAGCCTGCCCCCCGAAAAGGTTTTCTTCCCAATCGGGACGCGCCTTTAACACACCACGATGAAATAGCTGGCCACCAAAATTGGGGACTGGAATTGGCGCGCAGTAATCATTGGCTGCAGTGCCAACACTGCATACCTCATCGGCAGCCTTGCTGATACGCAGGAATAGTCCGGCCTCAGATCCTAACTTAATTCGTGTTTTACCAGCAGGTACTATGGGGGTTGAGTTACGGCCATCTCGTTGATGACAAGAGTTACAGTCGGCATTATTAAACACAGGCCCCAAACCATCGAGCTCAGGATGCTCACTATTAGGCGCAGTTGTAAAAGCAGTTTCAAAACTCAGATCTCCCTCTAGATGATGCTCTAGATCTGCATCAGTTAGATTAGGAGCGGGAGTCGAGAAACCATGCCCAGACTGAGAAGCATCGAATGTGGTTGTGTCACCGCCACTCGCTTTTATGTCGGTATAAGCTGGGTACACTTTTTCATCAGGCTTAGGCTCCACCACTTCATCACCTGAGCCACCACAAGCAGTTAACCCTACACAAAGAGCTAATGTTAAGCTCAATGACTTAGGAGAGAAGCTAAGGCTTATTTTATCTATATTGGTCATAATCATTGTCATCTCACACGACAGTTTAAAACGAAAGCTCAGCTCTATCCTGAGCTAATCCTTTCTTTTTGTATGGTTTTTAAATCAAATAAATGGAGGCTATCCACAGCCTCCATCAAATTAAACCTCAACTTATAGGCTTAAACTTTCCACTTACTCAGTAGCGGAAGTACATCTGACTCAAGGCTTGTCTGTAGCTTAGTTAAGGCATCGACTGCAGTTTGCACTCGTACGCGGCCCTCAGCATCTGAGATTGCCTGACGAAATGGCATATTATTAGAACCTGAAATAGCCTTAATCTTAATAATGGCGTCATCAATCTCGCTACCAACACGCAGGGCTAAGACTTCATCTGCTGCTTTAACAAAATCGATGATCCCTTGCTTATCAGCTGCGCCAGTTAGCTCTCCTTGATACACATTACGAACACCTATGATGTTGTCGCTAAAATCGGTTAGAGAGTTCCATGAATATTGAGACTCCACTTTAGAGGTGTCTGCGGTGGCAGCTGATGTACCGAATGGATCGGCAATTTTTCCATTACCCACCTCATCGACAATGCCGATCATGCCGTTGATTAGCTCCTCAATCACACCAACCTGAGAGCTATAGAAGGTATTGCCTTCACTGCCAGGCGTTTTAACTAACTCACCGTATGCTTTACCACTACCGTCATGGCTTATCTGCCAAGCATCATCGAGTGTCTTAGTGTAATCACGAAAGACCTCTGCAAGTCCCATCAGGTATTCACTCTCCGCCTGAGTTAGCTCTGCTATCGCTTTTTCGTTATCTGCGACACCATCACCAAATAGTAAGTACTCCATGGTATGGAAACCTTGCACATCGTCATTCCAGCCTTTAATTGTCTCAGCATCGAAGCCTGAGTTACTGGCAAGTACAGTGGTTAAATCTGTTGTGTTGAGTGGCCAGCTATCTAAATGTGGATCAATACCCAATGAATCTACTGGACCAAAGATATGCGACTCACCTTGCTCCCATGGCAGGCGCGCCGCTTTCCACGCTTCCTGTGCGGCAAGTAAGTTAGCCTGAGTCTTATTCGCTACCAAGGTTTGTGTGGCAAGCAACATCTCCTCACCCTTAGTCGCCAAAGATGCATACCCACTTACAATGACATCATCTGTTAAGTTGGTGATCATCTCAGTTGCCGCAAACTCAAACTTATCATCCACTGGTGGTGGAGTTGTGTCATCACTGCCCGAACCACCGCACGCGGCTAAGGTTGAAATAAGCGCAATGGCAATGGCTGAGTACTTAAGTTGTTTCATGTAAAGCTCCGTATAAATTCAAAATAGTGTGCTGCAATCCCGACTCTGGTAGCCGAGATCCCACACGCGTTAACTAACCCCGCTGTATATAGGAGCCATCAACGTCGTGTGAATAAAAGTCGACTTGCTATAGAGAGAATTGGTAACCCACGCCTAGGGCGAAGAAGTTAGTGTCAGGTATCGCTGCCACAGCAACTTGCTGTCTGCCAGCTTCAGCCTTAATCACTATCTCTGGAATAGGGAAGTAGTTAACTCCCACGCTAGTCCAGGTGTTTTCATAGCGTTTAGTCGCTGTACCCATTTCAACTTCGGCTAGGGGATTTGAGTAATCTATATTGGCAAAAATAGTTAAAGGGATTGAGGTGAAATCGGTCAGGTCAAAGCCTGCTTCAACAAAGAAAGCCTCAGATTTAGAGCCTAGCTGAGCAAAGTTACCCGGCTTCAAGCCTGGTGTGGTTTTATTTGCCTGAGTGATGGCATCGGAGTCACTTAGTGTGCCATTTAGATATTGGCCACGAAGGATCCAGGGACCTTGTACATAAGCACCAGAAAGCGCAAGAATGCTCACAGTGCCATCGCCGCTCACCTTATTACTCTTATGGCGGTTTCCGGAGGTGTTACCATAATAGTAAGCGACACCTATCGCACTTCCCTCTTTAAAGCTGCCGTAATCGAGACGCACAGCATAAGCAAGGTCGTCGGCATTAACGTGTTCAAACCGCTTCTGGTGACCAGAGGCAACCCAGTCATAGGTTCTGAAATACTCAGAATTTAGCCCGCTGACAACTTGAGCCTGATAGTGGAAATTGGCCACTTCACCAAAAATGCCTACACCAGTTTCATTCCAAACTGCTGGCAAGACAGCCGCTTCACTTCGATGACGCAACACAGTTAAGTACTGATCCGGTTTATGCAAGATACTAGATAGCCCGATTGGCAGATGAATATTACCGAACTTAACGCCAAAAGCATCGCTTGGACGATAGCGAAGTTGAGCCTTCTCAATCATCACCTCGCCACCCGCCTCTATCTCAGATTCAAACTCACCAAACTCATCGAATCCGTCGTACTCAAGAGCTGCACCAGTACCACCATGCTCATATTCAATCTCAACTTCCATGTCCCATTCGTCGTTAAACTGATAACCAAATTCAGTGACAATACGTTCAAGATCGAAACGACCGCGACGCTCAGGGGTGGTGTCCTGCACATTCTGATAATATTCATCGCTGGTGTAATTAACGCTACCGTAGGATTTAAAGCTGAACTTACTGAGTTTGCTCTCAGTCGCTTCCTGCTTAGCAACCTCTATCACTTTAGCTTGTTTTTTTTGCTCTTCACGCTGTACATCCTGTTGAGCTGCAAGTTCAGCTAAATCTTTTTTTAGCTGTTTAAGCTCGAGCTCCTGCTTTGCAATAGCTTGTTGTAGCTTCACCGGATCTGGCGTTGCAAAAGCATAGTGACTATTAAGTCCCGCAACACATATAGCCAATAAACTTAGTTTGGTCTTCATTAAATTTTTTCCGTACTGAATTAACAGCTCCCCCTGAATTTGCGAAACAAATTACATTAAATGCGAATCATTTTCATTAAAATTTACATTTGTTTTTATAAGTAACTCACAAACGAGTTACAGATGTACTGCATGAAGAAAATCTAGATAAACTAGTGATACAATCGCTGAAATAGCCGCCACTTTTTATAAAATGGATAACAATGAGTAAAAGCCCACAAAAACTGCTTCTCTGGATGACCTTTATCATGTCGCTGGTATTCTCGGTGTGGCAGGTATTACTCAATAACTTTGTTATCGAAAGAGCTCAATTCAGTGGTGCCGAAATTGGCATGTTACAGAGTCTGCGTGAAGTGCCTGGCTTTCTAGCCTTTACGGCCATCTTTATTCTCATCTTAATTAGAGAGCAATCCTTTGCCCTGTTATCACTGGCAATATTGTGTGTTGGGGTGGCTATTACAGGTCTATACCCCGATGTTCTTGGTCTCTATTTAACCACTGTGATCATGTCTATCGGCTTCCACTATTTCGAAACCATCAATCAATCTTTGACCTTGCAATGGGTCGAGAAAAAAGAGACAGCCGCCTTCTTAGGTAAAGCACTGGCTTGGCGTTCGGCAGCAGCACTGTCAGGTTATGCCAGTATCTGGTTAATTATGACCTGGTTGAAACTCGACTATATCTGGATGTATGCCATCATCGGGTGTTTAGGCCTGTTAATGGTGCTCACCATTACCCTCTATTTCCCCAAGTTTGAAGTAGGAGAGGTTCAACATAAAAAGGTGATCTTAAGAAAACGTTACTGGCTCTACTATCTTTTGACCTTTTTCTCCGGTGCTAGACGGCAAATATTCATGGTTTTTGCTGGATTTATGATGGTGGAAAAGTTCGGATACAGCGTCTCTGAAATTACTGCTTTATTCCTGATTAACTATGTAGTCAACTTGCTGTTTGCCCCAGCAATAGGTCGATTTATCGGGCGTATCGGGGAGAGAAACGCACTGACTATTGAGTACATAGGCTTAATTCTCATATTTGTCAGCTACGCGCTTGTAGAGAGACCTGAGATAGCAGCGGCTCTCTATGTCATTGATCATCTACTTTTTGCTATGGCAATTGCGATTAAAACTTACCTCCAGAAGATTGCCGATAGCAAAGATATCGCCGCAACCATGTCTGTTAGCTTTACCATCAACCACATAGCGGCGGTCGTTATACCAGCAATTCTTGGTCTACTTTGGCTACACTCACCTCAGGCAGTATTTTATATTGGTGCAGGCTTCGCCCTCTGTTCATTAATTCTGGCAAGAAACATACCTGAGATCCCATCTCAAGGAAATGAGGTGAATTGGGGACTAATCCCCATTAACATTAGAAAAACTGAGAAAACCTCTACCAATCTGCCAGACTGAGTTAAGATTTATAATATGAAAATAATAGAGCAATAATGATGGCCGAATTGGCGAAAGTAAGTGAAACAAAGTCGGCTCAGTCCGATGTGTCGGCCCGTAAAAAAGCGCTCCTACTGGGTCGCCAACTAGGCTTAAGTAGCGAAGATGATTATCGTCCAGGCAGTGCATCTATTGCTGAGCGTGGGGAGCACAGGCAGCGTAAGCTGCTTAGTCAGTATCAAACAAACCTTGAAACCATCTACACCATCGCCTTGACCCATGCGCCATCAGATGTCACAGGGGTCGATCTAGACCCAGATTGGGCCCATCAATTTTTCCAGCTTGCAGAGCAGATCCACAACCGTAAAATGCAGGAGTTATGGGGGCGCATCTTAGCCAATGAGATCACCAACCCAGGTAACTTTAGCCTACGTACTCTCTCGACACTGAAGCAGCTGACCCACAAAGAGGCGCAGATATTAGAGAAAGCCTTAGGGATGGCGGTAAAAGTCAATGGTGAAGCAAGATTAAAGTTGATCTATGGTTACCGCTATACAGGAGGGCTTGGTCAGATATTTCGTAAATCTGCGCCAATCAATATCGGTTTATCTAATTTTGGTCTGCCCTACTCCAACATTTTGACCTTAGTTGATGCGGGGGTCCTTCACCGTGGAGAATTTGAAACTGGGCTGCTAAACAGTAAGAATCCCATCAACTTCACCCTACTTTCAGAGACGATGAAGCTGACACCTAAAAGCGGCCATCTGTTATTTAACTACTATCGATTAACGCCGATAGGTGACGAGCTGACTCAGCTCATTCAGCCCAAGCCAGATCCTGAATACGCTAAGACGATCCGCACTCTGTTTGCGAAGGACTTTAAGATTGAGTAGCGAAGACTAACGCCTGTCTTTAAGTTCAACGCCAATGGTTAACGGCTCACTTTCCGCTTTCGGCTCAAACCAATTCAGCGTATCGGCCAATTCAACGACTTCGCCGATGATCATCAAGGCGGGCATCTTAAGTTCTGGATCAGAGGCTAGTAAGTCCAACTCACCTAATGTACCGATAAAACGTTTTTGCTGGGCGGTTGTAGCCTTAGAGACAATAGCGACGGGGGTATCGGCGCTGCGGCCAGCTTCCATTAATCCAGACTTGATTATTCCCGCATTAAGAATGCCCATATAGATAACTAAGGTATTATTTGGGTTAGCATAACCCTTCCAATCCATAGGTCGGCTCTCTAACTGGCAGTGTCCCGTAATGAAAGAGACACCTTGAGCATAATCTCTGTGAGTCAGGGGGATCCCAGCATAGGCAGATGTGCCACTCGCAGCAGTGATCCCAGGGACCACTTCAAACTCAAGGCCAGCTTCAACTAAGCTCTGTAGCTCTTCACCACCACGGCCGAAGATAAAGGGATCGCCTCCTTTTAAGCGCACCACATTTTTACGTGTAAAGCCTTTAGTGACCAGCAGTTGATTGATCTCATCTTGAGCCGCGCTGTGTTTACCCGCACGTTTTCCCACCGCAATTTTCTCAGCATCTTGTGGAACAAGACTCATGATTTCATCACTGACGAGCGCATCAAAAAGTACCACATCGGCACTCTTTAAGATCCAATATGCCTTAAGCGTTAACAGCTCAACATCACCGGGCCCTGCTCCGACTAACCATACTTTTCCACCAGCTCTTTGACCGGGTAACGTTACTACATCCATCTCACTGCCCCACACACGACTCTGTAGTATGAAATATACCCCTCCACTTATAACTTAATAAATAGTTATTTATTAGCTGTTATTCCATTTAGTTATTTAAGTGAGGGTTATTGAGCGTTATCCCAGTCAATCTAAGCCTATGGCTATAGTTCAACATGTTGCTAAGTTGCAAGGTGATTGTCTATCCCACTGTTAAAAAGCAATTTTGCGAGGTAACATTCCCTTTATAAAAGATCACCTCTATTTTTCATGGATGACTTATGAAAAGCCAAAGCACAACACATCTATCGCTCTTACTCTTAACTCTGCTATCCACATTTTTTATCTCGTCATCTGTGTATGCCCACGACCTGAAAAACCATGAAACCCATCATAAAGAAAAGGATGTAGCAGCGGCTAAACAGGACAACACAGAGACCATTGAGAGAGAGCACAATAACTCATTAGTGGATGAACGCGTGCATGATGAACTGGCCACCTCGGAACTTCCTTTCGTGATGACTCCCCATAACGTTAACTACATTTTGCCAGCAACCTATAACACCAGTCCCAATATGGCTCCTTTCGAGGAGGAAGCCAAAGAGCACTCCTTCGACCTAGATAATATGGAAGCAAAGTTTCAGATAAGCTTTAAATTTCCCTTAATGTATAACGTCTTCGGAGATAATGGTCACCTCTTCGTCGCCTATACAAACCAATCCTACTGGCAGGTCTACAACAAGGATATCTCATCACCGTTTCGTGAAACAAACCATGAGCCAGAGATATTTATGATGTTCAATAATGACTGGCAAGTTGGTCCACTTCGGAACTCGTTCTGGGGAGTCGGAGCGGTTCACAAATCAAATGGAAAATCAGGCAGCCTTTCTCGTAGCTGGAATAGAATTTACGGCACCATGGTGTTTGACAACGGCCCCTTTGCGCTTGGCGCCAAAGTTTGGTGGCGTATCCCTGAAGATGAAAAAGAGACTCCTACATCCCCTAAGGGTGATGACAACCCAGATATCACAGATTATATGGGTAATTTTGAGCTCACAGGTATCTATGGTATCGACGAACACAGATTTACCATGATGATTAGAAACAACTTCTCCAACCCAAATTATGGAGCTATTGAAGCCACCTGGAGCTACCCCATCATAGGACAGCTGCGGATCTACACTCAGTACTTTAATGGTTACGGGGAGAGTTTGATCGATTATAACTCTCATACTCAGCGTATAGGGATAGGCGTATCGATCAACGACATTTTGTAAATATCTTCCAGCCATAACACCTTATGCTCTATGGCTAATATCGTTAGGCATAAATATGGACATAGAGAGCACGATGGAGGATATTATAAATTCAAGCAAGGTGAGCTATAGTGTATTGAGTGGGCAAGCATCAATAAGGGAATAACCATTATCCTCAATCACTGCCTTGTTCAGCTTTCCAACGGGGCTCTGAAACGAGCATCCTGAGGTGGCTTAGGTATAGTATCGTTAGCCATTAGCGACTGACATATCAAGGAGTGATATGAACTTTAGCTTTAAAGATGTAGTGAATGTATTTGGCATCTGCTTGCTGCTCAGTATCCTGCAGCTCTCTCGTTTTTTGGTGATTGATAACACAACAAAAATGAGTCTAAGTGCCCAGCAGATGCAACAAGATCTCGACACCTTAGTGGCAGAGGTCAGCCAACATTCGGCTTTTTCGGCTCTTGATCCACGACTTCTGCAGAATATTGAAAATCGAGTTAACTCTCTTCACTACCTCTACTCGCTAGGCATAGATTCAAATCGATTCCACGCTGAAATAGCAAAGCTGCTTGCTCAACTCAATGATCCAGGCATCAACCTCTCTATAAGTGCTTACTCCACAGACCAACTGCCTTTTTCATTAAAACCCATGGGAAAACTGTGGCTTGCACTCGATGACTCTGAAACGCCTCTCGATCTTGAACATCCCTTTGTCAGCCATATCGATGGTGTTCCTCTCTCCTATTGGCTTAAGGCGGCCAGAAAATTTATCTCCAGCTCACAGCAAGAAGATCTGGCACTCACCTTAGCGTGGCTTTCACGTTTAGACCTTTTAAGAGCTGAGATGGGCTTGCCTCTGGATGAAACCGTCTCTCTCACCCTCTTCAATGATGAAGAATCAAAAAAAGAGCTAACCTTAGCCATTCACTCCCAAGCCAAGCTCCCCTATAAAGAGCTTGTCATTGGAAGCCAAGATACAGACACTAACCCGATTAAGATCGCAGACCTAGACGAACTCAGCACAAACAGAAAGCTATTATCTCAACTAGAAACAGCATTCGAAAATCCCCTTACAATCTTGGATCTTAGGCAAGCCAAAGGATACAGTGATAAGCTATTAACCATACTCACGAATGAGTTCTCCCCTTCTCTTCCTGAGTCAACTAGCCCAGTTTTTACCTTAGCTCGATATCGCCGCGCTTCTAACTTTAAGAGTGATTACTTAAGAGCTGACTACCTTCGTCCTTTCAATGAGTTAAATTTCTTCGAGCAGGTACAACTGTCTGAGATAAAAGTGAAACTTGAAACTCAGAATTCAGATAGCTTTAGCCAACTTTATGCCAGAAAAAATCATCCACAAGCAGATAAAACTCAACACACAAACAGACTCGCGCTGATGATTGGTTCTCAGTGCAGACAGGAGTGTGAATGGATAGCCTACCTTGCAAAAACCTGGCCTAAAGTGACACTCATAGGTGAAAAAACACCTGGAGATCTGGGGAAGCATTACCACTTTACACTGCCCAACAGTAAGCTCAATATCGCGCTAACCAGCAGCCTTCACTATAACCCTCAAGGTGCTTTAATCTCCGGAGTTGGCACTGAGCCGGACATCACGTTTACCGACAGTGAACCGCTTCACTGGCAAAGCTTAGTGACTCAGCTTAACAATCAAGCTTCGCCAGAAAATTCACAGCAAGCACCTAAGAGTTTTGTCACAGCCATAAGCAATTGAGTTACACTAGAGATACGCATCCATCATCAGGAGCAACTTTCACCATGGCAAAAAAGGAAAAGTTTATACTCAAAGCCGATACTTTTAACCGCGGCGCACTGCGCATGACAGTTGCAATTTTGAGAGATACTAACCCTAAGTTAGCACTCCTTGTTCAGAACCAGATGTTTGCACCACTCAATCCTCAAATGGATAACAATCCAAGCCCAAAAGACAACTTCAGGGTAGACTTAGAGCCACTAGATGTTAGGCGTGTGGTCGAACAACTAAAAATAAAAGAGCTAAACCCTCAAACAGATCCCGGTACGCAGATGTTGATTAAGGCGTTAGTGATAGACTGGATAAATTATGCAAACTTTCTTATTGAGCTAGAAAACAACAAAAATGCATAGTAAGCTGGTGCCCATATTAGTAAAAACAGATATTGCTGTTTCAATATAAAAAGCATAATGGATTATCTCAATGAGCAGCCCAATAGGCGGATTTTACCTTAACGCACAATACCGAAAACAAGCAGACCAATTTGAGCTAGATACCAAGCTCAAACTTGAGTTGACTATTAAGCTAGAGCTCGATGGAAAATGCTTAATTGAAGCGGCTAAATCAAGCTTGTCAGACTCAGCTCTTCTGCTCGACAATGAGCAAGTTACAATAACACTCACCCCAAGTGTTATCTCAGAGACACTGATCCAAGTTCATAGCGAGATAACCATTAAGCAGTTTGATCCGTTAAAAACACTTCAGCAGCAACTTACCATTGAATCCGGTGAACAGCTCAGCACACTGGTAGAGGGAGAGCCTCACTTACAACTTACCCTTGGAGCTGTAAAAATATAATGATGCTAATCTAGTAACATTCCACTAAAAGGCCTAGTTAACATGAAAGTTTTTCTAAAATTAATATTAGTCTTAATATTTACCACTCCATTAAGTGCCATAGCCAGCGACCTAAAAGTGGGCGATATGGCACCAAACTTTAAGCTTCAATCCACCAATGGTCACTTCTATCAACTCAGTGACTACCTAGGTAAGCAAACATTGGTACTTGCCTGGTATCCAATGGCAAATACCCATGGCTGCACCCTTGAGTGTCGCTCTCTCGTGCAGAAAGGCCACCTGATCCGTGAGTATAATGCGGTATATATGATGGCAAGTGTGGATGACTTAGAGGACAACCAAGATTTTGCCGAGAAACAGAAAGCTGACTTCCCCATGTTAAGCGATCCAACCAAAGAGACAGCCAAAGCTTATGATGTACTCAACTTTGTTCGAGTAGCAAGCAGAGTCACTTTCTACATAGGCAAAGATGGCAAGATTTTAAAGATAGATGAAGATATCAATGCCGAAACGGCTGCAGAGGATATTGCGGCAACCCTCAAAGAGCTAGGGATAGAGAAAAGCGGTTAAACAAAGTAGATATGAGATTCTAGCTCTTTGGAGCTAGAATCTGTTAAATTTAGCCTTCAGCAGCCTCACGGATACGCTCTTTACGCTCCTGCTCCTCATCAAAGGCGGCTTCAATCTCTGCAAGTACTGAGTCCACATCAGCAGCCTTAGTGCTCTCTTTGAATTTACCCGTTAGCTCAACCTCAGGTGTTAGCTTTCCAGACTCAAACAGTGCCCACATCTCTTTAGCATATTTACTACCCAAGAGCTCAGATGCAAATTGCCCATAGTACTGAGTCATGTTGTTTACATCACGCTCTAACATACGCTTAGCGTTGTTATTGGCTGCCGCATCAACGGCTTGAGGCAGATCGATAATCACTGGACCAGAGCTGTCTAGCAGGACATTAAACTCTGAAAGATCGCCATGAATTAAGCCCGCACATAACATGCGCTGCACATCTTTCATCACAGCCTTGTGCTGCTCAAGCGCCTGCTCTGATGACAAGCTGACATCATTTAAACGCGGCGCGACAAACCCTTCATCATCGGTTATAAGCTCCATTAAGAGCACACCGTCGAAACAACCGTAAGGCTGTGGGACACGAACACCAGCATTGGCTAAGCGATAGAGGGCATCAACTTCAGCATTTTGCCAAGCAGACTCCTGCTCACTGCGACCAAATTTAGAGCCTTTCTCCATCGCTCGTGAGCGACGACTGTTACGACTCTTGCGCCCTTCGCGATACTGAACCGCTTGCTTAAAGCTGCGCTTTTCGGCTTCTTTATAAATTTTTGCACAACGAACATCGCCACCACTGCGAACAACGAAGACATCGGCTTCTTTGCCACTCATCAATGGACGAAGGACTTCATCTACTAAGCCTTCATCAACGAGAGGCTGGATACGTTTCGGAATTTTCATAGCGCCCTTATACCTTACTTAAGGCATAGATGGAATATTAAACCCTGTGATCATCAAATAAAAATGATCCTAAACCGAACAAACTGGGTGTTTCTTTAAAAGAAAACTTCAATAAGCTCATATTATTAAGTAAGAAATTCAAATGCTAAGTCATAAGCTTTGCCAAGATCGACCGTTTTAGGCTTTAAATCTTTAAACTCAGCGTTTCTCTTATCTGTTGCCCTAACGGTTGCAGGGTGTACCAGTTCAACATTTGTCCTTGCCACCGCTAAGATAACCCCCTCCATTAAGAAGGTTCCCGCACCACCAGCACCTTGGCCCGATGTCGCTCTTCGATTTAATACGATCAAGTCAACCTTGTGTTCATGACAATAAGCAAGAATGGCTTCGCCGAACTGGATAACTTCACTCTGACTTGGGTTTTTCACTAATGTGAATTTATTAACCTTAGGTGCAACCAGCTGATGGCTCGCTCGAGAACCCGCTAGCGTCACTATACGCACTTCATTAGCTTTTAAAAACATACCCGCTATTAGCATAACTTAACAGACCCTTAAAAAAAAAGAGCCAGCTTAGCTGGCTCAACTATCAAATTTAGTACTATTGACCAGCTGGAGTCGTTTTGTTATCCACGACAGAATCGAAAACGATACCCTGTTGATTAATGTCCAACACCATCTTGAGCTGCATATTATAATCTTTCATCATTGCTAGCTCTTCAGGCATCGGCTCTCCACTCAGCTCTGCAAGTGTAACCAAAGGCGTAAGCATCTTGCCATAATCCACAGTTGCAGTGTAAAGACCGTTACTCTTCAATGTTTCAGCAGCAAGCTCTTCAGCCTTAGCCTCTCCCGCTTCTCCACTAAAAATAACTAAATGGCTGCCTTTTACTGCCATCTTAGGCTTAACACCAAACTCAGACGGCAGAGGAAGTAGATAGGAGAGGTCAATAGCCTCACCATTATCCTTCAGCTCAATATCAGCAAGCTCAGGGGCAAAAGGCTTTACCATATTAAACAGCATACTTGGGTTATCTGCCGATAAACTGATAATCGCATCGACACTTTCCAGTGCAGGATTGTCTTGATCATCACTAAACTTATAATCGATAACCGAAGCCGCAATACCTTTCACACCGTTGGCCATTCCCGTGAACATGCCTAGCATTGCCGGACTTTGACCTGCCATCTCCCCCTGCATCTCCTGTAGCACCTGACACTGATATTGAGGCGTTAGCATATCGTCCCAGATGGCTGTCAATGAGGGAACTAACTCATTGAGATCTATACCCAGCCCCATAGAGAAAACAGAACTATTTGATTGACTTACATAATCAGGAATAAAACCTCTCATCGATGAAAGCGCATCCAACACCAGTTGGTTTTTGCTCTCAACTATGGTCTCTAACTCCATATGACTTTTAGTGTCGCTAATAGAGAGGTTATTGACGCCAAACACAGTACGAGGCCAATTTGCAGCAATACTTGATAGCTCAGTATG
The DNA here is from genome assembly GCF_019457885.1 of Shewanella nanhaiensis. GTDB lineage: Bacteria > Pseudomonadota > Gammaproteobacteria > Enterobacterales > Shewanellaceae > Shewanella > Shewanella nanhaiensis. The sequence goes on from NZ_JAHZST010000003.1 coordinate 208,127, forward strand.
ACACTCATTAGAGCGAACAATAGCGAAAGGATCCTCCCCCTCTTGCTCTGCAAATGCCGTCAGTTGTCTTGCTAACTGGTTACCGTCTTTGGTCGTTATCGCGCGAACAATCTCTTGATGATTAAGATACCCAATACCATCACCGCTAAACCCGTGGGTTTTCATGATATCGTCCAAAATTCCTGAGTCAGCAAGAGAGTTAGCCACAGGTGCAAGAGCAAGTGCGGTCTCTAGCGTCTCAGGTTGGCTAAAGGAGCTATCAAATGTCACGGTTAAGATGCCGTCAGCAATGGCAAACAACAGGTCTATCGTCTCAGTCTCACCCACATCGGTCATGGAGTAAGAGCGATACTCAACCCCTTTTACCGTTTTCTTCTCATGGGTTAAGCCACTCTCTTTTTCAGCTTTATCGAGCACGGCCCAAATAGCTTTTGGATCTTCAACCTCTAACTTAATAACGGGCAGCAGACCTAAGGTATAAAAGTAGCTGCGCATCTTTTCAGGCAAGCCAAAGGTCGAGACAAACTTCTCGCCGCTCTCTAAACTCTCCATATAGGTTTGAGTCAAACTGAGCATAAATTTAGCTCTGGTATCTTCAGACTCTTCTAGCTCGGCAAACATATCATCGCCATAGGCTTGATAGTTTTGAGAAACCGAGTTGATATAAGACTTGATGGGAAAAGGAGTCAATTGAGCTGAGAAAAGTGGCGTGTCGGAAGGCACTGAAGCGAGAATCAGATCGGCCTCACCACTTGCTCCCCTATCTTGACTCACCCAATAACCTGCAGCACCAGCAGCAACCACAGCCGCGGCAATTAATACTTTCTTCATCCAACAAACTCCATTTAAATTTTGATATCTAAAATCCATGTTGATTTTAGAATTTTCCTAAAGACATTAGCCGCTCAATATACTATATCAAGCGATTAATACCAGTTGCATTAAGTATCTGACCATTCAGCGGGAATTCAAAGCGCTGTAGGCAAGGCTGGGGATTGAAGCTAATAGTTATTCTATATCTAAAGCCCCAAACGTAGCATAAAGTGCTTTGAAACCCGCACTATGTGAGCGACTCAGAATTTCCTCTTCTGCTTTGCATTGACTTAAAAGGGAGTAACCATTTCCTCGCCAATGCGCCTTGAATAGAAAAACCTGAGGCACTCTGAATTGATTACATACTTAATGCAATTGGTATAAAAGGAGAAAGAGGAAATATACATTAGCAGGATGCCGTATTAGCAACATATTTTTTAGATAAGGGGGAGGATAAGCAGCCCCTGAATAGCCACTTCGGACTATTCAGGAGTTATAGCTTTTGATTAAGCAGGCGCTAACAAGCCAATCAAACGCAGCCTATCGATACGATAAGCATGGCTATATTTGCTGACGGCTCTGCATCTACTAACAAGTATACCCATTGGCAGTCTCGAACTCTTTCACAACGTATTTAATGAAAGAGAGAGGCCAAAATCGAGCCAACGGATACCGGGAAGGTCTTGTCAGTAGTGGGTCTCATTCGAGCCCCTAAACAGAACAGCATTCTAAAACCATCTACGGGAACTAACTACTATAGACCACAAAAATAGATGTGCATAACTTTGTGGGTAAAAATGTATAAATATTTGTAAATTTAAGTCTAAAGTTTACTATTCATTCATCAAGCCCATATCAGTTAAAACAATGACAGCACTGTCAGATCTGACCAGTTATCCACATTTTCATCTTATCGCCATGCAGATAAACCTAGATTTCAAAGTGGAGTCCACACTCACGTTTCAGACCATTGAAACGAGTATCTTCTTCACTCATCCCTAACTCTAACGGCTTGCTCGAATGCGTATCACCAACAGAAACATAGCCTTGATCCCATAGTGGGTGGTAGGGAAGATCATGCTCTGTCAGGTATTCATGAACCTCTTTATTACTCCACTCCAAAATGGGCAAAATCTTAAATCGAGTACCGTGAATAGCTAAAATAGGCAATGCCTCACGAGTGCTCGATTGTGAGCGACGTAAACCCGCAAACCAAGTGCCGACTTCATTATCTGTCAGCGCCCGCTGCATAGGCTCAACCTTGTTCATGCGATTATATTGATCTAAGCCATCTAAGCCTTTTTCCCACAGTAGGCCATACCTGGCCTCCTGCCACGCAGGCGTATACTTAGACGAGTAGATCTTAAGGTTCAAACTAAGACGCTCTGTTAACTCATCAATAAAGCGATAAGTTTCAGGAAAAAGGTAACCTGTATCGGTCAATATCACTGGAATATCTGCTTTTTGGCTGCTCACCAGATGCAACATCACCGCGCCCTGAATACCGAAGCTTGAGGAGAGCGCATGGTTTCCCGGCAGGTATTCAAGCGCCCAAGCTACGCGCTGGGCTGGAGTTAGTTCAGCCAAAAACTGATTGATCCGCTCAAGCTCACCCTTTTGCTCCACTTCAGGGGCATCAAGGAGGGCCAACAACTCATCTCTTGAAACAATGGAATCAATACTGCTTGATTCATGCATGATTGTGCTGCTCATGGAAATCCTTAGCGGCATCGATTACCGCACTCACTGCACCAATGCGTACCGTGAAGTTACCGAAAGTCTCCGCCTCTTCTCGCTCAGCCACATAGCGGGCAAACAAGCTATCAAGTTCAGATAAAATTTCAGCTTCTTGAATATTTTCACGGTATAACTTGTTTAAACGTGTTCCTTCAAAGCTTGCACCTAGGTACAAGTTGTAGCGACCTGGCGCCTTACCCACTAAGCCGATCTCGGCAGCAAAAGGACGTGCACAACCATTTGGACAACCTGTCATGCGGATAACAATTCCTTGGTCAAGGAAGCCATGCTTCTCCTGCAGAGACTCAACTTTACTGAGGAAGTCTGGGAAATAACGTTCAGCTTCAGCCATCGCAAGGGCACAGGTTGGCAGGGCAACACAAGCGATAGAGCGACCGCGGGTTTCAGTTATCAACTTACCCATCAATCCATGACTTCTCGCCAGGGCTTCGATCTCTGCTTTATCTTCCTGGGCAACACTGGCGATGATAAAGTTTTGATTCGAGGTCATACGGAAATCGCCTTTATGGATTTTAGCGATCTCCCTTAATCCAGTTTGCAGCGGTTGACCTGGTAGATCTTTAATTCGCCCCCCTTCAATAAACAGGGTCAGGTGCCACTTATTATCCACCCCTTTTATCCAGCCGTAGCGATCGCCTCGATCACCGATCACCACATCACGCTTAGGCTCAAACTTCACCCCTGCGCGTTTCTCAACTTCCGCTTTAAATGCGTCATAGCCATATTTAACTATGGTGTACTTAAGTCTTGAAAGTTTACGGTTAGAGCGGTTACCCCAGTCACGCTGCACCTTTAAAACAGCCTCGGCAAACTTCAGCGTATCTTCAGCCTTAATAAAGCCAAAATCATCGGCTAGACGGGGAAAAGTTTGGACTTCACCATGGGTCGAGCCCATACCGCCACCGGCAACTAAATTAAAACCAACCAGCTCACCCTCTTCGGCAACGGCAACAAAACCTAAGTCATTGGTGTAAACATCAACATCGTTATCTGGCGGCACGGCAACGGCCATCTTAAATTTACGCGGAAGATAGGTTTTACCGTATACAGGCTCAACATCATCCCCTTCGCTGGTCGCAACCTTGTCATCACCTAACCAGATCTCCGCATAGGCTTTAGTGCGAGGAAGGTACTGATCAGATAGCTGTTTCGCCCAGTAATACGCTTGCTCATGGAGACGAGACTCAACAGGGTTTGGATTACACATCACATTACGGTTAACGTCACCACAGGCCGCGATAGAATCAAGCGCCTTGCTATCTAGGCCCTGGATCAGCGTTCTCAAATTACGCTTAGAGATCCCGTGATATTGAAACGTCTGACGTGTGGTTAAACGAATACTATTTGAGCTGGTCAATGTTGATGCGATCTCATCAACTCCCAGCCACTGCTCAGGGCTACAAACACCACCTGCAACACGTGCACGCAACATGAAACTGTAGAGAGGCTCAAGTTTCTGCTCTTTACGCTCATTACGCAGATCACGATCATCTTGCTGATAGAAACCATGAAACTTAATCAGCTGCTGGTCTCCTTCACTAAACGAGCCAGTTACCGCGGTATCTAACCCCTCTTGGATCGTTCCACGCAGAAAATCACTGTCTGTTTTCAGGTGTTCATTTACAGATAACGCTTCTTCTTTCTCTACACTCTTACCGTCTGACATAGCCGCAGCCTCACTCAATTCTTTACTGTGCAGCACGTCATGGCGCCGCATCTTTATCCATTTTTACTAAAATCTAACCATCTAATTAGTCTTAGTAGACATCTTTCTGGTAGCGCTTATCACTGCGTAACTGCTCTAAAAAGACCTCAGCCTCTTCGGCTGTTTTACCGCCAAATTTAACCGCCACATCCAGCAAAGCTTGATGAACATCTTTAGCCATGCGCTCTGCGTCACCACAGATATAAAGATGAGCACCCGCCTCTAGCCAGTTCCATACCTCTTCGCCCTGCTCGGCAATGCGATCTTGAACGTAGATCTTATGGGCCTGGTCGCGAGAGAAAGCCAGATCGATACGGGTTAACGAACCATCTTTTAGATACTGCTGCCACTCTGTTTGATAGAGGAAGTCTTGCTCAAAATGTGGATTGCCGAAAAACAGCCAACTATCACTTTCAACGCCTTGAGCAGCCCTCTCCTGCATAAAGGCACGAAATGGTGCCACACCGGTTCCAGGTCCCACCATGATCACTGGTGTATCTGGATTTTCAGGCAGTCTAAAGTGGCTATTAGGCTCAACATAAACCTTAACTTCCGCCCCCTCTTCAGCTTCTGCCAAAAATTGGGATGCACCACCAAAGCGAGTTCCGCCATCGCGCTCATCTTCAACGAGAGCAACGGTAAGGTGGACTTCTGACTCAACCTCTGACTGACTCGATGCAATAGAGTACAGACGTGGAGTAATAGGGCGCAGTAACTCAATTAACTGCACTGGAGTTATCGTTACCTGATATTTAGTCGCTAGATCGACAAGCTGATGATTAAGCACAAACTGACGTGTCAGCTCCCTATCTTCAACAAGCTTAAGCAGAGTCTCATCGCCACTTAACTCCGCCCAGCCCTTCACAAGTCCAGGATAAAGTTGTGTCAGCTCTTTCTTCTCAATTAACGCCTGCTTCAGTGGCAAGCTCTCTTTTGCAACTGTCACCTCAGTAGCGCCATCAAGGGATAATTGAGTTAAGATCTCCTCAACCAAGACCTCACTGTTACTAAACCAAACGCCTAAGGCATCACCGGCTTGATAACTAAGTTCAGACTCGCCCAAATCAATCTCAACATGGCGCACATCACGATCAGAATCACGACCTGTTAGCTTCTGGCTGACAAGCAACTCTGCAGCAAAAGGATTTTGCTTAGTAAACTGACTCTCAGATGTACTTGTCGATGAGCCGATGGAAACAACACTGGCACTTGAGGTTTGGATTAATGGCTTAATCGACTCAAGAAGATCTGACTGCCACTGCTGCGCCGCCTCTTCATAGTCAACATCACACTCAACAAGCGGTTGAATCGCTTTAGCACCAAGGGCAGCTAATCTCTCATCAAAATCTTTACCTGTTTGACAGAAAAACTCATAACTTGAATCCCCTAATGCCAACACTGAATAGTGCAAGTTATCTAGCTTAGGCGCTCGCTTAGACGCTAGAAATTTATGCAACTCTAAAGCATCATCGGGCGCTTCACCTTCACCATGGGTACTAACAACCGCTAGCAGTAGGGTCTCCTGCTTAAGCTGACGTACCTTGTAATCCCCCATAGAGGCAAGGTTAACCGCGTAACCTTGGGCTTTAGCTTTAGCCGCTAACTCATTAGCTACTCCTCTACCGTTCCCGGTTTGACTACCATACAAAATGGTGACTGTTTGTGCTGGCTCAGCTTCAACACTCACCTGGCTGCTACCTTGCTCTGCCGTAGCAGACAGGTAACCACTCACCCAAGCCAGTTGAACGGCACTCAGCTCAGAAGTGAGCTGCTTTAACTTTTCTACCTGCCCCTGAGACAGAGGAGATGCGAACGATGAAAGCTCTTTTAACAACATGGGAACAGCCCTATATCAGTGTAATGTCAGTTAGCTTAGCCCCTATAAGGAAAAGCAAAAAAGAATAAAATCTGATTTTTAATACCTTTTTGGAATATAAGAGGTAAGCGGTGCTGTTATTAGCAAAATAGAGCTGTTAGCGAACAAGACTACATTCACAAAATAAAGAAGAGATATTAACTAACAAATCAGAATTTAGCAGTGCAAACACTCATCCTCATTGTAAGTAAAATAGAGGATGGCAAGTAGGCGTAAATATTTGGAATCATTTAAGTTAACGATTAAGCATCAAGATGTTTATCTCCTGATAAATATATTTTTAACTTAGCCGTTTCACTCTATAATGCTTGCAAGTTGACCTAACACAAAGAGATCTATGAACTACCCTATTGGCGTCATAGCCGGCCTTGCTGCACTAACATTCACTCAGCTCTCTACTGCTTCAGAAATCGAAGATGGTGATCATGGCGAGCCGCAACATGAGGTCATCTATGAAACTCAATATCAAGCTGATATTTGGGGCCTAGGTATGGGGATGAGACGAGGTGATATTCCTTTTGCAACAGAGGGTGACGAGGTCTACGACATATTACCTATGCTCAAATACAGAAATGACTATCTCTTTATCGATGGCATGGAAGCTGGGTTCCATATATGGAAAAACGAGCAACATCAGGTCAATGCCTATACCCGTTTCAGGTTTGTCGACATCCCTAAAGAGTTACAGAATGAAACCCAATCACAGGCTTTCGATTTTGGTCTACAGTATCGTTTCTTACAAGGCCCCTGGGAGGCTGACGCCGCTTTTTTATCTGATTCAAACAAGCGCAGCTACGGCTATACCCGCACTCAATACCACTGGGAGAAAGGTGGTTTATACCTCAACCCCTACGCTGAATTTCATTGGAAAAGTGCCGACTTTAATGAGTACTATTATGGTTTAGAGCAGTATGAAGTTGGCGCTGGAATTGAGTTTAATGCAGGCATTAAAGCCCGTTACCATCTCGTCAGTAATCTATACCTATTAGGGCAGTTTGGTGTAGGGCGGCTCGAAGATGAGGTCGCTAACTTACCCAGCATGGACACCCAATACCAGTATGAGTCCTATTTTGGCTTTGCTTTCTACCCAGATGCTAAAAGCAGAAAGTCGATGGCAGTAAGAGCAAGCTCACCAGATAGTGATGATGACAGTGAATTCTTACGCTTGGCACACGGCTGGGCAACCCCCTCAAACCTTAATGAGATCATGACGGGAAATGCCAGAACCGATCCCTATAATAATCAACTCACCTCACTCTTTTACGGTACCCGTTTAACCGACACCCTATTTACCTTGCCAATCGAGCTCTATTTTACGCCAGGGGCAGTATGGCACCACGATTCAGCGGTGCAGAGCGATCTTGCAGAGGCTGTGATTGCGATAAAAGCCTTCTACACCTTTGAGTTTGGTCCAAAGTGGCGTTTAGGCGTAGCAGAGGGGCTATCTTATATCAGCTCGGTGAGCCATATCGAAGGAACTGAGCTAGAAGAGAAAGGTTATAAACCCTCTAAGTTACTTAACTATTTAGACTTCTCTCTAGACGTCAATCTGGGGGATATCTTCAATCGCCATGATATGCGTAACCTCTGGCTTGGGTACAGCATTCACCATAGATCTGGGATCTATGAGAAAAGCTCTGCTTTTGGCAGAATAGGCGGCGGCAGTAATTATCAAAGCGTCTACCTGCAGTGGCATTTTTAACCATGCCAAGCGCCTTAAAATAAGCAATAAAAAGGCTGCAACTGCAGCCTTTTTTGAACATGTTTACCGCGCTTAATACTAAACAGTATCAGTTAACGTGCGACCTTCACCTCTGGCTCATTCAGCATGGCAAGAATAGGGTTAGACTCCATCACCCGCTCTTTTAATGCCGCACCGATAATTAAACCAGCAACAAAACCACCAATATGAGCCCAGTAAGCCACCCCTTGACCCGCCATCAATAAGCCTAAAATATTGAAACCTAGCCAGATAGCAAAAAACGCCATCGGACTTAATTTCTTCTGATAAACCACAAACATAAAGGTCAAACTCGCATGGCGGAACCAGAGTAGGTACATGCCAAATAGCCCAGCAATAGCGCCACTGGCTCCCACCATATAGATCCCAGACCCCGGATCTGATGCTATCTGTGCTGCGGCAGCCGCAAAACCACAAATAAGATAAACACCTAGGAACTTCATCCGGCCTAAGGCATCTTCTAAGTTATCTCCAACGACATAGAGGAAGTACATATTGCCCGCTAAGTGCATAAAGTCACCATGGAGGAACATATGGCTCACTAAGGTCCAAGGCTGATGCCCCGCTAATACCTCGTTTGATCGCATGGCAAAGTTTTCAAATACAGTATCGGTCGTCGACATATCGAAGCCGTATGCAAGAAAAATAAGAATATTCAACGCCAACAAGAGATAAGTGACAACCGGACGAGATTTAGGCTTTAAGTTAAACTCGACTGGCATCTGGGATAGAAACTGAAAGAACCAAGTTTTTGCGCTGATTTTCGCATCTAAGTCAGCAAGCAGACTCTTCACTAAAGGAGATTGTACAACTTTAGCTCTCTCATCTTCATCGATCCACAAGCCACTGCAGCTATGGCAAACATCCACCTCAATTTGATACCCCTGCATCAAGTGATAATGTTGCATACCGACATCACAGTGGTGACAGTGACGTTTAGAATCCCCTAAGTGCTCACCTAAACTCTCCTCAATACGCACACAGCTATCACCATTATCGGCTGTTGAAAGTGCACTATTAAGCTCACCATTCTCAAACCAAAGTCCACCACAACGTTGGCAGCTATCTACCTCCTCGCCGTGGAAATCATAAACCTTCATATCGCTGCTGTTGCAGCCGGGGCAAGTCATAATCATATTCAATTCCTTTTACTCGACTATGATGTCATTACGTTTTAACTCGTCAGCTAGTTCAGTGTAATTAGCTTTTAACGCTGGCAATGTTTGAGTCGATATCTTTTCGGTTAACGCCTTCAATAAGCCACCGCCATACTGAGCTCCATACACTCGACTCTCAATTTTATTCACTATATCTTCGGCTTGCATATAGAAGCGTCGAGTTTCCGATAAAATCGCAGAGGGCGTCTCTAATGTGTACTGAGAGTAACGCATATTTTCCCAGACAAATGTCGCCATATTTGGGTGAAGGTTTCTTATTGTCGAAGTCGGTTTACCTACTATATTCTCTCTATATTCATTCAGCAGTTCAACGTTATCACTCACCTCGTCATAAAGCGCATGACGCAGATAATAGTTATTCTGTTTATTGGTTAATGTATCGAAGGTTATTGCCTGAGAAAGCCCCTCTTGAGCAGCAAGGTAAACCCCCGCCACTGTGGCAATAATCATAAAAACTTGACTTATCCAGAAGCTGGACTTAATTAGCTCTTGATTATCCAATCGAGGGAAGCGTTTAACAGGTTCGCTACTTGCTTGGGGCTGAGAAGGGATCTCCATATTTTGTATTACTCCTTATATTTTAAGCCTTAAAGTCATTCCATCTAACGATGATATTTTATGCTGCGAGGATGATAACCGACCATAGATAATCTCGCCAGTATCTAATACCAATCTGTACAAGGGAAAAAATAGGAGGAAACACACACTAAACAGAGGACTATGTAGAGGGAAACTAGGGGAAATGACCGACATTACTTTACAATAAGCGTCAGTCGATCGGTTATTTATTAGGCGAACTCTTGCATGATAGATAAACATCTGCTTATATAGTGCAACAAAAGCAAGTTTTGCAACATTATTTAACAGGGGTTTAACGATGCAAGTTGCCGCTATTAATTCAGCCGAAAGTTTCGATGACAGAAGGCTTGAACAGCCTAATATAGATCAACACTGGCACCGACTTTCTACGGCTCAAAGATTTGCATTTTATACGCTGGCAAAGTTAGGTTATCAGCTACTTTTTGTCAGACAGTCTAGCCATGAAAAAACAGCTGTCGCTAGACAAGATGATAAGCTAGTAACCATCGATAGTGAGGGAGATATCGACTTTAATCCCACTTTAGTGCTCAGAGAAAATCGCTAAACGGCTTTCAGTGTCTCCACGGCTTCGCGTTTTCAACTCATTGCTCTGCAATTGAGGCACCTTAATTTGTGTCGACTGTGACATCAGCATCACGGCACTTCTTCCGATTAATCCCGTAACTAGCTTCTCCCCCTCTAGACCAAACATTTCATAGGCTCTCTCTCTAGCTAAATGGATCGCCCTAAACTGGATCATATCTTCACTGTGATCGCCACACAGACTGAAAAACAGTTTAAGCACCATGCGCCCTGTAGGGTGTTTTATCGACTCAACCCATGACTCTTCGAGTGTTCCCAAGTTGCTAAAGTCTAACTCCTCCAGAAACAATCTACTAATTTGCGGATCTAACCGTATCAGGAAATTAGCCTTATGGGGGAAGTGATGACTTATCCCGGTGCGACTTACTCCGGTTGCAGTCGACAAGGTAGTGTAGGACATGGAGTCGTAGCCTAAAGACAGAAGCTGTTTAAGCGCCTCATCCATAATTAGATTGATCGTTTGCTCTGTTTCCGCTTTCGAACGCTTAGCCACCTTAACATCCCCCTACTCAATATCATTATTGCTTTAAATAGTCATCACCGATGCTATCAAACCAATTTAGGGATTTCTTTAGTAACTTCTCCGATCCACAGACTAATGAAAAAGTGTTCAGCTAAGGTTCAGTTTAAAACCGCTGAAGACTCATTTTGGAGGGTAATTTTTGGTTTTTCATCCACTCTCGGGCGCCAGGCTCACCTAATAATCTAACCAGTGTCGGCTCCAGTAATTGGCCTAAAACAGGTTTACGCCAAAACATATAATCAGGTAAAAAGTGCATCACTTGGGTATTGAATGTGCGATGAAATAGACTAGCAAACTCATCTAAACTGTCTTGAGTCTCCTCTGACAATTTAGGCAACGCATCTTGCATAAACTCATTGAAGCTATCAAATTTAACCAGCTGCTCAACATCATAATGATTAAAAACCTGAGCCATAATAGGCACGGTCCAGTGGCTAATATTCTCAACGTTCTGCATCATATTGACATTTCTTCTATGATACTGCTGCCAGGCTAGACCCAGCCCTTTATCCTCTTTGGCAAGACGCCAGATGAGATAACAATCTGCAATCCATTCATGTCGATAGGGAGAGAGTGCATCTATGACTCCCGACTCCAACAGCGCTATCGCCTCAAGATGACCGATTTCATGTAAAAGGGTCACCTCCAACTGCTGGGCTAACGTGAAAGAGTGGAGTGAGCCTGAAAGTTCGATGGAGAGTGAATGGGGTAACTGCTCCCGATCCAGTAAAATAACCCCTGCAATATCGGTATCTTGCAGGGGCAACACCATGGCACCACGCACACCTAAAAGTCTGTTAACCTCGGTGGCAATGGCAGGTAACTGCCTGCGAGCATCAGGAGATAACTCTTGCAAGCAGGGCTGGATCAACTCGGTTTCACACAGAAGAACCTGCTTATCATTAACCTGAGTGAGGTAGAGGCCAGTGGTTAGCGCAAGCGCCGTCCAGATCACTGATTCGCCATGATATTTTCGATAATTTTAGTCGTCGAGATCCCATCTTCAAATCCCAGCACCATCACAGTACCGCCAGATGCAATCACCTCTTCGCCGCCGGCGATCTCCTCAATCTTATAGTCACCGCCTTTCACTAGCATATCGGGAAGTAATCTAGAGATGATCCGCTGTGGGGTATCCTCAGTGAAAGGAACCACCCAATCCACCGAGGCTAATCCAGCTAACACAGACATGCGACGATCAACCTGATTCACAGGACGACCATCCCCCTTCAAGCGCCTAACCGACTCATCATCATTCACAGCAACAATCAAGCGATCGCCCAAGGCCTTAGCTTGCTTTAAGTAACTCACATGCCCTGCATGCAAAATATCAAAACAGCCGTTGGTCATCACCACACGCTCGCCTCTAAGCTTAGCTTGCTCTAATGCGTAAACGAGTTGATCTTCACTGACAGAGCCGAAACCTGACTCGCCCTGATTCAAAGAGAGCGCCTCAATTAACTCGATACGGCTCACTGTCGATGTGCCTAGCTTGGCCACAACAATGCCCGCAGCGGTGTTGGCAATGGCGCAAGCCTGAGGCAGTTCACTGCCAGCAGCCAATGCTGTCGCTAAGGCCGAAATCACCGTATCACCGGCGCCAGTCACGTCATACACTTCACGGGCAACCGTTGGAATATGAAGCTCAGGTCCTTCGGAAGTGATCAGGGTCATCCCCTTTTCAGAGCGGGTGACCAAAATCGCCTCAATCTCAAAATCCGCCAACAAGGTTTGCGCCTTTGCCACCAGATCCGCTTCTGAACTAACCGCGCCAACAACCCCTTCAAACTCGCTCATATTAGGGGTTAACAAAGAGGCGCCACGGTAGCGGGAAAAATCACTCCCTTTAGGGTCAACAAGCACCTTGACCCCTTTAGATTTTGCAAGCTTGATAAACGCTTGGGGGTCGGTCACCGCACCTTTGGCGTAATCAGATAATACCATCACGCCAACATTGTCGAGCAGAGCTTCAGACTTTTGAAACAGAGAGACACTCTCCTCAACGGGGTAGGACTCCTCAAAATCCAGACGAATAAGCTGCTGGTTTCTGGACATCACCCTAAGCTTAGTGATGGTCGGCTTATCCTCGACGCAGTGCCATTTAGGCTCAACACCTAACGCTTGGATCCCTTGTGTTAGCGCCTCAGCGGTTTCATCTTTGCCGACAATACCAGCCAGACAAACTTGCCCGCCTAACGTGGCAACGTTTAAGGCTACGTTTGCCGCACCACCGGGCCTGTCCTCGATCTGTTTGATCTGCACAACAGGTACAGGGGCTTCCGGTGAAATACGACCGGTTGGGCCCGTCCAGTAGCGATCTAACATGACATCACCGACGACTAAAACCTTAGCTTTTTCAAATGCTGGCAGAGAAACCTTCATAACGCTCATATCTGTTTTCAAAATTAATCACTGATTGTACCTAATTTTGTGCTTAATAGGAGCTAAGAACACCAGTAATTTTCCAGCTTTTTCCAGCCATTTATGACGAAATTGCGTTAGAATACCGCCTCAGGTTCATAATCTTTCGAGTTTATCGTGGTAGAAAAAGCGCAATTTTCAAATCATCTCTTTCATCCAAAATTTTGGCTACTCTGGCTTGGTGTCGGCTTAATGCGCTTAACCCAACTGCTGCCATTATCGGCCCAGATGAAGATCGGGGCTGGACTTGGACGTTTAGCAAAAAAGCTGCTCGGCAGCCGAGTTAATACCGCCAAGCGTAATTTAGAGCTCTGCTTTCCCGATATGCCACAGGCAGAGCAGGAGGCACTGCTGAGCAAAAACTTTGAAGAGACAGGTAAAGCGATCTTCGACACCATCAACGCTTGGTGGTGGTCAGATGGCAAAATTCAGCGCCATATGACCATAAAAGGTCAGGAGCATGTTGAGCAGACACTCAAGGATGGCAATGGCGTGATCCTCTTCGCCGTACACTGTTTACCTCTGGAGATGGGCGCAAGAATTTTTGGCCAGTTCCAGCCAGGTGTTGGGGTTTATCGCCCCCATAACAACCCAGTGATGGAGTACCTTCAGGTCAAAGGTCGCCTAAGATCCAACAAAGCCTTGGTGCCTAAACGAGACATTCGTCAGATGGTACGCTGCCTACGTAGCCCAGATGTTATCTGGTATACAGCCGATCAAGACTTTGGCCGCTCAAGTGCCACCTTTATCCCCTTTTTCGCCATGCCCGATGCTGCCACCATCACAGGCGCAACCACCTTGGCTCGTTTAGGCAAGGCAAAAGTGCTCCCCTTTAGTGTCGAGCGTAATGCCGATGATAAGGGTTATACCATTGAGATAATGGCGCCACTGGATAACTTCCCCACCAAAGATGAGGTGGAAGATGCTAAACGTGGTAACGGCATTATCGAGCAGATAATCAATAAAAACCGCGCCCAATATATGTGGTTACACAGACGATTTAAGACACGGCCTAATGAGAGTGACCCATCGGTTTATTAACTGGTGAGTCGCCACAGTTTACTCTCTTTACCACTCAAGTTAGCCAGCCTTCGAATGAAGGCTGATGACATTTTTTAATTTGAATTTTAACTTTTGGCTAGGTTTGGCGTTTGGAGAATGGTTCTAAATCGAACCTTCATTGGTATCTATCGCCTCCAGCGAGGTATATGTAGATACTTCTGCGAGACGCCGCAAGCACAATCCCTGTGGGCTCTACCAAAACGTCCTGTTTTGGAAGCTCGCAGCCGCATCTACACCTCTGATTTGAAACAAGAGTATCTCTTCGATTTGGCTTTCGCTACCCTCCGTGGTCTCTGTGTACTCCGTGGTTAAAAGCTTTTTATCTACAGATGAAGGCTGATGACATTTCTTAATTTGAATTTTAACTTTTGGCTGGGTTTGGCATTTGGAGAGTGGCACTAAATCGAACCTTCATTGTGATCTATCGCTTCCCAGCGGGTGCCGTGCATGGATGCTCCAATGTCGTGGTGGCAGGATGCCAAAGAACGACGTATGTGTAGATACTTCTGCGAGACGCCGCAAGCACAATCCCTGTGGGCTCTACCAAAACGTCCTGTTTTGGAAGCTCGCAGCTGCATCTACACCTCTGATTTGAAACAAGAGTATTGTCATTCGATTCCCCCTAACAAGTTAAGACATTGCTAATTCTTAATCTGCTCTATATGTTGGAGGTTATTAGTGACAAGGAGTACTCACTACTAATCTAATATGCAAAAGCTCATTTGGAGAGATAATGGATATTCAAGAAAAGCTTGTTGAAGCGGGTAGATCTGTAAACAAATACCTATGGATCATATTCATTTCAATAATGATTTTGTCTAGCTATTTAATTCAAAGAACTGTTCAGTTTTCGGAACACGAAGATGGATTTTTGGGCGCACAGGCTCAACATCAATCACAAGTCCAGTTTCAAGGTGGAACACTATTTAAGCTAGATTTTACGTATGCAACAATGAATATTGCGTGGATATGGCTTTTAGCTGTTCTGCTATTCTCTGCGACCCTTACCTTAAAAAAAAGACAAGTCATTTTCTCTAAACTAAGCTCAGATGATCAATTATCAGATGTAACTTCATCGATCTTCCCATTAGACTTTTTTTCTAGTGACTTTCGACAGCTACTCAATAAAACGATGTGGATTATGTATGTTTTAGTTGGGGCTGTGTGTTGCTTGCAAATATTCCCTGTCGCATTTCATTTTTTTATCGACGAAAGATTCATTGAAGGAGGCCTCATTACTATCGGAACTTTCTATTGTATCTACGCCTTTATCTGCTTTCATAAGCAAAAAAGAAAACTCACGTAACACCGAAACACACTTCCAGACTCTACAAAACATTCAAGTGAAAAATTTGATTGACCTGTCTATAGCTTCATAGTTTAAAGTACTTAAATTCAAACAGTGCAGTGGGGTTAACACCGTGTATCGAATCTCTGAACTTGCGACGCAAGTGGGCTTATCACGTACCGCCCTACTCTATTATGAGAAGCAACAACTGATAAAAGGCCAAAGGCTGAGTAACGGGTATAGGGTCTACAGTGACAAAGATCTCCAGCGTATTCGTTTAATTCAGAAACTGCAGGCGGGAGGCTTAACGCTTAAAGAGTGTAAAGCCTGTTTGGAAGCTAAGGTCGATCGCAAGCTTCTACAAAACCGCTTACAAAAACTGGATGAAGAGATAGCCCAAAAGCAACAGTCACGACAGCTTCTCGCCGCAATGCTTGGCGAAGGCGGATTAAAAACATGGCATGAGAGCCTAGATAAATTAGCACCAGATGCACACTTAGATTGGTTAATGAAGCAAGGTTTCAGCGAAAAAGAGGCCCTGCGATTAAAATGGTTATCAAAAGATATGAATGAACACGATCAATATATGGCTGACTTTATGAAGGTCTATGAATTACTTGAGCGATGGGCACCGGGTAGCGAAAGTGAAACGCTCAAAGCAATATCGCTTTTACCTAAACAACCAAAAACGATCCTTGAAATTGGTTGCGGCAAAGGGTTATCAACGAGATTACTAGCGAAAAATACCACAGCCTCTATTACAAGCGTTGACAATGAGCAGTCGGCACTTGAAAGCGTCAACGACCGCTTTAAAACAGAAGGCTTAGTAGCTAGGCTAGATACCGTTTGTGCCAGCATGACAGAACTGCCTTTTGATAATGGCAGTTTCGATCTGATGTGGGCAGAGGGCAGCGCTTACATCATGGGCGTGCCACAAGCACTTTCACAGTGGAGGCCGCTACTGGCTAAAAACGGAATTTTGATGTTAAGCGATCTCGTTTGGTTATCAGATACGCCAGATGATGCAGCAGTTGAGTTTTGGCAAGGTGAATACCCAGATATCCAAACCGTCGCGACCCGTCTCAAACAGATGGAAGCGGCAGGTTATGAAGTACTAGAGCACTTTACACTCAGTCACCAAGCTTGGCAGAACTACTATGAACCATTGATATCACGCACCGAAGAGCTAAAGAGCGAGATGCAAGGCTCCCAAGCACTGCAAAATATCAGTAAAGAGATCGACATCTATCGCAACTACCTGGGCCAGTTCGGCTACCAGATGTTCATCTTAAGAAAATGTGACTAATTTTTGCCTTTAAATGAAGGTTAGTTACACTTTTTGATTTGGCTTATTAGGTGTGGCTCGGCTGTTGAAGGCAGTCTGTTGAAGGCCACCCCTTCATGATTATTTAGAGTTAAAGACAAAAGGTTTCTCACCACAGAGCACACTGAGGAACACGGAGAGAAACTAAGAGAGCAGCAAAGAGAAGTAACCAGAGAGAAGAGCCAGCTAAAACCATTAGGCCTAAAATACTGTTGAACTAAGGCGTTAGCTTTTGTTACATATGGAGCTCCTAAACAAAGATTATTTTGTGTTAGCTTTAATTTTTCTTTCAAGGATAGAGTCGTGAATAATCTACAGAAAATAGGGTGCATTGCCGCACTTTTTGAAGCCGCTATTTATATATCAGCGTTTGTTTTTTTTGGAGCGTTTTGGGATTACCCTAGCAGCGCGGATGACGCACAAAAGTTTATTTTCCTAACTAATAATCAGCTGATGTTGTCGATAGTTAATTTAACTATGTATATCGTCTTCGGCCTTTTTTTGGCGGTATTAGTTTTAGCGCTCCATCAACGAATGAAAAGCAAAGCCCCAGCTTTATCACAACTGGCTTCTATCTTCGGTATCATTTGGGTTGGGCTCGTCATAGCCAGCGGAATGATTGCAAATATAGGTCTAGCTGCTGTAATCGATCTATCTACTAGCAACGCAGAACAAGCAAAGACTCTTTTGGTAGTAATCAACACTATCGTCGAAGGGTTAGGAGGAGGTAACGAGGTTGTCGGAGGCTTATGGGTTCTGTTATTGAGTATTGCAGGCTTAAAAATTAACGAGCTGCCTAAACTCTTACACTATTTAGGCTTATTTATTGGCCTTGTTGGGATTCTTACTATCTACCCAGCTGAAATACTGACAGAAATATTTGGCTTAGGCCAAGTCATATGGTTTTCTTGGTTAGGCCTGGCCATGTTAAAGACTCCTCAAAGCTAACGAGAAAATAAACAAGGACAAGTAACTTTAGCCCCCTTTTCGAGACAGAAGCGATTCACCACAGAGGACACAGAGGAACACGGAGAGGAACTAAAAGAACAACAACAGAGAAGCAACCAGAGAAAAGCTAGCTAAAACTATTAAATTAAAAAAGGCTCAGCTCCCTTTATCATTGAGCTGACACGCCCCAGTCCAAATACAAGTAATACAGCCAACATTATTTGATATTGACTCAAATACTTGTTGAAACGTCACCATTCAAACCTTTCATCTGTTTCTCGATCTCTTTCTTCTTCCCTTTTTCGTTCTGCGTCAATCCTGCTTTGTAGAGATGCCTTCTTTGAGCTGGCCCATTGTTGAACTTGTGAATCACCAAAACTCTCTAGTTCAGCATATATGCCAAGGCGCGCCTCAAGGAAATTCGCATACGACCCAGAAATCACGCTAGGTCTGTGAGTTATATCTATTTTGTCCAGTACATCAATGGGATTGGGGCTGATGTCCAAAAGCATTCTCGCTTCTTTGCTCAGTTGGTACACTTCATTTTTTTTGCTGTACGGTGATATGATCTCGGCAACGATAGGGCATCGTTTAGATGGGTTGCCTCCACACCATTCAGAAATAAGATCAAGTGGTATCGATGGTGTTTGGCTGCATTTTAATAATGTGACTGCACGTTCCTGACAATTTCCTTCTTCATCGAGCAAGCAGTCGAGAACAGCCTTAGTGTTGGAATTCATTACTACTTCCAGTGTTTTTGGAAGATTATATCGGAAACTAAACAGAGGCTGTTTCTCAATCATGTGTTCGAAAATCGTCCTAGTTGCCTCAAAGTTCATAGGGGTTGAAAGTGCCACTCTCGCGACATTATGCAAAGCGTGATCTTTATGACCATTGAAGTCTTCTTTCGAGAAATCAGAAAGGATGAGAGTTTGCTGTGCCAGTTCTTTTATTTCATTTGAAGGAGTATACGCACTTTCAGTTCTTAACCCGTGGAATCGCATAGACAGGATTTCAACTGAAACTTTTACTCCATCAGGTTGCTTGTTGATTCGACGCAGTATTTCACCAAGATCGGTATCAGATAGTGCTTCATGGACTCTTCCATACCCAAGAGACTGGTAGAAATGAATTGGCGATTGCTGCATTTCAATAGCCTGTATTAGCCTGGTTACAGCAGTGGTATCAAGAGTTGTGCTGAACTGTACTTCAGAGAACCATTTGTTTCCGCGCTTATCATGCAACAGACTATCGAGAATCGAGTTAGTCAGCTCAGGCTTGATTCGGCTTAGGTGGCGAATGAATCCGCGCAGTACATTGATTCTCTGCTTCTCAAACGGGATTTCTGATAAGTTGGCGAGAAGCTTGTCCCAGAAGTTTGAGTGGTCATCTACACCTTTTGCACACCCAACGCCAAAAGCATAGTGTCGGCAGCCATCTTCTTGAGCAGACAATATCTCACGCAGTTTTGATACAAGGTATTGCAGGTGTGACTTAGACAAGTCCTCTCCCAGTCTTTCTGCGTTTTCTACGGCTATCTCAAAACCATTAAATTCACTTTCGCCATCCTCACCGGTGGTGTCCAAACAATAAAAATCATTGTTGGTTGATAGCAAATACATGTGTATGTGTTCATCGAGAGAGGTAGGGCGCAGTCTTTCTAGAATCCCTTCAATTCTGCCGATTTCAGCGTTTTCTAGATCCTTTGCGTTGAATTGTAAAAATGAGCCTAGTCGCAGCCACCCTTCACTCCATTCACCAGTAGATAAAACTACTTCTATAGCATCTTCTAAAATTTTCCAGAGGGTTTTGCTATGGAATAGCTCACCAAGATGAGCAGCTAAAGTGGACTTTGCATGTTTACAAAGCGGGCCATTACGTTTCGCTAATGACGTGGTGTACTCAATAAAAAATTGACACCACTCGGTGCATTCTTGATTTGATGAAGGGTGATACCCATAGTCTCTAGAGCGAGCACCAAAGTCGAAACTATGATGCGATGAGAAATGTGAAGACTCTAGCGACGCGTTAAGCAATTCAAAGCCGATTTCAATTTTGCATTCATCGCCGGATTCAATAAGTTCGCTGATGGTTTTTAATCTTTGTTCTTTACTCGCATGTGTGCCTGATAAGTAAAGGTAAAACAGTGACTTCAGAACATCTCTAACGGAGTTATTGTTCTCATCTTTCTTTTCAGCTGTGGCAATCTCAGCTAGTAATTTAGTGCTTTGAAGAAAAAGTTCAGGCTCATAAGCTAAGCTTCTAAGTAGCTCCGCCAATTGTGAGAATTCTGGTTTTTTTCTCGTAAAGAAATTAGCGTCATTCTCGGAGAGTTTCATCAGGAACTCTAACGCTTCCTGAGGGGCTATTGGAGCTGAGTTTGTCAAAATGGTTAAAGCTAGTTCTTGTTCGTCATTAGCCAGAAGTTTACTGATAGTCCCATCCTGTCTTAACCAGCTCGCTACTACATCTTGCGCTTCGATACAGTTATCTAGATAGCTAATTCGGCGGGATACTGACTTAAGGATACGTCTGTCCGTATTCTCATTGAAGAAACTAACAAATAAGTTAGCCGGAATATTTTGCATCGCGACTTTTGCTAGCCTGTTTGCAATAGGATGCGGAAGTACTGCCATCCATATCCCACGTTGCTGAATGAGGTTACGGCGCTTTAGTTCTTGAGCGCTTTCGTAAAGAGTTTTCGTGGGAGTGCTGGATACAGAACTGAGAAGTTCTAACTCGCTAGAGTACGGATTCTCATCATCTTTATATTGAAATGAGTAGACAAGTGATAAAGCCTGCGCAGCTTGCATCAAAGAGTGCTCTTCCTGATGACGCTGGTGGAACAGTCTCTTGAAGAGCTGATCGTCCTTTAGATGAGAGATGCTTTCTGATTGATCCAATGTTGATGCTAACGCGATAGCAATTCGAGCGTTACCACCTGAAAAATCAGCTATTTTACTTGCGTCTTGTTCGCTTAAATGCGTGAACCTAGCTTTGAGTAAATTGGTGACTAGGGTATCGGATGCTGGTTCCAAAGAGAGTACACCAGTTCCTTCCGGCTGATCTTCGCGGATGTCATACTCAATGGTTAGTAAGCTGATACTCTTCTTGCAGCTTGGAGACAAATCCCGATGTAGTTCAGGTGGACAGTTGTCGATTATGACAATTGCCTTCTTGTCTTCAGCCACCAGCTTCTCTATCACTGCTCTTGGAGTAGGGATTGGAGCGTGTCCCATATCAGTATAAAGCACCTGCCCTACGGGAAGCTGATGTTCGCCCACGCGCTCATCAAATAGAGCTTGGACTAGTCGAGTTTTTCCCACTCCAGACAGGCCGACAAGTCGGGTTGAAGTGCCTGGTGCCCCTAGTTTACTTCTGAGTGATTGAATTGCCTCAAGACCAGTTTTGCCTTCTTTATCACTAGAGGAAACGTCGAAAAGGCGGACTTGTTCGTCAACAATATACGCTTCCTCAACCCCCTTTGGGGAGTTGGACCAGTTTGAATAACCTTGCCAGCCATGGCTTCCCTTTGGATATTTCGAGTCTAACCACTGCAATTGTGGTGGCTTGCTTTCTTTGGTAACGAAATCCTTTATGTATCGATAGATTTGGGATTGCTTGTTGGCAAGTTTAGTAATGCTGAGGTGGTCAGCATCCACTAGGAGAGCCTCAGTGTTTAAGCCGGGATCTGCACTATCCGGCGTAACTATCGTTATGAGGCGTTTGCAGGGCTGGTTCTCCATGAGTATCAGGTGGTCAACATCGCGATTGCGTACTGAAGCTCTATACCATTCATTCAACTCGCGGAGGTTTGGGTCATTTTTAAGTAGAGAGGCTGTCGCTGCGGATGGCAAGATAATAACTCTTAGCCAATCGATCAGGTCAGCGCCGTCTGAACCACGGTGTGGAGTGGCAAGAAAGCAAACTTTGTTTACACGCCCTATAATGCTTTGTAATTCTGAGCTTCTATCCGCATAGTGGAACATTTGCTTGATCATCAGCCCTCCCATGCTATGACCAACAAAGATTATTTCTCCATCTCTGAATAATGGCTCTTGGTTTAATCTGTGCAGAATATCTTTTGCTCTGTCGGTAAAGTGCATAGCTTTTTGGCTTCCCCAACGAGATATTGGATTTAAGTATCCAACAGACCAAATGGCAATATTATCAATGTCTTCACTAAGCCAGTTAGGCCAGAAGCCTTTATCCG
Organism: Shewanella nanhaiensis; assembly: GCF_019457885.1. Taxonomy (GTDB): domain Bacteria; phylum Pseudomonadota; class Gammaproteobacteria; order Enterobacterales; family Shewanellaceae; genus Shewanella; species Shewanella nanhaiensis. Next base: position 230,159 of record NZ_JAHZST010000003.1, read on the forward strand.
GAGTAGAGGAAAGCCAAGTGTTTTCGTAGTGCCCACCTAACCCATGTATAAAGACAACGTGAGTCTTGATATCGCCATCAGATTTAGACATTAGATGCAACTCAGCCATCTCTATTTTTTCCTTATTACAAGTAAGAAATAAACGCGGGAATGTTCATTTCAGCAATTTTGATTCCATTGTATCAAATTAGTTGAAATTACTACCATTGAATCAGCTACCTGTGTGATCTTAAGTGGTTTATGTAGGTAGCCTAACAACAGATGGAACAGCCATAACCTTTAATCAATTAAAATACAGTGCCAGACTACAAAGGTTCCCCGTTGGAAGTTGCCGAAGGGCATTGGAATAAATCACGTAAAACCGACATGGCCGTTCACGTACATCCATGTATTTTTCGGCATTCAGGCATCCTGCCTATCAGATGTCGGGTTAGCTTTCGGGGGGCTTGGACGCCCCATCGGAAGCGTTAGTGATTTTATCCATATGCCCAAGGGAAACAACTTCGCCGGGGCGTTATAGGTACTTTGCTTAAAGAAGAATCAAGGAGGACGAGCAGCCCTCCTTGCCCAGTGCAGGGTGGCCCTGCGACGTTGGTGGTTAGTAATGGTTGGCTCTATTTAGTTTTAAAAATTAATCAAAATGAGTAATTCTACAGGCTCATTAAGGCCTTCAAATAAGACAGCCAGATGCAATTGTCGTTACCAAAAAGCTGAAATCAATTGCTAGGGATGGTTCAATTAGATAGAAAATTAAATAGATGGAAGCTAATGTTTTTAGTAGTTCTGATAGGTTAGATATAATTTTGGACATAGTATCCTCGCGTCATTCAGTTATCGGTGCAAAGCAACCGCGATTAGTTAACTAAAGTTCCAGTTTTTCACCTGGATGACGCACAGTGCCTTTACTTGTTACTTAACAAAGGCCCCGATTATTCTAAGATAGAATCTATCAGAGTCATTGATTTAGTGTCAATAAAAACTTAGATGGGTTTATTATCTATACGAAGTGTTCAAGACCAATCACCTACATCTGGCATTTTCGCCCGACTTCGAAGAGATAAACAAACAAGTGTGAATGCGGCTGCGACCTTCCGTGACAGGGATGTCACGGTAGAGCCCACAGGGATTGTGCTTGCGGCGTGTCGCAGAAGCATTTACACATAAGCCTGCTGCCAAGCAATTAATTGGATTGAAGCCATGCAATCCAGCAGGCCAACCAAACACCAATCCAGCCCAATGAACCCAACCAAAAAGATATTTGAAACTTGTTATCCGACAAGTCCATGTTCTTGTTATTAGACAAGTTCTAAGAGCCTGTTTTCAAAAGGCTTATAATCCCTGCAATATTAGAGAAATTAAACTTCTCCATCATGGCTGTCGCCCCTTTAACAAAGGTCGATTTATGCTGGCGTACCACATGGTATACCTGAAAACATAAGATCACGTCACTCTCTGACAGGCCATTATTTTTATGGGCTATTACAGCTAAATAGCAGCGTAGCATAAAGCAATCGAGTACCAACAACCTAAAGGCTGACTGGGGCGCTTCACCTAAGGTGATAGGGAAGTATTCATGGTAGATGTAGTAGAGGATATAGCGCTTAAAGATATCGCCATGCTCCTCCAGTGCGGGAGATGCAATGGTATTCCACACGTGGTTAATCTTGTCGACATCGACAGTTCTATCATCATTTAATAGGGTACTGATCGCATCATTGACCGTTTTAAATCGGACACCATCACGCCTTGGGTGCTCGTCGATAAACATGCCGTGAATACTTGCAAACGCTTGAACTTGGTGCTCATCGGCGTAAGCCAGAGTTTGATACTGCTCCTGCAACATCCCCTTTTCCGCCATCTGAGTTAGCTGATCAAGACGAATATCAAGCTGCTCAGCACCCACCTCGTTGGCCCACACCTTATCGGCGGTATTAACTAAAAAGCCGATAGCGAGTAGCGCCTCTTGCCAGTTAAGCTTTTCATTGAGTAGCAGATCTATGCTGTTATCGTAGGTTTTCGCCACCCAAAGTGGGCTTGACTCTGACATGATATTAGCGCCGCTCTCTTTGCGCTCAAAGATAAAAGCATCTGGGCTGAAGAGGATTAATCTCGCCGCTTCTGGGCATGACAATGAGAGAGAACGATACTTATCCCCCTCTCTTACTAAGCTGGTTCTAGGGTAGGTTTTACAGGTTTCGCTAAGAGTTTGCTCCCCCGCTAAAGCGTGAATTTTACAGAGCCGATTGCTATCTAAAAAGGGGCATGCACCTTCGGAGTCTGAGCGAATAATGGCCCACTGCTCATCACTCTTCTTAATCTTTTTCATGGCAGTTTTAGCCAAAGGCTTTAACTCACGATGAGCCATGGTCTTCTTATAACTCTGCTTATCGATATAGATATTCCAACCGATACAGCAGCTGTCTTCGCAGTCCGGACCTATACAGCTAAAATCACTAACATATTTAGGGGTAACAATTCCGCTATCCATCATTTTTCCAAAACCATGAAATATAAACATAAGATAGCAAGCTCAACACGTTATACCAATAAATATCAGTAAAGTGTTCTACTTAGGCCTGTTTAGCAGACCCATTTAGTGCATAGGTTTTATGTTGTGGCCTCAGAGGGAAGTCGTATCCCCACTTTAGTCACCTCGCCCTGCTCCAGCTCACAGATGATCCAATGCAGAGATTGCCACTCAAATTGATCCCCCAACACATGCTCGCCAACCAAGTGCTCATTGATGAGCTCACCCACCGACATCTTGGCCAGCTTCTCATCCAGTTTCAGCCCATACATAGGCGCAAGGGTCGACAGCTCAATGTCGACGCTAAGGAAGAAATCCCCAAAGAATCGAGGTAAGGCCTTTGTCACTGGCGGCTCACTAAATAGGGTGCCTAATGCATCGAGATCATCCTCATGACCGAGCACACAGAGTATATCTCCGGTGCTTAATATGGTGCTTCCTGATGGATGCAGCATCTCATTACCACGATATAACGCGGCAATATGGGTTCCTTTGGGCATATTGAGCTTTCTTAAGGGCTCACCGACACACCATTTGTTTTCGCTGAGGTGATAAACAAACAGCTCCCACTCACTCTTAGGGTAGATCTCCAACCCAGCTCGCGAGATTGGACTAGGCACAGGAGGCAGATCGACCTTTGCCAACCTCGCCGCCCTGCCCAGTGAGCAACCTTGAACCAACAGAGAGACCAAGACCACAAAGAAGGCCACATTGAAATAGAGTTGGGCATTGGGCAAGCCTGCCATCATAGGGAATACAGCCAGAATGATCGGCACCGCCCCACGTAAACCGACCCAGGAGATAAACCAGCGATCTTTCGCACTAAAGCTCTTAAAGGGCAGCAGACTCAGCCACACTGAGATAGGTCTAGCAAACAAGATCATGCCAAAAGCCAGGGCCAATGCAGGAAGGGCCACATCGGTTAACTCAGATGGTGTTAACAGCAAACCCAAAACCAGGAACATGCCGATTTGGCTCAACCAGGTCATGCCATCGAGCACATTTAAAATCGCATGACGACCACGGGTGGCTCTGTTTCCTAAAAGCAGCCCCACAAGATAGACAGATAAGATCCCGCTGCCGCCCAAATAGTTGGATGTGGCAAATACTATCAAACCACCACTCAGCGCTAAGATAGGGTACAAGCCATCGGCTAACTGAGTCCGATTGATAAGCTGCCATAACAGCCAGCCTCCTCCTGCTCCCATCAGCGCGCCAATACCAAACTGCTTGATAAAGCTTATGGCCATAAAGCTGACAGATAATCCGTCCCCCACGCTGGCCAATATGGCAATCAGGGTCACAGTGAGAAATACCGCCATAGGATCGTTACTGCCAGACTCAATCTCAAGCGTCGCGCCAACACGTTCGTTTAAACGCTTACCTTTTAACAGGGAGAAAACCGCTGCGGCGTCGGTCGAACCAACAATAGCGCCAATTAGAAGACCTTGAAGTAGATTCAAGTCGAACAGCCAAGCGGCCATTAAGCCGGTCAAACCTGTTGTAATTGCCACCCCAAAGGTAGCAAGAGAGAGTGCTGGCCAAAGCGCCACACGAAAACTGGATACTCGAGTACGCATACCACCGTCGAGCAAAATAACCGCTAAAGCTAAATTACTGACCAGATATGCGACGGAGTAATCATTGAAGTGAATGCCACCGGGGCCATCTTCCCCCGCAAGAATACCCACACCAAGAAACACCAATAGAATAGGGATACCGATCCGTGATGAAACTGCACTTAACAGTACACTCACCGCAATTAAGAATGCGCCGATCAGAAAGAGATGGTTAATTGTTTCTGCATTCATAATGAACTCCCTAAATCTGTTAATCCTCAGTGTCCAAAGCCTACTGGATACTCCCAAAATGCTTTGTGATACCGTGCAGCATTATACATTAATGCGCCCTCCTTGAGTGGATAACAAGATTAAACTTAGTCAATCTTGACAAAAACATGCAGACATAAACACAAGAGCAACCAATCAAAATAAAACATTAACAATCAAATAGTAAGTAAAGTAAAAAAGTCATTAACAGCTAGAGTTTTAAGATAAAAACTAATACTTAACTTAATTTTACGCAGCATTTAATGCAGTTTTATTACCAACTTCATATTTATAACCTTGTCAGTCATATTGATATTCAAACCAATCAATTGTCATTTAGACAACCAGTGTCATTTAGACAATAAAAACTACAGTCATAATGACACTTTTCAAGATCGCAAAAACACAACAAAACATTAAAGTTCAACAACTTAAAAAATGGCACAATAAATGTAAATACTCATTATCACCAAAATAGAGAATAGGGCTAAGAGGTAATATGAGTAAGCAAAAATTAACCGCAATCGCACTCATTGTTGTGCTGATTGCATCCTTCACTGTACTTTTGAGTATAGGAAGTGAGATATACCGTGAGAAACCTCCTATCCCCAATGCGTTCACAGGCACAAACGCAGAGGTTGTTTTTACCCAAGATGACATAGAGCAAGGTCAACTTGTTTGGCGCTCGATGGGAGGCCACCAGCTAGGTTCTATCTGGGGTCATGGAGCTTATGTCGCCCCCGACTGGACCGCAGACTGGCTGCATAAGGAAGCAGAGGCTTGGCTAGATATCACAGCAAATAACCGCTACCAGAAAAGCTTCTCATCGCTAAACAGTGAAACAAAAGCGGGCTTAGAGCAACTTCTTAGAGAGGATATGCGCCATAACAGTGTGGTTGAAACCAGCGATGGCTACACCTCAATTAGCTTATCGCCAACCCGTATTCAAGCGATAAAACAGGTATCCGATCACTACTTGTCTCTTTTCGGCAGCGACCCTGAGCTTTCAAGTTTACGGGAACAGTATGCGATGAAAGAGGGAACGGTTCCCGAACTAAAACGCCGTAAGCAGCTTAATGCTTTTCTCTTTTGGGGAGCTTGGGCCGCAGTAACAGAGCGTCCAGATCAGAGCTATACCTACACCAACAACTGGCCCTACGATCCACAAATAGGCAACCTGCCCACCTCAGATAATATTGTCTGGTCTATTTTAAGCATCATAACCTTAATTGCTGGTATCGGCGCCCTTGTCTGGCATCACGCTAGTGGCAAGCATGAGCCTCTGCCAACTCCAGCAGAGCAAGACCCGCTCTTTTTTAACAAACCAACTCCTTCACAAAAAGCGGTGGGAAAATACTTTGTCACCGCAATAGGGCTGTTTTTACTTCAGATAGTCTTAGGCGGGATCACGGCTCACTATGCCGTAGAGGGGCAAGAGTTCTATGGATTTCCTCTGGCCGAAATCCTCCCCTACTCAGTCACACGAACTTGGCATACCCAGCTCGCCGTTTTCTGGATAGCCACAGCTTGGCTCGGCACTGGGCTCTATATCGCCCCTGCGCTCTCAGGCCATGAACCTAAATTTCAACGTTTAGGAGTTAATATCCTCTGGCTAGCACTCCTTGTTGTGGTGCTAGGCTCAATGGCAGGTGAGTGGATAGGTGTTCAGCAGTATTTCAGTCTGGATATGAATTTCCTATTTGGTCATCAAGGCTATGAGTATATTGACCTAGGTCGTGTCTGGCAGATCATGCTCTTAGCTGGGCTGCTTATCTGGCTGGCCCTTGTTACTGCCGCTATGCAACCCGCCCTGAAAACAGAGGGGGAGATGCGTCCAGTGATCTGGGTACTCTACGCCTCATGTGTCGCTATTGGCCTCTTTTATGGAGCAGGCCTGTTTATGGGCAAGCATACTAACTTAGCCATTGCCGAGTACTGGCGTTGGTGGGTGGTGCATCTGTGGGTTGAGGGCTTCTTCGAAACCTTTGCCACCTCAGTTATCGCCCTGATGTTGGTCCGCCTCGGCCTTATCCGCACCCGCAGTGCTAATGCCGCCGTCCTGTTTGCGACAGTTATCTTCCTCACAGGTGGTTTAATTGGCACCCTGCATCACCTCTACTTCACCGGTACACCAACCTCTGTCATCGCTTGGGGTGCCATATTCTCAGCGCTAGAAGTGGTACCGCTGGCCATTATCGGTTTCGAAGCGGTGGAGAGTTATCGCCTTCGTCAAGCTGCGCCTTGGATGAGTCGCTACAAGTGGGCCATTATGTTCTTTGTGGCCACCGCGTTCTGGAACTTAGTGGGCGCAGGGATCTTAGGTTTCCTCATTAACCCACCTATTGCCCTCTACTTTATCCAAGGGCTCAACACCACAGCCACCCACGCCCACGGTGCCTTTATGGGAGTCTATGGCATGTTAGGTATCGGGCTGATGCTCTTCTGCTTAAGAGGGCTATGCGGTCAGATGCAGTGGAACGAGAAGTTGCTTAAAGGCGCGTTCTGGACACTAAATATTGGACTTGCAGCCATGATAGTGATGTCGCTACTGCCAGTTGGCATAGTGCAGTTCTTCGCAGTGCTAGAGCATGGCTATTGGTTTGCTCGCTCGCCCGAGGTGATCCACAGCCCACTGGTTGAGACGCTAGTCTGGATGCGTATGTTTGGTGACATACTGTTCGGTATCGGCGGCATGCTGCTCGGCTACTTCCTATTCGACATCATCAAGAAAGCGCTAGGTAAGCGCAAGCTGGCCCAAAATCCCGAGGGGTTATCGGCCAACCTTTAACACCACTCGCTGCTTAAGGGGCTAAAACTCCTTAAGCAGCTACAACTAAGAATCCTGCATCCGATTAAACCTTGTCAAAACTCACCACAATGATTGTCAAAATGACATACTATGCCTATGGTCATATTCAAACCAATCAGTTGGAGAGCAGACAATGAAAGCCCAGGGATCTAAGATGGCATTGAGTCAGTCAGAGTTAACTCGCATCGCGCTAGATATCACCTCAGGCTTATCAAACCGAGATCGTTTCTCTCGTCTGCTCGATATTATTAGGCAAAACCTTAACTGCGATGCAGCCGCCCTACTCGCCTTTCAGGGTCAGCAATTTACCCCGCTTGCCATCGATGGACTCAATGAAGATGTATTAGGCAGGCGATTCTTAGTCGAGGAGCATCCAAGACTCGAAGCGATCGCCAGAGCTGGGGATATTGTGAGATTTCCAGCGGATAGTGAGCTACCCGATCCCTATGATGGTTTAATTCCAAATCAAGGAGATGAGCTCAAAGTACACGCTTGTATCGGTCTCCCCCTATATGCCAATGAGCGACTGATTGGGGCCATCACCATCGACGGGTTCGATCCTCAGCTGTTTGACCGTTTCACCAATAGCGAACTGCGTAACCTAAGCGCAATCGCCTCAGTCTCACTCAATAACGCCTTGATGATAGATAAGCTAGAGAAGCTAGCGCTGGAGTCACAAAACTCAGACAGTGTCATAAATGTCAGCATGACAGACAATGTAGAGATGATAGGCCAGTCAGCCAATATGCAGGCTCTCACCCATGAGATTAATGTCGTCGCATCTACCGATCTCAATGTGCTCATCCTAGGTGAAACAGGGACAGGAAAGGAGCTGGTCGCTAAAGCCGTTCACTTAGGTTCTGAGCGTAAAAAGTCACCCCTTGTCTACCTAAATTGCGCAGCACTGCCTGAGTCAATTGCCGAAAGCGAACTCTTCGGCCATGTCAAAGGGGCATTCACAGGTGCCATCAGCCATCGCAGCGGTAAATTCGAGCTGGCAGATAAGGGCACACTGTTTCTCGATGAGATAGGCGAGCTGCCACTTAATCTACAAGCAAAATTGCTGAGGGTACTTCAATATGGCGATCTGCAAAAAATTGGCGACGATCGCAGCCGTAAGGTCGATGTCAGAATTATCGCCGCAACCAACAAGGATCTAAAACAGGAGATCTTAGCTGGGCGATTTCGCGCAGATCTCTACCACCGACTCAGCGTGTTTCCTCTTCTGGTACCAGCGCTACGTGACAGAGACGAGGATATCTCTCTTTTGAGTGGTTATTTTGTCGAGCGTTGTAGACAAAAACTGGGGATAACAAACTTAACCTTAACCCCCGCCAGCCTGCACTTGCTTAAGCAGTACCAATGGCCGGGAAATGTTCGCGAGTTAGAGCATGCGCTACACCGCGCCGCCGTTTTAGCCAAGGCGCAAGCCAGCGATGGCCTAACTAAGATCCACCCACAACATTTTGATATTATTGAATCACATTCATCACCTCAGCCCCTTAGCTTACCCTCTAAAAACAGCAAATTTAGCCAAGCGACAGTAGATGAATCCACTAGCTTAAAGAGTGCCACCGATGAGTTTCAAGCCAACTTTATTCTGCATACTTTAAGCGAGCACAATGGGCAGTGGGCGGCAACGGCTCGTGCACTGAAACTGGATCCTGGCAACCTACACAGGCTAGCAAAACGACTGGAGATAAAGAGGTAAGTACGGGGCAACACAAGCAATTACATTAAATATCTGGTACTTATTTCGGTAAAGCTGATATAAATATGGATAAACTATGGCGATGGAGTTCTCCCCTGAACAAGTACCTCCTATTTGGCTTAACTGCACTGCTCTCCAACCAGAGCCATGGACACGAGTTAGCGCAGATGGCAGCTCCTCTTTATTCCCTAGAGCAGAGTATCTCCTATCGAGAACTGGATAATGGTCTCCAGCTTAGGCTACTGCCTATCCCGTCGAGTCGCAGTGTCTCTATTGCCACCCAATTTAGTGTCGGCTCCAGAGATGAGATAGCTGGACAAACAGGCTACGCCCATCTGTTTGAACATATGCTCTTTAAGGGCAGTGAAAATGCCCCCGGCGACAGTTATGCTCAGACAATGAGCGCCCTGAGCGGACAATTTAACGCCTCAACCTTCTTCGACTTCACCAACTACTATCTCACCCTTCCATCGGAAGCATTGGAGCTTGCTCTTTGGCTCGAAGCCGACCGTTTTATTCGCCCAAGCCTGACCCCTGAAACCGTTAAAAATCAGCAGGCAACAGTTTTAGAGGAGATGGCCACCACCATAGACAATCAAGCTTATGTGCGTGATGCTATGGAGTTTTTACTGACACTGGCTGAGGGAACACCTTATGGTCACTCAGTTATCGGCAGTAGAGAGGATGTAAGCAAGGCAAAGGTCAAGCAGCTCACTCTTTTCCATCAGCGTCATTATCGCCCCGATGCCGCACAGATCAGCATAGTCGGCGGTTACCCACAGGAGACGAATAGTTGGATAGACAGTGCATTTGGGCAGTGGCAACCAGCCTCCCTCTCTCCAGAGAAAAAAGCGGCTGGCTCACGAGCCGCAATAAAACTTAAAAACCAGTATGTTCACGGTGAGATCATCGACAATCGTGGCCCTTGGCCCGCCCTTTTACTCGCCTGGCACACTGTAGGACAACAAGATAAAGACGCTGAAGCTGTTACACTACTGGAAGCTTACCTATTTCAAAATCGCGCCAGCTTAATTAAACAAAGTGGCCTAACAGATCCCGAGCAACTCCTTAGCTACTCAATTCCGCTCTCCATGGAACTAATGGGGGTGAGCAACCTAGTGGTGGTACCCAGAGCCAGAGCCTCGCTCGATCAACTGACAAAAAATGTGGAGCAGATGATCAATGATATTGCCGAACATGGCGTAGATAGCGTATCTCTCCAACAGCTAAAAGCCAACTGGCTTAATCAAAAGCTTCGGCTACTCGATCAACCATCTAGACTCGCCCGGCATCTTTCTGCCACCCAAGCAAGGGATAAACTGGTTCCATTAACTGGCCCTTGGGAGCGAATTAATGCCGTCACGAATGAGCAGATACAAGCAGCGGCAAACACATACTTTAACCAAGGTTTCGTCAGACTCGATCTTCTGCCTCCTTGGTATATAAGATGGACAAAAGCGCTGCTTGAGTTTTTACCAGAAAGCGTCAGTGACAGTCTTGAGGAGAGTGTTTTATGAAACAAAGCACTTTAATGCCATCCAAAGCCAATGCACTCATCTACAGCTTACTGCTGACTGTTAGCCTCTCAGCTTGCCAACAAACAAAGTTAGTATTCACTGACACTAAAGAGCCTGTTATATCTGATTTCAAAGGGCTTAATAGTGCGCCTCAAGTCAACTTAGGTCAGATAGAAGGTAACCCATGGAAGATGAGTGACCTCACTAAGAGTGTCACCTTGCATCAGTACCCGCCGAGTCAATCAAGATTAACTTATCTTAGTTTGGTACTTGTTAATCCCAAGCACCCATTTAAGAATATTGACCTGATCAGCAGCGCCCTCTATCAAAGAGCTTACAAGCTGGCTGCGACATCACAGATCTCCTGTATTGAGAGCTTTCGAGTGCAAGCAGGCATGCACAGTATCGCCTTGCAACTGACCTGCCCAGAAACAGAAGCTCCCCAGGCCCTGACACTATTGATAGACAGCTGGCAAAAAGACGCTTTCGATTCAATCGATCTGGATACCGTTCGTCGTCAATTAAAACTCAATAAGCATATCAATGCCTATAGCGGCGGTGAGATAGACAAGGTATGGGCCAAAAAGATACTCGGTGAGCACCACCCCTATAATCTGAATTTACACAATCCAGCCCTTCAAAATGAGCTCAGCCCAAAAGAGCTGATAGAGCAGCAACAAGCGCTATTAGCTGGCTCCAACTGGCATCTACTTGTTTCATCAAATACAAACGACATGGTGACCAAATTAGCTAAGATGTTAACTCTGCAACTACCAAGCAGCGTTAATGATAAGGAGCAGGAAACAAATGATGCTCTCTCCTATCGCAAACCGATACAGGAGGTGTTTACTCAAAACCCTCAGAAGCAGCTCTACATCATAGATGCTCCTGGTGCCATCCAAACTCAAGTGAGGGTGGGGTATCGTTTACCCATAGTTGATAATGAGTTAACGACTACAACTCCCTCTCTAGATGAGAGCGATCCCCTTAGCTGCCAACTGTTGGCCAGCTGGCTTGGGCGGAGTTTTTCCGGCAGACTCTATTATGATTTAAGGGAGAAGCGAGGTCTTACCTATGGCATATATGGCAGGTGTTTCGATAACCCTCAAGCGCGAACGCTTAAGTTTTATGGCAGCACACAAAGGCAACATACTGGCGCCTTTATCTCTGGTATTCTCGATCACTTAACGCTCGCCAGTGAATCAGAGCCAAAAGCCGCTGAACTGTCCGCCCTTAAGATACATGAAAAGAGCAAATACCTCTTAGCATCACAGTCCATAAACGCTGCATTTTCTCGCTATATAAAACAGCTTTCCCAGGGAAGAGAGAACACAGATCTGTCACAAGAGAAAACGGTAAATCAACTCAGCGCCAAAACACTGCAGAATATGGCTCAAACTATTTTTTCTACCCCACCCACTATTTTAATACGTGGCGATTCCGATCTTATAATTAAAGACCTACAAAACAAGTTACCTGAGTGGACTATTAATCAAATAAAACCATAAAAGTAATATGGGAATACAAAGGTAATATTCCCATATTTATAAACATCGACTCATACCAAACGTAAATTGCAAAATGAGATTTGACCTCATGTTTCTCTCCAACTCAAAGCTAAAGCAATGATAAACCAAGGCCTAACATCTCAAAAAAGAGACTTTACCTAGCTAAACACTCAACAATAGGTTAACTAACTGTTGCGATTGTTACATACTTATATACAATCACTATAACTGAAAAAAGTAGCTTCTCGCGGTATAGAAAAATATATTTCTAATACCAAGGAACTAGTAACTACAGCGGTACATCAGTTAGATGTCATAAGGAAATGAGATGTATGATGGCGAAATCTTTACCCCAAAACTCACAGAAAATAACTTACTTTTATTGAAAAGTACGGCGGGTTTTTTAAACCTTAAAGTAAATCAAAGTAAGAACCTTGTGACTGCTTGGAGTAATTGCCAAGAGAAACAAAAAATCTTATTGCACTTTATGAGCTCTGTTTCTAATGATATTCAGAATATTGAAAAGAGTCTGCTTTCCGATGGTTTTCATATTGCTATCTGCAATAAATTGTCAATTGAGGATGAAGTTTCCCTTATAAAACTTGGATTTAGAGCATCGGTATCATCTGATGCTCCAGCTCACCTTTTATTGGAAACAATATCTAAGATCCTTAAGGGTAATCTTTATTTTAGTAATGAAGCTCTCTCTAAATTCATTTTAAACTATCAAAAACAAACTCTGTCAGAAGGGCAAGTCTTATTAATCACCTCAACAACTAAAAAAGAGAAGGAGGTATTATCCCTAGTTTGTAATGGTTTCAGTAATGAGCAGGTTGCCCATCAATTAAATGTTTCAATTAACACAATAAAAATGCATATGCAAAATATTTACAAAAAGACCAACATAAGAAACCGTAGTCATTTATTACTAGCCTATAACCAAGGAATGGAAATTAATTAAAACCTATCCGAAAGAATGTATACACAATGTTAATATTATCCTTTCTAATAATTGAGACTCATTCCATTCAGTATAATATACGGATAACTGTAATTATATTCTCAAGGAGAGATGGAATGTTAAAAAACAAACAACGCGGTCAAGGCATGACTGAATATATTATCATTGTAGCCCTCATTGCCGTTTCTGCAATTGGCGTATACAGCTTTTTTGGTCAAACAATCCGAAATCAAGTTGCTGGCCTCTCATCTGAAATGTCAGGTCAAGATGCAAACGCTCAAATCACTGCAGCTCAAGGCTCCGCTGCTGATGCAACAACTAATGCTGACGAAGATTATAACCTCGGCAATTACAATGAAGGTGCAGATCAGGGCAACTAACAGAAATGAGTTAGCAGAATCCCCCTCCCTCTGCTAACTCATGACGTTACTCGTTAGTAAAAAGGAATTTAACCTATGACCAAATATAAAAATCTCGGTCAGGGAATGACTGAATATATCATCATAGCTGCGCTTATTGCAGTTTCAGCCATCGGCGTATATAGCTTCTTCGGCCAGACCGTACGCAATCAAGTATCTGGACTCTCCTCTGAGGTATCAGGTCAAGACTCTCAAGGTCAAATCGCAGCTGCCCAGCAATCCTCAGCGAGTGCAACCACTGTCGCCGATCAAGATTACAACTTAGGTAACTATAACGAGGGCGCAAATGGGGCAAGCGGTGGAGGTGGCGGTACAGGTGTCGATTAAGTCCCAGTAGCCTCGAACCAATGCACTAAACCTCATCATATTTACCTGATTGTAGATATCGCACAAACCAGCAATGGAGCATGGATGTATGCTGACACGACACAAGGGACAGGCGATGGTTCTGTCCTTAATTCTTATGTCTTTTGCACTTATGGTGGTGCTCTTTAGTTTTAATGCCTCGCAGCTAAATTTAAACGGCACTAAGTTACAAAATACAGCAGATAATACCGCCTACAGCGTAGCCACTATCGCAGCCCGCGACTTTAATTTTAAGGCATACACCAACAGAGCATCTGTCGCCAATCAGGTCGCAGTCGCCCAGATGGTTGGACTCTCATCTTGGTTTAATATGACCGACAAATTTGCCGAAAATGCCTGTAACTTTCTCTGTTGGGTTCCCTACCTTGGACAAGCGCTTTCTGGAATCAAAAGTGCTGTCGGTGCGATTAACACAGTCGCTCAACCTGTTTTCGAAGCACTGATTTATGCTGAAAATGCCATGTTATACGCCCTCACAACCTCTCAGCAGATCATCCACTATGCAGGACTTCTTAGCTCATTTAATACAGCCGGAAAAATAGTAAAGGCAAATGACCCCAATGCTAGATTAGATCTTCTACAAAACCCTCAGATGCTAGGGGATATAAAAGATCACTGGATCGATTTCCAAAAACGTCATACCCGTGGCTCCCACAGAAACAAGTCGAAGCAATTTAAAGATTTCATCACGGTAACCATGGACTCTCGTGATCCCTTTGCGAAAAAACGCAGCTATAAATTGGGATTTCCTTGGTCTCTTAGTTTTTTTCCTATCCGCTGGAGAACTTATAAGACAGGCGGCAGTGAGCTGATTTCAAACAATGATAGAGACAGTAGCAAAGCGGAAACTTGGACCTCGATGGATACCATCAGTTTTCACCTCTCTAAATTTCGCTGTAGCTGGTCAGGTTGTCGCTGGCGAGGTTATAGAGAGACCCCATTAGGTTGGGGAGGCACGCGCTCAGATAACAGAGCCGATATCAGAAGATTAGGGAATAGAAACTACTGGGGGTCAAGCCGGCGCACCAATGGAACCGCGGCAAGGTATGCAGGTTACGATCAGGAAACCCGTGGCTGGTACAGTGGTATCCAACCTTTCTATGGCCTATCTGATAAAGGAAATAACAGAAGCAGCGGACGGAATATCGCCGTTGTCGTTTCCAAGCCTCAAAACAGTGTGCGCACAACAAGCACAATAACTGCAGGTGAAGAGCACACAAACCCCGCCACCAATGAGGAGATGTTAGGTGACAGAATGACCGCCCTTTCAGCAGCGCAGGTCTACTATTCACGACCACATGACTTGATGGCCCGGACCTCATCTTGGAGTCGAGCCGATGGCCGCCATGAGTATGGCAATCTCTACAACCCTTACTGGCAAACCCGACTATCCGATTCTACAAATACTGAACGCAGTGCCGTCTTAGCAATAACTAGGTTTTTGTAATGAATAGGTTTAATACAAAACAGCGGGGGCAAGCAATGGTAGAGTCGGTAGTTGGACTAAGCTACGTCATCGTGCCTCTACTTATCTTACTGCCTTTTATGTCCAAGCTCACCGGCGTTCAGCATAGGGCCGAACAGGCATCTCACTACAGTGCATGGGAAAGAACGGTGTGGAAAAACCGCCAACCCAGCCAGTTACCACGCAGAAGTGGTATCTATCTAGCCAGAAAAAGCGAAGCCGACCTTGCTAGGCAGATCCCTTGGCGCTTTTACCAACAAGATGGCCAGCAGATTGCTAGCTCTACTAATGATCAATGGGACTGGAGCGAACATGTTCACCCTTTAGTTGAACATCAGATTCAGCAAGGAGCTGCGCAGGATTTACAACCCTTAGTCAAATCTAATCAAGACAACCCAAATAACAGTAATGAGCTCGACCGGTTTACTCGAAGTAGCAATGGAGGCCGGCTCCCAGGGGTCTTAAACGGTGCAACCAGCACAGCATTAGGCGTTATCTCTTTTATGGGGTTCTCATTAGAGAGAGATCAGTTTTATCGCACTAACGTTAGTACTCAAGTAGAGAACTTCTACATAGAACCCTTTGACGAGTTAGACCTGAACTTTAACAGTCAAAGCGCCCTGCTTGCATCGGGCTGGAATGCAGCAGGTCCCTATCATGTGAAAAATCGAACCCGCAAACTGGTACTGACTAACGTGATGGACAATGGCGTAATACGCACAGCTCAGCGCTTAATGGGCATTCTCCCCTTCGGTAAAGATCTCCGCCCAAGCAGTCTCAAACTGGGTCACGTGAGCCCCGATGTGCTTCCTACTAACCGCCTATGTACCTATGGTACCGCTAACTGTGGAGGTTAACAGATGAAAAAATATTGGGTATTAGTACTTACTCTTATCTCTACACCTCTATTCGCCGATGACTGGCCGGAAGTTGAGTTCCCCGACACTGCCGATGTTCAGGTGGTCGCGGACTCCATGCTCTATCACGGTTACCCGATGAAAACTTGGGTGATGGAGGATGAGCAGAGCCAGATGATGATCGCCAGTTTTTTTAAGAAGCAGTGGGAGGAGAAGAGTGAGCGCTTCGATGCCCAGATGTTCAACGGCGACTATGTAATTAATAGCATGCAGCCCCCCTTCTTATTGACGGCGCGTATTCACCAAGAGTATGACCGCGTTATTACCTATGTGGGAGTCACCAAGAACGTCACAGACCGTCAGCTTGAGACAAATAATCAGGTCCAGTTCCCTAAGCCAAATGGATCAACGCTAATTTCAGATATCAAATCCAACGATATCTTCAAGCAGGGCCGCACATTAATACTGTCAAACCCCAACAGCCTTGCCTCTAGTTATCACTTCTATAGACGACATTTTCAACAGAGGGGGTGGGTGGAAAACTCAGCCATTTTGGATACTCAATCAGGAAAAGCTGCCTTGCAGATGAGTCAAGGCTCTAACTTAGTCGATATCAGCTTTAACACAAAAAAATCAGTCGTATACATTGTTGCAAACCAGGTCACGGAAGGACTTTAAATATGCCTAAAACAGCAAAAATAACAGGGCAAGCCAGCGTCGAGTACTTAGTTGTATGTGCGGCGTTAGTCGCCGCCCTGTTAACACCGATAGATGATAATAGCGACGTTATGGACCTCTGTATCGAAACTTTACGAGAGTGGTACACCGCCTTTGCGTACAGCAAGTCCCTTTCAGTCTTACCCAACTAAATTTAGGTTAAAACATGCAGATCAAATCATTCGACTTCAACTGGGTACTACTCATCATAGCCATAGTATTAGGTAGTATTGCAGCTTGGGCGACCAAAAATTACTTCATCACCAAAGAGCAAGAGCTGATTGCTGAGCTGTCAAAAGATAATATAAAGATGGCTCAGGTTGTCGTTGCGACACAGGAGCTAAGAAAAGGCGACATTATCTCAGAAGCCAATATGTCCGTCAGAAAGATCCAAGCCGACACTTTACCTTTAGATGCCATTCACCCCAGAGATTTTAATCAGATAGTCGGCCAGATGTTGCTTGAGCCTATGTCTCCTGGGCGACCATTAATGGGCACCTACTTACCTGGGCATAAAGCCGAACAGTTCTCCGATATTTTAAAAGAGGGACAACGTGCGGTAACCATTAATATTGATGAACTCAACTCCACAGCAGGCATGTTAGTGCCATCGGATCATATCGATCTGCTGCTCTCATTTGACGAGGAGTCTGGCGACACTGAGCGCAAAAAACTGCAGCTGCTGCTCGAGAACGTCACTGTGCTAGCCACTGGAAGACAAAGTATTGATGTTAACCCTGAACTGGCTGACACCCTATACGATAACCCAAACGCCTACAACACAGTCACACTGGCTTTATCTGTTCACGATGCAGCAAGAGTCACTCTTGCGAAAGAGAAGGGCAAATTTGTCACTTTTTTACGTAATCAGACTGAAAGTCAGGCTCTGGATTTTATCTCTCTTCATGAACAACAACTTTTCGGACAAGCTGATGATCTTTTAAATCAGGAGGTCGAGATGATTGTTGGTGGCAGTGGTATGAAAACCACAGTACAAGCCTACCCACTTCCTGAATCAGTACTTGAACAACTTAGCCAATATAAGAATAAGACAGCACTATGAACTCAAGAAAACTAATCGCAATTATTTGGGCATGTATCTTCATCCCGCTTGTTAGCTACGCACACAATAACACCCCACTTAAGCTCTACATGGGAGCTGTAGAGCTTTATAAAGCCAAAAATGTTGAACGAATTGTAGTGGGTAATGGCAAAGTACTCAGCGCTAAAGTTATCGATGATAAAGGTGTTTTGCTAATCGCCGAGTCCCCTGGAAATACCGACGTACAGCTGTGGCAAAAAGATGGCAAGCTGATCAAGCTAAGTATCTCGGTCACACCAGATAACTCATTGAAAACCACAGATACCATTAAAAAGATGTTGGCGGCTTTTCCCTCGATTAAGGTGACAGAAAATGATGGCTTGATCATAGTTCAAGGTGAGGCTGACCTCTCCCAAAAGGAGCAGTTAGAGACAATAATAGAAGCCGACCCTAATGTGGTCTCCTTAATCAAATACCTTAAGTTTGCCAAAACCATGGCTCCCATGATTAAGATGCAGGTCAAGATTGTTGAGTTTAATAAATCAACCCTGAACAACATAGGTATCAAATGGGAATCATCCATGGCTGGGCCTGCATATGGTGCGGCCAAAGCCTTCTCCGCTAATCCCATCTTCAGCGTATCCTCACCTGGACAGTATTCAGAAACAATAACCAATGCCATCACCGATAGCATTGGCGTCTTAGATACCCGAGGGTGGAACTATTTCGGCATAGTGACCGGCATAGGCTCACAGATACAACTGCTATCAGAAAAAGGCGATGCCCGTATGCTGGCTGAACCCAACCTCACCACTCGCAGTGGTGAATCCGCCAACTTTCTCGCCGGTGGCGAGTTCCCAATTCGAAGTGTCAGCGGCCTTGGCGCAGTTGATGTTGAGTACAAAGAGTACGGCATCAAGCTCGATATCGAGCCCGTAGTCGATGACGAGCTCAATATTGTCAGCAGAGTCATGGCAGAAGTTAGCTCTATCGACCCCTCAGTCGCTGTCGACGGCATTCCAGGTATGCTCACCAGACGCACTGAGTCTGTCATCAATGTTAAAAATAATGAAACCATCGTTATCTCGGGATTAGTTAACAGTGAGATGTCAAAAATCGTCAACAAGTTCCCTCTGTTAGGTGATATCCCCATTCTCGGTGAACTGTTTAAGTCCAGAGACTTTAAAGATAACAAAAGTGAGCTGGTCATCTTTGTCACCCCCACTGTCGTATACCCTGGTGAAGAGGGCCACGATAAGCAGCTAGCGCGTGGGTTAGAGATGGCTGAAGAAACCAATAAGCTTGAAGCTTTTTATATTCTGGATTAGGAGTGCAACATGTTTAATGTCATCGTAAGCACGACTAAAGGCACTAAAGTAGGTGAGTTCCAGTGTATTCACTCCCACTGCAAAATTGGCAAAGATCCTGAACAGCTCATCGTCTTAAGAGGCTTTAAAGTATCTAAGCATCACGCGATTTTAACCCAGAGTGATGAAGGAATTTATATCCGCGATAATAAAAGCCGCACCGGGTTAAAAGTCAATGATGAGAAACGGGACCAATATGGCCCACTATCTATGACAGATAAGATCCAAGTGGGTGATTATCAAATTCGCGTTCACAGCACAGATCCCCAATACCAAGACGCGCCTCAATATGAGCAAGCAGAAACAAAGCACACCAAAGAAGAAGTGAATGAGGTTCCCCCAAAAAAAGAGGCTGATAATGCTCCGGAACAGGAGGAGAAGCCAGTCCTCAGCGATAAGCAGCTTAAGCAGATCGCAACTCGAAATGAGTGGCGCAGAAAGGTGCACTCAGAACTGCTTAAGTTGATGGATTTAAGACGGGTCAACGTCAACGAGATGAGTGATGTGGAGTTAAGGGCTCAGAGTGAGTCACTCATCAACCAGATCATCACCAGTATTAATCTCCCAAAAGAGATTGAGGTCGAGTCCCTCACCAAGGAGGTGTTGGATGAAACCATTGGGCTTGGGCCACTAGAAGGTTTGATAGATGACCCCGACGTCACTGAGATAATGGTTAATAGTCATGATCAGATCTTCTACGAGAAAGCCGGTAACCTCTATCTTTCAGATATCGCATTTTCAGATGATCAAGCTGTCTTAGGCGCTATTGAGCGTATCGTTACCCCAATTGGCAGACGTATCGATGAAAGCTCACCTATGGTCGATGCGCGATTAAAAGATGGCTCACGAGTAAATGCCGTTATTCCTCCCCTTGCCCTTAAAGGCCCCTGCATTACTATCCGAAAGTTTATGCAGCAAAGGCTAAGCTGCGATGACTTAGTCAAGTTTGGCTCTATGAATCAAGCCATGGCAGGCTTTCTTGAAACTGCCGTGAATCAGAAAAAGAACATCATCATCTCTGGCGGTACAGGCTCAGGTAAAACGACCCTGCTTAATGTGCTCTCAAACTTTATCCCCGACAATGAACGTATCGTCACCGTTGAGGATGCCGCAGAGCTTCAGCTCTACCAGCCCAACTTGGTTTCTCTGGAAGCCCGCCCACCAAACCAAGAGGGGAAAGGCGCCATTGAGATTAGAGACTTAGTCAAAAACTGCCTCAGAATGCGCCCAGATCGTGTGGTCATTGGTGAGTGTCGTGGCGGTGAAGCGTTAGATATGTTGCAGGCGATGAACACAGGTCACGACGGCTCGCTAACAACGGCACACTCCAACTCACCACGAGACTGTATTTCACGTCTGGAGGTGATGGTGATGATGGCAGGGATGGATCTACCTGTGTCTGCAATTCGTGAACAGATCACCTCAGCCGTCAATATCATAGTGCAGCAATCACGCTTTTCTGATGGCTCCAGACGGATCACCAGCATCTGTGAAATCACAGGTTTAGAGGGCTCGATAGTTCAGCTGTCAGAGATCTTTAAATTTGAGCAAACGGGTTTCAATAGCGAAGGAAAAGTCCAAGGTTACTACACAGCAACAGGTACTATGCCTGAGTTTTACGAGCAGCTACGTAAGCAAGGTGTAAAAGTTAGACTGGATATCTTCGATAAGGAGAAAAGAGATGACTAGTGCCATATTCTCCGCAATATTTGCTTTTTTTGCCGTGGCTATTTTGGTGTGGTCCCTTAAACACCTTTCTGCAAAATTTGCCCAAAAATATCAAGAGACCTTCACATCATCGGCAAAAACGAACCTGTTCGATATGTTTCTTTTTATCGAACCTAAGCAGCTATTCATGCTCAACATGATCACCCTGTTCTCGGTTCCATTTATTGTCAGAATATTTTTAGGTTCTTGGGTTCTGGGGATCATTATCAGTATTGTGCTGGCCTTCATTCCCAGATTTGCATACAAATTCCTACATAAGCGCCGCCGACGTAAATTTGTCCATCAGCTTCCAGATGCCCTCAACATGATCGCCTCCTCTATGCAATCAGGCGCCAATGTCAGTACGGCTATCGAATTTATGTCTGAAGAGATGCAGGCTCCTATCAAGCAGGAGTTTCAGCTGTTTCAAAGAGAGCAGAGATTGGGGGTCGAATTTAATACCGCCCTCGACAATATGTATAAACGTATCCCTGAAGATGAATTTCAACTCGTCACCGCAGGTATGCAGATCTCACGGGAGGTAGGTGGAAACCTAGCCGAGGTGTTATTCAGGCTCTCCTCAACCCTAAGGCGAAAGATAGAGATGGAGGGCAAGATAGATGCCCTCACCTCACAGGGGAAGATGCAGGGCGTAGTGATGACAATGCTGCCACTCTTTATCGGCTTTGTGCTCTACCATATGGAGCCTAAATCCATGGGTAGGATCCTCACCGAACCTATGGGCTGGGCCTTAATGGCATTGATCTTCATCATGCTGACAAGTGGTTACCTCTCCATTCGAAAAATCGTTGCAATCGATGTTTAGGAGGCTGCATGGTTAATTTAATTGTCACCGTTTTCACCATAGCGTTTATCTTCCTGACGATAAGCAGCATACGTATCTATCGCAAAGTGCCCAAAGCTAACCGCGAATTTATGGATCCGCTTTCACCTGGCTTGAAGCTCATCTGGCCACTGGTTCGCTTATTCGCGTTTTACGTCAGTGAAAACTTAAGTGTTGATTATCTTGAGAGAATATCCAAGAAACTGCAGATCTCTGGCGTCTCCTACATGATGACCGCAGAGCAATATTTTGCGATCAGGATCCTCAGTACTCTTTTTGCAGTAGGTCTAGCAACCATTTGCGGCCTTTTACTCGACGATATCAGTATCAAGTACCTTATCTTAGCTGGATTATTTGGCTATATCTTGCCTGTTATCACCCTTAATGATCTGCGAAAAAAGCGTCAGGCACTCATCGTAAAGTCGCTACCTGTGTACCTCGATTATTTAACCATGTCTATCGAAGCGGGATTGAATATGACAGGCGCCATCAGTCAGGCCGTGGAGCGTGGTCCATCTGGCCCTTTAAGGATCGAGTTTGAAAAAGTGATCCGAGATATGCGCGCTGGTATGTCCCGTGCTCAATCATTTAGAAATATGGCGGAGCGAGTACAGATCACTGAGATAAACAGCTTAGTCAGTGCACTGGCTCAGGCAGAAAAAACAGGGGCCAGTCTAGGTCAAACCCTAAGAGTTCAATCGGATCAACGCCGTATCGAACGATTTCAACGCGCCGAAAAGAAAGCCCTCGAAGCACCGGTTAAACTGGTTTTTCCCCTCATCGTATTTATCTTTCCGGTGACATTCATGATTTTGGCTTTCCCCATCGCAATGAAGTTTATGTATGAGCTATAAAATGAAAAAAACACGGCTATCGACCCATAAGGGGAGTCATATCGAGCATATCTATCTTGCCAACACTCCTTGGCTAAGACTGCGTGGTTTGCTGGGTAGAAAACAGCTGACAACCGAGCAGGGAATGCTTATCTCTCCCTGTAATTCAGTACACACCATGGGGATGCGCTATCCCTTAGATATTGTTTACCTCAATAGTAAAAACAAGGTGCTTAAGATCACTTCAAACCTAGCACCTTGGCGTAGTAGCGCATGCCGCGGCGCCACTCAAGTATTAGAACTCTCAGCCGGGAATAGTAAAAATAAGAATATAAAACAGGGAGATACCATCTTATGGCAAGATTAATGTTTAAGGCTTTATTGATGTTAGGTCTAATACATCTTTTCGGCTGTGCATCCTCTACTCAAGAGAAACAGCCGGAGGGGAATCAGCAGATAATGGTTTTGCAATCTGAGGCCGAACAAGCCTATAAGATGGCCCGACTCGATCAAGCTGAAAGTTTATACCTACAAGTATTAACCAGTGTCCCTAATTATGCGCCGGGTTGGTTCAGGCTCGGCAACATCTATACCAGAACCGGCCGACAAGATGCAGCGGTTTCGGCTTACATGCGCTGTTTAGAGCTTGAGCCCTCCAATCAAAAGGCTTGGTATAACATGAGCCTAGTAAGAATAAAGCAGTCGACTCAAGTACTGTCATCCGCCTCTCGACAAGGTAACCCCAATACCCCCGTTGGTAGACAGATTAAAGCCCTACTTCATGCTTTAAACAGTATTCAGAGTGAGTCTCATACACCTGTATTGCCAAGTGAGCAGGCTTCACGATGAATAGCCAGAACTCTCACAGTAGGCAGAAGGGACAGAGTATGTTTGAGTTCCACGCCACTCTTCCTTTCCTGATGCCGATTATTCTCGTCACCATGATGATGATAGTCCAGTGGGGGTTTATCTACACGAGTAAAAGCACACTGGATGCCGCCACAGTTCAAGCGGTAAGAGCTGGTACTTTGCATCATGGCAGTGTCACAGAGATACGTAAGGGGCTTGCTCAAGGCATGATGCCTCTGTTTGCCCAAGGCACAGCAGCCACAGATACAGTGACAGCCGTAGTGAGAGCCACAATAGCCACTCAGCTACAGAGCCAGATACGTATTCTCAGTCCTGATAATCGAACTTTCACCAAATTCAGAGTCCGAAGTCGAACCCCCCGCGGGTTTATTTATGAGATCCCTAACAACAACTTAATGTACCGAAACACAAGATTAGAAAATGTTGGAAGTGGGAGTCATAACCGCAGATTAAATATTCAAGATGCCAACTTATTGCAGATAGAGATCCGTTGGTGCCAAAGGTTAATCGTCCCGTTTGCTAACCGTGTGATCAATGAGGTAGTCACCAACCTTGTCAGGCCCACTCAAGATCAATTGGCTTGTAACGCACTTGGCGCGGTCACCGGAGACATATATTTAGCACTCACTTCGCAAGGCTTAATGCGGATGCAAACGCCATTTCGAATGTAAACAAATAAAAGCAGCAATGAGCTCAATAAGCTTAAAGCGGCAGAAAGACAGGAATTGACATAGGGAAGTATGAAGAATGAAATACAAGACTCTTAAGCTAACTCAAAAGCTTTGGTTGGCTGCATTACTCAGCGCCACCATGGGGCTCGCTGGCTGTAATGGAGATCTCGAAGAGGGTGAAGGCCCAGAAAATCCAGATCCAACGCCACCAACAACCCCAGATCCCACGCCCGATCCAACTCCTGACCCCACCCCAGATCCAACCGATCCCGCTGATTTAGTGGGGACGTGGGAAAACAAAGATGAAGATAGTGACGGGGTATTAGATGAGTTTGATGCTTATCCGTTCAACCTTGATAAGCAATCAATGACACTGATCACTGAGTTAGAACCCAATGATAACCCCTCTATCGCCACGGAAACTGAGTTAGCACCACCTTTTGCAGTGAGTGGTGCAATTTCACAAAAATCAGATAATGGCGATCTCTTCTCGTTTAACGCTGAAGAGGGTGATTTCTATACACTAACGTTAAAATATCAAGACCCTGACTTTAAACCTAATATCTATTTTTCTGATAAAAATGGTGATGCATTAAACTTCGGTGTCATCGATATTGAGCCAGCTTTAAAAACCCTTGCGATTAACGTAGAGATATTAGATTCAGGTCTGCATCATATAGGCGTTAATGACATCAACTTTGATGGCAAGGAGAGCTTTACCTACCATGTGGAGATCTTTATCGATCAAGATGGAGACGCCTTAGATGATATCAAGGAAGCCGCTCTGGCGATAAGCAACTTAACCCACGATACCGATGGGGATACTATTGCTGATACAGAGGAGTTCCTTTACCCATTCTATTCAGATCAAATCAGTTTTAATCCTGATAACGATGAATTACCAAACTGGCTCGACTCCGATAGTGATAACGACGGCTTATCAGACAAGAGTGAAGGCGCTGATGATCGAGATAATGATGGCATAGGTAATTTTCTCGACGATGATTCAGATGGCAATAGCATACTTGATCTTCAAGAGTTTGGTGACGATGCCAGCCAGCCTTTAGATACCGATTTTGATAGCACTCCCAACTATTTAGATCTCGATGATGATAATGACGGATTACTCGATATACACGACCAGCAAAGGCTTATCGATATCGCGGAAGATCAAAGCAAACTGATTGGTGCTCCCTACGTCACACACAACAATATATCGGTGAACTTTCTTCGTGAAGATGATCTGATACAAGTGAGCATTGATGACTCCCTTAGCGCTGAGCAGCATTACTTGATCTTTAAACGCAAAGGGCAAGCTCCTATCAATCTTCCTATCTCTGTCTCTAGCAGCATCGCTAAAGCCAATATTCCTGCAGGCACAGATAGTATTTTTATCTCTGACGGGATAAATAAAACCAACACTAGAAATGTGACTCTTCATCCAAAAAGGACGCCAATCATCAGTTCATCGGGCGCACTACTTCTAGAAGAGGAGAGCCAGACTCAACTTCTCGGGGCTGATTTTTCAGATGATATGACCATCACAGCCAATGGCACACCATTAGAGATTATTAGTAATACTGGCTCAACCCTGAGTGTAAAAACGCCAGCATCACTCTCCGATGGAGAGTTACAGATCAATAACGCTATCGGTCAAAGCAACGCTGTTAGCTACTATATCACCCAACAGATTGAGCTACAGTTAGTTGAAGTTGGCTCAGTTGATGCGGGGGAACTAAAAATTGAGACCCTACTAGGCTCTCAATATGAGCTTGATGCCTCTAATACAGTCAATGTTGAGCAGTTCAAAAATCGCCTGACTCCTGTCACCAGTTACTTTGAAACCCAAGATGAACATGATGGGAAAATCTACCTTAGTGGCTATATGCTTCCTGAAGAGGAGAGCTTTTCACTGGATATTACCAGCACTAGTTTTAGGTATATTTTAGATTTCATCGGGATCAATAAGATCCCCAGTGAGCAACTCAGTAGCTTTAAATCCGAGATATCAAGCTATTCAGAATTTACTGAGGTAACTGCCCATTTAAATAGTCAACTTGAGCTATCACCAACAGCATTAGATAAGCTAAGCAGTGAAACAACAACTCTGCTTATCAGTAACAGTAATGCCATTTTTGACAGATACAATAGCAAGCAATCTATCCAACAAAGCTCAGGAAAAGCGAATCAGCCTTTGAGTTATCAAGCTCAAAGTCAGCAAAAAAGCACTGGCAGTATTAAGCCAACCATAGTCAATTACGGCACAGATCATTTTGACTACTCCCTTGAAGCAACAAACTTTCTTGATAATTGGCTCCCCTCAGATCCAAGCTGTCCAGATAACAGTGATATCAGTGACGAGCAAAAAAGTAAGTTAAGTTATGATGGTTGTGTCGAGCTACAAAACAGAACCAAACTATACCTAAGCACCATGATCATCCCCTTAGGTGAAAATGGGGAGTACGATCCCGATCAACTCGACTCTCCACTGAGGAAACATATCAAAAATGGCTGGGATGGTAATATTCTAGGTCCACAATCTGGTACCTTCCTAGGTTTAGAGTTTTGGTCTAAAGATCAATACTATAACGAGTGTCCTTACCAAAACTGCTTATATCAAGTCATCGCACCCGGCGTCGGCACACCTTTAGGCCCATCTCCTTTTAGCTATGTACCAAGCAGTGACTATGACCGAGCGATCATTCAAGCCCGGCAGAGCATAGCAATAAGAACCATCATAGATGGGATTTTACTTAAGTTTTTTGACCTCATCCTAACCGGAATAGGCTATGAACCGACAGGTTTCGATCCTGTGGTCATCACTAAGCTAATCATTCAGTACTCCCCTAAACTCATGGAGGAGGCAGAGAAGCTATATAATGATGAGAATATTACCAATGAAGATATTGAAGAGTTTGTAAAACAGGTAGCCATTGAGTTTTATAAGAATGAAGTTGAGCTTCTGGCCGACCCTGCAAACGCAGGAAAGCTTGGACCCATCACCAAAGCTGTACTGCAGGAGCTAGGCGTTAGTCCTCAAGATATTGCCGTGATGGCGGCGGGAGCAGCACTAAGAAAGTGGACTCCATTTGTTGGTCAGGTAGAAGCCATTATTACCGGTGCGCAAGTTGCCGACATCTTAATAGATCAAGTTAAAACGATTAAAGATATGGCCTTTGTTCCAGTAAAATCAGACTTTACTGTCACGTGGGGATTAACCATTGTAGATATTGAACCTAGCATCATGAAGGCTGAAGCTGTCGATAAACCTTTGTCCATTATAGGTACGGGCTTTGGAATTAATGAGCGCTGGTATTGGTTCGATGAAGAGCCTATCACATTCCTAAAAGATGAGGGGGCATCGACTCAAGAAGTTGAGAGAGAACACGATAGCGTCTCTCTAGAGGGAACCCTACTAGATATCACAGTACCAGGAACGCTACTTGAAAATGCAGTCGGTCCAATCGCAGTTCGCGTCGAGCATAGGGGCGAAGAGGCAAACTCTCCAGTAAAAATTCAAATAGGAGATGGACTAGAGATCGCTCGTCTTAAAGCAGACTCAGGGCAACCTGGCGATACCGTGATCATCGAAGGCATAGGTTTTAGTCCACTAAAATCTAAAAACCGAGTCACCTTTGCAGGCAAAGATGGTCAAAGAGTCATTGCCAGTGTCAGGAAGTCAGAACCAGGAAAACTAACGGTTACAGTACCTAATAATGTTATTACTGGAGAGGTCACGGTAGAGGTTAATAGTGAAGTCAGCAACGGACTAGTATTTACCATCCCCTTTATTTTGGATGTAACCTTTGGGGACAATGGTAACTTTAATGATGATATCTTCAAGTTAGTTGTAGATGATAAGGTCATTACAGATGGCTCAAGCCCACAACGTAAAGTGGGGCCAATATCTATCCCATTAAATGCTGGTTCACATAACGTCAAGCTGGTTGGTATTCGTGCTGAAGATGAAATTGGCACCTATTACATTCAATTTGAAGGTAATGTTATCTCAGTGGCAGGTGATGCCTTGGAGGGACGTGATCTGCTCAAGGACAGTGTTAAAACTTTCCAAGTTGAAGTCGGCCCAACAAAACAAAAAGTCACCAATAAGGTTAATCCACTGAACGCTTTACAGCATGAGTAGATAGTGAATAAGATGGGGGGCTTCACGCTCCCCCATTATAAAAGGAATAATAATGCTACGTTATCTCGCTGTGATACCGCTATTTTTGCTAAGTGCCAGCATGGCTGATGCCTCAGAAAATCTGGAGCAGGTATTAACTCAACGCTGTTTAGACACATTTGATTTTATCGAGAAGAAAGATCTCGACACTTTTATTGCTCAGATGCCTGTAACGCCTTCAGAGCACGAAAAAAAACGTTCGATGAAAGTATTGGAAAGAGCCCATGAACGTTGGTTCGTAAAAAAGAAAATAATCAGTATTGAGCCTCAAAAAGTCACCTACCAAACACCATCAAAAATCAAACAGGAAAAGTACCAAGCGCAGCAACAAGCTAAAGTAGGCTTATTCATTCTCAGTGAAAATTACCGCTCAACCATGAGCTGTAAATTTATTAAAACTCCGAAAGGTTGGTTTCTATCTTCACTGCCTTAACCTTTACGCTTCAGCATGTTTAATAGGAGAGATCTTTACTTGAATTACTCTGCACTATCAAAAAATGCCAAAATTCATTTCAGTGATAAATATCTACCCGATAGACTGCCTCTGGCAACTAAAACCCTACTTTTTATACGTGCTTTTGGTTTTATCTTAACCATCCCTCTTGTCATCTCACTGTTTATGGTAATAAGGCTTGATGGTACAGAGCAGCACCTCTTTATATCCGCAAGCATGCTACTTACCTTCGCTGTTATCCCCCTTCTGGCAACGAAACATCAGCTAGTATTAGATACTCTCAACACTCAAGCATATCTAGAGGTTCGTACATTTGGCATTAAATTAAAGCAGTGGAAAAGCAAACCCTTAGCCAAGACAGAGATCACCCTTAGCCCCTCTGTACATAAGGAGAGTAGCTACCAGCTCATCATAGAGGGACAGCACTTTGTTATCGGTGATCTAGCTGAGACAGAGCAAGCATTACGCTTTATTTCAAGCCATTTTCAATTGCCCGCTTTTGAACAAGTTAGCCAATACCCAGAGATAACACCATTGGGTGAATTCAAGATACCTAGCGATGCCCAAGCACCGAGCAAACCCATTGAGTCACTATGGAACTCAACAGCTTGGCTTAAGCTTCTACTCCCACTTCCTGTTTTTATTACTCTTGGCTTTGTATTAAAGCTATTTGGAAGTTAGCCATGTTGTTTAAAGAGATATCATCAGACAAAGCCACAATCAAAAACAGAAGGTTTAACTCAATCAGCCGTAAAGTGATTGGAGTTATCTTTGCCTCAATAACCCTTATTCTTGGCTTAGGGCTTGGGCGTCATGATGAGATTGTCATTCTTTATTGGGCTATTGGCGCACTACTAAGTTGGCACCTACTGTTTGCCAAAGTCACTGTAGAGATAGATCTCAGCAAGCAAATGATCTCAACCCATGTAAGCTCCCTATACCCTATCACCAAGCAGGTCATTTCAATAACTGATATCAAGGCGTTCAACCTAAGCTCAGATCCAACCCGAGTTAACCGTTATAACCTCCTCATCGTCTCTAACCATAACGAGAAACCATTAAGGTTTAATTTTGGTAGCCAAGCAGAGATGAATAGACTCGGACAAAAGCTTGCACATTTTTGTGGTAAACCCTTCCTAACATGACACAAAAGGGTATACCCAAACACAATATAGCCCCGACAAATACATACCTAAGGATAACATCCAGTACCCCGAAACTACGATAAATACATACTTTCGGGGAATAGTTCACCTGTATTAATTCAGGATAATGATGCGATCATACTTTTAGTCTTATATTTGTAAGGAAACAGATATGTTCAAACATAAAATTGAGCTTTTCCTGATCTCATCCCTGCTGTTAAGTGGATGTGGAGGCTCTGACTCTCCCGCTGAAGAGGTTGAGCCTCCAGTCGTTCCACCAGCGCCGACGCCTACTGAGTTTGAACATAAGATAGAAGGTACCATCGCCTATTTAGGCGCCGTAGCAGGGGCTGATATTTGCGTTGATTTAGATATGAACAAGCGCTGTGATGAAGCCGATCCCCAATCAAGCAGTGAAACCGATGGCAGTTATCAGATCGATTGGAGCAGCAGCACTGAAAATCCTGCGTACTACCTAATTGCTAACTGGACAGATACACAAACCTCAACACTAGCAGCTCCTACTCCACTATCAAGTCAGTTCAAAGCTAACGCGCTTAATCTCTCAAGCTCCAAAACGGACGCTGATGCGGCGCAGCGCCAAACGCTAAATGCTGTCATCAATAATGGCATAGGTCAGTTATTCTCACTCCAAGATCACAGCGGTGCAATTAACGCGTTAACTCATATCGAATTCCAACGTTATGAGATGATGCTTGAACAGGCACTATCGAGCAGTGATATTTTGCTAAAAAAGCAGGAACTAGCACTGATCCTTAACTCCCTTTACCCCCACTCTGGTAGTAATGTTTATCAAGTCTCTACAGAGCAAAGCGAGGCTGCGGGGTTTGTTGATACCCAAAGGCTACACTCTCACCTTACTGCACTTATCGACGATAATCTGACTGCTATTCTGGGGATTGATGAGCTATTTTCAAGCAGTAAAGCGGCGCTTATCACCCTAGCAGAGGAGAGTGGTCTCTCTCTTGAAGAGTACCTCAATAGCGATCCCATCGACGTACGCTTTTTAGTCAACAATACCTTGATAGCACAAGGCTATATCGATACACCATTCGATGAGAAAATCATGTCTGAAGTGGACTGGCAGGTACTTCAAACCAACATAATGAACGATAATTTAACGCCAAATAAATTTACCTTAGCCCCCGTCCACCTTAACAGTTTCTTCTCACTGGACTATGGCAATCCAGATCTGACCCTTTTGGGTTCTATCAATAATAATCAAATATATGGCAGTATTGCCGACTCAAGCAGTGTGCAGGAAACCCCACTTGAGTGCTGGAATGGTCCACTTGAAAAATGGATAAATGCCGACCGGGATGATCAAGGTTATCAGCCCATCGCTTTGGAATTTAACAATAATACGCTCACCACTCATTATGATGGTACAGATGTGCCGATACATTTTAGTATTGAAAAATATCACAGAGACAGTGAACAGTGGCAGGCGATTATCAGTGCAACGCCTGAGGAATTTAAACTAGATCAACTCATTTGGCCTGAATATATCTACCGCTATCATATCGAACAAACACAAGATGTGATGTGCCGTGTTGAAACTGACTTTTTAACTTGGGATATGCCACTTCATAATGACCCACAACTGTTAACAACAGCCGATATCGCTCGTCTTTTCTGGCCAGCCTTCTATCCAGATGAGGTCGCTATCGATGAGGAAAACCAGCGGTTATCTGTTGAGCTCACACTCGGCACCATAAGCACCTTCGAGTGGTCACTGCAAACCAGCCCGAATGATCTATCGCTAATACATGTTCTTGAAGTCGATGTTCCTCAGGAGTTAGACGCCAATATCTTACCGGATGACTACCTGATTGAAGGCGATAAAATCATTGAGGTCGATATCAATAAAGCGAACAGTTTCGATGATATGAACGACTATCTTCTGCTCACCTATGATGGTGAGGAGGAGAGCTTTAGTCAGAGAATCTATGCACATATTATCTCACTGCTACCTAGTCGCTAATAATTAAACTTTTAACGGGGGCTGAGCCCCCTTTTGTGGAGCCCCCTATGTATCGTGTTGGTTTAAGCCTACTACTAGCAGCAAGTGTTATCTTCAGCTCTCACACCTTAGCTGAAACACAACTTTTCAAGCCTCTACCGGAAGCAAAAGTGGATAAAAAAGCTAATCGGCACTTTAGTCATTATCCGCTTATCGTAGGCCTAGATAAGAGAGAGTATTTGACAGAGCAAGTTAGCGGCAAACTCTCTCGTATCTCCTATGAGCTACCTGTTAGCTTTGAACCAATTCATCTGGTGAATAACTATAAGACCCAAATAACCAAGCTAGGCGGTACACTACTCTTTGAATGCACAGAGAAGCAGTGTGGTAAAAAAGATAAATTACAGAGACAGGTTCAGCCACTGAATACGATTCCTAAAAATCAGCCGGCTCTGCTCACAGCCAAGTTAACCTTAGATAAAAAACAACTGTATCTATCACTCTATGCCGCCAGTTGGCACAAGGGAGCGAGTTTGCAACTCGATATCGTTGAAGTTATTCCTGAGCCACTTGATCTAATTGAAGTTAACCAAACTTACCTTGGTAGTGAAATAGTTCAAACCCAATTTAAAGATAGATCCAATAAAGATGAGCGTGACAGTAAAGACCACCCAATGATTAAACGTCTACCTGGCGCCTATATTACTGATTATGAACAGTACGACTTTGGCCAAACTAAAGTCATCACTGGCATCAATAAAAAAAAGCACCAAGTTAAAACACTTGAGGGGCGGATCACCGACATTAGTTATGATCTCCCCCGTAACTACTCAGAGTATGAGGTCAATGCAAACTATAAAGTAGCACTCACTCAACTGGGCTTTACCCCACTATTTAGCTGTCAGGGTAAAGAGTGTGGTGCAAAGAGTAAGATTTACCAAAATATAAAAACCTTAGCGAATATCGGTCGGGACGAAAGTCAATTTTATAGCCTTTATAGACTTGAGCGTTCACAGGGTAATGTATATGCAATGACCTATATCATCGGCTTCAACGATGGATTATGGGGCGAGATAAAACTGATTGAAGAGACGCAACTGATTGATGATAGAGTCGCCATCGATCTTGAAGGCCTGACAGACAAGATGGCCGAAACCGGCCATGTAGCACTCGATGGTTTACTGTTTGAGTTTGATAGCGATAAGATGCTTCCCGAAGCCAAAGCGGTTGTAAAAGTGGTGGCAAGCTACCTTAAATCTCACCCCAAGCAGCACTTCTATGTTATCGGACACACAGATGATCAAGGTAAGCAGAGCTACAATCAGCTATTGTCAGATAAGCGAGCAAAAGCGGTTGTAAAGCAGCTTACAACTGCACATCAGATCCCTAAAGATCAGCTAACGGGTAAGGGAGTGGGTGAATACTCACCCGTTGCCAACAACAGCAATGAAGCTGGTCAGAAACTTAACAGGCGTGTTGAGTTGGTACTGAGATCAGATCAACAATAAACTAAATTAAGGGAGAGGTTGATCGAGAGGTAACCTCTCCCTAAGCTCTTGAGTAATAGTTCTTGAGCAATAGGCTATTGCACCTGGAAGCTAGGTTCTGATCTTGAAAGCTTTCTCTTTGAGGATTTAGCATATTTGGCAATTTTTTTATTGCCAGCTTGTTCATATATTTTATTGAGAACATCGTGGTAGCGGCCATTGCCACTGGAGGCTAAGACTTTACACAACCAAGCCATGGCATCCCCCATCCCTTTATCTTCGATATCTTTAAGCTCCCAGATCCTCTGTGCGACCTGATCCAATGCCGCCGTATTGCTTAGATTGCTTGCAATCGCTTCACGAGCACTTTTACGAACCAAGTTATAATCACTGCTCAGCAGTTGAGACACCAGTGCCAGTTCAGCGGGATCGACATCTGTGGTGTCTATTTCAGATTGGGTATAGGCATTTTTAAGCACCCAAACATTCTTGTCTAAACTGAACTCCATTGAACCAGCATTGAGGTAACTAATACGCAAGTTTTGCAGTCTAACATTACCAAGAAACGGCCTAAAACTTGTGCGTACATATTGGCCAAC
Source organism: Shewanella nanhaiensis (assembly GCF_019457885.1). Taxonomy (GTDB): domain Bacteria; phylum Pseudomonadota; class Gammaproteobacteria; order Enterobacterales; family Shewanellaceae; genus Shewanella; species Shewanella nanhaiensis. The sequence continues at coordinate 264,031 of NZ_JAHZST010000003.1, forward strand.
ACTGTTAGGCTGACCCAGCTCTTTAAGCACATCCTCTAAACTTGCTCCGACGCTCAACTGTAAAAACTCTTTTTTTGAGACTTGAGCGTTAGCCGCTAACTCTGTGAGCTCTTTTTTCACTTTATCTGCATCAAAATCGGTAAGATCGACCGCCTCTCCCTGACCATCACCGATCTCTTTTAGGGCATCTTTGATATAGCGCTTCAACTTTTTAGAGCTGGTTTTACTTTGCAACTCGAGTAACAACTCCCTGTACCTTACCTGCTTAGAAGCACCTAGGGCTTTTGCTAGCCAAGCTAATGTATCCTCCTGCTCGCCGTTATTTTCAAGTTCACTATTAATTAATACCCATGCAGCAAGATCGAGAAGCTCTGGACTTTCAGGAGGAAGATGGTACAGGTCTTTCGCTGCTAATTTATTATCAGCAGCATTATCACTGACTAGCAGCAAACCAAAAACAACATTCCTAGGCTCAACAGCCAGACTCATGGTTGAAAAAGTAACGAGTAGTAAAATAAGCATTAATCTAATCAAAATAACTTTCCTTAGTAATTTTGCACAATAATCAGACACAAGCTACAGGATAAAGCGCTGCTTTTCCAGCTACAAACCCGGTGAAAACTCTGGCAATAAATAGCGTATACTGTCACTCAATGTTAACGAACAAGGTCTATTTTCGGTCATGAGTCTCTCGCCACTTGAGCGCTATCAATACAAACTCACTCAATCAGACTTTGCCTATGATCCTGTTCAGCTCCATAGCGTTACTCAGCTAGAACTTCTCTATCAAGCCCTTAAAGCCCCCTCTTCTCAAAAAGCTTTGGGACTCTATCTCTGGGGCGATGTAGGGCGCGGTAAAACTATGTTGATGGATCTTTTCTGTGAAGCGGCGACAGATCTATTAGATCAGCCTCCTCTTAGGCTGCACTTTCACCGTTTTATGGCCCGTATGCATAAAGAGATGATGCAGGAATCTGGCAACACAGACCCCTTAAAACGAATCGCTAAGCGTATCGCCTCTGAAACTAAGCTTATCTGCTTTGATGAGTTTTTTGTCTCAGATATTGGCGATGCCATGATCTTAGGCACCCTTTTTAGCACTCTTTTTGAACTCGATGTGGTGCTCGTTGCGACCTCAAATATCCCCATTACACGCCTGTATGAAAATGGCCTACAGAGACAAAGGTTTGAGCCCACCGTCAGATTATTAGCGCAGCATACTCAAGAGATACATCTTAATGGAGAGCATGATCACCGACTTAGGTATCTGAACTACCATCAAACCTACTTTCTCGAGCCTAAGTCAGATTTCTCCACTCTATTTGAGCAGTTAAGTTCAGACTCTGTTAGCAGTAATCAACCCCTGATGATCTTAGGCAGGCCCATTGAGGTTATTAAAGCCAACCAAAAACAGGCTTGGCTCGATTTTGACGCCCTGTGTAATGGCCCACGATCGCAGCTAGATTATATTGAGTTGGCTAGCCGTTTTGAGGTTATCCTGCTTAGTGATATTCCCCCTCTTGGCGGAGAGCCCAGAGGCTGGATCCGTGCCCGCGGCACAGAGGATGGTTGCCAGGCTACCCAAACAGGCGAGAGGCAACTCAATTATGCGGTAAATGACGATCCTGCAAGGCGATTTATCAGCCTAGTCGATGAGCTTTACGATCAAGGCGTCGCGCTCTATCTTAGCGCGTCAGTGGCACTTGAAGAGCTCTATATTGGTGGAGCACTCAGCTTTGAATTTAAGCGAACTTATAGCCGTTTAACAGAGATGCAGTCACTTGAGTATTTAAGTTTTAAAACCCTGTAATTTAGGGAGTATTTCTCTTAACCGCCCAGAGTCCACATCAACTCCTACCACTTAGCAGTCGCAAGCAAAATCACTTTAAAATCAATTAAATAATTGATAAATCGGCACCTAAACAGTAGAAGCCAAGGGCGTTATTTTCAGTTCGAAAACATTTGCATTTTCACTGAATCGAACAAAACTTAATAGATGGGGAATACGCTTTAGGAGGGTAAAAATGATCAAACAAAGCCTCACATCTCTTTTGTTATTCTGCACACTACTGACCGCATGTGAACCGGATCCTCTCGTGCGCCGCCAGGTCAAAGGTATCGCCCCCATGGGCAGTGAAAAACCTATTCTAGCGGTAGAGAAACATATCAGTTTAACACCAAGACCCGAGGAGAGCTTCTCCTTCCCAATCCCTTTAGGAGGTGTGGGTCCCGTTGATGCTTTATATGCTGGCGAACGCCAATACCCCTTTTACTGCATGACGATAGATGCGGGTTTAGGACAACCCATTGTCGATAATCAAGATGGAGATGGTGTCACCATCTATGATGATAACCATCAGCCTATTGGCTTCAGTAAAGATTGCTTGATCACATCACGGATCGATTACTTCTATGCAAAGACCGGCACAGATATCATTCAAGATTATGATATCAACAATCCACCAGCGAGAGAGCTGATAGCCACAACCAATATCAATGGGGTTGAAGTACCGGAGATCTTTCGCCTTGAGAGAGGCAGTATCAACCGCTACATCTACTACATGATGATGCTAGTCCCCCAAGACAGCATAGGGGACAGAATGGCTAAAGATTACTGGAATCAAAAACTAATCTACCAATTTAAGGGTGGCGCCAGTATCGGATTTCGTCAGGGGCGAATGGGGGCACATAGATTTATCAACCGTCGCCACTCTCTGTTAAGGCAAGGCTACGCCGTCATTGGCTCTAGCGGTAACAACACAAGCTACAGCTACAATATGTTGCTTGCAGAGGACACTGCTAGGCGAGTAAAGAAGCAGTTTACCTCACTCTATGGTGATCCCCTCTATACCTTAGGCATTGGTGGCTCCGGTGGCGCACTGGCACAATACCTAATCGCACAAAACAGTACAGGTATTCTCGATGGTTTAATGCCTATCTACAGCTACCCTGACATGGTGTCACAATCAATATTTCTACTCGATTGTGACCTTCTCCAGCACTATTTTAATGTCACAGATAACGGTAACGAGAAATGGCGGGACTGGGAACAGAGAGAGAAGATAGAGGGGATGAATGGGATCAATGATTTCGACCATCCCTATACCTTTTTGGTTCCTCTCAATCAGATGATAGCTGGCGCTTGGCCATCGATGCCAAATGGCAGTAGCGAATGTGTTTACTCCTGGTTTATCGCAGCAACCTTCTTCTACAACCCTAAACAGGGCTTTGTTAAACCTTACTTTTCTGACGAGGTAAAAGAGCAGGTAAACTGGACCTACTGGCAAGACTTAGCTCAAATATATGGTACCGATAAACACGGTTTTGCCCGCACAACTTGGGGCAATGAAGGGGTGCAATATGGACTGGTCGCCTTAAGAAAGGGGGAGATAAGCATCGAAGAGTTTATCAAGCTTAACCAATATATCGGTTCTTGGGTGCCACAAAATAAGATGAAAAAAGAGAGTGCTATCACTCCTTTTGGCATGAGATTTCCGCTCTGGCTCAGCCTTTGGAGCCGAAACAATATCACAGAGCCCTCACCTCATACCGCTAAAAGAAAACCTGCCGATCCAAAGGCTATCGTGAACGGTTACCGCTATGGACAAGTGTTTATCGGTAAAGCTGAGCTGCCTATTTTAGAGATCCGTCACTACCTAGAGGAGGATCTTAATATGCACCATACCTCTGCCTCATTTGAGAGCCGTTTGAGGATACAGGAGTATCAAGGGCATAATGATAATCAAGTGATCTGGGTCTCTCACAAAGAGCATACCCCCATAGACGAAGGGGTGGATTATTTAGATCGTTGGCTTATGACCATCATCGCCTCCGATGACAAAGATCCAGTCAATGCTAAACCTGATTCCCTGCGTGATACCTGCTTAGGAAGTGAAGGAGAGGTATTACATGAAGGTGAAAATGTTTGGGATGGTGAGTGGAACAACCGCCCTGCTGGGCCCTGCAGCCAAGTTTATCCTATCTACAGCAATATCCGAGTGCAAGCCGGTGGCCCCTGGGCTGGCAGTATCTTCAAATGCGGACAGATCCCAATATCGCAAGCGATAAAACAGGGGGTTTACGGCTCAGTCTCTATCTCACCCTACCAGAAGCAGTTAGAAACGATTTTTCCAGATGGCGTCTGTGACTACTCTCAAGGTGACATAGCCAGACCCAATATGGGATTAACTCCAAGTCTACAAGCACGAGAGAGCACTACAGATTTAAAAGAGCAATCGGGCAACGATCCATTGAGAATAGAGCAGTAGCCGATTAAGCCCCTAGGAGGTTCTTCAAACCTTATGACCGCTATCTGTAACTAAGTTGCAGATAGCGCTTTGACCTCTATAGCGATCACACATAGAATCACTTCATCTTTCAGCTCATCACTAAGAGCCAAAATAATGGAATCGAGCATAGATATTGGCTGGTGGCAACTCACTGCTTTTATGTCAGTGCTACTTATCCCTCTAGCAATAAATCTTAAGCTGCAACTTAAGCTAGGGCGGGAGATATCCATAGCCGTGATCCGTATGACGGTTCAACTTATCCTAGTCGGCCTCTATCTTGAGTTCCTATTTTCACTCAATAGTTTACTGATCAATGTTATTTGGTTAAGCATTATGGTGCTTATCGGAACCAGCGCTATTATCACTGGCGCTAAACTCCCAAGGCGAGTGCTGTACCTCCCTGTATTTACCGGCCTAATTATAGGGGTCGCTCCGCTGATGTTTGTTTTGCTTTTCCTGCTGCTCAAACCCCAACCCCTTTACAACGCCCAATATCTTATTCCCCTTGCAGGCATGCTTTTGGGGAACTCCTTAAGCGGTAATATTGTTGCCCTACAACGCTTATTTAATGCATTTGACGAGAAGAAAATGGAGTATGAGGGGATACTTGCTTTAGGAGGCACACCTTACCAAGGGGCTTTCCCCTTTCTGCAGTCTGCACTATCTCAATCCTTAGCTCCCATACTGGCCTCGATGACCAGTATGGGGTTGGTGACCCTGCCTGGCATGATGACAGGGCAGATCTTAGGGGGGAGCGATCCCATGTTAGCGGTCAAATATCAGCTTATTATTCTGGTCGCTATTTTTGTAACCTTAACGGTCTCAGTCACTATATCTTTAACCCTGTCCATTAAGAGAAGCATCACTGACACAGGTTTAATAAAGATAAAAAAGATTGCTAACAGGTAAAAACAGAGATCAACTAGGCAGTAGATTAAACAAAGAGCGCTATAACACTGCCTACAGTCGCAGCCGCTTTTAGGAACTGGCCTGCGGTATAGGAGTCATCCTCCTCTTGGTCTACCTTATCGGGGTGATCCATGCCTAATGCACCATAGGCAAAAGACTTTACTCCGCCGCTCTGTTCACCCTCTTTCGGATCAGTTTGAGTGCTAGTTTGGGTACTAACCTGACTATTGTTGGCTAACTTTTGCTCTCTCTCACTTAGGCTAAGTGCAGCAGGGGATACCTCAACCTTAGTTGGAGTCACAGTGACCTCTCTAGGTGTAACAGCCTCTTTATTTTGTGTTTGAGATGAGAGCTGATGACGTGGCTCATTCATCGGAACAGCGGCACCAATATTTCCAATCACCATTTCCACTTCCTAAAAGCACATCGTGGTATTACGACTAGTAGGAATATAATCCAAAACGTCATACAGTAAAATATGAAGTTGATGAATAGCTGCAACAATTAGTATCAGTATTAAATATTTCACTAAAACCGATAATCGAGCCTGATAGCAAAATCATCAAAACTGTCACTATTTAACTCAAAATGCTGCCAATTGAATCGAAAGCTGGCTTTAGCATTTAACTTGTACTCCAAACCAGCTCCCCCATAGGGAGATAGTCCGCTTTGCTCTCCATACCACTGATTCAGGTTATTATGGGAGTATTGCTTCCAATTAAACCCTCCCAAATGGATGGAGCTTGATAACCGAGGAGTTAACTCATAACGATAACCTAATTTGGCTCCCCAACCTTCATATTCCCCAACCTCCTGAGCTAAGCTTTTCCACTCATTAAGCATTAAAACAGGCAGCTCAGAGAATAAAAAGTTATCTCTACCAAGTGCGATCTGCTCAAAGCCCAACTGCCAATTTGAGCGGCTGGTATAACCGATCTCAAACTGATCTCCCTCTCCCTTAACTCGAAACTCAAGCCCTAAGTGAGTAGCACTATCATCCTGAACATAGTCACTGCCTTCAAGTATCTGTTGAAGGTAGTAGTTCCTTATCTCCCGACTGACATCGGCTGCCATCACACTGTTACACAACAATAGACAAGCTAATAGGCACAGCCAAAAAAGAGGAAAGCCCGTTTTCTCTTTCATTGGTTTAAGGAGGCAATAGGGAGCTTTAACTCTCTTTTTAGGCACAGAGATAACACTTAAGGTCAGATAATCAGGAGCCATGGCTCCACATTGAGAACGATTTGTGATGGGCTTCATGGGCGACTCCAAGAACTAAGCTGACGTACTAAGTACACAGCAATAGTCGAGCCAACCAGTACAGTCACATTCGTTTCAATACCTTAAGAGAGCCCCTCATCTAAAGGACAAAAATATGCCGCATAATGCGAAGCGTTATACCTAAAAAGTGCCAAAGTGACTCAGCTCCTCATTGAGCTAAAAAGAGTAACAATACTCTAATCCACTAAGATCCTCTGATAGATATCCATTACACGATTAGCATGTTCAGCAACTAAGTCTACAGCTAGTTCACCAGGCTTTTGTTGCAATGTCTGCCTATGGCTCTCATCACGAAGAAATAGGTATGCTTGAATTAGAGACTCAACATCGGCATGGGCCAGTATTCCCAGCTCACCTAAGCCTGTAAAGATACGGATATTATCTGACCAAAATGAAAGTTCATTGTGCTGATTAGCATTAGCCAGTACCAAATACTGGGCAATAAACTCAATATCGGCTATCCCGCCAGCGCTCTGTTTCAGATCGAAATAGCCGGTTTTTACTTTCAACAGGTGATCACGCATCTTAGTGCGCATATCCCTTACCGCTTTAGCCAAATCAGCCCCGTCTCTTGCAAGCTGCAATACTTCAGCTCTCAACTCACTAAAACGACTAGATAATCCATTACTACCAAACATAAAGCGAGCACGAACCAGAGCCTGATGCTCCCAAGTCCACGCCTCTTCACGTTGATACTCACCAAAGTACTCAATCTCGCTTACCAATAAGCCAGAGGCCCCCGATGGTCTAAGACGCATATCCACCTCATAGAGCTCACCCGACGTTGTTCGGGTTGAGAATAGGTGGAGGATCCGCTGAGCTAATTTAAGATAGAAGTGCCCAACCTCAATGGGGCGATCACCATCTGTCTCCCCTTGATCTGGATATTTTTCCCTAGAAAAACTGTGCAGGAAAACCAGATCGAGATCTGAGCCATAGCCCAGTTCTATCCCCCCCGCTTTCCCATATCCAATCACAGCGAAACCGGTGACCCCCTCCTCTAAATAAGTGGGAACACCGTGGCGCGCAGTAACCTGTTGCCACGCCTGCATCACCACCTGTTCGATAATGGCCTCAGATAAAAGAGTAAGATGATCGCTGACCTGACTCACAGGCAGTACACCAGTGACATCTGCGGCGGCAATTTTTAACTGCTGAGACAGTTTAAATTGGCGCAAAGCTTCCATCTGCTGCTCCATATCCTCCTCAGGCACTCGTAAAAGGTACTGCCTAAGCTCACTGCCGTAGTCATCTAATGAGGTGGTGTCATAGAGCTGAGTGGGATCGATAAGTTCATCGAGTAACATGGGAAATTTAGCCAGTTGAGCCGCAATCCAAGGGCTAGCACAACACAGGCTTACCAGCTGTTGGCGCGCTCCAGGGTTTTCATAGAGCAGCTCAAGGTAGGTCGTACGAGTTAAGATCTGATCGATCACTTTTGAGACAGAATTGAGTGCATCGGAGGGAACCTGCAGATTGGTAAACTCTCTCAATAACCAAGGCATCAGCTTGTCCAGCGTATCTCTGCCCCTTGGACCGATACTACGATTAGCAACCGTCTCACGCCAAGATTTGAGCTGTGGCCACAGCTCAAGATCATCAATCATCTGCTCTTTAATCAAGGTTTGTGCATCATCATCTTCATAGGCGATCCACAACTGCTGAGTCCAAAGATCGGCTCCTTCATCTTGAGTTCGTCCACCCACGGTCTCAATAAAATGACGATGGATCTTACTCATAGCCGATTCAATATGTGTGCGCAATTCAGCTTCAGAGGCCATCCCCATGCAGTGACATAGTCGATACCAGTTCAAGCCACTATCAGGCAAGGTTTGTGTTTGTTGATCCCCTATCCCCTGAAGCAGATTTTCAACCCGCCTCAGTAGCAAATAACTCTGCTTAAGCTCATCGACGGCCAAATACTCTAACTGACCTAGCTGATATAAAGTATCTATTGCAGCAAACAGACTCTGTTGCCTCAATGAAGGCTCACGCCCTCCACGAATAAGCTGAAAACTTTGCACCACAAACTCAACTTCACGGATCCCGCCCGCGCCCAACTTAATATTATCGGTAAGCTGGCGACGCCTCACCTCTTGAGTGATAAGTTGCTTCATCTTACGCAGAGACTCGATAGCCGAAAAATCGATATAGCGGCGATAGACAAATGGCCTAAGCATAGAGTGGAGCTCATCAGAGAAAGCGGTCCAAGGCCCTAAAGCTCTCGCTTTCACCATGGCATAACGTTCCCAATCTCTGCCTTGCTCTTGGTAATAATCTTCAAGTCCACTAAAGCTAACAACTAAGGGGCCACTCTCACCATAAGGGCGCAGTCGCATATCAACACGGTAGACAAATCCGTCCACCGTCACTTGATGCAGCATATTGACTAAACGTTGCCCCATACGGATAAAGAACTGCTGATTCTCAATCGCTCTTCGGCCCCCTTGAGTCTCACCATGCTCAGGAAAAGTGAAGATAAGATCGATATCTGAGGAGAAGTTCAGCTCCCTTCCTCCCAATTTCCCCATACCTAAGATAATAAGTGGCTGAGGATTTCCCTCACTGTCCATCGGGGTGCCATACTGCTTACAGGCCTGAATATAGAGCCAATCACGGGCTGAGATAATCAGAGCTTCCGCTAACGCGGACAGGTCCAGTAATGAATCTTCTAATGAGGCATAACCTAAAAAATCCCGCCAAGCCAGACGCACCATCTGTTTATTGCGATAACACCTTAAAACTCGGTTGGCTTCATCTTCACTTTGACACTCACTTAACAAGCCGTGAAGATCTTTATCAAACTCTGAACGTGAAAGGTTATTGAGCTCACCATTGAAAAGGGAGAGTATCCATTGGGGGTGACGGCATAACTGATCGGCAATAAAATCACTCAGACCCATTATGCGATAAAGCTCCTCTCCCTGCTCCTTGGTCAACTCATTGGCAAGTTCAGGGAAAACGTCGTTAATGCGTTGCCAGTAACGATCTGCGACTTCAGAAATAATGGCAGACAGTGGCTTGTTACTGATGTTTTCCATGGCAATAATAATCCCTAACAATTATGACAATCGACTTATTATCATTTAGGACATAATATGTCTTTGTGGTAACGAAAATGTGACGTTAAATGGGTCTATAGACCCTGTGACACAAGTTAAATAAAAAAAGAGTACTTTTTAATTCAATCTAGAGGTTACTATAACTTAAATCTAGATATATTAAGTTATGAAATAGATAGCTAAAAATAGATATTTATAATTAACCTCTACCCTATCAAAATGGAGAAAACATGGCAGCGATGCTAATACGTGTTCTCACCCTAACATTGCTAATGACCTTAGTCGGTTGTGGCGATGACAGGCCTGATCAAATTGCTAAATATCAGCAATTGGCAGGCCAGAGAATCGATTCCCTCGGGCAGATGCTCGATAATGGCCAGATCCGCAACGCCACTTTACTGAAACAGTACACTGGTATTTTAGCGAAACAGCAACCGGATATGGCTCCCCTCTTTAATGAGCTAGCTAAAGACGCGACGCAGCAAGGACCCATGTTTACCTCTTTGGTCCGCCGCTATCAAGAGCTTAGCGACGCCAACAACTACGTGGATCTCGATCAACAGCTAGCTGAAGCTGAAAATATCTATCAGGCTGCCGATCCTAGCCTCTTTAACGATATGTTGTCCGATCCTCTTAACGTCGTAGCCGATATGTCTAACGGCGCATTAGCAAGAGTGAACTCAATTAGCCGTGAAGCCGCGGCACTTGCCAACGGTGCGGAAGACTTTGGCGCAGGCAGCCAACTTGTAGGTAACCCGGGTTACGGCAGCTGGCAAACAGGCTCTAACGGCATGTCTTTTTGGGCTTGGTATGGCATGTATTCCATGTTCTCCAATGTGATGCGTGGGCCTATCGGTTACGATCGCTGGTCGAGCCGAAGAAATTATAGCTACTACAATGATGTAGGGCGTTACCGCTACACATCACCAAAGCAAGCTAGGGCACAGAACAAGACCTTTGAGCGCACCAAGAAACAGTTCAGTTCCCAAGGGAAGAAGTTTGACAGCCCCTACGCAAAGTCGCGTTCAGGCTCAACAAGCTTATCCCGTCAAAGCACAAGTACACCTAAGGCTAGCTCAACAGGTAGCAGTAGCAAAAGTGGCAGTAAGTTCCGTTCTAACTACTCTAAGAACAGTAACTTCCGCAATTCTAACAGTCGCACTACTCGCGGTGTACGCCGAGGAAAATAGGTAAGGAACCCACATGACATTATTTCAAGACTTCGGTATCACACAAGATCTGGTTATCATTCTTGCCATCGATCTGACTATAGCGATAATTCTTTTAACCTTTATGCGTTACCTGCAGGGCTGGACAATTAAAGTCGATAGCCGGGTTGAGCTCTCAGAAAAAGATAACTTTGCTTTCGGCATAAGCACAGCTGGTGCCATCGCCGGTTTAGGTATTGTGCTCACTGGCGCTATCACTGGCGAAGCAGCCCACTCCTACCTTGTTGAAGCCGTTGGCATGACCGCCTATGGTTTATTTGGCCTTATCTTAATTAAGCTAGGCCGCTATCTTCACGATAAAATAGCCCTAAATGAGTTCAACAAAAGCGAGTTGATCCTAAAAGGGAATATCTCAGTTGCCATCGTTGATGCCAGTGCCGCCATTGCTACCGCGATTATCATACGCTCGGTGTTATTGTGGGCTGAAGATCTAACCTTAGACACCTTTATCGCTATCTTCAGTGCCTTCGCAATCTCTCAGCTGATGTTAGTCCTGCTGACACGTTTTCGTGAGCACCGCTATGCAAAACGTAATCAAAACGCCTCTATGCAAGAAGCCTTAGTTCAAGGTCATAAAGCCGTTGCAATCCGCCACAGCGGGTACATGCTTGCCATGGCATTGAGCTTTAATGCCGCCAGCCACTTCATTATCTATAGCCCTCAAGCCTATCTAGCGAACATCGCTGGTTGGATGGTCTTCTCAGTGATCATGCTTATCGCACTGACACTGCTAATTAAGTTAGTGAAAAAACTGGTCATGGTGAATATTAATCTTGCCGAAGAGGTCGAGAAGCAACACAACATAGGTGTTGCGACCGTTGAGCTTGCACTGAGTGTCGCCATCGCCTTGATCCTCACCAGTTTAATGGCTTAATCAAATAAGATTGAACACCTTGGGCGACTATCCATAATTTGGGGATAGTCGCCCATTTTACTATCTGCAAATAGCGAAACGTGAGTACTCAGTGAGTGAAGTAACTGAACCAGCACTGGCTGGAAACCCCAAAGAGAGAAAATTAACTTGGTTTGACGATACACTGCTGCTTGGCATTATGGCGGTTCTGGCTGGGTGTGGCTTAATCTATGAATACCTACTCTCCCACTACGCAGGGCGTATTCTCGGCGCCCTAGAAGCCGCCATCTACACCATGATAGGCTTAATGATCGTCTCCATGGGGATCGGCGCCTTTGCTGCTCGCAAGATTCGCTGCGCCTATACAGGTTTCGCAGTACTTGAACTCAGTGTCGCCCTGTGTGGCTCATTGGCCATCTTGATCACCGCCGCAATTATCGGTTTTGGTCAACAGCTTCCTCTTATCATCGCCAGCACTTTGGGACTGCCACCGGACCTCCTACCTGAAGGCGGATTTATTGGTCTACTGCAAAAGCTCAGTGAGTACCTCCCCTATGTGTGGGGCGTAATACTGGGCTTGATGATCGGTATGGAGATCCCTCTCATTGCTCGTGTTCGCCAATCTCTGTGCGATGAGCACCTGATGCACAATGCGGGCACCATTTATGGTGCCGATTATGTAGGTGCAGGTATAGGCGCAGCCATCTGGGTCAGCTTTATGCTTGCCATCGATATTCAGCTGGCAGCGGCATTAACCGCTAGCTTTAACTTGCTAGCGGGCTTTATCTTTATCTGGCGGTTCTGGGATCGAATTCGATTCGTCAAAATCTTGCTTGTGGGGCATTTTATCGCCTCAGGCATACTGCTACTGCTGGCTTGGCACGGACCGAGCTGGGAGCAAAATTTCAATAACTTACTCTATAAAGACAATGTTATCTACGCCAAGTCGACCCGTTTCCAGCAGCTCACGTTTACCGAACGTTTAAGAGGCAGCGGGATCCCTCCCGTATACTCCCTCTATATTAATGGCCGTCTGCAGTTCTCCAGTGAAGATGAGCATATCTATCACGCCTTTCTAGTTCACCCAACCATGGAAGCCAGTGCTCGTCACAATAAGGTATTGATCATTGGTGGCGGTGACGGATTAGGGCTTAAGCAGGTACTGAAGTGGCAACCTGACTCTGTAACTTTAATGGATCTCGACAAAGATCTGCTGGCGCTTTTCACCTCCCATGAGGCCGATATGCCGGCGCGTTTGAGTGACACCTTACTGAGGTTAAATGGCGATGCCCTTAACGATCCTAGAGTCAATGTGATTGTCGATGATGCCTTTAATGGAGTGGATAAACTGCTTAGAAAAGGTGAGAAGTATGATGCCATCATTGTCGATCTGCCAGACCCGAGTCATCCTGATCTAAACAAGCTATATTCAGATCTCTTTTATAAAAAATTAAAGGAACTCTTGAGTGCCGATGGGGCTCTAACCGTACAGTCGACCTCTCCTTACCATGCGCCTAAGGCTTTTATTTCAATTGGAAAAACCTTAGCACTAGCGGGCTTCGATGTGAGTCAATATCATCACAACGTCCCCAGTTTTGGAGAGTGGGGCTGGAGCATCGCCACCGCATCTGGTAAAAATGCTAAAGCAAGGCTGAACGAAATAACCCAACTATCGGTTGAGGATGACTGGTTAACACCAGGTCTGATAAAAGGGTCTTTTGAGTTTCCAGCCAACTTCTATCAAGAGTTAGAGAATATAGAAGCGAATCGAATTGGCTCCACCCAGTTATATCAGTACCACCAACAAGCTTGGTCAGAGAATCAGGGAGTGACACTATTCTGATCTCACATAGAATGAAGAGTTAAATTAACAGGATTCAGGACGAATCATTTTTCTGAAAAATAGCACTTGACATATTATGTCGTAGTGCTATCTTTAATCGCAGACATAATATGTCATAAGGACAAATATGAACATTCACACTATTGCCAATCACCTAAATGATCTTTGTGACAAGAGCCATACTGGATTGCAGTTTGACTGCTACCCAATTAATGGCGAGGTCGAGGTATTGCAAGTCAATATCGTTGGACGTGAAGAGATCCCCGTATTCGTATCGGTGACAGAAAACCAAGTTCTCTGCATCAGTTACCTTTGGGGTGAAGATGAAGTTAATCAGGAACGTCGTCTAGAGATGTTTGAGACCATGTTAGAGCTCAACATCCCTATGCCACTGTCATCTTTTGCAAAGATTGATGATAAATACGTGGTTTATGGCGCGCTTTCAGTTCAGTCAGAGATGCAGGAGATAGAACTTGAGCTTTCAGTTCTTTCCGACAACTGTCTGGAAGTCATCGATGAGATGGCCGACTTCTTAAAGTAAGTAAACAATTTACTATCAGAATTTTTAAGTCATGGCTCAATCAGCCGCGACTATCAATAAGGAGCCAATTATGGGCATACTAAACAAGATTATAACTGCTTTCCGTGGTGGTGCTACTGAAGTAGGCCAAAGCATAGTTGACGCTAACTCAACCCGTATCTTCGAACAGGAGATCCGTGATGCAGAGAACCACTTAACTAAAGCTAAGCGTGAGCTAACTGACGTCATGGCTAAAGAGATGCAAGCTAGCCGTGAAGTTGATCGCCTAAAGCGTTCAATCAGCGAACATGAAGGTTATGCAACTCAAGCTCTTGAGAAAGAGAATGAAGCCCTAGCAATGGAAGTTGCAGAGAAGATCTCTCAACTAGACCAAGAGCTTGCTGAGCAGCAAAGTGCAAATACTAACTTTACCGCTCACGCGACTCGTCTTAAAGAGCTCGTGCGTAAAACTGAGCGTCAACTGACCGATTACCAGCGTCAGCTAAGCATGGTTAAGACCACTGAAAGTGTTCAAAAAGCCACTGCTAGCATCACAGACTCTTTTGCGGGCAGTAGCTCTAAGCTATTAAACGCAAAAGATTCACTGGAGAGTATCAAGGCTCGTCAGCAGCAGTTTGATGACCGTCTTGTTGCCGCAGAGCAACTTGCCGATGAAAACAGTGACAAGTCACTGCATGATAAGTTGGCTCAGGCTGGTATTGGCGAGCAGAAGTCTAACGCTAACGCGGTACTCGATCGCCTAAAAGCGCGTAAGTAAATATAAAGCTCAAAGAGTAGAGATAAGGTTAAGCCTTACCTCTATTCCCAGCTAAAGATGAAGCGCTTTTCTTAATTTTTAAGAAAAGCGCTCTTTTTGTAAGGAGTCGATGATGGGATTTTTAAAAGGCCTATTCGGTAAAAAAGAGGCGCCAGCACGTCAGCTCACTCACCCCTCTCAACTGATGAAGGGAGATATGATCTCTCTCGATGACAGTTTTGCCCTGCCGGCTCAACTTCGCGGTCAACAATTAAGGGTCGAGTCCGTCAACACCTATGAGTTTGAGCGCAGTCAAAAAGCGGAGTGGGTACTCAAAGGTCATGGACAGGAGACCATTTTTCTCTCCCTTGATGAAGATGACGAGACCTATCTGGCTTTCTCAATTAAGGTCAACCGTAGCCAAGTTGAACAGATTTTCGATCTGGATCAGTTTAGTGCTATTTTTGAAGAGGATGAGCAAGCCATGCTCACCACTCAGCCCTTGCCAAATGAGCTAACCAACGAGTTTGAAAACTGGTTAGGCAAAGAGTATCACCAGGTTAATTTTGCCCAGTTTGGTTATTTCCACCGAGCCGATTACCGCGGCAAGAAACCACCTCAAGATGACAATGGTGCTAGAGGCGATGCTTTTGAGTCCTACTTTCTACTCGATGATGAGGAGAAGTTTGCCATTGACGTTGAGGTCTATGAGGGTGGCGAAACAGATGTCATGTTAACCCTCTACCGCTCTCTCTCTGATATTAGAGACTACTGGCCAGGAAAGTAAACTTTGGTGTTCCTAGAACCTAGGTCCTAGGAACCTCAGTTTCAAGATTAGAGTAATAAAAAGGTAACCGGAATGACTAAACCGAAACATCCTCTACCAGAACAATGGTTACAAAACCAAAAAGCAGCTAAAGCCACACAAGTTGCATTCGATCTTGATGAGCAGTTCCAATACTCGATCCGTAAAGCCGCACTGGATTCAGGTGTTAGCCCCTCAGATCAGATCCGCACCATCCTCGGGCTATCAGTCACCAAACGCCCTAAACGTCCCAGACTCACCGTCTCACTCAGCCCAGAAGATTATGTGCAACTGGCCGAAAAATATCAGCTATCTCCACAAGACCAACTCGAAATTAAAAAGCGAGTTTTGGATGACTTGATCCACTTTGGAGATGAAAACAAGTAGACTCTACTCAAAGGTATGACTCTAGATAAAACAAGCGGACGTTAACATGGCAGAAAGAAAAAAATGGTTACCCCAAACAGAGGAGGAGCTGACCCCTTTTCAGCTTGCCATGATGGCGCTTTCACTCCTTTCTGTCATCGTGGTGCTGGTACTGAGCTTCGCAAAGTTAGAACCGGAAACAAAACGCTTACTCACCGCCGTTGACTTCAGCATCTGTATTATCTTCCTCACTCACTTCTTTTATGGCTTAGTTCGAGCCGATGAAAAAATCTATTACATTAAGCATAACTGGATAGACTTTATCGCCAGCATCCCGGTTATTGAACCACTTAGGTTTGCGAGGCTGTTTCAGATCTTACGTGTAATACGCCTTATTCGTATGGCACAGTCCTTTATCGTTCCTATGGTTAAGCAGCGCAGACAAGCAACCTTAGCCAGCCTGCTCGTCGCCATGGTGACCATATTAACTTTCTCATCTGTATTGATCTTAATCGTAGAGAGCGGCGTCCCTGATGCCAATATACAAACCGCTGAGAACGCAATTTGGTGGGCCTTAGTCACCATCTCCACCGTGGGTTACGGTGATTACTACCCAGTGACAACAGCCGGACATGTGATTGGCGGCATTGTGATCATCTGTGGCGTCAGTTTCTTCGGCGTGATCTCAGGTTACATGGCCTCGCTCTTTATCGCCCCCGATGAATCGGAAAAGATTGAAGCTCAGAGCAAAGAGATCCGCACAGAACTCCATGACGCTTTAGAGAGGATGGAAGCCAATCAGGGTTTATTACTAAAGCAGATTGAAGAGCTAAAGAGTGATCTTAATCAAGAGAGAAATGGCTCAGTGAAATAGACTGAAATGACACTCCCAATCCGTTTGGATTGGGAAGTGATAAAATTAACGCCAATAGGGTTCATTCTTTAATGCTGTACGTCTGGAGTGCTCCATAGCAAACAGCAAGCTATCCTCTTTATTGGTTAGCCATTGTGAGATATCGATGCCATTTTCTTGGCTCAACTCCGCCAACTTACGATAAGCGGCTAATGTCCGGATCCCGAGAACAAGGTCTTGCCAGGGCAATCTAAATAGATCCCTCGACTTTGCCAAGTAGAGTCCACCATAGGCCACACCAACAAACACACTCTCATCCAGTGCTCGGGCAAAATCTTGGTAATCAGCACTACTCAAATCCATCTCTGATGGCATCAAGTTCACAATTCTTAACCAAGACGCCTCCTGCATCTTGTCTGCAAACGCCTGTAAAGAGCTCTCCCAATCTAATGTCTGTTGACCTGATTTAAACGCAAACAGAAGCTCAACCAATGACAGTTGCAAACCGCCATAACAGAGATCATCTAACATCTTGCCCACACGTTGAGGAATATTTAGCAGCAAGAGTTGCGTCGATACTAGCTCAGTCAATACTTTAGATTGAGGGAGTTTGCCAATTAATAGGCTCTTCTCTTTTAAGATCTCGACACAGCTCAAACCAGCTTCAACAAACTCCAGATGCGACTCAATGCAATCAAACTTACTCGTGAGTTCAGCACTAGGCAGTTCAAACTGTTCTAAAGTACAGCGCAGTAACCGTATGCAGGCTCTCAGACGATAACAGAGCGTGGGGAGCTGCTTATCCAGCGCCGAGTCTGACTCTAATATCATCGCCTCCAGTAGCTGCCAGCGCTCAAGTCCTGTGCTCAACAGATCAATCAAGGTCTGCTTCAGATCTTGTTCAGGCTTGAGGGCGATAAACTCCAGCACCTCTAAACTAAGGGGGCTTGCCTGCGCAGCTAACCGATAGCCTCTTTGTGCTTTACTCGCCTTACCCAGTCTAACAGGCAGAGATTGAGCGACCTGACGGCCAAGTTTTATCAAAGCTTGAGCTTCACCAGCCATCAGCTCAAACTCAAGCTCACAAATAGGCTCAATTCGCTGCTCACCAGCCACATCGACAGCTATCTGCCCAACATCCAGCGCCACCTCAATAAGGCTCTTATCGACATGGATATGCCAAGTTCGTCTTGTGAAATCAGTATGAAATAAGCAGGTTAATTTAGATTGCACTGATGAAATTATCGACTTGTCGGGCCATATTTTTTCAGGAAAAAGAGAAAGAATTGGAAAGTTTTGATCGATATCAACATTGAATTCTGGACGAGAATGGATGCCACCAATAACACTGCCTGCTGTTTTTATCGTCTGTTCTAATGCCCCATCACAACCTCTGACTCGTAATCCCATATCCCAGCGTCTAAGCTGTAAGTCAGGAGTTTCAAAGTAGGCATTCGTGAGGTTTCGACACCATTGCGGCTCAGAATGAGGAAGATTATCGAGTAACTGAATTAACGCTTCTTGTTGTTCTAATTGAAAAAATAATTTTAGTTCTATCTCAGCGTCCATCGGACAATTGCTCGCTCTATTATCTGTTGTTAAGCACAATACCAGAGTTGCACTTAATCCATGTAATGAAAGATTCATTAAAAATTAATTAATAATTCATTGAATCCATTTAGTGTAATAATACTGTCACAAACTCACCGTAGGATTGCGGCTTGCAGTTCAGATATAACTCTTTAGAATAAAAACTGTTAGTTTTAATTTAAAAAACACAGTTTCAATACGCGGTCGCTTGGGTTAACATGCGCCCGCTTTTTCCAACAGTGGAATAACCTAAATAGGTACACGGCAATGCCAGTAAACTCTATTTTGGGCGTGTTTGCAAAATCGCCAATCAAGCCTCTACAAGAGCATATAGATAAAGTACACCAATGCGCATCGATTCTAGTGCCATTTTTTGATGCTACCGCTTCAGGTGACTGGAGTGGTGCTGCTGAAATACGACAGCAGATCAATGTCACGGAAAGGGAAGCGGATTCACTAAAACGTGAAATACGTCTCACTCTTCCCGGCGGCCTGTTTATGCCTGTCGAACGAACCGACTTACTGGAGCTACTTACCCAGCAAGATAAGATCGCTAATAAAGCGAAAGACATTTCAGGTCGTATCCTCGGCCGTGAGCTTCTGATCCCAGAAGCGATTCAAGAACCATTTAAAGCGTACTTGCAGCGCTGCTTAGATGCAGTAACGCAAGCAAAACAAGCAATTAACGAACTCGATGATCTGCTAGAAACAGGTTTCCGTGGTCGTGAAGTTGATTTGGTCGCTAAAATGATTGTCGAACTCGATAAAATCGAGGAAGATACGGATGATCTTCAAATCAGTATTCGTCGTCAGCTATTCGCTATCGAAAACGATTTGAACCCGATCGACGTTATGTTCCTTTATAAGATAATTGAGTGGGTTGGTGATTTAGCAGATCTTGCTGAACGTGTCGGTTCCCGCTTAGAGCTAATGCTAGCTCGCGTCTAACAACAAAGTTATCAAGGTTACAACATGGTTGATGTATTAGTCACCAATGGCCCAATGCTTATTGCAATTGCGGCCGCATTTGGTTTTTTAATGGCATGGGGTATTGGCGCAAACGACGTAGCCAATGCAATGGGAACCTCTGTTGGTTCTAACGCTATTACGATTAAACAAGCGATCATCATCGCGATGATTTTTGAATTTGCTGGCGCTTATCTTGCCGGTGGTGAAGTCACCAGTACGATCCGTAAAGGGATCATAGATTCAGCATATTTTGTTGATTCACCAGAACTACTGGTTTACGGCATGATTGCAGCATTATTAGCTGCTGGTATCTGGTTGATTGTCGCCTCTGCACTTGGCTGGCCAGTATCCACCACTCACTCTATTATCGGTGCTATCGTGGGCTTCGCAGCCGTCGGTGTGGGTACTGATGCCGTTGAGTGGGGCAAAGTCGGTGGTATTGTTGGCTCTTGGGTTGTCACACCTGCAATATCTGGCTTTATCGCCTTTATGATATTCCAGAGTGTACAGAAGCTAATCTTCGATACCGATAATCCACTTGAAAATGCTAAGCGTTACGTGCCTTTCTATATGGCACTAGCGGGTTTTATGATGTCACTTGTGACAATCACCAAAGGCCTTAAGCATATCGGTCTGCACTTTAGTACAGCTGAAGCCTATGGCTTAGCGGCCATCATTGCGCTTATCGTTGGCTTTATTGGCATGATCGCAATTAAGCGTCTTAAGATGAACCCTGGTGCAGGCCGCCAAAACCAGTTTGATAATGTTGAGAAAGTTTTCGCTATCTTAATGGTTTTAACAGCTTGTTGTATGGCATTCGCACACGGTTCAAACGACGTTGCTAACGCGATTGGTCCATTAGCTGCGGTTGTTTCAGTCGTTCAAAGTGGTGGTGAGATTAGCAGTAAAGCGCCGCTTGTTTGGTGGATTCTACCTTTAGGTGCTGTCGGTATCGTTATGGGTCTTGCCATCTTTGGTAAGCGCGTAATGCAGACGATTGGTAAGAACATTACTCACCTGACCCCTAGCCGTGGCTTTGCCGCTGAGCTTGCAGCAGCCTCTACCGTTGTGATTGCATCGGGAACTGGTCTGCCAATCTCAACAACACAGACCCTAGTTGGTGCTGTATTGGGTGTGGGAATGGCTCGTGGTATTGCAGCGATTAATATCGGTGTGGTCAGAAACATCGTCGTTTCTTGGGTCGTGACGCTACCTGCTGGTGCAGGTCTCTCAATCATGTTCTTCTTCATGATTAAGGGTATCTTCAACTAAGCCTACGCTTAGGTTGATGAGATAACAATTAAAAGGGAAGCCATGGCTTCCCTTTTTTGTTTACTTTAATAAGCATAATCCTCCCCTTCTCAAACCACAGACAAAACAATTACGACGACTCTTGTTAGTAACTCTTGCAAAAAGCCGAGCAAATCCCTAGCATGTGGCTATATTTTTTTAACGAGTATTTATAGTGTTAAGAATCCTTGCTCTAGTGGGACTGATGTTACTCTCCCCAAGCCTTTTGGCTGCAGGCCAAACCCGTTATATCTCAGATGAAGTTTACCTCTTTCTGCATGGTGGTCCCGGTACGCAGTTCCGTATCTTAGGCAGTGTCGAAGCAGGGCAAGAGATCACACTATTAGGTGAGAAGCAGGGCAACTACTCTAAAATCATCGATCACAAAGGCCGTGAAGGCTGGGTTGAGACTAAGATGATCAGTGCTCAAAAAAGCCTACGAGTTCTATTGCCAGAACTACAAGCAGAACTTACCAAAACGAAAGCTGAATTAGAGCAGGTCGTCAACTCCAGTGACAGCAATGTACAAGAGCTTCGCCAAGTTAAGGCGCAGCTCGCTCGCGCAGAGGAATCACTCGAGCAAGCCAGTACTGAGCGCGACAGAGCGACTCGTGAGCTGGCCAACATACAGAAAAATGAGCGTTTTCAGATGTGGCAAGAGGGTGGCATCATTGCCGCAGCCGGTTTGCTTATGGGCATCATCTTAGTCTACCTTCCTAGACCAAGACGCAAAAAGAGAAGTAACTGGTAAACAACAAGTAAACCCTAAATAACACAACAAAAAGCCAGCATTTTAAATGCTGGCTTTTTGTTTCTAAATTAGCAAAGCCCTATAGAGCGTGACTTTGCACGCTATTGCCCACCACAAGATCAAACAAAGATCACACCGATACACACAAGAGTGTCCCTCGTCACATTTTGATGATATTATCCCGCGCAAAGATGCCAGATTGTATACAAAAATTACATACATCTTATATACCCTTAATTGGCCTCTCATATTAAAAGAGCAATGATTAAGGTACTTGTTCAAGCAAACTGTCCCTTTTATGGTTCAGATGGAAGTGATAACTATGTTCAAAGCGAGTGAAGTTCTGATGGGTCACTATGACTCAACAAGCCTCGATGAGCTTTTTAAAGCCATCACCAATAACTATATTGTCGATGAAGAGCAGTATCTTTCTGAACTCATCAAACTTGTACCATCAAGTGATGAGGAGATTAAGCGCGTCACTGATCGCGCCCACGATATGGTTAAAAAGGTGCGTCAATACGATAAAAAAGGCCTGATGGTCGGTATTGATGCCTTCTTGCAACAATATAGCTTAGAGACACAGGAGGGTATTATCCTGATGTGTCTTGCAGAAGCACTCCTACGTATTCCAGACTCGGCCACCGCCGATGCACTGATAGAAGACAAACTATCTGGTGCGAAATGGGACGCTCATATCAGCAAGAGTGATTCACTTTTGGTTAACGCATCGACTTGGGGGCTAATGCTCACAGGAAAGATCGTTAAACTCGATCACAATGTTGACGGTAAGCCAAGCAGCTTGCTCAACAAACTTGTTAATCGCATGGGCGAACCTGTTATCCGCCAAGCAATGCTTGCGGCGATGAAGATAATGGGGAAGCAGTTTGTGCTCGGACGCACAGTTAAAGAGGCACTTAAAAACAGTGTCGATAAGCGAAAGCTTGGCTATACCCACAGCTATGACATGCTGGGTGAAGCAGCACTGACGAAAAAAGACGCCGAGCAGTATTTCAAAGATTACTCTAGCGCTATCGCCTCATTAGGTGAGCAGAGCTATGATGAATCTGAAGCCCCTCGTCCAACGATCTCAATTAAGCTCTCTGCGCTTCACCCACGTTATGAAGTTGCCAATGAACAGAGAACCTTAACTGAACTACACGACACACTAATTAGACTGATCCAGCAGGCCCGTAGTGTCAATGTTGGGATCTCTATCGACGCTGAAGAGATGGATAGACTCGAGCTATCGCTAAAGCTGTTCCAGAAGCTATATAACTCACAAGCAGCCAAAGGCTGGGGTGTGCTTGGCATTGTGGTTCAGGCATACTCAAAACGTGCGCTGCCAGTGCTGTGTTGGTTAACTCGCCTATCTAAAGATCAAGGCGATGAGATCCCAGTACGTTTGGTTAAAGGCGCCTATTGGGACAGCGAGCTTAAATGGGGGCAGGAAAACGGAGAGGGGGGTTACCCACTTTTCACTCGTAAAGCCAGTACAGATCTCTCCTACTTAGCCTGCGCCAGATATCTACTGAGCGATGCAACACGTGGCGCCATCTACCCACAGTTTGCCAGCCATAACGCGCAAACCGTGGCATCAATCACGGATATGGCAGGTGACAGAAACTATGAGTTCCAACGTCTACACGGTATGGGTGAAGAGCTCTACGATACCCTGCTCGCAGAGGGTGGCGTAAAAGCAGTGCGCATCTATGCTCCGGTTGGTGCCCATAAAGATCTGCTTCCCTATTTGGTTCGTCGCCTGCTTGAAAACGGAGCAAACACCTCCTTCGTTCATAAGTTAGTTGATCCTAAAACCCCAATTGAATCACTGGTGATCCACCCACTGGTCACACTACAGAAATACAAAACCCTGGCTAACAATAAAATCGTATTGCCTGCCGATATCTTCGGTGAAGAGCGTCAAAATTCCAAGGGACTCAACATGAACATCATCTCAGAATCTGAGCCATTCTTCGCCGCACTAGATAAGTTCAAAGACACCAACTGGAGCGCAGGCCCACTGGTTAATGGTGAGCTATTAACTGGTGAAACACATGAAGTCGTTAGCCCGTTCGACACCAGCAAAGTCGTGGGTAAGTTAGCCTTTGCTAACAACCAAGCTATCGAGCAAGCACTCTCAGGCGCCGATGCCGCTTTTAGCAGCTGGTGTAACACTCCAGTAGAAACCCGAGCTAATGCACTGCAAAAGCTTGCCGACCTGCTTGAAGAGAACCGTGAGGAGCTTATCGCCCTTTGTACTCGAGAAGCGGGTAAGAGCATTCAAGACGGCATTGATGAAGTTCGTGAAGCGGTTGATTTTTGTCGCTACTACGCCGTACAAGCGAAGAAGATGATGGCGCAACCTGAGCTGCTTCCTGGCCCAACAGGTGAGCTCAATGAGCTATTCCTCCAAGGTCGAGGTATCTTTGTTTGTATCAGCCCATGGAACTTCCCACTGGCTATCTTTATCGGCCAAGTCGCAGCTGCACTAGCAGCGGGTAACACTGTTGTCGCTAAGCCTGCTGAGCAGACCTCTATTGTCGGTTTCCGCGCTGTGCAGCTTGCCCATCAAGCTGGCATTCCTAAAGAGGTGCTACAGTTCCTTCCAGGAACTGGTGCGACCGTTGGCGCAGCCATCACCTCTGATGAGCGTATCGGCGGTGTCTGCTTCACTGGTTCCACGGGTACGGCTAAGCTAATTAACCGCACTTTGGCAAACCGTGAAGGAGCGATTATTCCACTTATCGCAGAGACAGGTGGTCAAAATGCGATGGTGGTTGACTCAACATCACAACCAGAGCAAGTGGTTAACGATGTGGTCTCCTCATCATTCACCAGTGCAGGCCAGCGCTGCTCGGCACTTCGTGTGCTCTTCCTGCAGGAAGATATTGCCGACCGTGTGCTTGATGTGATGCAAGGCGCAATGGAGGAGCTGAGCATAGGCGACCCAAGCTTTGTTAAAACAGACGTAGGGCCAGTTATCGATGCAACGGCTCAGGCTAACCTCAATGCCCATATCGACCATATCAAGCAGGTGGGCACCTTACTGAAACAGCTTGAGCTACCAGCAGGTACAGAGAAGGGTCACTTCGTTGCACCGACAGCGGTAGAGATAGACTCTATCAAGGTGCTTGAGAAGGAGCACTTCGGTCCAATCCTACATGTCATTCGCTACAAAGCGGCCGATCTTAATAAGGTGATCGATGAGATCAACTCAACAGGATTTGGTCTGACATTAGGGATCCACAGTCGTAACGAAGGCCACGCCCTTGAAGTTGCAGCTAAGGTCAATGTGGGGAATGTCTACATCAACCGTAATCAGATTGGCGCTGTGGTTGGCGTACAGCCGTTTGGTGGACAAGGACTCTCTGGCACTGGCCCTAAAGCGGGTGGTCCTCACTACCTGACACGTTTCGTGACAGAGAAGACTCGCACCAATAACATCACCGCGATTGGTGGTAATGCGACCTTACTCTCACTAGGTGATAGCGACGAGTAACGCCTCCACTTTAGTCAAAACAGAAACCAGGCCTAGGTGTCTGGTTTTTTTATGGACAATTTTCTTTTATCAAAGCCACAATGGCTATACTTGAACTATCTTTAAGTTCCGTTACTAACTGACGGCTTTTCATAGGAGAACAAAATGAGTGATGAGATCTTGGGGCTAGATCAGGTCTGCGAAATATTAGGTAAGCCAGAAGCAACCATCAAACGTTACGCACGTGAAAGTCTACTGACCAATATAGGTGACGAAGATGAATTCAAGTTCAATAAAGAGGAGGTCATGCGCTATCTCGACTTTGCTAAACGCCTTGGTTAGCCTTTGATGGGAGAGCATTGAGACTCTCCCAAACCAATCAAAATCTCAAATCCCATTACACTAACTGGCGGTATAGACTCGCATAATATGGGCTATGTTGAAGTAACAGATCATGCTCGCCATGGGCTAACACTCCCCCCTCCTCCATCAAATAGATGCAGTCCATCTGCTCCATCGCCGTTAATCTGTGGCTGATCATCACTACCGTTTTATCTTTAGCAAACTCAAACAGAAGGGCCAATATTTCACGCTCGGTGCGTTTATCTAAACCTTCAGTCGGCTCATCGAGTAATAAAATAGGCGCATCACGTAACAGGGCTCTGGCCACACCGATCCGTCGCTGCTCACCACCGGATAGCTGTCTGCCCCCTTCACCTATCCAAGCATCAAGCGGCGCCTCTCCTTGGGTGAGCGAACTTAGGCCGACTCTGTTTAACACCTCAATCAATATCGCATCATTCGCCGCTTGCGCTTCGCGTCTCAAGGCTCTTGTGGCTAAAGGCTCAACCTCAGCTTGGGCCAAAATGAGGTTACTTCTCAAGGTGCCTGCAAACAGATAGATGCGCTGACTCACTAAAGTTATCCCCTCTCTCAGTGACGACTCGCTGTAACGGTCTAACCGCTCACCATCGATACTGATCTCCCCCTCTTGAGCCTCCCACTCACGCGCTATCAAAGAGAGCAGGCTCGACTTACCACAACCGGTTTGGCCTAACAGAGCCACCTTTTCACCGACTTTAATACAGAGATTTAACCGACTCAGCACCTGATGCTCGCCGTCATAGCTGAAGGAGAGATTGGAGATCTTAAGCTCACCTTGCGTGATCTTAAGCTCGCTATCCGTGTTAAAGCAGATCCCTGGCTCTTGATCCAAAAGCTCACTCACCCGCGTCGCAGCAGAAACACAAGAGGAGAGATGCTGGAATGCGCCAGCTATCGGCATCAACATCTCAATACAGGCCATAGTCATAAATACCATAGTGGCCAGAATAGGCCCAGGTGGGACATGTTCACCTACACCCGCTGTCGCCACATAAAATACCAGCACCACAGCAACACCATGACACAGCACCAAGATAGCTTGGCTTAAAGCCGTCACATTAGCCATCGCAGATTGATTACTAAATAGCGCCTGCTCTGATGCCGCTAACTCGGCTCTAAATCTATCGGTTGCGCCAAATAGGCTGATCTCCGCCTGCCCCTGAATAAACTCGAGTAACAACACCCGTAATTGACGTTTATTCTCAAGCAGTTCAACACCAGGTCTTCTACCTAAATGATAAAAAACCAGTGGCAGTAACACCCAAACGGCCAATAAGGTACCGCTCAAAATAAGCGCTAAATCTGTATCGAACCAGGCCACAAAAAAGTAGAGCACCACAAGCATGATCAATGACGCCGCCATGGGCGTGATTAACCTCAGATAGAGATGATCTAAGGTATCGATATCTGCCACTAAGCGATTTAGCAGATCTCCCTGTCTCAACCCCTGTAAGTTTTCAGCGCTTAAGGGCAGCAACTTACGCCACGCCCAGCTTCTCAACTGAGTCAGCAGCTTAAAGGTCGCTTCATGGGTCGCTAATCGTTCACCATAACGACTCGCCGTGCGTACAATAGAGAGAAATCGTACGCCACCTGCGGGAGTAAAATAGTTAAACATCATGGCAGTGGCTGCCGATAGACCCGCCACCGCAGCAGCTGAGAGAAACCAACCTGAGAGCGACAATAAACCTATGCCCGCCATCAAGGTCACGACACTTAGAAGCAGACCAGTAAACATCATCAACCACTGATGCTTAAACAGCTTTAAAAAAGGAAACAACACCTTCATGATCTTGCTCCCTCTACACTCGAGGCTTGATTCACCGCCTCTTGCTGCATCTGCTTAAACACCCCGTGAGCCTGACTCAACTGTGCAAAACTGCCCTGCTCAGCAATCAGTCCTCTGTCGAGCACTAAAATAGCATCCATCCTATCCAACTGATCTAACCTGTGGGTCACCATCATGCAGGTTGAGTTAACCATCGCCTCTGTGAGCGCCTCTTGTACGGCTTGTTCACTGTGACTATCCAAGCTAGCTGTTGGTTCATCAAGCAGATACAGATGTGCATTCTGCCCCAGAGCACGAGCAAGTGCGATTCGCTGTGCTTGTCCTACTGAAAGGCCTGCAGCCTGTTCACCTATCTGATAATCGAGTCCATCGGCCTGCTGCTCAACAAAATCGAGCACCTTAGCCTGAGCCAGATTTTTCCTCACCAACTCATCACTCATTTGTGGATTGGCCATGGCCACATTATCGCGAATTGTCCCGTGAAACAGTTGTGGATCTTGACCAAGCCATGCCAGCTGCTTCCTCCATATCCCCTTATCCAGTTCACGTAACTCAACGCCGTTAACCTTAAGTGAACCTTCATAGGGGAGAAAGCCCAGCAATACATTGAGTAAACTGGTTTTTCCCGCACCACTTGGACCAACAATAGCCAGATGCTCACCTGCGTTTAACCTAAAACTTATTGGCCCTAGCAGAGGCGCACCATCTAAGCTGTTCACCCTTAGCTCAAAGGCTTCTAAGCCCAACCCTAAGGAGATATCCCCAAGGGCTGACTCACAGCATCTGCCGCTAACCCTTCCCTCTTCAGCATCACCTTGAATACGCTTATGCTCATAGTTAAGCAGCGTCATCAACTCTTCAGCAGCCCCAATCGCTTGAGCCTTTGCATGATAGTGCGTCCCCATATCACGTAGAGGTTGATAAAATTCAGGCGCTAATATCAGCACAAACAGGCCTGTAAACAGGGTCAAGCCAGCTCCATAATCACCAAAGTTCAGATGATCTAGATAACTAAAACCAAAATAGACCGCCAAGACCGCGATGGAGACAGCCGCAAAAAACTCAAGCACAGCAGAGCTTAAAAACGCCATTCGCAGAACAGACATAGTACGCTCTCTAAACTCTTCCGACGCGGACTCTATCTCCTTGGCCTCAGCATTGCCGCGATTGAACAGCTTTAAGGTACTTAGGCCTTTAAGCCTGTCCATAAAGTGGCCGCTTAACTGCGCCAGCGCACCAAAGTTTTTACGGTTAGCATCGGCAGCTCCCATGCCAACCAAGATCATAAACATAGGGATAAGTGGCGCAGTGGCAAATAAGATCACACCAGCGGCCCAGTTAATTGGAAACACAACCACAAGAATAGTGAGAGGAATAAAGCCTGCCAGTAAGACCTGTGGCAAATAGCGGGCATAAAAATCATGGAGATCTTCCACTTGCTCCAGTACGATACTCGCCCAGCTACCCACAGGTTTGCCTTTAACAAAAGCTGGTCCCAGCTCATTAAGCTTATCGAGCACCATGGAGCGAATATGAGATCGTAAACGCTTACCCGCTTCAAAACTGGCTCGCTCTCTAGCAAAAGCCAGCAATGCCCGTACAAGAATCAAACCTATCAAAGCATAAAACTCATGGCTGAACTGCTCTCTTGGCAGCTCTAGAATAATCACCCCATGTAAAATAGTGGCGATAAAGTAGGCCTGAACAACCAATGAAAGCCCAGTTAGCAAACCAAACAGAACAGTTAAATTTAGGTAGAAACCACAGGCACCTTTCTGCTGTTTTAACCAAGATGTCAGCACTTTCTCTAGCGATTTTTCCATGCAGTTCCTGCAAGCGTGAAAGCCGTTTTTTCAATATCGGCTTAAGGGAAGTGGGAGATAGCTCCAAGTATCGCAGGCCAAGCTTAAGGAATAAACTAGCATGCTTGTAAATGTTAAGAGATTCACAAAAATTGAGCTAGATCAATAAAAATCCGCCTTTAGGTAAACCTTAAGGGATTTTTATGGTCATAGCTGAGTTATGTTTTCTGTAGCTAAAAATAGGAAATGAGGCGTTTATATGCGCGATAATTGATTATTAAACCCGCTATTAAAGTCGAGATCCCCCTTTGTATTTCAATCCTATTGTACTAGTAATTAGATACGATAATTTTCCACCTTATTAATTACAGCTCTTTCGTACTATTTTCTCTGCATGGAATATATGTAGGTTATAAACGTGCGTTAAATTTAAAAATCCAAACGTATGTATTTATCAATGCATTCTAATTATACAAAAATATATCGGGATATGTCATTTATCAAATGTGCAGCTATTAAAAATGCTTTAGGTACTTATGATTAAATACATTCCGTAACCTTCATATCGAAACCTGTTATGACTTAATAGGTTAGATGGAAACGAATAGTTAGGAACCTTGATTTATATATAAAAGTTTATTTTTCATTGAAGATGTACCCGCAAAACCATGTCTATAAATAGATATGAGTTTCAAGCAGGTTATAGAAGAATAAATTTATCTGGGTTAAATATTTTTTGTTAAATCCAACCAAGGATGAACTTTTAATATGAATATACGAATGAATTTAAAAAAGGTATTTAGGCAAATTGGCCTAGTGGGACTCGTTGTTACTTCACCAATGAGTCTCGCCAATACTAGTGCTGCCGACTTATACGGTCCGGCAAAAGGCAGTGATGTCGAAACAGTTGTCCTAATGTCAGGTACTGACTATGAGCTAAAACAGATCAGCTATACGGATGAAAGCGGAACACCACAGCAGTCTGATTTCTACTTTTTGTACTCCTCTACAGGTGCAAATGAAGCTTACCTTTATGCAGGCTTGCCGCTAAGTGAACGGGATGAAATTGTTGATGAATTTGATCGCAGCCCAGTCCCCTGTGTAAAAATCGATGAACCTTGTATGCCAGAACTTCAGGCCGTTGATGATGAGTTCGATGTGATCGTTGTTGACAAAGATGCAGCAGGTGTCAACTCTCTCAGCGACATGAATGCCCTAGTAGCAAAACGTGGCTGGCAAGATATTCAGCAAGAGCAGTATGACTTATTAAATATTAAGGGAGTAAATACTGGAGATGATAAGTTCGAGGCTAAAGGATGTTTTGGCTGGACTCACAGAAGTAAAAACTGGTCTAAATCATTTAATGAATCGTTTAATAAATCCAAACGTTTCGGTAGCGATAATGCTTTTGTAGACATCGAGATTAACGCAACCACTTCCGGAAATGGTAATGCGACTTTAGATTACAAATATAAGAGAAGCTTTTGTATTCCTTATAAGATTCGTATGAAGACACTTAAGGCTAGAGCTGATTATGCTGTTACCGGAGACATCAATCTACACGGTGAAGCCACCCATACCTTTACCGGTTATACCTGGAATATTGCAGAGCCAAATATAGCCAATGGATGGTTTATGATAGGTATTGTTCCAGTTCAATACGATGTTAAATTACCCATTAGAGCAGGAACAGGCGACCTAACACTCAGTGCCAGCGGAGATGTAGGATTAGAGAAAGTGCTCGATATTACCGGTCATTATGAGTATGCCTGTGATAAAAACGATTGTGCCAGAGTATCAAGCTCATTCAATGATAATGGCACACTAAGTATGGATAACATCCAATATCAAGTGATGGCATCAGCAAGCATTGAGCCTTGGGCTGAAGTGGCTATTAAGGGACGTATATATTGGGGGCTGATTTGGGCAAAAGTAGGTATCAAGCCTTCTCTACCAATTAAGCTTTCTGGCTACTACGGTAATATGTGTGGCAATGGCGACAACCTAAACGGTAATGAAACCGTTGCTGCAGGCGTATTGGATATTGATTTCCGCGCAGGTGTTGTGGCACAAGTTAAATATTTCAATGAGCAATATTGGCAAATTTACCGTGCAGATATCTATTTTGCAGATTTAGTCAATCCATACAGTTCAGCATTTTCACCTATCATTCGACCATCGGTATCCAATAGCTCAGTCACTATGCCCGTTAGCTTAAGATCTTGTGTTAAATCTGCTGATACTAGCTATCAAGATTTCACCGTCTACTGGGGTGATGGCAGCACATCAGGCATCAGCAATTTGGCAAGCAGCAAAACCCTAAGTCATAATTATGCCAGCGCAGGTACCTACCAAATATCAGTCAGGCACAGTAATGGGGCGAGTACCAATCGAAGTGTCACTGTCGCCGGAACAACATCAGTGCCAGTAGTGAGCTCTTTTACTGCTTTTGCTGAATGTTTCAGTGGTGGTCAGCTGCCAATCGCTCCACAAGGGGAGGATTTAGATCTGAAACGAATTCCTGAGGAGGGAATGTGGCTCTCAGGTACAGTTAATGCAACCAACTCACCAACCCAGTATGAAGTTTATATGGGAAGCTCCTTGATCTACTCGGGCTCAAATGCAAACTTCTTCAAATCTTTTAACTACAGTCCTAGCTATATCAGCCTTAAAGCCAGAGCCAAAAATAGCATAGGTTGGAGCCCATTTAGATCCATTAGCATTAGGTGCGAACAATACCTTAATGGAGATAGCAACAAGATATAAACTTATTGTTGAGTTAAAAATCGCTGGTGTGTTCAGTCATGCTTATCGAGCCTCACTGAGCACTTGACGATACAAGCACTAAGTAACCCAAAATCCGATGACCCAAATCATCGGATTTTTTATAAGACTATGGAGATGTTAAAAATATCTAACTAATAATGACTCATGAATGGCTAAGGGTGAAACTCTTTGCTCGAATGAGAATAACGAGCTGATATTTATTGTGTATGGTATCGTTTATCAGCTCTTTTGCTACTCTTCTTTAGCTCAATTTCACTTTAAAGAGATAATGGTTTAAGTTGGCTGAGACGTTATTTATAACACAATACAGTATCACGTATTCAAGGGCTCCTTATAATTGAAGTGTAATAAGTGTAACAAACAGGGCATATCAGTTTTTAAAAAGATTGGGCTACTATTTGGTATAACTCTTCGATGCAAAGTGTGTGGTACAAAGTTTGGCTTAAACTTTGGCCTTAGTTTTTTAGTGTACCTTCTAGTTCAGTTTTCAATTTTTGTATCCCTAGTATATGCGCTTATTTCATTATCAGCTTTTACTGCCTATATCTCTCTCGGAGTAGCTTTCACAGCACTCAGTATTATGGTTTTCCTTCTACCTATTAGCACTAAATCTAAGATAGGTCGTAAACGCAATCCAAACAACAGAATAAATAAGAAACGTTATTAAAAATGGTAACAGGCCCACTCAATCGAAGAGATAAACAACTAGTGTGAACGCGGCTGTGAGCTTCCAAAACAGGGAAGTTTTGGTAGAGCCTCCACGGAAGGATTTACGGCGACTCGCAGAAGTGTTTGCACATTCCTCGCCGGACAGGCGTTAGATAACAATACAGCTATGGTACCTAGCAAGTTCAATAAATATAAAACAAGCCCAATGAACCAAATCCCAAGAGATATTTGAAACTTGCTATCAGGTAAGTCAGCAAGTTTTGCCCATTCATGGCTTAGAGTAACCACTCTAATCCATGTGTTCACCGAGGGACTTTGTCGTTTTAACCATTAGAATTGAGTCGAAGAGATAAACAACTGGTGTGAACGCGGCTGCGACCTTCCGTGACATGGATGTCACGGCAGAGCCCACAGGGATTGTGCTTGCGGCGTGTCGCAGAAGTGTTTGCACATTCCTCGCCGGACAGGCGTTAGATAACAATACAGCTATGGTACCTAGCAAGTTAAATAAATATAAAAGAAGCCCAATGAAACCAACTAAAAAGATATTTGAAACTTGTTATCTCACAAGTTCACTACCTTGTTATCTGGCAAGTTCGCTTGCAAAGCACAAAAACAAAAAAGGCCGGTGAGCGTTTGCTCTACCGGCCTTCTACTTTTCGCTTAAGAATAAAGCGATAAACTATATACGCTAAAGAATGGCTAATTACTTAGCTTCATCAGATGCGTAGTCGTCGCTATCTTCATCAAAAGCTCTGTCACCATCGGCAACATCACGGGCATCACGCCATGCATCGGCAGCGAGCTCTTTTGCAGCGGCTGCATCATTACGTACTTCGCGCTGTTTTGCTTTACGCTCGTTACGCTCCATCAGGTTGTCGAGGAAAGATTTAAGCTCTTTCTCACCCCAAGCTGTGGCTTCGGCTTCAGTTGCAAAGCCCGTTTTTCTTTTCGAAACGATCGTCTTTCTCGCTGTCATACGACGCGTGATCTCAGCGGCCCATACGTCCTTATCTTGAACGATGCGAAAATCGAATTTCTTAGTTTGTGTCATATTACTTATTTCCTACATATATAATCTTATCGCTTGGCAAATCATCTTTGCACTCGCGTTAAGTCAAAATTTTTACGGTGATTTTACTCACTCACGTCTTTAGCAGCCCCTAAATCACATTTTTTGCAATTCAGTTTATAACCCAGCATAGACTTTCGGCCCTGCGCTGTTATCACCCAAGGGCGATTTACCCAAGGTGGCGTATGCCTAACGTGTTGATAATGTCCACATTGAAGTATAGCAACCCAATGATTTTCATCATCTTTAAGATAACTCACTATCGACTGTTTCATAAAACCTAAAGACTAATAACCCAACAGTCTTAGCCAAGTTGAGCGTTTAGGGCGCGAGAGTAACACGTACAGAGTTTAAACAAAATGATTTAACTCTATTTCCGTTCATTAGCTAGATAGCTCAGCAAGCAAAGCCGTTAAAACAGGTCGCCTAATGGCGCTCAACCACGCCCCTCTGCTTATTAATTAGCTCTTTTAGCTCTTATCCTGTAAGATGCACGCCCGCCAGCGTCACTGGCTCCATAAATTCTGCTGTTTTAATGCACCGAGAGATCTATCTATGAGTTTTACCTCCCTGGGGTTATCAGCCCCAATATTAAAAGCTGTTGCCCAAAAAGGTTACGATACACCTTCGCCAATTCAAGCCCAAGCCATTCCGGCTGTACTCGAAGGCAAAGATGTAATGGCCGCGGCTCAAACAGGCACAGGTAAAACCGCAGGATTTACTCTACCGCTTTTAGAGCTGTTAAGCAGAGGAAAGCGTGCTCCAGCAAAGCAGGTTCGAG
Source organism: Shewanella nanhaiensis (assembly GCF_019457885.1). Classification (GTDB taxonomy): domain Bacteria; phylum Pseudomonadota; class Gammaproteobacteria; order Enterobacterales; family Shewanellaceae; genus Shewanella; species Shewanella nanhaiensis. The sequence goes on from NZ_JAHZST010000003.1 coordinate 298,166, forward strand.
CGTTAGTGTTAACTCCAACCCGTGAACTGGCTGCTCAAGTTGCAGAAAGCGTTGAAACTTATGGTAAAAATCTTCCACTGCGTTCCGCCGTTATTTTTGGTGGTGTAGGCATTGGCCCGCAGATATCTAAGCTAGGTAAAGGTGTCGACATCTTAGTCGCAACACCAGGTCGCTTACTGGACCTGTATAATCAAGGCGCCGTTAGCTTTAAGCAGCTTGAAGTGCTGGTACTTGATGAAGCCGACCGCATGTTAGACATGGGCTTTATCCATGACATTAAAAAAATTCTTAAGATATTGCCAGCCAAGCGCCAGAACTTGATGTTCTCGGCCACCTTCTCTGATGATATCCGCAACTTAGCTAAAGGCTTAGTGAACAATCCAGTTGAGATATCTGTTACGCCGCGTAATGCCACGGCTAAAACCGTTGAGCAATATATCTATCCGGTGGATCAGAAACAGAAGACTGCCGCCCTTATTCATCTAGTTAAACAGAATGAGTGGAAACAGGTACTGGTGTTTAGCCGCACTAAACATGGCGCTAACCGTATCGCTAAAAACCTTGAAGCTAGTGGCCTCACTGCAGCGGCAATCCACGGTAATAAGAGCCAAGGAGCCCGCACAAAAGCCTTAGCAAACTTTAAGAGTGGCGAAGTTCGCGTACTGGTTGCAACAGATATCGCAGCTCGTGGTATCGATATCGATCAACTGCCGAACGTCGTTAACTTCGATCTACCCAATGTGCCTGAAGATTACGTTCATCGTATCGGCCGTACAGGTCGTGCTGGTGCAAATGGTCAAGCTGTGTCTCTCGTTAGCGGCGATGAGAGCAAGCTACTTAGGGATATCGAGCGCTTAATTAAGCAAAATATTCCCCGCAAAGAGGTTGAGGGCTTTGTGCCGACTCAGGTTTTGCCTGACAATGATCTTAATAGCCAAAAGCATGGTCAAAATCGCGGTCCGCGTAATGCAAATGGCAGAGGCAATGGCCGTAATGGCAATAGCCAGTCTCGCGGAAGTAAACAGGGACGTGGTAGCGGTGATACCCGCAGCGACTCTGAAAAAAATAGACGCCCACGTAGAAACAGTGAAGGCAAAACAGAGCATAAAGATGGCCAACGTAGCGGCGAAGCGGCCCGTGGTCATAAGCCAAATGATAAGAACTCAAGCCATGGCCGCTCACGCAAACTTTCAGGCCAAAGCTCATCTAGCTCTCCGGCTTCTAAGCCAACATCAAATAGTAATATTTGGGGTAAGTAACCCACTTCTATTGCTGCACAAAAAAACCTAGCTTTCGCTAGGTTTTTTTGTGTCTGGTGAAGACAATAATTAACGGTTTAATTAACTGCTTAATTAAAAGCTGTATTCAGCCCCCGCATAGTAGTATGCCCCATTAAATCCAAATGGTGCTGAACGACGTGAGTAGGTAAATACCCCAGGACTGTTAACGATCTCATTACCTGCGCTGTCAACAATGATTCCCGATCTCGAGTTACCAATCGTATTTTCATCGGGGTAAACATCAAAAATGTTATTGCCACCGATGTTGAATGATAAGTTGTCAGTCACTTGGTATTTAATGCGAAGATCGGTGAGGATCTCTGCGCCGTAAGTTTGGCTATCTCCATCGGTTACTGTGTACTCGCCATAACGGTTAAACCCTAAGTTCACCGTCAGATCATCGAAGGTATATAATCCAGTTAGGCTGATGCGATCTTCTGGCTGCCAATCTTCAATAATGGAGATATCTTGCTGCGAGAAAATATCTTCAGGTGGAATTCCATCTAAGGCACTATTTGGCGGAGTAAAGATATTAACCACCTCTGTTTCAGTGAAGTTAGCCGCAAAAACCAGCTTAAGATCGCCGCTTAACACCTCTGTATTCCAGGTCGCAATAATGTCGACACCACTGGTTTCAGTATCCGCCCCATTTAGGAAGAACTGGCCAGCTCCAGCGCCCGCCGCAGTCAATGCATTATCTAGGTTATTATCTAAGCCAAACCCTAGTTTATTACTGATCACAATACGATCATCAATATCGATGGAGTAGTAATCAAGCGTTAGATTGATGTCATAACCTAGGTCGATAACAGTACCAATACTGAAGTTGGTCGACTCCTCCTCTTTAAGCTCAGGAATTCCGATTGATTTGGCCAGTTCACTGTCGTTCCTAAAGGTTCCAACCTGAACCGCTATCTGATCACCTGAAGGCGCATTTGGATCTGGGTTATTGATAAACTGAGTACTGATATTATTGAAGTAAAGTTGCTGCATCGATGGAGCTCTAAAGCCTGTGCTCACCGCACTGCGTAAAGAGATTTCATCGGTCACTGACCAGTTAGCCGCAAGTTTAAAGTTGGTGCTGTCACCGAAGCCTTCATAGTCATCATAACGCGCCGCACCACTGACCAAAAGATCGTCGGTGATATCAGCTTCTAACTCGGCATAGAAGGAGAATACATCACGGGTTTCATCCACTTCAGAAACCGGACCAATTCCACCAAACCCTTGGGTACCAGCACTGCGGTCGGTCGCGTACAAGCTCTGTCCCATCGCGTCCGTATCATAGTCACGGTATGAGTACTCTTCACCTGGGGTCACTCGGTACTCGTCAGTTCGTATTTCGGCTCCCATGGCTAGGGAAAACAGATCATACTGCTTAGTGTAATCTAGGTTGATGGTTTGCAACGAAAGCTCCAAACCATAGGCAAAACCTTCGCGAGGTATCGAAGAGCGTATCTCATCGGCCGTCATTGTGGAGGTATAGATTAATGAGTTGGCATAAGATGAGTTGATGGTATCACTGGTTGTATAGTCAATCTTATTTCGACCATAGGTGTAGGACAGGTCTAGCGAAGCATCATTGTCGAAATCAGTCCGATAACCAAAGTTATATGAAAGATCACTGATCTCAGAGTTGATTTTAGGCAGGAAGCCCGCGGGAATGGTGGCATCACCATCTTGCAGTGGTGCATTACCGCCATTGTTATTGTTATGGCGGAAGAAAGCGGCAGACTCGTTGTCACGATTTGAGTAGGTAAGGAAACCATAAAGCTCCCCATCACCAAGCTCATAGCCTGTGTTAAGCACAATACCTATCTGCTCAGAGGTTGCATCACCAATGCGGAAGGTGTTTCTGTCAGCGGTCAGCTCTCTTGGGTCACCCGCCAATTGCGCGCCATTGGCGGCATCAGTACAACCTGAAAACTGGCATGACCCATGAAGGCCCGCTCTATTGGTTGAACCGCGATCTCTAAAGTTGAATGTCGCATCTAAGTAGCCATCGTCCCCTAAAGCAAAGCCTTTAGAGATATCAACATTGGTGGTTTCACCGTCTCCCTCGGAGTGCTCACCGTAAGAGACGCCAATCTTACCGCCATCAACAGCATCATTAAGTACAATGTTAATCACACCGGCAATTGCATCTGAACCATATTGGGCGGCAGCGCCGTCACGCAAAACTTCAATACGTTTAATCGCTGATGCGGGGATAGCATTCATATCTGTCCCTGCGGTGCCTCGTCCAACCGATGTATTGATGTGAATAAGGCTAGCTTGATGACGCCTTTTACCATTGATCAACACTAAGGTTTGATCTGGGCCTAAGCCACGCAGAGTTGCAGGCCTCAGAGCATCGGTACCATCACTGATCGCTGAGCTTGAAAAGTTAAAAGAGGGGGCTATCGCCTGCAGCATACGACCCACTTCTGTTTGGCCAGTATTTGCAAGATCTTCGGCCGTTAAAATATCAACGGGAACGGGCAGTTCATTTGAGCTTCTACCAGGAACACGACTACCAATCACTGAGATTGATTCTATCTCATCCTCAACTTGCTCCACCTCTTGTGCTTGTACAACTTGGCCTGTGGTCCCTATCGCGAGGGGCAGTAGAGCCGCTATTGTTGTTTTTTTCATTGTTGTATTTATCCTTTCCTGTTCATCAGCTTGAATGCTCAATAGACCAGAGAGATCAACAACAGCGATTAGACCGGTACCATCTAGTAATTTTTTTAAACCGGAAGTCACCGAATAATAGCCATTAAGGTTGTTTGCATAGTGTTTTTTGGTTAAATCAAACGAAAAAACTATCGTTTGATTAGACCGCTTTGCAAACTCAATAATGGCTTTATCGGCTCGTTGTTTATCAATATCAAAGCGAATCAAACTCTCGGCAGATGCAGGCAGAGTCACCACCAGCATTAACGCACTCAGTGTCAACAAGCATGCTTGCATCATCGAAGTTTGCTTCGGACAAACCAATGTTTGCCATCTACGCAGTATTAATAAACAGTTCAGAAGGAGGAATCCTCTATTGTATTGTTAATTTTTTTGTAGGATTGGTGTTACTAGATGCAGTTAAGTGGATGATATTGTCACTATCTTTAACATGCACTATGTTAAAATTACTGCTTAAAGAGGCCAGTAAGCCATCGACATCACCCGCTTTAAAGTAGCCTGCCACTTTCAGTTCTGACAGCTCAGGATCGACAATCTCGAATTTAACCGATGTATAGCGGCTTACATCGTCCAGTGCTTGAGATAAAGGCTCTCCCTCAAAAATAAGCATCCCCTGTTGCCAAGCCAGATCACGTTGCATCTGCTCAAGTGGCAAAGTTTCAACGGCCAAACTGATGTTTTTAGCAATCACGACCTTCTCGCCAGTAGAAACTAACAATCCCGGTAAGCTCTTCTCAGCGGTATCATTCAATGATTCTTTAATCTGCTCTAGGCTCTTATCGACAGAGGTTACCAGCACTTTGCCGTGAGTAACCACTAACTCCATATCCTGTTCATCATTTTTCTGAACATTAAAAACCGTGCCTAGGGCAGTAAACGCTTGCACACCAGCAGTCACAGTAAAAGGCTTAGACCTGTCTTTAGCCACATCGAATTTTGCCTCACCTGTCACTAAGGTAAGCTGGCGATAGTTTGATGAATAATCGACTTCGACAACACTATTGGTGTTTAACTGGACTTGAGTTCCATCAGGTAGAGAGAAGCTTGTTTGCTTGCCGACAGGACTCTCTAATCTTTGGGTGTAGACTTCACCTCCTCCCCAGATATGTTGAGAGATTTGGCCGCCCAAGAGCCAATTTCCTCCAATCAAAGAGAGCAGCAGAACACTTGCAGCGATGGCGGCATACTGCCACTTCGACTTACTCTTTGCAGTTTCAAGAGGGAAGAGCACACTGAGTTCATTAAGGACACTTAAATCGTCCCAATAGGAAGCCATCTCAAACAGAGCATCCTGATGAGCCTTACTCTCACTGACCCATTTAGACAGTGAAGCTTTTTCAGCCTCAGATAAACCTCTATCGATACGGCTTATCCATAAAGCTGCTTGCTCTTGAAGTTCCTCTTTACTGTAAAACTGTTTAATTGTACTCATCTGCTAATAAACTCTTTTATATTAGACTGACTATCTTGATGACTTGCAGACCGCTTTGATAACGCTGAAGGAGCTTGCAATGATTCACCTTGAGCACTGACGCTTTCCATATACTGTACGCTTTTGAATAATCCCTTGGCGACATGCTTCTCTACTGTGCTTTCACTGATATTAAGGTATTTGGCAATTTCACTTTGACTTAAACCATACACCTTTTTCAAAATAAAGCATTTTCGAACAGGCTCTGAAAGCTGCTCCGTCGCACGACAAAAAAATAGAAATCGCTCCTTGCTCTCAAACTCAGATTCAAAGGAAGTGGAGATAAGTTCTATGGGAGTCTCAACAAACTCTTCAATGGAGTGATTGAATCGATAGGAAGATTTGGCCACGTGATTCAAAGCCAGATGTTTTGCCGTTTTAAGCATGTAACTACGAACATACTTAATCTCTTGCTTTAGTTCAGCCTCATAACTGCGCACGAAGGTATCTTGTACTATGTCGTCAATATCATCAGGCTGCACGATCCGGCCAATTACTCGCTTTAACTTGTTCGAGTATTTAGCAAAAATGTCTGACACATTTGACCTATTCTTCGCTACCAACGAGACACCCTGAAAATAGTTAAGCTAAAAAGTTAACCTAAAACTAACATAGTTTAATCAGGTGATACTAATTTAGAGTTTGTAATACCAATCAGTATAAGACTCGGTTTCAAAGTGGCAGATGTAAAAAACACCAGGCAGTTCAACTGCTCTGGTGTTAATTTTTTACTAATTTTTGACTATAAGTAGTGAGTTATGCCAGCAACAGGAAGCCCACAAAGGTGACTGCCGCTGCAATTAAGGCGTATGGCAACTGAGTCACGGCATGGCTCACTAAGTTACAGCCTGAGCCTTGAGCCGCCAATACCGTGGAGTCAGAATAGAAACAGGCCTGACTACCGAAAGATGAAGCCGACAACAGTGCACCGATCACCAATGGAATATTGGCATCAACCGATTGCGCCAGTGGCATCACGATAGGGATAGAGACCGCAAAAATCCCCCAGCTTGAGCCAGTTGCAAATGCCAAAATCGACATGCTCAAGAACACCACGGCAGGCAACAGGTCTGGCGTCATAAATGGGCTTAGCGTATCGATGACATACTGAGGTAACATCAACTTATCGCACACATCTTTAAAGATAAATGCAGCGATCACAGTACCGATCGCCGGCAACATATTCTTAAAGCCGTCAATCATCTGCTCCATCATCTCAGACAGCGGCATCAGCTTTTGCAAACCATAGTAAGGTAAGGTGATCGCCAAAGTGGCCACTAACCCCTTCAATACATCGATATCAAAGTAAACTGTAAAGCCAACAAGTAGAAGAATAGGCACGAAAAAGTTATGCAACTTACCCTGCTCATCGGCGTGTTTAAACTCATCCTCAATCGCTTTAACCGCATATTCATCAGAGGTCTGCACCTCATCGAGATCGATCTGTTTTAACGCTGGCTCCCCTTGAGAAGCCGCAAGCTGAGCTTTTTTCATCGGGCCAAATGCGGGTACTATGCCTAAAATAACTAACAGCACCATAGCAACTGCGAGCCAGGCATAAAGCATGTAAGGAATAGCTTGCATATAAACCGCAATACCCTGTCCCTCACTTGCAATACCGTTATCCACCAACAGACCACCGAAGAACACTGCCCAAGTAGAGAGTGGAACAAGCACACAGATAGGCGCAGCCGTTGAGTCAACTACATAGGCTAGCATCTCACGGGAGACCTTAAACTTATCGGTCACTCGCTTCATGGTTGAGCCGACCGTCAGTGCATTGAGGTAATCATCAATAAAGATCACCACACCTAAGATAAAGGTCATAAAGAGTGATGATTTGGGGCCCTTGGCCAACTTTAGCGCATGGCGACCAAATGCCATCGAGCCACCAGTTTTCACCAATAACGCGATCAGGGCACCGAAGCCACCACACACAAGAATAAGCCAGCCAATGGTCTCATCGGCCATCACTGAAAGAGAGATATCGGTAAAATTAGTTAGCAAGTTTTCGGGCTCGAACATAACGAGCCCCACTAGTGCACCAATAATTAACGAAAGGATTGGACGGCGTAGCACAATCGCTAACACCAGGACCACCACAGGTGGAATAAGACTTAATGCTGTCGGTTCAGACATGCGCTAAGGTCCTTTTTAATAGAGCCAAAATGGCAAATTAATTACAAGACTTAGAGTCGAGGTCCAGACTCACTCTAAACTTATTGCTGCTTTATTATGGAGATACCAGCAACAAACAAAAATTGTGGTTCGCATAATCTCCCTTGGAAAAAACATCGCGCGAAAAATAATCCCGATTTGAATTTGAGTCAAGAATAAATATTCATCTTATGGCAAGTTTTTAAACAAGATAACACTATAAGGCTTTATCATCTGGATAAAACAGGCAAACAGAGAGCCCGCTTGCCTGTATCTTAGTTTATACCGTCAAGGGTTTAACCCATCACTTAAGTGTCGTTCGATAGAAACTATCTAACTTATCAACCGCTTGATTGACATATTTATGCTTATCATAAAGATCAAAGTGCTGCGCCCCTTTCACCTTAAACAACTCAGCCTCCCCACCCGCCTTCTTCGAACGCTCAACCGCCACTTCACTAAATGGTGCCGACAGAGCTTCAGTGCCAACAATCGCTAAGAAAGGCTTCCCTCGCATTAACTCCATATGTTCAGTTGGATTAAAGAAGTAACGAGTATCCAGAGACATGGCCGCCCGCATCGGGCTATACGTCGCCACAGCACCACCTCGCTCAGGATTAAGATAATAGTCAGCAGCGCGATCCCAAAAGGTTCCTAAACGCTCACTTTTAGGGGGAATACCATCGACATAGACCACCTCTCCCGTTTCAAAGTAACGTTGACGAGCATCACTGGCCCACTGGATCTGCGCCTGAAACTGCTCAATTTTATCCCCATTTAAGCCGTTCTGATATTGCGTTGCACCACTTAAACCATAATCGATAAAATCAACGAAGCCGCTCACAGTAGCCACGGAGTCGATACGTGCATCCATCTGAGACGTTTGTAGGCTATAGCCAGCACCAGAACATAACCCCAGCTCACCAATACGCTCGATATCAACACCAGCAACAGTGCGAATAAAGCTGATGGCATTTTTAATATCCTCTACCTTCATCGGTGCATTCTCCATCCCCCTTGGCATCCCCCCACTTTCACCATAACTTCTATGGTCGAAAGCAAGTGTCACATAGCCTTTATCGGCGAGTTTTTTTGCATATATTCCTGCCGTCTGCTCCTTCACACCACTGGCAGGTGTGATCACCACGATCGCAGGGAAACTCCCCTCTGGACTGTAGTTATCGGGCAGAAATAGATCTCCCGAAATACGTACACTCTCGCTTAAGAAGTTAACTGAATTCTTACCTGGATTAAAAAGCCCTTCAGCTGCAACTGAAAAGGGCGAATTCATCACAGAGGCTAGCACGACAGCAATAAGTGACATCTTTGTTTTATTCATTACTTATCCTTTTTAGAGGCGATCATATTTGACTACAAACAACCCCAATCTATTCAACATATTTAGTCGAAACGGATCATAATGGACTCTCATTTGTTGATATATGGCCCCAAGACCAACAAATTGTTGCCATATGAGAACAAATAGCTCCCTCTATCGAAAACAGAGGAAGATAAAAGCGTAATGACAGGGATAGTTGGAGCTGCTAGGTTATACCGATTGGTATTAATGTTAATTCAAGTCATTACCGAGAAGAACGGAATAGGGATTATGGAGCACAGCAGTGAGGTAAAAATAGAGGGAGGCTGCCTCTGCAGAGGACTCAGATACAGCATATCAGCCATGCCCTTCGATGCCGATCATTGCCATTGCCGACTCTGCCAGAAAAGTACTGGCGCAGTGGTAGCAAGCTGGATGGATTTTCGAACAGAACAGGTGAGTTGGTTATCCAGTACACCAAAAGAGTATGCATCATCGGAGACAATCAGGCGTGGATTCTGTCCTAATTGTGGGACAAGCATTAGCTTTCGCGACATTGACCATCCTCAATACTACACCTTAAGTATTGCGTCATTGGACGACCCAAATCTCGTAGCTCGTCAATACCATATACATACAAGCAGTCAGCTAAAATGGTTGAATATAAAAGATGAAACACCGAAGTATTCAACCTCTCGCCGTTAACATCATTAACCTTATCATCCAACCCATTTTCCACTCAAACCAATTGATTACCCCTGCAAGCTTATCAAACCCAAAAACAAACCCATCCATCGAAACATAAAACCACAAATAATAAACTCCGCAGCACCAAAGCCTTACAAATGCGATAATTTCGAAACATTATGTTACATTGGTGCAGTCCAGCTTCTCCTATTAAACTCTCACTAAAGGTGCTTTAGATGATCAAAGCTCGCTATCTCAATATATTAATCGGCTTAACCTTGATCATCAGTAATACAAGCTTAGCGACCTTTTCAATCGTGGCCGTGGACCCCGAAACCAGAGAGGTGGGGACCGCAATAGCCACCTGCATCCATCATTTTGATCTATCCCGCGTTGCTAAAATTGTGCCTAATAAAGGGGCTGTGAATACCCAAAGCTATATTAACTACACCAATACCAACAATGCAGTTTCTTATATGAAAGCAGATCTTTCAGCAACTGAACTTATCGACTGGTTAAAAGAGAATGATGCTCAACATCGTCCCGATATTCGACAGAATTTAGCCACCACACTCGATAGCCAAGGGGGAACTGATAGCGCAGCTTTTACAGGCGAGACCTCCTCCAATTACAAGGGGCACATAGTCGGTAACAACTACGCCATCGCGGGCAACATTTTATCGGGACAGGCTATTCTCGATAATATGGAGCAGGCTTTTATTACCACCGAGGGAGACTTAAGCCATAAGCTAATGGCTTCTCTGCAAGCGGCTAAACAAAATGAAGCCGATAGTCGCTGTAAGAACACCTCCTCAGCTTCAGCTTATCTTGGTGTTGCTAAGCCCAGTGATGATCATGCAACTCCCTTTATGCACTTGGTTTCCAGACCACTCGATCGCGCTATTGATCCCATCGATGAGCTGCAATCGCTTTTTTCCTCCTTTCAAGCTCAACAAGTTTTATTAAACCGATACAGCGATGCCGATCATGATGGCATAGCAGACAAACTTGAATATCCTCGCCTAACAGATTACGCCATTAACGTGGGGGTATTTAGCTATGCCAGTGGCAGCAACCTGTTTACATCCGGTGGCAATCTTCATCGAACAGATGTCAGCACACACGATGTCTCAGATTTAATCCTGACACTAGTGACTGGTACCGATATGTATAAGCTCAACTCAGGCAAACATATCGGATTCTCATTTATCGATGAGATAGGTAACAAGATCATCGTAAAAGATTCAGTGATAGGACAAAGTGCTTTTGCTCAACCCGGCGCCAATGAAACTGGAGTACTGACCGCGGTAGGTGTTGATCAAAATGGACGAGAGCTAGCTTTACTTCTCTACCTTGATGGCAATCTGAGTACTGGCGCCTTTTACGCATTAGACAGTAGTGTCCCTACAAGCGCTAATAATCGAGATGTAGAGCTCCCCGGCACTCCTTATGAGCCAGCTGAATATGCCGATAGTGATGGTGATGGCCAAGCTGATTACCTTGATCTAGACAGTGATAATGATGGTATTAGCGATGAGGTAGAGTATCCGGGACTAGTTAAATATCCCGTCAATGTAGGCGTATTTAGCTATGCTACAGGCAGTAACTTATTTGCTTCAAATGGCAGATTACACAAAACAGATGTCAGTACACGAGATGTATCAGGTTTAGTCCTGACATTACCAGCAGGCCCTGATATGTATAAGCTCACTACGGGTAAGCATATCGGCTTCTCATTTATCGATGAAGCTGGCAATAAGGTCATCATCAAGGATTCTGTGATAGGACAAACCGCATTTGCACAGCCAGGCGCCAATGAAACCGGAGTACTGACCGCGGTAGGTTTTGACCAAAATCACCGCCAAATTGCTCTGCTCCTCTATCTCGATGGCACTCTGAGTACAGGCAGCTTTTATGCTCTCGACACCTATGTTCCTGCAACTGCTAATAACCGAGATATAGAGTTACCAGGCACTCCCTATGACCCAAACAGCTATGCCGATAGCGATGGTGACGGCCTCGCCAATTACCTTGATGTCGACAGTGACAATGACGGTATCCCTGATGGTGAGGAGTATCGTGGCGATCTTGAATATCCTATCAATGTAGGTGTGTTTAGCTATGCCACAGGCAGTAACCTGTTCATATCAAGTGGCCGATTGCATAGAACAGATGTCAGTACACGAAATGTATCAGGTTTAGTTCTGACATTACCTGCAGGCCCTGATATGTATAAGCTCACTACAGGTAAACATATCGGCTTCTCATTTATCGATGAGATAGGTAACAAGATCATCGTAAAAGACTCAGTGATAGGGCAGTCTGCATTTGCACAACCTGGCCCTAACGAGACAGGAGTACTCACTGCGCTTGGCTATGATCAAAACGGTCGTCAAGTTGCCCTACTTCTCTATCTCGACGGCACTCTGAACACTGGTAACTTTTACGCACTCGACTCCTATGTTCCTGCAACCGCCAATAATCGAGATGTGGAGCTGCCAGGCACCCCCTACCAAGTTCAGCTCTATTAACTCACAGCAAAGCCAGATGAGAGTCAAGGTAGAGAGCGCAGAGCAACCTATGAGTGCCCCTTTATTCTCTATACCTTAATCCGTATGATTTAAAAGGATATAAATTAGAAGCTTAATAGCATCTCCAGCCCATACAAGGACCAAAAATGAAATGGATATCAGCTAAACAATGCCTACTCGCCATCGCTTTCACAGTCAGTTCACTCCCTATTGTAGGCTGTAGCAGTACAGTTGAAGAGACCTCCAGTTCCACTGAGATGAACAGCCTAGTGCCCCTGAATTTTTTACCGGCTCTGGCAGGTGAGTATTTCAAACTAGGATCTGAATCTGTAGGCCGTCCATTCCATATCTATGTTCGACTTCCCGAGGGCTATGATGAGAATAAAAGTAAACAATATCCAGTAGTCTACCTATTGGATGGTGACTCTCTGTTTCCCATCTTAGCGACCAATCATCTCTTTCTTCAATATGACGATAAACTACCGGAAGCTATCATAGTCGGTATCGCCTACGGCTCATTTCATCCCAGCATCAATAAAAGAGGCTACGACTTTAGCGCTCCCGCTGCAGATGCAAAACCTAACCAAGGTGGTGCCCCCAAGTTTCAGCAGTTTCTAGAAACAGAGCTAATACCAGATATCGAAAACCGCTATAGAGCCGATCCCAATAAGCGAGTACTCTTTGGTCAAAGTCGAGGGGGTTATATGGTTTTATATAGCGCTTTCACTAAGCCAGATCTTTTTTGGGGACATATCGCCAGCAACCCTTCAATAAAACCTGGCCGCGAGCGCTTCTTCTCGACGCCTAATTCAGCAAACAGGGATGATTTATCCCTTATTCTCACCTCAGGCTCACATGATCGCGGTTACTCCAGAGACAATGCTATGGATTGGGATAAATATTGGAAAAATCGTCACGATGCGCCTTGGGATATAAAGGTATTTACTATCGATGGTGGGACCCATGCGGCCAACAGCACAGATAGCTATCGACTGGGGCTTAATTGGTTGTTTCAAAGAGAGGATACAGAGACAGGTTCGCCTATTACTGAATCGAACTAAAATCAGTACTAAATAGCTTTACTCTTCATCGAATAGACCTTCGAAATAGCTCTTCAAGTTAGAGGGTCTTATCAATTCAACAAAGATAATCAAAGAGCGGGAGCCCAGATATGACTCGACAATTAACTATGATATTTACCTTTCTGATTGCCAGTCTCGGTGTACTAATAAGCAGTGAGACAGTCAATGCCGATGACACTAAAAAAGTCATCACAGAAAACAGTGCGCAAGTGAAAGGCACTCAAGCGACGAATGGCCAAGTAAAGCTAATCGCGGGTCAGGAAAGAGCATGGCAAGCATCACAAGCACAATGGCTTAGCTTAGATGCTTTTTGGCAATACTGGGCAGATAGTCGCGGTGGTATCACCTGGGGAAGCAGTAGAGACTACCCGCCCTATGAGCAAGTCAAAGAGCAAGATACACTGCTAATCCAGCTAGATAACGGCACTTGTATGATGGAGTTCTGGCACTCTCGCTGGCGACGTGCAAACGATGTTAGACGCTGGGACGATGCCTTTAATCACTACTCAGCCTGCCCCTATGTATTTGACTAAATACTCGCCTTAACTTCATGCAGGACTAAAGTAAAAAAAGCCCATAGACAGTGGGCTTGGTTCGAGCCATAACTCTAAAACTCTACAATCATTAGCTCTCTCTCCATAAGAGAAATAAGCGAAATATTTCATTAACTCTCCATTTCTCAGTTATTTAGGTATATAGTCTTAATAAATAAACAGGTTATCTTTCTGATAACCTGACTTTTCAATCATCACTTTGTCTGAAAGACCTATAATTAATTAGTGCAGCTAACAGTATTACGGATATAAAAATTGGCGATATAAATACAATGAAAAGAAAGCTATTTTTATTACTATCTTCACCGGTTAATGACTTCGAAAATCGAGTCTACACGGCAAGAATAGCTCGTTACTTTAGCCAAAGTATTAGAAACTCATCGCTACTGCTCATGGCTTCATTAGTCCTCTCCTTCTATCAGTTTTACCTAGATTCCTCCTTAATTTTATTAGCAATTTGGCAGAGCATATTTGCTGTGACTATTATTGCCGTTTACCTGATAGACAAAAACGGAAACGCACTCGTTGCTCAAAATGCTGATTACCCCAATCTCAGAAAGAAACTCACCCAACGCTTTTTTTTCGGTCTATTGATTGCGTTGTTATTCGGTATTAGCCCTTTCATATTATTGGGTAATGTTCCCCTAGATCATGTACAGCTTTACTATATTTTTTTAATCTGTTTATTCGCAATCATTCTAATAAGCAATATTAGCTTTCCAGAATACTATATCGCCTATGGCATACTTATCCTTCCCCCTATCCTGCTTCATGCTCTCACACGCTTCGATGACCATAGCCAAGGAGTCATCGCTTTCTCATCCTTTTTCCTATTGATAGGCGTTCTACTGATGAGCCGTAAATCGATTGAGATGTCTAAGAGTGCGCTCAATGAAGTCGTCTACAGCATCACCTTAAAAGATCAGATGCTTGAGATGATGGAGATGCAAGAACTGATCGAGCATCAAGCCCATCATGATGAGCTAACCGGATTAGCAAACCGACGTAAATTTGAAGAGGAAGCCGTTAAGATAGAAAATCGAGCCAAAAATTTTGGTGGCATTTTTGGGCTTATCTATGTGGATCTAGACAAGTTCAAACCCATCAATGACACCTACGGCCATCAATATGGAGACTGGGTACTTCAAGAGATCGCGAAACGGATCACCAGCTGCACACGGGAAACCGATCTTGTGTGCCGCATGGGAGGTGATGAATTTTGTGTACTAATACAAAACGTCACAGATAAAGCCGAGCTAGAACATCTTTCAGGCTTATTAAAAAACCGGATAAAGATGCCATTTGCCATAGATGGTATCGATTTCAAACTGGGTGCCAGCATGGGGGCGGCTATCTACCCTGCTGATGGTAAGAGTGTAGACTCCTTAGTATCCAGTGCAGACCATAAGATGTATGCAGAGAAAAAAGCCACGCAAGGCTAATAGGCTTAAAGAGAGCTACTTTATTTCTTTAGAACACTCACCTACAGCGCAAAAAAACCAGCTTATTTAACCACCAACTAGACACCAACAAGCATTAACCACCAAAAATAAAACCAAAGGCAAACACCACCACTTTAATCCTGTTGAAGT
Source organism: Shewanella nanhaiensis (assembly GCF_019457885.1). GTDB lineage: Bacteria > Pseudomonadota > Gammaproteobacteria > Enterobacterales > Shewanellaceae > Shewanella > Shewanella nanhaiensis. The sequence continues at coordinate 313,514 of NZ_JAHZST010000003.1, forward strand.
TCAGCTAAATCTACTGTAGCTTGATAAATGTTCGTATATAAGTAAGTAGTAATAAATCGTGTATGAGGTACTGGCTTATGGGGCAACAACAAGTTAATCAACAAAGCTCACCAGATACAATCCGTATGTTTATGAAGTCTCTAATCAAAGACGTACACGCCTTAGAAGAGATGCTTAAAAAGGAGATGTTTGAAAAGGATATTAGCCGAATAGGAGCTGAGCAGGAGTTTTTTTTAGTCGATGAACATATGGATCCCGCTCCATTAGCAATGAAACTATTGGAAAGCATGAATGACCCCTGTTTTACCAATGAACTCGCCTTATTTAACCTCGAAGCAAACTTAGATCCCCACGAATTTACCAAAGACGCCATCTCAAAGACAGAAAAACAGCTTCAAGATTTATATAAGAAGCTACTTAAGCATATTGCCGCTGAAAATGGCGAAGTCATTACCACGGGGATTTTACCCACCATACGCTACCGTGATTTAACCTTAGATAATCTTACTCCTCAGCCTAGGTACTTCGCCCTAAATGATACTTTAGGTCAGCAACGTGGCGAAGATTGTAAACTGTATATCCGCGGTCAGGATGAGTTATCTTTTAGTCATGACAATGTATTGATAGAGGCCTGTAATACTAGCTTTCAAGTTCATTTTCAGGTATCCCAGCAGGACTTTGCTCACTACTACAATATCTCCCAAGCAATAACAGCTCCTCTATTGGCTATTGCCGCTAATAGCCCACTATTATTGGGGAAACGCTTATGGCACGAGACACGTATAGCACTCTTTCAGCAAGCGATAGACACTCGTCAATCTAATTTAAATTTACGAGAATCTGAACCTAGAGTTTGGTTTGGTAGCCAATGGGTAAAATCATCTGTTTTAGAGCTATTTCAAGAGGATATATCTAAGTTTAAAGTCTTAATATCTAACGATATCGAGACTGATTCAATGGCACAGCTTAAACAAGGTCAAACCCCAAAGTTAGATGCTTTATGTATGCACAATGGCACGGTTTATCGCTGGAATAGACCTTGCTATGGTGTACAGAACAATGTTCCACATTTACGCATTGAAAACAGAGTGTTACCTTCCGGCCCAACTATTGTTGATGCGATTGCCAATATGGCATTCTTTTTAGGCTTAATGAATGGCTATGGCTCAAGGCTTGATGATGTGACAAAAATCATGGATTTTAGTGCGGCCAAAAAGAACTTCGATAACGTATCTATGCGCTCTCTAAATACCGATATTGTTTGGTTTAATGGTGAAGTTATCCCATGTGCCGAACTTATCGAACGCGAATTAATCCCTGTAGCTCGTGAAGGATTGGCTTTAGCCAATATTGATCAAACCGATATTGATAAGTATATGGGTATTATTGAGCAGCGAGTCGCTAAACGCACGAATGGCAGCATATGGATGCTACGTAACTTCGAGAAGATCCATGAAAATGGCTATAACCATAAAATAAGCAGTAAGTTACTAGTGCAAGTAATGCATAACCGACAAGCTACAGGTAAACCATTACACCTATGGGATGATGTCACACAAGATGAGATGTCAGCACTAAAAGAGACCTATAAATCTGTAGAGCAGGTGATGTCGACTAATATTTTCTCAGTGAGAGGAGACGACCTCATCGACTTAGCCGCTAAAATTATGCATTGGAATAACGTCAGACACCTACCCGTCGAGTCTGACTCTGGTGAACTGATAGGGGTGCTATCTTACCGACAGATACTAGATATTTACGGTCGATACGCCAGCGCTGGTGACGTTCATTTAGTCCCAGTTAAAGAGGTGATGAACGCAAAACCTATCACCATCACTCCACACGGCTCAATAGGCGAAGCTATTAAGTTGATGCGTGAGAATCTTATTAGTGCCCTGCCAGTTGTTGATAATGGCCATTTAATGGGCATGATGACTGAAGCTGAACTGTTCAAAGAGTACAGTACTTTATTAGATGGCTTACATTAATACTGTGAAGAAACTACCTTATATATATCAAGATATAACGGCAAAAAATTCCAATTCATTACTCGTGGTCACAGCCGCTGTTCACGGTAATGAAATGGTAGGCCTTAAGGCGATTGATACTTTAAGTGACATAGTGTCCAAGATACCTTTAAAGGGACGAATCGTCGTCATTCATGGGAATCCAGAAGCGACAGCTCAAGGAGTGCGTTATGTTGACCAAGATTTCAATCGCGCTTTTACCGCTACAAACCTTAACTCTGAACCTACAAATCACGAACTTGTCTCTGCACAGCATCTAAACCAATTAATGTTGAATTTACTCGATGAGCAAGCTTCCAATACCACTAAACACCTACTCGATATTCACTCAATGTCATCAACTGGCACGCCGTTTATGTCATTTGTTGCAGATAAACCACCACAGCTGATAATTGAACAAACTCCAATACCTGTGATTGAAGGGATCATCGATAGTTTAGAGGGGTGTTTAGCTAAATGGTTTGCTCCCCATTTTAGTAGCAGCCATATCGTTGAATGCGGCCAGCACCAAGAGCAATCTACTTTTAACTTTGGGTTTCATACCTTAATCTATCATCTATACCTATTTGATATGCTGGAAGATTGCGAACAAGTGCAGCAGGCCTTCGACTATCTATCTAGCCATACCTATCCCTACTCATACTTAAAAACCAACATCTGTTATCGTCAGGCGGTCAACAAAGATCAGATATTTGAGATGCAGCCAGGATTTGTTAATCTTCAGCAAGTTAACGCAGGTCAATTATTGGCTAAAATATCGGGCAAAAAAGTACTAGCGCCCTTTGATGGTCGAGTAATTTTGCCCTGTTACCAAAGGCAGTGTGAAGAGGGCTACTTTATAAGCCAAGATAGGCAACGATAAGGTACCAATCAGCCTAAATACTAAAAAAGGAGCGAACTTAAGTTCACTCCTTTTATCGTCTAGATAAGTCGTTTATCTGCATCCACTAGCGAGAATTGGAGACTAGCCTAGCGCATCTCCCAAGCACGGTAGCTGCGACCTTTAAGTTTGCCATTGGTGATCTTGTGTAGTGCACGTTTGGCGACTTTACGGTCGACTGCAACATATGAGCGGAAGTCGGTAATTTTGATCTTGCCAACTTCAGAGCCTTGAATGCCATCTTCACCGGTTAACGCACCTAAGATATCGCCAGGACGCAGCTTGTTCTTCTTGCCACCATCAATCTGCAGGGTCACCATTTTAGGTTGAGTTGGGAAGGTATCGAGTAAGCTCTCAGGCGGTAACACTTCACTGGTGATCTCGCGATCCAGATACTCCTCTAACAGCTTAACCTTATAATCATCTTCATAATTATAGAAAGTATAAGCAGCCCCTTTACTACCAGCGCGACCAGTACGACCGATACGGTGAATATGTACTTCGGTGTCATAGGCAAACTCATAGTTCACCACCATATCCAGCGCTTCAATATCCAAGCCTCGAGCTGCAACATCGGTCGCCACCATAATAGAGGCGCTCTTATTAGCAAACTGCATCAAGGTGATATCTCTATCCCTCTGCTCCAGATCTCCATGCAGAGCCACAACACTGAAACCGTCATTGGTTAAGGTTGCCGCCACATCTTTGGTTTCACGCTTTGTATTACAGAAAACCACCGCGCTCTCAGGTCTGTGTTGCAGCAACAATAGACGTAGTGCCTTTTGGCGATCTTTGTTGCTTTCCAGCTCATAGAAGTGTTGGTCTATGGTATTACTATCGTGAGTCGAAGTGACTTTTACCATCACAGGCTCATACATGATCTCTTCGGCGATCTTCTGGATCTGCTTAGGGAAAGTCGCACTAAATAGCAGCGTCTGACGCTCACGTGGCATCTCGGCCATGATGTAATCAAGATCTGGCAGGAAGCCCATCTCTAACATGCGGTCCGCTTCATCAAGCACTAAGGTATTCACATCTTCAAGGCTTAAACGCTCACGTGATAGGTGATCGATTATACGACCAGGTGTTCCTACAATAATGTGAGCACCATGTTCAAGCGAGCCGATTTGCGGTCCCATAGGCACGCCACCACACAGGGTCAGCACCTTGATATTGTGGATACCACGAGCCAAGGTACGGATCTCTTTTGCGACTTGATCAGCCAATTCTCGGGTAGGACACAGCACCAAAGACTGAATACGAAAACGCTTCACGTTTAGCTTGTGCAGCAGACCTAAACCGAAGGCGGCCGTTTTACCTGAGCCTGTCTTACCTTGGCCAATAACATCTTCACCGTTTAAAATTGCGGGTAAACTCTGGGCCTGGATCGGCGTCATCGAGTCATAACCCATAGTCTTTAGGTTATCGAGTAGTTCAGGTTTTAGCGTTAATGTCGAAAATGACATCTTACTGTCTGCATTGGGGGTAACTTGGCTCAAGGTCTATTCCTATTTTTATCACGACGAACATCGCCATGAAAGCGACACACCAGAAAAACCGGTATAACGCTGAAATCAATCGAATTTATCAAGCCGAGTACTATGTTGTGAAATGGACAGTATGGGGGCCCGATAATAATGGGCGTGATTATAGCAAGGATTGAATTGAGTTGCTTGCATTGGATAGCAAGTCATAAAGCAGTAGCAGGCTCTGTACTATCTAGCCTGCTACAGTGTTAACAAAGAGTGTTACTCCGCCATCTGCCCTCGTAGGGTTAGACCGATCCGCTCAACCCACCAGTCCACAGCATCCTTAGCATCATCGGTGGAATCTATCATGGTGCTGAGATCTTTACTGCCAGATTTCCTGTCGATAACGGCAACGATAGACTCACCAGAGCTGGCATCGCTTATCATCATCTCTATGGTCGCACTGCCTACATTGGTATGCTCGCCTGTGACCACTTTTGCAATAGTTGAGATCCCAAGACCGACAGGCAGCAAACTACTGGTCACCGCTAAAATTGGGTTCGGTGTTTCGATATTGGTTAACGCAACACTGATCCTTAACGTCTTATCTTTAGGCTCATCCACCAGCTTAAAACGAGATGAAGCTTTATGTTTTATCTTCTCCACTAGATACTCAGAAACCCCGACAATCTCCGCCTCTGACAAGTTGTCATAGCGAGTTTTATCATCCAACACCAACCACACTTGATCCACCATCACACTATCGTACTGCTTAAGTATTTCATTCAGATCTTGGATACTTTTGATACCAGGCTTAGACCAGATAAGATCGCTTCCACCATCAGGTCCAGGTCTAAAATCATCGAAACTGTTAAACATCTGTGATTGGCGGTAATCATGAATAACACCGCAGCCTGTTAACATGAGCAGCATCATACTCACGGCAATTCGACAACACTTCATCACTATCCCACCTTTAGTTTAAGTGCAGACAGTTTAACCCCGCAAAGCACAACTGTATAGCAAAATGATTACCCAACTTAATTTAAGGCAAATATAAAACCCCGATTAACGAGGCTTCAAAGCTCGATTCATTTCACTCTATACGGTAACGGGCTCCGGCTCATCGAGTTTATCGGCGTCTAAACGCTTAATCACAGCTCCATAAATAATTAAGGAGACAGCAGAAGCCGTGGCTATGGCCGCAAACACATACCAGATATAGTGTGCATTCGCCGATGCACTCACCCAAGCCTCATGGGATTCGAAGGTACGAGGATCTGGGCAATATGCCTGAAGCAGATAACCTGACAGACCGAAGCCCAAGAGTGAACTGATAAAGGAGTGGAGGTGGGAGAAACCCAGATACAAGCCCTCTTCTCCCTTAGGGGCCTGCAGTGAGAAGTACTCTAAAAAACGTGGTGAGATAAACGACTCTGCCAATCCCTGAAACACAATTCCCAATATCATCATGGCAGCGATAGGGTGCATCTGCATAAAACCAAGATCAATATCCCCCTCTAGCATATTGCCAGAGGCCATTAAAAGCGCTGAAAGAGGCATGATGAACATGCCTATGGTCATGGAAAAGAGTGCGCTCCTGCGGCTCATCAGCGAAGTCACAAAACTGACACTTAAAAAGACAACCAGAGGATTAACGTTGGCATACCAAGATGGTGACGCTCCCTCTCCCGCCATACGCAGAACATACTTAGGCATAGTGGCGTAAAGCTGATGTTGAACCATCCAGAAACCGGTAATAATAAGGATCAGAGTTATTAAACGTGCGTTGATCAATACCTTACCTAGGGCATTCATCACCTCACTGAGTGACTTTCCTTCGCTATTTGATTCGGCATTTTTAAAGAAAAAGAAGATACTAATAAACGCCACTAAGGTCATAGTAGCGGCAAAGTAATTAAGGTTTACTAACCCTAAATCCCCCATAGACTCACGCAGTGGCTTAACCACAGTTTTCCCTGAAAAAGCGCCAATGTTCACCATCATATAAAAGATAGAGAAACCCTTTGCCCTGTTTGCCGTTGTGGTGGATTTTGCGACCGTTGCAGTGATCACCGCTTTGATAAAGGACCCACCTATCATGATAATCACAAGGATCGGCACAATTACCCAGCGTATATCAGCGCTTTGTAATCCATGATAAACCACCTCTCTGCCATACTCGACCAGACCTTGCCCTTCGAGCAACGCAGGAAATATCGCTAAACCGGCATAGCCAACCGTCAACAAACCAAAGGCGAGCAGCAGTGCGCCTCTAAAACCCATCTTGTCCGCAAGTGCGCCAGTAAAAGTAGGTAGGAAATATAAGCCTGCAGAGAAGGAGCCAGCTAACCAAGCAGCTTCAACATCGGTAAAACCTAAGATGCGAGACAGATAAAGGGTGATCACGATGAACACCCCGTAATAGGCGGCGCGCTCTAATAGTTCCACGCCATTTGCAATCCAAAATGTGGTTGGAAAGCCCAGCTTCGTTTCCGAAGCGGCACTGTTATTCATATTATTATCTTCCGGGTTTAAAGGTGAGTAAGAGACAGTGTCGCCCAAGCTAATTGCTCGCCCGCAGCGATGCAATCTTCACCATATCGATTTAATCTCTTTTCTATATCGATGAAATATACCCCGTAATTAAACGCTTCACTCTTACTGAAAATCTACTGCCAGCCCACACTTAACTGTCGGCAATGACGCTCTTGGCGACACGGATCCCCAGACGCTTAGCCAAACGATTTAAGTTAGCTCTATCTATCTCCAAACGTTTAGCCGTAGCCGACCAGTTTCCAGACTCCTCAGTTAACACTTGAGTGATCACCCGGCGCTGGAATGCTTCGGTGGCTAACTTGAGATTGGCTTCGACCTCTTCACTGATCCTTGGGGTTGAATCTCCTTTCAGCACGTTAGCTGACTGCAGGCTTGATGTTGCGACTAGATGTTCCATATGCTCTAGCCCGATACGTACTATCACCGAATTTACGCTGCCTTTAGCGCGCAGAGCTGCACGAGCAATCACATGCTCAAGCTCCCTGACATTACCCGGCCAGTCATATCGATTTAACGCATCGATAGCCGAAGAGGTAAGGGTAAGTTGCTGCATTCCCAGCTTACGGCGAGTCAACTCAATAAAATAACCACTGAGCAGAGTCACATCTCCCTCTCGGGATCGAAGGGGGGGAACCGAAATAGGATAGACACTCAGCCTATGATAAAGATCGGCTCTAAAACGTCCCTCCTCTACCTCCACCTTTAACTTGCGATTTGTTGCCGCAAGAATACGTACATTCACTCGCTCAATGTCATCCTTACCAACAACCTGGATCTCTTGGTTTTGCAGCACACGCAGCAATTTACTCTGCACAGAGAGTGATAACTCACCTATCTCATCGAGAAAAATGGTGCCGCCGTCAGCTAAGCTGAACTTACCTATTCGGTTTCGGTCTGCCCCAGTAAACGCACCTTTTACATGACCAAACAGCTCACTCTCAATCAAGCTTTCAGGTAGTGCCGCACAGTTAACATATACAAGCGGCCCTTCGACCCGTTTAGATTGACGGTGCAGAGTCCTTGCCACCAGCTCCTTACCCACCCCCGTCTCCCCCTCAATCAAGATGGAGAAATCTGAGATGGCCACCATGTCTATCTCACGTTTAAGCTTAAGCATCACCAAGCTATCGCCAATCAACTCACCACCATCTTTTACTAAGGCTTCATGAGTCAACTCGGCAACCACCTGCTGATTATGCAGTGAGTGATGCTCCAGCTCCTGCAGTAAAATGGCGGTTTTTAGCGTTGCCGCCGACATGGCGGAGATGATATCTAAACTCCTTTTGGGAATATCATCAAAAGCGTTAGGACTCATGCTGTCCAAAGTGAGCACACCAATTAAATTATCATCTGACATCAATGGCAGACCCATGCAGGCGTGAACTGGCAGATCCCCCTCATGGGCGAGCAACATGCCATCATAGGGGTCAGGAAGTGGACTACTAGCAGCAAAACGTATTGGAGTCGATGACTCGCAGATCGCCTCAAATCTAGGGTGAGCGGCTATCTCAAAACGCCGTCCCAAGGCATCCTGAGTCAAGCCTTGTTGGGCTAAAGGCTTAAGAAACCCAGATTCAACATCCAGTAAAACAACCGCATCACACTCCACCGCATGCCTAACGGTACTCAGCAGACGCTCAAACCTATCTTTAGTGGTCAAACTATTTGCCAGATCCAGTGCTAACTCGATTAAAGCCTGTGGAGAGAGTTCACCCACTGTCTACCTCACTGTTTATCTATCTGTTGCCATTAAGGAACACGTTAACATGAACTAACTCAAAACACATCAATCGAGTCAATATGACTACATTCAGTATGTAGTCATATTGACTCATTACAAGTGTAAGTAAAAACAAAACAGCATAAAATCATAAAGTTACATTTCTGGCATGGTATTCGCTATGTCATAGGGTAGAGAAGATATCAGTGAATGAGTAAGCATAAATAGGTGAGGAGTTTATGATGAGCACAGCACACGCAGCAATTCAACCAAGCTTAACGGCCAGTTGGTCAACCTATGAAGCTAGTCACTCACATAAAAGGAACAAGCGAAATTTCTCACGAGTTTTGCTCAGTGGTAACGGCGCTATGTTCATTGCAATGTTAGGCATAATAACCTGCATTATTATCGGCTATACCCACGATGAGTATTTCTCTTTATGGACCCAAGTCGCAAGCCATATTGCCCTTATTCTTTTTGCGACAGTAGTAAAAATAGGTTATGTGATGCGCTGTATCGGCCTACACGGCTTAGGCGCAACTCAGCTGTAAACCGCTTAAAAATTTAAGTTAAGTCATTATTTTTAATTAACATAAGAGCAGTAGATGAGCAAAACTTTCCACAGCATCAATGAACCCGCTAAACAGCAGGTCAGTAAAGCAAGACTCAATCAACAACTACACTCGACAGGAGAGCTATCGGACGCAGAGAAAACTCACTTGCCCCCTAAATTGTTGAGTTTTACTCAACAGCCCCTATGGGATCTGGCATTTCGACCTTGGTTTCTAGCTGGTACCATAAGCTCAGTATTAAGCGTTGGAATATGGCTCCTATTTCTCCATGGCTATCTTCCCGCTTTAGCAAGCTCTGGCCTGACTCCAGTGGCTTGGCATATTCATGAGATGTTATTTGGATTCGGGGCTACTATAGCGGTGGCTTTTCTACTGACCGCGGCGCAAACCTGGACCAATAAGCGCAGTATCAATGGCGGCTCTCTGCTAACCCTCACCTTGATCTGGTTGATGATACGCGCACTTCTGTGGAGTGATGATACAAAAATTCAGGTGCTCGCCTTAGTACTTCAAGCTGGGTGGTGGTTAGCCTGTATCGGTTTTCTCGCCTCTATGGTTATCCGCGCTAAAAGCAAACGAAACTACCAGTTTATTCCTCTTCTTAGCGTGATGATGCTACTGAATTTAAGCTTCTTAATCGCTGACTTTAGCGGACATACTGAGCTAGCACTCCATCTAGCTCGCACAGCTATCCTAACCTTCGGCCTGCTGGTCGGCATCGTCGGTGGGCGTGTAATCCCCTTCTTCACCGGACGCGGCGCCGACAATGCTCAAGTAAAAGCCACGCCAATACTCGACAAACTTCTGCCAGTGGTCACGATTATCGGCATAGGTATCTTCTTCACTGGCCACTTTATTGCACTACCTTTTACCCCCGCCTTTGCCTTAACCAGTGCGGGCATTATTCACCTGCTTAGACTCTGGCATTGGGATCCACTTTCGACGCGCAAAGTTCCACTTCTTTGGTCACTGCAATCGGCATATCTGGCCCTTGGGTTAGGTCTCGTCGCCTTAGGAGTAAGCTACCACACCGACTTAATTCGATTTGCCGATGCGCTACACCTGATCACCGTCGGTACCATAGGCGGCATGATCTTAGCGATGATCGCTCGCGTCTCTCTGGGTCATACAGGTCGACCACTTAAGCCACATCCATCACTGAATATCGCCTTTGCACTCATGTTTATCGGCACGCTAGTGAGGTTTATTCTGCCACTACTGCAGATGCCAATTATGGCCTGGGACATCAGCGCTATCTGCTGGATAACCGCTTTCTCCATTTTCATCTGGCACTACGCTCGCATTCTCATGAGTGCAAGAGCCAGCTAAGCGTTAATTTTCTACCTCAATCGAACGATATTTTTCGTCATAAAACACACCCTATATCAGAAGGATATTTAGATGTTATCTGAAAAACATATCAGCATAGTTAAGAGCACCATTCCCCTATTAGAGTCTGCTGGTACCGCCATTACTGAACATTTTTATCAGAGAATGTTTAACCATAACCCTGAGCTTAAAGATATTTTCAATATGAGCCATCAAAAAACTGGTGGCCAACCTGCCGCACTGTTTAATGCTGTTGCCGCTTATGCTAAAAATATCGACAACTTAGGTGTACTTTCCGGTGCAGTAGAGCGCATCGCCCATAAGCACACTAGCTTCAATATCCAACCCGACCACTATCCGATTGTCGGACACCATCTACTAGAAACGCTACGGGAACTGGCACCCGATGCCTTTACCCCTGATGTTGAGGAAGCATGGGGCGCAGCCTATGGCTTGTTAGCTGGGATCTTTATTAAGCGTGAGGACGAGCTATATCAAAAGAGTGCCACTCAAGCAGGTGGCTGGCTTGGTGCAAGACAGTTCCGCGTTACTCAAAAACGTGAAGAGTCGAGCCTAGTCACTAGTTTTGTTTTCACCCCTGTCGATCAACAGCCAGTAATTGGTTATGAGCCTGGTCAATATTTAGGGATTAAAGTCGCACCTACCGATCATGAATTTCAGGAGATACGCCAATACTCACTGTCAGATAAGCCAAACGGCAGCAGCTACCGAATTTCGGTAAAACGTGAGGCAATAGGGATCCCAGGTGTTGTCTCTAACCATCTACATGACCACCTTAATCTTGATGATATTGTTGATATCTATCCACCTGCGGGAGATTTCCACTATATCGAACGTGAAGCACCTGTGGTACTCATCTCAGCGGGAGTTGGCGTCACTCCTATGCAATCCATGCTGGAGATGTTAGCCGACAAAGCGTTTGATAAACCCGTCTTTTATCTGCATGCCTGCGAAAGTGTTGAGCAGCACTCATTCAATCAGCGAGTCAATCTGCTAAGCGAGAAGATAAACCTTCAGCACCATACCTGGTACCGTGATATAGGCAGCCTAAATAAAGATCAGATGAGTGCCAATGTTCAGCAAGGTTTTATGAATCTAGCCCTGTTAAAATCACAGCTACCTTTGACTGATGGTGATTTTTACCTATGCGGTCCCGTTGCCTTTATGCAATTTGCCAAGCAGCAACTGCTTGAGTTAAATGTCAGTGAAGAGCGCATCCACTATGAGGTGTTTGGCCCCCACGCAGATCTGTAACAAGGCACTGAGAGGGCGGCTCAGTTTCATCTAATGCAGTGGCCCTCAACTAGCTCTTAGCAAACAATTCGGTTACCCTTTGGCGAAATTGCACTAACGCTAAATATGAACCCAAAAGAGCTAACCGCTATGACAGAGACATCAAGCAAACCCAATATCAGTAAACAAGCGCTAATCGATACCCTTAACGCATGGGGAACTTCAAGCATCACAGCTGAGCAGCTTCAAGATTGGATGGTGACTCACTACGATCCAGATGAAACAGATATTGGTCTCGGAGAGCCCGAGTGGACTGTGGAAGCGATGAATATCGTGATGAACGAGTATGAGATAGCTAAGTTGGCTAAATTTCGCTTAGAGAACTTCCAGCTAGCCATCGACTTTATCCAAGCCGATGAATCTCGCTTTAATCAGACTCGCCACCTTTTTCTACGTGAAGGCTTTAGGGATTAATACAAGCTAATCCTCAATCATCTAGCCCCAGCCATCTAGCCCGAGTCATCTAGAGCAGAACTGTCTAGACCTGAATACTTCAGGTCTTCTCTCTTATCTCCCCTTTTCCCTTTTCCCTTTTCCCTTTTAAAGCACAATATTCCCCACTATTCGTCAATATTCCACTTCATATTTATGCAGGAATACCTAAGAATACAGTTGCAGCCGGCAGCAAACTATCCATTCAAAACTATCAATACAAGGATTTTAAGCATGACCATAGGAAAACAGATAAAGCACTTTAGAGCTGAAAGAAACTTCAGCCAACCTGAGCTTGCCGAGCTTGCGGGGATTGAGCAATCCTACCTCTCTAAACTGGAGAATGATAAATCCATCCCCTCTAATGAGATATTTCGCAACTTGCTCTCCGCACTATCAGTCAGCACCCAAGAGTTTATCGATTCGATTGATGCTAATGAGAGTAAACAGCAACTCAATCAGATCCCAGATATCGAGCAGCTACTGTCACAACAAGATAAGATGAAGTTTCAAAATATTCGCCGCTACCTCTATATCTCAAGCACCTTAATCATCTTAGGGTTAACCCTGTTTTATACAGGAAACAGTAAACAACTTTTTAATGAAACTCGCTATCAATATGAGTCCTCAGGAATCGCGTTAGCCGATGAGCCCGATGATATCTTCTCCTCTTGGAGAAATCGTATGGATACTAATGGTGAAGATGGTAGACAGTTAATGAGGGCCAAACGGCTAGAGATGGCCAATAGAGAAGATACTCACTACCTAGTATTCAGAGAATACAAAGGACAGGGGTTTATGATGGATGTGACGGGAGGGAAACGCCATTACAGGCTAGATAAAGAGGAGCAGATCCCCCGCCAAATTAACGCTTGGCTACAGATATTCGGCGTCCTCTTACTCTGCAGCGGCATAATGGGATTTGTACTAGAGAGGCGATTAAGTCGACGTTAAGGTTAACTCTTGCATCTATGGCGTGATGAAGTACAACTCCCCTCTGGCCAATCACCACAGAGGACACGGAGTACCACGGAGAAGATCAAAAGACATCATTTTTGCCTCCATCTTTTCCTCCGTGAACTCTGTGAAGCGCAGCGCTCAGTGGTGAGAATATTTTTGTTTTTACAAGAAAGAATGGATCCCGGAACAGGTCCAGGATGACGGCAATGGCAAATGCACAGTTTGGCTTTTACTGTAAGCGAAGCGTTCCTATAGCATGAATTCCGTGAGCAGCGCATTCAGTACTCAAGTGAGTCGCCCGCAGCGACATTTATCTCAGCATTTTCTCGCAGCGCAGTGAGCTTGCGAACGACCTCGCAGGTACGAAGTGCCGCCCTCGAAGGGCGAAGCCCGATCTTCTCTACTTTAAACACCAACATAAGAACAATCACCACAGAGAACACGGAGATCACGAAGAAGATCAAAAGACATCATTTTTGCCTCCATCTTTTCCTCCGTGAACTCTGTGAAGCGCAGCGCTCAGTGGTGAGAATATTCTTGTTTTTACAAGAAAGAATGGATCCCGGAACAGGTCCGGGATGACGGCAATCACAAATGCTCAGCTTGGCTTTTACTGTTAGCGAAGCGTTCCCATAGCCGCAGACTATTGCGTGAACCGCGCGTTCCGTACTCAAATGAATCGCCCACAGCGACATTCATCTCAGCTTTTTCTAGCAGCGCGCGACCTCGCAGTGAGCTTGCGAACGTCCTAGCAGGCACGAAGTGCCGTCCTCGAAGGGCAAGCCCGACCTAAGGTTTAAACACACCAATCACATCGCCTGTTGCCTTCTTGGCAACCTGTTCATCGGCTTGCTGTTCGGTGTAATCACACTCCGTGCATTCGACCGTTTCAACCCCATTAAGCTTATACAACATGATACTGTCCATGGCCTTACATTTAGGGCATTTGGCTCCGGCAACGAAACGTTTTTTTATTTTAGTGTCAGCCACGTCTTCCAACCTTATATTCACACACCTCAGTATTAGTGTTCTATTTTGCCATAAACAAAATCAGTTAGCCCGACTCTTGCCGCTTTTTACCCTGTTTATCTTCCCTCTTATATACCGATTGGTATGGCGGCCCATTGTGAGATATCATCTGCGGCAATTGTTTTCAGAGACACCAAATCCTACTCCATGATATCCATCACTCAAGCACAACTGGTTCGCGGCACCAAAACTCTCTTAGATGAGACCTCCTTAACCATATACCCAGGCCACAAGGTCGGATTAGTTGGCGCCAATGGCACAGGTAAATCGTCTCTGCTTGCCCTCATAATGGGGCATATCAGTTTAGATAAGGGTGAGATAGGCCTGCCTAGTGGTTGGCAGATCGCCACTGTGGCTCAGGAGACCCCTGCGCTTGAAGTTTCGGCGTTAGAGTATGTGATAGATGGTGATGTTGAGTATCGCGAGCTTGAAGCTGAACTGGCAAAAGCCCAAAGCGATGATAACGGCAATGCGATAGCCCTACTTCATGGGAAAATAGATGCCATTGGCGGATATGCAATCCACTCCCGCGCCGCCAGCTTATTAGCAGGCCTTGGTTTTAGTGAAACTGAGCAGAGTAATCCAGTAAAAAGCTTCTCCGGTGGCTGGCGTATGCGCCTTAACTTGGCTCAAGCACTGCTGTGTCGCTCCGATCTTCTGCTACTCGATGAGCCAACCAACCACTTAGACTTAGATACCATGTACTGGCTGGAAGGTTGGATTAAGTCGTATCAAGGAACCCTGATCCTTATCAGTCACGATCGGGATTTTATCGATGGAATTGTCTCTGAAATTGTTCATGTTGAGAACACTAAGCTGAACTACTACAAGGGCAACTACACAGCCTTTGAGCGGATCCGCGCCGAGCGTATGGCCCAGCAACAAGTTGCCTTTGAGCGTCAACAAAAGGAGCGTGCTCATATGCAATCCTTTGTCGACCGCTTCCGCTACAAGGCAAGTAAAGCGAAACAGGCCCAAAGCCGCCTAAAAGCCTTGGAGCGTATGACTGAACTTCTGCCATCTCAGGCCGACAGTCCATTCCATATGGCCTTTAGAGAGCCTGATGCACTGCCCAACCCATTAGTCACCATGGAACAGGTCTCCGTCGGTTATGGTGATAAAGAGATCCTCAAAAGTGTTCACCTAAATCTGGTTCCCGGTGCCCGTATCGGTCTACTAGGGCGTAACGGTGCAGGTAAATCCACCCTGATTAAACTGCTTTCAGAAGAGCTCTCACCGATGAAGGGCAAATATGAGACAAATCCAGGGTTAAATATCGGCTATTTTGCCCAGCATCAGTTAGAGAGTTTACGCTTAGATGACTCACCGCTTCAGCACCTTACTCGACTCGCTCCGACTCATAGGGAACAGGAGTTAAGAAACTTCCTCGGTGGCTACGGTTTTAATGGTGATATGGTTTTATCGCCTGTGCGTCCCTTCTCCGGTGGTGAGAAAGCGCGTTTAGTCTTGGCGCTACTCGTATGGCAACGACCTAACCTGCTGCTTCTCGATGAGCCAACCAACCACTTAGATCTCGAGATGCGTCATGCACTGACCATGGCCCTGCAATCATTTGAAGGCGCAATGATCATAGTTTCTCACGATAGGCACCTGCTCAGACTAAGTTGTAGCGATTACTATCTTGTCGACGGTGGCCAAGTGTGCAGTTTTGATGGCGATCTCGATGATTACCATCAATGGCTACTCGATGCAGCAAAAGCAGCCGCTAAAGTTGAGGTCAACCTAGATGCCAAACCTGCTCAGGATAAAAAACTGCAGAAACGTCTCGAGGCCGAGTTAAGACAAAAGCTATCGCCCATGCGTAAAATTCAGCTAAAACTTGAAAAAGATCAGGAAAAGGCCAACAGCAGACTCGCTGAAATTGAGGAGATGCTAGGAGATATGGCCTTGTATGAAGCTGAAAACAAGGATAAATTAACTCAGGTATTAAATGAACGAACTAAACTCACTCAAGCGGTTGAAGAGAGTGAAATGGAGTGGTTAGACGTTCAGGAGTCGATTGAAGAGATAGAACTAGAGGTTCGATCTGCTATTTAACTACCGAGTATCCCTTTTTTATCGCCTCTGTGAGCTCACTTTCCAAGCATAGAGGCAAGGAAACCTTAGATGACATATTTAAATCAGTTTGATATTTCACTGTGGCAAGCCTGTGACACCTTTTACCTAAAGCATCAAGCTCAATGCCTGCAACTTCAAGATGAGCATGAGATCAATATCAATCTACTCCTACTCTCAATCTGGTTAGATAAGCAGACTTACCGACTTCAGGAGCAAGCTTGGTCACAACTAAAACAGGAAGTTAAGCAGTGGGAGGAGCGAGTGCTTCTACCATATCGCAAGCTAAGAAAACTGAGTAAAAACAGCCTTGCCGAAACTGAATATCAGCAGATGCTAGATGTAGAGCTGATGCTAGAGCGAAAGTCTCAGGCACTGATCTTACATAAATTAAGACTCCTCCCCCATGAAGGCACACGCTCAAACTTCGAGATTTTTCTGGAGCTATATCAGCTCGACTCGTCCAATTACCTTGAGTTAGCTGTTTAATATTACTTCACACCATGGTGTGGTTTGGCTAAACCAGCTTTTCTCTTTAATTAACCATACAAGTTAGCAGGCCTTCGAATGAAGGCTGAATACATTTTCTATATGTTAACTTTTATCTGAATTGGTACTGGTTAGGTTATTGAAGGTCATACCTTCAGGGTTATTTATCGCTGGCAGCGTGCTTATGTGTAGTTACTTCTGCGAGACGCTGCAAGCACATCCTTGTGGGCTCTACCAAAACATCCCTGTTTTGGAAGCTCGCAGCCGTACCTACACCTGTTGATTCTAAGCAAGAGTATCTCTTCGATTTAGTTTTCGCTCCACTCCGTGCTCTCTGTGTTCCAAAAACCTCCCTGTTTACCGGCCAGTTCGCTCCCCCTAGCTCTCGCTTATTAGCACATAGCTTTGCCATATTCGCCGTGGTGAAAAGCTTTTCCCCTAAAATTAAAGTTGCCAACTTTAACTCATTGATGATTAATTGCTTTACTGTTAGCTTAAAGCAATAAATACACAGGCTATATCTTGTAAAAAGCGTTCTTATTCGGAATTCAGCCTAATATATTGTGAAATTTTACGCATGAAAGAAATCGAGCATTGGAATAAGAGTAACGAAGCATTTGGTCTTCAATTACCTGATGGCTGGTTTGGCCGCCCAGGCGATAATCAACATAGACTGACTTACTCGCTAGAAAGAGAGAATAAACTGATATTAGAATTAGATAATCAGCTTTATCTTATTTTCACAAAACCTCTCATGATTGAAAAATCCGGCAATGATTTAGTGATTTCTAATTTTAAACAACTAATTTTTGATTATCAGGGCTTTGGAGATATGAGATCACACAACAAACCTTATGGTTCAGGTGTTGTCACTCTTGTTTCCTATAACTGGTAATAAACTTAACAATGGCATGAACACGGCCTTCGATGGGTGATGTCGGCGTTATGTTCTAAGGAATATCCTTTGATTATCAGGAAGCTTGAAGATAGAGACCTTACTCAAGTCAGCTCTGTATGTTTAAACTCGTTCATGAAATCGGTTGCTCCATCATTATCGGATGTGGGAATTTCTACGTTTCATAAAATATCCTCTGTAGATAGTTTTACCGCTAGATTGAAAGAAAATATAGATATTCTGGTATACGAAGAAAATGAAAAAATCCAAGGGATCATCGAGTTAAAAGATGGGCGTCATATATCAATGCTTTTCATATCACCCGAACATCAAAAGCAAGGAGTGGGTAGGTCACTGCTCTCATCAATAATATCTTTCACCACAAGTGATACTATTACAGTCAGTGCATCTCTGACCTCTATTGACGCCTATTTAAGTTTTGGTTTCGTTCTATCAGGAGATATTTCTGAGGCCTCAGGACTTAGCTTTCAGCCAATGAAACTGGAACTTAACAAGGGTTAACAACAGACAGTCAGAGAAACATCGTCAATACTTTCAAGCTGACAAAACAACCTTTATTTCGATTTAATCCCCCCTCAGCCTTCCCGATAAGTTCTAACAGTAAGAAGAGCATTGAGAATCGATGACAAACTATAAAGTTAAGGAAAAATTGAATGGCCATAGAAGATTCGGTACTGTCATTGTATTAAATACTAATCAGAAACAAGTAAATCAGTTATATATTATGAATCATACATATAGAGTAAGGTTAAAATTTAAAACAAAGATTCGCTTGATTTTGGCATTAATGGGTTTCTCTCTAACTCTAGGTTTTTTTATATATCAATTATTAGAATTTGACTTTGGATTAGAGCCTGACAAAATTAGTTACGGTCAAAGCTATTTGCTTAAACCAATCTCGGTACATGGTGGCTCATCTTATAAAGCAGCAAAGGCGCAGTCAGTTGGACGGTTTAAGCTTCCGTCTAATACAGTTATTCATTCAAAAATCTATGCTCCTCCTAATAAAGGTTATTATTGCGTTTCTGAAGTATTGGTAAATGGTAAGGTAAGTCACTACCTGTCTATTCAATACGATAGGTGCATATAACGAGCGACTAAATTTAGATTCACCAAGATTATCACGCCATTTGCTGAACAAATCGACCAACAACACTTGGCTTACTTATTAGCAGCACGTAAGTACGGAAGGAATTCGAATGAGACTTCGAATAGTTACGCCGACATTATTGCTACTTTTCTGTATTGGTTGTACAGAAGAAAGTGAGTTAAGTTTAGAAACAGAAATCGAATTAGTAGATATAACTTTGCTTGAGTTGGTTGGCGAATCCATACCAGCAGTTCATGAAAATAAACTAGAAGGCTTCCCATATCCGACTCGAGTAATTGAACTAGATAAATCAGAACACCCTAGTAGTTCACCTTTCGACAGAATTCGAGTTCAAACTCTTGTAAAAGAACAGAAGATGTATTCGATTTTAGCTGATAAATTCAACTTAAATAGAGATGAATGCCTTTCAGTCTATAGAAGCCACAGTAAAACACTTGAAGAACAATATAGCTTTATTTTACAAAAAAGACAGATTGAAGTATCTGGTGAAATAATCGAAATTGATGATGGTTACCTATCCCCAGATAATGAAATTAAGGTCGATATTAGTTGTACAATGGTTGATTCTGCTAACTCTGAAACCTTTACACTGCGGTTAGATAATACCTCACTTTCCGCACTTGCTAAGGGAAGGCTAAGCTCCATATGATTTTAGTTAAGTGTCATATGTACTAACAAATAAGATAGGCCTTGCATAGCCACGTTCAATTCCAAGTCTTGAACAAGCCCGAGAGTACCAATAAAGCCATGCTTACCTAAGAGCAATCAAACGCCAAGTCTGCCCAATGAGGCCACTCAAAAAGATACTTGAAGCATTTATCTCTTGAAGTTATAACAGCGAAGCGCTCTAGCAGTGAGCTTGTGAACGTCCTCACAGGCACATAGTGTCGCCCTCGCAGTGAGCCTGCGAACGTCCTCGCAGGCACAAGGTGTCGCACTCGCAGTGAGCCTGCGAACGTCCTCGAAGGCACAGAGTGCCGCACTCGCAGTGAGCCTGCGAATGTCCTCGCAGGCACAAGGTGCCGCACTCGCAGTGAGCTTGCGAACGACCTCGAAGGCACGCAGTGCCGTTCTCGCAGGGCGGAGCCCGCCCTTCTCAGCTTTACGTTCGAGAAGAAGCGGTTAACTCCTCTGCCAGTTTGGTTGCATTTCTTGCGGTCATGCCATAAATCGACAGTTGCGGGTTAGCCCCTAAGCTTGTGGGGAAAATAGAGCCATCCATCACGGAGAGGTTCTCATAGTAATGGGAGCGACCATGACTATCTACCATGGCCATTTTGGTATCTTCTCCCATTGCACAGCCGCCCATCACATGGGCCGATGCCACGACGGTTTTTAGCGGTGCCAGCTCCATATCGGCAATCACAGATTTAGCCTCTTTCCAGCTGTTAAGGTAATTCACGCCTTCGCTGATGGGTAACACCTGTTTTGCCCCCGCAGCAAACTGCAACTCTGCCATGCTGGCAAACGCCCGTCTCGCTGAGTGCCAAAAAGCATCGGTCAATGGGTAATCCAGAGCAAACCCAGTATCAGTGAGATGGACCTGTCCACCTTGGCTATCGGGATGAAAACCATCGCGCACTAAGGCAATGGTTACCTGCAGCTGGTTAAAGTTCTCCATCAAGGCAGCATGACTCTTACCGTAGCCAACTGTTTTTGACGAGATAAGAATTGGGTGCACGGGCGGTACTTCAAGCTTGTAACCTAGCTCACCAGCAGCGCCATCACGCCAAACAAACTCATCGCTATAGATGGATTGTGGTGCGCCGCTGTGGGCATTGATTGGATCGCTAAACACGGCTCCGCTGAGCAGAGTTGGGTGCAGGAAGGTTCGCTTACCCAGAAGTTGATGGGGGTCGTCAGTCCCAGAGCGCATCAAGATAGTAGGCGTGTGGATCGCCCCCGCAGACAAAATATAGTGTTTAGCCTTGAAGTTCAGTTCAACAGACGTCGGTTTTAATTGCTCATCAAGAGCTTGGGCTCTAACCCCTGTGATTTTGCCATTGTGGTGTTCAAGCTCAATCACCTTAGCCCTGCTGACTAATGTTGCCCCTAAATCCAATGCTGAAGGTATGGTGGTGACTAACATAGATTGCTTAGCATTTACCGGACAGCCCATGCCGCAATAGCCGGTATTCCAGCAACCTTTTACATTGCGCTTGATAACAGTGAAGTCCCAATCAAGCTTTTCACAGCCGGTTTTTAACGCCTGGTTATTACGGTTAGGCTCATACTCCCATTTGGAGATATTCAGCCGCTGCTCCATCTTCTGGAACCAAGGATCAAGCTCAGCTCTGGAGAGCCCGGTAACCGACTTCTCCTTAGTCCAGAACTCAAGCGCAGGCTCAGGAGTTCGAATGGAGGTGGTCCAGTTAACTGTGGTTGACCCACCGACAGCTCGCCCCTGAAAGATACCGATCGCTTTATCTTTAGTTTTCATCCCAGCCGCTTGATGATAGAGGTTCGGGTAAGCCCTTCTCTCCTCCATATTGAAGCTGTTAGATGATTTAAGCGACCCGCCCTCAACGATGATCACAGAGAGCCCCGCTTGAGTTAAGATCTCAGCAGCAACTCCACCGCCAGCACCACTACCAACAATAACAACATCGGCTTCAAGGGTTCTGTCCTCGCTCAGCTGACTGGCATCGATATGTTTCCACCCCGAAGCCAAGCCCTCCTCTATGGGATCTTGTATCGCCACTGCATCACCTCCAAACACTCATCTTGTTATTATTTTTTAACCGAACTCATCAGTACTGCTTTACAGATCTAATTATCAAAATAGGTCGGTTTAGCATAATGAAGCCGGCTCCAGTGCTCAGGGCACGCGTAATAGCTTGCCATCACCAACTCTCTCAACCCTTGGTATGCCGTGACCATCAGATCGATAAAGCTGTTGCGCCAATACTCCAACATTGAGATAAGCTCATCGGGAGAGCGCATCATCAACGGGGTCATGCTGCCAGTTAACACCAGTAGACCTAACCTCTGCTCTAACATATCCAGCAGCTGTTCCAGCTCAGCTTGCCCCTCTTGCGGCAGATGCGAGATAGTCTCTGCAATGGCATCTAAGGTTCGATTTTGTGCCGCAACCCGAGTCGTTTCGACATTGGGTAGAGCGTCCTCTAAAAACACTGGCAACAACACACTAAATAGCAACCTATGTTCACTATCCAGCGCTTTATTGACCCGAATATGTTCAGGGGAGTAGACACTCAGCCCCAGCGCCAAAGTCGCCGTGCCAACCAGCGCTGTGGTTAGAAAGGTACGTCGTTCCATGCTCTCCCCCTTAAAACGGTTTTCAGTTGAAGTAATACTCAATCCTAAAAACCAGTAATTGACCATTTATGTTAATATGCTGCGATACTAATTAAACACACGTTTTAATTTTCAGCAATAGCCAATAATAGTTAATAGATAATGACGAATAACTTCTCCCCCCCTTGGTGGGCCAGAAACCCACATATCCAAACGATTTTACCTCTGCTGACTAAGGTGGACAGACCAGCATTACGCAGAGAGCGTTTTGAGCTCAATGATGGGGACTTTATCGATCTAGATTGGCTGGGAAGCCCAAAAAAAGATGAAGCGATACTGGTCATCATCCATGGCCTTGAGGGGAGCGCTGAGTCTCACTATGTGCGGCGGTTACTCAATGATTGCCATCAACGCGGCCTCTGCGCAGTGGTCCACCATCACAGAAGTTGTTCAGGTGTAAGCAATAGGCTAGCACGAAGCTATCACAGCGGTGATACTCAAGATCTGCAGGATAATCTTCAGCATCTGCAACAGCGATTTCCCACTTCAGATCTGCTTGCCGTTGGTTATAGTTTAGGGGGCAATGTGCTGACTAAATACTTAGGTGAATATGGCGAGCAAAGTCTACTCAAACGAGGAGCTGTGATCTCTGCTCCTCTTAAGCTGTCAGCCTGTGCTAAGCGACTAGAAAAAGGTTTCTCTAAGCTATATCAAAGCTACTTAATCAAGCAGTTGCAGCAAAAAGTCACAGATAAAGTAAAAGATGATTCTCTGCGAGATGCGATGCCTGTATCCTTAGAGCAGATTAAGCAGCTCGATACCTTCTATGCGTTTGATCATAGAGTTACCGCCCCGCTGCACGGCTTTAGTGGCGTCGATGATTACTATCAAAGAGCCAGTGGGATCGATTTTTTAGCCAGTATAAGCAAACCCACTTTAGTACTTCACGCTGCAGACGATCCCTTTATGACAGCAGAAGTGATACCGGCAAAAGAGAACGTCTCACACCATGTGACCTATGAACTCCATGGGCAAGGTGGCCATGTGGGATTCATCAACGGTGGAACACCGTTTAAACCTAAGTATTACCTAGAGCAGAGAATACTTAACTTCCTTTTAGTATCAGGATAGAAGCCAAAATGCTTGTTCCATATGATTCATTAGTTCAACTGCCTACAGAGACTTTTGAGGCCTTAATCAAGGAGTATCTCTTTACTCAGTTGGAAGATGGTAGCTTCTCAAACACAGATGAAGAGGGGCTACAGCGAGCAATAGCTCAATGCAAGCAAGCACTTAAACAGGGAGTCTTGGTTGTGGAGTATAGCGAAGATGATGAGTCCATCGCTATCCGCCAGAGAGAACAATTAGGTTATTGAAATTTACAGTTAAATTCATACAAGTTTGACCTTTAGTCACTGATTACCGTATAAATAGAGATTCGCTACTCGAAACCGATACCATTTTCAGCTTCCATTTAGGAAATTTAATGTCAGCAAAACATCCCATTATCGCAGTAACAGGCTCTTCAGGGGCTGGTACCACGACAACCACACGGGCCTTTAAACATATCTTTCGTCAGCTTGGGATCAATGCGGCGACAGTTGAAGGGGACAGCTTTCATCATTTCACCCGTCCAGAGATGGAACTGAAGATACGCCAAGCCCAGACCGATAATAAAAATATCAGCTACTTCGGCCCAGAAGCTAATGATTTTGATAAATTAGAGCAGTGTTTTAGCGATTATAGTGCCACGGGACAGGGTGAAACCCGCTCCTATCTACACACTTTCGATGAAGCCGTGCCCTTTAATCAGATGCCAGGTACTTTTACTCAGTGGCACTCTCTGCCCGAAAATACCGATATGCTCTACTATGAAGGGCTGCATGGCGGGGTTAAAACAGACTCCTGTAATGTCGCCGAACATGTGGATCTGCTCATTGGCATGGTACCTATCGTCAACCTTGAATGGATCCAAAAGATCATTCGTGACACCTCTGACAGAGGCCATAGTCGCGAAAAGGTGATGGGCTCAATCGTCCGTAGTATGGATGATTACATCAACCATATGACGCCTCAGTTCTCCCGTACCCATATTAATTTTCAGCGAGTTCCCACGGTAGATACCTCCAACCCCTTCAGCGCGAAGAGCATTCCAACCTTAGATGAAAGCTTTGTGGTGATCCGTTTCCGCGGCATTAAAAATGTCGACTTCCCCTACTATCTTAAGATGATAGATGGCTCATTTATGTCTAGGATAAATACCTTAGTGGTACCCGGCGGCAAGATGTCATTGGCGATGGAGTTGATCCTCACTCCACTGATACGAGATCTGTTAGAGAAACGCCAACAACTTCTATCTCTGGATAGTGAGTAATAGACTCAATCTGTAACTCAGGTTTACTTAAGTTTTGTTTAAGCATCCTCTTGTAGACTTTATCTCGTCGGGATTTCAGGCGAAAGACTGATGAGTTAGCATGCTCTTGGGAGTGAATTCCCCCATCTTGATCTGTTTGTTCTCTTGAGTATGCTGGCTATTCTCTCCTCCTAGTAAACTCCATATCCACGCTTGGTCTGACTCTTGGCTTACAATAAGCTCTTGAGTATGCTGGCTATTCTCTCACTCCTAGTGAATTCCACATTCATGCTTGATCTGTTTGTTCTTTTGAGTAAGCTGGCTATTCTCTCCTCCTAGTAAACTCCATATCCACGCTTGATCTGACTCTTGGCTTACAATAAGCTCTTGAGTATGCTAGCTATTCTCTTCAAAGAAGTTCCTAGGTTCTAAAACCTAAAACCTTTTCCAAGAAGGCCCTAGGATAAACAAGCTCCTAAGACCTAAAATCTAATACCTTTTCCAAGAAGCCCTTAAGATAACCAAGTTCCTAGAACCCTCAAACCTAGCACCTAGCACCTCAAGTCTGACCCCGAAACAAAAAACCAGCCTAGGTTAGGCTGGTTTTGCTCTATCTACTGCAGTTTTCAGCTAGCCAATATCAAGCTCGTTTACCGCTTATGCGATACACCAACAAGTAAAGCACTGGCAAGATAACTAAGGTCAGCAAGGTCGATGAGACGATACCACCAATCACCACGGTTGCCAGTGGGCGCTGAACCTCTGCGCCAGTACCGACATTAAATGCCATAGGTACAAAGCCTAAACTGGCCACCAGCGCCGTCATCATAACAGGGCGTAATCGCTGGCTTGCTCCCTGTTTTATCGCATCGATAAGCGCTAAGCCTTTGTGTTTAAGCTCCTTAATAAAGCTCAACATCACCACGCCATTCAGCACGGCTATACCAGAAAGTGCGATAAAGCCTACCGCTGCCGAGATAGACAGTGGCATATCCCTTAGCACTAAGGCCAACACGCCACCAGTTAAAGCAAGGGGGACACCACTGAAGATGATCAGTGAGTCTCTAACAGAGCCAAAGGCGCTATAGAGCAAGCCAAAGATAAGTAGCAAGGTGAGAGGAACCAGAATCATCAAGCGGTTCGATGCCGACTCTAGCTGCTCAAATGTGCCACCATATTCACTCCAATAGCCGCTTGGCAGATTAAGCTCATCCCCCATTAGCGCCTTAGTATCTTGAATAAACGAGCCCAGATCTCTTCCCTCAACATTCGCAGTCACGACCACATGACGCTTGCCGCTTTGTCGATTTATCTGATTAGGCCCCACCTTAAAGCGAATATCGGCCACCTCCCCAAGAGGGACATAACTCAAGTCCGGATTCAGATCCGCCGGTAAGGCGATAGGTAGCTTCTCCAGAGCCCTTAGATCATGACTTATCTCATCTTTCATACGAACAACCAGCTTAAAGCGGCGATCTCCCTCATAGATAAGGCCGACAGGAACACCTGAGACAGCTGTTTGTAATGCTTGCTGTACATCCACAATGGTTAAACCTAACAGTGCCAAGTGATCACGATTAGGCTCAACAGAGAGTGTTGGCAAACCAGACATCTGCTCTACACGCACATCTTTAGCACCATCAATCTTATGAAACAGCCCTTGAGCGCGATCGCCCACCGCCTTAAGAGTATCGAGATCGTCACCATAGATACGCAGCGCCACATCCGCCCTAACCCCAGCGATAAGTTCGTTAAAACGCATCTCAATAGGCTGAGTAAACTCATAGTTATTGCCAGGCACCTGTTTTACTAAGTCCCTCAGCTCATCCATAAACTGCGCTTTACTCTTAGTCGGATCAGCCCATTGGGATCTCGGCTTGATAATCAATATGGTATCGGAAACACTCGGTGGCATTGGATCTGTCGCCACCTCGGGAGTACCAATCTTGGAGAACACACGCTCAACCTCATCAAGCTCAGCAATTACCAACTCAAGCTCCTTCTGCATCTGGGTAGATTGCTCAAGCCCTGTGCCTGTAATGCGCATGGCATGCATGGCAATATCACCTTCATCAAGCTTAGGCAAAAACTCTGAGCCTAAACGGCTCACCTGATAGAGGCTAACGCTCATTAAAACCGTTGCAGCAAGCAGGATAATGGCTGGACGTTTAAGGGAGAAGAACAGTACAGGCTCGTAGACGCTGCGCGCTCTGGCCATCAAGAAGTTCTCCTTCTCGTTAACCTTACCCTTTACAAAGATCGCAATGGCGGCAGGGACAAAAGTCACGGAGAAGATAAGCGCACCTATTAAGGCTGCAACCACAGTAAAGGCCATCGGGTGGAACATCTTGCCTTCAACACCGCTCAAGGCAAATATTGGTAGATATACCAACATGATGATCAAGACACCAAATACCGCAGGGCGGAACACCTCTCGTGTAGCTTCGAATACGAGTTTTAAGCGCTCCTCTAAGGTGAGTAATCTACCGTATTGCTTCTGCGCCATGCCTAGTCGTCGCAGGGCATTCTCGACAATAATCACAGCGCCATCGACGATAATACCGAAATCGATAGCACCAAGGCTCATCAAGTTGCCCGAGACACGGTTAGTCGTCATGCCCGTAATGGCAAACAACATACTCAGCGGGATCACCAGAGCGGCGATCAGGGCTGCGCGAAAGTTGCCCAACAGAGCAAACAGGACCACAATCACCAGCACAGCACCTTCGAACAGGTTCTTCTGCACCGTAGCTATGGTTTGATCCACTAAGCTAGTTCTGTCATATACGGCTTCGGCCACGATCCCATCAGGCAAACTAGCATTCACCTCTTTGAGCTTGTCACCCACCTCTTTTGCCACCACGCGGCTATTTTCACCCAGCAACATAAAGGCGGTGCCAAGCACAGTTTCTTCGCCATTTTGTGTCGCAGAACCAGTTCTTAACTGCTTACCATAAAACACCTCAGCCAGATCGCCGATGCGCACAGG
The DNA here is from genome assembly GCF_019457885.1 of Shewanella nanhaiensis. GTDB lineage: Bacteria > Pseudomonadota > Gammaproteobacteria > Enterobacterales > Shewanellaceae > Shewanella > Shewanella nanhaiensis. The sequence continues at coordinate 340,997 of NZ_JAHZST010000003.1, forward strand.
TGCATCATCACGCTTAGTGACTACGACCTGACGGATCTCCTCCAGATCTTTGAGCTGTCCTGGCGAGCGAACTAGCCACTGCTCACCATTTCTCTCTATGTACCCCGCACCAACGTTACGGTTATTACGCTCAAGAGCCGTGATCACATCGTTTACGGTAACTTTAAACGCCAACAGTTTGCCAGGATCTGGTGCAACCTGATACTCGCGCTCATAGCCACCTAAACTGTTAATCTCTGTCACCCCAGGTACTTTGACGAGTTGGGGCCTTATGATCCAATCTTGAATGGTACGCAGATCTTCGGCGCTGTATGCCGTGCCATCCTCCTTCAGCGCACCATCAAGTGCACGAATAGAGTAGGTAAACACCTCGCCTAGACCACTACTTACTGGCCCTAAAGCGGGTTCAGCTTCGGCAGGCAGTTCACCGCGGATCCCCTGAAGACGTTCGGCTATCTGTTGCCTCGCCCAGTAGATATCCGTGCCCTCTTCGAAGATCACAGTGATCTGAGATAAGCCGTAACGGGAGATGGAACGGGTATGGTCAAGATTTGGGATCCCCGCCATAGCATTTTCAATCACATAGGTCAGTCGCTGCTCAGACTCCAGCGGTGAGTAACCAGCAACCGCCGTATTTATCTGCACCTGCACATTGGTGATATCAGGTACAGCATCGATCGGCAGCTTGAGCGTGTTATAAACCCCCAAGAGTGCGATAAGCAAGGTTATCGTGAGCACAAGCCAGCGCCTTTTTAAGGCAAAGGAGATAATCGTATCCATAGTTATCGGCTCCTAGTGCACATGCTTAGCGGCATTTTTCATTATGTCCGCCTTTAATAGATAACTATTTTCAACGACATATTCGCTGCTATGTTCAAGTCCAGCTAACACTTCGGTATAGATACCATCGCTCTCACCTAAGGTCAGTAAACGCACCTCAAAGGTATTGCCATGCTTAACAAATACAGCAGGCTTATCCATAAAGGTCTGCAGCGCATCAACGCGCACGGCTAGAGGCACCCGCTTACTGCTGGTTTCAATGGCAGCTTGAATATGCATGCCGGGACGCCAATGACCATGGTCATTCTCAATCACAGCGCGAACACGAGCGATATGCCCGCCAGTCATATTGGGGGCGATATAGCTAATTGTACTACTGGCTACAGCGCTATTGTGCTGGTTACTATGCTGATCATTTGACCGTTCATTGGAGCTGACTTCATCACTGTGATCGTCAAGGATGCTCACCTTTTGCCCCAGCGACAACTTATCTATGCTTTTAGGAAAAGCCGACAGATCTATCCACACAGATGAGAGATCGCTGATACGAACAAGGGCTCTGTTATAGGTGCTATCTCCTAAACTAAGAAGCTGCTCAGTCACTTGACCTGCTGCAGGGCTTTTAACCTGGTAACTTTGCAGCGTGCCAGAGTTACGTACCGTTGCGATCACTTGGCCTTTTTCAACTCTCTCACCAATACTCACATGCAGCTGTTCAATCACACCAGTGTAAGGCGCGGTAACGCTAAACTGCTTATCGGTAATAGGAGCAACAATGCCAAACAGGGTATCGGTAAACAGTAACTCCTGCTCACCGGCTTGAGCGGTTTTCACTCCCGATAGCCTTAGCAGACGGTCGTTAATCTCTGTGCGACCGGTATAATTGTCATAATGCCAATCATAGGATTGCCCCTTAAAGCCAGCATGAACCTCAACTTCGAAAGAGTGAGGCTCCGCAATGCTTGTAGTGCTGACGAGATAGTCACCTTCAGCAGTAAAGTTAACTGTGTCAGTTTTCCCCCCGAGACGATTTAACAGCAGTTCAAGCTTAATATCCTCAGGTTTTACAGCCTTCTCTTTGTAGTAGGCATATACCCTCATCTCTGGCGGGATCCCCAACTCAACCATAGTCACCTCAATCTCAAACTCCCCATTATGGAGTAGACGACCACCATGGGGACCTTCGGGAACATGCTCCTCTTCCTCCTCATGACCATGTCCATGATCGCCACCAGCCCATGCAAGGTTTGTCGGTTGTAGCGCAGTGAAACTGATCGCAGTAAAGGTAAACACTGTCGCCATCAATACCGATGAGAGCTTTTTAATATTAAGATCCATTAGTTATTCTCCTGCGCCGTCATAGGCTCAGTATTTAAAAAAGAGTGGGATAGTTGACGTTGATGAACGGCACTCATCGATTGACCTGTGATGCGCTCAAGTTCAAGTTTTTGCAGGTAAACAGCAGTTTTAGCCTCAATAAGCTCACGTTTAATATTCAGCAACTCAGATTGTGCATCGGCCAACTGCAGAACATTGGTTTGCCCTGTCTGGTAAGCGAACTCAGTCTCTTTCAGTAGTTGCTGAGCTAAAGGTTGCAGCTGCTTTTGGAGCAGGGATGCCTGACGAGCACTGTTGACCATGCTCTGATGGATCTCAAGTAGAGTAAGCTTGAGCTGACCGCGCACTAACTTTTGCTGCTCCATCGCCAGACTTTCATTAGCCTTGGCCGCTAAAATATTGCCCTGATTTGGGTTAGAGAGAGGAATAGGCATTGAGAAGTTAAACATCAAGGCTGCGTCGTCAAACCCGTCATAACTACGTATTCCCATGCCTAAAGTTATATCGTATTGAGCCTTTGACTCCTCAACACGGCGTTTGGCATACATGAGCCGCTCAACACTCAATAGCTGCAGATATTGTGGTGCTGTTTCTATGGCATTAAGCACATCTGCTGCACTCGGTAGCTCAGTTAAACTAGCAAGCTCCCCCTCAGCACGATCAAAATGTGCCTCACCCGCCCAGTTAGCAGCTAACCTTTGCTTAGCGACCAGAATATCGCCCTCAAGTTGCTGCTGTACTGAACGAGCTCGCATTAATCTTAGCGCCATCTTAGTCACATCAGCCTTAGCCACTGCACCAGCCTTGGCCCGCAGATCTATCGCCTTTAATGCCTTCTGCTCTATTTGAATGCCGTGCTGGTTCCATTCAAGCAAAGCTTGAAGACGTAGCAGCTGATAGTAGCTCTGGGTAGCCTGAGATAAGACCTCCAGACGAAGCAGCTCATATTCAGCCAGACTCTGACGCTTTGAGGCATGAGCAAAATCGATCCGTCTCTGACGCTTATCACCGAGTTCAATCAACTGACTCAGTCCCAAGCTTATCTCGGCATTCTCCACGCCTTGTTTGTCACCAGTTCCAAGCAGATTTTCAAGCTCAACGGACAGCTTAGGATTAGGTGTGATCCCCGCCTGCAGGGTGAGTGCTTCACTCACTCTTAACTCGTAGGGAAAACTCTGTAGTTGTGGGTTGGAAAGTAAGGTTTTCTCCAACACCCATGGCAAGGTTATTGTTTTATCACTTGCCGACTCAGGGGTGACATCTGCAACCCCTTTCATTGGTAACAACGCAAGGGTACAGACACTCGCAATCACCAGCCCACCTTTACAGGCAAGCAGTGTGCTCTCTAGATATCTCTTCACGAGAATGAACTCCAGTTAAGGAGCCTGTAAGCTAGATTTTGAAGGTATTAGTACTAAATTTAGTACTAAGTAATCAGCGATACAGACCCTAGTCATCAGCGCCAGCTCATCAAAGCAAAATCCATAGTAAGTTCAATAAAATATCGACCATATATACAGTGATGCCACGAGCATAAACCGAGACTAATTCAAAAATTAAGATTGTATTTAACTGAACTCACCCGTGAGGTGGAGGTATAGGAGGGGCGTAACTTCGATTTTGGTAGTGTACAGCAAACAGATAGTTATCTTGGCTGTGGTTGGGGTGGGTAAAAAAACTTAGCTCCATTGGAGGATGGCATGAAGTATGGAAGTCATCATCATGTTCATCTTGCTCTGTTGCCGTTCTTGCATGGCCACATACGTGTCCCTGTTGATGGCAACAAGACTCCTGCCCTCCATCACTCGAGGTCATAGATATCTGCACACTCTCTTGTGAGGTTTGCTCATTGATATGGATATCTGATGCGACACAGGTAGGAAAAAGTTGCGATACAAAAACCACCAGTAGAAGCACTAGTGTCAAGTTAGATTGCATGATCCTCGTTGATGTTTTCGTACTGAGCAAGCTTGGATTCCAATAACAGAGAGAAAGAAGATTCTGCGGTATTAAACCAGAGTCAGATTTTCAATTCTAGAGAAAAAGAACAATATTCACCTGAAAGTGGCAAGAAATGATATAAGCGTGAGCCAGATAGCAAAAGAGCAACCTCTAAAAAGCGCTCTTTTACTCATCGGTATTATCTAATCACTGAGTGGCACTTTTTCACGAAATGGTTTGTTCTGCTCATAGGTTTGCAGGCGCAGCTCAAACTCATCAGAGCGATCAACTTGCTCACTTAACTTTAAGGCATGGATCGCTTTCTGTTGGGTCACAATTGCCGCACTAAAGTCACCAATCTCAGCGTAAGCCGCGGCAAGGTTATCTAAATTGGTCGGATCTTCTTGATTGGCTTTCACTAGACTTTGAGCCAGCTCCAACGCCCTATCCCCGTTTCGGTATTTAGCTTCTGGGCAGGTGGATAAGATCCAAGCCACATTACCAAGCGAAACCTCATCGCCTACCGCACTAAAGTGTTTAACAGCTTTACCACAGTTACGTTGAACACCTTCACCACCAGCAGCATAGATAAATCCGAGTCGAAATTCGGCCCATTTACTGCCCTGCTCACTGAGACTGAGATACCAGCGCTCAGCGACTGCTAGATCTCGAGCAATAATATTGCCCTCAAAGGAGAGATCTGCAATGGTTTGCTGCGCCTTTACGTGCCCCTGCTCAGCGGCCAAAGAGACCCATTTAATTCCCAAGGGCTGATTTTGAGCGACAAAACGACCAGAGAGGTACATCAAGCCTAATAGAAACTGCGCTTCTTGCTCACCCTGTGTTGCTTTAAGTTCAATATGAGCCAGTTTACTTGCAGCTTCTGCAGTAGCAGGTTGTGGAATTGAAAAAGCATGCGCCCCGGTGCTCATTACCGAGGTAATGACAAATCCAGCACCTATAATTAACGGATGAAATTTCACACACAACTCCTATCAAACATAACAGACTTAAGGATATCGGGTCTAAAGCGCATCGAATTTGATGACAAACCGAGAGCTTGTTTACAAAATAAAAATAAAATCATGACAAAACAAGTCTTTTTTCACATTAGACTGAGATTTACTGGTGAAAGCATGGAAATAAAGGGTTTATTCACATGAGTAAGACAGATAAAACACACACAAGTTCTAACGTAAACCCGAATAAGATGTGATTAACTCAGCATTGTTACCTCATTCAGCCTATCTTTATCCGTTATTAGTTGACTTATATCACTAATGTATCAAAATAATCGCAAAAATAGATAGCATGTTAGCTAAATTCATTTTGTCTAAATTTAGACCTCCATCTAGGTTTTACGGACTTAATTGACGTAAACTGCTTATTTAGCATATTCTTGTATTTAATTTAAACAGTCGAGGAACATAGGCATGGCTCTGATTGGTAAGCCGAAACCAGATCCTACTTTGGAATGGTTTTTATCACACTGTCACATTCATAAGTATCCAGCCAAAAGCACTTTGATCCACGCTGGTGAAGAGTCAGATACTCTTTACTATATCGTCAAAGGCTCAGTCGCTGTTTTAATCAAAGATGAAGAGGGTAAGGAGATGATCCTTTCTTACCTGAATCAGGGCGACTTTATCGGTGAACTTGGTTTGTTCGAAGAGCAAGCTGAGCGTACAGCCTGGGTTCGCGCTAAACAACCTTGTGAAATTGCTGAGATCTCTTACAAGAAATTTAAGCAGTTGATCCAAGTTAACCCTGAAATTTTGATGAAACTGTCTTCTCAGATGGCTTACCGTCTACACAGCACAAGTCAGAAAGTCGGCGATCTTGCCTTCCTTGATGTTGCTGGAAGAATTGCCCAAACCTTATTACATCTGGCTAAACAGCCTGATGCGATGACGCACCCAGACGGCATGCAGATTAAGATCACTCGTCAAGAGATAGGTCAAATCGTTGGTTGTTCACGCGAGACGGTTGGTCGTATTCTTAAGATGCTTGAAGAACAAAACTTGATCCAAGCTCACGGTAAAACAATCGTAGTTTACGGAACTCGCTAAGCTAACATTCAGTTAGATTTAAGATAGCTTCGATAAAGTGGCCTGAGATTATCTCAGGCCATTTTTTTTGGAGACAATGCTAATGACAAGAGCTCAATTATCTGGCTTATTAGCTCTTGCGATCACACTAGCCACAACAGCATCTGCAACCCCACTTATCGAACTTGAGCATAACCAAGCCAAGCAGCTGGTTAGCACAGGGAAGATACTCTCTCTTGATGTCACCTTAGCTAAGACTCAATTCTTCTGTTTTGGTAAGCTAATCGATGCCCACCTCTATCAAGAGGAGGGAAAATGGCGTTATGATTTGCAAATTAAGACACAACGTGGCCAAATCATAGATCTAAGTCTGGATGCCAGCACCGGACAACCTAATCCTTACCTATCATTGCCTAGTGAATGCCGCGCTTTAGAAAAGTAATCTCAAGCTAGGCTAACCTCAATGGTACTTTTTACAGACAGGTTCCTATGAAACTATTGCTCGTAGAAGATAATGCATTACTTGTTGAAGAGTTAGAGAAACAGTTGAAACAGGCCGGATACGTAACTGACGTGACCGATAAAGCATCAGAAGCCGATTACCTGCTGAAAGAGACAAACTATGATTGTGTCATCTTAGATATCGGCCTTCCCGACGGTAACGGCTTGGAGCTCCTCAGCCGCTGGCGTAATCAGGGCATTCACACACCTGTTATTATGCTCACGGCCAGAAGCCAGTGGCATGAGAAAGTGGAAGGCTTCAATGCTGGTGCAGATGATTACCTTGGAAAGCCGTTCCATACTCAGGAGCTATTAGTTCGTATCAACGCCCTGATACAGAGAGCTCACGGCAAGGCAAACTCCCCTTCGAAAGAGTTAAGTTATGCCGGTATTACCTTAGATGAAGATCAGCAATCTGTGATGGTCCAAGAGGAGAAATTTGAACTTACTGCCATGGAGTTTAGACTGCTAAAGATATTTATCATGTCGCCTAAAAAGCTACTCTCTAAAGCGCAACTCACCGATAAACTTTACCAGTTTGACGATGAGAAAGAGAGTAACGTGGTTGAGGTCTATGTGACCCACCTACGTAAAAAACTCGGTAAAACAAGCATTGAGACACGTCGCGGCCAAGGGTATATCTTTCATGGCATAAAAGAATGATATCGATAAAGACTAAACTCAGCCTCTGGTTAACGGGTTTAGTCATCTTATCTACCGCCGTTGGAATCGTCTTTTTCGAGTCCATGCTTCGCCAAGCTTTCCATGATTCAATCATTGCCAGATTGCAGGAAGATATTGAGCAGGTGATGTTGGCGACTCATCTCAATGATGAGCAGTTCAGTATCGATCAGAGCCAACTTTCTGGTTTCTATAAACCCGTTTTCTCTGGACGTTACTATCAGCTTAATCTAGCCGATCTTGAGATCCGCTCACGCTCATTATGGGATCAAAAACTCGATATTGAGATGTTACCACTTGGAGAGACCCGAGTATGGCAAGCCAAAGGTCCTCTGAACCATGATATCCAGCTGCTCTCCATCGGCCTAAAGTCCGAATCTACAGGTCTCGATGCCACCTTAACCGTGGCCCAAGATTTAAGTATTGGACGTAAAGTCTTTACCCAGATATACGGCACCAAACTCGGGGTTAACTTGGCCATGCTACTGACAATGATCATGGGGATCTTCTTAGTCATAAGGCAGTCTTTCAAGCCAGTCAACCAGATACAGGATGTGCTTGCTCGCCTTAGAGAGGGTGAGATCACCTCACTCGAGGTCAGTAAAATTCCCTCAGAGCTACGCCCACTAGCTGCCACTTACAATGATCTACTTGACTACTCAGGTAAACAGATAGAGCGCAGCCGAAATAACTTAGGTAACTTAAGTCACGGCCTTAAAACCCCATTAGCTGTGATGCAGCAGCAAGTGGAGGCTCTAGGGCTTAAAGATCCCGACTCAGCTATTGCCCTGCAGAGTCAACTGGATCTAGTGCACAAGATGATCGAGAGAAAGCTCGCAGCGGCCAGAATAACAGGCGATATGCTACCCGCGGCTCAGATGCAGCTCCCTAAAGATATTGAAGATCTCAGTAAGACCTTAAGCAAGGTGCATTTTAATAAACAGATCACCTGCAATTTTGATATTCCCGATACCATCAGCAGACTCCCCATACACAGGGAAGATGGTATGGAGCTTATCGGAAACCTACTCGACAATGCTCACAAGTGGGCTAAAGAGAGAGTAGAAGTGAGAGTCACTAATGAAGCTGCTGGTATCAGCTTAGTGATTGAAGATGATGGACCAGGTGTTGCCGATGATGAACTTAGCCTGTTAACAAGCCGAGGTAAAAGGCTGGATGAAGCTACCATGGGCCACGGTCTCGGACTCTCAATTGTCAAAGATATCGCCGAGCAGTATGAGATAAAACTGGCCTTTACTAAAAGCATGAAGCTAGGTGGACTGAGAATAAAACTGGATTTTAAGAGCCTATAAGATCAAAAAGGCCGTCACGATAGACGGCCCTTTTGATCTGATATCAGATTAGCTCGCATTGGTGCTTTCAAATATCTTGTCCGCAGAGGCCGCAACAAAACCTGTATAAAGCTCACCATCAGCCTTAGGGTAACGCAGTGCAAACTCATAGAAACAGCTTGGGATCGACTTCTGTACATCTTTAAAGTCAACCTCAATCTTGTCAGCCATAGTCGAAGACTGCTCAAGCAGCACATCGGCAGACCCCTTCACTTCACCACCAGCTGAGTTCAAGATGAAGTCACCCTTCTTCAAGGTTTCATTCACATCTAAAATAGTTGAATAACCTGGAAGATGGTTAATTGAAACAGTGAAATGGTTCGCACGGTAACCAAATGCTGCAACCCACGCCGCATATTCACTCTCTGCAAGCAATGTTTCATAGGTTGTGAAATCCAGCTCCCAATGACGGCCAGAGTAGAGAAAGTTATCAGCTGTCGTCGCTGCAACATCGATCTGGTCGACTAGGCCTTTCAATATGCTTTGTAACTGCGGACTAAACTCTTCAACCATCAACTCAGAGATAAAGACCTTAGGTTGAGTAGGATCTGGGTGCTCGAAATGCTTAGCTTTCAGCTTTTTCGCCTCGAAGTGGTAATCGCCAGAATCCACATAACCTAAGCTTTCAAAATGAGCGGCTAAAACAGCTAAGTTTACCTTCTCAATATTAAATGTTCGCAGTGCGATATGGTCGTTAATAATGGTCTCACCCTGTGAAAGCAGCTGATGAACCTTTCCAGCAGAAGGGGTCATAGCGAGGTAATCACTCCAAAGGGATTCAAATAGCTTGTTAACATCTGTGTGCATCAGTTTATCCTTAACAGCATCGTGTTACTCAGTCATAGCTAAAGCTATGCTGTTTTTTTATTTTCACGATATAAGTACAGCGAGAGTAAAGTGGCTTGAACTAATACCAAAATATTTATACTAATTGGTATAACTTACTGTACTGGTTATAAAAAAGGGAGACACTAAGGCCTCCCATCATTTTTTCAAAAAATTAAATACTTAAACCTGGACTCAAACTCTCAGGCAGGCTTACCGCATCGGCTTCAACAGAGGCAACAGGGTATGCACAGTAATCAGCGGCATAAAATGCGCTCGCTCTGTGATTCCCCGATGCACCAACACCACCAAATGGGGCTGCGCCTGACGCGCCTGTGATCTGCTTATTCCAGTTAACGATGCCCGCGCGAATACGCGCTAGGAAGTACTCGTAATCATCACGGCTATCGGCAAGAATACCTGCTGATAGGCCATAACGAGTCTTGTTCGCCAGCTTAATCGCTTCATCAAAATCGGTGTAACGCACCACTTGAAGCAGAGGACCAAAGTACTCCTCATCAGGCAGTTCAATCACTTGAGTCACATCAATAAGACCTGGTGAAACTAGCCCTGTGCCCTCTTTTAAGTGTGTTAATTCAACCAGTGAACTACCACCGAGATTCAGCAAGTTACGCTGAGACTCAACCATGCCTTTCGCAGCGGTTTCTGAGATCATAGAGCCCATAAATGGCTGCGGCTGACTGTTCCAAGCGCCAACTTGAATGCGCTTAACCGCATCGGCAAGCTCTGCAAGCAGTGCATCGCCCTCTGCGCCCTTCTCAACATAGAGACGACGAGCACAGGTACAACGTTGACCAGATGAGATATAAGCCGACTGAATGATGTCATGGACTGCAGCTTTGGTGTCTTTTACACCTTTAATAATAAGTGGGTTATTGCCGCCCATCTCTAAAGCTAAGATCTTACCTGGCTCTCCAGCATACTGCTGATGCAGAATATGGCCTGTACGAGAACTTCCGGTAAAGAACAGACCATCGATCTGTTCATGTGAAGCTAGGGATTTACCTGTCTCCACTTCACCTTGAACTAAGTTAATCACACCAGCAGGCAGCCCCGCTTTTTCCCAAAGTTTAAGCATCAGCTCTGCAACTTTAGGTGTCAGTTCCGATGGTTTGAAAACCACAGTGTTACCTGCAAGCAGAGCAGGTACGATATGACCATTTGGTAAATGACCTGGGAAGTTATAGGGGCCAAACACAGCCACCACACCATGGGGCTTATGGCGTAATACAGCACGTCCAGCTGGTGTATCGTTTTCTGAGCTACCAGTGCGCTTATTGTAAGCTGCAACAGAGAGACCAATTTTGCCTATCATGGCGCCAGCTTCTGTCGCGGTTTCCCACTGTGGTTTACCAGTTTCTTGAGCTATCACTTCCGCCATCTCAGCTTTATGCTCTTCAAGCTGAGTTTTGTAAGCTTCAACGATAGCCAAACGACCTTCAAAGCCCAGCATAAACCAGTCAAACTGTACTTCACGTGCTGCTTCAACGGCTGTATTAACCTGCTCAGCGGTAGCAGTTTTACTGCTCCAGATAACTTCACTGTTTGCTGGGTTTTTAGATGTCACTTCGTGACCTAGGCCAGCAACCCACTGACCATTAATAAATTGAGTCATTATTTTTTCCTACAAAGCCAAAATACGGATTTGATCACCCTGCTCAAGCAGTAAGCCTGTGGCTAATTCTGGTGATATGACAACCTCATCATTTTCCTCACTGACAAGCAGTTTGGCAGAGGTCGCACGGTAGTTCGCTAATTGTGTATTTGAGATGATATAGCTAGTCTCTGATGCAGGCGGCTCACCTATAGTAACGGTAAGCAAGCGGCTCTCTCTGACGCCACGAATATCATTGATGTTGCACTCAACCGTAGGGCCACCATCAAAGATATCGACATAACCTCGACACCTGAAACCTTCAGCCTGCAGCAAGTTCAGCGCGGGACGGGTATTAGTATGTACTTCACCAATCACCTTTTGCGCATCTTCAGGCAGAAGACACACATAGACAGCATTTTTAGGCATCATCTCTGCCATAAAGGCTTTTTGGCCTAAACCAGAAAGGTAATCTGCTTCAACAAAGTCGATGCCAAGGAAGTGCTTCTGTAGCCAGTCATAGAAAGGGGAGTTACCCTCTTTATCGCTTTCACCGCGCATCTCTGCTATCACAGTTTCACCGAATCTCTCCTTATGTTGAGCAAGGAAGAGAAAACGGCTGCGAGATAGCATGCGACCGTTGCTATTCTTACGGTAAGATCCACGTAAAAATAGAGTACAAAGCTCAGCAGCGCCTGTGTAATCGTGACATAAGGTCAAGGTTTCAACTTCGTTGCGAACCTCAATCTGCTCCGAATGATACACCTCAGTACCGAGTCTGTAGTGATAGAAGGCATCTTCCATCCCCACGGCGGCCTCAATTCCACATGTACCTACAACTTCACCCGTTACTGTGTCTTCAAGCACCATGAGATAGCCTTCATCGAAAGGCTTATCCACCTCTTTTAAAAACGAGGCTTCTACTCGGGCTATTTTATTTCTAAGTAGCTCTTCATTGACTGGCAATGATGTAAATCCGTGTCCGGATTCTTCGGCTATTTGATACAGCGCTTCAAAGTCGCTAGATCGGATAGGACGTATTATTAACATCTCTGAGTCTCCTCACTTTCACTCGGCCGCTTAACGCTCCCTGCCTACTAACTATAAGACAAGTAGAGAATCATTAAGGTTCAAGTATTCCCCATGACAAATAAGGGTATCGGTTTTATACCAATACCCTAAATGTCAATTAGGCTGCAACGACTTTAGCTACTGCACGCTCAAAGCGTACTAGACCTTCAGCAATATCAGCTTCAGGAATAACCAGAGATGGAGTAAAACGTATTACGTTTGCACCAGCAACTAAGCTCATTAAGCCTTCACCTACAGATGCAACGAGGAACTCTTTAGCGCGTCCCTGATACTTATCATTGAGAACAGCACCCAGTAGCAGTCCCTGTCCACGAACTTCAGAGAACACCTGATGCTTATCGTTGATCTTATTCAGACCGTCACGCAGTAGCTGCTCACGTACCTTAACGCCGTTAAGCACTTCAGGGGTATTAACTACATCAAGGACAGCATTACCGATAGCACAAGCAAGTGGGTTACCACCATAAGTTGAACCATGAGTACCTATCTTAAGGTGATCGGCAATCTCTTTGGTGGTCAGCATAGCTGCAATTGGGAATCCACCGCCAAGTGCCTTAGCCGTTGTAAGAACATCAGGTACCACGTCACCACGCATATATGCGTATAGCTCACCCAGACGACCAACACCGGTTTGTACTTCATCAAATACCAATAGTGCATTGTGCTTATCACACAGGGCACGAACCGCTTTAAGGAAATCAGGATCGGCGTCGATAATTCCACCTTCGCCTTGAAGTGGCTCCATCATAACCGCGCAGGTAGTATCAGAAATAACCGCTTCTAGTGCCGCAATATCATTGAAAGGAACATGAGTGATGCTCTGTGGCTTAGGACCGAAACCATCAGAATATGCCGCTTGACCACCAACACTAACAGTGAAGAAGGTACGGCCATGGAAAGCTTTGTCGAATGCAATAATTTGATCTTTCTCTGCACCAAACTTATCCATCGCATAACGGCGAACAAGTTTCAGCGCAGCTTCGTTGGCTTCAGCCCCTGAGTTAGCAAAGTAAACACGATCGGCAAACGTTGCATCGACGAGTTTAGTCGCGAGCGCTAATGCAGGTTCGTTAGTCATTACATTTGAAAGATGCCAAAGTTTTTCACCTTGCTCCTTCAGTGCGCTCACCAAGGCTGGATGACAGTGACCAAGACAGTTAACCGCAATACCACCAGCAAAATCGATAAACTCATTCCCCTCCTGATCCCAAACTCGGCTTCCCTCACCACGAACAGGGATTACAGCCGAAGGCGCATAGTTAGGCACCATCACATCATCAAACTGGGCTCTTGTCAGGGTCTTGTTTACGCTCATACCTTCTCATCCTTTATTGTTGTTGATGGCTCTCAAAGCCACTTGGCCCGCCTATTTTCTTTATAATAGCTCACGCTGGCGGTGCTTATTTACATTACTTAAGAGACATTAATAGCGAAAATGTGATCAAAACACCAGTTTCTTACACTCAAATAAGATCAGCAGCACATATTTATTGCATAAAGATTTGAGTTTAAGAATTATACAAGCGTTTATAACGGGGGTTTAGAGCATATTTAGTCATAAAAAAAGTTACTCCAGTCCATTTTATTTAAATATTCACCACAAATGCATAGATAACAATAAAAATGGTCCGTAAATGCTAACTTAATCCTAGTTTTTCACCTTTTGCACATGAAGAGCTTAGTTCAAAACATAAGATAGGAAAGTAAATTAGCAATAAGAGGTAAAGCTAGTATGATTAGATGATATCCAGCTTGCGATAATTTTGTGCTTTTAATCTGATGAGCTCCTGCTCGCTCAACTCATAATAATCGAACATGATCCGCTTCTCCTGCGGGGAGAGCTCTCTCATCTCCTCCAACAGCACCACCTTAGCGTAGCAGTTTGCCCGAGCAACGATGGAAGCATTTTCAGAAAGATCTTTATAGCTTAGGTTATTGTCCAGCTCAGCCATCACAGCCCCCATAGCACTGTCACTGAAGTTGAGCTGCTCCAGCAGCTGCCAGTTAAGCCTATCCCCATGCTCTATCACCAACTCATAAACTCTCTGAGAGGGGAACTCAGTTGCCAGAACAGCATCATAAAGCTCTTTATCTCGACTATTACTCGCCTCTCGCAGCCAGACTCCCCATGTTTCTTCAAATAGAAGCGCACTATTTTTCAGTACCACAGATGGCCCTAACTGGCTCAACAAGGTACAGGTATAGACAAAAACACCATCTTTTTCATGTAATTTAGCCAAAGCTTGTGCAGCAATGGCACTCACCATAGAGTAACGCCACAGTTTTCTCGTGGTCCAAAGTAGATTAGCGTGACCGGAAGGCAGCCAGTTTCTCAGGCAAAAATAGGGCACGAGTAACTTAATATTCTCAATACCAATAAAGTTAAGCACCAGTTTAATGTCGGTCACTTTGACATCTGAGCCTTGGGGACGCCTGTGTCTAAAAGAGGAGCTATTAACGATATTGAGTAGGTCCCTTACTAACCAAGATTCATTGGCGATCAAAGGACGAAGACGATTAATATCGAGATTGTCACTCTGCAAAAGCTCTAGCATCAGCAGCTGTGATTCATTGATCCCGGCACTTTTTATCACAGAGTCTGCCGAGGCTAATCTATGGTCAACGGCACTGCTTACGCTATCGATCAACTGTTTGGAAACACGATCGAATATATCTTTAGCTTCTATCTGTTTGGCTAGTCTCTCCAACACAGCTTCACGCTCAATGGCCAGCTTATTGGCGTCATTCTCCAGTTCGGCATCAAGCTCATCAAACATTGAGCTAGATTTTTGCTTCCCTACAATCAACTGTTGATAAAGCCTATGCTCAATCTCAATGACCTTACCAGGTCTCACTCCGCCAGCTACCGATATCGCCACTCTCAATCTATCCTCAAATAAAAGCTATAAGTGATAATTTAGCACTATTTTTCAACTAAAAATGATAAATTACCGATAAATCACGGCTTATACCTTATCGCTAATCAACTTTTAAACACTTTAGCTCTCAACAGCTTTAGCCAGTTACAACCAAAAAACATAAATTTTGGCTAAAAATAGTGAAGGGAAACTCAGTAAATAGCCTTTTAATCTCCTATCCTAGAGACCACAAAAAAGATAGCCGAAAAGCATTAATTTTTATTTATAATTAATCTAAATCTTATAGAATAATAGGTAGTTAACTTCACCCAGTCAGGAGAATCATGGAACCCGCCATTCTTATTATTACTTTAGCTTGTGGCATGCTTGTTAGCCGAGTCGGATTGCCACCGCTGATTGGTTACCTTGTTGCGGGCTTTGTGCTGTTTTTATTTGGAATTGACGAATCCAGCCTTCCCCTGCTCGAGCAGCTGGCGGAGCTAGGTGTCACCCTACTGCTTTTTGCTATTGGCTTAAAACTAGATATTAAAAGTCTCTTTAAAGCAGAAGTCTGGGCTGGCTCTAGCCTGCATTTAATGGGATCGATGATCTTCTTTATCCCTCTGCTTAAATTATTGGGAATGCTCGGTCTCGAGCAGCTTACTGGACTCGAATTTAACCAACTAGCCCTGCTGGCGTTCGCCTTAAGCTTTTCCAGTACTATTTTTGCCGTTAAGATACTGGAAGATAAGGGTGATATGCAGTCACTCTATGGCCGTGTTGCTATCGGTATCTTGATTATGCAAGATATCTTTGCCGTCGCCTTTTTAACTATCTCTAAAGGTGATATTCCCTCTGTTTGGGCCTTTGGTCTGCTACTACTTCCCTTGGCAAAACCACTCATCTACCGCGCTTTCGATCGCGTTGGCCACGGTGAACTGCTTGTCCTTTTTGGCCTAGTTATGGCCTTAGTATTAGGAGCATGGCTATTTGAAGTGGTCGGCTTAAAGCCAGATCTTGGTGCGCTGATAATCGGTATTTTATTAGCGGGGCACTCTAAGTCTTCAGAACTGGCTAAATCCCTCTTCTACTTCAAAGAGCTCTTTCTGGTGGCCTTTTTCCTCACCGTAGGACTCAATGGATTACCTAGCTTCTCCGATATCGGGCTCGCCACACTGTTAGTGGTGATAGTGCCTATTAAGATGCTGCTTTTCCTCTACCTACTGACCCACTTTAAGCTCAGATCACGCACCGCCCTGATGAGCTCATTTAGCTTAGGTAACTACAGTGAATTCGGCTTAATTGTCGCAGCGGTGGCCACCAGTAAAGGTTGGCTTCCCTCCCAGTGGATGGTGATCCTTGCTGTTGCACTTAGTATTAGCTTCCTGTTTGCTGCGCCACTGAACGCAGCTTCCAGTAGGCTATACCAGAAATTACAGGGCCGCTTAATTAAGCTTGAAAGACACCCTCTTCATCCGGAAGATAGACCGATCCCAGTTGGTAACCCTAGATTCCTTATCTTAGGTATGGGACGGATCGGTAGTGGAGCTTATGATGAACTTAAAGCCAATTTTGATGGTGAAATATTAGGCATTGAACATAAGCAGGAGCTGGCTGACTTCCACCAAAGTGAAGGACGTAATGTGGTTCAAGGCGATGCCTCAGATACCGATTTCTGGGAGAAGTTAGATCGCGCGCCAAACCTAGAACTTGTTCTGTTAGCGATGCCACACCATATCGGTAATCAGTTCGCCGTCGAGCAACTTAAGCGGCTTAACTATCAAGGTAAACTCAGCGCTATAGTCCAATACAGTGATGATGCCCAATCTCTGCGAGAATCCGGCGTACACAGTATCTATAACCTCTATGAAGCTGCCGGTGCAGGTTTTGTTGAGCATGTGGTAAAAGATCTTCTTGCCGATAGCCAAACTAAAGAGGAAGACACCTCAGAGATAGTAAAAGTAAAACAGCAGGGATAGCGACAGGAATACACACAAGTCCCTTCCTACCTGCTCTCCACCAGCTCCCCACCTAAGCTAAGGTGGGGAGCAGAAAGCAGCAGTTCAAATCAATATAAAACCACTTTTATTGCCTTACCAATTAGCGAGAACTCTCTAAAAGCGCCCCAAGCAACTACTTCTTTATGAGTAATTAGATAAAAAACCTTTTATTATCTTCTGCTCCCAGCAAAAACTCAGTTACAGCTTAAGTTAACTCATGATATAAATTGGTATATAAAGTACCAAAATAGGTACAAAAAGACCGAAACAAATTATCTGTCACCATCAGCATTAGGGCTGATTTGGTGCATACTCAATACATATTTAGGGTAGTTGTAAAGCATGTCGAATCCTGCTCAACGCGCGAACAAATTATTTGTGCAAACTTTTGGCACAACCGCAGACGATCTTTATCTGGCACCAGGCCGGGTAAACTTGATCGGTGAACACACAGACTATAATGATGGTTTTGTCCTACCCGCCGCCATTAACTTCCATACCATTGTTGCGGTAAAACGCCGTGAAGATGCGATTTTTCGTGTTATCTCTGATGCCTTTCCCGGTGAGATAAAGGAGTGGGAATTTGGCCAAGAGGGGCAAATGGATCCCCAAGATACTTGGATAAAGTACCTTAAAGGGTTTACCGCTGCGATGGCGGCATCCGGTCTACCAGCTAAAGGGTTAGATCTGTCGATTGTTGGCAATGTCCCTTTAGGCGCCGGACTCTCTTCGTCTGCAGCGCTAGAGATCGCTTTTGGCACAGCAATCAATGACTGCAGTCAACTCAGACTCTCTCCGTTAGCCGTCGCTCAGATGGCCCAACGTGGTGAAAATCAATATGTGGGCTATGCTTGCGGCATCATGGATCAGATGATCAGCGCCTTAGGTCAACAAGATCACGCACTGCTTATTGATTGTGAAGATCTTGACAGTGAATCAGTCTCTATTCCCGAAAGCCTGAGTCTTATCATAGTGAACTCCAATGTAGAGCGTGGATTACTTGACCCCGAATTCAAACTTAGACGTGAGCAGTGCGAAAGCGTCGCAGAACACTTTGGCTTAGATACCCTGAGACATCTTGATCTCTGCAAACTTGAAGCATCAAAAGATAAGCTAGACGATGTCAGCTATCGACGGGTTAAACATGTCTTGACAGAAAACAGGCGAACTCAAAATGCAGCCCATGCACTGGAAGCGGGAAATATCCCTAAGCTCAGTCAACTAATGGCACAATCCCACGCGTCTATGCGTGATGATTTTGAGATCACAGTGCCAGAGATAAACACACTTGTAGATATCATCTCCGGTGTTGTTGGAGAGCGTGGTGGAGTGAGAATGACTGGCAGTGGATTTGGTGGTTGTGTCGTCGCCTTGGTCGATCATGAGCTTACCGATGCAGTTGTCGAGGCGATTGAGAGCCAATACACCCAACAAACAGGACTCGAAGCGACTGTGTATCTTTGCTCTGCATGTGACGGTGCCGCTCGCGTCGACGAAGAGCTCTACTAGCGATAATAATTACTTAGTTTCACAACAAAAAGGGATTGCTTTTATGGTACGTTTTCGTCCGTTAGAACCTTGGGAAGATCCCCGAGGAGGCTTGATTGAGCGTGTCAGAATAGATAACGGCACCATAGCGCTAGAGGTACTGAGTTTGGGCGGCATCATCCGCTCTCTCTGGACTCCTGACAGAGATGGCGAGAGAAGCAATATCGTTTTAGGTTGTGATTCTGCGGAGGATTATCTGGCTCAAGGTGCTCATCTTGGCGCCATTGCTGGACGCTATGCCAACCGAGTTGCTAATGGGCAGATGAGTTTTGAAGGCAATAACTATCAACTGGATACCAATCAGTTGACCAACTGCCTGCATGGTGGCAGTGAAGGCTTTAACCGTAAACAGTGGCATATAGGTCAGCTCCCCGATGGCGTAAGACTAAGTTTAGTCAGTCCTGATGGCGATATGGGCTTTCCTGGTAACTGTACAGTACAACTGGATTATCGACTCGCTGGCAATAATCTCTATATGGAGATTTTTGCTTCTACAGATAAGGCCTGTCCGATCAGCTTGACTCAGCACAGTTACTTTAATTTAGAGGGTGCCCATTCAAGCTCTAACCGCGACCATACCCTTCAAGTAGACAGTCAGAAGCATTTTATTCTCAATGAGCTGGGCCTTCCTACTGGAGTAGAAGAGGTAAACGGTAGCTTACTCGACTTTAATCAGGCCAAAGGCTTAGATGTTCAGGAAAATAAACAGTTCTCCTCAACAGGTGGGATAGATCACTGCTATTTAGTCTCAACAAACAGTGATGAATTGACGCGATTTGGCTGCCTAAGTTCACCTAAGTCTGGCCGCAGCCTGACCCTATACACAAATCAACCTAGTGTGCAGATCTATGGGGCAAACTTTCTACAGGGAGAAAAAGGCAGAGGCGGACAGGTACTAAGTAAGCATCAAGGGATATGCTTGGAGCCTCAGCAGATCCCTGACGGCCCCAATCAAACAGAGCTATTTAGTGACCCATGGATAAAACCAGATCAGGTTTATCATCATATCAGTCGCTATCAGTTTGAAGCAGTTTAATGAAGATAAGCCTTAGCTAAGGCTTATCGCTTTACTCCTCTAAACCACCTGACCAGCCATCAGCAAACTCACGATCTTGGCTTTCTGAGCCATCATCGAGATCAAGGTCATCATCGGGGGTTTTGTTACTATCCAGATCTTTTTGGGCTTCCTTTTTAATCAAAGGTTTGTGTTTAGAAGATATCGCCTCTACCCAGCCCTCGTGCTTGCCCATAAACTCACTACGTGCGCTATTCCAAGCCGCACCATAAGTCTCTGCAGCAGCTTTTGCCGCTGCCTTGTCCAGATCATGCAGGTTGTGCTGAACTATCTCCTCTGCATATTCAATTATCGAATCTCTTTGAGTGTTATAGAGATAGATGCGCCCCGCCGAGGCTTCTGGAAATTGCTTGTCATGAATGACAATAGCATTACCACGAGCCGTTCTTAACTCGCCATACCAAATTGGTGTTTTCACTGTATTATACATATATGCCAATATCCTTTAATCAACACATACAGGAGGAATACAAGGCCAAAACGATTAAACGATAGACCTTTACCAACCTATGCTATTTCAAATTAGGCCTACACCAAAAGGGGCAGTCCTGTTCATCAAAATACTCACTTCTACCTAGCGTAAAGCAAGGAGTGAATCATGAGTTTTCAAACTAATATCGAATTTAGTTGAAAGCATGATTTATTCAAGTTTTCATTTGTGAAATCTACAAATATTAAGCTATAACTCAATAAAATCAATTTCAACCATTTGATAAAAATGGATTTAAAAAATATCAAATTGAGGGCTATATTGAGCAGGCTAAATGACAATCTAATGTCATTTAAATTACAAGAAAAATTTAAGTAAAAACAAATATATCAACTTGCTTTTCATCATAAGAACTTAATGTCATTGCACTTTCAACACTAGCTTACCTCTATGCTCTCCAGCCTCCATCAAGGTGTGAGCTTTCGCACACTCATAAAGGGGAAACTCTGCAAAAATATGCGGTTTAAGTTGAGTGGAACTCTCTAGCTCGCAAGCTAACAAGGGCCAAACTTTCTCTAACAGCTGTGTGGTAATTTCAGCTTTAGCCACAACGCTTTGAGGCCGCAGTGTTGACCCAGTCCAACGAATTCGTTTAGCCATGATCCGAAAAATGTCGACTTCAGCTGTAGCCCCTCTCTGCATCGCTACGGATACCATACGCCCATCCATAGCTAAGGCTTTTAAATTTTGATTAATAAAATCGCCACCAGCCATATCGAATACAACATCAACTCCCCTCCCTTGAGTATGCTCCATAACAGGGGTGACAAAATCACTACGGTAATTAAGCGCAAGCTCGGCGCCTAGGCTTACGCAATGCTCGCACTTCTCATCACTACCCGATGTCGTGATAACCTTAGCGCCAAATGCCTTAGCTAAGACAACAGCCGCACTCCCCACCCCTCCTGAGCCACCATGGATCAATACAGTCTCACCCATCTTCAATTCGGCTCGCATAAATAGATTGCCCCAGACCGTAAAAAAGGTCTCAACAACGGCGGCGGCATCGGAGTCGCGCCAGCCATTAGCGATCGGCAGGCAGTGATCTGCATGCGTCACCACATATTCGCCATAGCCGCCACCGGGCACCAAGGCACACACCCTCTCTCCCAGTTGCCATCGAGTGACCTTTGACCCTAGTGCCACCACCTCACCTGCAACCTCTAAGCCTAAAATTGGGCTAGCACCAGCTGGGGCAGGATAAACGCCTTTTCTCTGAGCCAGATCAGGCCCATTGACGCCTGCCGCATGAACTCTAATTAACACCTGCTCCTCTTCAACCTTAGGTAGTTGAGAGCGAGTAAGATATAAAACATCCGGCGTTCCTGGTTCATCAAAAGTAACGTGTAAATAGTCTTGTGGAAGTGAGTGTGCAGACATAAATTAGGACTTATTAACATTCAGATTTAATATTGATACACCTCAAATAAAGGTAAATCAATCCTTAACAGAGCAAAAATATATCAACTAAATTCTATCTACCCCATTTTCAACCACACACCAGTACGCTCAAGGCCTCCACTTAATTTCTCACTCCTTGCTGAATAAAAAAAGCACAAAAGAGTCACTTTGACTATTGTATATTTTATCCTCAATCTGTATTGTTGCATTTATGTTAAACGGGTTTCCCTGAGAAAATTAAGTCTTCAACAAAGAGAGACTACCTACCTGTTTAGCTTAATAAGATCTGCTCAGCAGACGTTTATACATCCATACACCTCCCTTAGGCATAGAGCCTAAGGAACAACAATCAATGGAGAACCCATGAAATTAAAACATCTGGTCGTCGCAATAGGGCTCACTACAAGTTTTAGCGCAGTGAGTAACCCAAGTAGCACCTACTCTCATCACATAGGTTTATCAGAAAACCAGGCTCAAGCATCAAAAAGTGCCCTCACTCAAACTCTCTCCCCTTGGGCGAGTGCAGATACTATGGCTGCAAGGCCTGGACTAATTGGGCCCAATGGTCCAGCGGCAGCTGCCGATTGCAGTAGCTTTATAGGGTTAAGTGGCAGTGCGCTGGTGACTAAGCTGGCAACATCAGATCCACAATGTGTCAGTCCCCTTTACAGCCTTAAGGGAACCGATGCCACAGCTCTATTCAGTGAAGCCAACATGCTCAGTGTGGCAGATGGGATCACTAGCCGCGCTCCCGAATACACAGGGCTTGATAGCACAGGCATAGAATCACTTATCTACTTTCAACGTGCAGCCCTTTATGTGCAGTTTTACAGTCCCGAAGATGTTCCCGCCTACAGCAGTACAGTAAAAGCAGATATCAAGAAAGAGATCACGGCTATCTTCGACAACGCCAAGATCTGGACCATCTCAGAGGAGAACTCCGGTGTATTAAAGGAGTCATTGATCTTAATCGATTCGGCTGGATTAGGTGCCGACTTTAACCATATCACCAAGAGAGTACTGAGTGAGTATAATGCCGACTGGCAAGCCAGCTGGGGCATGAATGGCGCGGCGAACGCTATCTTTACCACACTTTTTCGGGCTCAATGGGATGATGCGATGAAGGTGCTGTTTGCGACCGACCATAGTATTCTCGACTCCCTCAACAACTTTCAGCTCAATAATCGACACTTAGTGGGCAGTAACGCTGAATATGTTCTGCTTAACGCTATTCGTGAGATGTCTCGCCTTTACCATATTCCCCAGATGAAGAGCAGAGTCACCACCTTAGTCAAAGCCGTGCTCGATAGCAGCAGTAAAAACGATGAATCTAAAGTTATCTGGTTAGCCGCTGCCGAGATGGCAGATTATTACGACAGGGCCAACTGTAACTATTATGATATCTGTGGTTTTAAAGCTCAGCTCGAAGCCGACACCTTAAGTTTTAACTGGCAATGTTCAGACACTTTAATGATGCGTGCTCAAGCCCTCTATCAAGATCAGGCCAAATGGGCCTGTGAGGTGCTAGGCGGACAAGAGATCTACTTCCATAGCAAATTAGGCACCAATAACACGCCTGTGGCAAATGATAATAATGAAGCCCTCGAGTTGGTCGTTTTTGATAGCTCCAGCGATTATCAATCCTATGCAGGCACCTTTTTCGGTATCAATACCAACAATGGCGGCATGTACCTTGAGGGTTCGCCAGCAGGAATGAAAAACCAAGCCAGATTTATCGCCTATGAGGCGCAGTGGCGCCAACCTGACTTCCATATATGGAACCTTCAGCATGAGTATGTCCACTACTTAGATGGACGCTATAATCTGCACGGTGATTTTGGTCGTGGAATTTCGGCTAACACCATCTGGTGGATAGAGGGATTAGCCGAATATATCTCCTACCGTGATGCCAATACAGCAGCTATCGCAATGGGCGAAACTGCAGAGTACCCACTCTCAACGATTTTCAAAAACAACTATGACTCAGGCCAAGACCGGATCTATCGCTGGGGATATCTGGCGGTGCGCTTTATGTTTGAAAATCACAAAGCGGACGTGGACCAGATCTTAGCTTACCTGCGCAACGATCAGTATGAAGAGTACCAAGTCTTTATGGACAGTATCGGTACCCGCTATGACAACGAATGGACAGGTTGGCTTACCAGTGGTTTAAGTGCCGTAGACAACGGCATTATCGACCATGGTCCCTCTGATGCCGATGCCCTGCCAAGCGGCATTGACGGTAACTGGGCAGGTCCTAAACCCACCATTAGCACAGATTATTCGCCCTGTACTGTCACCGATGAAGCCTATCGCTACAGTGATGAAGCTAGCCTTAAACTGGATACCCCCATGGAGTGTATTGACTCTCAAAATGGCAGAGCCAGCTTTGCCATTGCTAATGTCGACAGCACTGCACAGGAGATCTGGATTAAAGTTGGTGGTGGCTGGGGCGATGCTGATATCTACTACAGCACAACAGGGTGGGCCAGCGGTGAGTCTAATGAAGGTTACGGCATAGGCAATGGTAATCACGAAGTGATTAAGGTCACCATGAACCCTGATGAGTATTGGCACTATATCACCCTCGCAGGTGATTTCGGAGGTGTAGATATGTTAGTGAGTATCACTGAGGTGGTGGCCGACCCAGATCCTGCTCAAGGTGGTGATAATGGTGGAGGAGCGCCAACTCCCGTTGAAGATTGCGGGTCTGCAACCATTAGCTATGGTCAGCTGACTTTAGGCCAAAGTGAGTGCATCAGTGGTGGCAAAAATAGCTTATATGTTTACGTTGAAGAGGATAATACTCAACTTACCATCAGCACAGCAGGTGGTAGCGGTGATGCTAACCTTTACTTCAATGCAGAGACTTGGGCTAGCAGTACCAGTCATCAAGCAAGCTCAACGAATACGGGCAATGACGAGACTTTATATGTCACAGCAAACAGAGGTTGGCGCTATATTACGGTGGACTCTGAGAGTGAGTTTTCAGGCGTAACCGTCACGGTAGAGTTAAGCTCAGGAACACCACCTACGCCGCCAAACTCAGGCACGATAACCGATGCCTGTTTGATCCAAGCTCCCACCAACAGTGCGCGCCTCACCTCAGGGGAAGCG
The DNA here is from genome assembly GCF_019457885.1 of Shewanella nanhaiensis. Lineage (GTDB taxonomy): Bacteria > Pseudomonadota > Gammaproteobacteria > Enterobacterales > Shewanellaceae > Shewanella > Shewanella nanhaiensis. The sequence goes on from NZ_JAHZST010000003.1 coordinate 365,659, forward strand.
GTCTGTGCTGACGATGGTATCAACTACTATTCGCTCTGGATCGATGAGGGCACAAGTGAACTCACAGTTACCTCAGCTTATGGTAGTGGGGATATCAGCCTCTATGGTGGCAGTTCTTGGTCAAATGCCAATAGTCATGAGGTAACATCGACAACAGCTAATAGCACAAGTGAGACCTTTACCGTTAGTAACCCCATTTCAGGCTGGTACTACATTACTCTTGAGAGCGAAGTCACAAGCTCAGGGGTAGCGGTTCAAGCTGAGCTAAAATAACCTAGATATTTAAAACCAAAAAAAGCGGCCCGAGGGCCGCTAATGACAAGTAACTCTACGATTTAGAATTGAGCTGTGATTGGATCAGAACATAGGCTAGAACCAGTTTCACAGATTGTGTACTCAACCGATGCAGGCGCATTTGTGAAACGATCACGGTAACGACCATCATTATCAGTCGTCGCAACCATCTCACCATCACGGTAGATATCTACCGAATTGCCATTTGCACCATCCCAAGTCAGGTCAACTAGCGCACTGCCACGACGAGATAGCTTAGCTCGAAGAACTTCTGCCGTAATCACATTATCAAATACGTCAACATTCATGTTGGCTGTATCAGTGTTACCTTCAGCATCTGTCACTGTTAGTGAAACAGCATAACTACCCGCTGATGCATAGGTATGAGATGGGTTCATATCAGTTGAGCTACCCATATCACCAAAGTCCCAGCTATAGCTCACGATGTCATCGTTCGCATCGGTACTTGTGTTGGTAAAGCTAACAGTCAAGCCATCAACACTGTGATCAAAACCAGCAACTGGTGCGGCAGGTCCAGTGTCACCTACACCTGAGATAACAATACCCCAGCTGTTAAGCGTTCCTAAATCTGCTGCTGCATTATCGCTAACAGACAGAGTCCAGGTACCCATCGCCATCTCACCGTTAAAGTCAGAAAGATCCCAGCTTTCTACAACATCATCGGCGCTGCCACCAGAGCGGTTATGCAGTATAGACTCCGTCCCTTCTGGTGAGGTTAGCGTTACGATAAGGTCGCCACTCCAAGTGTGGGTAATATTCACATCGGCAGTAACACCAAACACTTGTAGATCATCAGCAACGTCGATTGTGCTCACGATACCATTTGAGTCATTGTCAGGCAGATCTACTGGAGTCGTGTTCTCATATGGGTAATCCTGCAGACCCTGAGGCAGCACGTTAAGAGAAACACTCTTGCTCTTTTCGAAGTCACCATCAACACCGGTTACAGTAAAGGTGTAGTCACCCCACTGAGTATCCGACGCAGTCGCAACGTCTAGCATAAAGGTATCATCAGCACCTGCGGTTGTTGCTGACAAAGATACACCCGCTAATGCTGGAGCTGACGTCACACTAAGGTTGGCAGTGCCATCCCAGCCGCCTACGCTGCCAACAGAGAACTCATAACTAGTAGACTCACCAGCAATAACCTGAGCAGAACTTGGCGTAGCACTAAAGCGGAAACCTGGAGCGGGATCAGCTTCTTCCAGTGCTGTTAACAGGTTCAGGCGCTTGCCCGATACTGTCTTGCCATCCAAATCGGCCAAAGCATCACCGGAATCCATCAGCAAGGCCTTCATTTCAGCCATAGTCAAATTAGGATTAATAGACCACACCAAGCCTGCCGCGCCAGCAACGTGAGGACTGGCCATGGACGTCCCGCTGAATACAGAGTAATTATTACCCGGCGTAGTAGACAGAATGCTGCTACCTGGTGCACCCACATCCACAGATACTGGTCCCCAATGAGAACAGCTGTCCAAAGTGTCATCACGGGTAGTCATGGAGACAGCCAAGATGGCATCTGAATCGTATGAAGCTGGGTAGCTTGGCTCCTGATCGATATCGCGTGCAGGTGCACCAGTTCTACAATTACCTGCCGCAGCGACAAACAGAATGCCTTCATCACCACTGGCTTCGATGGAATCTTTCAACGCCTGGCTGAAGCCACCACCTCCCCAAGAGTTATTGGTCGCACGCACATCTATACCACGATTGACTTTAAGATCAGTGAAGTAATCAATACATTCGATAGCATCCGCAGTTGAGCCGCTACCACCTGCGTCGAGGAACTGACAACCAATGATACTGACATCCCAGTTCACCCCAACAACACCAATGCCATTGTCGCCTTCAGCGCCAATGGTGCCCGCTACGTGAGTACCGTGACCGTTACCATCCATTGGGTCGCCATTATCATTAACAGCGCTGAAACCATGGACATCATCGATGACACCATTACCATCATCATCCACGCCATTGCCGGCAATTTCACCCGGATTGACCCACATGTTATTGGTCAAATCTTCATGGTTGTAATCAACACCAGTATCGATAACACCGATAATCACAGTGTCATCACCAGTTGCTATGTCCCAGGCTTCTGGGGCATCTATATCAGCGTCTGCTGTCCCCCCATTCTGGCCAGTATTGTTAAGTCCCCACATTTCAGGATAACGAGGGTCATCCGGCGCACCTGCAGCTTTCAGGATATAGTTAGGTTCGGCATATTGAACTGCTGGATGCTGACTGATCATTTTAATTGCTTTTGATACATCAGATCCTGAACGCAGTGATAGTTTTGCCAGCTTACCGCCCATTAAATTAGCGAACTTATCATCAACGCCGTCGGCATTGATGTCACGTATTGAACCGCGCACTAAGCGCTGTGCAGAAAGACGTTCAGATTTTGTGACATTATCTTTATACACTACAAGAATTGAGTCTTTCACATATTCATGTTGTGTCACTTTAGCCTGAACGGGTGCTGCAGATACCGTAATGGCGCCAGCAACAGCAAGCGCGATCGGTGTCAACTTATTAAACATAATTCTGACTTCCTTTTTATCCCTAAATATTTATATCCGGAACCAAATCCATCTAAGACCTTTAATACGCGGTATTAACCTTCTCTTCTTAAAAAGGTCTCAAAACATCCCGGTGCATTTCACAAAGAGGATTGTTGCCACAAGGTTACTAATTTTAAAAGCGGACTCACGGGCTTTACTACCTTTCTACTACGCCCATCGCGCTAGCAAGTTTAATTTAAAAAACTAAATAGCATTTATATAAAGCAACTTTATTCAAAACAAACAAATAATTAAACGTCACTTACGAGTTAAAAAAATATTTATTCCAGAGATTTTAATAAATATACCTTCTTCCAATTGCGGCATTTTTACAGGACTGTAACTTGAACTCTCATCTGGATCTATTGTTAAGCATTCGTTATTAACGCTTCTGCAAAAGGTCTAAAGGATAGCTAATCGTTTTAGGGAATTTGATTCAAGACTTGTATCGAGAATAACCTAGAGCTCATAAAGTAAAAGGGGTATGAAAGTGCCAACATTTAACTCTCTATTTTTACTGTTTATCACCCTCTGCAGTAGCTCTTGGGTATTAGCAGATGATGAGCTAGACACAAGCAATACCTACGAACTACCTATCACGTTACAAACTCTTCTCGAAAGCAATGGGCGTTCAAGCCTAGTTAACCTAGTTCAGCTAGGTAACCTAAATACCGCAAATATTATGCAGACTGGCAATAACAACTATGTCGATCTGATGCAGTTAGGGGACAACAACCAGGCCAATATCACTCAGGATGGGAAGAATAATCAGGTAGAACTTATTCAAGTTGGTGGAGATAACCAAGCAGATATCATCCAAATAGGAAACGATAACTTGGTTAATTTAAATCAACTTGGCAGTGCTAATTTCTCTATCGAGCAGATTGCCGATGGTGCTGAAATAACCATAACACAATATTAAACAGGGAAAGTCACATGAGATCTCAAACAAAAAAAACAATACTTGCGCTAGCGATCACTGCAGGACTCGGAATGAGTGGCTCAGCATTTGCTGATTCTGCAACCATTACACAAACGACAGATACAGCTAATGCTGTTGTTGGCCAAGAAGCTTATATTCAGCAAACTCAAACTGGTGGTAATGCCAATGTTGCTACCATCACTCAAATCGGTGATGACCAATCTGCAACTACGGTACAGGAAGGGGTTTGGCTAGAAGCCTATACTAATTCCACTGGTCTTGGTAACAATGTTGAAGTAGATCAAGCTGACGACTGGCACATCTCTAATGTCGACATGACTGGTAACGATAACGAAACTTATGTTGCTCAGTTCGACTTTTTTAATCAGGTCAACATAGATGTCACAGGTAATGATAACAATGTTGATGTCGCTCAAGACGGTTCACAAAGTGAAGCTGTTGTTGAGCTAATTGGTGATAATAATACCGCTGTAATCAATCAAGAAGGTGACGGTAACTTCGGTGTATACCGTGTTGAGGGTAACGATAATGATGGCGACGTTACTCAGATAGGTAACGGTAATACCGCAGGCATGGTTTCCCTTGATATCACACCCAATGTTGGCAACAACAATGATGTAACCGTCTATCAAGAGGGAGATGGCAACTTAGGTGCCGTTAAAGGCGTTGCAGGCGATGATAACAACTTCGATATTGAGCAAGCGGGTAACGATAACACAGGTTTTGTTTATGACTTAACTGGTTCTGACAATGAATTTGAGATTGACCAAGAGGGCAATAACAACACAGCTTATATGGCTGCCGTCCAAGGTGATGATAACTTTATTGAGATAAAACAAGATGGAATGAGTAACACAATTGGTGACACCTTAATCGCTGAGGTTCAAGGTGATGACAATGATCTGAGAGTCGACCAAGAGGGAGACAACAACACTGCCCAGTTCCAAGTATTTGGCAACGACAATGATGTCTCTTTAGATCAAGAGGGGAACACCAACGTTGCTACATTCGGCGTCTATGGCAACGATAATGATTTTGACCTAAGAAGTGACGGAGATGAAAACGAAGTTACCGCTTTTGCCGAAGGTGATGATAACAAGATAGAGATCAGCCAAGAGGGTGACATGAACTTCGGTTATGCAGACCTTATCGGCAGTGGTAATGACACAGATATCGAACAAGATGGCGATGAAAACGAAGCCGTATTGACGGTTGTGGGTATGAATAATGCCGATCTCGATATGACACAAGAGGGCGACCTTAACCTTATCGATCTTATCATTGTTGGTGATGAAAACAGTGCTTTAATCACGCAAACAGGTGATGGTAACTGGGTTGGTGGTGAAGATGATGGTGCCTTCGTCGTAACTGGTGATGGTAACAGCCTGACCATAGCCCAAACAGGTAATGACAACCTAGTTATGGGTTCGCAAACTGGTTCAGATAACAGCATCTCAGTCACGCAAACTGGTGACTTTAATACCGCAACTGTGATTCAAAACTAATTTCATATTAGTAACAAAAGCAAAAAGGGAGCTTAGGCTCCCTTTTTATTTATATCAATAAATTAAATCAGATTAAGAACATAACTCAAGCTGACTCTGGTAACTTTGTGCCCACCTTAACAGTTCAACACGGTTTCTAGATTGCGTCTTTCTGAAGATAGATGAAATATGAGCCTTTACAGTATGCTCACTGATACACAACCTGTGAGCTATCTCTTTATTTCTTGCACCGCTCGACACTAAACTAATAATCGTTCTCTCCCGACTCGTTAGCATCTGCATCATCACTGCGCTGTCTTGCAGTGTGTCATTGGCACTGTCTAATTTACGCACAAGACGGCTGAAAACCTGGCTGATCAACTGCCGATCAAAATAGAGCTCTCCCTCTACCATATTGGTAATACCCGACATCAAAGAATCCATTCCTTGATTAGAGTAAAGCACCCCTTTTATTCCTAAAAGCAGCGCTGATTCAACCTCTAACGTATTGGGCTCAACTTGATGAAGCGCAACGGGGCACTGCGATGCGAGCCTAGATGCTATTAAAGGGATACCTTTATTATCCAGCGCCTCCCCTTTTTGAGCAATAAAACAGAAACTATTTGATAGTAGCCCATCAAAAAGTTCTGAAGACTTACTGACAATCCGAGTCTTTAATCCAATCGATTGAGCCAAAATAGCTAAATGACATGGCGCTTCAATTTGATGAAAAAAGACAAGTTCATCGATTTGGTTCATAACTTTCTCCTTGTCTATACCCTTATGTTTTCACCCTGAAGAAAACATAAAATACTCTCTGGTCCCATGAGAGTTAAAACAGCTTTTTTACTTTTGAGAAACATTATTATAATAAATAATTATAAATTACCAGAAAACAAACTAAGAAAAATAAATAAAGCTGTAAAATTTACATAGCAGAGTTTTATTCGCTATTCAGGCATATTTTATACGGCTTAAAGTAAGATTATGATTATATAAATGCAGAGCATGGAATTGACATTGCAGGTGTTTGAATAAATTGTATTAAATATGAAGCAGTAAAGAAGCAGCAATAATATTAAACAGTGTTATTGCTGCTCTGTTCTCAAAAAATCTAGGCTTAAGTTAACTTTGTGACTCACTCCAGTGAATTAGCTCTATGAATTAACTTTGAGAATTAGGACTCCAGTATCCCAATGCGATCCCCTTATCGACCATCTCAGCAACCGCTAGCTCAATCGCTTGCAACACACAAAACTGCACAGGCTCATTAGTTGTGAACCCCATCTCAGCTTCAGCCAAACGATTTAAACTAGTAAAACGAAACAGACCAGCTCTCAACTCCTGAGAAAACACACGTTTAGTGGTGGATACCGACATCATCACTTTTCCACTGTGCACATCGACAGCTCTCAAATAGATGGTGACCTGATCTTCACGATAGAGCTCAGAAGCACCGATACCGTAATACTCCATGCCGATACCACCTGTACTAACATTTGTCTCATAACTGATAATCCCACCTTCAAGCAACAAGCGAGCATTGGTCAGTTGAGGCACTTCAGAGTCTTTACTCTTAGGTTGCTTCTTGGTTATCTTTCGCTCCGTTAACAGGTTTTGTAACCCTTCACGCTCAACAGGAGTAAACCAACGAGAATCCAGCAGTGTCTGAATTAGCATAGAGGTCGCGCCTTGGGTTACAGCAGTGGAAAATGAGCTGACATTTTGTTGAGGCTTATACTGTCCCGTTTGATCCCTAAATGAATACACAGCAACAGGAATAGGGTATTTAGGCCCCTTTTTCGCTTGCAGTGCTAGCATGGTCTCGCTCACAGGGTTAAGTTCAGCCTGACTCACATTTAACTCCGGCTTAGGAAGCAGACCACAGCCTGAGAGCAAACTGATGACAACTAGAGGTAGTAAGTATCTCATCCCCCACCTCCATAAACTGGCATCTCAATGACGGTGATCTCACCCGTGACCAAATTAGTAATAGTGAGCACAACCCCACCACCAACAGAGGCGACTTCAATACGAAAATCACCAGTGTCATAGGTACCGTCAGTGATCTCCCCACTGGCAACTCCACGGGTGATCGTATTAAGAATATTTCGCTCTAGAGACTCTTTAAACCGAGTAATAAAGTCTTTATCACCCTCTCCTTCGCTATGATCATTTTGCGCATTAGCCTTATTAAGCAGGTACGAGCCATTTAACGGCGACCCACCAAAACTGGGGTTAATAGGGGTATAGACCAACTCGGTCGATTGAACGCTGCCAGCAGCTAAGCTGACCGCTAAAACTAACATCCTGTATTTCATTATTCTTATCCTAATAGCCAAAATTAATAGCCATCTTCAGCACTTGCCAACTCACCAGTAACGGCGTTCGCCTTAATCTGGGCTATATGATCTATGGTAAGTAAAATTGCTTGCTCTGCCCGCTCCTTTATCGGATTCGCCCGACGTCCAAAATGGGTTCTATAGATAGCTTTTCCATTCACCTCTAAGGTCAGCTGAGTGCCCGCTTGGGGGAATACAGTTTCATAGAGAGTGACATTGAAGCCCTGGGTGAAAGTGAGATCTCGCCAATAACCTGAGTAGTAAAAACCAAAGTCCTTACCAAACCGAGTCAAGGTTCTATCTATCACCAAACCACTAATCTCAATATCATCCTCCACCGCTACTGCAGCCGTTGAGAAGGTAAAGAGAAACGGTAATAAATAGATCCACTTTTTCATATGTTATCAATCTCAACAATTACAAAGGCTCACGGGATGAGACCCAAACTAAACAGTATTAAGCCAACGCGGATCCAGCAATGCCGCGACTTAGACTAAAGAACCACACTATCAGCAATTGGTTTTTTTTGACGAGTAAAAAGTGCTCACTAACGAGTAACTGAAGAAAGCGATAGAAAAGGAGTAATACTTTTGACTAGTTAAGGAAAATATTTAAAACGGAGAAAATAGGCAACAAAAAAGCCTCTTAAATAAGAGGCTTCAGAGATGTTTTTAGCACTTAGTCGCTAAGATCTAAAACGGGATATCGTCATCCCAACCATCATCAAGATCTGGGGTAAAGTTCTGTTGCGGCGCAGCTTGCTGTTGAGGCTGAGGCGCTGGACGCTGTTGTGGCGACTGTTGCTGTGGAGCTGCTTGTGGCTTAGGCGCATAAGCTGGCGCTTGCTGCTGTTGACCACCTTGCTGCTGCGACTGGTATCCGCCCTGCTGAGGTGCCTGTTGCTGAGGAGCTGCTTGAGGCTTAGGCGCATAACCACCCTGTTGTGGCGCTTGCTGTTGAGGTGCATTGTACTGGTTTTGCTGCTGCCCCTGCTGCTGACCATAACCACCTTGCTGTTGACCACCGCCTTGACCACGACTGTCTAACATCTGCATCTCATTGGCATTGATCTCAGTCTTATATCTATCTTGACCGGTTGCCTGATCTTGCCACTTGCTGGTTTGCAGTTTACCTTCGATATAAACCTTAGAACCTTTCTTAAGGTATTCACCAGCAACCTCAGCTAGACGACGGTACATGACAATATTGTGCCATTCAGTACGCTCTTGTGGCTGACCTTGTTGGTCTTTCCAAGACTCACTCGTCGCCACTGTAAAGTTGGCGACGGCATTGCCATTTGGCATATAACGAACTTCAGGGTCTTTACCCAAATTACCGACCAAAATTACCTTATTGACACCACGACTGGCCATTGAAATCTCCTGAGATATTCTTACAAATTACGATAAATTCTACGCTTAATTCATATCAAATGACACGAAATAACGACTTAACTGACAGAGCCTAACACAGCTCGCGCTTCTCTTAAATCGAAATGCTCATCAACTTTTAAATAAGCCACTTTCTCTTCAAGAACCACTATCGCCTCGGCGACACCTGCAAGCTGAGACAGCTCAGTCGCCATCACCTTTGCCTGCTCTTTACCTTCAACTTTTGCTTCAAGAGTATAGCTCTTTAACAACACTGGATTTTTCATGCCTAACGTGAGTAATAACCAGAGCGTCATCAAACCCAGCGCCACAGCGAAAACCCCTTCGGCCCCCACAAGCTGATAAGCACCACCGCCTAATATACCACCACAGAAGGCACCAAGAAATTGACTCGTTGAGTATACGCCCATGGCGGAGCCTTTATCACCAACGGGACAAAACTTGGCAATTAAACTTGGAAGCGACGCCTCCAGATAGTTAAAGCCTGTAAAAAACAGCACAACCGCGATACTTAGCACCACTAGATTATTAGCAAACAGTGCCATTGAAGCCAATGCCAACATCATGATTAGCAGTGAAACTTGAAATGTCGCCTTAGTGTTTTTCTTCTTCACACCAATGATAATAAGCGGCACCATCAAAAAGAACGCCCCCATAAAAGCGGGGAAATAGAGCATCCAATGCTTCTCTTTGGCCAAACCAGCATCAACTAAGTCCAGCGGCAAGGCAACAAATACAGCGGTCAAGACTAAATGCAGAATGAAGATCCCCGCATCAAGACGAAACAGTTGAGGGTCAGTCACCATCGCCTTCAACTTCGCAGGCGTCGCTAATGTATCCCCTTTGGGGGCTTGAGATATGGGGTTCGGCACCAGCAGCTGCACAATAATCATGCCCAAAACCGCGAGACCCGCAGTCATGGCAAACAAACCAGATAAACCTAAATATTGAGCGACAATCGGCCCAACCAGCAGAGACAGGGCGAACGAGAACCCGATGCACATACCAATAATCGCCATCACCTTGGTACGCTGCTCATCCCGAGTCAAATCAGCCGCTAAGGCAAGCACGGCGGCGGCGATCGCGCCCATTCCCTGTATCGCACGACCCGCAACCACACCGTAAATAGTGTCAGCGTTGGCGGCCACTAAACTACCAAAGGCAAACATCAGTAAGCCGATAAGGATAATAGGTTTACGGCCAAACTTATCCGATAATATCCCCATAGGGATCTGCAAAACAGCTTGGGTCAGACCATAAGCGCCAATAGCAATACCCACCCACAATGGTGAAAAACCTTGCAGATGTTGCCCGTAAAGTGCAAAAACAGGCATGATCATAAACAAGCCCATCATGCGCAAACCAAATACACTGGCTAAAGAAAACGCGACTTTTTTCTCAGTCTTTGAGAGTCCGTTATTGGCCATTTTTCGCCCTGATCTGAATACATAAATAAGCCGCGCATTTTATACCAATTCAGATCAAGATGTAACTAATTCATCTAGGACCTTTAAGTGGGAGCACAACAAAACTCCACACCAACTAACCGCACCATCCCAGAATTTACTCTTGATCTTCTCCTCTCTGCTTTTGCTAATTTTTGTGCGATAATCGATCTCTTTTTTATTTGGCATAGAGAGACAGATGGACAAGATTGAAGTACGTGGCGCCCGCACCCACAATCTAAAAAACATCAACCTGACAATTCCCAGAGACAAATTAATCGTGATCACCGGCCTGTCGGGCTCGGGTAAATCCTCTCTGGCGTTTGACACACTTTATGCCGAAGGGCAGAGGCGGTATGTTGAATCCCTTTCAGCCTATGCTCGCCAGTTCTTAAGCCTGATGGAGAAACCCGATGTCGATCATATCGAAGGGTTAAGCCCAGCGATCTCCATCGAGCAAAAATCCACATCCCACAACCCAAGATCCACGGTGGGAACCATCACTGAGATCTACGACTACCTGCGTCTTCTTTTTGCCCGCGTCGGTGAGCCACGCTGCCCCACTCATGCCCAGCCCCTCACGGCACAAACCATCAGCCAGATGGTAGACAAGGTATTAGAACTTCCAGAAGGCAGCCGCCAGATGTTGCTTGCCCCTGTGGTCAACAACCGTAAAGGTGAGCATGTAAAGCTACTGGACAGCCTATCGGCGCAAGGGTTTATTCGCGCCCGTATAGATGGTGAAGTATGCGACCTCACCGATCCACCGGAGCTTGAACTTCACGTTAAGCACACCATTGAAGTCGTGGTCGACCGCTTTAAGGTTCGTGACGATATTCAACAGCGATTAGCCGAATCATTTGAAACTGCACTGGAACTTTCAGGCGGCATCGCCACCGTGGCTGACATGGATAGCGAGAGTAAGAATCCCGATGAAGAGCTACTCTTCTCAGCAAACTTTGCTTGTCCCCACTGTGGCTACTCGATGGCTGAGCTGGAACCAAGAATATTCTCATTTAACAACCCAGCTGGTGCTTGTGGCACTTGCGATGGTTTAGGCGTACAGCAATATTTCGATCCAGAACGTGTTATCGTCAACAATGAGCTATCTCTGGCTGGCGGTGCTATCCGCGGCTGGGACAGACGCAACTTCTACTATTTCCAGATGCTAAGCTCCCTTGCCGAGCACTATAAGTTTGATGTTGAGCAACCCTTTGTAAAACTCAGCGATAAAATACAGAAACTGGTCCTACATGGCTCAGGCAGCGAGAGCATCGCCTTTAAGTACATTAACGATCGTGGTGACGTTGTTGTTCGTAATCACCCGTTTGAAGGCATACTCAACAACATGGACAGGCGCTACCGCGAGACAGAATCAAACGCTGTTCGCGAAGAGCTCTCCAAATTTATCAACACCCAATCATGTCAAAGTTGTCACGGCTCGCGTCTTCGTGAAGAAGCACGTAATGTCTTTATCAATGATCTGAGCATGCCAGAGTTAACCGAGTGGTCTATCGGTGAGGCGATGGAGTACTTCTCCACACTTAAGTTGACGGGACAGAAAGCCCAGATTGCCGAGAAGATCCTTAAAGAGGTGGGCGATCGTTTAGGTTTCCTAGTCAACGTCGGGCTTAACTACCTAAGCCTGTCCCGCTCTGCCGACACGCTCTCTGGTGGTGAAGCTCAGCGGATCAGACTTGCAAGTCAGATAGGTGCAGGATTAGTCGGCGTAATGTATGTGCTCGATGAACCCTCAATTGGTCTACACCAAAGAGATAATGAACGCTTACTGCAAACCCTTATCCATCTTCGCGATATAGGCAATACAGTTATTGTGGTCGAACACGATGAAGATGCTATTAAGATGGCAGATCATGTGATCGATATTGGCCCAGGAGCTGGTGTACATGGCGGTGAAGTGATCTGTGACGGTACTTTAGAGGATATTCTCAGCTGTGACGAGTCGATTACTGGCCAATATCTCTCGGGCAAGAAGCAGATCCATATCAGTGAAGATCGAGTCGCGTATAACGGCGATAAGCTAATCGAGCTATTTGGTGCCAGTGGCAACAACCTAAAAGATGTGGACTTGACCATACCTGTTGGCCTGTTTACCTGTGTGACTGGGGTATCTGGCTCAGGAAAATCAACTCTGATCAACGATACCTTCTATAAGATTGCTCATCGAGTACTTAATGGCGCAACCGTGGATGAGCCAGCCCCTTATCGAGAAGTCAAAGGGATGGAGCATTGTGACAAGGTGGTCGATATCGATCAAAGCCCCATTGGCCGTACGCCACGTTCAAACCCAGCCACTTACACGGGCATTTTTACTCCAATCAGGGAGCTATTTTCAGCAACTCAAGAGTCTCGTACCCGAGGTTATAAGCCTGGTCGTTTCTCATTTAACGTCAAAGGTGGACGCTGTGAGGCGTGTCAGGGCGATGGCTTGATCAAGGTTGAGATGCACTTCCTTCCCGATGTGTATGTCCCATGTGATTACTGTAAGGGCAAGCGCTATAATCGTGAAACCTTAGAGGTCAAATATAAAGGCAAGAGCATCCATGAGGTGCTCAATATGACCGTCGAAGAGGCGAGGCCTTTCTTCGATGCCGTACCAGCCATTGCTAGAAAATTGCAAACCTTGATTGAGGTTGGCCTCTCCTATATCAGCTTGGGACAGAGTGCTACCACACTTTCTGGCGGTGAAGCACAACGTGTTAAGCTGGCAAAAGAGCTCTCTAAGCGAGATACGGGTCAGACGCTCTATATTCTCGATGAGCCAACAACGGGGCTACACTTTGCAGATATTCAATTACTATTGGATGTTCTGCACAGATTAAAAGCTCACGGTAATACCATAGTGGTTATCGAGCATAATCTGGATGTGATCAAAACTGCCGACTGGATTGTCGATCTCGGTCCTGAAGGTGGCGCTGGCGGCGGAACAATTCTAGCGACTGGCACACCAGAGCAAGTTGCCGAGCATAAAGAGTCTCACACGGCGCGCTTTCTTAAGCCTTTGCTAGAACAGTAATTAACGAGATAGACAAGGAGAGAAGATGAGTCCAATACAGATTAAGCTCACCTCTCTCCGCTTCTCACATACCCTCTCTATACTACTGCTCTTTAGCCTTACTCTCTCTGGCTGCTCCACATTCAGTACCAGCTGTAAAACTCAATTAAAAGCCAACTGGGTCGACCAACAAGCCCTTAAAACCGATCTCACTCAACTGACCTCCGCAGAATTTGAGGGTAGAAAAACCGGTACTCAAGGCGCAGCGTTAACTCGAACTTACCTTAATGAGCGTTTCACTCAGATAGGGTTAACACCTTGGTTATCTGCGCAAGTAGGTACAAAAGCCACAAGGCTACAAAGTAAGAGTACAGGCAAGTTCAACCTTCCCTTCACCTACTCCCAAGGGTTCAGTGAGCGAGAAGGCAGCAATGTGGTGGGGGTTTTAAAAGCATCAACCCCCTCAACATCTTGGCGGGTTGTCATCGCACACTATGATCACTTAGGCGTAAAAGGTCGCAAGCTATACCCTGGCGCCGATGACAATGCATCGGGCATTGCAGCCATGTTACAACTTGCCCACTATGCGGCTACACATCCTGAGTTATTTACAAAAACCAATCTTATGTTTGTCGCGACCGATGCCGAGGAGCCAGGACTCTACGGCGGCTACGCCTTGGCCGAGCTTCTTAGCCAGCAAAACATCACTCCAAACAACAAACAGATAGAGCTCGCCATTAACTTAGATATGGTGGGTCGACCTGAGCGCTCCATGGCGGTCTATCTCGAGGGAAGAAGAGGGTTTAAACAGTTTCCATTAATTAAGCAGAAACTGATAAATGAGACAGGGTTATGTATCAAGGCTAAGCACCCAAGAAAGCGGGGGAAGTTAACCGGAAATATTGACTGGCTTAGGGCCTCAGATCACTACCCGCTGCATAAAATTGGGGTTCCTTGGCTCTACTTTGGCGTACCACCTCATCAAGATTATCATGCACCTAGCGATACCCAGGAAAAAATAGATTTTGAATTTCTAGCCGCTGTTACCAGCTCGGCGCACCAACTGCTGATAATAGACAGTTTACAACTAGGAAACATTCAATAAATGATAGTGATAAATTATTATTTTTGAATATAACTTACTAATTAGTATCCGGTTTACCATGAAATCATCCCGTAAACTCATTACGAGCTCACATTTAATTGGTAATACCAATTGCACCCTGCTATAATAATCGGCTTATTAAAGCAATTTTTGTTGCGGGAAGTCGACACGGGGTTGATTTTCTGTCTATAAACCTAAGTGCATTTTCTGCACTCTGTTATTCCACAAGGCTACAACCCATGTCATCCGAAGAAAAAACTTTCCGCGAACTCGGTCTTTCCGAGCCTTTGTTGCGTGCTCTTGACGAGCTAGGCTACGAAAAGCCTACCCCAATTCAAGCTGCAAGTATCGACCCTCTTATGGCCAACAAGGACATATTAGGTCAGGCACAGACTGGTACAGGTAAAACTGGTGCCTTCGCTCTGCCACTACTTAACAGCATCGACCCAACAACCAATGCACCTCAAATTTTAGTGCTAGCGCCAACACGTGAACTTGCCGTTCAGGTTGCAGAAGCTTTTGCTAGCTACTCTAAATTTATGAAAGGCATGCATGTACTACCTATTTATGGTGGTCAAAGCATGCAGCAGCAGCTTAACTCTCTTAGACGTGGTCCACAGATCATCGTTGGTACTCCTGGCCGTGTTATGGACCATATGCGTCGTGGCACACTTAAGCTAGCTACGCTTAAAGCTATGGTACTTGATGAAGCTGATGAGATGCTAAAAATGGGCTTCATCGATGATATCGAATGGATCCTTGAGCATACACCTCAAGAGCGTCAACTCGCACTTTTCTCAGCGACTATGCCTGAGCAGATTAAGCGTGTTGCTAACAAGTACTTGGATAACCCAGTACACGTTAAAATTGCAGCCACTACAACAACGGTTGAAACCATCGAGCAACGTTTTGTTCAGGTCTCTCAGCACAACAAACTTGAAGCGTTAGTACGTGTTCTTGAAGTTGAAAAGACTGAAGGTATCATCATCTTCGTTCGTACTCGTAACAGCTGTGTTGAGTTAGCAGAGAAGCTTGAAGCGCGCGGTTATGCATCATCACCACTACACGGTGATATGAACCAGCAGGCTCGTGAGCGCGCTGTTGATCAACTTAAGCGTGGCAAGCTAGATATCATTATCGCCACTGATGTTGCTGCTCGTGGTCTTGACGTTGAGCGTATCGGACACGTAGTTAACTACGATATCCCATATGATACAGAAGCTTATGTTCACCGTATTGGTCGTACTGGCCGTGCTGGTCGTACTGGTATGGCAATCTTGTTTGTTACGCACAGAGAGATGCGTATGCTACGCACTATCGAACGTGCAACAAAGAGCCGCATCTCACCAATGGACGTTCCTAGCCCAGAGACAGTGACCGAGCGTCGTCTATCTCGCCTAGGTGAGCAAGTTGCAGAGATCATCAGCAAAGACTCTTTAGATTTCATGAAGGGTGCTGTAGCTCAACTTTGTCAACAACTTGAAGTCGACACTGACATTCTTGCTGCAGCACTGCTACAGCAAGTACAGAAAGAGCGTCCTTTACAGTTGCCGTCGATTAACGAGCGTCAGCGTGACAACCGTGATGACCGTAACTCTCGCGATCGTGGTTCACGTGACCGTAATGATCGTCCTCGCCGTGATTCGCGCCCAACCCCAACTAACTTGGGTAAAGCCGATGCACTTAAGGACAATCCAGACGTTAAGATGAGCCGTTACATCATAGATGTGGGTCGTGATCATGGTGTTGGAGTGGGTAATATCGTTGGCGCTGTTGCAAACGAAGCAAACATCGACAGCCGTTATATTGGCCAGATCCAGTTATTTGATAACATGACAGCTATCGATCTTCCTGATGGCATGCCAAAGGATGTACTGGACCACCTTAAAAAGGTGCGTGTTTGTGGCAAGCCACTTAACATTCGTGAAGCCGATGGTGCTGAGATGCCAGCTGGAGACAGCCGTCCACCACGTCGCCCACGCAGACCTTCTGGTGACCGTCGCCCATCAGGTGACAGAAAAACACACCGCAAAGGCCCATCAAGAGATAGCGAGTAAACCCGCTAGATGAGCCGATCGCTTTTAACTAAGTGAATCCATAAAAAAGGAGCCCTAGGCTCCTTTTTTGCTTTTTTATTGATTGGTATTAGCCATCAATCTCATTTCAAGAATCGCTCCCTTCGAACTCCTCCTCATGTAACCAGGCGGCATGCTTAGGAGCCCGCTTAGTCACCGACCACTCCTCAAGCATAGCTGGCGCAACCTTTTTCAACTCTTTAAATTGTGCGGGTGTGCCGGTCACACAGGTTAGCTCTAATCGGTGACCGTTTGGATCGAAAAAGTAGATCGATTCAATAATCCCATGCTTAGTGATCCCGAGTACCTCGACGCCTTTCTCCTCAAGCTCACGCTTGGCCTCAAGCAGTGCTGCAGTATCTTTCACTCTAAATGCAATATGTTGCACCCACTCAGGGGTGTTTCTGTCTCTATCCATTTTGGGCGAATTCGGCAGCTCAAAGAATGCCAATATGTTGCCATTGCCCGCATCGAGAAACAGATGCATATAGGGGTCAGGCGCTTTAGTCGAAGGCACCTTATCTTCAGCTATGGCCACGAGGAAATCCATATTGAGCTTATCTCTATAAAACTCAACAGTCTCTTTCGCATCATTACAGCGATATGCTACATGGTGTATCTGCTCGATATTGATCATAACTTCCCCTAAGAATATAGTAACAAATGTTACTATATTCTTTTTATCATCAGAGTTCAAGAAATGAGCAAGCTTTAAAGAGAAGCTGTAAAGGAATCCCTTTACTCCAGTAAGCGGGTAAGCCGATAATGTCGCTACCACGATAAGTAACATGCCAATTAAGAGTGACTATGTCAGTAAGAGAGCGCAATTCTGATAAGGAGATAGAGGTGAGTTTAGAGATGGAGCAGTTCTTTCCTTTTCAGCTCACTCAATTACAGGCTCGCGTAAGTGACAGTATTGCCGATATCTACACTGGCCATTTTGCATTATCCAAACATGAATGGCGCATAGTAGCAGTACTGGGAGCAGGGCAATCACTCTCGGCCAAAGATATCGGCTCGATGATTAATCTAGAGAAGATGCAGACCAGCCGCGCTATCGCCAAGATGCTCGATAAATCTCTGCTGATGAAAGACAGCCACAAGCATGATAAACGCTCCTCCCTGTTAAAGTTAAGCCCAGAGGGAATTAAGATCCATCAAGAGCTAGCCCCGATGATCTTAGCCAGAGAGCAAGCCCTTATGTCGATACTGAGCAGCGATGAGCAGTTCAAACTTAATGAGATGTTCAAAAAACTAATGAGCAGAGCTGACGAGCTTCTACAAGATAGATTGCCCTGACACTTAAGCTGTGTAGAGCAGCATCACTGGCTACTCACTCTCCTTAACCATATTAGCCACATATTCACCTAAAGCCAGACTCGCAGTTAACCCAGGAGACTCAATGCCAAATAGGTTTATCAGTCCATCTATATGATGCTCACCTTCCCCTTGAATCTGAAAATCTTTAAAGGAGTCATTGGGACCTTGCAACTTAGGGCGAATGCCTGCACAGCCTGGATGGAGTTTTTCAGGATCGATATTGGGGTAATAGCGCCTTATCGCTGCTATAAAGCCCTCTTTCAATGAGATTGGGATCGAGTAATCTTGCGAGTTTAACAAGTCTTGGGGACTTAAATAATGGGCATCTGGACCAAATCTTAACTGCCCAGCCATATCTATGGTTGCGTGTATGCCTAACCCTGCACTATTTGGCTCAGGTGCTGGGTAAACCAACTTAGTGAAAGGGTTTACACCACTGTAGTTAAAATAGTGTCCTTTACACCAATAAAGCTCAGGCAAAAGGCTCACACCAACCCCCTCTATGCGCCTTGCAACCTCTGTGCAGCTTAAACCGCTACTGTTAATAAGATGACGACACTGCATCTTTACCACATCACCATCGACATTCAACCAAACGATAAAGCCACCAGAGATAGGCTCTGCCCTTACCAACTCAGTATGGCTGGCAAATATCCCTCCAGCGAGCTCTATGTCAGCCAATAGACTCGACATATAACTGTGGCTATCTATGATCCCCGTCGAGGGAGATAACAGGGCAGCAGAAGCGCTCAGCTCAGATGAGAATGAATCAAAGCCTTGCTTAGAAACCCAGTAAAGATCATCAACACCATTTTTAAGCGCTTGCTCCATTACAGTGTGTAATGCACTCTCTTGAACAGAGCTATTGGCAACAATCAGCTTACCAATAGGCGAGAAAGGCACTCCTTTTCGCTGGCAATATTCATAGAGAGCATGCCTTCCTGCAACGCAAAACTTAGCCTTTAGACTGTGTTGAGGATAATAGATCCCAGCATGGATAACTTCACTGTTTCTGCTACTCGTCTCTTCACCGAAACCTCCTCTTCTGTCAATAACGGCAAGGCTCCTCCCTGTGTTACTCAACTTGGCCGCAATGGCAAGCCCGACAACACCAGCACCGACAACGATGACATCCAATTTTTCCATGAAAATTAATCTCAACTATTAAACAGTCTATTTCAATCAGTTAAGGATACGCCTTAATAAGAGGTTAGCCAAAGCATCACAAGGTAGCGTTGCAGCACCATTTGCTATGATCTATATTAAACCGTCACGTTTTAATAAATATTATAAAGAGGAAAGCATGGCAAGGCTAAGTTTTGGCTGCACTATTAACCATTTAGAATCGAATATAGCAGAAGTCATTGTCGACAGTGGCGTTGAGCTGGGTATCGAAATGGTCGAAGAGCTGGATAACTATCTAAGTGACTTTTATCCAGGAGATTTTGCCCTGCTCGTTAATAAAAAAAATCAATACAGCTACACCTATGAAGCCCAACTCTGTCTTGCCTCATTGGAGCACCAAAGGGCATTGGCCATCCTGTACCATGATCTACAAAGAGAGCATATCCCTCCCCTTCTAGGTCAGCGAGTCACCTTAGACGAGATCAATATAAAAATCTTTCCTGCAACCAAGTTAGGCACGCAGAGTGCCATGAACTGGCTTAAAGAGATATTGGCCAAAACAGCCTAGATTCAAAACAAAACAACTTCTCACACCAATAATAAAGACTTTACCTAATAAGCGTTATTGCTCCTCCTGTTATAGATGGAATATCAACCGATAATAGGATGAATTTACTCATTTTGGTCTATTGTTATACCAAGATCACTCATGGAAGAGATTTATGAGTAAGGTGAATTTTTCCACTGTAAAAAAACAATATCTGCCTCCTCTAATCCTTATTTTAATATATGGCCTAGTTGCATCCATTAGCCAAGTAGAAGCTAAAGATAGGTATAGAGTAGGAGTCGCAAGCTGGTCCGGCTATGAAAGCAGCGTTCAAGGTTTTAAAGATGGAATGACAGAAGCAGGCCTAATAGAAAACATCAATATAAACTATACCCTTGGTGAAATTGGTAGCGATAAGACGTTACAAGAAAAGGTCGCAAAGGAGTTTAAACGCTTAGGGGTCGATCTAGTTTACTCACTCACAACTCCCGGCACAGCAATAATGAAGGAGGTCTTACCCGAACAGATGCCCATCGTTTTTTCAATTGTTACCTACCCAGCTGACTCAGGTCTTATTGAGTCCTTCGAGTATTCAGGTAATAACTTGGTTGGAACCAGCAACTTCATTCCTTTAGCACACTACATCTCTCTACTTAATTTAATTCTACCTAACGCTAAATCAGCAGCCATTTTCCACCGTAAAGGTGAGCCCAACTCCAATATCCAGGCGGCAAACATGATCCGCCTACTCAAACGAAAAGGGATCACCACTATCAATTTGGAGCCTAGAGATATCGAAGAGTTAAAGTTGATGGCTAAAGAGCAAGTAAGTAAAGTTGATCTATTTATCACAACAACTGACACACTACTCCAAGCAGGTGGAGAGGCTGCACTTATCGAAATATCTCTTCAGCATAAACTTCCCATTCTTAGTTCAAATAAAAGTGGTATCGAACAAGGTTCAACATTTGGCCCCGTAGCAGATTTCTATACTCTGGGAAAAATGGCTGCTAAAAAAGCTTCCAGAATTCTCCAAGAAAAACTTCCCCCCACTAGATTAAAGTCTGAACTACAAGATCCGCCCCTCTTTCTGGCCAACCCCAATAGCCTAAAACAGCTGGGCATAGTGCTGTCAGATACAGCTAAAGAGAAGGTAATTTTAATCACCCCATGAAAGATATCTGATGAAGTTAATTACAAAATTAGTATTATCAGCCTCGATTAGCGTCATGCTCGTCATTGGCTCAGTGGGTTACTACTTACAGTTTCAAGTTAGAAACTTTATGTTAGAGATGAAAACAAATCATCTCGAAGGCAATATTGAGCTGGCCATAACTAAAATTGATGATAAACATCAGCAAATATTAAGTATTTTAAGGGAATTTGCACGAAATCGAGAGATAAAAAAAGCATTAGATCTTTTCGATAGCCGTGGGATCAGTCAAGTTCTCAACGATCTTCCCTATATTTATCCATTTATCAATTATGTTCTGGTCGCCGAACCCGATGGTGCTGTTTTCTCAACCAGTACACGAAGCCACCAAAATAAAAAAATCTATGGTGAAAACCTACTACTTCTCAATATCTTAACTCACCCGCTATTTCTAACTTCAACAACAGATGATACTTACTTCAGCTCTTATCAAGCAGATCCTTACCTTAGCCATGTTGGAATAGATAAGGAAAAGAGCCAGTGGCTAGCGACAAAAATCACGAAACGAGGAGAGTTTATTGGCTGGCTTGTTATCTCTGTTGATTGGCATCAAGTCAACCAAGCTGTATTAAAAACCTTAGTAGATGAGTTAAACCGTACAAACAATCATGTCACCTCAGCCTTTATCAGATCGAAACAGGGAGAGATACTTGTCCAACACCCATTACAAACAAAAGATAATGAGCTCGCCGCAAGTGATCACCCACTCGAAGCTTTAACATCAAAAAATATTGTGAATAATCATTATATTGAAAATAATGAAGTCCTGATAATTTATGATCAAGAGAAAGTTTTTAAACCTCTAAAACAGATCTCTCAAGTCATTCTAATAACATCACTACTCGGGGCATTTATGCTTGCTAGCTTTCTCTACTTCTTAGCTAAGCATGGCCTGTTACGTAGATTAGAAATATTACGTCTTGGCTCAAAAGTCATTGGCGATGGTAATCTATCTTATCGACTTCCAGATCTAGGCAATGATGAAATTGCAACTCTAGGAAACGCCATGAATACTATGGCGGCAAACCTTCAATCAACTACCACCAATAAGGTCCTGTTAGACGTTGAGATTGAGGAGAGGAAAAAAGTAGAGCAGGAGATAAAGCAGATGCTCGCGCTACTGGAGTCGACACTAGAATCAACCGATAACGGCATTTTAGTCACAGGTAAACAAGGAGATATTTTTAAGGTCAATAAACGGTTTTTGGCCATTTGGAAACTAAAAGCCTCTCAACTTAACTTAGATGACAAAGACCAGCTACAAAAGCACTTAAATAAACAGTTACATCATCAAAATCTATTGTTTGAAACAGCAAGATTAGAAGGCAATGATAAACACCCCACCTTTGATAAACTCTACCTTAAAGATGGCCGAGTCATGGAGCGCGTCTCTTTACCCATGAATCTCGATGGAAAGATTAATGGTCGAGTCTGGAACTACCAAGATATAACCCACCGAATAGAATCAGAAAATGCGTTAATTCTCGCTAAAGATGCAGCAGAAGATGCTGCACTGGCAAAAAGTGAGTTTTTGGCGAGTATGAGCCATGAGATACGCACCCCAATGAATGGTGTTTTGGGTATGCTTGGCCTCTTGCTTAATAGTGAACTGAAAGAAGATCAAAGAAAAAAAGCCTCTATTGCGCAATCCAGTGCCCAATCATTGCTGACCTTAATTAATGATATTTTGGATTACTCCAAGGTTGATGCAGGCAAACTGGAACTGGAAAATTTAGACTTTAACCTTCGCCAATTACTAGGTCAGTTCGCTGAATCTATGGCTATAGAGGCACAAAATAAAAACTTGGAACTTATACTCGACCTCTCAGGCATAGAACATACCTCAGTCAAAGGAGACTCAGGAAGATTAAGGCAGATATTAACCAATTTGGTCGGTAACTCAATCAAGTTCACCTCTCAAGGGGAGATCCTTATCCGAGCAAAGTTAACTCTTTTAGAAGATGAAAACTGGTTATTCAAATGCTCAATTAGCGACACAGGTATCGGAATCGCAGAGAACAAACGCTCATCTCTCTTTGACTCTTTCAGTCAAGCTGACGCTTCTACAACCCGAAGATTTGGAGGAACAGGTCTTGGATTAGCTATTGTGAAGAAATTATGCCAATTAATGGGAGGCGACATAAGTGTCACCACGGAATTGAATCAAGGAAGCTGCTTTAGCTTCTACCTTCATCTGGAAAAAAGTGAGCTGACTCAGCTTGTCATACCTAAAGTCGACATAAACTCCCTTAACTTACTAATTGTCGATGATAATAAGACAAACAGAGAGGTACTAAAAAATCAACTTAACCTCTGGGGAGCCGAAGTATCGGAAGCAGAAAGTGGCCCAGAAGCCCTAAAGCTCTGTCAATCAAGGTTTTTACAAAAAGATAAACCTCAGTTCGATATCGCATTTCTGGACATGAGTATGCCAAAGATGGATGGTGCTATGTTAGGAAAGCTGATGCAGACCTCACCCCACTTCAATGAGATCAAACTGGTGATGATGACACCAATGTCTCAAGAAGGGGATGCTCAATTCTTTGCAGATCTAGGTTTTCAGGCCTACTTTCCAAAACCTACAACTACCGAAGATCTCTTTGATGCCTTATCTACTGTTACTAAATCTGGTGAAGCCATGAAAAACGAGTCCCCATTGATAACACACAATGATCTCACGACTCTTAGTCATAAAGATAAGTCCGCCTCATACAAAGAGGAAAATAGCTGGGAAACAGAGGCTTCAATACTGCTAGTCGAAGACAACCATGTAAACCAACTCGTTGTTCAGGGGATTTTAGAGGAGTTTGATATCACTCCCACTGTGGCAATCAACGGTATTCAAGCCTTAGAGAGACTCAATCAGCAAGATAAGAGGTTCAATATCATCTTGATGGACTGTCAAATGCCCGAAATGGATGGCTATCAAACCACTCAAGCCATACGCTCAGGTCAAGCTGGTGAAGAGTATACAGATGCTTGCATCATAGCCATGACAGCTAATGCCATGATAGGTGACAAAGAAAAATGCATTCAATCCGGCATGAATGATTACCTAGCTAAGCCAATTGATCCAGATAGGCTTGTTGCCAAATTAAAACAATGGCTAGAGCCCCTAACAGAAATAAAAAATCATTAAACCACAGACCCATCTAACTCCCTTCTCCAACGACCAACTTATCTCTGTGTTTCTTAATCATAGGAAGTAACTGTAGAGAAGCCACCGACAAGATAATAATGGCAATACCGCTTAATGACAGGAAATTCAATTCATCACTCACAAAGGCATCAGGCCATAACCCTAAACTGACAACTAAAGCGGTAGCGCTAAAGCTCAACACTGGCGTTAACGCTAACATGGCACTCACTTGCGGCGTCGGCCAATACTTCATCGAAGCCCCAAAACAACCATATGCGATCAAAGTATTGATGGCACAAAAAATGGCAACCCACCACTCATTAAGCGTCATCACTCCAAACTGAGTAAAGTCACTGAAAAACGCCATCACTAGCACGCCTAAACCATAGATAAACAGCAGGATATTATTAGGGTCTAACTTTTTCAGTAGTGATTTTTGCAGCAAAGCATAACTGGTCCAAGAACACACAGAGAATTGAATGATCATCACTCCAGTCCAAACAGCACTATTGTCCGATTGTGAAAAATCCAGATAAGGATGAAAAAATAGCAACATACCTAAGGCTAATGTCGCAAAACAGGCCATCTGAACCGCATTTAATCTCTCTTTAAAAAAGAGCATGCCACCGAAAGCCAGAAAAAAGGGAGCCGTCTGAAAATTTAGCTGTGCAGCCCCAGGCGCCAGATACGCCAAAGAGTAGACAAATGAGACGTAGTTGAACATGAGAAAGACGCCGGAAAAAGCAAGCTTCAACCAATCTCGAGACTTCAAAGATGCAAACTGCTTCAAGCTCCCGCTCACATACTGGATAACAAAGGTAATCAGCAGGGCAACCAGAAAGCGAAACCAGGTAAGGGTCACAGGGTCAATAAAGCTCGCAGACAGCTTTAGCGCTATCGGAAGAATGCCCCAAAAAAGAACCGCCGTTGAGATAAAGAAAAAACCTAGTTTGAAATTCGCTTGCACTAGCACTTACCTGCTTATTGGATCAGCAGGCATCTTGCATCAACAAAAGGGAATATGCCATTCAATTAAATATTATTAATCCACAACCACAACCACAACCACAACCCAAATTTTATCCTGCAAAAATTAATAGATGAAAACCTGATGTTTGTACCAATAGGGCTTAATCTGTAATAGTTTTAAAAATAATAAGTTGACTTTCATTCACACTCGTTAAAGCCTCCCAAGGAGATGCCTCAGCATAGTCTTGATAGGCTTGGAGCATCACTGGCGGGAACTGGGTTTTATGACTTGCCATCGCACGAACTCTTTGTGCTTGGTAGCCTACAACATCAAGTTTAATGCTGATATCAGCATCTGCAACAGGTCTCGCAATGCGGTAGTTAAGGTCAAACTTACTCGCAGATAGCGCTAAAATCTCAGCTTGTGATTGAGATACGGCAAAGTAGGCGGCAAGCGTAGAGAAATGCTCGCTTACCAAGGCGTTGAGTGCTTTATGGTCTCGATTATCTGTGATCCCGCCTCGAGCAAAAGTAAGCACTATTTTAGGGGCGATCTGCTCTACAAGAGTAGTGAGCTTACGTTTAACCTCTTGCTCATACTCGGTAACTTTGCCATCAGGAAACCTTAAGAAGATAGGTGGTTTTAGCCCTAAGATAGCAGAGGCTTGACGCGCTTCAAACTCTCTTACACTAGCCAGTTCAACACCGGTAAGTCCTTGACCTGAGTGATCGCTTCCAGCATCACCAGAGGTCACATAGACAGGCGTCACTTGCACACCTCTAGCAGCTAATGTTGCCAAGGTGCCTGAGATCCACGTTTCATCATCGGGGTGAGCAAACAATGCGATGACAGAAAAGGAAGGTACTGCTTCTGTTTTATTCATCAAGGTGTTCTGGTTAAGGTTTGGTTGTAGTGTTTGCAAACAACAACCGCTCACGGTGATCACAATAAACAAAACAGGCAATATTAATCTGAGATATAACACCTATTCTGCGCCCTCTGCCTAGTTCACACTAATACTAAGCATAGTCAAATTACCTGAACAGAAGTTAGATCATCAGGTACACAGAGGCAATAAAAGCGTTTTTAAAACTGTCTCCTCCTCTCACTGCGGCATCGGCAGTATTAGTGTAATTATTAATAAGCCAGATAAAACCATCGTGAGATACATTTGCGTCAGGCGTGTCGGTATCATTGCCCTTTAACCAAACATTGCCTAGCTTATCTAACTTAGCGTCTGGCTCTTGTGACATATCACCACTTAGCCAGATCTGGTTATCGCGGCAGATGATGAGATCACTTTTTGCTTCATTTATTTGACTGCTTCGCTGCGATTGGAGCTGCACTATAGGTTGAGTATTTTTAACGAATGCATCGGGTAAGGTACCGCTATTTCCCTTCAACCACAGCTCACCGGATGGCTTTATCACAGCATCAGGTATAGCGCTATGATTGCCTTTTATCCAAAGCAGTGACTCAGCCATGGAAGCAGGCGCAAAACAGATAAGTAGAGACACAAGTAATATGCGAAATTTCATTAAGCCGTCCAATTTAAACTATGCAACAGGGCAAGAATACTCCACCACCATTGAATATAAGCTGAACCAGACACAACTAACAAGCGAGTATACATGTGAGTACCAATTGATATAATCACTTTACATTTTGTAGAGGTGAACCCATGATCTATTTTAATAATTTACAAGGTCGAGATTACAACAGCGTATATAACGAGACGATAAAATCTAGAGCTCAAGGGGATGATCCTATTATTTTCGATCTCGATGACACGCAAATCGCTAACGCAATGAATCATGATTGGCAATATGTCACTAAAGGACAAATGGCCATGGTCGTACAAGGGGATAAGAAGCTCAATTCCACAGTGTATAAGATCACCAAAATTGAGCGGATAGAAGATGCCATAACACAGAGTTCAGGCTATTTGGTGAGAGGAGCTGTCATCAGCAAGCTAGCCGTTAAAGGCAGCAGGTATAACATCTCATTCATGCTGCAAGGCGTCAGCCATAAAAGGCTTACTGATGGCTGTTTTCAACGTGACGTAAACCTGATCTCTGCCGAAAACTATTAAATAAGAAACCTTTACTCTAGCCTCGTAATACCTAGCTCTAACTCTTGTTTAATCCTTGCGAGACAGTCTTGGCAGATACAGCTGCTAGCATCGGTTAACTCTTTCACAGTCGCTTTAGGTGGAAAGCTGGCTGTTTGACACCAACACTCATCAATACTTCCATTAGCACTGACTGCGCATAGATTTTTGTTTCGGCACAGTGGGCAGAAGGTAGCGGATGTTTGAATCATAGGTTCACCTTAATGAAAGAAAAAGGGTTTGATGACCTAAGCCGCAAACAGAGAAAATATTGCATAACTAACGCTCTAACATTTTATCTGAAAGCCTTGCTAGTTCAGTTTGCATCGAAGTTGGCTCCTTTAACAGTTTTGGATTACATAGGAGATCAATATATTGCGAAGATGCAAACTTATGATAAGCCGAAGAGTAAAAGTTAATGAAACCGTGACCATACTGTGTTTGACTAAGCATCAGCAATGATTTTTTAGCTAAACTCACCATCACAGCACCCAGATCAAAATGCGATTCAAAGGCGGGGAAAACAAGGCTGACAGGGACACTAGGATTCACAGCTAAATGGTGCCGTATTTGACTGGGATAGAAACCAATTAGCTGTGATACAGCATCAGGACTAAGCCTATCAAGTGCTTTCCAAGCCGCCGAGGCGCCAGCACTAAAGCCAATTACAACACAGGGACAATCAGCAGTCTCAAGCTTGCTTATCACCAAATCACAATACGGTTTATGACCACACTCAGCCATAAAGCTTTCATAGGCGACAGACTCGCTCATAAACTGTCGCCCAACACCGCAATAGGGGTCAAGCACTTCACACGCCCAACCTGCTCTAGCGATCCCTTGTTGAATCTGTAATAGGTGCTCAGTTACACCAAAAATATCTGTGATTAAGATAACTTTCAAAGGGAGCCATCTCTAACAATATAAGCTAAAGCACGGCACTCTAAATAGGCATTACAACCGGCATTAGAATCAAAGCACTCCATTACAGTATAACCATTGCCCCCAAGTCCTACAGTTTTATAACGCAAGTCAGTGGCTAACAAGGAGCGTGAAGGAGTTGGTTTAGATAACCCAGCTTGGCAATATGATGACCTTATCTCTCCAAGGAACTCTTTTTCACGACGAGAAATCTCTTCTGCCGTAAACTCTCTAATGTCAGAAGCCGCTATAGACCTAGCTGCAACCTCACCAATTTCAGGACTAATATGAGTTCGAAACGTGAGGTTACTGCACGCGCTAAGCAATAATAAACTCAAAAAACTCAGCTTCCATGTTTTCATCCAGTTATCCTTAAAGTGTTTTTTACACCTTACAACAAGCTTATATCAGATACAAAAATGCCCTACCTGTCACGGTAGGGCATCTATATTATTCTATTAAACTTAACTCATCACTCAGAGCATCTGTTCTCGTAACTTAATACTTTACTTACCCGGACGTACACCCAATGTATGGCAGATGGCGTACGTGAGCTCAGCGCGATTTAGGGTATAAAAATGGAAATCCTTAACCCCTTCACGAGACAGGACTTTGACCATATCGATCGCCACGTTAGCACCTACCATCTGACGAGTCACAGGATCATCATCTAAGCCTTCAAACTGCTTATGTAACCAACCTGGAATACCGACATTGGTCATGCCAGCAAAGCGCTTTAACTGCTTAAAGTTAGTCACTGGTAGTATGCCAGGTACGATCTCAACATCGATACCTGCCGTCACGCAGCGGTCACGAAAGCGAAGGTAAGACTCAACATCGAAGAAGAACTGGGTAATTGCGCGATTGGCGCCTGCATCTATCTTCTTTTTTAGATTAATCAGATCAGCCTGAGCATTACGCGCATCAGGGTGAACTTCAGGGTAAGCAGCCACCGAGATATCAAAATCAGCCACCGAGCGCAGTAGACGTACCAAGTCATTAGCAAAGCGAGTCGGCTTTGGACTCCCTTCAGGCAGATCGCCACGCAGTGCGACGATATCTTTAATACCTGAATTCCAGTAGTGCTTAGCTAGCTCTTTAAGCTCCTCATCACTGGCGTCGACTAAAGTAAGGTGCGGGGCAGCAACCAGATCTGTCTCTTTTTGAATACGTTCAATCACGCCGTGAGTACGGTCACGAACTCCAGAGTTAGCGCCATAGGTTACCGAAACAAACTTAGGATTCAGTGGCTCAAGGCGACGTATAGAGTTCCAGAGTAACTGCTCCATCTCAGGTGTTGCAGGAGGGAAAAACTCGAAAGAAACGTTAATATCGCCATTCAGCTCAGCTAAGCTCTGGTTTAGTGACGTTGAATGTTGTGCATGATTAAAACTCATCTCTATTCCCTCTACTGCTTTGTATAATCTGTTCTCTTAATCGAGTTAAGTCACAGAGTTCTCTTTTAGACGTTTGGACGTCTATACATCCATATTAGAGAAACTAGGTTTGAAGTCAATAGCTAAAAGAGGACTAATGCCAATTTTATTAAATAAGATATAACGGGGTGTAACGAGATAGTGACTTCGTCACTGCGAGTTAGGGCTTCGACCTACGAGAAAAAGAAAAGTCAGCTAGCAGTGAGGCTACTACTAGCTCAAGAACAGTCAAAAGCAAAGTGATTGTGCTTTTCTCGCAGCCAACTTGTTGGCGTCCTCGAAGTGAGCCTGCGAACAGACTCAAAGCGAAGCGCTCTCGAAGCAAAGCGCCCTTCGTTACTCTTTATTCCTGAACCAGATCTCGGCAAATTTGGGCCAGATCCGATTGTACAGCGGCTGCCGTGACCTCACGCCCAGCTCCTGGGCCACGAATAATAAGCGGGTTATCCTGGTAAAAGGAGCTACGAATAACAAACACGTTATCACCTGGAGTTAAATTGGCATAAGCGTGCTCTCTATCTACCCACTCTATCCCCACCTCAGCCTTTAACTCACCATCGATAAAGTCCAGTCCCGCCACATATCTCAGCACCTTATTCAGCTCAGCTGCGCTGTTAAACTGCGCTAGCATCTCCTCATCGAGTTCAGAGATACGAGCTAAAAACTGCTCTAGAGGGATATCGGCTAACTCGGCAGGCACGAGAGAGTTAAGTTTAATATCTTCAAGCTCGATATCATGGCCGATTTCGCGAGCTAAAATGAGTAGCTTGCGCTGCATATCACGACCTGAAAGATCGTCACGGGGATCGGGCTCTGTGATCCCTAAGCCTTTCGCTTCCAATACCAGCTGTGAAAACGGCTTCTCAGCATCATAGTTCTCAAACAACCAACACAAGGTGCCAGAGAAGATCCCCCCTACGGCTTCGATATTGTCGCCGCTATTGTGCAGATCATTTAAAGCATGTTGAACCGGTAAGCCTGCACCACAGCTAGCATTGTAGCGCCAAAACAGTCTGCGATTACCTAGCTGTTGTTTAAGCTCGTGATAGAAGGCCAGCGGCCCTGATCCTGCAAGTTTATTGGCACTAACCACATGGATCCCACGAGCAAAAAACTCTGGATACTGCAACGTAAGATCGGCACTAGCACTAATATCAAGTGCAATAAGTTCATCACACTCGAGGGCTTGAAGCTGCTCAAAAAGATGATCATACAACCAAGGCGTCGCTTGTTGATCAAACTCCTCCTTCCATGAACTCAGGCTAATCCCCTCCTCTTTAAGGAGAGCTTTTTTTGAGCTCAATAAGCCCACCAGCTCGACACTGGCCTCTAGCTCTTTATTCAATGAGGTGCGCGCTCGGGTGAAGAGGTCGACCCAAGCTTCACCAATATTACCCACACCTAGAAGCAGTACTCCAATACGTTTACGAGGTCCTGCGCAGCGACGATGAACTTTCTGAGTCAAGAGGTTAACCTGACCAAAAGGCACTAAGGTCACTAGACTCAAGCCATCATTAAATAGTGGCCGCGCATCACGACTTAGCAAACGAGCAAATCCTCGGCGATAGAGATTTGAGTCGGCGCTAACAAGCGCGACTAACCCCAGATCCTCACGCACTCGGATATCGGCAATACCCAGAGGCTCAGCATTAAGCTCCAGTATCGATTGCACCTGTTTGCTGTTCTCATTCGTAAACGCCAACTCCACTCGGTTTTGCGCTAACTTCCAATGGGCTAACGGGATCAACCCCGCTTCGGCTAACAGCTCGATAACGCTTTGCAGTCCGGCTGTCAGTCTGAAATTAAATAGTGATACTGAAGATAGATTTGTTACAACCGGTGCACTGGCTGATGAACTCTTTGGTGCAATAAGAGTAAAGTCGGTATGTGATGCGTAACTTGAACGCACTGCTAAGCTCACATCGGTATCAAACAGGGGCTGCAGTGAGCGGTTATGCAGTACAGGGGAGCCTAAATGAGCCAGACGGTTCGCCTCATCTAACGAGAGGCTCTTAAGCAGCTTGGCATCATTAATCTTATTAGGGTCGGCATTAAATACCCCTTCGACATCGGTCCAGATTGTCACTCGGCCAATATTGGCAAGGCTTGCGATTAAGGTGGCGCTGTAGTCTGAGCCATTACGACCAAGCAGTAGAGTCTCACCTTGGCTATTGGCGCAGATAAACCCGGTGATAATCAGTCTCTCATTGGGACTCTCATCTACACGCTTAAGCACCCGAGCACGGGACTCATCGACTCTTATTTGAGGAATAGCCCCCTCATCGGCAATCAACAAACTTCTAGCATCAATATCACTCGCCGCCACACCAGACTCTCGTAAAAGTGCGGCTAGCAAACGTGCTGACCAGCGCTCGCCGAAGCTCACCACTTCGCTGCGCTTGTATTCATTAAGGGAATCGAGAGAGAACAAGCTTATCAGCTGATACTTATCGATAGATAAACGTTCACGCAAGCTCCTTGCCTGCTCGTTAGAGAGCAGCTGCTCAATCAGATTCTGTTGAAAACTGATCAGCACCTGTAGCTCCTCTTGCCACAACTGAGACGAATCTTTTAACGCCAGTAGCTTATAAAGAAAATTGGTGCTCTTACCTGCGGCGGAGACAACGACCAGATCGTCGCTATTGCCGTGAGTGAGAAGGATATGAGCCACGCGGCGGTAACAATCAGCATCAGCCAGACTAGAACCACCAAATTTATGTAAATGACCACGCGCCATCTCTAACTCCTACTAAACCAATTAACAGCTGGCTGCAGATGCAGCAGTAAGACCTGCTTGAATATCTGCAACTAAATCATCAGCATCTTCAATACCGACAGAGAGGCGAATAAGGGTCTCTTTAACCCCGGCCTCGGCTCGTGCCTCTGGCTCCATCGCTCTATGGGTCATTGTCGCAGGAACCGCGACTAAACTCTCTACCCCACCTAAACTTTCTGCGACAGAAAACACAGAAAGTTGCGCTAAGAAGGCAACTAACTCGGCCTCTCCACCTTTTAACTCGAAACTGAGCATGGCACCGAAGCCTTTTTGCTGCTTAGCGGCAATCTCGTGACCGGGATGATCTTTCAATCCAGGATAATACACCTTGTCGACGGCGCTGCTGTTTGTCAGCACCTCTAGCACTCGCTCAGCATTAGCTTGATGCTCTTTAATACGGATAGGCAAGGTTCGAAGGCCGCGTAGAGCCAGATAGCTGTCAAACGCCGACCCTGTCAGCCCCAAGGTGTTTGACCACCAATGCAGTAACTCACCAAGCTCTGGATCTTTTGCCACCACAGCGCCACCCACAACATCGCTATGGCCATTAATATATTTAGTCGTCGAGTGGATCACGATATCAGCCCCTAAAAGAAGTGGCTGCTGCAAAATGGGAGAGAGGAAAGTGTTATCGACGACCACGAGCGCTTCAACCTCGTGACTTGCTTGCGCAATCGCCTCGATATCAACCACCCTTAGCAGTGGATTCGATGGTGTCTCAAGCCAAACCATCTTAGGTTTTAGGCCTATCGCCTCACTTAAAGCCTGACTGTCAGTTTGATCGACCACCGCCAGCTTAAATTGACCCTTTTTAGCCAAATTAGTGAATAGTCTGTAGCTACCACCATAACAATCGTGAGGTACCACAAGCAGATCATCTGGACCTAACAAGCTAGTGGCTAAGGTTATGGCAGCCATTCCCGTACAGGTTACGACGCCAGTAGCTCCCTTCTCTAGGCCAGCAATGGCATCGCCTAGAATCGAGCGGGTTGGATTACCTGAGCGGCTGTAATCAAAATCTCTTGGTTTTTTATGCCCATCGAAGGAGTAATTAGTGGAAAGATAGATCGGCGGTACTACGGCACCATGTTGGGTATCGGACTCAATCCCCTGACGCACGGCAATCGTGGCTAACTTACGTTCGGTCATCTACTGCTCCTAATACTGACTACTTCACATCATACTTCATATCGACAAGAACAAAGAGATGTCTGGACGTCTAAATGTACCTAAGAGTTACCTCTTCGTCAACCAATTAGACGTTTAGACGTCCGAACATATGGAAATCTATTTGCATTTAATGGAAATAAGAGGCAATAATTTGACTGTACAAATTAAAGGGTTAAAATCTGCCCCGAATTTTGAATTTACAGGTGAGTCAATGACTGAGTGGAATGGCGATTACATCAGCCCCTATGCTGAACACGGCAAAAAGAATGAACAGGTAAAGAAAATTACTGTTTCCATTCCTTTGAAAGTACTTAAGGTACTGACTGATGAACGCACACGTCGTCAAGTCAACAACCTTCGTCACGCCACCAATAGTGAGCTGCTCTGTGAAGCTTTTTTGCATGCTTACACTGGTCAGCCACTGCCTAACGATGAAGATCTTTCAAAAGACAAGCCCGACAGCATCCCAGCGGAAGTGAAACGCTTAATGGATGAGATGGGGATTGAGTGGGAAGATGTTGAGTAAGCTTATATAAATGTATACTCACCTCAGGGACCGCAATGCGGTCCCTGTTTGTTTTACTCTGTTATTTTTGTATTAATTTTCAATTTTGTGCTCGGCTAATGGACATTCAATATGTTTGAGTTAATTGCACCTACCACCCTGCTACTGGCATCTATCATCATCTTCTTTGGTGCACTTACTCAAAGCTTAATAGGCTTTGGTCTTGCGGTTGTTGCCTCTCCGCTGCTCTACATTGTTGACCCAGATCTCGTTCCAGCTCCCGTGATCATCATGGGATTTACCATCTCGTTACTGACCCTCTTTAGAGAGCGTGGCGCTTTGGAGTTTAACGGCCTGCAATACGCACTGCTTGGTCGTATTCCTGGCGGCTTTTTAGGCGCTGCTTTACTCATATTTGCTCCTCAGCCGATACTGGGACTCGCCATAGCGGGGATCGTAGCCGCAGCTGTCATCTTAAGCCTAATGAAGTTTAATTTAGTCGTGAATCGCAAGAGTTTATTTGCGGCAGGGGTCATATCAGGTGTATTTGGCAATATAGCGGCCATCGGAGGACCACCATTAGCCATCTTACTCTCAGGTAAAGATGCCAACCAATTTAGAGCGGCCCTCTCAGCCTTCTTTATCTTCAGCTCCACCATCGCCTTAGCCATCTTAGCCGTGACAGGGTTACTAGAGTTAAAGCAGCTTTGGTTATCACTGTTACTGCTTCCTTCGGTGATATTAGGCTATCTAGTGGCTGGCAGGTTGGTCGGGAGAGTGGATAAAAGCAAAACACGCAGCATGACCTTAATACTTTGCTCTATCAGCGCATTAGTGTTGACGATTAAATCGTTAATAGAGTTGTAAAAGCCAGAGCGCTCCGAGAACGCGACTGTGTCACAGCAAGTGTGCATCAACGATACTTCGAGAGCGACCTTCGGTCTTCGAGAAAGAGAAGTGACACAAACCTACTACGTATTGCTTGTACTCGCAGTCAACTTGTTGGCGAACTCGAAGGGAACGCGTTCCCGCTCTCGTAGCGAAGCGAGCTTAAAATGAGCCTGCAAACGCCCTTCTTAGCCATTAAAAGTGATATGAGGTTTGCAGCACACCACCGATGGCATCATCACTGCCCACCATGCCAGTAAGATCTAAGTAAAATGCCTGCCCGATGGAGAAACCTGTACCTAATGAGTAGATATTGGAGGTGTTGTCCTTCATATCGTGACGGTAGCCTAGACGCAGTGCTAACCAGTCCATCGCCCTCACTTCACCACCTAAGCGCCAATACTGAGTCCCCTCTAGCTCGTCGAAGCGTTTATAAGCATTTAAATCGATATCTGATGTTAATGTCAGACTCTTCCAATCATAAGCTACCCCAGCTGTAAATAGAGGCTCAACCTGATAAGTAAACTTACGTCCTTGGGCCTCAACCGTATCCACATCCTGACTGATTAAGTTACGCCCAGATAACCCCACAACAAGCCCCTCAATCGGCTCCATCGCCACCCCAATATCCAGATTGAACGTAGACTCATCATTACGATATTTGGAGTCATTAAAATCACTGGACTCGAAATTATTTGCGCTGACCACATAGTTATAGGTATCGATCCGCTGAAACTTAGGGGATATCCCAACCGATATGGGCATATTAACGATAGAGAGTGGAAAGCTAATTGCCACACCAAAATCTGACACAGCCCCCGCGACAACAGCCCCTTGAGAATCAAGATCAGACACTTCAGGAGGGTTATTAGGATCTAGCACAGTTAAATCATCGATATCAGATTGCTCAATCACAGTCACCCCAATAGCATCGATATAACTTTTGTAGAAAACCGCCATCGGCATCTTGTGGTTAGGGATCACAAGCGAAAACCCAATGCCGGCACTGACATAAGCAGTGTTATCTTTTAACGACTCTAGA
Source organism: Shewanella nanhaiensis (assembly GCF_019457885.1). Lineage (GTDB taxonomy): Bacteria > Pseudomonadota > Gammaproteobacteria > Enterobacterales > Shewanellaceae > Shewanella > Shewanella nanhaiensis. Next base: position 401,504 of record NZ_JAHZST010000003.1, read on the forward strand.
TCGCCAATCAAATCCGTACGAAATCGGTCAATAGCAGCAGCATTCGAAGCATTAATCGCAGCCTCTAATCCGTCATAGGATTCCTCTAGCGCATCGAATTTATCAACCATCTGATCTTTATCAGCGCCATCGGCTCCGAGAACGGGTAAAAGTAGGGAAAAATCATTAAATTGCGGAGCCTGTAGAGCTAAAAGAGCAGGATTAATAAAGGCTGCCCCCTCACGGTTAGAGGACGCCACACCTGTACCACCCATCGCATCGCTGCGAGCCTCATAATATTGCTGACCAGCCATGACGTTAAAAGGTAATAACAAAGCGAAGTACACTGCATATTTTAGCTTTTTCATCCATTCATCCCTTATCTTTATTTATCATTACTCACTTGAGTCTAGCCTTGGTCATTAAGCGTGATTCAATAGAAACCAAAGACAAAAAACAGTGGAATTTAAAGATAGTTCAACAATCAGAATTGTGTGCGATAATCGGTCAAAAAACAAACAGAAAAAACAAATAAATACCTCTATCTATAACGAAGGCTTCAACCCTATCTTTTGACTAAAAATAACTGCTTGATATACCTCTATTGATTTGAAAATTTCATTAGCAGGCAGGTGAATAGAACAAAAAAATATGGAGTTGTGGATAGCTAGGTATTTTTATTAAGAAGGGGAGTTGAAATAGGGGGGTAAAACTTTAATTTTTATAAAACTCACTCCAAGGTTTTGGTTTACTGATTAGATACCCTTGGATCATATCTGTTTTCCATTCACTAACCATCTTATACTGCTGATCGGTTTCAATCCCCTCACAGATGACGGTCAAATCCAGATCATGAGCAAGCTTAACGACCGTCTGAGCAATGATCTCATACTGTACATCGACTAAGGTATTGTCGATAAAACTCTTATCTATCTTTATAATATCAAAATGGAAATTAAGCAGATAACTTAAAGATGAATAACCGGTACCAAAATCATCCATTGAGAGTTTAAATCCCTCAGCGTGAAACTCGGAAAACTTCTCTTTCGTTAACTCATTATCTTGCATCGCCGAGGTTTCAGTGATCTCTATTGTGATTCTATTGGTCGAGATACCGTAACCCTTAATTATTTCAGCGATATTTTGAACCAGCATCTCCTCCTTAAACTGAACCGGAGACAGGTTAATCGATACTCCTACATTTTTCGGCACAGAAGGTTGAGATAAACATCGGCAAACCTCATGAATCACCCAGTAGCCAATAGCAATAATATCACCACTCTTTTCAGCAATTTCAATAAAATGATCCGGCGGAACAACTCCCTTTACGGGATGCTCCCAGCGGATCAGAGCTTCATAGTGTTGAATGGGTTCATCTAACTTTGTCGAGTTCACAATCGGTTGAAAGTAGAGTACAAACTCTCCGAGCTCGATGGCTCTGGGTAAGCAATGTGCTAGCTCAAGATGCAATCTTAACTCCTGAACAATTGCATCCTGATAACCAACTGGCTTTCTTGTCGGAGTATTTTTGGCTTGATAGAGAGCGATATACGCCATTCTTAACAACTCATTAGGCTCTGATTCACAGCTAGGATAGCAGCTGTAACCCGCTCTCAATTCACATGGCATAGGATGACCATCCACCATCAAATAATTAAGAAATGCATCAATGACACAAGTAAGTGTCCTGATCACCTCTTCCGTAGAGGAGTCGATCATAATAAAGGCAAACTCACTGCTATTGAGAATTGAGAGCGTATTATTATCGGGTATATCGGTTTTTAATCGCACTATCGCTTTCTTTAAAAAGGAGCGCTTCACCTCTTCATCTAGCAAATTAATTGAACCACCTGATATCTCGAGTGATAAGACAACAATAAAACTATTTTCCTGTCTTTTATCAATCAAATATTGAATGATCCTTTGAAAACCAAGTTTACTATGTAGCCCTGTCGTAGGGTCAAGAAACATGGTGGCGACACTCTCCTCATCCGCACTCTGCTCATTAAAGTTATCTGCAATCTCCTGCAGTGAGTGATAAACCTCTTGTAGGTAGTGGCTCGAGATATCTTTGTCCACACAAAATGAGATGATTGCCGCAACATAGGCTAAAAAAGCAGTATCATATTGAGAGAAAAACTTGACGCCCGAAGGCTTAAAAGCAACCCCGCCACGCTCTGTTTTAAAACGCTCAAAATGAATATTTCCCTGAGACAGTAGATCGAAGATATCTGCCGACATATCTCCGCACTCTCGCTGATTAACCACCTCATCTCGGATCTCAAAGAGAGACTCTATCGTACTAACTTGATTTTTAGGTACCTTGCTCCAGCAAGTGTGCCCAATAAACTTATGACTTTCGATGATCGGCATCACTTCCCACCATAAGCCATTCACAAAACGAAAGAGCACACAGGTATCGATATCCACCGAAAAACGTGTTTTTTGGTAGATACTCTTCAGATCTCGAATAAAATTTGAATCAACATTAATTGAAGTACTAAGTTCTAACAGACTGGCAGATCTCAAGGAAGCCTCTAAGGTCTGCTTGATCGAGGTAGAATCACTATAAAAAAGTGACTTATCTATACCGTTGGAGTTCTCCCCCTCATGGCTTAATTCTACATCTAACACTCTCTTCCCTGGCATCAGTTTCAACTAGCCTTATCTATCACATCGGTAAACCGTTTATCTATATCGATACCTATACTGTCCGCAAGGTTTACCATATAGAGAGAGCAGGAGATCATACCAATCAACTCTGTTATCTCATCTCTAGCGAAACCTAAAGCACACAGCTCGTCATCTAATTCCGAAACACTAGAAAAATCATTATCAACAGAGGAATCAGCCAGTTTTATGACTAACTTTAAGGAGGGGTTTTTTATCTGCTCCAGATCATTAAGAATGGTCTCCATATCCTCCTCGGTAAATCCATGATGCAGGGCGAGTGCATGGTGTGCCACGGTGCAGTAGTTACACTTTTTCTTATGGGCAATATATGCAAACATTATCTCTTTGGTGATCCTAGGTAACTCCCCTGCACATAGGTTCTTTCTCACCATATTCCAGGAAGACATCGCTAAATCAGGATTTAAAAGAGCAACACAGCGAAAGATTGCCGGCACAAACCCCATCCCTAACTCATCACAAACCTGTTGGTGAACTTCAGGAAACTTGTTTTTAAACTCTTCCTCGGATAAAACAGGTAGGTTACTCATATCTAATACCGTAAAGTCAGTTTTTCAGTAAATATTTAGGCCCAACAAAAAATACTATTAATAATATTAAAAGTATAGACCTAATACTCCTACATCAAATAATAGTCGATTTTTCGAAAAGTTCTTGACGATAGATAAAGCCCAAAGAATCAAATTTCTAGAAAAAAACTGACAAAAAAGCTTGCTGAATAAGCAGATAAATATCTAAAAACACTAGCCATAACTCCCACAGATGCTAAGGTTAAATAAGTATAGATAATAGACAGATAGAGAATTAATAGGTAAATATATGGGGGGTCTATGCACCTGATCATGAAAACTCAGTTCGACAATCTTCGCCTCAACGATGACCATGAATATTCCACCAATGACCGGGGCGGCAAAAAGGTGGTAAAGATATTTAAAGATGGAAACCTGATCGCAAAAAAAATCGCAATCAAACGTTCAGTTCAATACTTTGGGGTCACAGGTGTCGAAGAGTTCTTGACCACAGGATAATATTTTGAGGAGAGCTATACTCCCCTCTAAACAGAGTTAAGCTTGTTAGGTAGCTTATAAATCAGTACTTATACCCATAAGTTCACAGGTAAATATTTGCCATAGGTGACTAATGAGGCGTAATTTGTAGCAGCTCAACTCTTCGATTTAACTCTCTTCCGTCAACGGTTTCGTTGCTGGCAATGGGCCTTGTTTCACCTTGGCTTTCACTCTTGAGTTGAGTATCCCTCACTCCCTGTTTATTTAAATAAGCTTGGGTATTATCAGCTCTGAGCAAGCCCAAACTATAGTTATACTCTTCACTACCACTATTATCTGTATGGCCGACCAACTTGATCACCTCCGGAGCTTGAACCAGCCTTTTTGCCACCTTATCTAAAATTAAGCGAGATTCAGGTGTCAAACTCTTACTGTCAAAATCAAAATAGATCCGTGCTAGCAGCCCCTCACCAGAGCCAAATTCAACCAACCCATTACTAGATAAATACTCCATACAACTTATCGAAACATCCTGATTTTTTGCCAGTTTCAATAGCGCAGTCTTGAGCTCTACTTGCTCTAATCCTTGCCTAATCATCAAATACCCATCACGATGATTTGCAATACCTGTTACATCAGAGATCGTCACGTTTTGACTCAGGTTATACCCCTTAGTTGAGCAAAATGACGCTAGTTCGTATTGACCCTGTTCAGATGCTTGAGATTGCATCGGCTCTGATATCGATTCTGATACCACCTCTTGTGCACATCCGCTTAAAAGCCAACTCAGGCTTAAGATACTGATGAAGGTAGAACATGTTTTGCTTACCATTATTTAGCTCTCTGTATGTCGGTAATAAAGTTTAGAGATGCCATCACTCTTGGCACCTTTCTTAATCAAATCTAAAATCTCCTGAATCAAATCATCTAAATTACCCACATCAATAATATTCTCCTCCCCAACACACTTCTTAAAAGCATTTTGCCCCGACGCACTAAATTGAACCCCTATCACTCCCATATGTAGAGGAAGGTCTCCATCATTAAACCGCTCTCTGATCTTATTACACGCCCCTGCATTCACTAGATCCGAGAAGGTATTACGATAGGGATCTTCCTTACCATCGCTGATCATTAACAACATCTTAAGTCGCTTTTGATACGCCTTATCCTCCTCTTCATCAGGATCCACAGGCCTACCTTTATCTAAAATCTGCGCACCTCTAAATAAACCTTGATATACAGAGGTGCCACCATTAGGCGACATCTGATTAACTCTCATAACCTCGGACTTTTGATTTGTTAAAGGGATCGTCCAGAAACTGCCGTTACACATGGAGCCACTATAGAGCCTTTGATAACTTGGATGGTGTTGAACACGATCAGGACTCTCATTAAACACCTGCTCAACACTGCGACTGTAATCTATCCAATTACTGCTATCTGGCCACCTTTGAGAGCTATCATTCACAACGGACTTAATCGTGCGCGCATCTGCTCTTGGTCCTGGTAACCCATTACATTTACGGCTGTTACTCACACAACTGGAGACTTGGCTATAGCTTTTATTAGCCCACTCTCTCCAATTAATTGATTCATAATTGGTATAATTACTGCCAGTTTTCCCGCTTGGGTTTCGGTACTTAAGCTGAGTCATACAGACACTTCGACCGCTATCACCCTCGACAACGCGCATGTTATAGGGCACTAACGCAATACGATTTCTAATCTCAGTCTCTCCATCACGAGGCACTAAGATCTCATTCGATATTTCGGTAATTGCATCTTTAAGGCTGTTAATTCTAGAACCTTTCATAGAGCCAGAAAAATCTGAGACAAATACAATATCGACATCACGATCTCCCAAATACTCAGGATAAGCACGTGCTAAGGCCCGGTTAGCTAAGGTCTCGGTCTCATTAAAGCTTGGGATTAAGTCACTGTGTAACCAAGAGGTATGGTCTGTCTTCGCTGTCACACGATATTGGGTATATTCCCTATCTTCAAACGAGCCATCCGCCAACGGGTAATGATCGATATCCTCTTTACGCTCAACCTTTACCTGACTAATCTCTTTGATATTTCGCATATAACTTGAAATATAGTCTTTAGCGAGCTGGGTCTCGTAACCTTTATCGTCTCGATTAGCCATGGAGACAGCTAAGCTCGCCGCTTCTGTTGCATCCCCCAAACGATTTTTCTTCTGAATATAACGAGTCCCCTCTAAGGCTAAAAACACCATGCCAAAGAGTGGGATCAATAAAAAAACTAAATAGATGGCCGCCGCACCTCGCTGACGTTTAGCCATCACACTCTCACTGTTTACCATCACTATCTTCCCGGCATGACTGAACTTGAATGGATATAGTGCTTAGCACCATCGCCCCAAAACTGGTTAAACCAAGAGTCCGTATTTAAACAGAGGGTCACTTGATAGAGTGGAAATCGTTTATCAGCCGAGGTTTGCGGTGCAAGATGCCCTCTATCCTTAAGAGAATCACCTGGGATACAGGGGGCCCCTCCCTCAATACCTTTGTCGATAGATGAGTAACGATCGTTGACGATCCACTCGACACGGATCCCATAAGGTGCATTCTCAGATGTTTGCCCATAGCCAAGCAGTCTCGCGGCCAAAATATCCAGCTCATCCACCTCTGCTGAGGTCACAATTAAATTTTCCTCAAAGAAACGAGTTCTCTCCTTAAGGACATTCACCAAGGAGTAGTTCACCCTGTCCAGATTGACCCTATTAAGCAGTTGAAAAGCGATATCGCCAGTAAAAACCAACAGAGCAGAGGTAAATAACAGAACAAAAGCCAGCTCTATCGTAAAAGCACCATGCTGTTTACTCTTCATCGATTGGCCACCCCTCATGCTCCATAGTCACTAAAATGCGTCGGCTTATCCTTTCTTCAACTATGCCAGCAAGCAAGAACATCGGCGTATATTGATAGGAGATCTCATAGATAGCGAGTGGGGATCGCTGTTGTTTTACTTGAGATAAGCTAGGTTTATCGTCGATAAGATCCGACAAACTTTCGAAATAAGAGATCGAAAGATGATAACGCTTAGGGTCCACCAAGAGATGCCAGATCTCCCCCTTCTTCTCAAACATCTGAGTTAATCTCTGCTCATAAAGATCACCACTTCGCTCCCCCTCCCACACTCGGGTATCTCTGGAGGATTCTCGCAATGAAGACTCTGCTAAATTAATCACATAGATAAGTCGGCTAATTTCGAAGATCCCAAATGTCACCAAAAACATCACCATGGCTCCGATAGCAAACTCAACAGAGAAAGCACCTAACTGCCTCCGCTTTAAGCGTTTAAACTGCACTAGCTCTGCTCTCCCTGACGTAAACTATGGAACAGGGCAGAAATTTGCTCATCAGAGTAATCATCACTGAGCAAGCGATGAGCCTCACGATAATCTCCCACCTTAAACAGCGAAATAGCTAAATTAAAAGCTAACTTTTTCTCATCGGTATGTTGACGATAAACAGGGGTTAACAACTCGACAGCCCGCAAATACTCCCCCTGAGCCAGATACAAGACCGCCAGATTATTCTTAACTGTAATATCATCATGGCCCATTAAACGCGCCTGATTAAACGCCTCCAATGCCGCTTGATATTGACCAGAATTGGTTAAGGCGATCCCTGAGTTGATATAGAGCTGTGAGCCCTGATAGCCGTTAGCGACCGCAGTTTGATAATCAGAAACCGCCAGTTCAAATAGGCCCGAATCGGCTGCAATATTACCGGAAAGAAAATAGAGGCTAGGCTGCTGTAAATTTTGCTTTTTTAACTGCTCAACATAGAAACTCGCCGACTCAACATCGCCATTATCATAGTAGGACTGAGCTAGCTTAAGCATCACCTTGATCGAGTCTGGTTTCTTTGCCAGCTCACGCTTATAGTGCTGAATCAACCCAGCATGATTACCCACGGCGATAAGATCCTGTGCGCTAACTTGTGGCGAAACTGGCGTCGTGCTGCACCCTGTCATGTTAAGTAACAGCAGTAAGGGGATGATGTGATATCTGAACATGGATCAACCTATTGAGAGTTGCATAAAACCGGGAGCTAAGATCAGCACCACGATAGGAAACATGATGAAGAGGATAAGAGGAACACTCATTTTCGCCGCTAACTTACCTATACTCTCCTCCATAGCAAGCACCTGCATCTGGCGCATATCTTCAGCCAAATCGGCCAACACATTAGCAATAGAGGTGCCGTACTGAATATTTTGAATAAGGGTTAACGAAAAGCTGCGCACCTCAGGGGTCGGGATCCGCTCACTGAGCTCTAACAGCGCTTTTTCTAGTCCTGTAATGCGAGAGGTATCTGCGGTTTTCTTAATGTGAAAGCAGAGATCTTTATCGAACGCCTTTAACTCCTCAGCAAGATAAGCCAGCGCCGCCTCAACCGTCATGCCGGTTTGTACACACACAGACATCATATCCAGCATGTAGGGGAGTTGACGTGAGGTTTTCTTCACTAACATCTTCTTGCGCATGGCTAAGATAGAATCTGGCACTATCAAGGTGATCACCATAGCGACCGCCCCTATCATCAGCTTATTCGGCAGTGTCATGTCCGAGATAACAATCAGCAGAACAATCACCAAAGCCAGTCCTATCTTGGCTGGTACATAGAAGCGAGCAAAGCGAGTATCGTAGAAACCAGCCTCAATAAATTGCTGCTCAAGCTCCTCACGCTTCTCCTGACCTACACGCACCACTAGCTTACTCAGCTTCTCAAGGCCAGACTCTTGAGATGTCTCCAGATAACGCTGTATATGCCACTGTCGCCGCTTCTCCTGATGCCATAGCGCCAACCCAAGCGCCAGTAATCCACTGATGACTATCAATACCATGATTAATATAAGCATCATGCCTCCTCCCTGATACATGACCAGAGGGCGCAACCAGAGACAAATAGCGCTATGGACGAGATAACCAATAAAACCAAAACAAGCACTAGCGAACACCTCTGATAAGTAACCAGATAATAAACATCCCCAGCGCTTCACTTCCGACAACGTAGTACAAAATGTACCTTCCAGATGGATCCGTTAGGACAAAATCTAGGTTCTGGGGGCTGAGATAGCTCAGCAAAATCATAAAGAAGAAGGGCAATGAAGCGACGATCTTCGCCGACAATCGAGCCTCAGAGGTCATAGCCGCTTTCTTCTTATCTAATGTTCTCGCGTCCATCAATACACGGATCAATCTGGCCATCACAGATTTCAGCTGGCCGCCTCTGGACATATTGGCGCGAATGGTCACGATGAAAAACAGAAACGTCGGGTAGGGAAAGCGTTTACAGGCACGTTTAAACACCTGCTCAGGTGGTTCTCCCAGCTTAAGACGCTCTCCCATATCCCTAAATTCCAACCCAATTTGGTTATCCAGTGACTGCCCCACATAGGCGATCGCCTGCATAATACTTTCACCAGATGAGACCGCACTCATCATAATATTGAGGGCGTCGGGGAAGGTTTCATCAAACGCGTTTTTGCGCTTTCTCATCAGATAGTTCCAGCCCCAGAAAAAGCCCAATACTGGAAGAACAATCGGTAACCAGACATTATCTAGCTGCAAAAAGCCATTGATATAGACCCCAGCACTGCTCAGTAGCAGCAGAAAGCCTGTCAGCTTTAACCACGCCTTATCACCCAGTGCAACAATGGCAGGTCGAAGCAGCAGTTGTATTTTCACAAGCCAAGCTTGATGTTGCAGCGAGTCTAGTTTTACCGCCGAACGGATCTCGTCTGGCTCAGCCATCTCGACTTTATTCACCAAAAACTGGCTCTTAATATCTCGGCTTCTCATCCCCCATAACAGGGCGGCGATACCAAGTAGTATCAAAGAGAGCGACAAGATCATTGCTGGCCTCTAAATGCCAGCATCAGCTCATCTTGTAGCCCAAAATAGGCTGCACGCTGCATCAAGACAGAGCGCTGCATAATGCCAGGAGAGAGATACTCACCAAGCACTTTTTCCATGCTCTGCCCTTCGGTAGGTTGAAACTTGAATAACTCCTCCATCACCACATTCTCACCTTCAAGGCCAACGACCTCTGAGATACTGGTAATTTTACGTGAGCCGTCTCGCTGCCGATTAACCTGAACCACAAGATGGACCGCCCCAACGATAGTGCGGCGAATAGCATCTAAAGGCTGGTTAAGAGATGCCATCATCACCATAGACTCAACTCGAGAGATCGCATCTCTTGGCGTATTAGCATGCAAAGTCGACATAGAACCATCGTGACCTGTATTCATCGCCTGCAACATCTCAAACGCCTCGGCGCCGCGGCACTCACCTAAGATGATCCTATCTGGCCGCATCCGTAGGGAGTTGATGATCAAGTCTCTTTGATCCACTTGACCGCTATTTTCAATACTGGCTGGACGGGTTTCCAATCTAACCACATGGGGCTGCTGCAGGTTTAACTCTGCTGCGTCCTCTATGGTGATGATCCGCTCATCATCGGCAATATAGTTAGACAGGGCATTAAGCAAGGTTGTCTTGCCTGAGCCTGTCCCGCCTGAGATCAAAATATTTAAGCGGCAACGAGCTGCGATCATCAAGACTCTGGCCATCTCAGGTGAAAGAGAGCCAAAACCAACCAGCTCCTCTAGTCCTATCTTCTGCTCCCTGAACTTACGAATGGAGATCGTCGTGCCATCGATGGCAATAGGCTTAATAACAATATTGACTCGGCTACCATCACTGAGTCTGGCATCGACCATAGGTGAGGACTCATCGACGCGGCGACCAACTCTTGCTGCGATGCGCTGGGCTATCTCGAGTAGTTGAGCTTCGTTAACAAATACCACCTCGGAGCTATGAATTTTACCGTGGCGTTCATAGAAGATCTGATCTGGCCCATTGACCATAATGTCGTTGATGCTGTCATCTTCCAGTAGCGGCTGTAGCGGCCCCAAGCCCAGTAGTTCATCCACCAGATTCTTTACCGTCATGGTGCGCACTGCGGTAGAGATTGGCTGGCTGAAATTATTCGCCAATACCTCAACCGCACTTTGGATCTGTCTGGACAGCTCCTCCCGCGGCATATTGGTAATCATCTGAGCATCAAGCGCTTCAAAGATCTGATCCCGAAAGCTTAAGTAGATCTCTTTATTATTCATCGTTTAACCAGCGCCTTAAACCTATTCAAAGGAGAGTGAGTCAGCTCTGGTTGTTTGCCCTGAATAAGCTGAGCCAATTTATTAAACGCACCATTGCGCTTCTCTAAACGGTGTAAGCGTTTACCAGATAACATCAGGGCTGAAAAATTGGCGGCGTAGTCCAACTGCACATCAATTGGCCGAGCGAGATATCGCTCCACCTCATCTTTTTTAAGAGGGAAGCCCCCCTCTGGGCGATGAATATTTAGGAAGGTTAAGATACGAATATCCGCAGTCCCAGACAGATTATGCAGCTCAATCTTCTCAATGATCTGACTGGCATTTCGTACCGATGAGACGGTGGCATCAAGGACTATTACAAACAGATCCACTCGATCAGACAATAATGCTGGATCCATGACAAAATCATTAGAGCTGGAGAAATCTTCTATTATGAAATTAGCCTGACGACTCAACAGATCGGCGATATTCTGGCTGTCACTGTAGAGGGCTTCTGCCGACTGTGAGCCACCAAACGCTAATAGACGCCAATGCTCATCCACCTTGCTCAGATAGTTACTGGCGCTCACCTCATCCATATCCCGCAACTGCAACGAGAGGTTGTCGGTGTCCTGACGCTCAAACTTCTTAAGACCCAATAAAATATCGGTATTACTATTAAAATACTGATGATCCACCTGAATGGTATCGACCCCTTGATACGCCAAGGTCGCCGCCAGCTCGCAGGTGATCATGGTATTACCTATGCCACCTTTTGTGCCCACCACAGCGACACGCTTCGCCTTCCGGTTTTTATTAACGCCTGAGAGCTGCTGCAAATTATTGTGAACATGGCGCAGAAACTCACTTAACTCCTCCTGATTCAGTGGCCAAAACAGATAGTAGATCCCCATCTCTTTGAGCTCACGTAGCGTCGTGATGGTGTCCTCTTTACCTATTACAATCACTCCCTTCTGATTTGGGAGTTTGGCAGCAAACTCACGAGCATCTTTAACCACATTTTTGGAGTGGTTCAGCTCTAAAATAACGATATCTTTAAGGGCGTCGAGCTGCAGCTCACCTGGAGTTGAGCTTTTAATGCAGTCGGGAAGGTTCCAGCCTTCGAAACGAAAAACCTGTTCGATCAACTCGAGACACTCAGAGGATTGGTAGTAGAAGGAGCAGCTAGCTGGCCCTGCTTGTTCACGAGTCTGTTCACTGTTTTTAGTGATCACTTTTGCCAGATCAAACATATTACAAACCCTCCTTTGCCGCTAAGGTTTGCACGTCGCGCACCAGCTTAAGGCGCATAGAGTCGGCATAGCAGCCCACGTCACTGGCCATTTCACCAAAGATGCTGCGTCGACACTCCTGAGTTTTAACCTTGTATTGGCCGACACGGATATCGATAACTCTGTTGCCAGACTGCAACTTCTCGACATGGATCTTGGCAGGGTTTAGCCCTAAATTGAGCAAGCTCCTCTCGAGCGAAGCAATCCAAGCCTTATCCGACTCATATCGATAACGTAAACGCCAATTTGTCTGTTCAAATCCCTGATGGAAACTGGCAATAATATGCGTAAATTCACTATCCAACTCAGTTTTTGAGCCACTCCTCTTCGGCTCAATAACAAAATGGTGCAGCTCTTGGTATACCAAGGCTTCGCTGCCCAACTGAGTGGCAGCCTTGTCAGCACAACCTGATAAACTCAGCACTAGCAGGCCGATGGTGATTAAAGTCTTCACTGAATAAATCCTCCCTGGTTAAGCATCTGTATCACGTTAACCTTGTTGTCCTCATCGGAGTCGGCAGTGATATTGAAAAAGCGTGCTAAGGACTTAGTCGGTGTTATTTTAGGTAGGCGCACCTCAGTAGGAGAGATTGGCTTTACTAGATTCACTGTGGCCACTATCACCAGCTCGGTTTTCTTACGAGTCGTTCCCGCTTGCCTAAACAAGGCGCCAAAAACTGGAATATCACCTAATAGTGGGATCTTACTGACATTTTCTAGCTCATCACTGCTCATCAAGCCACCTAATAGAAAGCTATCTCCATCACCTAGCTCTATGGTGGTCATCGCACGCCGAGTGGTAAGTTGAGGGATCTTAATCCCCGCCGCTTCAACAAAACCTTCGACTGCACTCACCTCTGGCATCATCTGTAGTTTTATCTTCTCGTTATTCAACACCTTGGCCGACAGATCCAGTCGAATACCAAACTCTTTATAGGTAATGTTGGTGGTATTATTGTTGCTGAATATCACAGGGATCTCACCTCCCACCAGAAAGCTTGCCGATTCACCAGACATCACTGAAAGGTTAGGCTCAGCCAAGACCTCGGCGATACTGTCCTTGCCAAGGGCATTGATAATGGTGCTTAGATCACTGGCTTTAAAATCGAGAAAAGAGAACTCACCAACACTGCGCCCAACCGTTGACCAGCTCACCCCTAAGGTTTCATTAAACTCTTTCGTTACCTGAGCCACAGAGATCTTTACATTGACCTGCTGAGTCTGAGAGAGCGTCAGCCCTTCGATGATCCCCTGCCAGGTAAAGTTGCGCTCATAGGCCAGCCAATTGGCCTCGGTAAAGGAGTCCTTAAACTCCACCAACTCCGACTCATCGAAACGCTCTACCTTTTCGCGACCTAAAAACGTGGCCACCTGACGGTAGATATCATTACGTTGCTCTTCGCTATAGACGATGCCGCGCACCGCCACTTTGTCGCCCACTGAGGTCAGGGTCAGGTCGAGATCTGGGTAAAACAGCTTTAACTGCCGACGAATTTGGGACAGATTGATATCCACATGAAGCAGTTGAGATAAGATAACTTCATTGGCCTTGTTATAAACAAACAGCCTTGCCTGCCCCAATTGGCGTCCATAAATCACCAACTTATTGCTGCCTGTGATTTTATAATCGGCAACCTCAGGTTGGCTGATAAAAACCGTGCCTATCTCCTGCTTCAGCTCAATACTTGAGGCATCATTAAGGGTGACAAACCTGTCGCCAGCCATGGCATAACCGCAGAAAAGCAGGCTGATAATAAGGCCTTTCGCCCAGAAATTAATTCGACTTATCATGGTTAAAAAATTCCGCCTACACTGTTTTCAGATGCGCCACGTAACTCAACCACACCGGTATAGTTGTTAATCACATCACTCACATCGGCCTCGGGATTAGCACTGTAATTTTGGCTATGAAACACCTCAATATGCATGGTTCTCTGGGCCAAAGTTAACCGGGGAAGATCCTCTGGATCCACCTCGATAACAATACGGGTTTGGGATTTATCTGAGCTTTTCATGCTTGGATTAATCTTGCTTGATTGAGTGTCAGAATCTGAATCGGCCACAGAGATCACCTTCACCCTCTTCATCAATAGCGATGCGCGTAAGCCAATAAAATCATCCAGCCTGTTCATATCATTGGCTAAATTATGCTGTGGTGAACTCACGGTCATAATGTCTATCTCATCTCCAGGCAAGATGTAGTCTTGGATCATATTTCTTGTGGCCACCGTCAGTGGGTAAAGCGTCATCCCTTCACGGGTAATAAGATTGAGATAGCCAGCCTCTCCCGGATGAGAAAGCTGTTCAGGAAAGAGGTATTGCCCAGCCTCGACCGATGAGTTCAATAGGGATTGAGGGTCTAGGTTTAGCTCGACATCAGCATTGACTCCCAGAGCCAAAGACTCCTCTGTGTCCAACTGCACTCGTTTAAGATCCGCAAGACTCAGATGATCTCCCTTATTCAGGGGAGATTTTGCCTGCCACAAAGTAAAAGTTTTCGCTATGCCATCATCGCTAACAGGCTGAGTCACAGACTCTGAGGTGGAAAGCAACTTATCCGCCACGCCATACAGGCCGGTCAATACCGCGATAAATGCGATAATGAAAATCAATTTAGAGTTAAGCATTATTCAACTGTTCTATTAGAGCCGATTAACGACTGCAGTAGCCAAAAGCGAGGTTTGACTCGCTCCCTCTAATTCGCCTAAGTAGAAGGCTAAAATAGGGATGTAAAACCCCAGTGAAATAGCGATGCCATAGGGCAAGCCTAGATCTTCACCACGGGGAATTTTTTGTATCACTCGGTATTTAATCAAGTAGATCACGGCTAGCACACCACCACACATCAAGGTGAGCATCAGTGCCACTGGTAGTTGCGATAGTGGTAAAGCAACCGCGAGGGCACTGGCTAACTTTCCATCTCCAGCGGCAAGCCACCTAAATCTGAAAAGCACTAGGCTCAGCGCAAAGATTGAAGCTCCATTGATAAAACCTTCAAGTAACTGCTGCTCACTAGCGGCCAGCCAAACACAAATGATCAATGTGGCGAAACTCCCAATATTTGAGATACGTCGTTTACGTATGTCGGTTAAACAACAGATAACGAGAACGAGTAGTAGGGAAGCGATCGCCAACATGATAGATCTGTTTTGAAATCGATTAACCGCCTGTTGAACCTGTCATTTTGCCTAGGTTCTCAGTGATTTTGGCAAAGGCCTCATTTAATGCAGTCATCAAGTTACCGTCTGAAGCGAAAGCGGCTGTCAAAGCAACGGCCATTGCGACACCGATCAAGCCATATTCAATCGCTGTCACGCCGCGCTCATCTTTTTTATACGTCGCAAGAAAAGCCATTGTATTGCAGTAAAACTTATTCATAAGAGATCCTATTTTATTTAATTTACAGTAATATTCAGCAGGCTGAATTTTCAACGAGCGGATTGTAATCGCAGTAAAATTTAAAATAAAAATAGGACCTATGAGGTAAATTTATAGATCATTAATTAAATATTAAAATAGACTTAAATAATATTATTGAACAGGATCACATAGTTTTAACTTTAAAAAATTTCGAGTTAACCACTCCACAGCAGAAGATTTTTGATAACCAAGTAGGTAGATAAGCGATGCCCTACAACAATTATTTCCCGTCTGCTCTGAATCCAGTACAAGTTTATTTAAACTGCCTCTTTCCAGATCATGACCGACGACAAAATTAGGCAGGTAGGCGATCCCAAGCCCATTGCGACAGAATGAGAGTAAGGTGTGAATATCCTCAACATACCAGATCTGCTTTGTCAGGCTCACCTCATCAATATCCGTTAAAGGTGTTTCTGAAGGAAGTAGTATACGAGATTGATTAAAAACAGATTTTTCAATGTTAACGACACCATTATCGAGTCTTAACTGATTCTCTTCCACGTAAGTAGGAGACACTACCCAGCTACCATTGAGCTGAAACGCTGAGATATGCTCAAAATTATTTTTCACGTCATGACTGAATACGCCAAGGGCAAAGTCTAAGGTCTTATCGGTTAACTTCTGCGCTAACGACTCACTACTTTGCTGGACAATCTTGAGTTCAACCAAGGGAAAATCCATTGAAAACTCTTGAATTACTTCATTTATTTTATGACAGCAAACTAAAGGATCTATACCGATACGCAGCTTAACTTGCTCTACGCTTGAGATGGATTTAGAGCGCTCAATGAAAGCACTGTACTGAGACATCAGCTCTCTCGCATCCTTCAGCACCAACTCACCTTGTTGAGTCAGTTTCGGGTACTTTCCATCCCTATCAAATAGACTAAAACCTAGATCAATTTCCAGATTTTGGATCGCTAAGCTGATGGCAGCCTGAGACTTTTTTAACTTTCGACCTGCTGCACTAAAGGAACCTGTATCGGCTGCGGCGATAAAGGAGCTAAGGCTCTCGAATTGAATTTTCATGACTAATCGTTATGTTTTTGAAGTCGTGGTTTTACTGTTAACTTCCATGCCAGTAATGTTGTGTAAAAATGTATCAAATCAATAAAATAGCCAAATATTAAGTAGGCAAAGGTTGATTTAGGCGAACATTCTCAAGTCGCAAATAACATATGGCGATATATTATATTGTCGCGAAGCATAACTGCGTAAACATTAACTACACAACCAGACATTTGTGTCATATTGTATCAATCGAGATACATTTAATCTGGCACTAATTAAGCATAAACCTTAAAAAGTTAATAATATGTTTACACATTAAAGATAACTATTTAAATAAATTGTTATACCTATTAAATACAAGCAGCTTAGCTAGGTTTATTATTTATACCAAAACCCAAAGATGTAACAATATTAATTTATTTAGTATTATGACTGTTAAATAATAGTTTATTTGTATAAAGCCAAATTATATTTGCTTTACGTCAGTGACATATTTCATAAAATTTTTCATTGTGAACGATATAAATGCCCTTAGCCTTGCAGGCTGAAACCTGTCTTTACAATAAAGCAGGTAAAATGGCGTATCAGCCACTCGCCAATCGTCAAAAACAGATACAAGCTCCCCCTTGGCAAGTTCACTAGGGCAGTACAATCTGGGTAATCTCACGATACCATTATCAGCTAATGCCGCACTTTTCATCACGCGTCCATTTTTGCACTTAAATCCCCCCTTAATTGCCACTTCTACTTTACTCTTAGCATCGTCTCTCTTTTCGAATAACCAGTGATCGATGGAGCCAGTGATACAAAGGTGTTCTTTTAGATCTTTTGGGTGATTTGGATATCCATGAGCCGCAAGATACTGAGGCGATGCCATGGTCATGTTCTCTATGCTCATCAGCTTGCGCGCTACAATTGCTGAGTCCTCAAGTTCCCCCATTCGAAACACCAGATCGAACTCATCCACTACCAGATCGACCCTTGGACTACTAAAATCCAGATGCACGCTGATATCTGGATATTCAGAAATAAAGTCATTCACAAGCGCAGTGACAATCTCTTCACCGATAATCCCACCAACACAGTTAATATTGATATGCCCTTGCAAGCGCTGAGCATTGTCTACTGTTACTGCGACCGCTTGGTCAATACTCTCTAATGCCGCCTGACAGGAATCAAAAAAGAACCGTCCCTGCTCCGTTAGCCTTTGTGCGCGGGTTGTGCGGGTGATAAGACTCACCCCAAGCAAATTTTCAAGTTGCAGAAGTTGTTTCGACAGATGTGAGCGGGAGCAACCAAGCACCTCAGCTGCTTGAGTAAAACTGCCCTGCTCTGCGATCACAGTAAAGGCGCGAATATCTGCTAAGTTCAAATCTTTGTTCATTACACACTCACTTGTTATTAACTCTGGCTATTTTAAACACTGGACCATCTCCTATTAGAGCTTATTTGTAAACAATCATGTTCGCTATAGATTATATATCAACAATAAACTCGTCACTATAATGACTGTCAATGGTACAAAACAACTATCTCACTCAGCTCAGTAAATAGAGGCTGACGAAAGGAAAAAACAATGAAAGAACTAATCGTAATTACAGGTGCATCTTCTGGTATTGGCGCAGCGATGGCCAAAGCATTTAGCGCTAAGGGTCATCCGCTACTTTTACTGGCTCGCCGTGTTGAACCTATGCAAGCTCTTGCACTTGAAAACACCCTCTGCATCAGTGTTGATGTGATCGATGGTGAAGCGATCAAAGATGCTATCGCAACGGCCGTTGAGCAGTTTGGTCCCGTTGGCGGATTAATCAATAACGCAGGTGTCATGTTACTTGGTCAAGCCGATACACAAGATCCTGCCGAATGGACACGTATGCTCAACATCAATGTGATGGGTGTACTCAATGGTATTCATGCTGTACTTGCCGACATGAAGGCGCGTAAAACAGGCACCATTATCAACGTTAGTTCAATTGCAGGTCGTAAAACCTTCCCAAATCATGCGGCATACTGCGCCACTAAATTTGCGGTACATGCACTAACAGAAAATATCCGCGAAGAGGTTGCAATGGATGACGTGCGTCTGGTCACTATCGCACCTGGCGCGGTAGAAACAGAGCTTCTTAGCCACACAACCAGCGATGAAATTAAAGCGGGTTACGCCGACTGGAAAGAGGAGATGGGGGGCGTTATCGCACCAGAGACAATTGCCGAAGCCGCACTCTTTGCCTTCGAGCAACCACAAAGTGTCTGCGTACGTGAAATTGTACTAGCAGCGACTCGCCAACAGCCGTAATAAAGATTACCAGAGGGGCGCTCAATCAAGGCCCCTCTAATATTGCTCCCACTAATAAGTTACATTTTGCCGCACAAAAACCTGTCAATTAGCCAACTTGTCTAGCCGCTTGTTAAAATAGCGGTAAATAGCTCCCTCAAGCTAAGTATTTCGCCCTCAAATATTGGCACCAAACTTGTAATAACAGAGCTAATCTTTTCCCACGGCAAGCTATATGACATGCAAAAGCACATTTCTAAGTAGATGTGATCAACTCTCAGGTGAACTCAGTGGAGCCTTCGCCGATCTTGGTACTTTTTTACCGCTAGTTTTGGGTCTTATCGCCTTAAACCATTTTTCTCCTCAAGGGATCTTCTTAGGTTTCGGCCTGTTTGCGCTCTTTACCGCCTTCTTTTATCGACGCCCGATCCCCGTGCAGCCGATGAAAGTGATCGCCGCTTTAGTTATCGCCCAAGGCTTAACCCCTGGCATGCTACAAGCGAGCGGCATGATGATGGGAGCTATCTTACTCCTACTCGCCTATAGCGGCGCGATTACTTGGATGGCAAAGCAGCTCTCACCAGCTGTGAGTATCGGCATTCAACTCGCCATCGGTCTCCAGTTAATCTGGATGGGTGGCCAGATGATGAGTGAAACTTGGCTTATCGGCATCAGCGCTTTTATCGCCCTCTTTGCCAGTAAGTTTATGCCTCTTAGGTATCTCGCTATGCCACTCGTGCTCGCACTCGGCATTATCTGGCAGATGAACAGCGGCATTGCCCCTAGCTTCGACCTCTCCGGTCACACAAGCTGGCAGCCCAGTTGGCCAAGTCTCGATGAGTGGACCTCGGCGGCGGGTCTTTTAGTCCTGCCACAACTGGCACTGACCTTAACCAATGCGGTGATCGCCATCTCTGCAATGGCAAAAGATAAGTTTCCAGCAGATAAGGTCAATGGCAAGGAGAACTTCACACCTAAACGACTGGCCACCAGCTCGGGACTTGCCAACCTATTACTGGCTCCTTTTGGCGCTACCGCCATGTGCCACGGTGCTGGAGGTCTTGCGGTGCAACATCACTTTGGTGCTAGAACCTGGATAGCTCCTACTATCTTCGGTACAGCTTGTCTGCTTATCGCTTTTAGCTGGGGGGATGGTATCGCCACCATGTTATCCCTCATCCCGCTAGCGATACTCGGCAGCATGCTCGCCATTGCTGGTACTCAGCTAGCCTGGTCAAAGAGATTAATCGACGGAAAGCCTTTCTGTATCTTCGTCATCCTCTCCACCGCCGCTATCTGCCTAGTCGTCAATACCGCAGCAGGACTCGCCGTTGGGGTGATATTGGAGATGGGACGTCGACAGTGGAAAACCGTCTCCGATTTGAGACATTAAATTAGCCTGTTTAGCGGCATTCAAATCTTTTTGTTGTTTCCAACAAGAAGGTTTGCGCTTGCCTGATAGCAAGCTTCAAGTATCTTTTTGATTGGGTTCATTGGACGGGGTTGGTGTTTGGTTGGTTTGCTGAATACCATAGCTAAGCTGATGTTTATTGCCTGCAGCAGGCAGATGTGTAAATACTTCTGCGGGACGCTATAAATATGTCCCTATACGCTCGACGGTGGCATCCTTGCCACCGACGCCCTCAGCCGCATTCACACCTGATTGTTTATCTCTTCGATTGAGTTTTTTGGTTGTGACTCATTTTTGGAAAAAAGCTTGCTGTCTTGTGTGATAACAAGTTTCAAATATCTTTTATTGAGTTCGGTTCATGGAGCTGGTTTGGTATTTGATGGTATCTAGGAAACCATAGCTTCAATCTTGTTAATTGCTTGCAGCATGCCGATGTGTAAATGCTTCTATGACACGGCGCAAGTATATCTGACCTCCAGGGATTGAGGAAATGCAGAAAAAATGTCTGGAACATTTTCTGCCTGTGGGCTCTACGACTTGAAACAACGTCCATGTTTAACGGCCAGTTCGATATCCCTATCTCTCGCTCAAAGAGTTCCACTTTGTATAACTTCGCCTTGCTGTCGAAGGTCATAGCCGCATTCACACCTGATTGTTTATCTCTTCGATTTAGGTTTTGTACGACAAAGTCTCTTGGTGATCACATCAAGTTTTATCACTTCCAAGCTCACTTTTGGACAAAAGTTTGCTGACTTGCCTGATAGCAAGCTTCAAGTATCTTTTTGATTGGGTTCATTGGACGAGTTTGGTGTTTGGTTGGTTTACTGAACACCATAACTTCAATTCAGTTAATTGCTTGCAGCCAGCCGATGTGTAAATACTTCTGCGGGACGATGAATGAAGCAGAGCTTCAAGTTCACGAACGAGAAGCATGGTCAAAATTGTTCCCGACACTTTTTGACATTTCCAATATCCTTATCGGTCAGATGCTGAACTGGCACTTAAACACTAAAGCTGATTCAAACCGAAAGTGCCAAGCGTTGCGAATCTGCTTAAATTTATTGTTAGATTTGTACTTTTCAGTTGCGCCCTACCTAAAATCTACACCATTAAGTGCCACGGCGAGAAATAACAGAAGAGCCCCTAAACTAATTGGTAGAAGTGCAATAAGCCATAAAACGAAGCTACTTAACTTAACCAGAAACGTTTTTTCCCTTTGAGAACGAGTGACTTTTCGAAACTGATAAGCAGCAGTCAACGAGCCAATACACCACAATATGATTAGCGCTATGATTTGAAAATCACTTCCTCTCGAAAAAGCATGTTCCACGGCTATAAACAGCATTACATGCATCAACAAAGTAGCGATTAAAGTTGCTTTGATTCTACTCATATCCCCGAAAAATCTAACGCCCTGTAAAGGTGTGAGCAACGCAATACCAATGCTTTCGCATACCACCTTAAACACCAAACGCAACGCATAGTAAAAATGCCACGCGTTGCGAATCACTCTTGAACAGTTTGTATGGATAATAAACCCACCTAATTTACAAATACTTCCCTGTTTCGGGTAATGTGAGACCCAGGCTTTAGCTGCAACTAAAGCTTTCCTTGTCGTAGTTCGATTGAGCGATGGCTCCTCTATTGAGAGACCGATGACAAAATAACATAGACACCCATAATTGTGAATGCAAGTTTCCTCTACTAGGCTTTAGTTAAAGCTGAAGAGAGGAGTTTGTTATGCCGACACCAAGAAAGGCGCTAGTTAGTTTAGAGAATACGCCGTTTTATCATTGTATATCTCGTTGTGTTAGAAAGGCTTTTCTGTGCGGAGTTGATAGGCACACTGGTCAATCCTATGAGCATAGGCGTGATTGGGTTGAGCATCGACTGTTGCAGCTTGCAGAGGTGTTTGCTATCGATATCTGTGCGTTTGCGGTGATGAGCAATCACCTGCACCTAGTCTTGCGGGTCGATGCTGATTTAGTGAAGAGCTGGTCAGATATCGAGGTTGTCAGGCAATGGCAAAAGCATTGATAACTTCTTCATGAAGTACCTTTTAGGGTACAAAAAGACCGCCATTGTTGGCGGTCATTTAACAATAAAGCTATAAATATCAATTGATATGCTTCAATGCTTCATCAAAAAGCTCAGAAAATGACATATTCGATGTCTTGCGCTCATATTCTGTAGGCTCTCTAGGCGGAGATTCAGCATAAACCTCTTCACGAACAACATAACTACAATGAGAAGGGTATTTATCAAATATATCTTCTAAACTCATAGACTTATGATACATGTCATAATATTTAGAGATATTACCGCTATCAAGTCCACCACTACGACCAGGATACAAATAACCATGAGTACCAAAGTCGCGAATCTGAAACTTAGGTGTATAGAGTCGAAATACAGCTTGGCCGTGGGATTTACCAACATAGTGGGTTTGGATCTGCTCATCGTGGACATATTGTATTAACAATTGAGTAAGAAATTTACTAATTCGCATAGAAGTAATACGAACTTCTATATCTTTTCAAATAATCATATAAATACCTAAGAAAGAAAAAATAAAAACAATTGCAATATATCACAAAACTCAGCCCTATTTAGCATATTCGATCTTTCACGCATATCAAGATTGAAACCCAAGGTGATTGTACATTAAAACATGCATTCACATAATAAAAAATCATAGAAAAACAACAAAATAGACATTATTATTTTGTTAATGACATTACTAGTTTCAAAGTGTTAAATTAGGACGGTGTTTGCGAGTGAAAGCCCCAAAAGTGGCGTTTAACTAATACCTAATAAAACTAATCCAAAACCACGTTAATACGGTATGAATGAGTATTTTATCTAACACTTTTTTGGGGCAAACATGAGTTAGATATAAAACTCAAAATCACCTAGTTCACATAACGATAAGAATGTCGAATTTTGAAAACATCAAAGAGACACCTGGTGTAACTTTTTAAATTGGTAAATTAAATTCATACCTATAGATTGTCTAACGACGGGCTATACTTCATTTAAGTGTAAAATGGAATACTCTTTATGCTCTCCACATACAGGACAAGATTCTGGGACGTCTTCGCACTCATCATAGTGCTTTCCGTAGTTGCACTCTGCGCAATAAGTACTGTAAACCGACTCTTTCTTGGTATCCATATTAGTTATTCCCCATTATAAAATCGCTAAAAAGTGTTCATTTCCAGCCATAAAAATTGACACATTAGTGACCTAAAGCCCTGTTTTACAGAACTGAATCATAGCTCTCGCACCAGCCTCTGTTTTTGCATCTTTAACTAGATACAAACATTCTTTCATATTTTTAGGGCCAATTAATAAAATTTTTAGAGGCTTATTTTGACTTACTACATACATAAAAACTATAGCTAAAATAGTTTCAGCCAGCAAAAGTCAATCACTTGTTTTTATTGTGTATTTTGAAGTAGTAGTTTGAACCATACAGCTTTATCTCTACGTGAAAGAAATATATTAATTGCCATAGTTTACGCCATTATCAATTCAGGTAAATCAGCTTTTTGCTAAATACACATCTGGATATAAACGGTTCCCCCATACTTTGCAGAATAAAAGTTAGACTACATCGTCTAGGCCTGATCACTCTATGATGCACTTGGACATTTATTAGTTGGAGTTAAAGCTCTTAAAGTGATGACTCTTATTAGGGAAAGTATGGAAAGTGGATATACGGTAACGAGCCTGTAGAACTTCTCTTCTAGAAAAAATAGGCTCAAAAATGATAAAAATTAAGCCCCAAAACGCGGAGCTACGTGAATTCTAAGGCGGTATACTTCTAAACAATTGCTTTTACGCGTTCTCCGAACGTAAATTTCATCCATCATTTCAGCTTGGGAATAATTCTACAGCCTCAACGCCTTGCTAAGAGGCGAGCAATTGTTGGCTAAAATGTGAAGCGAAGCGGAACCAAGCCAACTGTTACGAGTCCTTTTGAGCAACTTGTATGTGTATTACAGTTAAATTGCCTACTGGATTTCTAAGCTAAAAATTAACGTTTATTTTTACTGTTAGATTTGATTGTTCGTCTTTCTTGATCTTTTTTTACATCATTGATATTTGCATCTTTTAGCTTATTTTTATTTTTTATTCTCTCTTTAATGCATGCAAGAAGATCCTCAAAAGACTTTGGCTTGTTTTTCAAACAACTTTCAATCATGTCTTTTAAATCATCAAAACTGACTTCATCATCCAGACTTTTAAGTAATTCTTTAATATCGTCATCAGAATAATTTCCACTTAATACCCTTGACTCATACTCTTTTGTATTTAAAAAATCATCTATTTCCAAAATTGACTCCTAGATACATAAACACTGACACATAACATTTGTATATACGGCTTGCGCGTTTTGCCAAATTCTCTCGGGAAAGCGTGCACGGGCATCAACACTATATACCTCATTAATACAACGTATTGAGACATGCATAGCTAAATTGTATCCAATACACTCTCGGACAAAACTTAGTCGCACACTTTCATCTTACTGAATTTACATCTATTTCTATTTCCACTCAATAACAAACCGTGAACTGATTGCGCAAAATTTAGAGATTTACCGCACAAAACCGATACTACTGTACATAAGTGCAAACACTGATGAACTTAGAGGTTGTCGCTAGATGGAACCCATACCTTTCCGACTGATGAGAAAAGTATTACAAAGAGGTCAGTGCTACATAGGACAAATTATTTGAGGTAACACACAAAGGGACAAAAACCAGTTTCAAATTCCAACCAAGTAATCCAAATCGAAGAGATAAATTATCAGGTGTCGATGCGGCAGTGACCGTCCGTGACATGGACGTCACGGCCGAGACTATAGGGATATACTCGTGTCGTGTCACTGAAGTAGCTGCACATACCCCGCTGGAGGCAATAGATAACAATGAAGGTACAACCTTCAAACACAACACCCAAATATCAAACCAGCCATAAGCTAAATAAGAAAATGTAATTAAGCTTCATTCGAAGCTTGACCCAAAACCGGTAGAACCTCTGAACTCTCACTATCTAACATGCTCAACACACTCTCAAAACTATGCTTAGGCTGCCAGCCTAGCTCACGCTGTGCTAGCGAAGAATCGTAGACTCGATCTAATCCTTGGGGCAACTGCCAGCCTCTGTTGGCAAACTCCTGTGCAAGCTCTGGAATATGGGTTTGAATAAGACCTGCTGCATGAAGAGGTAACTGTTCGCAATCTTCCCTTACAAAGGGCGTCTTACCCGAAATAATATAACGCCTAAACCCTTGAAGTCGCTTATCTAGCGCGCAAGCATGAGCAAGTGCCACATCGCGAACATCGATCCCCCGAGTTAGACGGTATACCGACATAAAGTCGGCTGATTCAGGGAAGCAGCGTGACATCTGAAGCACTGTGATTGGCAAAGCAAACTGCTTAGATATATTTTCAAGCATGCTTTCCGCCATCATTTTAGACTTATGATAAACGCTCTTAGGCTGTGGCTGCACAGTTTCATCAACCCAGCCTGCGACTCCTTCAGGCGTTGAGGCATAACCATAGAGAGCCGTGGTACTGGTAAAGATAAAATGTTTCACGCCCCTTTGTAGTCCTAATAAGGCAAGTTGTTCGGTGGCATTAATGTTTATCTCGGCAAACTCACCTTCTGAGCATAAACCTACGTGAGGCGCATGCAGGGCCGCCGTATGTATGATCGCCTCAACCCCATTTAATGCAGTATTCATCAGGGCTGAATCGCGAATATCTCCCACATAATTCACCGTCGAACATGGCGTTTTATCGACTCCTACCACCTCATGGCTTTTCATCAGGTGAATATAGATAGCCCGTCCCACTCTACCCGCCGTCCCCGTCACTAATACTTTCACGCTTTGCTACCCATTAAAGTTGTCATTGCATTTTGACCATAGTGCAGGAGCATAAACCATTCAGAGTCGATAATGTAATCCATATATTGTTCAGCAATCGAGTACAGCTCCAGTCCAACGACAAATAGAAGGCCACTCATCTAAGTGGCACTAAACTCTCATAAGTTACTCTGGCATGCTCACCACTTCCATCTGAGTAAATTAACTGGGAATGATTATCTCCCCTGCTTCCTCCTCTCTCATCATATTCAGCGGCGCTAGCTCCTGAAAGAGTGGCTAACCAGCTAATGCTTAAAATAAGTAGAATAGTCGTCAGTTGTTTTTTCATGTACTTCTCCCCCTTAGCTGTAGTTTGGATAATCGGTATAACCAGCGGCTCCGCCACCAAACAGTGGTCCCTTATCAAAATCGGCTAAGGGCTTACCCGTCTGTAAACGAAAAGGGAGATCTGGGTTAGCGATAAAAGCGCGGCCAAACGCAACCAGATCCGCATAGCCACTGTCGATAATCTCGCAGGCTCGCGCGGTGTCATAGCGCCCAGCGACTATTATGGTGCCCTTAAACACCTCTCTTAGTTTCACTCTAAAGTTAGCAGGGATCTGGGGCGCATCGTCCCAATCCGCTTCTGATAGATGCAGATAAGCGATGCCGAGTTGTGATAACTGCTCTGCGGCCAACAAGATGGCATTGACGATATCGGGACAATCCATATCTTTAAAAGTCACAAATGGTGCGAGTCTGACTCCCACTTTATCGGCGCCGACTCTTTGACTCACTTCAGTGACCACCTCCATCAAAAAGCGAGTTCGATTTTCACGGCTCCCACCATAACTATCGACCCTATGGTTTGAGTTGGTACGCAAAAATTGATCGATCAGGTAACCATTACCACCGTGGATCTCGATACCATCAAAGCCCGCTTCAATGGCATTTTCCGCAGCATCAGCAAAATCATTCACCACACGTTTGATATCCTGATGCGTCATCTCTCTCGGCACAGGGCAATCCACCATTTGACCATCGGGATGCTCTGCATCAACAATCCAAACTTGTGTATCTGTGGGCTTTATCGCCGAAGGGGCAATGGGGGCTAGACCCTGCTGAAATACTGGGTGCGACACTCGTCCCACATGCCAGAGTTGATTAAAGATTTTCCCGCCAGATTGGTGCACTGCAGAGGTTACCTTTTGCCACCCTAGAATCTGATCTGGCGTATACACCCCAGGCGTATACGAATAGCCTTGGCTGTCATCTGAGATCTGCGTCGCCTCGGTAATAATAAGCCCAGTAGATGCACGCTGAGCATAATATTGCGCCATCATCTCGTTGGGGATATTTCCCGGCTGCGTAGTACGCGAACGCGTCATTGGCGCCATTACCATGCGGTTACTCAATGACAACTTTGCTGTTTTATAGGGGGTAAAAAGACTCATACTAGCTCCTTATGTTGGGTAAAAACGGGAAATTGATTTTTTCTAGATTGATTTAAGGTTTGCAGTTCAAAAACCATATTGCCGACGCGCACAAACACCTGAATTATCTCACTGTCAGGAACCTGCTTAACGCTGTATTGAATAGCGCTTTGTTGTAACTTAGTGGTTAACTCCTGCAGGTTCATATCCAGCTCAAACGCAAGATGTCCGAGCTGACACTCTTGGTAAGCTTGGGTCTCAATGATATGAACTAGAGCTTTATCACCTTGATATAGCCAGTGTCCTTTAAATGGAAAATCTGGACGCTGCCCAACTTCAAGCCCTAAGGTATCCACTAGAAGAGCAAATATATCGCTATCGGCTGAAGCTAGTAGGTTCAGATGGTTAAATGTCATCGCCATAAACAAACTCACAGATTAAAAAGATGAAACCAGTGTAAATTTGTTAATCTAATTTGATAATTGGGCTAATATTAAAATCATTTTCAAAAAATTTTTGATATGTATCATCTCAACGATCTACAACTGGCGATCCGAATTGCTGAACTTGCCAGTATCTCGGCTGCAGGCCGTGAACTGGGCATGACACCTGCTGCGGCAAGTGCAGCGCTGCAAAGGTTGGAACAGAAACTGGCTTGTCAGCTCTTTGCTCGCTCGACTCGCAGCATGAAGCTTACCGAAGAGGGAAGGCTTTTTATTGAAAGTGGACGTCAAGCTTTGACGCTACTCGAAGGCGCAAGTAATGCATTAGCGGATAATCGAGGAGAGTTAAAAGGGGAGATACGGATAGCTCTGCCATCAGATATTGGCAGAAGTTTAATCCGTCCATGGCTGGATGAGTTTGCAGCGCAATATCCTCAGTTAACTCTCTCCCTCTATTTTGGCGATCAGATGACAGATCTTATCGGTCAAAATGTCGATCTCGCACTAAGGTATGGTCACTTAGAGGATTCCAATTTAATGAGACGGCAACTGGCTATGACCCCTAGAGTCGCCGTCGCATCACCTGAGTATCTAGCCAAACAGGGCACACCTAAACATCCCCATGAGCTAGGCCAACATAAGATATTGATCCTCAACCGTGGTGGCGAACCTTGGCATAAGTGGCGATTTAGCCAAAAAGGCGAGGAGTTTGATATCAACGTGCGTGGCGCTAGGCAGTGCAACGATGGCGCAGTGATAAGAGAGTGGGCACTCGATGGCATGGGCATCGCCTATAAGAGTTGGCTCGATGTCGCAGCAGATATACATCAGGGCAGACTTAAGCTGCTTTTTGCAGACCAGCTTGCCAGTAAAACTCCTCTGCAGCTGGTCTACCTGAAAACTGATTATCCTAAATTTAAAGTACGCTGCATCATGGATCTTCTCACCGATAAGATCCAAGAGTTTCAGCAGCTCTACCCACTCGAAAAGTAAGTCGTTTGGGTATAAAAATGGTTCAATGAAACAATGACAAACTGCGACACCTTGTCGCAGTTTGTAGATTAGCCTTTGTTACTTTAGCCCTTGACTGTCACCATCGACAGCATAGATAAAATAACAAAATTCCAAAAATTATGATGAAGTTACCCTTACCCATCTCTCCACTTTCGCTACTCTCGTTTTCCATACTCTCGGCACTTCTGCCCGCCTCATCCGCCCTTGCAGATGATACAGGCTTTGAGGTTATCGAAGTCACAGGTCACCATGAGGGCAGTTATAGCGCGGTCAATACTGAGTCCAGCTCACCTCAGAGTGATATAAGCGGTTTTTTGAACAAACTTCCCGGGGCGTCGGTCAATGGCAACGGCCCCCTTACTGGCATAGCGCAATATCGTGGCCTATTTGGTGACAGGGTCAATACTCAGGTCAATGGTGTCTCCTTGGCAGGAGCTGGACCCAACGCCATGGATACGCCACTCAGTTACGCCAGCTTAGTCAATTCAGAACGCCTCGAGATAACCCGAGGTATCGCGCCTGTCTCCTCAGGTACAGACACCTTAGGTGGCAGTATCAAGGTGATTGAGTCTCAAGCCAATTTCGACGAAACCAGTGGTAAAATAGCTGGTCAATATCAAGACAATGGACAGCGTAGCCACCTCGGCGCCAAGGCTAATCTGGGCGGGCAAGATCATGCCTTGCTTGTCTATGCCGATATCTTAAAAGGGCAGGAGAATATCACCACAGGCGCAGATAAAGAGGTGAGTCCAACAACTTATGATAAGAGTATGGTGGGCGGTCAATACCGTCTTAACTTAAGTGAGCCTAATGGAGCGGATGAATCTGTTGCAATCAGTTTTCAGCACTTAGAAACCAAAGATGCAGGCACACCTGCCCTGCCAATGGATATCGACTTTATTCGCAGCGATCGGATCAAAGTCGAGGGCCAACACGATATTCAAGATTGGGATCTAAACTGGCATTTAGCTTATAGCGATGCCAAGCACGGCATGGATAACTTCAGTGAACGTATGAAGATGCCAACCATGAATGCGAGATATAACAGTGCCGATAGCACAGGGTTCGATGGTGAAATATCCATTGGCAAGGGGGCTTGGTTATTGGGTGTAGACACTCAGCTTAGCGAACATAACTCTGTGATATCGGATCCAACAAACCCTATGTTTAACGTCGATAACTTTAATGGTGTGCAAGATAATATCTACAGTGCATTTGCGCAGTGGCAACAAGATATCAATCACTGGAACTGGCAACTGGGAGCACGCATTAAACACTATCAAACCGATGCGGACGAGGTGAGTCACTCCATGTCGGCTAGCATGCCAGCAATCAAGATGTTGATGGACAGATACAACAACGCAGAGCGCGCTCAATCTCAAACAGGCGTAGATCTTGTGATTAACGGCCGCTATCAGGTCAACGATGAGTTAAGCTGGATCTTAGGCTTAGCTCGAAAGCAGGCCAGTGCAAGCTATCAACAGAGATATTTATGGGTGCCGATGCAATCGACAGGAGGACTGGCCGATGGCAGAACCTATGTTGGCCAGATAGATCTCGACCTTGAGACCGCCTATCAGTTAGAGCTTGGTGCTGACTTTGCGAATGACAGACTCTCTATCAGTCCCCGTGTCTTCCTGCATCGTATCAACGACTACATTCAAGGTGTAAATGCCACCGATCCAGCTGTGATCATGGCGGCGCAGATGATGGGAGATAGTAATCCTATGCAGTTTGCTAATGTCGATGCCCAGTTGTTAGGTATGGATGTTACCGCGATCTACCAACTCGCAGACAACTGGAAGTTAGATATGAATGCCAGCTATATCAGTGGTGAGCGACGAGATATCGAAGATAATCTTTATCGCATAGCCCCTCCTAAAGTTAACTTAGGTCTGAGCTATCAAAAGGGAAACTGGCAAGGACGTATCGAAGGTGTTGCAGTCTCGGCTCAAGACAAGGTATCTCAGACTCAGTTTGAGCAAGCCACAGCTGGGTATGCCTTAATGAACATCTCACTTGCCTACGATGCCGACAATTGGATGGTGAAAGCGGGAGTAAATAACCTATTTGATACCGACTACGAGGACCATCTTGCTGGCTATAACCGAGCCATGGGCGGCGATATTGCGCCTGGGGATCGTATGCCAGGCATGGGGATGAATGCTTGGGTAACTGGAGAGTATAGGTTCTAACACTCTAGCTTTTAGGTGTAAGGTTTTATTTAGGGATTATCCACTGCGTTTACCCACCCCGAGCCCTCTCCTCTGCCGAGAAAGCTCGGGGATTTTTTATGTTCTGCGCTACCAATCAGCATCAAGATATTTCAGAGTGACGATTATCTAAGGTAGGTTTTTTGAGTAACTTTCGCTGCAGGGTACGCCTGTGCATCCCAAGCTGGCGCGCAGTCTCAGAGACATTGCCTTTATTCATATTTAGTACCTGCTGAATATGCTCCCACTCCAGCCTTTTAGGGGTCAATGGCTGCTCATCGGGTTCATTGATCTCCACAGCTCCGCCCTTTATCTGAGCATCGGTTAACGCGCTCAACAAGGTTGCCGTATCCACAGGCTTAGCTAAATAGTTATCGGCGCCGAGTCTAATCGCTTCTACTGCCGTGGCAATACTAGCGTAACCAGTCAATAGCACCATCACCACATCCGGTAGGCTGCGGCGCAAAGGCGAGATAAGATTCAAGCCATTATCTTGGGCTAACTTCATATCCAACAGAATATGGGTCGGTTTAAATTGCCTAGCATCTAGCAGAGCTTTACTGGCATCGTGGGCTTGAAGGCAGCTGAAACCATGACGCGACATGCGCCGCTCCAGCACACCGGCTAATGCGAGGTCATCCTCTATAATCAACAATTTATAATCCATCATCTCACTGACTCCGCAATTGGTAAACTCACCTCAGCCACAGCGCCCCCCTCTAGGTGAGCACCTAAAATTAGCCTCCCGCCTAAACGCTCAAAACTGGCATGACTGAGCATTAAGGCAACGCCCATCCCTGTTGGACTCTCAACGAATTTATGACCCAGCTGAGAGATAACCCCCTGTGGAATACCACTGCCATAATCCCTAACCCTTAATCTAATGCTGGCCTGATCACTATCAATATCCAGCGTGATCTTGACCCTCTGACTCGCAGTTTGCTCATCACTGGCCCGCGCCGCATTCTCAATTAAGGACAAAACCGCAGGCAGCAAGCTAGTATCACTTTGCACTTGGATAACATGAGCTTGGGAGTCTGACTCAAGTTCCAGTAACACCTGTGGCATCAGTAGTGTCACCTGCTGCTCAAGTTGATTAATAAGCTCACCTGCCGTGATCTTAAACTGCTTCTGCTCGCGAATCGACTCAGTGGCCAGCCTCAAATCTGCCAAGGTTTTCTCACAGCGGCTCAACGCGCTATTCATCTCCTTTATCGCAGGTATATTAGCATCGGACTCCTCGGCGACCTCCTCAACGAGCAACCTCAAACTTGAAAGAGGGGTCGCTAGTTGATGTGCCATCTGCGCCGAAGCCGTACCTAAGGCAAGCAGCTTCTCCTGTCTGAGTTGAGCCTCACGCATATAAGCAAGTTCAGCATCTTGCTTACGCATCCTATTAGCGATAAAGGCCACACTTGTGGTTAACACTAAAGATGAGATCACAAAGTTAAGCCACATTCCTAAATAGTGGGAACCCATATCCATACCGTGATGCTGCATCTGCTCAGACGGCACTGTGTATAGCATCAGACTGTATGCCAAGGTTGAGATAAGCGTTAATATCCACGGTGCCCAGCGGGGCAAGATCACCGCGGCAATGGCAATGGGTAGTAACAATAGCGAGATAAATGCATTGGTGGCACCACCAGAGAAGTAGAGCCAAGTGATCCAAAAAGCGGTATCGAGCAAAAGTGCAATAAACAGACCCGTATCGGTTAGCTGCAGCGGCTTACGTACTCCAAAGGTGACAGCAAGGTACACTGCCTCCAAAACGAGGGCATAATTTAACGCGGGACTGTGCAGTGAAAGACCGAAGGTTTCTGCCGCCATGAAGGTCAGCACTAACTTAAGTACGAGACCTAAAATCCGCAGGGAAGCGAGTTGATCAGACGCACTTAAGTTTGCAAATAGTTGTGGAGAAACGCCTTTTAACATAAATATTGCCGACTCATTTTTAAGGGCATAAATATAACAATTATTTCAAGGTTAATCCTATTAAGGACAATGCATTTTGTGAGCTCACTAGGCTCTCTTTTACCCCCTCTTTAAAGGCGATTTGAGAGGCGATCCCTAAGTCTGCTAGACGTTGGCAGTTCAAAGTACAATCATGGGGTCTTTTAGCCGTGTCCATAGGGGATGATATCGGCGAAAGGTGCTCGCCATTAAGCTCAAACAGCTCGGTTAACACAAGCAGCATCTGATATTTGCTCATGGTCTGTTTAGCGCTGAAATGATAGATCCCATTCAGATCCTCTCCCTTCAGGTGAAGGCTGATCATCTGCTCAATGGCCAGAGCAATATCTTGAGTTGAAGTGGGGCTGCGAACCGCCCAATGATCCACATCTTGTGGCGAGTTATCGAGCAGCTGATTTAATAGTACTAACACAGCAGACTCCTCAATTTTCTCAACCTCACCATAGAGGATAGGTAACCTCAACACGGCAAAATCACTGGTAGTTGCTAATAAAGCCTGCTCGCCCTGTAACTTTGACTCACCATAAAAGTTAACTGGATTTGGCTTATCAGCCTCACAATAGCTAGGCTCTGTCCCATCGAACACATAATCAGTGGAGATATAGATAAGCCAAGCTCCCTGCTGCTTAGCCGCTTTTGCTAAAGCACCTGTCGCACCTAGATTAAGCGCCAGTGCAGCTTCGGGAGATTGTTCAGAGATATCCGGTCTACGCTCTGCTGCGCAGTGAATAATTACATCTGGTTGATGGACTCCGATAAACTGACTGATAGCCTCTTCATCGGTCAGGTCTAACTTGTATATACCAGTTTCGGCGCGGCTAAATCCCGTGGCGATAAGTAGATGCTCATCTGTTTGCTTAAGCTGCTTAACCACCGCTCTACCTAAGAGGCCCGTCGCCCCTGTTACCATAACTCTTGCCACATCAACTCCAGTTTATTGACTGATTGGTATAGCCTCTAGTCTAATGATTTTTTCCACCATAAATAACCCTAAATTTAGACAAATAAAAGCAGCAGGACCGCATTCGATTCTGCTGCTATCTCTTAGCTATATTAATGTCTATTAATAATAGACTTGATAACCTAAGGTGAAGGTCGTTCCTTGAGCGTTGTAACTGTCTTTAAACGCATAGTCACGCACTAAGCCTTCGAGCTGATCTAGAGTCGGATCGCTTGGCAAGTCGATACCACCATATACACTGCCACTCCCCATCTGGGCATAGGCTGGACGATAAACCTTATCAAACAGGTTCTTGATCCCTAAAGTAAATCGACCAAAATGACTCTGATAGAAGAGACTGAGATCCACTGTGGTATAACTCTCGGTAGGAGCGTTGTAATAGCTATAGCCATTAAAGGTTCCCCACATACCGTTTTGCGGCAGTGGCAGGTCTATCTCTGTACCTTCATCTCGTGAACCTACATAGTTGACCTGTAACAGACCACCAAACTCATCATTCAGGTTCATGTCGAGAAAGATATTTGCTTTCATCGGACTTATGCGAGCGTTGTTCATCTCCACCCACCCCTTTGTCGGGTGACGGTACTCACCTTGGGTATAACTCAAGTTTCCGCCAAAGGTAAAGGTGTCATTAATCGCATAGGATGAGATAAGCTCAAGCCCGTAGGTCTTCTCATCGCGGCTCACCACGGCATCAATAGCATCTGGATTTAATGTTTTAGATTGATCATAAACCAATCGAGAGTCTATCGTGGCTAAAGTGCCGTAGATCACCTGATCCAATATATCGACATAGCTCTGGGCACGTTCAGATTGAGTATAGAAAAGGCCGATATCGAAACTGAAACTATCGAACTGTCCCCGGTATCCCAAGTCGAAATTATTGGCTTCGGTTGGTTTCATCTTGTCATCATATTGCTCAACCTCAGGCACATCGATAGAGCGAAGTCGACGCAGATCGCCGAGTCCATATCCTTGTGAAAATGAGGCATAAACTTCTGTGGTTTCAAATCGATAAACCCCACCCAAATTAAATACTGGCTTACTGTAATTTAGGCTGCCGCCCTCGATGGTTTTACCACTAAATGGTGTAGAACCATACCTGCCTGTAGCCAGGTAATCTGG
The DNA here is from genome assembly GCF_019457885.1 of Shewanella nanhaiensis. GTDB lineage: Bacteria > Pseudomonadota > Gammaproteobacteria > Enterobacterales > Shewanellaceae > Shewanella > Shewanella nanhaiensis. Next base: position 436,771 of record NZ_JAHZST010000003.1, read on the forward strand.
CACATCTAGGTCAAAATTCTCATAACGGACGCCAAACTGCAGCATAAAATCATCTTGGTTAAACTCATACTCGGCAAAAGGGGCGATATTGGTCTGCTCAACATTGCAGATCTCGCAGATCCCTTTGGCGCTGATCTGTTTGGTTTTATCCACTTGATAATCGATACCATAGGTGAGTCTGTCTTGCTCCCTAGGTAATCTAAGGGGCTGGGCTGCGATACGTGCAGCCTGCTTTTTAGACTGAGTCAGCACCTTGTTTGCTTGAGTATTTTCACTTTCACTGGCGCTCACTTCGATATTCACCTGATGCCCACCTAATGAGGGGGCATGGTAAGTAAACTGCAGATACTTGTTTTCGCTGTAAGGTGCTTCACCAGTAAAGGGCTTAGAGGTATCAACTACAACGGTTTCATCAAACACTGTTTTACGTGCAAAGCTCAACTGATTCTCAAGCTTTCTAGTATGCAGGTTGAGCGCCATGCTTGAGTCATCATCAAACTGATAACCCAGTTTAACTAAGGCGTCGAGGTCTTCAAGCTCCCCCTGCCCACCACGTCCCGCGGGATCTGATGGGATTTGAGTCCCTTCCCCATCAAACAGAGTGCCTGAATCCCGCCAGTTAAGCTGAGCCAGATAGTTAAACTGGCCTTGAGTACCAGAGACTCGCTGGCTTAGCTGATAACCGATTGAGTCAGAGTCATGGATAGAGCCATCTATTTTGGCTTGGCTCCAAAATGCGATCCCCTCTTCACTTGCCTGATAGGTGATAAGATTAATCACACCTGCAGATTCGCCATTTCCATAAACGGCACTCGCCCCCTGAATCACCTCGATACGTTCTATATTCTCCACCGAGATAGATGAGAGCACTCGACTGGTATCACGTAGCGTATTAGACACAATAACCCCGTCGATCATCACTATCGCTTTTCGGCCACGAAACCCCTGATATGTACTGGACATCATCTGAGTTTCAGGGCCGTAGCTCGGCACTAGGTTTGCTAGCAATCCAGACAGATCGGCACTTACACTGATCTGTGCAGCAATCGCCTCCTGATCGATGATCTGAACCGTTCCCGGCAGTGATGATATTGGAGTATCGAAAGGTTTGGCGGTGACATTAATCACCTCCATCTCCTGATTATCGACGTTAAGTTGGTCACTCTCAGCCCATGCAGATCCCCCCAGAGTGGAAAGCAAAATGGCGGTCGATATTGGAGCTAACTTGAACTTAGACACTATTTTATTCCCTGATGTTTAATAGTACTTTCTTTGTTTAAAACTGGAGGCTGCTGACCCCAATCTATAATTGACTCCTCTAATGAAAGGTCAAAATGGTCATGCCCAAGCATGTCATTGATGATGATGGCGCTACGCCAAGCGGCTAGACTAAGCTGAGGCTCTAAAATGCCATGGCTATGAATACCCGCATTAACCGCATAGACCTTATTGGTTTGTGGCCCATCCCAGGCAACAGAAAACTCGCGATTTAGATTAAATTGACCATAGCGGTCGATATCTAGTTTCTGCTTAATCGGTGCCAGATAACTTGGGATCTGTGACTCAAAACCAGTACAGAGGATCAGCTCATCCACCTCGAGTAACTCATCACAGTTTGTGATCCCGTTTATTAAGGTCAGCTCAAATTTGTCACCTTGCTCACGCATCTTTGTTAAGGTTCTGTGGGGACGCAGATTCCATTTATCTCCCGACTTATCTCCCTTGATAAACCGCTCCTGATAGAGGTGCTGATAGATCTCATTCAAAGAAGCACTGGTAATGCCATCGCTCGACAGCTTCTGATGCTTCACCTCTTGGCTTTTAACTTGCTCACTCAGCCCATAGAAGATCTCGCCATAACCAGGAGTAAAGTACTGATCGGTAAAGACCCCCTCATCCAAGGCTTGAAAATTAGGTCGTCTCGAGATCCAGATAACCCGTGTTGGTTCCCCCCACTGACGCTGCAATAGGTTTAGAAAAACATCGGCGCCAGTTTGACCACCACCGACTACAGCCACGGTCTTCCCTTGATAACTGCGATCTTTTAGCGCTAGGCGACTCGCATGCAGACATTTAGGACCCATGTAGGGCTTAACACATGCTGGCAGGTGAGCAACCTTGCCGGTTCCTAGGCAGATATGCTGGCTGGTAAAGATCCCCTGCTTGCTATGGATTAGGAATTTATCACCGGAAAACTCCACTGCATCCACAGGGTTATCGAAGATTAGGTTATCAACTCTACTGGCTACCCAAGCTAAATAATCGGCAAACTCTATCCGGCTGATGGTGTCCATCTGGGCCGCCATATAAGCGTAGATTTTGCGTTTATTCACTAAGTAAGAGAGAAAGGAGAGTGGATTTGTCGGCTCAACAGCCGTCACCATATCCTTCAATGGGCTGGTCTGCATTCTCGCTTCATTGAGCAGCAAGCCAGGGTGCCAAGTCATCGACTTATGGGCATCGGCAAAAGCTGTATTTAATCCATTAATGCCTTGAGACAGCGCGGCAATACTTAAATTAAAAGGCCCAATACCTATACCAAAAAGATCAAAGTGCTTCATATCCTTATTCATCATTTTTTCCCCCTATAATGACGTAACATTTTTTCAAAAAAGCGCTCTCGCATCCCCATAACTAAGGCTGCATGCTTATGGGGAAAATGAAACTCTTTCACCTTCTCTAAGGCAAAGTGTTGCCATAGCTTGATAATATTCTTGTTATCAATCCTAGGTTCGCCAACAAGGTGCTTTGTACGACTATCAGCGAGAAAAACATATTGAATAAAGTAGTTACCCCATACTTTCCAGTATTGGGTACCAAGGTAATTTTCATTGCCGATCAAGAGATGAACACCGCGATCGTAATCATCGGCTTCGTAGTAAGGCCCTAGTCTGTCCTCTTTTGCCCAGTAATATTCGAAATAACCAAAGGCATTACCATTGAACATACCGATCACAGGAAACTGGTGCTTAAGTGCGAGGGTAGTTTGCAGGTACTCAAGCAGCTCCTCTTTAGGCTTATCAAGCTCCCAAAACTCAGCCACTCGCGGCTGGTTCATCCATTGATGGAGTAGCTCGAGATCCGCCTGTGGATCGATAAGTCGCAGGCTAAACTCCAGACCCAGCTCGTAGCTGAAACGACGGAAGAAAACACCTTGTGGATGGTTAGGTCTTAAGGGGTGTGTAACCTCATCATTTTTAATGAAGCACTCAGGTGAAGCTAAATTGGGTGATAGCGGAGATAACAGCCAGAGATCTGGATTCTGCTCAAACTGAGAAACACCAATAAACAGCGCGTTATCATCGACACAGATCCATTCTGGAGGCTTAACAAAACATAGCAGCTCCCAATGAGATAGCGAGATACTGACCCCTTTAACCTCTTTGGCAAACATCACATGTTCGATCAGCGACAACATCTGCAGGTAGGAGAGTCGCAAGAAGTTAGCGCTTAGTTCGCTCGGCTGCACAACTCTTAAGCCATCGAGCTCAGTCAAACTGACTTCACATGAGGTTTCAGGTGTCTCTATGTTGATAGCATTGCTCTGGCTAAAACCGATCAGGCTATTATCGGGAAGCCGCTTAATCAAAGCCTTGGTGTCAGATTTAACATAGAGAGGGTTGGGGATCGTCTGGTAGATCTCGCTGGGATCTTCTATGCTGTTTTCATTAATATTACTCAGGTAGACAAAGAAATTACCTTTAAATATCAAAGTTTCAGAGCTTAGAAGATAATCAACAAAGCCAGAATCCTTGTAACCTTTCTGCTTTAGATGTCCCATAAACAGTCTTAACTGGTTCAGCAGTACTGATTCATCCACTAATCCAGCCGATGCTAGGGCACTGATCACGCTGAAGCTGCTATTAAATATCAGGTAGTAACTGATAAAAGGATCTACGATCTCACGGGACATAAAGTTTTCAGGTTCAACCTCGCGTAACTGCTCGGGGAAACACGCTTGAGCCGCACAAGTAAAGCCTGTTCCCTGACAATCTCGATAGAAGAGACCAACAGGAAGCCTGTCCTGAATATCCACTACGATATTTTGCTGATGGGCCAGAAATATCACACCATAGTCACTTCGCGCAGTCACTAAGGGCTCTAACACTTGCTCCAAATACCCTTGAAACCACTGCTGCGACGCGATTGAGGTAGACTCTTTTCGCTCATTGGCACGATTCAACACCATGTTGGCCAACGCACTATTCCCACCCATAGGGTCGGCTTGAGTCAAACTCGCTAGCACTAAAGACTCACGCTCTGGCTGCTTCCAAAAACTGTTCACCCTAAAGGCAAACAGGCTCTCCTCAATCGCCTCTCCCTCACCGTTTTGCAGTGCAACAAATCCAGGCTCACGCATTATGGTCATGTTTGGGTAGCGCTGCTGTAGCTCAAGTCCTTTATCGGCATCTAAGATCTTTTCCAGCAACATGCCGCGGCGCACCTCCTTTACCGAAAGGTGGCGCACTGAGTTAGTCAACTTCACACTCAATGAATATTTGAGCATAAAACGACAATCTGGATGATAGATGGCTCGCAAAGATGTGGTGGCTCGCCAACCATCCCCATGAACTCCCAGATCTAAAATGAGATCGGACGCAAATAGATGCGCAATATCATCGCGCTCTTTAAGCACTTTGACTTGCCAAGGGTGCATGGGAAGTAGCTGATAATCAGAGGGAATAAGCCTAAGATCTAACTTGAGGTCTAACTTAAGATCTTCAATAATTGAGGCGATCGCAGCGTCAATCTCTCCACCATATATCTCGCCCTGCCAAGCAGTTTTGTGGACGGCAAACCAGTGAAGGCCAAAACTCTCACCGCTCTCGGGAGCATAACGAATGTCGGCACCACTAAACTCGCTACGACTCTTAGGGGCTGGATGCATACTGTGTCCCACCAGCAGTGCCTGCTCAGCTTCAATAAAGTTCAGTTTTTGATTATAGAGATGTGGAAGATCATCAAACCTTTCTGTGACCCCATTAGCGGTATTTGCCGCACTCTGGATCACACGATCTTTAAACAGATCTCTTGCACTATCTGACAGTTCACCGACAATCTCCGACTCATTGATGATTAAAGATAGCGCACGCTCAAAGCTCAGCGAACCTCTGCTTTTTCCATCTAAATAACGAATAGGGAAGATAAACTTGTGGGGGCCGCAACTGGAAAGATGTTCATATGAGAGCTGTAACTCAACACCACTATCAGGCAAGTCGATAGAGACAAACTGCTGTTGCTCATCCACTTTCCAGCCATGAAACTCTTTTAGTAGCCCATTAAAAAAACATTGAGCCGCCAGATCGACACGCTCACTCTGCTCATTGACTAACATCCCTATTACACCTGCATCTAATTTAGATAATATTGAGTTGCAAATGATAATTATTACCATTAGCATGTCAACAAGGTTTACATTTGCGAAAGTTAGTGATGAAAATGCGCCCTTGGCCGCTGTTTATATCGGCGCCGTTGTTAGGTTTAAGTCATAGTATTCTGCTTGTCTTCACTCCAATATTTATTGAGAAAACAACACTTTCGCTTGCCTCTCTTGCCATGTTAATGAGCTTAGGTTCAGCACTATTTCTATTTAGTGCTCCCATGTGGGCTAAGTGTTCACTGCGTTACGGATACCCTAAGGTGTTACTAAGTGGGATTTTAGGCTTCAGCATCAGTTTCAGCTTAATGCTAGTAGCCCTGTGGGGGAGTGTTTCATTGCAGTGGCCTTTGGTGTGGCTGATAAGCTGCCTTATCATCTCTCGGGTGATCTACGGCATGACAGCTTCGGCTATAGTGCCAAGTTGTCAGGCCTGGTTAAGCGAGTTAAATCATGCTGAACATACAATGAAAAAACTCGCAGAACTCTCGGCAACAATGGCTTTTGGTCGACTCATCGCCCCTCTGCTTGCAATGGCTCTGATCTGGATTGGCTGGCAAGCACCGTTACTCTTTCTTAGTTTGGCACCACTGATTTGCTTAATTTGCATATTTAAATTCAGTCGCTCACAAGAGACCCTAACAGCTCATCATGTGGATAAACCCAAAATCACTCAAGATCGAATAGATGGCAAACCCGTCCACAGCCTACTTATCAGTATCACCTTAATCTGTATCTGCTATAGCTGTGTCACTTTTCTACTGACACCTATGGCGCTAGAGTGGTTGCATTACACTAGCCAACAAGCCAGCCAATATCTCAGTTTATTGATGACGTTAGCCGCCATGACTATGCTGTTATGTTACGGAATTACCTCCAGATTAACGCATCTAGCTCCTTTTAAGATGATGCTGCTTGCCAATATGATGTTGCTGCTTTCACTGCTATTAATGCAGCTGCCAATTCCCCATATTTTGTTCATCTGTGTACCACTACTTAGTGGCGCATTCGCTATCTTACAACTGCAGGTCACTAGCTTATTGTGCGATCAAGCTGGGAGAGGAAGAAAAGCGATTGCGACAGGCCTAGTCTCTAAGTATCAAACCCTCGGCTATGGCATGGGTGCAGGACTGCTCTGGCTGACCAACTCAGATATCGATACCAACTTACAGCTTTTAACTCTATTGGGGTTGGCGCAGCTGGCTTCGCTGATGCTCTGGAAATTCAACATAGGAACTGAAGAGGCAGTGAAAGATTAAATTTTGGCAATATTTCTCCTCTAGATAGCTTCAGGCGCTATGATGGAAAACTCAAATACCCACAATCAATAACTACAGATGCCTGAAGCCTTACAACATATCATGACCGAGATGACACCTTGGTTGCAGCAGTATGGTTACCTAATTTTAGCGCTGGCGATTGCGATTGAGGGTGTTGGCATCCCCGCTCCCGGCCAATCTCTGTTAATCGTAGCCAGTTTGCTCGCTGCGACAGGAGAGATGTCACTACCACTTGTACTGATTGTAGCTGGTAGCAGCGCCTTTATCGGTAATAGCTTGGGCTACCTTCTAGGGGAAAAATTTGGCGATATTCTGCTTAAAAAGGGCTGGATAAAAGCAGACACAGAAGCCAAGCTCCACAGTTTTATCGGCAAGTATGGATTAATCGCGCTACTCCTCAGCCGATTTATAGAAGGCCTTAAGCAAACCATCTTTATCGGTTGCGGCATGGCCAAGATGCCCCTTAAAAAGTTCCTATTAGGTAATACGTTAGCCACTGGACTTTGGCTAGGCCTCTTCGGCCTTGGACCTCTATTTATTCGTAATGAGCTCACCCCAATACTCAGTTTTTACCATCACCACCAACACCTATTTTGGTTGGTGATCACCTCCTTAATCATCATAACCTCAGTGACTTTGTGCTTAATTATGAAGCGGCGTAGAGCTCAAACAGATACTAACGGCCAGTAAAAAGCGAGCCTAATGGCTCGCTTTTTGGGCATCAATTAAATCAATGAGAGATCAACGGATACGCTTAATTTTTACTTTAGCAACAGGGCCATTCCAATCGTAGAGTGACTGAGCTAAATCAGCCTCACCATGAATGCCAGGGCTGGGATATGAGTAACCTTCATCACTGGCATCTGGTGCAGAGAAAGGGTTACCGCCACAAACAGGGCCTGGAATATTCACACATAACTCATCATTTGCTTCTGAGCCTGCGTCATACGCACGCATATTGTAGTGAACCGTTTGACCACGTTTTCTAGGCAGCTTCTTCGCTCTTAATGCAACCATAGTGTCATTGGTTGGCAGTAACATCGAAATTAAGCTGAGCTGGCTAAAGCGACGACTCGAACTAATTTCAAACGTCACACTTTGGCCATTTGTTAGCAATCCATCCGTACTGGTTGTATTAGCGACTCTAGATGAACTGTCTAACTCATCTTTTAAACCACTAATATCTCCACCTTCGGCAATATTGGCGATATTTTCACTCGACGGCTCACCTAAGGTAAACAGCTGCATTCCAGATTTATGGGTCGCGGCTAAAATAGGGGTAAATGCGATCCCTTTGGTTAAATTGGTCACCGTTACCTCATAAACAGCTTCACGGTGATAATTCCCGTAGTTGTCTGCTAACAGGTTTGGAGATAAGCAAAGGGCAAAAAGCATCAAACTCAGTTTTATAGTATGTCTCATGGCTGTGCTCTCATGGTAATGGATAGGGTAAATTTAATATCAACATCTTGAACTAGAGACCCAGACTCTACGCCCCGAATATCACAAAAGATTCACGAGAAAGGCACATTTGAACAACATGATAAAAAGGCCATTCAAAATGATACATGGCCTCTAGACTATAAAAGAAGTTAAAGAAGCTTTATTGAATATCCAGCTTGTCCAGTAAAGAGGGATATCCCCAACCATTCTCACCGGGCACAACAGTTTCACCTGTTAGGTATTCATAGATGGTTGGTGCAAGTGAACCATTCTCTTCGATAGTTAATGGTGTGGTTGAGTCACCTATTGGGGCGCCCCAAAAACCGATAAAAGCATCTTTCTCTAGGTAATCTTCACCAGCGTGACGACCTGGGACTTTGGTATTAAATCCTATCCCAGCTTTAGGAAACAGATTAATTGTGCCCGCTCTATCCTCCTCATAAAGCCTTGCTATTTGATTTACTGAATCAGGCCTCAGGGTAAATGCCGTCAACTCGCGCCACTGTTTTACACTGCACCACGTTGCACTGTCTTGCTCCTTGGCTTGCTGCAGACATTGCATTTTTAAATCTGAGTAATGTTGAAGCTCAGCCTCTGTAGGGCGAACACGATAAGGATTTAAAGTTTGGATACCAAGCAAGCTTGGTTCACTAGCAGAGTGACTGGCATAAAATAGCTTATCTCCTTTAAGTTCAACAAGTTCATCTAGGCGTACACCTTCACGTAGCCCCACCAAACGTACCCTGCAATCATCCACTTTACACTGACGTTCACGCAGTACCATGTAGTCAAGAGACTCTGATAACCTAGCTGCTGACTCAGCCACGATATCGACAGGTTTATCCCCTTTAAATGGCTTCCATTGAGTCAACTCTTGGTAAACAGGTTGAGATTTCCACCCCGCTTTTGAATTGAAAAAGTCCATCATCATGTTGCCACCTGCTGTAGAAGCAACAACCACATCAACTGATTGATTTCCAGGGTAGTTCAGGGCATTTGTGATCTTAGGGCCTTCGCCCTCATCGGAGGAGATCTTCTTTACCACAATCTCAAATCCCCGCTCTTTTGAGAGTGCTTCAAAGACACGCTTCTCAGGATTCAGCGCATAGAAGATAGGGGTTAGACCATGATCTCCAGCCATTCCCCAGAGTGTTTGCTCATAGATCCCAGCCTCTTTGTAGATCTGCTCTGTTTTGGCAAGCCAATGATCTAGCCGGTTAAGCTCTCCTGTGGGCATGATGATCTCATCACTAAACGGCCCAGTAAAATGCGCAAAATGATCTGGCCAAGGGTTATAGATCAAGGTGAAATCTGGCATACCTTGTCCATCCAAGCTTGCCAGTTCAGCGATCGCCTTCTCTATCTTCCACCTCTTGGTGAGTTTGGTAACAATATCGAGAAAGAAGATCCCCTGATAACCTTGTATATCTTCAATTAACTCCTGTCGAAAGAGCCTTAATTTTACCTCCACTTTAACCCGCTCAGTTAGTTCTCTGAGGCAACGCTTCTCACCGTAATCTCGCTGTGCTTCGCCAAAACCAAGGTTGACGAGCCCATCATAGGTTGTGTGAGCATTCCAATCATATTGTCCATTGCAGTTAAGGGTATTGAGATAAGCTAAACGATCGAACATAGTCTGAACGCCCTGACTTTCCATTAGTCTGTCCAGTTGCAGTGCATCGTTACCGAAAAAGTAATATGCCCTATCATCCTCTCTGTCGACAAAGTGAAAATTAGGGATCCCAGTTCCTCTCTCTCCAGAAACCTTGGCCCCAGTTTTAATGATAGGTAGGTTTCGCACGCTGATTGTCGGTGTGGATGAGATCCCCACCTGAGTAATGGAGTCACTATGGTTGAGGTAGAGCCGCTTAAAGAATGGCAGGTAGTTGGGATCTTTATACTCATGCTCGGCTAAGTGTTTCATAAACTTAACTTGTTGTTCATGCTCCGGCTGATTAACCCCCTCTCCCTTAGGTTTTAACTTGTCACGAGATTCATGTAGGAAGTTTGCATATTTAATAAAAGGTTTACCTTGATCCACCAGCCCTTCGAGTAACCCCTGTTGCAGGCCATCAACGGCCACCTGCACCCCATAACGGCGTTTTTGCTGTGAACTGAGAAACGCGATTAAGCGATCATTATCCTCATCAAAAGTATCCAGCATCCAGGCATGTAACGCCTCTTCCCGCTCCTGCTTATAGATAAATTGACGATATGCTTTAAGGACATTTAGACGAACAAAATCTATGAGCGTGATGGTTAACGCCTGAGCTTTATTGTTCACTTTGTGTTTATGTTCAGGCTTGCCATCTTCGACGATCCCAAGCAGAGCAGCTTTCATCTCGCTAGGCTCCATCCCAGCACTGGCTTTGTCCATTAAGCCAATAATGATCGGCTGTATCTTATCTATTAACTCAAGATCTTCTGCTGAAGAGGTGAGGTAGGTATAAGTCGATGGCAAGGTATCCATCTCCTGCCACTGGCCAATCTCAACCAAGGCATCATAAATTGTCACCATAGAGGCGATAAACTGACTATCGGCTTTTAAACCTTCATTATTACCTTGACTACCTGACTCCTTCTCCTCTATCTCACTCTTTACACCTACGTGATATAAGCTATGTTCGAACCCTTTTAGTTGCTCTGGCGTATATTGACTATTGAGGTACAACTTAAACTCATCATCGCTGCTCATGTCGCCATAACGATCGTAATAACTGTAGAGAAAGTGACCCAAAGGGATGGCATAGGTGGGATCGCTGAGTTGGCCGATAACTCTGGCTTTAACCTTACTGTCCAGAGGAAGAGAGAGAATGTAAACATCGAGAGAGACACCTGCAATGGTAAACAGCGTGATATCACGGGTCAGCTTAGTGGATGCACTCAAAGAGGAGACGATTTGATCTCTCATTATCTCACTCGCATTAAACACGCCACCAATAACAGGGGTATCGCCGATATCAGCCAGTGCTGGCGCACTCATCATCACCATAGGTAGAGCTATACAGGCTTTAAACTTACGCCATTTAATCTGAACATCATCCATAATATCTAAAGTTTCCAATCTCAATGTTATACGCGCTCAAGTCACTCATCATTACATAATGGCGCAGACTAGAAAACAAGATAAGTCTACTAGAAGCCGTTGATATCAAAACAATCAAAAGAGCTCAGCGTTTACGCCAACAAGCTAAAACTCGACATCTATTCTATATTTAATGAAATAAGAAATGGATTTTTCGTAATAATCAGGTCAATCGAACTGAAATTATCAAATCGAAATTCAGTTCACTCATTGACCCAGCCTTTACCTTAATGTGGAAAAGAAGCTGATGATGAATGAGACGTTAAAGCCATTATTAAACCGTTTAATTTTCCTGATGCTCCTTTGCATATACAGCCATAACCTCTATGCAGAGGGCACCTATCAGATGGATGCTGCCCACCCACAATTTCTCGAAACAGATACCTTGATGTTTATCCATGTCGATGGGGCAAATAAGTATATTCGCTTGCACCTATGTCGACAGTTCAATCAAAGCGGACAAGTCTATGCTGACATCTACTCAACGAGCCTTGTCTCCGGTAAATATGTGAAAAATACCAAGTTGGCAGATCTGACCTCCACCGTTGGGAATATTAGCTGTTCAGATCCCATGACTAACCCACTTCCAGCGACACCTAGTAGTGGTGAAGTGATGCATTATCAGGTATCAAGCGCAGGGGTTTATGCCGTCGACTTAAGTGAGCTATTTGATAATTATGAGAGGTGGGATATCTCAGTTGTCGATAACGTGGGCGACAGCGTCGACCCTATGGCCAATGACGGCAACCTATTCTCTTACCTATGGCGATTTGATACGCCCAGTTACACTGAGCCCTATGCGGCAGATACTAGGATGTATATTCTAGCGCCGGGTGGTTTTACTAACACTAACTATGTATGGGCCGCCGATCTCCAAAACTTTGCCGGAGATATCTATAAAATACTCTCAAACAATATAGGGTTAAACCCTCCCCACTCCGGCACGAGTAACTCTCTTTCATTCAGTATTGATGAGAAATTCCCCACTTACCTTAGCTACCCAAAAGGGGCAAGCCCCTCTCCAGCTCCTAGCAGTGCCGCTCAACTTACCGACACACTCAGTTTTATCGATAGTGCGGGAAACGACAATGAAATAACCCCCAATGCAGACACCATTGAAGATACAGGCACCTTCTCGTTTACTCCTAATGCAACAGGAACTTATGCTATCAGCGTGGCCGCACTAGGGGGAAGTTATGAAGTAGTCTTACAGGGAGAGATGCAGCAAAATGTCACCGTTAATCACGTTTGGGATGGTAAGGATGCTGATGGGAACGCCATGATCCCAGCCAAATATGATGTTAAATTAACCCTAAAGCTAGGTGAATCTCACTTCGTTGTTAAAGATGTTGAAACCAGTGGAGGGGGAACAAATAACGGCCTAACAATTTTACAGGCCACCGATGAAACGACTCTGGTGGGAACGCAGGTCTATTGGGATGACACCCCTGTCGGCGGAAGCACGAATCTCCCCACAGGCACCCTATCCTCTCTTGCGTCAGTGGGTACACACCGACATACATGGGGAGACTTTACCTTCACTAGCATTGGTGATCTCAACTACATGGACACCTATGTTTATGGTCACTCAAGTGACTTTGCCACCGAAGCTATCAATATTAATGCCAGCGCCCCGACAATCACCTCAAATGGAGGAGATCATGAAGCTGCAATCGAAATAAATGAGGGCAGCACCTTAGTGACAAATGTTGTCGCAACGGGAGGCTCTGGATCATACACCTATTCTATATTTGGCGGTGACTCAGCTCTATTTAATATCGACGCCAGTGGGCAGCTCACCTTCCTTTCCGCCCCAAACTATGAGACACCTTTAGATGCAGACACCAATAATGATTACTTACTGTTTGTTCGTGTAGATGGTGGTGGCACGTTAGAATATATTCATCAGGAGTTAACCGTTTCAGTTAACAACATACCTAACTCAACCCCTCAAAGCATACCAGTAACCGAAGATACTCCTACATCAGTCACTCTAACCGCAACAGATATAGATCTCGATGTCCTCAGCTATAGCCTTACCAGCTCCCCGAATAATGGGGTATTGAGCGGCACGCTCCCTAACCTAACTTATACACCAAATTCAGATTATAACGGAGCTGACACATTCAGCTTTAAGGTCAATGATGGGTTTACCGACTCCAATACAGCAACGATCTCAATTAATGTCAGCCCAGTCAATGACACTCCCAGTGCCAACAATCAGAGTATTCCTGTTGTAGAAGATATACCGACATCCATCACCCTCACAGCAACCGATATCGATCTGGACAGCCTGAGTTATAGCTTACTCACCTCTCCAGCAAACGGTAGTCTAAGCGGAACTCTACCTAACCTGACCTATACCCCTGCAGCAAATTATGTGGGTGGAGATAGTTTTACTTTTATCGCCAATGACGGCAATCTGATATCAAATACTGCGAGCATCACCATTACCGTATCCGCGGTAAACGATGCGCCAACCTCGAATAACCAGAGCATAACGGTGACAGAGGATGCTCCTAAAGCCATCACCCTCACCGCATCCGATGTCGAAGCCGACAGTCTAACGTTCAGCTTGGCCAGCTCACCCAGCAAGGGAGTATTAACCGGCACCCTACCTAATCTGACCTACACGCCAAACCTTGATGAGACTGGAGCCGACAGTTTCACCTTTGCGGTCAATGATGGAACTCTCGACTCCAATACTGCCACCGTTTCAATCAATATCGACGCCATTAATGATGCGCCGATCTCAGATAATCAGAGCGTAACGGTGACAGAAGATACTCCTAAAGCCATCACCCTCACCGCATCCGATGTCGAAGCCGACAGCCTAACATTCAGCTTGACCAGCTCACCCAGCAAGGGAGTATTAACCGGCACCCTACCTAATCTGAGCTACACGCCAAACCTTAATGAAACTGGAGCCGACAGCTTCACCTTTACGGTCAATGATGGAACTCTCGACTCCAGTATCGCCACTGTTTCAATCAATATCCACGCCATTAACGATGCACCAGTAGCAAATGGGCAAAGTATAGAGATGGTGCAAGCCAACTCCATTGGGCTCCTGTTAACCGCCACAGACACTGAAGATTCACCATTAAATTACGTTATCGTGTCATCTCCTCAAAACGGCATGCTAATGGGGTCTGGACCCAATTTAACCTACACGCCAACAGAGACTTTTTCTGGAAGTGATAGTTTCACATATAAGGTCAATGATACTGAGTCTGATTCAAATATTGCTCTTATCACTATTCTTATTTTGCCAGATCTCGATCGGGATGGAATTTCAGACAGTGAAGATCTCGATGATGATGGCGATGGTATTTTAGATATTATCGAAGGAGACTCTGACAGTGATGGCGACGGCATTCCTAACAGTCGAGATACAGACTCAGATAATGATGGCATACCTGATAGCGAGGAGGGCCTAGTCGACAGCGATGGCGATGGAATCGCCGATTACCTCGACTCCAGTCAAGATGAAGACAGAGATGGGATCCCAGATATTGTTGAGGGTAATTTTGATAGCGATCTCGATGGGATCATGAACTATCTAGATATTGACAGTGATAATGATGGATTAGTGGATGGATTTGAAGCTGGGATCTCAGGAGAGGACGCCGACAGTGACGGGATAGATGATCTTTTCGATATCCAGCAAACAGAAGGAAGAGACACTAATAACGATGGTATCGATGATGATATTAATCTTATCGACTCGGATAGTGACGGTAAACCTAACTACCTAGACTCAGACTCAGATAACGATTGGCTCCCCGATGCTATCGAGGCCACCTATGCCCGTACCGATTTCGACAATGACGGGATCACCGATCTCTACGACATAGATATGACTCTGGGAGAGGATAGTGATGCCGATGGTATTGATGACAGGTTCGATATCGATAATACCGGTCAATTTGATGCAGATAACGATGGGATAAGTGATGCCAAGTTACAGGAAAATGATAATGACCATGACAGTATAGCTGATCACTTAGACACAGATTCTGACAACGATGGCATCATAGATACGAGCGAAACCATCGCACAAGCCTTAGATGAAGATAATGACGGCATAGCAGATATCTTCGATCCTGACTTCACCCCTGGCAATGACAGTAACAATGACGGGATCATCGACAATATCAAGCTTACCGATAGCGACGCAGACAGTGTGATCGATATGCATGACTTAGACAGTGATAACGATGGCCTACTCGACATTAATGAGTCTGGTGGAACAGATATCAATCACGATGGATTATCTGATGCCAACAGCACACTGATCTTAATACCAAGTGACACTGACTTAGATACTATTCCCGATTTCATCGATCTGGACAGTGATAACGATGGCGTTATGGATATCACAGACTCTCCCGCTGCCACGTTAGATAAAAACAGCGATGGACGCATCGACCTATCAAACGATGATGATGCAGATGGCATAGATAACTCTTATGACAACATGCCCAATTGGTTCGGCACCGCCGCCCCCATAGATCATGATAATGACGGCATCCCCTCTGCGTTAGATAAAGATAATGATAATGATGGACTCTCTGACATTATCGAAGGCCGAGGCGACTTTGATCAAGACAATGTGGCCGATTACTTAGACCGTGATAGTGACAATGATGGCTTATCCGATACAGTTGAAAACAACTACCCTGCCCCAATGAATCTCGATCATGATAAAGATGGTATCGATAACGCATGGGACGTAGATATCACAGGTGGTATCGATGCTGATAACGACGGCATTGACGATCAATTTATCCCACTTAACTCAGATCTTGATTCTCGACCAAACCACCTAGATTTAGACAGTGATAATGACTCTATTTCAGATACCAAAGAGGAGGTGTTGATAGCGCTCTCTAAAGTAGACAGTAACCAAAATGGAATTGATGACGCTGTCGATGTAGAGATCACCATGGGCGTCGACGAGAACTTCGATGGCATAGATGACAGCCTCTTAACCCAAAGCTACATCGACGATGATGATACCCCGAACTTTATCGATAGCGACAGCGATAACGATACTATCCCCGACAGTATTGAAGGGGATATCGATACAGATAAAGATAGCTCCCCCAATTTCATTGATCTAGACAGTGATAACGATGGGGTACCTGATATTGAGGAGGGAGTCATAGATACCGATGGTGATGGCATACCAAATTATCTCGACAGTGATTCGGATAATGACGGGATCTTAGACGGAAGTGAGAATTTCGATAACAACAGAGATGGCATTAATGATCGCTTACAGATCAATACTCCAGTAGAGCTAGTAGGCTCAAGCTCTGGTGCACTGGGTCTTACCTTAATTCTAATGTTAGCTCTATTCATCTTTATCAGGCGCAAAATATTATGACCCATAACACCTGATAAAAGCTGATTACAAAGCCCTCCAACTTGACGTTAGCTGCTGGTGTCCTAACCTCAAAAGAGCGTATTTATCTCATAGAGATGGAACCAAATATTACTAGACCAACAGGGTATAAAAATGACAACACTTTTTGAACAACTCGGAGGTAACGCCTCTGTCGATGCAGCAGTGGATATCTTTTATCGTAAAGTATTAAGCGATGATAGCATCAGCCAGTTTTTTGATGATGTTGATATGGATCGTATGCGGGCGATGCAAAAAAGCTTCTTAACCATGGCATTTGGCGGCCCAAATAACTACACCGGCACCTCTCTGCGCGAAGCCCATGCCCCTTTGCTTAAACAGGGGCTCGATACCAGTCATTTCACAATCGTCGCAGGACACCTGCAAGCCACACTCAAAGAGCTCAATGTATCAGATGAGTTAATCGAACAAGTCATGACTATTGCAGCTAGCACCCATGACGACGTATTAAGTTTATAGCCGATGAAGCAGATACACTGGCAAGAAAAAACAATCACTCTCAACCAAGATGAAAGCGTACTCGAGGGCCTTCTCAGACAAGGGGTTGACCTTGCCTACTCCTGCAAAAACGGCAACTGCCACACCTGCATGCTACAAGCAGAAAAAGGTGATGTTCAAGATGCCCAGCCAGACATAAGAGAAAGCTGGAAAGCATTGGGCTACTTTCTCCCCTGTATCTGCTTTCCTCAGGGGGAGTTAACGGTATCCCCCATAACCCAGCAAGAGCTATTTTCCCAAGTTAAAGTCGCTGCAATTACTCCCCTTAGCAAGCGAATACTCAGCATCACACTCGACCCCGGCACACCACTGGAGTACCGCGCAGGCCAATTTATCAACCTCAGACGATCCGATGGATTAACACGAAGTTACTCCTTAGCAAGCCATCCAGCCCAAGATAAGATGATCGAGATTCATGTTCAGCGCACCGATAATGGAGGCATGAGCCAGTGGATACATGAGGAGCTATCACTAGGTGACAAACTTGAGCTATGCGGCCCCTTTGGCCATTGTTACTATCAAAAAAATATGCAAACCATGCCCATGCTGCTGGTGGGAACAGGTAGTGGCTTAGCGCCTCTACTTGGTATCGTCAAAGATGCACTGCATAACCAACATCAAGGACCTATATACCTCTATCACGGAAGTCGAACCGCTGATGACCTATATGCCCAACAACTCCTGACCTCACTTGCAAGACAACACGATAATCTCCATTACCTAGGCTGTGTTTCTGGAGCTCAGGCAGAGGAGAAAGAACGAATTCGCGCCGATGAGCTTGCACTTAAAAACCATTCAAACTTAAGTGGCTGGCGAGTGTACCTATGTGGACACCCTGATATGGTAAATAAGATGAAAAAACGCACCTATCTGGCAGGCGCCGATATCAAACATATTTTCGCCGATCCTTTTATTCATAAGGCCAGATGATCTTCTCTTATTATTCCCAAACATAAGTTAACTCTTTTTCATTGAATTACCTTTGCAATTTAAGATCACTTGTTTAGGCTGGTAGGCACTAAAATATTGAGATTGGTATTAGATGAAGTCAGCTCTCCCCCTATTAGTTGCCGGCCCGATACTGCGCCATTGCGATCGGGATAACTTTACCCTCTGGTTTGTGAGCAGCCAACCTATGGATTCGCTCACTCTTACGCTCAAACAGAGCTCAAGCCTACATCAAGGGGAGCAAGCTCTTTTCTGCAAACCACTAAAGGGTGAGCAGCTACACACTATTCGATTGGGCGAGCGAGCTTACCAATATATGGTTCAGCTCAAACAAACTCAGCTACTGCCAACAGACGTAGAGATAAGTTATAGCCTCGAAGACAGCCAGCATGGTGCGATTTTTAGCGATGTGGAAGCGCTGAATTATGATGATCAAGCGACACCGAACTTGGTTATCAAACCTGAAATTGACCATATGCTCCATGGCTCCTGTCGTAATGCACATCATCACAGTGGCGATGCCTTAGTCGCGGCCGATACTCAGGTAAGCCAAGACTTAAGCCCACAAGCCAGACCCTCACTTCTGATGCTCAGTGGCGATCAAGTTTATGTCGATGATATTGCAGGCCCCACCCTTTTTGCCATTGGAGAAACGATAAAGCTATTGGGTCTGCCACAGGAGAAATTTACCCATGCCCAGCTCCCCGATAGTCACTCAATAAGCTACCACCCTGCCGCCATGTACCAAAGGCATAGGAATCTGCTGCCAAAAACCAACTATCCAGCCAAAACAGCACTGGGGCACTGGTATAAAAACCACCCAATCTTCACCTCCTCCCTCGCTGAAAACCACCTGGTGAGCCTAGGGGAGATCATCGCCTTCTACCTATTAACTTGGTCACCTGAGCTATGGGATCGCATCGAAATTCCAAAAGAGGTTGTAGGCCTATCAGTCGCCAATACGGCAAGGTGGCAGCGAGAGTGGTTACATCTGCTTGAGTTCAAAGCTGGGCTAAAGCAGGTCAGGCGACTCATGGCTCATCTGCCCACCTATATGATATTTGACGATCATGATGTCACCGATGACTGGAACCTCACCGCTAAGTGGGAGGAAGCGGCTTACGGTCATACATTTTCAAAGCGTATCATTGGTAATGCACTGATAGGTTACGCCCTGTTCCAAGGACTCGGCAATGGGCCTGATAAATTTAAACATGAGATCACTCCCAGCCTAGATGCTTTCTTTAATCAGCCCAATGAGCTCAACCAAGATGAGTTAATCGATAAATTACTGCAGTTTGAACATTGGCACTATAGCCTAAATACCAGTCCCAAAATCGTAGTACTGGATACCCGTACCCATAGATGGCGCAGTGAGTCTAACCTGGCCAAGCCCTCCGGTTTAATGGACTGGGAAGCTCTTATGGAGTTTCAACATGAGTTAATGGGTCAAGATAAGGTGATCATCATCTCCGCTGCGCCTATGTTCGGAGTAAAACTAATCGAGACAATTCAAAGAACCGCAACCTTACTTGGGGGCTCTCTATTAGTCGATGCAGAAAACTGGATGGCTCACCCCGGAACCGCCAACACTCTGCTCAGCATATTCCAACACAGAAAAACCCCAGAGCAGTTTGTGATCCTATCAGGAGATGTGCACTACTCCTTTGCTTACGATATCCGTATTCGTTTCCGTAAAGGGGGACCGAAAATATACCAGATCACCAGCAGCGGCATTAAGAACCAGTTCCCCGAAAAGCTATTGCCTATTTTCGATAAGCTTAATGGTTGGCTATATGGACACTTCTCACCACTTAACTTCTTCACCAAACGTAAGCGCATGTCGATACGGGGCAGAAGACCTAATGGTGCTCGCAGTCAACGACTGTTTAACAAGAGCGGCATAGGTGTAGTGAGTTTTTCGCCAAATGGGGCGCCAACTAAAATTGCAGTTCTTCATGCGGATATGAGTGAGACCCTTTTTCAGGCCCCCAGTCGTGATAAACATGGCGCTCAACATGCCGATTCAGTGAGTGATGATTAACCCTATAAGTCCCTATTGTGAATAACCTAGTTCACAGATACGGGTGCTGGGCGACTGACAGGTGCCACGACTTTCGCTTGAACTGTGGGCCTTTGAGGACGTGAGAGATCTTTTCCAGCACTAGGGCCTGGATCGGTCTCTACTATCAAGTCTGCAGCTTGAGGTGGCGGGGTTTGCGCCTCATTTTCCCTCTCTCTTTCAGGTAAGGAAACAGCCCTCTCAACCGATGCGTTAACAGTAGAGGGACTGATTGACTCAGCGGGCAAAGCGGGAGATGATGTGAAACCTTCCTCAGGTGCCACTTGGGTTGAAACCATCACTAACTCAACTTGTTCTCGCGCTGAGTCAGACAGATGAGCTAACATCTCAGAGGGCTGCTCACTTGATTGAGACTGAGTAAGCGAGGCTGAAGGCTCTTGAGTGAAAACTTGATACCCCAAGGCAGTAATACCAACAAGTGTTACTAAACCTAAACCGGTAAGACCCGTTTTATCCATTACCTTTCTCCCTGTTATGTTAGATATCTCGTAAAGATCCAGAGGTTTACCATCCTCAATATACGCCAGCATAAAACGAACACAGCAGAAAAACAATAATTGAATACAATATTCAAGCCAAAGATAGAGCATCACACTCAAGTTTAATCAACTCACCACTCACAGGATCGGTAAAAGTGAGTCGCCTAGCCAAAAGCTTAAGAGGCTTACTGTAGTCATCTGGGGTCTTAGGCTGCAGCTCAGGGTAACATCTGTCATTTAAGAGCGGCATGCCTAGACTTTGCATATGTACCCTAAGCTGATGAGTGCGCCCCGTAATAGGGGATAGATTAAACACACCTAGCTCGCCATTTATCTCAATCAACTCAACCTCAGAGTGGGTATTGGCCTCCCCCGGCGCCACTCTCATGGTGAATGTCGGGTCCCCTTTCACCATACGGTTCTTCACCGTCCAATTAAGCGGAAGTGTTAGCTCCCCCCGCTGATGTTTCAGTAACAGTTCAGGTGTCAGTTTAGCCAGTGCTTGGTACTCTTTGTGGATCTGCCCAAACTTAAACAGGTCATGGTACTTTTGCCGGTGCTCAGGATGCAGGCAAAGTAATACTAGACCCGCTGTCGCCCTATCGAGCCTATGGGCAGGCACTATGGTCTCTAATCCAGTTTTCATCCTCAACCGATTGACTAAACACTCATTAATCACATTTCCACTTGGGTGTAATGCTAAAAAATGGGGCTTAAAAGCGACAATAATCCTCTCGTCTTGATAGATAACCTCCTCATCGAAAGGCACCTTAGTCTCACTCACCACTTCACGATAATAATAGACTCTCGCCCTTGGTCTATAGGGAGTATCAAGCTCAATCAAACTTCCATCTTGCCAATGTACTTTTCCCTCAACCACTCTCGATTGCCATACGCTAGCATCAATCTGAGCGAAACGTTCAACCAGAAAACTGAGCACGGTTGGTTTATCGGTAATATGTTCAGGTAACACAACGTAGGAGGCTTGAGTTGCAAGGACTGAGGAGGACATGAGAGTTAACTATTAAAAAATGGGAAGTGTATTTTAACAGAATTATAAACGCGGGACACAGAGAATAAAGCCCTCAAGAGGGCGCCATAAATAGGCTCAGGATAAGACATAGGCACATAAACAGAGCTAGTTATATATCTTAATCCAGTTAATCTGCATGTGACTTAATTAACTCTAAGACAAACTCCATAGTTTGATGGCAATCGGGTTGATTCATTAGCTTCAGTTTATCTTTATTGTAAAGTGGTAGCACCTCAAGCCAACGTTGGCTGACCCAAGAAGCATCCTCTAAATGCACATTAGAGTAGAGTTCAAATAGATCAGGATTGACCTCATAAAACTGCTCTAATGCTGCGCTTATCAACTCAAACTCCCCTTGAATCGGCTCCTCACTCCAGTTACAAGATGGTAGGGTTCTTGCCATCCAAACGCCACTTCTCTGTCGAGCTGCAGACAAGATTTTTACCCTCTGTTTACCCTCAAGTACAATACTCAAACTGTTATCGTCTAGCTGATTAAAGTCGATGATCTCACATTGAGTGACACTGGAGTAACAGGGAGGGTTGCCATTGGCTTTTAACATGCCAAATGCCAAGGGGTATTTACCTTTATATACATCGGCAATCATCTTTAGGTGGTTGGGGCTTACTAGTCTCAGCTCAAGTCTTCCATCGGGCAACAGTAAGGCATCCCGCGTGATTAACGCCATCTCCTGTGTTCTCATAGTAACCTCCTCCACTTAGGGTAGGTAACTGCTAGAAAGAACTAGCTTTAGCTGATTAGTCAAAATAAAGAGCTGATAATCTTAAAGTGTAGCAGTTAACAGCTTCTAGCATGGTTAACCAAGATAGAAAACAGTACAAAAGACTGAAAGTCTGTTTTTCATACTGATAACTATTAGACAAGTTAAAATGGGGTTTTGTTGCAACAACCTAAATTCACCTTATAGGTGCTCAAGGTGTTCCATAACGTTACCCTTTGAAATTGCATGGTTTAACTCATCAGCGAGTCGATGACTCATGGCAAGCGCTTGTTGCCAATACACTATTCTCTCATCACTAGAGAGGTGTTTAAAATCGCTGCGATCCGGCAACTTTCCATAGGGAAGTGAGGCGAGAAACTCTGACGTTGGTGCCAGTACAAGTGCATTATGATAGTTTTTGCTTGCCTTACGCCAAGGCAGAGATTTATCAAACCAACCCGGTGTCATATTCGGGTAAAAGTGAGGGTAAAGGGTTAGCCCCTCGGCATGGGAAAGAGGCAGATCGAAGTGATAATCTGTGATCCCACCATCATAATAGTGCCCCTTAGGCGCCCCATGAATATCGATAACAGGTGCCAACACCCAAGGAATAGAGCCTGTCGCTAACAGGACGTTATGAAGATTATCTAAGGTCAACTTAACCTGCTGACTGGGAAGATCCTTAAGCTGGTTAAATGGAGAGTCATCATGCTGACCGCTAAAAACAAAACGTTCAAAGTGCAGGCCTAAACTACGACGACTCGCAAAGTTAGTCGCTGCTGTGGCTGCCAAACCTA
Source organism: Shewanella nanhaiensis (assembly GCF_019457885.1). GTDB lineage: Bacteria > Pseudomonadota > Gammaproteobacteria > Enterobacterales > Shewanellaceae > Shewanella > Shewanella nanhaiensis. The sequence continues at coordinate 459,946 of NZ_JAHZST010000003.1, forward strand.
AGCTTAACGGTAATCGACCGGCTATACGATTCAAATGTCGACCACGACACGCTAACAGGTGGGTCTTGATCACTGGGTGGGAGATTAACTCCTGCGCTCCACTTTGACCCAAAAGCCCCTCAATGATCCCTTTAACCTGAGTCGAGACTTGAACCGGAGTGGGTTTAGTATCGTACCTTTGCTCTATGTAGAGCTCCTCCAGGCGGGAATAGGCACTTAAAGGAGCTGCCTGACCCAAACAAGCTAGGCGCCAAGCACCTGATGATGCTCCTAAGGTGTGCAGCGGGGCGGTTCTTCCCTTAAAGAACTCCCCAAAGAGATACCTATCTAAGCCAGCGATACCGATCCATTTAGGTCCTCCAGATGCCGCTAGCACTTGAGTAAACAGGTCGGCTTTTAAACCATTTTCGGCAATTTGTTTGTATGCGGTAGAACCAGCAAGAAAGCGTAGTGCAGGCAAAGCGAACATCCCTATCTCAATTAATTATCAATTTGCTTCATAAGCCTCGGCAATATAGCAAACCAACTGGTTTACGCCAAACAGCGACAAGGTTACACTTCCACTACTATCTCCTCCTATTGAGCCGATTATGATCCTCGATACGTTAAGCAACGCAGACCTATACTCCCACCTAACGCCAAGATTGACGAAAGCGTTGGCACACCTCACCCAAACCGACTTCACCCAGCTTGAGGTGGGAAGTTATGAGCTCGAGGGTAAAGATATTTTCGTCATCGTTAACGATTACGAGACAAAGCCCAGAGAGGTGGAGCCTTTTGAAGTGCACCAAGAGTATATCGATGTGCAGTTCGTCGTTAGCGGTGAGGAGGAGTTTGGCTACCTTCCACTTGCGGATCAAACTCCCTCTCGTCCCTACTTTGCTAAACATGATTATGCCGAGTTTGATTACGAGAGCAATAAAGATGACGCCGCTTTTATCCCCTTTAAAGCTGGGATGTTTGCGATCTTCTTTCCCCAAGATATGCATATGCCGGGCACAAGTGCGAGCCCAAAGCAGGTGCGCAAAGTCGTGATAAAAGTGAAAGTCTAAACGCTATGGCCAGCCTCCTCTCGAAGGTTTGGCCTAAGTAAATTTCATCTGTGAGTTAATGCCATAATTTGATATCTTTCCTCATATCGTCTCTAATAGACGCTTATTCCAATGGAAGGAAAAATCATGACCCGGACCAACACAGATCTATCCAATACACAACACCCCTTTAATTTCCACGGTAACGCCACAGAATTCTTCGGGATCTGGATCGTTAACATCCTACTGACTATCGTCACCTTTGGCATCTACTCCGCCTGGGCGAAAGTCAGAACCAATAATTACTTTTACGGCAATACTGAGTTAGATGGCGATCGTTTTGAGTATCTTGCTAAACCTATGCAGATACTAATTGGGCGTATCATCGCCGTTGTCGCGCTAATAGCATGGACCATCTTGTCTGGCGTTCACCCAGTTGCCGCTATAGCTTGTGGTGCACTGCTGACCTTAGCTATCCCTTACTTATTGGTAAGAAATATCCGCTTCGATGCTAGGATCACACGCTTTAGAAATGTGCGTTTTAATTTTGAAGGCAGCTACTCAGGCGCTTACCTTAACATCTTAGCCAAACCATTAGCCGCTTACGCCATCATCATTGGAAGCTCAATGGGCTTTGGTGCTCTGCTTATGGAGAGCCATCCTGCCATCGCAGTAACTGGTGGAATACTGCTATTTACCTTAACTGGGGTCTTTGGTTATGCCTGGGTAATGACCGGAATGGCAAACTATGTCGTCAACGGTTACCGATATGGTGGTAAGCAATTTAGTGCTGAATTAGACATGGGTGAGTACGCAAAAATTGCCGCACTCGCGGGGGCTCTATTTCTCGGTTCCTTTATTCTCGGCTTTCTTATCATTTTAGGTTTTGGAATGTTTGATACTATCGCTTCGCTTTTTTCAGGTGAAACCCTCGATCCAACTAACCAAGCGTCATCATTTTTCGCCCTTTTCGCTGGCTATATCTACATGTTCTTTATCGGCTTTGTTATCGCGGCATTTATAAAAACTCGCATTCGTAACTATCTCTTTAGCAAAACTCAAATAGATAACAAGTTACAACTGGTGTCCAATATGACATTAGGGGGTTATCTGTCACTGATAATCACCAACCTGCTGATAGTGGTCTTCACTTTCGGTTTAGGTCGCGCGTGGGCTGATATCAGACGCGCTCAATACATGGCAAGTATTACTCAAGTCGATGGCGATCTGGCTCTAATGGCTGTACAAGATCATAATCAGGAAACCAATAACGCCATTGCCGATGAGATGGTTGATGCCTTCGATATCAACCTAAACATCATATAATACAGCCAGATGAACGAAACCATAAAGGGGCACCTAATGGCGCCCCAAAACTCCACAAAGCATGCGGCCGAGCTTATCCTAGGTAGTAACGGCTACCTTATCCTAAAAAGCGAGGCCCACCAGCACCAATGTCAACTGGAGGAGGTCGCGCTCTCAGATGCCATCGGCTCAATGCCCAGAAGTATCACCTTCTCAACTGGCTGGGTATTTATCAGCAGTGACGGAAACAAGCTCAATAGCTGGTTAAACAGTCACTGTAAAACGCCACTTTTAGTTAAGCTTGAGCGTAACTTGCTACTTATCTTTCTGGCCTCGATTATCACCCTATTAACCGCTTATGGGCTCTATGTTTATGGGGTTCCGAAAGCAGCTAAACTTATCGCTAATCAGCTGCCAGTCGAACTCTCAACTGAATTAGGCGAGCAGGGATTAACTATGCTTAACAAGATGGGCTTTGAGGAGTCGAAACTTGAGCAGCAGGAGCGGCAGAAGCTGCGCCAAAGATTTGATGCCCTAATAGAGAAACTCAATAACCAAGGTGTCAAATTCAAGCATAGCCCTAAGATAGAGTTCAGATATGCAGATGGTGGAGCGAATGCTTTTACACTCGCCGACGGCACCATTATTTTAACCGATGCCATGGTCAAACTAGCAAACGAAAAAATGGAGCTCGAGGGGGTCATACTCCACGAACTGGGCCATGTACATCACGATCATGTGATGACAAATATGGTACAGACAGCCATCCTCTCCATTACCGCAGCTATGGTTGTAGGTGACAGTAGCGGTATATCCGATACTCTAGCCAGTATCGCGGTATTAGGTGGAGGTCTAACCTACTCGAGAATTCATGAGAGCGAAGCCGATGATTTTGCCGCACACCAGCTCTATTCATGGCTTCACAGTACAGCGCCTCTTGCGGATCTGTTTGAAAAGCTACGTGGGCAAAAAGCGGTAGATATGCCCAGTTGGAGCAGTACTCACCCAGCGTTAAGCGAACGAGTAGACACCTTAAGAAGCTATAAACCCTCCCTTTAATAAACCCCATTAGCTCCCCCATTTAAAGGGCATAGAACTTTCTATGCCCTTTTTAACTGCTCCATTGACTAAATGTGATCTTGATCATTACTTTATAGCTGCTAATATAACCAAAAGAAATTAGTTATACCCTTATGTTATATATGGGTAACAAAAATAAAGATAAGAGCCCCTATGAGCCAGACAACAAACTTAAGTCAGATCTATCTCGATGCGAATGCGACTACTCCCGTTCTCCCTCAAGCCGCACAAGCTGCAATGGATGCCATGCAAGACCTCTTCGGTAATCCCAGCAGTAGTCACATTACCGGGCTCAAAGCGAAGAATTTAATGGAACAAACCCGTCAGCGGGCCAAGACACTATTAGGCACAGGTGAGGGCAAGCTTATCTTTACCAGCGGGGCTACTGAGGGGATCCAAACCGGAATATTGTCTGGTCTGATAAAGGCTAAGACTCAGATCCAAGAGGGGAGAAAATATAGCATTCTGTATGGCTCAACGGAGCATAAGGCCGTCCCCAATTCATTGGCTCACTGGAATGAGATCTTAGGGATCAACGCCGAGATTAAAGCGATCCCAGTGGATCAGTTTGGCAAACTAGATCTTGAGTTTATTCAAAAAGAGGTGGGCAGTGCATTAATGATCTGCACCATGGCGGTCAATAATGAGACCGGTGTATATCAAGATCTACAGCAACTTGAACTCTGCATAAGGGAGAAAAATCCAGAGGTATTTTGGTTAGTCGACTGTGTTCAGGCTCTGGGAAAGCGCCCACTTAACTTAGCCAAAACCAGCATAGATTACGCGCCATTTAGCGGCCATAAACTCTATGCGCCTAAGGGAATTGGCTTTATCTATATACGTGAAGGTGCGCCCTTTACTCCCTTCATTGCAGGTGGCGGTCAAGAGAGCGGACTACGCTCAGGCACTGAAAACCTGCCAGGTATGGCAGCCCTTAATGTGATATTCCAGATGCTGCTCGACACAGATAACACGACTTTTTACGATCTCAACACACTGAACGATTACCGTCGCCAGCTGAGTCACAGCCTATCCCAAGCGTTTCCCGATATTGTCTTTAATCACCAGTTTAATAATAGTGTCCCTACGACACTGAATTTCGCCGTTCCTGGATTTAGCAGCAAAGAGATTATGGATCTATTTGACGCTGCCAATATCCGTGTCAGCTCAGGTTCAGCCTGCAGCTCTAAGGTCACTCGAAGCTTTGTTCTCGATGCCATGGGATTGCCTGTTTGGCAGAGTGAATCCGCTATCCGCCTCTCGTTTGGTCCCGCTATGAGCCAAGAGGAGGTTGATAGCGCTTGTGCAAGGATCCGTTCAGCGGCCAAAGCACTCACCAATAGCTGTTTAATGCTTGATGACACAGAGCAAACACAAGATAAAACCCCACTCAATGGTTTAGTGCAGCTGCGTTCAGGCTCTAGCTGCACCTGGATCTATGCCGATATGAAGAGCAAACAGGCTCTGGTTATCGACCCCCTTCCAGAACTTGAGAAGCGTATCGATACCCTGCTGCAGTGTCAGCAGTTGACCCCTGTCGCCATCTTAGATACACATGGTCATGCCGACCATATCTCTGGACGTGTTGCATTAGCGAATAAGTACCTTAGCAGTCAACAAACAGACGTTCTTGGCTGGCCAACCAACACAAAAGCAGTGGCAATTGGTGATGAGTCATTTAATGTGCTTGCCGTGGGAGAGCTCTCTTTAATCAAGGTGCCGACACCGGGTCATACAGATGACAGCATCAGTCTGTTATTGAGCTCAGATCCAACGAGTTTAATAACCAGTACCCGCTATGCTTTTTGTGGGGACACCATCCTAATGGGTAGCCTAGGTCGAACTAACTTCGCCTCCAGCAGCTCCATCGACATGTACCACAGCCTAAAACAGATAAACCGCTTAATTGGCCAACAAACCTTGCTATGTGCAAGTCATGACTACAATAACGAATTTACCACCACACTCTCAGCCGAGGTGGTGCGTAATTGCCTGCTTCAATCTGTGCTTACGGGTTCAATTAACCAATCCCAATTTGCAGCAAGAAAAGCTGATCTAGACTCCAATCTAAATGATGAGAAAGGCACAGAGATCCTATGTGGTGCTTACTATGGTGACTGCGATAAAGCTCAAATTAAGGAGTACAGTAGCGATAGTCTCAAACAGAGATTGACAGTTTCTGATAGCGTAAAAATCCTCGATATTCGCGAGCCCCATGAGTATGCGCTGCAACATAAGCTAGATACAGTAAGTGAACAGAGCTCTACTGAAAACAGCTTAAATACAGGCCTTAATATTCCAATGACACGTCTGGTGCAATTTATTCAGGAACATCAGATGGAGAAAGAGTCAGAGTGGGTACTTGTTTGTCGCAGTGGCAGTCGCTCTATGGTTGCAGCACAAGCCATGCACCGACTAGGCTTTACTAATGTCGCACACCTAAAAGGCGGTTATGCGTTAAGCAGCTAATCCCCATAGCTAAATACAGACAGAAACTAAATAGAAAAGAGGCCTATACCCAAGCCACCTCAAGATGCTCGTTTCAGAGCTCCCGTAGGATAGCTGAATAAGGCAGTGATTGAGGATAATGGTTATTCCCTTATTGATATCACTAACGCAGTGCAGTGATTCTACGGGAACTCCCGAAGGGCATGGCGAAAAGCAACATTTTTCTGTGTTATGAAATATTGAATTAGAATAACTAGTCCTACTATTTCATGCCTTGAACTCTGTCACTTCTCGACATGCTGAATCCTGCATTTTGAAGTCGTTTGGGTATAGTGCTTTTTTTTATTTTTCAAACAAGATTATTGCGCATGCTTAAGTCTGAGGCTTTTTCTAAATCGACTCGGTGTACTGCCCTTTATCGAGAGAAACTGACGATTGAAATTGGAGATGTTATTAAAACCACATTGATCGCTAATCACAGAGATTGGATGGTTGGAGTTAATGAGTAACTTACAGGCCTTACCTATCCTCAACTGATTGATAAACTCAGTCAAAGTACGTTCGGTACGCTTTTTAAAGAAACGGTGAAAATGGTTGGTACTCATATGAGCAATAGCTGCCAACTCATCGGCATAGAGCCCTCGGTCAAAGTTACCGTAGATATACTCAATAACCCTATCTAGTTTATCGATCCCTGAGTCAGTTTTATCACCATAGGTAAAAAATCGGCTGGATAACAACTTAGATTGATTATCTTTAAGCATCACATTCAGTAAGTTCATTAGCAGAATATAACGGCTAAAGGGATCGGCATTCTCCATCTGTCGAAATAAACTTAGGGCTTTTTCCGTACTTTCTGAACTGTAAAAGATCCCCCTTGAGGAGCGCTCTAACATCTCCTCTAATCCTTGCATTTCAGGGTGTTCAGCCACTTGTCCATCTAACCAAAGTTTAGGGATCTGAGCAACATAGACTATTTGTGTAGACTCATCCTCGTTGATACTTGAGTGCCAAGTGTGGGGCATATGGGGGCCAACAAAGACCAGATCTAGCTCTGAATACTCCTCAATATGATCGCCAATATACCTCAAACCTTGGCTGTTTAAGGTCAAACAGATCTCATATTCGGGATGGTAGTGCCAATTAAAATCAATATTAGGTAGTTGGTACTTAACAAAACGCCATGAGCAGTTACTCGAAGGGATCACTTTCTCACACATAGGTTTCATTAAAATAAGTCCATTTATTAATGCTCAATTTAGAAAAGTCTAGCTCGCTTAGTAGTTAAGTATATTAGACCTTTTTACAATATATTAACTTTTAATATAGCTAGACTTTATCCTTATAAAGGCAAGATACAAATAATAGCAGTTATTTATAACTGGATATTTATATATATAAAGTAGATATCACTATTAACTAGATAATCAAGTTATAAAATCAAATGGATAGAATAATATATTAAGGGAGTTGAATCGTATAACCAGAGTTAAAAAACAAAGATTAAATTAACCATATAAATAAAAGACCGATTATAAAAATAATTGGGAATATCATTTTTACCTCTGATAACACAAGGAAATAACAGTGAAATTAACAACCCTTACCTGCGCACTATCATTAGCTCTTGCCTCTATTTCATACGCACAAGCCAGTGACAAAACTATCTACTTAACGTTCGATGATGGCCCGATGAATGCGACCCCAGCACTCATTGACACCTTAGATAATGCAGGTATTAAAGCGACTTTCTATATCAATGCTTGGCACTTAGATGGCATCGCTGATGAGAACGAAGATCAGGCTCTTTCTGCACTAATTCAAACATTAAAAAGTGGACATGTGGTAGCTAACCACAGCTATGACCATATGGTACATAACTGTGTCGATGAGTTTGGCCCAACAAGTGGCGCTGAGTGTAATGCCACCGGTGATCATCAGATTAACTCCTATCAAGATCCTGTCTATGATGCCTCTATGTTCAGTGAAAACCTCACTGTTTTAGAGTCTTACATACCAAACATTCAAAGCTACCCTAACTATAAGGCAGCTAGCCTAGCTCGCCTACCATACACGAATGGCTGGCGCTCAAGCGGTGAGTTAAAAGGGGATGGACTATGTGCTACCTCTGATGACTTTAAGCCGTGGGAGCCTGGTTATGTTTGTGATGCTGAAAACCCATCAAACAGTTCAAAAGCAGGTGTTGAGGTATCAAATATTCTTGCTGATAAAGGTTATCTGATCCATGGTTGGGATCTCGACTGGGCACCTGAAAACTGGGGGATCCCATACCCAGCGAACAGCCTAACAGAAGCCGAAGCCTTTCTCGGTTATGTTGATGCAGCACTTAATGCCTGTGCACCGGTAACCATCAACCCTGTTAACTCTAAGACGCAAACCTTCCCATGTGGTGATGCCTTGCACGCAGATAAGGTTATCATCTTAACCCATGACTTCCTGTTTGAAGATGCTAAGCGTGGCCAAGGTGCAACCTTGAACCTACCTAAACTTGCTAAGTTTATTGAGCTTGCACTGGCTGCGGGTTATCAATTCGATACTATGGATAACTATGCACCACAATGGTTAAGCGAAACTAGCTACCAAGAGGGTGACTATGTTACCTACAACAACGCTGTATTTAAGGCCGTTTCTGCCCATACATCCCAAAATAACTGGGCACCAACAGCCAGCTCAAACCTATGGTTAAAGAGCACACCAAGCTCAGTTTGGACTGAAAATGTTAGTTACCAAGCTGGCGAGAGCGTCACTTATATGGGACAGACATATACCGTGATAGCAGACCATGTATCCCAATCTCTTTGGACACCAAATGCCAGCGATACACTGTTCTTGGCAAACTAATTGAACCAATAAACTTACCTATCTAGCGTAAGAGTTGCCCATAACCCAAAAGGCCAGAGATTAAATCTCTGGCCTTTTTACATCCTCTACTTCTTTAACCTAGAATTAAAAACTCTTTCCTATCATAAAGATAACAATAAAAACAAGGGAGGTTGAAAAGTATCAACATTTGATAGTTTAGTATCTCTATAGTGATAAAAGACAGGCAATATAAATCAGATATTTGATACAGCAAAGGATGCTGAAAGATGAATAAGAACAAGCTGATCCTGGCCTTAGTTTTACTGACATTCTTCGTGGTGTCTTTTATTACCAATATACTCGGCCCTCTCTTTCCCTCTTTGATAGCCGACTTTAATTTAAGTCTAGCGCTCGCAGGGTTCCTACCCTTCTCCTTTTTTGCTGCATATGGGGTGATGTCTATCCCCTCTGGGATGCTAGTCGACAAATTCAGTGAAAAGCCAGTGCTCTTTCTGGCTTTCCTAATGGCAGCCTTAGGCTCACTACTGTTTGGAATATCACCAAACTTCTATATGGCGATGCTCTCTCTGTTTCTCATCGGCACAGGCATGGCGATGTTACAGGTAGCCATCAACCCACTGCTACGAGTTGTTGGTGGTGAGGAGCATTTCGCTTTCTACTCAGTATCAGCCCAACTCCTCTTTGGCGCAGCAGGCGCCCTCAGCCCACTAGTCTACAGCAAGGTGGTACTTGCCATCGACGAACCTAACACAAACAGTGCCATGGTCAGCACGCTGCAAGCACTTGTTCCCGCTAATATGACTTGGGTCTCCATGTACTGGATATTTGCGCTTATCTCATTGATGATGTTAATGCTCATCACCTTGCTTAAATTTCCTAAGGTTGAGCGTAATGAAGCGGAGTCCATCGGTGCAGTAAAAGTATATGTATCACTATTTAAAGATAAGAAAATTATCCTGTTCTTTTTTGCCATCGCCGCCTATGTAGGAACAGAGCAAGGAGTTGCTAACTTCATCTCCATCTTCCTGCAACAGCACCACGGATTAGACCCGGTAACCCAAGGAACTGCTGTATTAAGCCAGTTCTGGTTGATGCTGACACTAGGCTGTGTGCTGGGCCTAATACTGGTTAAGTTTTTAGACAGCAGACTCGTGCTCAAACTCTTCTCAATCAGCGCCATCATCTCCCTCACGGCCGCATTATTTGGCAGTAAAACGGTCGCATTAATGGCCTTTCCTTTGATTGGTTTTTTCCTTTCTGTCATGTGGTCAGTCATCTTCTCATTAGCGCTAAACTCAGTCCCCAAGCATCACGGCTCAGTAGCAGGTATTCTCTGTACTGGCATTATTGGCGGTGGCCTTGCCTCACCTTTGGTAGGGGCAATAGCCGACATATCTGGCGACCTTCGTCTAGGCATGATCGTTGTTTACATCACTCTATTTTATATTTTAAGTGTTGGATTCTGGGCAAAACCACTTATCAATAATAAAACGATTAATCTATTTAAAAACAGAAAGGGGGAAACGGTTCAAACAAGTAATTAATAAAAAGTCACAGCATTTTTAATAAAAATAGATAACCATCTTAATTAATCTGTAATTAAAAAATCAGAATAACGTCTAGGTTTAATATGAGTTTTCCTTCACTTGTCACTCTTGATATTGGTGGCACCAAAATCAATGCAGGCCGTTATGTTAACGGTGTAATAGAGGATTCACGATCATTCAAATTTTGCGCTAATGCAAGTTTGAGTGAAATTGAGTGCTTTATTATTAACTGCATTGATGGTTTTTTAATTCAAAGTACAACCGCTATCTGCATCGGTGTACCTTGCATTGTCGATACTCAGCTAGGGATGGTTTATGACGCCGTTAATATACCCGCATGGAAAGAATTTGATCTCAAAAGTGCGCTTCAGCGACGTTATCATTTAGATGTCTATATCAATAATGACGTTAACTGCTTCACCGCAGGCGAACACAGATTCGGTGCTGGGCAAGGTTATGATGACATCATAGGTTTATGCCTTGGCACAGGTGTAGGCGCAGGGTTCATTATTAATAATGAGCTTTATCAAGGTCATAACTGTAGTGCCGGAGAGATTGGTGAAGTCAGTTATCTCACTTCGACTATTGATGAATACTGCTCAGGACGATTCTTCGATCTACATATAGGCGCTTCAGGCACTGATCTGGCAGTAAAAGCAAGGGCGGGTGAAGCTTACGCTATTGAAGCCTACTCTCAATTTGGTCGTCACTTAGCTCACGCTATCAGCCATCTGCTGCTGATTCTTGACCCGCAAGTCATAGTGATTGGCGGTTCTGTCGCTCGCTCATTCGATCTCTTTCAAAAGGAGCTATGGCTAGGACTTGCAGATTTCCCCTATAGTAAAGTAATTGAAAACCTTAACATAGTCCCATCGTCCAATAGAGATACGGCCCTGCTAGGCGCAGCCCAGCTTTACCTTAATCAATGTGATCAGAATAAAAAAACAGAGGCCGCGGCCCAAATAGTTAACTCTAAAGAGCTCTCAGCTGAATCATACCTAACATCACCTCAGCCCTCTTAATAACAATAAAAAGGAAGACAGATATGAGAAGGATCTTAATGGTAAGCCTACTGGCAATGTCATCTGCTCATGCCGCAGCACAGAGCCAGCAAGCTCAAGTCACTGACTTTGCCAAGCACCTTCAAGTTAGCTATGAGCTTTTAAACGCTTCACCTGAACTTTGTCCCCAAGAGCTGGAAAAGTGTTACTACTCTCGTATCCGCTTAACCACTAAAGAGCCATTAAACTTAACTAACTGGAATATCTACTTTAGTCAGCTCACTCCAGTCATTGTCAATGAGTCTTCCCAATTCGATATTGAGCACATTAATGGCGATCTTCACCGCATCACTCCCACTAAAGAGTTCAACACCTTTACTCCCGGCACTGAGTACTCACTCACCTTCTATAGTCAAGGAAGCCAGATCACCCGTTCAGAGTTTATGCCTAACTTCTTCGTTCACACTCAAGGAGGTGAAGCTCAGGTTATCGACAGCACTAGAATTAGGCTCGATCCTGAAACAGGCTTAGAGATCCAGCCATATCTTGAGCCGTTTACCGATAAACAGAAACAGTTCAGGGTCAATAAAAGTGATAATACCCAGTGGGCCGACTCCGCTCTCCTCTATCAACAAACTCAATCGATATCTGAAAGTGTCGATATTAGCGCCCAACTTATCCCTCAACCACAATCACTTATCATCACAGATAAGCATTCTCAAGTAGATCTCACTAAGGGAATAGTGCTTAAAACAAAAGGAGTAAGTAAGCAGTCACTCACCCCAGCAATGAATAGATTAAAGCTGTTAGGAGTAACAGAGACACCTAACGGGCTAGCTGTATCTGTCAATCTATCTCCTGAAAAAGACACGCATCCTGAACAGTACACACTAACCATAGACGCCCAGGGAATACAGGTAGCCGCCCATAGCCAGGTGGGTGCATTCTATGGACTCATCTCGCTGGCCGGGTTAATAGACACACAGAGTTTAACCCTCCCCTATTTAACAATAGAGGACCAACCTAGGTACTCATTCAGGGGCCTACATATCGATGTCGCTCGTAACTTCCTCTCTAAAGGTTTTATCTTAAGCACACTGGATCAGATGGCAGCATATAAATTGAATAAACTGCATCTACACCTTGCCGATGATGAAGGTTGGCGCCTTGAGATCCCAGGCTTAGCCGAGCTAACAGAGGTTGGATCGAGGCGCTGTTTTAATGCACCTGATGACTGCTTGCTGCCTCAACTTGGTAGCGATATCAGCGGCAATAGTCAGAGTGATGGCTATTACAGCGTCGATGATTACCTTGAAATTTTAGCTTATGCGAACGCCCGACATATTCAAGTGATCCCATCTTTAGATATGCCGGGACACAGCCGCGCAGCCATTCACTCAATGGAAGCAAGATACCGTCACTATTTAGCAAAAGGTGATCAAAAAGCCGCTGAGCGCTATCGACTCGTTGAACCTGAAGATAAAACCCAATACAGCTCAATACAGCACTACAAAGACAACACACTGAACGTCTGTTTAGACAGTACCTACCTCTTTATCGACAAGGTTATCGATGAGGTCCAGCAGCTTCACCAACAGGCAGGCACACCATTAACCACCTACCATATCGGGGCTGATGAGACTGCGGGAGCTTGGATAGACTCCCCCGCTTGCGATCAGTTACGCAGTAACTTCAGCGAACAGATTGCAGGACTACATAGCTTAAATGGCTACTTTATTGAGCGTGTTTCAGCCATGTTGGCTAAAAAGCAGATAAAAGTGGCGGGTTGGAACGACGGCATGGGTGAAACTCGCCCTGAAAAGATGCCCAAATCGGTGCAAACCAACTCCTGGTCACAACTCTATAGTCAAGGCCATGTCGCCACCCATAAACAGGCTAACTATGATTGGGATACCATCATCTCAACCCCCGAGGTCACCTACTTCGACTTCCCCTATGAAGCGCACCCACAGGAGCCAGGAAACCACTGGGCAGCCAGAAATATCAGCAGTAAAAAGGTATTCGAGTTTATGCCCGATAACCTACCAGCCCACGCTGAAATTTGGACCGACATCAACAATCAGGCATACCGCTCAGACGATACCACTAACCCACTACGATCAGGGGTAAAATATCAAGGCCTTCAGGGACACCTTTGGAGTGAGATGCTTCGCAGTGATAGACAAGCTCAATATATGCTTTTCCCCCGGCTATTAGCGCTAGCTGAACGTGCATGGCATAAAGCTCAGTGGGAACTGGACTATGACCACTCAGGTAAAGTTTACTCCAGCCAATCTAAACATTTTACCGAAGGTGCGATATATGCAAGAGAGCAGGACTGGCAGAGATTTGCATCCATTTTAGGACGTAAAGAACTGCTCAAACTGGAAAAAGCGGGGGTGTTTTACCGTATTCCCACTGTTGGAGCTAAGTTCAAAAACGGCAAGCTTACCATTAAAACAATATTTCCAGGGATCCCTGTTGAGTATCAAGAAAAATCAGGTGAATGGCTGCCATACCAAGACAATGGCGAGGTGACAAAGCCTCTAAAAATAAGGGCCATGAGCCAAGACTTGAGCCGAAAAGGCAGAGCACTGGCCCTGTAATAATCGGTATAAAACCAAGCTCACAAACCTGAACCTAACAGGGGGATACACTGCTCAGGCTTCCTCTTTTTAGGTTTTGGTTTAGATTTATCTTCACTGCTTTTCACTTTTTTCGGCGCACTCATCTGCTCCTGCCACCAGCTAAGCTCGTCACAGCCATCCCCCTCTGGTGGCTGGGCTTGCTCCTCACACAGTTGATTATCCTCAGGACACTTAAGCCTAATATGCATATGAGATGAGTGCCCCCACCAAGGGCGCACTTTCTGTAACCAAGCACTCCCCAGCTCCGCCTGGCTGCACAGTTGCTGCTTAATCACTGGATGGACAAAAATACGGGCGACTCGCTTATCTAATGCCGCTAAGCGTATCATCACCCCATGTGCATCGGACCAATTTGTGTTCACCTTAAAGGCTTGTCGGTTAACAACATCCAGCTTTTGAGGCTTTTCAACCTCTTGCGCGGTCAATTTTCTGTCAATCTGACGTAACCAGATATCCACATCTAAACCTATCTGATGACTTCGGTGCCCAGAGGTAAAATGACCACCTCTAGGCATAGACATATCACCAATAAGCAAGTCATCTAAACCTGCTTGCTTAAGTGTCGCAGCATACTCATTAATAAAGTTCACCAGATCAGCATGGCCATAGTATCGCTTACGTGAGGTCCTGATCACCTGAAACCCCTCCCCTTCACTCGCCAGCTCTACTCCGCCAGACAAGCAACCATTGGCATAGCTACCGATGGCATCAGAACTTCCATCAAAGGGCTGTTCCACTCGCGCCCAAGGGTTAGCCGATGCCGTAAAACCCAACATTAGATACAAGACACACAGGAGAAGAAGATATTTAGCCATGGCAGATCCAAGGATAATAGGGTCAAAGAGATTAATGAGTCAGCTTATCTAAACTAGGATGTTTTATCAGCTAAGTCTAGCAAGTGAGATCAGCAGCATCATGATAACGAGTACAGTAGTTCATGTTGGCAACCGTATAAAATGTAAGCACTCACTTACGTATTTAAGTCGATATCAAAAACCCGCTTTAACCAATGAGATATATCAGCTCAAGCGCGCTGTGATTTCAGTACACCTTTTGTTTCATTTACATTTGTAAATAGCAATCATTGTTATTGCGCTCTAGCCAATAGCACCTACACTCAATTGAATGCTGTTTAAAACAAATAGCTAAATGGATGATTTAATACAAGGAAGTTACTATGCAGATCCGCGCAAAGCTCTCGCTATTGTTTGGTACTATCACAGCCTCTTTTCTTATTATCGCCTGTATCGCTGTCGGACTCATCGCCTATAAGATGGGTCAAGAGATTATTCATGAGCAAGCAGAGAATCACCTCACCTCAATCCGTGATATCAAGAAAGATCAGATAGAGCGTTACTATTCCACTCTCAAAAGGCAAGTACAAACCCTCTCCAACGATCGCATGATCATCACCGCCATGGAGGAGCTTAAGCAGGCCTACAAAGATTTTCCACAACTGACAGAGGATGGCCGCCAACCTCAAGAACTACAGCGCTATTACCAACAGGAGTTTAGCAGGCAGTTTGATAGCCTAAACCCAGAGGAGAGAATCAATACCAATCGTTTACTGACAGGCTTATCTCCTCAGGCACTCGCCCTGCAGCAGAGTTATATTGCGTTAAATCCCAATCCCCTCGGTGAGAAAGATAAACTGCTTAACGCTGGAGATGGCAGCCAATATAGCCAGCTCCACCAAGAGTACCATCCACATATCAGTGACTTTTTACAGAAGTTCTCCTATTACGATATTTTTCTTATCGATGATCTGACAGGTAATATTGTCTACTCCGTTTTTAAGGAGTTAGATTTCGCCACTTCACTTATCGATGGCCCCTACGCCGATAGTGGTATTGCAGAGGCTTATAGAGCTGCCAATAAAACGGGAAACAGAGATCTTACCGTCATCTCAAATTTTAAACCTTACCTGCCCTCTTACATGGGTCCAGCAGCCTTTATCGCCTCACCTATCTATAAAGACACTCAAAAGATCGGAGTATTGATCTTCCAAGCTCCTATAGATGAGATCAATGCCATCATGACCTTCAACCACAACTGGGCATCGTCGGGACTGGGTGACACGGGTGAAGCCTATCTCATCGATGAAAATCAAAAGATGCAATCAGTCAGCCGTTTCCTGCTTGAAGATAAGCCAGCCTATTTAGCTGCGCTGGCCTCATCTGGAGTCAGCCCAAAAGAGGTAAACGCCATAGACACTAAAAATACCAGCATTGGCCTACAGAAGGTCGACAGTCCAGGAGTTAGAGCTGCACTTGCTGGAGAGCATGGCTTTGCAACATTCCCAGACTATCGTAATGTCGAGGTACTATCTGCCTATGCACCACTGGAGATAGAGGGAGTAGAGCTCGCGATCCTCAGTGAAATTGATGTCGCCGAAGCATTTGCCTCACAATCTGTACTCGCTAGCAATATCACCACTTGGTCTTTGGGGATTATTCTTCTCTTAGTCAGCGCCTCCAGCCTGATCGGTTGGATAGTCGCAGGCCAGATAACCAAACCCATTAACACTGTGGTTAACTCACTCAATCAGATAGCCGAAGCAGGTGGCGATCTGACCCAACGCATCGATTCAACAAGACGAGATGAAACAGGTCGACTGGCCGTAGGGTTTAATGGTTTTGTCAGTAAAATCCACACGGTTATCAGTGATGTAGCAGATAACACTAAAGCGTTATCGGATACCGCCAACTCGCTATCTGTTATTACACAACAAGCCAGTAGTGGTGCCATCGACCAGCAGAGTAATTCAGATGTTATGGCCGCCGCAATGGCCGAGATGTCAGTCACCATTAAAGAGGTTTCACACAACACTCAACAGGCGCTGGATGCGGTCCATGCGGCAGAGTCTAAAGCCGAGATAGGTAAGGTCGAGGTTAAGCACACCATCTCCATGATGACAGAGCTATCAACCCAAGTTGGCGTTACATCGACCGCCCTCACCCAAGTCGTTAACCAGTCCCAACAGATCACTAGCCTACTCAATATCATCAATGATATGGCTGAGCAGACCAACCTTCTTGCCCTCAATGCAGCCATCGAAGCCGCACGAGCGGGCGATCATGGCCGTGGATTCTCGGTTGTCGCCGACGAGGTACGTAGTCTAGCCAGTCGAGTACAGAGCTCAACCGAAGATATTCGCGATGTCGTTGCCAAGCTCAATACCAGTGTCACAGATGCAAACGAAGCGATGTTAATAGGAAAAGATCAAAGTGCTCAGAGTCTTGAGCAGGCTGAGAAAGCTGGAACAGCTCTGGAGGAGATCACCCGCTCGACCATGAATATTGAAGATATCAGCACCATGATAGCCGCCGCGATGGAACAACAGAGCGTGGCAACGGAAGAGATCTTACGCTCCATCACTAACATTAGTGTCGTTGCATCTCAAACCGCCACAGGCAGTGAGCAACAGGCAAACATGAGCGATAATCTGCGCAAGATGGCTGAACAGCTGGATTTCTCTATCGCAAAATTTACGGTTTAATACTCTCTAACACTTAGGCTATATGCAAAAACTACCATTTGACTCGATGAGTGATAGAATTGAGATAAGTTTAACTATAACCCCATACAAGGTAGTGCAATGAACCCAATTCTTGCGATCTTAAAAGAGCACAATGTAACTGATGCGCAAATTAACGAGCTATTTCAGGCGATGACAGACAACCCTATGATGGCCATGGGCATGATTGGACAGCTAGGGATCCAGCCGGAACAGCTACAGCAACTGATGGCGCTTGTGATGCAAAACCCTGCATTAATTAAAGAGGCCGTTGATGAGCTAGGTTTAGACTTCTCCAAAGTCGAAGCGGCTAAGGCACAACTGCAAAACTAGCCTTCAGCGCTAAACAAAAAGGCCATCGAGAATTCGATGGCCTTTTTATGCTCATATCGAACTAAAAGTTCACCACTTCAACATCTGAGCAGCTACCATTAGCGCCACATACCTGATAGCTGAAGCTTGTACCATCAGCGTCTCTAAAGCGATCTGTGTAACTGCTATTATTGGTACTAGCTACCTCAACACCATCACGGAAAACAGTAAAGGAACCAACGCTATCCCAGATAAGTCTGACACGAATACTGCCACGACGAGACTTATTCGCCGCTTTAACCGTTAGGTCAAACTCGGTCACCTCATCAACTTCAACAGCAAAGGTCTGCGTCGAAACTGAGGTAGCACCATCATCATCGGTTACCGTTAAGCTCACATCATAGCTGCCAGAAGCCGCATACTCGTAAGAGACAGTTTCACCACTACCCGTGCCGCCATCACCGAAGCTCCAGCTCCAATCAACTATGCTGCCATCACTGTCAGTGCTTGTGCTGGTAAAGCTTGCCTGACCTAAGTTAAAGCTTGCATCGAAATCAGCAACAGGTGCTTCATTCGGCACATCAGTACCTTCATAGCTACCCACAAGTGACATACCATCATAAGCAGAGTAAGCATGTAACATCACCCAGTAAGTTCCCTCTTGCGCTGTATCAACAGGACAAGACTCCTCATTACCATTGACATAAGGGCGACAATCATAATCTGCAAGCGTTGGCGCTTCACCAAATCTCACATACAGATCCCCATCACCAGTTCCACCAGAGGTGGCAAAAGCAAGTTCTGTCGCATCGGCAGGAACCGCTAATGTGTAATAGGCTTTACTGCCAGCATTAGCAGAGGTCACAATCGATACCCCATTTTCTAACACGGTAGGCTCAGGAATTGGCTCTGGCTCAGGTTCAACACAAGCCTCAACACCCACCGCCATGAAGGCCGCTTCAACATCTGCTGTGCTATAACCCAGATCCTCTGCCGCACTTTTCACGCCACAAGCACCATCCCAGAAATGACTATTAGCCGTCCAGTAAACTTGGTTAGCCACCACCATCACCTGAAATGCGGTGCGAGTGTTCCAACCATCGGTATTAGCTAGAGTATAAAATGCTTTGTTAAAGACACCTGAGCTAAAGTGAACATCCATTCCATCATAATAATCAGCGGCATCACCAATAGAGCGCCCATCCAGTGTTGGATCTTCCATATAACGCAGAGCACCATCTGCCTTGAAAATATCAGCGCCCACTAACCAATCATTAGTGCCATGCATAAAGAACTCAGCGGCTTCACCAGCCATATCAGAGAAAGCTTCATTCATGCCACCTGAGCGGTTGGCGTACACTAGATTAGAGTTCTGCTCTGTAAACCCGTGACTCACCTCGTGAGCTGATACATCCAGACTCACTAATGGGTGGAAGGTAGTTGCACCGTCACCAAATGTCATGGCAGAGCCATCCCAGAAGGCATTCTCATAGCTATTACCATAATGCACACGCATGGTGAGCTTAAAGGTCAATGGCGCAGTGTCATACCAATCGCTATACATGTTATAGATAACATTACCGAAGAAGTGAGCATCGTTAAGAGGGGCATAAGCACCGTTAATCTCTTTCACCGTATTGCGTGGGCAATCATACTCAAACGCAGTGCTGCCACTTGTACCGTGATTAAGGTTAACTGTTTTGACATTTGCCGAGTCCATGGTGCAGCTCGCGCCATCTTCAATCACATCCATGTAACCAAAGTCAGTTCCGTACTCATATTGACCGACTTTAACATTACCACCAGGTCCTGTGCCCACCTCTGCATGAGCTAAACCATCCCAACGCTTAAGCACTGCACCACTCTTAGCATCAACAATAGTAAAGGGACGAGTAGGTGTGTCACCATACTCAACATAGGAGGTGATATAGACTAAACGCGGCTGCTGGGCATCATCTTGATATACCCAAAGATCAGCTTGTTCATTATGACGCTTAGCACTCTTTGCCAGCCCATTTTTACCTTTTATTGAAGCAGCGATAGCTTGTTGAGGTGAGAGTTTGGCATTAACAAAACTCTCAGGTTGAGCAATATTACCCAACATATTGCCCTTCAAATCAGAATAGATCCCCATGGATGACACATCTGAACTGATGGAGTAGCCGAATACAGGAACACCATAGAAGTATTGCTGCAGGCGCTGTTTAACGCCCATCTTACCCAGCTTAACCTCTTTGGCGACTTTAAAATCGCTGCCTTTCTCAAGGGGAAGAACACGGTTAATATCGTTACTCGAGTGGATAGTTTTTAGTTTTGAAACATCGACGCTATTCGCCGCCATAGCTTGAGAGCTTAGCGCCGCTGAAATAGCGAGAAAAACTAATGAGATCTTATTATTTAGCATCATGCTTTATGCCCATTTCTATTAAAAATTAGGAAGTTTGCCGCTGAATATTGCAGCGAACCTGAAGACATCCAGTTCAAACAGACACAACAAAAAAATAGACTGAAATTCTAGGAGGTCGGATATGCTCTGTTTCACGTTTGACCAAGTAACAAGAATGAAAAGTAAGTGTTACAAGTTGAAACAAACTTCAATGCTATAAGCCAAAGGTAGAGGAGACAATCAGATAAAAGGGCTATCTTGAGAGCAAAAAAGAACTAGTAATATAAACTTTTGGGTAGTGATAAAAGTGACAAAGAGGATTTGAAACAGACATCCTCTCGTGAATAAAAAAGCCCGCTCTACGGCTAACTAGAGTGATGAGCTAGATGAACTATTTATGATCTCAAGTGTAGTGTGCTTGATCCCAAACTCACTGGCGAGTTTCTGCTTCACGAGTTCAAGTGCTGCCACTGAACTCTCTTTATCGCTCAGTACTAAGTTTGCTGTAAACATATACTGTTTATCAGCAATTTCCCACAAGTGGATATGCTCAATTGACTCTAACACTTCCAACTGAATAAGCTCCTCTTTCACTCTCTTCAGATCTATCTCTTCAGGTGTCGCTTCCATCAGAATCAGCACAGCTTTTCTCAGTAAGATCCAACCATGGTAGATGACATAGATAGAGATAATAGCCGTAGTAATAAGATCGACAATATACCACTGAAAATTGATGATCAGTATGCCAGCAATAATCACAGCAACAGAGGCCATGGCATCGGAAACATTGTGAATAAACGCAGCACGAATGTTCAGATTATCTTTAGCACCTGATGAGTAAGTTAACAGTGCGGTAGCAAGATCTATGACTAAAGCAATACCTGCAACGGCAAAGACTATCCAACCATCAACAGGCTGTGGATTTAAGTAACGATCGACTGACTCAAAGATAAGATATAAACCGACCGCAATAAGGGAGACACTATTGATTAATGTGCCTAGAATTTCCGCTCTTTTATAACCAAATGTCATTCGGTTACTGGCAGGCTTATTACCAATTTTACGGGCAATAACTGCAATAATAATCGCGCCAGCATCACTAAAATTGTGTAGAGCATCGGCCAAAAGTGACAAACTTCCAGCTAAGATACCGCCAACAACCTGAAAAATAGTTAGTAGAATATTAATAAAAATAGCGATATAGAGCTTCTTACTATTGGTTTCAAACTGATGATTGTGTGACATTTAAAGTACTCCGTTAGCAATTAACCTCTAAAAAGCGCAGCTTCCTGCTGCGCGTACTAAATCACCCCATAGGCTGGGTGACGGTAACAAATGTGGGTGCGACGGCAGACTAACGCTATGCACCCCATAGGTAAGCATCCAGCTTTAAAAATCGAGTTAAAACAGAGCCCAAAAGCCACAAGTCACGAACAAAAGCTTGTCGCTTTTGGCCCGCAACTCGTAGCTAAAGACTATTTCTCCTCACCTCGATAGATCCAGCGATACAGGGTCGGTAATACCAGCAAGGTCAAAGCGGTCGAACTAAATAGACCACCAATAATCACCACAGCAAGAGGCTGCTGGATCTCACTGCCCACACCGCTCGATACCAAGATAGGAATGAGACCTAATGCAGAGGTCAAGGCCGTCATTAATACCGGACGCAAACGCCCTACCGTGCCCTCATACACACTGGTATAGAGACTTTCGCCAGCGTTCGAGCCTAGCTTCTCTTTCAGTGCAGCCTGACGTCGCTGGTTAATTGAGTCCACTAACACCACACCATTAAGCACAGCTACACCAAATAGGGTGATAAAGCCGATTGAACTTGGTACCGACAGATAAGTGCCACTGACAAACAGGGCGACCACACCACCAATTAGGGCCAAAGGCACGTTCGCCATAATTAAGCCAACTTGCTTCACCGAGCCAAATGAGAAGAAGAGCAGTAGCGCAATAAGACCGATAGAGACAGGCACCACTAGCATTAACTTTTGCTGAGCACGCTGCTGATTCTCATATTGCCCCCCCACCACAACCGTATATCCAGGTGGCAGTTCAGCCTGTGGAATAATGGCGTAGATATCATTCACTACAGAGCCCATATCTCGGCCCGATACGTTGGCTTGCACCACAACACGACGCTGAACATCGTCGCGGCGAATATTCGGCGGTGCCATCTCAACTTCAACATTGGCAACTTCACCCAAGCGCACCTTAGCACCACTCACACCGCTTAAGATCAGATCCCTAAGAGCATCTGGCGCATTACGGTACTCCTCGGCCAAACGCACATTGATATCGTATCTGGCATTGCCATCGATCACTTGCCCAGCGCTGGTACCACCAATACCTTGGCTTACTAGGCTCATCACCTCATCAACACTGATACCATAGCGTGCAAGCAGCTCACGTTTAGGACGAACCACCAGCTGAGCTTCGCCACTCACCTGCTCCAAAGAGACATCCACAGCACCGGGGATCCCAGCAACTAAAGCCGTAAGCCTTTCACCACTTTCAGATAATACGTCAAGATCGGGACCAAATAGCTTGATCGCCAGCTGAGCCTTCACCCCTGACAGCAACTCATCCACTCGGGTTGCGATCGGTTGAGAGAAGGTAAACAGCAGTCCAGGGAAGACGCTTAGTTTCTTCTCCATCATTTTTTGTAGCTCAATACGACTTTCAGCAGAGCGCCACTCATCAACAGGTTTAAGACCGATATAGATCTCAATATTGTTCACAGGCTCAGGATCGCCCCCAAGCTCGGCGGCGCCAATACGGCTCAGTGCATAGTCGACCTCTGGAAACTCAAGCAGCATCCTCTCAAGCTTAGGCGCAACATCCAGTGAAGTCCCAAGACTGGCGGTAGGAGCTAGAGTCACACGTAGGTTAATCGTGCCCTCCTCAAGTTCAGGCACAAACTCAGTCCCTAAGCGTGGCAAGAGCGCCATACTCAAACCGAACATCACCACGGCGGTGACAATCACAGTTTTAGGTCTTGCCATGGTTGCCGTTAACAGGCGGCGATAGCCGGCCTCAATTGGCTTAAGAACTGGGCTCTTCCTTAAGGTGATCCCACGTTTGAACAGGAAGACAGCAAGAGCCGGAACGGCAACCAGCGCCACCACAAGGGCTGACAACATGGCTAAAATAATGCTCACCGCCATCGGCTGGAACAACTTACCCTCTACCCCCTCTAACGCAAACAGAGGCGCGAACACTACGATAATGATCGCCGTCGCAAAGAAGATAGGGCTACATACCTCTTTCGCCGCCAACATCACTCGCATGGCGATACCATCTTCAAAGCCTGCTCTTGAGCCATCCTCATAGGCATGGTGAGGGTCTAACTCTCCATCCGCTCTGCACTGAGCATCACTCAAATGCTGTCTATCAGGCTGAGTCAGATGCTTAAAGATATTCTCCACCATCACCACTGAGCCATCCACCAACATACCGATAGCCACCGCCAATCCACCCAATGACATCAAGTTCGCCGACATGCCGAAGTAGGACATCACCATCAAGGCAAGACAGATAGAGACAGGAATAGAGAGCAGTACCAGTAAGGTGGCACGGATATTCACCAGAAACAGTGCCAGAATGACCACGATAAACACAAATGCCATCAAGAGTGCATCGCGTACTGTGGTCACAGCTTGGGTCACCAGATCGGATTGATCGTAGAACACCTCAAAGGTCACGCCCTCAGGCAGGGCCTGCTCAACCATCGCCGTTCTGGCATTAATATCATCGATAGTCGCCTTAGTATTCGCGCCCATACGCTTTAAGATAACACCAGCAACCACTTCACCTAAATCCTGTGCATTACCCGCTTCATCGCGGCGTGTCATGGTGACAGCACCGACACGGATCTCACTGCCGTAGGCAACTTTTGCAATATCACTGACACGAATTGGCGTACCGGCAAACTCAGTTAATGGGATCTGGGCTATCGCCTGCAATCCAGCCTCACCAGCAGGCAGAAGACCATAGCCGCGAACCACGAGCTGCTCCTGACCTTGATCCATAAACCAGCCACCTGCATTGCGGTTATTACTCTCAAGGGCTGTGGTTACCTGCTCCATAGAGAGGCCAAAACTGAGCAACTTAGTAGGGTCTATCTGCACTTGGTATTGACGAACATCGCCACCAAAGGAGAGTACGTCGGTCACCCCACCCACAGGCATCATAATGAGCTTAACAAGGTAATCGTTAAGACTACGTAGCTCTGCTGCATCGATACCTGCATCTGGCGCTGCACGCAGGATATATTGGTAGATCTGTCCTAATCCCGAGGTGTTTGGGCCAATTTCAGGCACGCCTATCCCATCGGGGATCATCTCCCGCGCCGCCTGCAACTGCTCAAATACCTGTTGGCGAGCAAAATAGATATCCGTGCCTTCGGCGAACACAACGGTAACCAAAGACAAGCCAGTTCGCGACAGTGAGCGAACCTCAGTCACCGCAGGTAGAGCGTACATCGCCGACTCAACTGGGTAACTAATGAGTTTTTCAACCTCTTCTGCAGCCAGACCTTCAGCTTCGGTGTTCACTGTGACCTGAACATTGGTCACATCTGGAAAGGCATCCAGGTTTAATTTTGGCAACATGGCCACACTGGCGACCGCGATGGCGATCAAGCCAAGTGCCACCAGTAATCGGTTACGGATCGCAACCTCAATCAGTCTCTGTAACATGAGAGAACCTCTTTCTTTTCAAGAATATGTAGATGGTCCAAACCTGAGTAATGACTCAAGCTTGTGACTAATGGTTATGAATATCGAAACCAGATTTAGCCTGCTCTGACGCTAAGAAAAAGGCGCCGGAAACCACAACCTGACTACCAACGGCTAATCCACGAACCAGATTCATGCCACGTTGGCTCTCAACCACATCGACTTCGACAGCTTCAAAACCATCTTCATCTTGAATAAATACCTGCCAATCCCCATCACCACCGCGAGTTAAGGCCGCATCCGGTAACACAAAACCAGTTTCGATAGAATCAGGCAGGTAAAGTTCTGCAAATTGACCTGCGTGGATCACATGGCCTGGATTTTCCAAACTCACCAAGATCTGCTCGGTGCGAGTCACACTGTCCAACTCATGAGAGCGACCAATCACTTTTGCCTCTAAACTTCTCTCACCCACACGCACTAAAGCCACGCTGCCTATACTCACCTTTTCAGACTGAGCTGGTGTCACTTGCGCCTCAACCCACAAATGAGACTCATCGGTTAGCTGCATTAGAGCTGTTCCCGCAGGCACTATCTGTCCTAACTTGGCTAAGTCTTGCTGAACACGGCCATTGATCGGCGCTAACAGTTGGTAACTACCTATGTTGCCTGGGTTCGACTCCAGCTGAGCTATCTGCTTTGAGGTCATCTTCATCGCTTCTAAAATCGCGCGCTTTAACTCGGCATCGACTTGAGCTTGAAGGCGGCGGCTCGCACTCACCGCACTCTTGCTCATACGGCTAACTCGGCTCCACTCAGCAGCGGCATTAATGTAATCAGCCTGAGCCTGTGCAACAGCAACGCCACCTAATGTCAGCAGTGCTTGCCCCTGTGTCACCTCTTGCCCAGGAACCACATGACGCTGCTCGACTCTGACATCCAACTGCGGTGCTAAGGTCATGGTTTTATCACGGTCGACCACTAAGGTTGCAGTGGCAACCGCCTCTAAACTGAAGGTGGCAACGGCTAACTTCTCAACCTGAATATTGGCCAGCGCTAGCTGCTCATCAGAGAGCACTAGAGCGTGAGACTCCTCTTCAGCCTCGCCAGCTCCGTGGCCATGTCCATCATCGGCCACTACTTTTGACTCTCCATCGTGATCATGGCTCTCCTCATTTTGATGAGCAATCTCCTCCAGATGAGGCTCGCCTGAGCCACTCTCAATGGATGTGTGCTCATGACCGTCACCAGCCAATGCCGCGTTAGGAATAGAGATAGCCGCCGCTAAGGTGATAAATAGCCCAAAACGTTTTGCACTAAACATGGCTTTCGCGATCGCCTTGGTAATGGCGTTAACTTCAATAATCTTTAAATCTGTATTGTGTTTCATAATGATAAATTCCAATCTAATGAGAAAGCGTACTGGTGTTAGCAGCCGCACTTAAACCTGCTGGTAGCTGAGCGTTAAGGAAGCTCTCTAGCTGGCCACTGGCGCCCATCCACTCGAGCCAGCTCGAGTAAAGTGCGGTCTCCAGTGACAAGCCTGCGAGGAAACTGCTCGACAGTTGGCGCTGACTCTGCAGGTAATCACTGGTGTTGATGTCACCCGCTTTCCACTGCTGACCTAACGCTAACGCCGCTTCCTGACCTGAATGGAACACTAACTCGCGCCACTCCTGATAACGCTCAGTGAGTCTTGGCAGACTTAGATTGAATTTCTTCTGTTGCTGAGTAAGCACGCGTTCACGCGCAAGATAACTCTGCTCAGCGACAGCGATCTCCTGACCTGCAACGGCTAAGGTATCGCTGTAGTTGTTACGGATCTGCAGAGGAATAGATAAGCCCAGCCCTAGTTTATTCTCCTCACCTTCACGCTCAGCACTCAAGCTGATAGTTGGATCGGCAGAGGTATCCGCTTTCACCTGCTGTGCCACTACTTTCGCCAGTAACACCTGCTGGTATGCGCTCTTTAAGGCGGGCAGTTGCGGATCAACCTGTTTAGAGACAAGGGAGGTTGTTAATGCACTTAAGAAGCCGTTAAAAGGCAGATCGCTACTGCCTAGTAACATCAACACACCCGCATCAGCCGTGATAGATGCCTGCTCAGCAACCGCATAATCTGCCGCCTTGCTGGCAACATCAAGCTGGATAAGCTGCAGCTCTACCGCAGACAGATCGCCTAGCTCCATCTGCTGCACCGCTATCTTTAGCTGAGTCTTAGCCGATGCCAACTGCTGTTTTTGAAACGCTAACGCCTTGCTCGCCTGTGATTGCTCAACCAATGCAAGTAAAGTATTTGCCAGCATCTGACTCCGCTCTAAGGCAATATCAGATAGCAAAATTTCAGCTTCCAGTTGGGCTTTACGGGTTGCGGCGCCACGCTTATCTCCCCAATCTATGGTCTGACTAATATCCAGAGAGTAAGTGTCTTCTGAGGCATTTTGGTAATTAAGACCAAGCTCAGGGTTGTACACCGCTTGATCGGCAGCCTTGATCATAAGCTTGGCCTGCTTGCGCTTAGCTTCTTGAGCTAAAACTTCAGGCAGAGCATTAAAATCTTGCATTAGCTCTGGGAGCCAAACGCTAAAGACCGCCCCCGCTTCATCTTGAGCTATTGGGGTTTGAGAGTTCTGCATTATAGGTGCAGTATTTGAGCCCTCTGCCGCTAAATTTGAGTCTGCTGTTGCCGCCTGCACATACAGTGCTCCACCCGCCATATAGGCAAGCAATAAGCTGGCAATGATAGTTTTTTTCATCGTATTTCCTTTCCCCAAAGGCCATAAAAATGCACTAATGCTCAGGCGAAACATTCAAGTTCCAGCAAGGTTTAGGCACAAGGCTAAATGGGGGTAAAAAAGTGAGGTACAGCCAGAGATCAGATAGATCTATGCTGTGCCGTAATGCTTTTTAACTCATTAAGGTTATACGATTGGAGGGCGGTAATTTAACGTGGCTTCTGGTGGCAGGTATTGTTCTACACTGGCCACAAGTTCATCCCCTTTGGGAATAGAGGGCACCATAGTGGTGATAGACATAGCTGTCACGTGACCACCGTGACACTGGCAATCTAAACAGAGATCGAAGGTCTGAGTTTCGGTTTTACTGATCAAATGGTTATGTTTAGCGCCTGGAAGATCGAAAGACTGGCTAATATTTGCATCGCTGCTAGATGAAAGTGGAACATCAGTTTCAACACTGCAGGTACAATCGATACACTGGGCTAAGCTGGTGATCTGGGCGGTAAACTCCAGATGTGGGTGGTTTTCGCTCTCCTCTTCATGATCCCCAAGATGCAACTGATGCGCGCCTAAGTTTGCCCCTGCGAATTGCAGTAGCACAACAGCGACCATCATAAGAGCGATCTTGTGAGTAAATTGACGAAAAGAGTGCTTCAAAAAATACCTTTATAAATAGCGTTTTGGGAACTTACTTTTATTCAGACTGACATTGTATTCAAAAGTTCCACGGTAACAAGCCTTTCTACCTACTACCGTGAATCAACTATCTAAAATCGAGATCTCTGTGCACTTTGTCAAAAGATCTCTGACACTGTAAACAATATTTACTTAAATACACAGTGCTTAGCGTAATCTGTCGCTTCGTTGGTTGACCAATCACCTTTATCTTTTTCGCTCATCTGCTTACACCACTTCTCGCTGCCCACTTCAGGCGCACAACCACTTAGGCTGAGAACAAACACACTCGCCATCAAGACAGAGAAAGTAGCAGAAACAGTTTTAGTTAACTTGGTAGATAAAGACATGACATTTCCTTAAGTATTGGTGTTATTCGCATTTCCTTAGCGAATAACTTTTCTTATAAATAAACGGCTAGCCACTAGGACATGATGTGATCCGGCGCCGCTTTAGTAAACAAATAGAATAAACTATCTAACCTAGATAAAATAGACCATTCTACTTTTCTAAGCGTTCAGTCATCCAAGCTACCGCCTCAACTTTCGCCTCAAGCGGATACCAAGCCACCTCACTTTGCATAAAAGGCCCCATCAAACGTACAGCGTTACCAAACCAATCAGGGCCACCAACAAGCACTAAAGCGTCGAAGTTATCTAAACGCACTTCACCACTGCCAGTCAGTGAATTTGCATCCCATCCCTCAAGTAGTACATCGGCCTCGACATAGAGAAAAACCTTTCCCGTCTCACCACGACTCTGCTCAATCAAGGGTTTAAGTTTCTCTTGATAGTCTGAACTCGACAAACGCCCACTGGCAAAAAGGCTTATCACGCCTTCTGCAATATCTGGGATTTTACACAACATAGAAAATACTCCGAACAGATCAGTCTAATTGGGGGCAGCATAGCAAAAATAGTAAACATGAATAAATCCATTTTAGTTTTGGTAAGATAGCCTTCCCCGAAGCTAAAGTAGTTTGCCATGATTAAAATTTCAAATAGTGTCTCCCTTCAAGAAAATGAGATTGAATGGCAATTTATCCGCTCAAGTGGCGCTGGCGGTCAACACCTAAATAAGGTGTCTACCGCCGCCCAGATAATCTTCGACATCAACGCCTCCTCCCTACCAGATTTTTATAAACAGGCGCTGTTAAAAAAAGCCGACCATCGCATCACCAAGAGCGGCAAAATCATCATCAAGTGCCAAGCCAGCCGCAGCCAAGACTTTAATCGCCAAACCGCCTTGGAACAGTTTATTGAACTGGTTGCCAGTGTGGCCATAGTGCAGAAAAGACGGGTAGCGACCAAACCCACCAAGGGCAGCCAACGCAGGCGAGTAGATGCTAAAAAGCAGAAAGGGGCCACCAAGGCGCTGCGTCAAAACAAAGACTTTTGACATTTGTCTCATCACAGGTGTTCTACTTGCCCGATAGCAAGTTTCAAGTATCTTTTTGGTTGAGTTCATTGGGTTGGCTTGATGTTTGATGGTATTTAGGAAACCATAGCTTCAATTGTATTTATTGCTTGCAGCAGGTGCCGTGCAGGGATGCACCAATGTCGCAGTGGCAGGATGCCAAAGAGCGACCTGATGTGTAGCTACTTCTGTGGAACGCTATAAATATATCCCTATACGCTCTGTGGTTTCCAATAACTTCCCTGTTAAACGGCCAGCTCAGTATCCTTACCTCGCGCTCAAAGAGTTTCACAGGGTGAAACTTCGCCCTGAAACCGAAGCCCACAGCAGCATCTACATCAGATTATTCATCTCTTCGAACTTATCCCTCAGACGTTACAAGCTCATCTTTGGACAGAAGTTTACTGACTTGCCCGATAGCAAGTTTCAAGTATCTTTTTGGTTGGGTTCATTGGAGTGATTTGGTGTTTGATGGTATCTAGAAAGCCATAGCTTCGATTGTATTTATTGCTTGCAGCAGGCTCACATGTAGCTACTTCTGTGGAACGCTATAAATATATCCCTATACGCTCTACGGTTTCGTCCCTGAAACCGAAGCCCACAGCTGCATCTACACTTGAGTTCATATCTTCGATTTGAGCTAATTGATTATGATGCTTACCCAGAAACACAAAGAAAAGAATATAACACTCAAAAACCCATCAAGTAACGAACAAAATATACAAATAGATATAAAATAGAGATATAAAAGAGCAAAAAAGGACAATAAAGCAGTTGATACCAAGAAGCACGGAGGAGTAGGTTCGAGGCTGTGACCTTATACTATGTATAAAAATAGTAACGGCACACAATACCATTTAATAATTGACTAAAGGATTCTGTCATGATTAAAAAAATAGGGGTTGCCTTTACCCTCTTACTTATTAGCTCCTTATCCGTAGATGAAATATATAAATCAAGTTCAAATACTACAACATATTCGGTATCTATCGGCATACACTCAGCTTATGCTGGCTCAAATGATTGGGATGATGAAGATGATGACTGGGAGGAAGACTATGATGACTGGGAGGAAGACTACAATGATTATCTCGATGAATGGGATCAAGAGATAGATCGATACCAAGTTGTTGGACAAAAACTTAATTGGGACGAATATGAATTGGAAGAGTGGCTTGAAGAGCTGAAAGACGCTGAGGAAGGCCTCGAGCGAGAAGAGGAAGAACCGGATACAGACAATGGTATCGATGCTCAAGAACGATGTGAAATCGCAGCAACAGATAATAAGCGCGTTTGTCGAAATGTTGCTAATGCACTAGCAGCAAACACTGCTCTATTGTGTACTGGCTTCGTTAATCCAGGATCTATTGCTGTATGTGAAATAATCAATGGACTGGCTTGGGATGATGCATTATCCGCTTGTGATACAGCAGCCGAAGCAGCCAAAGCAAAGTGTGATTGAACATAGCTTATATGATATTTTTAGAGGAATGAAAAATGTTAAAATCAATTTTTATGACGTTACCAAAGAATCAAGGGCTTAGAAGTTTCGTTATCTATATGTCCGCAGTCTTGCCGTACTTTGCAATGTATTACATGGGAATAATATCGCAGTTACCCACACAATGGATGAATATTTTATGTTTGATAGCTTCAATTACTCTAGGATTTTTTACTGATGAAAATGGATGGAAAAACCCTTTTGTCAAACACGATGAAAATAAGTAAAGCTGTATAAAAGATATTTGACCGCGAATAGATATTTTCTATTCGCGGCTGGAACTTATTTAACTCAAATAGGATAGAATAGATAGAATTGCAGGTAATAAATGAAATTAATTAAGCTAGGCATAATAGTTGCCATTATTATAGTTGTATTACTGCCCTTAGTTACTACATTCAGCAGTACAAACGAAAACAGTAAAGATCTTCCTAACATAGAAAAAACGACAGTATCTTCACTGCCCGAATTTAAACCTCAAGATATCCAGCTTCAGTCTAAACAAAGTAAAATTATAGCCTTTTCCCAAAACAATATAGATATACAAACAGAGCTACATAAAAAAGTACGTAAAGATATTGCTGCTGGTACCAGTGATGATCCAGAAATTCAGCAAGGCATTGAAGTAGGTGAGAAAGCATTTGAAGTGCTGGTAGCAAAAGATTGGGACGCTCTATTAAATATTACTGATATCATTCAAGAAACTGCACCTGAGGCACTTGAAGTTCTTATCTTGCAAGCATTACTTCAAAATGCACCACTAGATGTTATTTTAGAACTACTCAACCGTGGAGCTGAATTACCCCCAAGTTCAATCCATATATTAGTTGCTTCGGGTCAGCTGGATAAAATTAGAGTGTTAGAAAACTACGGTTTAGATCTCCATTATGCAAGCTCTATAACAGGTAACGCTTTTAATGTCGCTGTTAGCACTCAGGTTAAACCTTCGATATTTAAGTACTTATTGAGTAATGGAGTAAAAATAGACTCTAAAGTGAAAGGCCGTGATACTTTAGAGTCAGCTCTAAAAGACTTCTTTGAAACTGGAAAACAAATTGGTATTGTGAAGTTTCTAGTTAAAAATGGTGTACCTATTTCCTCATCCCATTATCAAATCATAAAAGCAAATAAGATTTTTGAAACAAAGCGTTATCAAGGTTTAATTTCATCAATTCCAGAACTAGAGCCACATTAAACCTCCAGCTTTACCTCCGTGTAGCGCGGCGCTCTGTGGTGAGAATATCTTTGTTTTTTTATAAGAAAGAATGGATCCCGGAACAAGCCCGGGATGACGGCTATAGCACATGCTCAATTTTTGCTTTTGTTGTAAGCGAAGCGTTCCCGTAGCCACAGGATATTCCGTAAGCAGCGCGTTCTGTAGACGTTTGTCTCCATCTTTAACTCCGTGATCTCTGTGAAGCGCAGCGCTCTGTGGTGAGAATGTCTTCGTGCTTTTACAAGAAAGAATGGATCCCGGAACAAGCCCGGGATGACGGCAATAGCGCATGCTCAATTTTGCTTTTGTTGTAAGCGAAGCATTCCCGTAGCCATAGGTTATTCCGTAAGCAGCGCGTTTTGTACTCAAAAAGTTGTCCGTAAGTTCATCTCAGCTTTTCTAGCAGCGAAGCGGCCTAACAGTGAGCCTGCGAACGTCCTCGTAGGCACGAAGTGCCGTCCTAGCAATCCCGAGCACCAAGACAAAAGCAATTCACCACAGAGAACACGGAGGGCCACGGAGAGTAGCAACAAACAAAAACTCAGAGCATTAGAACAGATCTAACCCTGGTATTGCTGCTTCTTTAGGGTGAAGGCAGTGGTACAGATATATCGCAAAGCCTGCATCACCAGTCCATAAAGTATACCGGCCTTGTCCATAAGCCAGACGCGCTTTTTGGCACTGTTCAATAGCGTGCATGGCGAATAGTCTTGCTCTCTCAAGCCACACTGAATCACCTGTCCTGCGGTATAGATATAACAAAGCGTAACCATTACCTGATGTCCCGTGGCAAATATTAGCCCCTTTTACCAAAGGGCCAGCTTGCCAAACAAGTCCACCTGTTTCTTGTAGTAAACGATCCAGTAGTTTGGAGTCTTGGGAATCATCTTGTTGTGTCCTAGCCATCGCGGTAACTATTCCTGCCGCTCCGTGACACCATTGCACCAGCAGTTTGTCAATATTTGGCTTAGTGCAGAGTTTCCAGTTCGCTAAATTACCATCTTGCTCAACTGAGGTATTCAGTGTAGAGATAGTACGTTTCAGGATCATGGCTCTAGGGTCATCTGACAGTAAATCAGCACCTTGTAGCAATATATTGGCATTACCAGTTAATCCGTGACAGGCACCATAATAGTGACGCTTTGGACCGAACACTTGGCTTTCCCAAAGCCACTCTCCGGTATCAGTATCTAACTTCCAATTATCCAATAACGCCTTGGCACCTTTTACGTATAACTCTTTCCAATGGTTTTTACCCGTTTTACGATATAGCGCCAGCGCCCCATGCATCATGCCGCTTTGCCCTGAAGTGATCTCGTACAGAGGAAGCGCTAACGTCGCTTCCATGCAACGTATTACCCGTCTTGATAACTCTTCATTGTTAGGTTGAGCTAACATGGCGGGCATTAATATCCCAAGTTCACCAATTTGTAATCCAGGTTCGACTGAAACATCTGGGCTTTTCAAAAAAGATTGGTAAACGGTTTCTAATAAAACAGACAGATCACTGACTTTATATCCGTAGCGCCCCAATATTTGTAAGGCATGAATGGTTCCTGCAGCCCCTGCATATGCAGACCATTTTGGACCAACCTTAGGATAACTTTCCGCATCAAGCGGGTGTGTAGGCCAGCAAGACTCGGGCAAGAGTGAGCCCTCAATATCATCAATAATTGATAATATCTCAGCTTCTACAATAGCCTTATCCCATAAACGATTCGTCAGGGGCTCGTGACGCGAGGGGTCAAATAACATAGATTTAAGCCAATTGGACTTGTTTAATTGGTTCTGCTTCAGAAAAATGGGCCAGCGATTATTAATGTATAACTTAATGCGTACCTAGTAAGTTATCAACACTCTACAGCACTATCAAAACATCTCCTTCTCTTGAAGCTGTTGCTCACAGAAAAGTAATCTAGTAGTGAGCTTTCGAACCTATTCATAAGCACGAATTAGGCACGAAGTGCCATTATAGCAGGGCGAAGCTCCTGCTATTTTCGTCGAAAAAGCAGTCAAATGTCGACATCTTCGTCAACTTCTGGTGAAATCAGACTATTATTCTTATCAGTGCATAAATGCACGATTCACCTGTATTCTCAAAGGATTTTGATATGAGCGCCAAAGCTAAGATTCTACTGGTCAATGGTCCCAACTTGAACCTGTTAGGGCGTCGTGAGCCCGGCCATTATGGTCATCACACCTTAGACAGTATCGTGCAGAATATGAAAAATACGGCAAACAGTGCCGATGTTGAACTCGAACATATTCAATCCAATGCAGAGCATGAACTTATTGATGCAATTCACAGCACAGATGCCAATTTTATCATCATCAACCCTGCTGCATTTACCCACACTAGCGTCGCTATTAGAGATGCTATTCTAGGGGTCGCGATCCCTTTTATTGAGGTTCACCTATCTAATGTTCATGCCCGTGAACCTTTCCGTCACCACTCCTACTTCTCTGATAAGGCCGTCGGCGTTATCTGTGGTTTAGGCGCCGATGGCTATCAGTTTGCCCTCAAGTCAGCCATTAATCGTTTGCAGGGTCCATCGGCTTAGCTCATAGCCCGTCAGTATTTTCATCTGTGATAAATCGGAACCATTATGGACATTAGAAAAATTAAGAAGTTGATCGAGTTAGTGCAGGAGTCAGGGATCGCCGAACTTGAGGTCACCGAAGGGGAGGAATCGGTCAGGATCTGCCAGCACAGAGATCAAACAAGCGCTTCTCAAACCACTCAGCAGCTCCACACAGCCGCCAACTCACCTCAAGTCGATAACAAGCAAGATGATGCTAGTGACAGCGATGAGGTCACCGACTTCGATGAAAAAAATACAGTGATCTCGCCTATGGTCGGTACCTTTTACCTCTCTCCGGCACCAGAGGCTGAACCTTTGTGTAAAGTAGGCCAAAGGGTTGAGCAGGGCGACCCTATCTGCATTATCGAAGCGATGAAGATGATGAACCAGATAGAGGCCGTACGCTCGGGCATCGTCAGCAAAATCTTAGTTGAGAGTGGTGATGGCGTGGAGTTCGATCAAGCCTTAATTATTATTGAGGATGAATAGAGGCGTTTCGAGTTTCGAAAGCTAACCACCTTTCATTAATAGATAACAAAGAAGATAAAACCGATGAAGCCAGTGCCTCTGAAACGTGTATTGATTGCCAACCGTGGTGAGATAGCCCTAAGAGTTCAGCGCGCCTGCTCGCAACTAGGGATTGAAACCGTTGCAGTGCACTCCACTGCCGACAGAGACCTGCTTCATCTTAAACATGCGAGTAACACCATCTGTATCGGTAAACCCGCCCCTATTGCCAGTTACCTCAATATACCGGCGATAATCTCCGCAGCCGCTCAAGCCAAGGCCGATGCTATCCACCCTGGCTATGGATTTTTATCTGAAAATGCAGATTTTGCCGAGCAGGTTGAACGCAGTGGCTTCACCTTTATCGGCCCTAATGCCGATGTGATACGGCAGATGGGGGACAAGGTCTCAGCGATTAGCGCAATGAAAAAAGTGGGTGTGCCAACAGTGCCGGGATCCGATGGCGTACTGACTCAAGATAATAAGCTTAATCAAGAGATTGCAGAGAAAATAGGCTACCCGGTTATCGTCAAGGCGACCGCTGGCGGTGGTGGAAAAGGGATGCGAGTCGTCCACCATAGCGATGAACTTATTCAGGCGATTGAACTGACTCAAGCTGAGGCTAAGGCTGCCTTTGCTAACGGCGATCTCTATATGGAGAAGTATCTTCAACATCCACGCCATATCGAGATACAAGTCCTCTCAGATGGCCAAGGCAACGCCATACATCTAGGAGAGCGAGACTGCTCAATGCAGCGTCGACATCAAAAAGTCTTGGAAGAGGCGCCAGCATTAGAGATTGATAGCGCCACACGCAGCACAATAGGTAGGCTCTGCGCCAATGCATGTATCGAGATAGGCTATCGCGGTGCTGGTACCTTCGAGTTTCTCTACGAGGCCGGTGAGTTTTACTTTATCGAGATGAATACCCGCATTCAGGTTGAGCACCCCATCACTGAGATGATAACAGGCATAGATCTGATTCATGCCCAACTTGAGATAGCATCGGGCAGACCGCTCACCATTAAACAGCAAGATATTCAACTTAACGGTCACAGCATAGAGTGCCGCATTAATGCTGAAGACTCCCACACTTTCATCCCCTCACCCGGAACTGTCACAGGCTTTCACGCCCCCGGCGGCATAGGTGTGCGTTGGGACTCTCACCTCTATGCTGGTTACACGGTCCCCCCCTACTATGACTCTATGATAGGCAAGTTAATAACCTGGGGCGCGACACGAGATCAAGCTATCGCCCGTATGCAAACTGCACTGGATGAGTTAACTATCGAAGGGATATCGACAAACAAAGCTCTGCTCCAACAGATCCTAAAAGACAGAGGCTTTAGAGAGGGCGGACAGTCGATACACTACTTAGAAGAGCAGGTTTTAAGGAAGTAATAGAACGGGCTTCGCCCTGCGAGAACGGCACTGCATGCCTGAGAGTGCGTTCGTAAACTCACAGCTGATAGCTTCGCTGATATAAAAGCGAATACCACAAGCGGCTAAAGATACGGAATGGCCTACGACCGTTACGGGTCAAGCAGAGAAGAATATACGATCAAGCCTTATCCTATTGTAGGTCGGCATTGATGCCGTCAGGTTTGCATATCGATATAAGTTATTGATGGGCTAAAGCCTAACCTACTAACTATTTATCCGTCATTCTAAACTGGTTTCAGAATCCAGCTTTAAAGCTTATTAAAAAGCATCAAGGCCACTGAACTATATTTGGCTCACAAGTTGAAGTGTAGTTATCAAGCTCTATCAAACCATGGAGTATAAAGCCGTGGTATCGGGCTTTGACTAGTTGATAGTCCAGAGCTGGGGCGAAGTAGTAGGTAACATCCTCAGCACCAGTTTGCTCAACGGGTATTAAGCTTAACTCTCCCCAAGGCGGGATATTTTCACTCAGCTGCTCTTGCACATAGAGCTGGTAAGGCTCTATTGCATCTGACGCTTGTCTAATTAAAGCGAACTGCTTTCGCCCTTGCAGCAGATATTCACGAATTTGAATCGCTAAGGTATCTACATCTCGCAGAGGAATGCTGTCTGAACTGTAGGTATCGACATCACCATCAATATCCACGCGAGACTCACGACCAGCATTTTCAAAGCTCACCCGCATATCCCGAGAACGAAATCCTGTCACCTTCTGATGAAAGTTGTCGGTAAGCCATTCATGGGTGTTATCTGACCAGGAGAGTTCAGCTCGCTGCTGATATTGAGTGCCGATCCCTAGAATACTGGCTTCACTCTTTGAGGTAACAACGGCCGTTTTTCCCTGCCAAGTTTCAGTTCTGCTCATGGTACCAGTATGAATACCACTCAAATAGATAGCATAGTGTGAACTACGGCTACAGGCTTGCAATGGCAAATCTAACGGCTTTGCCAGTTCATCATTGGCAAAAGTTCTGTTGCTGACACCAACTAAAGCTGAGGCCAATATCAAGCTTGGCAGCAGCAAAGTGATAGCTCCAATGGCATGACCCATAATTAAAAGACTTCGTTCACATTCAGGTAGAAGTTAGTCTCATTTTCACCCACGCCCACATCAAGGCGCAGATTGATATTATCTTTGATCTTAAAGCGGAAACCTGTTCCGTAGGAGGTTAATAGCTCATCGGTCAGATCGCCTATCTTAGGTGCTACGCTCCCAGCGGCGCCCCAGAAAACCATGCCATAACGCTGGAATATAGGTAAGCGATACTCAACTTGCCCCATCATCATCTGCTCGTCACGGTAGCGCCCCTTAATATAACCACGCATGGCGTTAGAGCCGCCTAAATCAGGTAGCATGTTCCAAGGCACATCGCCATCTGTAAAGTGCCCCTGTAACTGCCATGCAATCAATCCAGGTGCTGAGCTCAATATGGAGGTAGAGCTCAAATCGATGTAATTGGCCAACTCAAGATCATAGGTCGAAAACGAAGCGTACTCACTGTTTTGATATAAGCCCGCATCTATTTGAAATAGCCAACCTTTGGTGGCATTTAAACGATAATCTCGCGAGTCATAGATACTGGTCACTACAACGCCTGAGCTGACGTTATCGGGCAAAATAGCGCTAGAATCAACAGGTACTTCTGTCTCAGCTAACTGAAACTTGTCTGCGCTGGCGTAGACAAAATTGGCACCCACACCGACAAAGTAGTTATCGGCAACTTCGGTCATCCAACGAGGTTTAAA
Source organism: Shewanella nanhaiensis (assembly GCF_019457885.1). Classification (GTDB taxonomy): domain Bacteria; phylum Pseudomonadota; class Gammaproteobacteria; order Enterobacterales; family Shewanellaceae; genus Shewanella; species Shewanella nanhaiensis. The sequence goes on from NZ_JAHZST010000003.1 coordinate 498,574, forward strand.
GCTGTATAACTGCTCCTCAAACTCATGATGGTTACTGTCTAAGTGACCTTGCTCTATTCCTTGTCCATAATAAACTGACGCTTCATTGTGCAGCTCTAGCTCCAACAATAATCTTTGCTTACCGCCATTAAAAAAGGTCATATTTTCAACTTCAACGCCGTAGGAGTTGTTCATCGAAACAAAGGAGTTCAGCACCAAAGATGAGGGCTGCTCCTGTGCCGAAGCACCATCGGTTTTATATAGGCCAACCATCAAAAGGCCAACGCCAAACTTCTTCTCCGGCGTGTAATAAGCTGTTGGAAGATAGCTCATATCGATGGCTTTGCTCTCATCAAACTCACCATCTGCACCAAAGACAGACAAGATATCGTCCACCCAAGTTGGCTCCATATCTTTTGGTGTTTCAAACAGAGGTTCGACGGCAAATGCCGCATTAGAAAAAGCAAACAAGGTTAACAGTAAAATCCGTTTCATAAAGACTCTAATCAATGATGGGGAATTAAGGGAGACACTAAGCGGCCTATCTGGCGGTCATATGACTCGCCGGGCGCATTTTAACACGAGATTAATCCTGAACAATTAATTTGTTTTGTGCCAATCTCTCTAGCAGCGACTCCCCCTCACAATAAGCCTAAGCATTCGGCCCTAATGGGCGAGCTCCTATTCACGCACTCTTTTTCATCGGTTCTTGATTTAAATACTTGGCCAGATCAACTTCATTAATCTGTTTGATATCAAGGAATTTATGAGCGTACTCGAGATAGATCCCACTTGAGAGAAACAGCTTAAAAATATCCATATCTAAGTGTTCATCCAGTGCCATCTTATGCAAAATATCGATAGCAACACTAAGGGGCTTAGCCTTTTTATAGGGTCTATCGGCGGCGGTCAGAGCCTCGAAGATATCGGCAACGACTAAGATACGCTCAGGTATTGAGAGATCATCGGCGCTTAGCTTTCGTGGATAGCCTGTCCCTTTTAAGGTTTCATGATGGGTCGAAGCATAGCGTGGCACACGGGCAAGCTCAGGTGGGAATGGAAGGTTTTCCAGCATCTTAATGGTGCTGGTCACATGCTCATTAATCTTAAACCTATCTTCAGCGGTCAAAGTGCCTCTAGAGATAGAGAGGTTATAAAGCTCACCTAAGTTATATTGGTGCTCTGGGATCGCCATCTTGATACCAAACTTAGGATCGAACTCCACTTTATTGATTCGCTTGATAATATGTTCGGCCCTGTCACTTAATAGCGACTCAGTCACTGGGTAACTTATTTCTGCCTCTTGGGCACTAAGATTAAGCTCTTCGACAGGCGAGAGACCGAGTCTATCGTCAAAATGGCGCTCCCAAGTGATATTAGCAAGCTGAGCTAGACGATCTTTTGCCTCTTGGCCCATAAACTCCCCGCCAACATTGGCGTTAGCGATGAACTCAAAGTCCTCAATTAACTGCTCTCGTTTATGGGCCAGCTCTGCAAGTAGAAGCTCGTTCGGGCTATGTTTAGAGGAGGTCGTTTCAGAAGATACTCGCTTAAGGTAATCAATCTCAGCGTCGCGCCACAGCACTTCAAAGCGCATCCTGACCTCATGAATACGGTTATAAACCGCCTCAAGCTTAGTCCCCTTATCGACAATATATTCAGGTGTTGTGATCTTGCCACAGTCATGTAACCAAGCTGCAATTCTGAACTCTCTATGCTCATCTTCTGAATTAAACTTAAAATCCTTAAAGGGTGCCAGCTCAGATCTCTGCGCAGCGTCCGCTAACATCAAGCCAAGCTCAGGTACACGGTTACAGTGCCCTGCTGTATAGGGAGATTTATCATCAATAGCTTGGGCTATTAGTTTGATAAATGACTCCATTAAGGCCTTCTGATTCTCCTCATGCTGCTTAATCGAGACAGACATCTCAACCATGGAGGTCGCTAGCTCGTCGAGCTCAGAGATATTGGAGTCGACATTACGCACTTCATCATATTGACGATTTTTTATCTTCTCATTTTCAAGAGCTAATAACTTAATGGGGCGAATAATAGGCGATGAAAATAACCAAGAAACAGGCAAGATCAACAACAAACAGATACTTGTGAGGAATATAGACTGCAACACTTTTTCGACGCTTGCTGCTAATAGCTGCTGTGTAGGCACAACTATCGCTAAATACTCCTGCTCTCCAGAAGAGCGACCACCAATGGGTGTCACATAGATAAACTCTTCAACCCCATTAAGCTCACGCTGAATTAATCTTTTCTGCTCATTTGGCGAACCTGCCAGCTCAATCAATGCCTCAAAAGGAACGGTTCCCTGTGTCGATAAGGTCTCCTTATCTCCCTCTCCAAACCATTTAGCCCTTAATGCTAGGGTTTGCTCAGGTGTAATGTTGGCAAGTGCCAAATTAATCACCTCAATCACAGCCTGCTCTTGAGTCGGCATCACAATATGTAACCCGGTATCGACCTCTACAGGAGAGAAATCCAGCTGTTCATGATACTGAATAGCTTCAACAAAAAATTGATTCGCGGTGTAGTGCAATATAATGCTGCTATCGAGCGCAGCAAACACCTCTCCCTCTTCAACCGCGCGCAATATTGCATAGGTCGAAGCCATCTCAACAATCTCTATCTGGGGGTAGTTTTGCCTAATAACCTCGATAATGGACCAGCCAACGGGTATCGCCAACTGCTTACCATTTAACTGTTCAATATGAGTAATTGGCGCGATACCGGGTTGAGTGACAAGTGCAAAAGGCAGCTCAAGAAAAGGTTCACTAAACTCACCGAGTAAACGGGTCTCATCGGTTTTAAGCACTGAGTGCAACATATCTAACTCATGAGCTTTATAGTTTTGCGTTAACTCGCTCCAACTAAAGCCATTGATATAACGCAGGCGAAGCCCTGTCATCTCTGAGATCAGATTAAGCAGATCGATACTATACCCTTGGGGCATGCCAGAGATGGCAAAATCGATGGGCGCCCAATCGGTTTCATTGGAGACTAAAAGAGGTTGAGTTGCCGCAACCAGCTCCCTCTGCTGACTGTTCAGCTTTAGCTCTCTGGAGGTAGGGATCTCAACGCCACGTTTCTCTATCTGGTTTGATGCAACCAGTTCACCACTCTCTTTGTAGAGGTAGATCTTCTCATTGATACCGGCTTCCGCTCCCCCCTCGCTCTGCATAACCAGAAAATCTGACAGAGTCGATAATGCGATATCTAAGGCGAGCACAGCACCAGATTCAGCCAATTTGATGGAGTAGGTTTGACCCGGCGATTGCAGGTGCTGAAATAGATAAGGTTCTGTTTTTGAAACAGACTCGGTATTAGCATCAACAAACCAAGGCCTGACACTCGCATCGTATTCGCTGGGCTCTGTATGCGTCACACGCAAGTTAAACTGCTCATCGAGATAGGATTGCTCTCGTTGACGCAGCTCCCCTTCACCACTTATTGTGATGATCACCCAACGATCTAAATGAGATGCATTGAGCTGCGTCCTGATTATTGGATGGGCATCTAGGTTAATTAGCTCATAAAAATCGCCATTGGGCATGCCGATGTAGATGGCATAAAACAAAGAGTTAGTTCGCATCACTTCAGCAAAAGCTTGCTGCGCTTCGGGGTTAAAAGCTCCATCGGTCACAAGATCATCAAAATTTGAGAGTAACTGTGTTGTATTCGTTGCTCGATTGTCTACTTGGGTGAGGTAACTACTGGTGTTTTTAGCCGTGAGATTATAGAGCTTAACGGCGGAGTCTGTGGCCATAGTGTTACTAAAGTAATACTGCAAACCTATGGCAATAGCGGCTGTCACAATAGTGGCTAAAATAAAGATCCCCACCACAGTGAAACGAATGGTAAAACGCTTATTGTTGACCTTGGCTGCAACACCCATAGTATCCCTGCTCTATGATTCAATCCCTGAAACATGCATCTTATAACAGGTAGGTAACAAGTCAACAAAGAGTGACGGAGTTAATATTCAATAAAATCATAACGATATAAACAACCAATCAAGACAACATAATACGCCAATAAATAGCGGATTAATGAAACTATCCTCTTAAAAATAATCAAAAACCCATGCTTTACGTTTTCACTACCAGTGACACTTAATCCAAGTATCGACTGATATCCACATCGTCAATTTGAGACGGGTCAAGAAACTTATTGGCATACTCAAGATAGATCCCAGAGGAGAGAAAGAGCTTAAACAGTTCAATGTCTAGATGCTGCTCTAACGCCATCTTATGGAGAATATCCACGGCGACACTGACGGATTTCGCCTTTTTATAAGGTCTATCGCCTGCGGTTAATGCCTCAAATATATCCGCAATCACCAAAATACGTTCAGGAACAGAGAGCTCATCACCGGTGAGCTTTCTAGGGTAGCCAGTTCCAATTAAGGTTTCATGGTGAGTCGATGCATACCGGGGCACTCGCGCCAGCTCAGGAGGAAATGGTAGGCTCTCCAACATCTTGATAGTGGTGATCACATGCTCATTGATCTTATACCTATCCTCCACAGTTAATGTGCCCTTAGAGATAGAGAGGTTATAGAGCTCCCCTCGGTTATATTGCAGCTCAGGCACCTGAATATTAATTCCCAATTTCGGATCAAAACTAACGGGTAATATACGAGCAATAAGATGCTCAGCTTTATCATTTAACAGCTGTTCAGTAGCAGGCAGCGAAGACGGAGCCTCCCCTAAATGCCCCTCCTCTACAGGAGATAAACCTAGCCTGTCATCAAAGTATCTAAGCCAGCTTATCTCAGCCAACTGAGTTAACCGTTCGATATCAGCGCCCTCCATAAACTCCCCACCAATATTGGCGTTAGCAATAAATTCAAAATCTTGCTTTAGTTGTTCATGCTGTGCTTTCAACTGATCAAGCAGGGCTTCTTCACTCTCGGGAGACTGGGCTAATAACTTGAGATACTTAATCTCAGCATCTCGCCATAGCACCTCAAATCGCATGCGGATCTCATGAATACGGTTATAGTTGGCCTCAAGCTTAGTGCCCTTATCGACAATATGCTCTGGCGTGGTGATCTTGCCACAATCATGTAACCAAGCGGCTAATCTAAACTCTCGATACTCATCTTCATTTTTAAAACTAAACCCTTTAAAGGGGCCACTCTGCGCTTTATGCACTGCTGTTGCTAGCATCAAACCGAGTTCAGGAACACGATTACAGTGCCCCGCCGTGTAGGGAGATTTATCATCGATCGCTTGAGCAATTAACCGAATAATCGCTTCCATCAAGGCTTTTTGAGACTCTTCATAAGCTTGAATTGCTGATGCCATCTCAAGCATAGAATCGGCAAGTTCATCGAGCTCTTTGATATGTGTCTCCACCTTGCTGATTGAGTTATAACGCCTATGTTTTACTTTGACATTTTCACGACACAAGAGATTGATTGGCTTGATAATAGGGTTTGAAAACAGCCAAGAGATGGGCAGAACCATCAACATGCAAACAGCCGTTATCAATATAGAGGTCAGCACCTTATCTGTACTTGAGGCCAATATCGCCTCACTAGGGATCACAATAGCAAATAGCAAGAGCCCCTCAGCAAAAGAGGTCACATAGACAAACTGCTCGACGCCATTAATAAGTCGTTTCTGCAGTGTTTGATGTAGTTCACTCTGAGCGCCTATCTCTATCAAATCTTGATAGGGAACCACCCCCATGGTTTTCATTGGCTGACGTGGAGAACTCCTACCTATCCACTTCAACCTCAAGGCCTTTTTCTGCTCTTTAGTGATATTGGCTAAAGCGAGGTTAATGATTTCAATTAATCGCTTATCTTTTGCCAGAATAGTCAGTCCATCGGGCCCCTTCTGAGGAGAAAAAGAGAGTTCATCATGAAAGCTAAGACCCTGAATAAAAAACCTTCGTGCCGTATAATGCAGATTAACCCCGATATCCAGTGCCCCCATCACTTCACCACGCTTAACTGCGAGCAGAGACTCATAGCTCGATGGATACTCGACTAACTCGATGCTTGGAAAATGACTCTGAATAAATGGAATGATCGACCAGCCTGTCGACACCGCTACCCTCTCACCTTTAAGGGCTGCGAGCGCACTTACCTTAGGTGCCCCCTCTAAACTTGCTAAGGTATAGGGCAAAGTTAAAAATGGTTCACTAAAGTTACCTAACTCACTATTATTTTTAGTCTTTATTATTGACTGTAATAACTCTATTTTCCCCGTTTTATAGGCACTGAGTAACCCTTGCCAGCTAAAACCATTGACATAGGTGAACTTTAATCCAGTCATCTGAGCAATCAGCTCCATAATATCAACACCATAGCCTAAGGGCTGACCCGAAATAGCAAAATCTATCGGAGGCCAATCGGTCTCATTTGAGACTCTGAGCACAGGTAAACTCTCAATAAGGGAGTGCTGAGCTTGAGTGAGCACAAGTGGTAATGATTTAGGTATCTCCACCTGAGTCGATTGCTGCCGATTAGAGGCGATTAACTCACCGCTAGGCTGATACAGGTAGACCTCACTTTCAAAGCCTCCACTGGTACTTCGGCCAATCACGTTTAAATATTTGGACAGCGTAGAGAGGGTAATATCCACAGCCAGAACAGCCTCAGAGTCAGCCAGTGCTATGGAGTAGGTTTGACCAGCGAACTGGCTAAAATCAAACAAGTAGGGCTGAGTTCTGGAGACCCTATCCCTACCAGCATAAATATACCAAGGCCTCTGCCTTGGATCAAAGTCAGTCAGCTCCTCCCTTTTAACTCTTTCATTAAATTTATCATCAAGATAACTGACTTTTCTGCTTCTTTCATCCCCCACTCCAGCTACCAACAGCAGTACCCATCGATCATCGGGCGTTGCCAGTAATTGATCCCGAATAGTAGGGTAAGCGTTGAGGTTGACCAACTGGTAGAAGTCGCCATTTGGCAGGGCTAAGTTAATCGAAAAGTAGAGTGGGTTAATCCTCATCAGCTCAGCAAAAGTGTGTAACGACTTTTCATTAAAGTGTTCGGCTTCGATCAACAAGTCTGAACCTGAGAGCAACTTGGTGATGTTGACAGCTTGTGTGTCGACTTGAGAAAGGTACTTGCTAGTATGATCGGCATTAAGATCATAATGTTTTAAGGCAGAGTCAGTTGCCATAGACTGACTAAAATAGTACTGCAGACTTATGGCTATCACGGCGGTTAATACCGTCGCAAAGATAAAAATACTCACGACAGTAAACCGTATGGAGACCCGTTTATGCTCGTATCCCTCTACAGAAAACATCCTATCTCCCTATGATAACCACTCCTTGCAGACCGACCAGTCTATAAAAAAAACAATTTGAGTCAACGAATTAAAAGGCAGACCAAATAACTAAACCCACACATAAAATAGGTGATTAATACCTATGTAGATGTAGTTTAAAGGGAATTGTAAAGACCTACACAGGTAGTTATAAGATAAAAATCTAACCAGAGCATTTTGATTGTAAAATAGAGCTAAACAACTACCTAAATTACGCTATTTTCTACTATTTCTATGGTTGAATGATGGGTTTCTACCCTCTCCAACCAGTTAACTGGCTTGTAGGATAACAAGTTACAAATATCTTTTTGGTTGGGTTCATTGGGTCTTTGGTTGGCTTATGATCAACCATGACTTCATATCTAATCTATAGCCTGCGGCTCGCTGAATGTGGAAACACTTCTGCGACACGCTGTGAATATGTCCCTATACGCTCTACGGTTTCATCCCTGAAACCGAAGGTCACAGCCGCGTTCACACCAGATTGTTTGTCTCTTCGATTGAGGTTATTGGTTATAGCGCATTTTTGGACAGAATGTATGGTACGCCCCGTTATTGCAAATAATAAAGCAAGATAACAGGAGTTGGTTTGCGCTAATGTATTCAGAGTCTATTGAGACCTTCATTAGTCCCAGCTCTACGATGAGA